>NZ_JAVYAA010000005.1:0-412272 GCF_032337355.1 Paenibacillus suaedae
GATCCATGCTATATTGAATGTACAAAGAAACCGTTCCTTTCGTAAATGGTGGGTGGTACTTCCATTTTACTAAAGAACGGTTTCTTTTTGTTTTACATATTTGAAAACAAGGGGGCGTCCCAAGTCTTTTTAGACTTTTGGGACACCCCCTTTCCTATGATCATACGTATTATTTTTGGATACCGAGCGAGAAGATCTCAGCACTGCTCAACGCAACACTTACTTCACGGTTATTCGTAGAAGCAATGTTCTCTTGAACTTCTTCCATGATGTTGCTGCGGTAGAAGCCTTTCGCAGCTTCTGGAAGCGATACGTTCAGAGCAGCTTCTTCATGCTTGAAGTTGAACCAACGGCCGACCATGTCGCCTGTCTCTTCTGCCATCTTCAAGGAGGAGAACGCTACGCCTTCGCCGTTCCATGCCAGGAATGCATGGTTCACTGGGAACTTGCCTTCCTGCACTTCTACTTGGCGTACAACCCAAGGCACTTGGAACGAATGTGCTTCCGCGTAAGCGCCAGAAGCAACTACGTCGCCAGCATGCGGGATGATTGCATATTCAGCCGTATGAACGCCGATGCACTGCGCTTCTGGTGTCGGGAAGTAGCCCCAGTCGCCAAGCTCGCCGGAAGAGCGAAGCAGCGTAACTGCAATCGTGTTCTTGTTGTCTTGCGATACTTCGTATTCGAACAAGCCCTTGTTCGCAACCGTCAAGCCCAGCTTGCCGTCGCTTACGCTGACAAATGTGTGCTGATGCTGATCGTTGCTTGGGTTCTCCCATTCCTTCGCTGGAATGTTGTTGCGGCGTGCCGCTTCAAAGATCGATTCCGCCAAGTGTGTTTCGGACTCAAAGCCGCTTGGGAACAACGCTCTTACGCGGTGATCCTTGGACTTGTTGTCCATCGTTACATGAACATCGACGCGCTTCGCACCACGATCGAGCGTATAGCGAGTGATGATGCGGAATGTAACCAATTCAGTCGAGCGCTGTGCCTTGCGAAGGTTGAAGTCCACAATGTCGCGGCGCTCTTCTTCCAATTTATCGTCAGCGGATACCGGAATGCTCCAGTTATGCGCCACTTCGATTACCGCACGGTATGGCGTATTTTCTACAACCTTGCGCTCTGCCTTTAGCCCTGCCGTCGTAAGCGGCTTGGAGCCTGCAGGCATGCGGAACATGTACTCGTTCCCGATGTCGCCTGCATCTTCATATACGTTCAGGCCAGCATGCGTATGGCCAGTCGACTTGTCTGTCAACGTAAGCGAACCATCTTCCGCAACGACTGCCTTCAAGCGATCATTTTCAAGTGTGAACTCGCCTGTCACAAGGCTAGCCCCTTGCTCCTTCGATGCGCCTGTCACCCAAGCAAGCGTCTTATAACCGAATGCAGGGATGTCTTGTACTTGCAAGCGCACCTTCACTGCACGCGCCATGTATGGCTGACGGAACTTATCCTTCGGCAAGTCATAGCCGAAGACTACGCCCGCATCTTCCCATTCGCAATCCAGCACGTTGCCGTCTGCGTCGACAACTGCGCCTGGTACGATTGGATCCTTCTTCATTTCCGCTGCCAGCTTCATCGGATGAGCTTCTCGGAAGTAGCGGCGAGACAATTCGATTGTCACTTCCACTACGCCGTCGCGATTGTATCCTGTCGAGTTGAATACGGTAAATGGCACAGCTTGCTTGCCGCTATATATGGATGTATCAATCTGCTTCAGCAGGCTGTCTACCGTTTCATTAATAATTGTCTCTGTTGTATGCTTCGACTTCTCGAAGCGTGTCACCATTTCACGGTGCACTTCGTCCACGCTGCAGCCGCAAATGCTATCATGCGGATGGTTCTGCATCAATGTCTTCCACGCATACACGAACAGGTGGTGTGGGTATGGCTTGCCTGCTTGGTGCGCAATTGCCGCAAGCGGCTCTGCTACCTTCTCAAGCAGCGTCTGGTTCTCTGCGTTCATTTGCTTCAAGTACACACGGGAGGACGCTGTATTAACGAGCGTATACCAGCCGTCTGTACGTTGGCTGCGCAATTCGCCGTGTACTGTCTGCAGGTTCTCAGGCAGCTCCTTGCGAAGCTCATCTACATAATCGTTGAAGTTGGAATGAACGAAGTCCACATCCGGGAACAGCTTCTTCGCCACTTCAATCGCTTTGGACAGATCTGTTTGAATCGGCTGGTGGTCACACCCGTTCATGAACAACAAGTGGCGTGTAGATGCGAATTTCTCCGCATTCGGAATTTGCTTGTCCCAATAAGCGACTGCCTGCGGCTCATCCACAGGTACTTCCATTCCGTTACAGTACCAGTTCGCGAACAAAATACCGATGACGCGCGAGCCGTCTGGGGATTCCCAGATCATCTCGGAGAACGGCGATTCATATGCTGCATCTTCCGATACTTGGTTGTTGAATCCAGTCGGCTTAACACCGCGGCCGAATACAGCCACATCAATGCCGGATTGCTTCAAAATCTGCGGCGCTTGGCCCATATTACCGAATGAATCCGGGAAGTAGCCAACCTTGGAAATGTTGCCGCCATACTGCTTCGCATCGCGATGACCGATTTGCATATTGCGCACATTCGCCTCGCTGCTTGTCAAGAACTCATCCTGCAGAATGTACCAAGGGCCGATATGAATGCGGCCTTCTTGAATGTACTTCGTCAGCTTCTCCTTCATTTCAGGGCGAACCTGCAAGTAGTCTTCCAACATGATCGTTTGTCCGTCCAGATGGAAGCTCTTGAAGCCTGGATCGTTATCGAGTGTATCAAGGAGCGTATCCATCAATTCAATCAATAAAGTGTGATGATACTCGTAAGGCATATACCATTCGCGATCCCAGTGTGTATGAGAAATGATATGGGCTGTCTTTTTTGTCATGTTGTTTCCCTCTCTTCCATGATGTGTGTGATAGAGGTGCCAGTATTCCTAATGATCTGACTTTGCTGCATGAGCGATTGGCTTGCTTATTGCTTATTCCCCTTTAAGCCAATGTTCGCGGAAAATCAGTTCTGAGAACAAGCTGTTCGACCAAGCGAACCATTCACGTGTGAACTGTGCAGGATCATCCACATGGAAGCCTTCATGCATGTAACCTGTGCCTGCATCTGTCGTTGTGAGCAGCTCGATCAGGGAAGCAATCTCTTCCTGCGAGTTTGCTGTCAAGCCTTGCATCGACAAGGCAATATGCCAAATGTATTGATCCGGCGTATGCGGGCTGCCGATACCCTTCGCTGCTTTACCGGAGTAGAAGTAAGGATTCTCTTCACCCAAAATGAAGCGGCGTGTATTTTGATAGATTGGATCGTCTGCCGTTGTATAACCAAGGTACGGAATCGCGAGCAAGCTAGGCACGTTCGCATCGTCCATCAGGTTATAGTTGCCGAAGCCATCTGTTTCATAAGCATAGATTTTGCCGTATTTCGGGTGGTGGAAGATGCCGTACGCTTGAATGCCTTCGTCGATTTCTTCCATCAGTGCGCGAGCCTTCGCGGCAAACGGCGCATCTTCATAAACCGTTGTTGCGATTTCTTCCAAGTACCGCAGCACAACAACCGCGAACATGTTGGAAGGAACCAAATAGCCAAATGTGCACGCATCGTCACTTGGACGGAATGCAGACCATGTCATGCCTGTATAGTTGACCGGCATACCCATGCCATTGTTCTTGAGCGTATCTGTCTTGCGGCAATCCATCCGCTCGAAGCGGTATGGCGATTGCGCAAAGTGACGCTGTTCCGTCGTCCACAGATCCATGATGATATGGGCAACCGTCTTATATTCACCGTCAAATAGGGAAGTGTCCCCTGTCTCTTTCCAATACAAATAGGACAATTGAAGCGGATAGCAGAGGGAGTCAATCTCATACTTGCGTTCCCATACCCAGCCGTTCAGCTTCGTTTGGTCACGGTGATGAATTTCATCCAGTGCTACTTCTTGTTCATTAAATGCATTTGCATAAGGGTCGATTTGAATATATTTCAGCTGCTTGCGCACTAATCCGGCAATGACGCGTCGCACATCCGCATCGTCCTTCGCAAGCGGCATGTATTGGCGTACCTGAGCGCTGGAATCGCGCAGCCACATGGCTGGAATATCTCCAGTAAAGACGTAGGATGTACCGTCTTCATGCAGCTTAGTTGTTGTTTGCAGCGTATTCGGGAAGCAGTTCAGGAACTGCTCCATCAATTTCGGGTTATAGGCCAATTTAGTCTTTGCTTCTTCCATCACGCGAAGCACGGCTTGTGGTAGACGTTCCATGTCGGCTCTCTCCTTTTCACTTATGATCACAACGCAAGTGAATTATTTGTATTATAGCAAATAAGATAATTAATATATCAATTATATTGTAATGATTAGGATGTGAAAAAACAACCAATTATTTGTCCAAAATAGTACACAATCAGGTGAAGCGAAGCGCTCCACCTGATTGGATACAAAGGGCTATTCATTTCGCTCTGCACGTTGTTGTCGCCATGCTCTAGTTGTCAAATCTGCTGCTGGGCGAAATTCAATCATGCCCCGATATTGATTACTTCTTGGATGCTTTCCACTCATCCAATTGTTTTTGCATTTCAGCCATTACTTTATCCAAGCCAGCTTGCTTGAATTTCTCAACTGCTTTTGGAACGTAAACTTTAGGGTCTACAGAACCTGTATACAGAGATGCATAGAACTCTTCTTTTACGTTTGTCAAAGCCGTAATCTCAGTTTTCACGCTGTCAGCGTTGAAGTGGAAGCCGAGAAGCGGCGCATTTTTCGCGGAATCGTTGAATTTCGCGAATTGTTCCCATTTGTCTTTAGGGTCAGAAGGCAACTTATCCAAGATGAAGAAGTTACCAAGTGTAAATGCTGGCATATCGTAACCTTCTGTCTTGGCAGGCAAGTATTCTACTGTGCTATCGTCAATACGTTTGTAGTGAACGTCTTCGATACCGTTGTTCACCAGGTTGCGCAAGTACTTGTCAGAGTTGAGCAAGTTCAAGAATTCCATTGCTTTCTCTGGGTACTTGGAGTTCGCGGAAATACCGTGCATCGAACCCATTACAGACCAGTTGTAAACATAAGGCTCTGTGTAAGGAGTAGATACAACTGGATAGCCGAGCGTTTGTGACCATTGGTTGTCTGCGAACGGTTGAGTGTCCGGCATGTCAACGAACCATTTGCCCGTTTTCATTTCATCGCCGTTTTGTGCTGTAGCCGCGTCTTTCTTTACGTAACCTTTTTTGTAGTATTCATGCATCGTCTCGAAGCTCTTCATCATGTCTGGTTGTTCCAGAACGTTGACGAGTTTCAAGTCGTTCGTATCCGTCAATGCTACACCGATTGGCAAGTTTTCGTTAACCAAGTCGTAAGGAACACCGAACTTGAATTGCTTGTCAGCAGACACTGGATACAATCCAGGCTCGCCTGCTTTTACTTTTGCAAGAACTGGCTCCAAATCGTCCAAAGTCTTGATGGAGTTGATGTCGATGTTGTACTTATCAACATATTTCTTGTTGAAGCGGAATACTTTTTGAGCTGGTAGCTCTTTATTTACAGGAATCGCGTATGTTTTACCTTCGATTTTAGCACCTTCCAAGAAGGATGGATGAACGTTCTTTTTAATATCTTGACCGTATTTGTCTAACAGCTCATCCAGTTCATAGAACGCGCCTTTTTTCGCGTTCTGTACATAATCAAATGCCCATGAGGACGTGAAAGCGATATCAAAAGGTTCCCCAGAAGCGGCGATTACCTGCATCTTTTGGTTGTAATCGCCCCAGTCGAACATTTTCATTTTGATTGTAGCGCCGATTTTTTCTTTCGTGTACTCGCTGACTTTCTCCATTACCTTGTCAACGTCTTTTTGCGGAGTACCGATCGTGTACCAGATCAGTTCTACTGGCTTTTCGTCTTTTTTGTCTCCTGCTGTGCCAGCCGCTTCATCTTTTTTATTTCCGCAACCTGCGAGAACCAAAGATGCGACCATGATGAGGCAGAATGTCATCATCAGCATTTTTTTTGCCTTAGCCATTTTGTTACCTCCCCTTTTTGTACCACGCTGAATGTTTATATTATTTCCAGAGGCGGCAATGATCATCGCCGCCATCCGGGAATAACCATAGGGTAAAGAGTTATTCTTTTACCGCACCAATCGTCAAGCCTTGAACGAAGTAGCGTTGGAAGAATGGATACGCACATGCGATTGGCAATGTTGCCAGTACGACAAGCGCCATCCGAGTTGCTTCCTGCGGCAATGTCCGCAGCATTTCGAGCGATTGACCGGAAGAGTTCAATTGTGCGTTCGACAGCAAGAACTGCATACTGTTCTCGATACGCATCAACATGGACTGCAATGGTACGAGCGACGGATTGTCGATATAGAGCAAAGCATTGAACCAGTCGTTCCAGAAGCCGAGTGTCGCGAACAAGCCGATTGTGGCAATCCCCGGTAATGAGATTGGAAGTACAATCGTAATGAATGCCCGCAATTCACCAGCACCATCAATTTTAGCAGATTCGATAATCGCGTCTGGTACCGTCGTATTATAGAACGTACGCATGATGAGTACGTAGAACGCGTTCATGATGAGCGGCAAGATAAGCGCCCAGATCGAATCCTTCAACCCCAACACTTGCGTAATGACCATGTACGTTGGTACGAGACCACCGTTGAACAGCATCGTAAAGAATGCGATGAAGGAGAAGAATCCCCGGTACTCGAAGTTTTTGCGAGATATCGCATAAGCATACAAGCTGATAACCACCAAGCTAATCAACGTACCAATTAACGTAATAAATATCGTAATACCGTAGGAATTGAGCAACTGATCCCCAGCTTTGAAAATGTACTCATAAGCCGAGAAGCTCCATTTTTCAGGAAACAGTGTGTATCCCTTGCGTGCCAATGATTCTTCATCCGTTAACGAGATAACGATAACGAAAAGGAACGGATAGACACAGAGTAGAGCGAATCCACCAGCAATAATATTGAACAAAAGGTTCGTACCTCTGGACAACTCATGAACGTCGCGATGTTTAGTCTTACGCAAAGTCATTCCCCCCTAGCCTAGAACAACGCATTGTCTTTGTTGAATTTTCGAACGATCCAGTTCGAGGTCATGACAAGAATGAATCCGACTAATGATTGATACAAGCCAGCTGCCGTACTCATTGAAATTTCCCCTGTCGCCTTCAAACCGCGATATACGTAAGTATCGATTACGTTCGTTACCGCATACAATGGACCGGAGTCACGCGGAATTTGATAGAACAAACCGAAGTCTGCATAGAAGATACGTCCCACGGCGAGTAGCGTTAAAATCGTAATGAGCGGTGTAATCGCTGGAAGCGTAATGTGGCGAATTTGCTGCCACTTGTTCGCGCCGTCAATCATCGCTGCTTCATAATACGTCTTGTCGATACCAACAATGGCTGCCAAGTATACGACACTGGAGTAACCGACACCCTTCCAAATATTCAGGAAGACGAGAATGTAAGGCCAATACGTCGTATCGGAGTACCAGGATACAGGGTCTTTGCCCATCCAAGTAAGGAATTGGTTCATTACCCCTTTATCTACACTCAAGAAGCTGAATGTAAAGTAACCGACGATAACCCAAGACAAGAAGTGAGGCAGGAACATCCCGGTTTGATACAATTTTGCCAACCGTTTATTCACAATTTCGCTCAAGATGATTGCCATTGCTACGGCACATACAAGACCGATAACGATGAAAACTACGTTGTATAGTATCGTGTTTCTTGTGATGACATAAGCATCATTCGTTTTGAAAAGGTATTCAAAATTTTTAAAACCTACCCATTCGCTTTGCTGTAAGCTGGCAAGGAAGCCGTCTCGGCTGAAACGATAGTCCTTGAAAGCGATCACAGTTCCGAACATCGGCAGGTAGGAGAAGAACAAAAACCACAAGGCTCCCGGAAGAACCATTAGCAGAAAGATTCGATTGCGGTTTAAGCTCCGAAAGGCATTTTTGATGAATTGCATCCCATCATCCCCCGTTGCTATGTTGTACTTATAGGGTAACTCAACTGATGCGCTTCCAATAGTCAATAAACTTTAGATTTGGTGTACAAAATAAAGAAAGGGCTTACACAGCGTCACTTCGCCATGGATGCCCTTTCCAATGCTGGTTATTATGCCAATTCATTCGCTGCACTATGGATCTCTCGATACTCTTTTGGAGAAATGCCAACATACTTTTTGAACTGCTTGTAGAAGTAGCTTTTATCCCAGTATCCAACCTTGGCTGCAATATCCGTCATCCGATAATTTGTTCCTGTCAGCATTTCCTTCGCCTTGTTAATCCGTGTCTTATTCAAAAAATCAGAGAACGTCGACTGGACTTCCTTCTGGAATAACTGCCCCAGATATACAGGGTTAATATTATACACTTGGCTGAGTGTCTTAAGTGAAAGTTCTTCCGCGTAGCGCTCTTGGATATCATGCAGCACCTGTCTGACGACAGGACTCATGTCCTCCGGTTCACTCATCAATTCAATCACATGTGCCGCCACTTGTAGAACATGATCCTTCAAGGCATCAAGCGTCTGAATATGATACACGTCATCGAACCAATCGCGTTCATCATTCAATTGCAGCACCGCTGACCCCTTCACAGACTGTTTCCATGCGATGAGCAGTTCTACAGCGAAGTTCCGCATGTCGCGCGGCGTGACACCGTCCGTATCCGACAAACGCTCGAAATCTGCTTCAAGCTGTTCGCGCAGCCCTTCCTTATTTCGTGCATAGAGCAGCTTCACGTAAGGTTCCGTCTCCGGCTGTACCGAAGAAGGACGCGAGGATCGATAACTCTCAATTTCATCACAATCTATAATACTGTCATCTACTCGAACGAGATGGTATGGCTGCACCTGCTTCGCATGATCGAAGCTGACAGAGGCTTTGGCATACCCCTCCTGCACGCTGCCGACAGTGACTTCCAGCACCGATTGCAGATTCTGCTCCGTCTCTGCCTTCCATTGCACCAGCTTCTCTATCGCTTCCTGCTTGTCCTCACGATTATATAAGCCAAGAACAATCGCCGTTTCTCCGTCCCACTCGCGCACGCAAAATCCACCGAACTTCTCATCCAACAGATGCTTCGCCTGAGAAGCAACCTCATCCTGCTTCATATAGTCCATTTCATTGTCCTTCCGAACCTCAGGACGAACAAGAACGACCATATAATAAGGATGCACGAAATGAATATCCAACAGATCCGCACGCTGCTGCAGCTCCTCCATATGAATGCGGTCACGCAGCCAGCGGAACAGCACGTTGTCGCGCAGGATGTCCCGATTGTGCAGCTCCACCATATGATGCATGCGGGATTGATCCAGCTTCTGAACTGTATTCTCCAGCGTAGAGCGGAATTCATCAATGTTGATTGGCTTCAACAAGTAGTTCTCAACCCCGTGCTTAATGCCTTCCTTCACGTAGACGAATTCATTGTACCCGCTCAAAATAATAAAACGTGTATGCGGATGCGCCTGCTTAACCTTCTCAATCAACTGCAAGCCTGTCATCTTCGGCATCATAATATCAGTCACAACCAAATCGACAGGGTGATCTTTCAGAATGTCCCAGGCGGCCTCTCCATTCTCCGCTTGCCCAACAATACGGAGACCGTAATCATTCCACTCTAATATAGATTGCAATCCTTCAATAATAAACGGCTCATCATCGACTAAGAATACATCGTACATCTATATCCCCCCCAACCCTAGTCACACGAAAGTTTGTCTGCTTTCCATTATGAAGTGGTACTAGAAGTGTTCACCACGCTATTATTGCAGCGGCACCCGAACAGTTGCCGTCGTACCTACATGCAAGGTACTGTCTATCGTCAATCCATATTCATTTCCATACAGAATGCGGAGGCGCTCCTGCACATTCTTCAGACCAAGCGAACCATGATCCTGGATTTGCGGCTGCTCCAGATCATTCTGAATCTCCTGCAGCCGTTCTGGTTCAATCCCCTTGCCATTATCGCTCACCCGAATGATCAGATCTCCCTGGTGCTGCGTAACCTCAATGCGGATATGATTATCCTTCCGATCCAAGACAATGCCATGTACGAGATAATTCTCGATGAGTGGCTGAACCGACAGCTTCATCGTATTATAGCCGCCAAGCCGCTCATCCATATGAATGGTGAATTGCAGCTTGTCTCGATATCGTATTCGGGTCAGCTCCAAGTATCGGCGGCAGTTCTCAATCTCTTCGTTCACGGTAATGATCGTCTTGTCCTTGACCATATGACGGAACATCGCTGCCAGGCTGTAGATCATTTCCCCGACATCATGAGCGCCCTTGGATACTGCCCGCATCCGGATAACCTCTAACGTGTTATATAGGAAGTGCGGCTTAATTTGCGCCTGCAGCGCTATCAGTTCCGCGTGCTTCTGCTTCAATTCGGACTTATACACCTTATTAATGTACTGCTTCAAATCCTCACACATCTGATTGAAACTACCCGCGATGAGACCGAGCTCATCTTCACGCGTAACGGGCAACCTTGCGTTCAAATTGCCTTCCTGCACTTTCTTCATCGCCATCACAATCGTCTGCGTACGGCGGGATAAATGGAGTACCGATAAATAGGTCACCATCAGAACGGCAAATATACAGAGTATCGTCACAATGCCAATCGTATTCTTCAGTCCAGACAAATGATCGGTAATGGCTGCCTCCGGCAATGCGCCTACGACATACAGTCCCAGCTTATTCGTCTGAGAGACCGTTACATAGGAGGACTTCCCATCTACCTGAATCGACTGCGGCTTATTGCGCTCGAGCTTGGACAGTTCCTCAACATCGGCCCATGTCGACGTCCCCTGTGATTGGGAAGCCGGATAGATGATCTCACCTTTTTGATCTAGTACAATCCATTGCTCACCTCGAAGGGAATACCCAATCTGACGCCCAATTCCGTTCGCATTGAAATCAATCGTAATGTGTCCTGCTGTCAGCAAAGATTCTGGACTGCTCACTCGATTCGTGAAGCTGATAAGCGGCAGCTTCTCCGACTCTGACTTAATCACATTGGTCTTTGTAGGAATAGAAGCCTGAGCCTGCTTCTCTAATCGCTTGGATCCATCTTGGTCAAGCATATCGACCAAGCGATCCGAGTGGCGCAGTAAAGGTATATCTTGTATATCGGCTGAAGTTTCTTCCTTTTTACTCTGATTCGTATAAGAAGAGACGCGTTCACCATAGCGATTCATCTTCCACTGCGTATTCATCTGCGGATCTTGGCTCCAGTCATAGAGCCCGCCCTTCACTCCATCACTTGTATACATATAAGCGAACTGCTTCGTAGGGCTGATGAGATTAATATTTTGCAAATCGGGATCCTTCCAGAACTGGAGCATGAAGAATTCCTGCATTTTACGCACATAGAACATGTTGCTCGAGCTGTAGGCATCCAAGCGATAGCGGATATATTGTTCATATCCCTCATTCAGCAAGTAGACGGTATCCTGGATGAGCAGATTATCCTGATACACCTGCTGGACGATCGCCTGGGCTAGATCATTCTTCTGATCAATGTATCGGTTAATGGTATCTACCGTGCGCTGCTGCTCCATGAGTGCGTTGCTGACATCCTTACGCGCAAAGAACTCATAGGCAAACACAGATACCGTCACTAAGGAAGCAACTGCAATGAGTGAATATATCGCAATTAATTTATTAAATAATTTCTTCTTAAAGTGCTTCTGATACATCTGGTGAAACGGTTTCAACAAGGCCTATACCTCCATCCCTTGCCGGCACACGAGCACGGTAGCGGTTCGGTACCGCTTTCTTTTTCCTATACTTCACATTCACAGCTAAGGATAATCACCCTATTCAGCTGCGTGTCTTCAAGCTTTATAATATCATAATCAATATATTGAACATAACTCAAAGTGTGAATCTATTGTTGCATGAGATGGATCTTCGCCCTACCTCTATGATTACATATATAAGACACAAACGATATCTTTTAGAATTATTAATATATTCCAATTTAGGGTGTATGAAGAAACCCAGCATCCTATAGAGGGTGCTGGGTTTTATTGCGGCTTCATTCATTCGTTCGCAAGCCGATCAGCAAAATACATTTCAATCTCTTTGTTCACCAGTCTTAGCAGTGTACAAGTAGTCCGCACTGCACTGAATACTTCGTCGCGTTCTTCCTTCTGAAGTCCAGCTGCTGTTATGTGAAATGTAACGTACAGGAGCTTGCCCTGATCACTCACTTCATCCACCGCATCGACTTGAAGGGACTGTAAATCCCATGCTTTCTCCGTTGCATAACTGCGAATCGATTCCGCAACCGCGAATGCTAAGCTCATCATCCATAGGTCGAAGGGCCTATTTAATGAAGCAGAT
Source organism: Paenibacillus suaedae (assembly GCF_032337355.1). NCBI lineage: Bacteria > Bacillati > Bacillota > Bacilli > Caryophanales > Paenibacillaceae > Paenibacillus > Paenibacillus suaedae. The sequence goes on from NZ_JAVYAA010000005.1 coordinate 12,390, forward strand.
CCAGACGAATCTGCCTGTTGCCTGATCATGATTTGATTATTGCCGCAACTACCGATCCATTCATGTGGTTTCATTTCTTTTACATGGACTTGCAAGACTGTCACCTCTCCTCTGTTCTATTTCACTATTACAGCGTTCTCCGCGCCAGACCTGAGTTTGCTGCGCCTGTTTTCAGTCGAATTTCGAATAAATTGCAACAGAAATAACATCTACTTACATTTCCATTATTATTTTTTCACAGTTCGTATTCAATTCAAATTTCTCAAATCCCTTGATGTATAAGGGTTAACACTTCGGTTACAGTTTAGTTACAGTTTTGTCATTTTTAATACTTCCAGACTATTGCCAGCTTTTTTAAAATTATGTTAGTCTGGTTTTGTCGATTTTTTAGTAATCAATTTACATTTTTAACAGCTGAGGAGGAGATGTAGTGAAAACCGCCATACGGACTGCTCTTGCAGCAAGCGCAGTCATCGGATGCTTGCTGTTTGCAGATAGCACACTAGGTACGAAGGCTTTTGCTGCCGACGCGCCTAAGCAAGCCACGATCCACGTCAACGGTAATGCCTTACAATTTACCGATATTATTCCCATTATTGATGAAAATCAAAATATGTATGTCCCAGTCCGCGCCTTCGCGGAGCAAATGGGTTACTCCCTGTCTTGGTCCGCTGTCAACTCCAGCGTGAACAACATTGAATTCTCGAATGGTACGACGACTATCCGTTTTCGTACAGACAGCGCTTCTGCCGATGTGAATGGCGAGACGATCGACATGGGTAGCAAGCCTTGGACATACAGAGATAATACATATATTCCGTTTCGCTTTTTGATGAACGCTTTTGATTTGGATTTTGAGTGGACACCCGATTATTTGAAGAGTATTCCTCGCGTTGATCGCGTTCCGCAAAAGAAGTCTGTCACGACCGCTTCTGTACAAAGTGCAGCTTCTCGCATCATCAACACCGGACGCAGTTACCTCGGCGTACCGTATGTATGGGGTGGATCAACGCCTAGCGGCTTCGACTGTTCTGGATATATTCAATATATATTCCGTAAGAACGGCGTATCGCTGCCAAGGACATCCCGGGAGATGTATAATGTCGGATATCGCGTAAGCAATCCAATACCTGGCGATCTCGTATTCTTCGCGAACAATGGCAGCACAATCTCTCACGTTGGTGTCTATATCGGCAATAACCAATACTTGAATGCTTCTTCAGGCAGTGCATACCAAGTCGTAGTGACCAGCATGTCATCTTCATGGTCCAAGCGCACGTATGTCGGTGCCAAGCGCGTTCTATAGTCATCATACGAGACATTCTTCAGCCCGCAGCTTTTGCGGGCTTTTTATTTTCCCGCTGCCAATCTCAATATGTGCAATCGTCCGTATTCTGAAGATACAGTGCGTTCAAGTATTCATTTAATATGAAAACGGTGTCATTATGGCAAATTTAGCACATTGTCCGCGCTTACATAATCTGCTACTCTCGAATCAAACTCACTTCCCATACCTTCTCACAGATGAAATACCGAGTTTCAAGTTCATTATTCCCAAGATACGAAAGCAAGCTCATCACCTTTCGCATAAGGAGGAACAGCATGAAACTGTCTATTGGCGGATTTTCATTCAATAACTTGCGAGTTGAGGGCAAGATGGATATTTTCGCTTATATTGCAACCGTCCATAAACGGTATCAATTGCACGCCATTGATTTCTGGAACGCCTTTTTTGCAGATACGACACGCCCGCTATGGCAGGTTGCGGATGATGATATGCTGCAGCGAATTCGAGACGCTCTTGTGGAGCGTGAGATGGCTCTCGTGAATATTGCGGTTGATCGTGCTCACATCTGGGATCCCGATCCAGAAATACGCGAGGCACTGCATCAGAATGCACTTGCCCATCTTCGCGCAGCCGAAATCATGGGGGCACAGTCTGTACGTATTGATGCTGTTCACCATGGAGATGATGTGCTCAGCGATGAGGCATTTGAATACATCACGATGCGATACCGTGAGTACGCACAGCGCGCTGCTGAGGGAGGGTACTGGGTTGGGCCTGAGAATCATACCGGCTGTGCGCTGCAACCTGACACGCTGGTTCGCATATCTGAAGCAGTAAATCACCCGAACTACGGAATTCTGCTTCATCTTGGGCGATGGAAGCCTACGGGAGATTCCTTCTCACTTCGCATGACGTCATCGGACACATTAGACGCTTATGCCGCGGAAGGCGACCTGCAGGCTGCGCCATGGGTACGACATACCCATGTTGATTATCGCTTGATTGAATCACAGCAGGCCAAGGAACGATTGGCATCATTGAAGAACGCTGGTTATGACGGGTATTGGGCAATTGAGTACAATGCGCCACATGAACAGCTGACTGCTATGGAAGAGGCTATCGGGAAGTTGAAGGGTCATCTGGCTTCATTGCCCGCCTAACAGGGAGAGCCCCGTGTAATTCCTGTTACGCTGCGCCCCCGCAACAGCGCTCCCGTATGCAGATGCAGCCTAGCTGCTTAGAACAGAGTACCAAGGGGGAGAACGATGGAATCAAGACGTATTGCCATCATTGGCGTCGGACAAATCGGCAAGCATCATCTGGATGAATACGCCCGCGTCAGCGGTGCAGAAATCGTTGCTGTATGCGATGTGAATGAAGCAGAAGCTCGGAAAGTAGCCGAGCAGTATCAAGTCCCGCATGTGTATACGGACTTCCGCGAGCTGCTGAAGCGTGATGATATCGAGGCTGTTGATGTATGCCTGCACAACAACTTCCATGCGCCAATCACCATAGCAGCATTGGAAGCAGGCAAGCATGTATATTGCGAGAAGCCGATTGCCGGTTCTTATTATGACGGTGCAGCCATGCTTGAAGCTGCTAAGGCAACCGGACGCATGCTGCATATCCAGCTGGCTACCTTATATAACGCGGAGACGAAGGCCGCAAAGACGCTAATTGAGGATGGGCAGTTAGGCAAGCTGTACCACGCTCGTTCAACGGGCTTCCGCCGTCGTGGACGCCCTTATGTTGACGGCTATGGCACTCCGTCCTTCACGCAGAAATCCATCGCTTCTGGAGGCGCCCTATACGATATGGGCGTATACCATATCTCTCAGCTGCTTTACTTGCTTGGTATGCCTCGGGTAACACGGATTAGCGGACAGACCTATCAAGAGATGGAGATGCTCCAGGAACGCCGGGAAACTAGCAAATTCGACGTTGAAGAGCTCGGCCTCGGCCTCGTAAAATTCGAGGGAGGCTTAACGCTCGATATCATCGAAGCGTGGGCAATCTACTTGGATGGCTTCGAAGGAAGCAGCATAGTGGGCTCCAAGGGCGGACTTCGCATGCCATACCAAACGAGCCAAGGACAGCATCCGTTCAGCTTCCATCATACTGTGTCAGATATGGATCTCAACGCAACAGTGGACGTCCAGGCGATGAATCGTCGCAGACACCTTCTTAATCCGAATGAATGGGCTTATGATTCTTCCCAAGGTCATTGGATTGCAGCGCTGAACGGGATTGTACCGCTGCTTCCTACCGCAGAGCTGGCACTGAATACGATGCTGATCAGCCAGGGCATCTATATGTCCAGTGCGCTAGGACGCGAAGTCACTGCCGATGAGATTATCGCCGAATCGGTATCTACCGCAGTTCGTCTATAGGAATAGGGATCGGATAATCGATTGCATAAATGGCAGAAAGGCAGGATCGGTAGTGAACTGCACCCCAATTGTTAGACACCATCTAGCGATTGGAGGTGCAGTTAATAGCGCTGTTCCTGCCTTTCCTGTTCATTCCGTATACATGATGAAGATGCTACTCCATTCCCTCTCAGGACTCCGACATCATCTCACGCATCATCTTTCACGTACAAGCAGCTTATGATTTCACATTACTCCATACATTAAGGGCAAATACCAAAGCCGCCAGCACTGAAATCACTCCGCCCCCGATCAACAAGGCCGTCGCAGCCGCTACCTCATTAACCGCTAATGCTAATCCAACAAGAAAAATTGGAAGTCCGATGTTGTGCAGCCAGAAATGCACGTTGCCAAGCGAACTATCCCCCGCCTTCGGGAACTTCACGTATACAAGTCCGCTGATGGCGAGCGATACCCATCCCAGCAAGCCGATATGCGCATGAAGCGACGCATATTGAAATTGCTTCGTTGCGCCTGCAATCAGTCCTGCAAGTACGCCGATAACGAAATAAAAAGCAGCCACCTTAATAAATCGCGCTCCGACTGACATCCTCATCCCCATCCTTTACATAATCTCGTGATTATACGTATGAATGAAGAAAATCTATTATTCCACACCTCTTGATAAGTTCATTCTGCCTGTCTTTACATCTGGTTCCATTACTAGATAGAATCCATGCCTCTTACATAAAAGGAAAAGACCGGACTCTCCCAAGAGAATCCGGTCTTGTGGGCAGCTCCATCATTGAGCTGTTGCTATGCAACTTAAGCCTAACGGCTATCCAATAGTCAGCACTTCATGACTGGCTGCTAGTTCGACGAACGTACCCATGCCAGAGATTTGTCCTGCTGCCAGCTTGTCTGCAATTCCATAATGATCAGCACATGTCTTGCAAGCAAGCACTGGCACGCCGAGCTTCTCCAGCTCAGCAAGCTGCAAGGATGCGAGCGATTGAGAAGTCAGCGCGAGCACTCCGCGATTCATGCAGAACACTGCGGCTGGAAGCTGTTCCTGCTGCTTCACAAGTGTCAGGAATGTCTCCAGAATCGTTGCTCCAAGGCCATTCTCAGCAGCACCAATTGTATCTGATGTTAGTAATACGACTTTGCCTTTCATCGAAAGACCTCCTTCATCTTCACGCCTGCTAGATGCACTGTTTCACTATCGAACAACAGCACACCAGCAGGTGTCTATCGCGTCAAGATGCGGCGCTATAGGGGACACAAGGTCACTCCCGTTATTTCTTACTGCTTCGGTAATGCGAACGAGCTCTTCAAGGATACCGTCAAGTTGAACACAGGCTTGCCTGGTTCTGAGCTTTTCGGATCCACATTGAAGTACCCGTGACGGAAGAATTGGAACTTGTCATGCGGCTCCACATCCTTCATATTCGGCTCGATGAAGCCTTGCTCCACCACGAGGGAGTTCGGGTTAATGCGCTCCAAGAAGGACGCGGACTCGTCCTCTTCCTCTTGCTCATCAAGAATGAGCGGCTCGTACAATCGGAACTCAGCCGGAACTGCATGTGTAGCATCCACCCAGTGAAGGGTCCCTTTCACTTTGCGGCCGGTAAACCCGCTTCCGCTCTTCGTCTCAGGGTCGTACGTACAATGGATCTCTACTACATTTCCGTTCTCATCCTTCACGAAGTCGTTGCATTTGATGAAGTAAGCATGCTTCAAGCGCACTTCATTGCCTGGGAACAGGCGGAAGTACTTGTTCGGCGGATTCTCCATGAAGTCATCTTGCTCGATGTAAATCTCGCGAGAAAATGGGATCTGACGAACGCCCATTTCCGGGTTCTCCGGATTTACTTCCGCATCCAGCCATTCTACTTGTCCCTCCGGATAGTTCGTAATGACGACCTTAAGCGGCTTCAATACGCCCATTGTCCGTGGCGCCTTCAGCTTCAAGTCTTCACGCAGGAAGTGCTCCAAATATTTAAAATCAATAACACCGCTCGACTTCGTTACCCCGATCTCGCGACAGAACGTACGGATCGACTCTGGTGTAAATCCACGGCGGCGAAGACCGGAAACAGTCGGCATGCGCGGATCGTCCCAACCGTCTACAACATTCTCGTCTACGAGCAGCTTCAGCTTGCGCTTACTCATCACGGTATTCGTCAAGTTCAAGCGCCCGAATTCATACTGATGCGGCGTCTTCTCCATCTCGCTTTGCTCGACGACCCAGTCATACAACGGACGTTGATCCTCGAACTCAACCGTACAGATCGAGTGCGTTACACCTTCAATTGCATCCTCAAGCGGATGTGCGAATGCATACATCGGGTAGATGCACCATGCATCGCCTGTATTGTGATGAGTAGTGTGCGCGATACGGTAAATAACCGGGTCACGCAAGTTAATGTTCGGTGACGACATGTCGATTTTGGCACGAAGCACCTTCTCGCCGTTGCCGAATTCGCCACCCCGCATACGAGCGAACAGATCAAGATTCTCTTCTACCGAACGCTCCCGGTACGGGCTGTTCTGTCCAGGCTCTGTGAGCGTACCGCGTGTCTCGCGAATTTGATCCGCAGACAGATCGTCTACGTACGCAAGCCCCTTGTTAATCAGCAATACTGCACGATTGTACATCTCTTCGAAGTAGTCAGACGCGAAAAAGAGTCCGTCCCACTTAAAGCCGAGCCACTCCACATCTTTTTTAATGGACTCGACGTATTCAGTATCTTCCTTCAGCGGATTCGTATCATCGAAGCGCAGATGCGCACGGCCTTTGAACTCACGCGCCAGCTCAAAGTTCAAGCATATCGACTTCGCGTGTCCGATATGCAAGTAGCCGTTCGGCTCAGGCGGAAAGCGTGTAACGATATCGTTTACGCGGCCTTCCTTCAAGTCATCAACAATGATGTTGCGTATAAAGTTGGAGCTATGATTTGGATTCGGATTGTCCACCAGTCATCAACCTTTCTTTGCCCTAACACACTTTGTTAATAAATATACCCGTATCGTCCAGCGAGTTCAACACCGATTGTCCACTCCTCGCGTACTGCGAGTGCAAACTTGAACCCTCGAACACTTCTATCATCCAAGTACTATCCGATTACACCAGAAGATCGAACAGCGTCTTGTCTTTGTTCACCTCAATGTATTGGATGCCCCTCTTGTTCATCCGCTCAATGAGCGGCTCATAATCTTCCTTATACTTCAGCTCAATGCCGACAAGCGCAGACCCATTATCCTTGTTATGCTTCTTATTATACTCGAAGCGCGTAATATCATCGTTCGGACCGAGCACATCCTGCAAGAACTCACGAAGGGCTCCTGCCCGCTGCGGGAAGTTCACCGTGAAGTAGTATTTCAGGCCTTCATAAATGAGAGAACGCTCTTTAATTTCCTGCATTCGATCAATATCGTTGTTGCCCCCGCTAATAACACATACGATATTTTTACCGCGAATCTGTTCCCGGTACAGATCCAAGGCTGCAATCGGCAGGGAACCCGCGGGTTCAACTACAATCGCATTCTCGTTATACAACTGAAGAATTGTCGTACAGGCCTTGCCTTCCGGTACCTGAATCACATCATCCAGCAGATTCGAGCAAATTTCATAAGGCAGTTGTCCAACCCGCTTGACCGCAGCGCCATCGACGAACTTATCGATCGTATCCAGCGTAAGTACTTCCTTGCGTTCCAATGCCGCAGTCATCGACGCTGCTCCTTCTGGCTCTACACCGATGATGCGAGTTGTTGGACTAACGGTCTTCACATAGGTGCTTACCCCTGCCGCCAAGCCGCCACCGCCAATCGTTACGAACACATAGTCTGCCGCGCCTTCCAGCGACTCCATAATTTCCATGCCTACCGTTCCGTTGCCTGCTACGATATAAGGATCATCGAACGGATGGATGAACGTACTGCCCTTCTCCTCACAGATGTTCATGGCTGCCTCGTACGCATCGTCATACGTATCCCCAGTCAGCACGACATTGACATATGATCCACCGAAACGCTTCACCTGCGTTACCTTCTGGCTTGGCGTCGTGCTCGGCATTACGATCGTGCCTTGAATTTGCAGTGCTTGGCAGGAATAGGCGACTCCCTGCGCATGGTTGCCTGCGCTTGCACAGACGATACCGCGCTCAAGCTCCTCCTCCGTCAGGTGGCGAATCATGTTATAGGCGCCGCGAATCTTGAATGAGCGGACAATCTGCAAATCCTCACGCTTCAAATACACATTGCAGTCATACTTAGCGGACAATATGGGGTCACGCTGAAGCGGTGTCCGAACGATGACTTCTTTGAGCACGTGATGTGCACGAACGATATGTTCCATAGTAACTGCAGGTGCTGCTTGGGTCGTTTCCATTGTCGGTTCCTCGCTTTCGATCGAATATACGTATTTTGTACACAGTGATAATGAAAGTACAACCTCTACAAATAGAAAAAACTCATCCCTAAGAAGGGACGAGTTTGAGCTCGTGGTACCACCCTTGTTCTGCAGCTGTACATCGCTCCCTCTTCGGAAATCGACCTGTTCTGCTGCAGCGCTTGGCCGCGTATTCATCGCGAATCCGGGTAACGGTGGAACTGCCGTCCTTGCTTACTCAAACGTCTGTGCCCTGCAACCCCAAAGAATAGGAGGCGCACAGTTCGCATTCAGCAGGGAATCTCGGAGAGGATATTCGGCCATGTCAGCCATCGACTCGCACCACCCGTCGACTCTCTTCAGACTGCTTCATAGCGTACTCGTTCTCGTCATCAATTGTTGACCTGTCTTGCAACTATTATCCCTATATTATGAACACGCGGCGTACCCAATGTCAATGGGCCGCCGCAGTTGTTCCGATATTCTATTCGAGCAGGATTCGTGTATGTCTGTTACGGACAAATAGAATCAGCATCTCTCGTATTGAACAGCATTAGCCTTCCGTACCTGTCGTCCGCTGAAGCGAATCATTCGGTGATGGCTTGCGCGTAAGCAAGATTGGAAGCATCACGAGAATACCCAATATGAAGAGCACGGTTGCTACCTCATATATAAATACAATAGAAGTAAGCTGCTTAATACCTCCTGATAATGACATCGTCAGTACCATGGCACCCGTGAACATCGGGCTAAGAATACCATTAACGCGACCGATGAAATCACCTTCAGTATTTTGCAAAATCATCGTGTTAATCCCAATTTGAATGCAAGGCAAGAACAATCCACTGATGAACTGAGCAACCAGCGTCAGCCACAACTGCGTAGAGAGGCCTGCCATCAGCATGCCTCCGCTGCTCATCAGCATCCCGACAGCCAGCATGTGCTGCGGAAGCAGCTTCTTCGAAATGCCCATGGCCAGCGCACCGCCAATAAGCATTGCACCGCCGTTAACCATCACCAAGTAACTAAGATTCTCCTTCGGCAACCCAAGCCGTTCCGTTACAAGGAAGGCACCCATCGGTTGAATCAATCCAATTGCCAATCCAGCAAAAGCAAAACAACCGCCAAGCGGCTTCAATAGGCGACTCTTCATGACATAGCGGAAGCCTGCCGCCAGTTCCTGCATCACATTCGTTTGCTTATGCTTCTCTTTGTCCTCTGCATGATCAGCAGGAAGGAACAGAAGTGCTACTGCCGACAGAATGAACGCAATCCCTGTAATCACAAGCGACACTTGTATCCCATAATGTTGGAAGATGGTCGTGCCGATTGCTGGACCTAGAACCATGAACAAGGCTACCATCGTCTGGAATATCGACATGCCGGCCTGCAGCATCTCCTCTGGCACGTGCTGCTTGAACAGCTTCATGGATGAAGGCTGCGAGAATTGAGACAAAATAGCTGAAATAAAGGTCGTGAAGAAAACGGCATGCCAATCTCCTAAGACGATCGTCCACATCACGGCGAACACAGACAAAGCACTTAGGAAGTCACACCATATCATGGTCCGCTTCGGACGCCACCGGTCTGCAAATGTTCCTCCGATAAAGGAAAAAATAAAAATAGGCGCAAACTCAGCTACGGATACCATTGAGACGGCGAACGGATCTCCATTTGTCATTTCCATGACAAACAAAAGGACAGCAAAGTTCCGTACCCATACCCCAATTTGCATAAATAGACCCGCAACCATAATCGCTTGGACAAAGCGATTGCGGAACAAACTAAAGACGGACTTGTTCTCGCCCGACTGTACATTCCCAGATTGTGCATGAGTCATAGACAACTCTCCCTCCATATATAACAAATAGCAGTTCATTTATCTCTTATTTGACATGAACTTTATTAGTGTATAGCAATCAGGCAAAGATCACATCAGTTCGAAGACGGATATTATTAGTAATTTTTGTAAAGAACACATCGTACATTAAAAACACAAAGAGGTTGAGCGTTACAGGAAATGATTGTACGTTGCTATGGTAAAGTGGTAATGTTTTAATTAGGTATCATAGTGACGCAAACGTAAAGTTGAAATAAAGGTGGCATCAGACGATGAATGCAGTACTACTATCATTGGCAATATTGTTCGGATTAAGTATGCTTCGCGTACATGTTGTACTTGCGATGCTGACAGCTACTGTTGTAGGCGGGCTAGCAGGAGGCCTTAGCATATCTCGCGTACTCGATGTCTTCGGAGAAGGACTGAAAGACAATGCCGGAATTGCTCTAAGCTACGCACTGCTGGGGGCATTCGCCGCTGGCTTGACGGAAACAGGATTGCCGGACAAGCTGGTGCGCGGCGCGGTAAGCTTAGTACAGGGAAAGGATAGCACGAAGGCTCCTCGTGCCGCTGCACGGTATCTCGTGTTGGCCGCCATTGCACTCATTGCTTGCATGTCGCAAAATGCCGTTCCCGTGCATATCGCCTTCATTCCCGTGCTCATTCCACCGCTGCTCGTGCTGTTCAATTCACTGCACATCGATCGGAGAGCCGTTGCATGCGCGCTTACATTCGGTCTTATTACACCATACATGCTTCTGCCTGTTGGATTCGGGGCAATCTTTCACGACACCGTAGCAGGCAATATAACCAAGAATGGTCTTGCAGTCGATGCATCACTGCTCCCGCGAGCCATGCTGATTCCGGCTGTTGGTATGGTGATCGGACTTATTGTCTCACTTGCAATCTCTTATCGCAAGCCGCGTCAATATACAACAATAGAAGGGACAACGCAGCCTGGATCTTCTCCCATCCCAGGTCAAGACGGAGTGACAAACAAGTGGGCAGCTTGGTCAGGACTCGCTGCTATCGCAGCAATGCTGACGGTACAGCTCAGCACAGGATCTATGATCTATGGGGCAGCCGCCGGATTGGCAATCCTCATCCTATCACGTGTCATTCCATGGAGCAGAGCAGATCGTGTCCTAACAGACGGCATGCGGTCGATGGCCTATATTGGCTTCGTCATGATGTCAGCCTCTGGCTTCGGCGCTGTACTGCGAGATACGGGACATATTGAGACACTTGTGCGGGCTTCTGTGGAGGCAGTTGGCGACAACCGAGCAATAGCTGCGCTGTTAATGCTTGCGATCGGACTGCTTGTTACACTTGGCATCGGTTCCTCGTTCTCCACCATTCCGATTATCGCCACTGTATTCGTACCGCTGTGCATCGGACTAGGATTCAGCCCGCTAGCCACTGTTGCCCTTATCGGAACAGCAGGTGCACTGGGTGATGCTGGTTCACCTGCCTCGGACAGTACACTTGGTCCTACGGCCGGCTTGAACGCGGATGGACAGCACGATCATATTTGGGATACCTGCGTGCCAACCTTCCTCCATTACAATGTGCCGCTGCTTGTCGCAGGTTTCATTGCTGCAATGGTGTTGTAATTGATTGTAAAACATCATGCAGCAGGCTGCTGCATGGTACCACCACCTCATAAAAGCAAGGGATTGTCTGTGCTTCGTCGGAGCATTGACTCGTATGGACAATCCCCTGTTAAGTACCCATAAATACGCCATCTACATAAATCAGCGAATTCCTATCTACAATCATCTATCCTTATTGACTAAGCCAAGCAGCATGCTTGCTGCATCAACATGTGTCCTTTCTACCTTTATACCCCGTAACAGCGCTGCGCATTCGCACGCAGCAGCCTCGAAGCTTCCAATATGTCCATACCTTGCAGCGCAGCCCACTCGATGGCAACATCGTACGCCATAATGGGCATCGTATGTCGGCCTGTATATGCCCCTTCGAATGGCCACGGCCCATCCGTTTCCGTCATCACCTGCTCCACTGGATACTGTCTGGCCAACGCGCGGATCTCATCCTCATAATGGATGTCTGGCGTAAATGAGATGAAATAACCGTTGTCAGCCATGCGGGATATCGTCTTCTCATCTCCTTTGAACCAGTGAAAATGCGCGCGACGCACACTATATCGCTCAAGTAAGTCAACGACAATCGGAGCGTCATCGTACACGGCGTGAAGCACAATTGGCAAATCCCATGCAGCAGCCCGCTCTACAAACAATTCAAGCAGCTCTATATAGGGCAAGCGGTCAAATGAGTCGCCGCGCTTCTGCGACTCCTCCCGCATATAATACGGCAAACCAACCTCACCAATGGCAATCATGCTCTCCTTATGCAGCTCAAGCCAGGCCAGCAGCCCTTCCTGCTCGTCAGCACTTGGAAGAGCTTGCTCAGGATGGAATCCGTATGCAGGGAGTACCTTGCCGGGATAACGATTTGCCCATTGCTCGGTGTGGAGGCAAGAAGCAAGATTCATAGACACCACAATCACATAATCCAAGTATGGATGGTTTAGTGACGCTTCCAGTTCTGCGACTGCTGCTTGCTTATATCCATCAATATGTATATGTGCATCCACAACATGCACTTCATATTCGTTCATTGTTTTCAACCCCCATCTCAAAAAACGCCGCAGGCGTCACGTCTTAGACGAGTATCCTGCGGCGATTCACTTCAAAGGCTACGGCCTTGCTTTCTTTACATTTCTCCGGCTCTCAATTCACTTGCCTCATTCGAATTTCCGCCACGACCCTGACCTTGATCCCCTCGAATCATCCGAGCATTCCCCATAAGCGCAATACACACAAGCGCACATGCTACTGGGATGAGGGCCCATTGGAAGGTGCTAGCTATCGAGTCCGCGAGAGCCGTTGTCAGACCCCGGGCCACTTCAGGCGGAAGTTCGCCCATCTGCCCGCTCATTAGTGTCTCGGGTTTAAGCTCCATCGCTGCACTGCCCGCAGGCATTACCTCCTGTAAACGCCCTTGGAACATATGCGACTGGATCGTACCGAACAAGGTGATACCAATCGTCATCCCAAGCGAGCGTGAGAAGGAAGCGGTCGAGTTCGCCGCGCCACGCTGATGAAACTCCATGCCGTGCATAGAGGACATGCTGAGCAAGGAGAAGGAGAAGCCTACACCAAGTCCCGTTAAGACCATATACAGCGTCAACAACGTACGAGGTGTTTCTGTCGATATCGTACTGAGCGCGAACATACCGCCGATGAAGAAAATACCGGATACGATCATCAAACTGCGGTAGCTGCGCTTCGCAACCATAATACCGGCAATCGAACTCGTCACAACGGAACCGATCATCATCGGTGTCAAGACGAGACCACTATCTGTTGCCGAGCCTCCATATACCCATTGGACAAACAGCGGGATATATACGGTAGCAATCACGAACGACACCCCGTAGAAGAAGCCGACACCCTGGCTTGCCGCAAACAAGCGGCGCTTGAACAGATTGAACGAAATAATCGGTTCCTGCACCCGTGTCTCAATGATCAAGAAGGCGATCAAGAACACAAGGAATATCGCAAATAGACTTATAATAACTGTTGAATCCCAAGCGTACTCTTTGCCTCCAAGCTCAAGCGCGAACATAAAGCTGACGATTGCAACGACGAGCGTAATGGCTCCGCCCCAGTCAATGCGCTGCTTCTTGGTCGTAGTCTTCTCCTTATAGAACTGCATAATGAACCATAGGGAGATAAGGCCAAGCGGCAAGTTGATGTAGAATACCCACTCCCAACCGATATATTGGGTAATGTATGCGCCAAGCAGAGGGCCCGCCACACTCGATACTCCGAACACCGCACCAAATAGCCCCGTCATCTTGCCCCGCTTCTCAGGCGGGAACACATCGAAAATAATCGTAAACGCGATCGGCATGACGGCACCGCCGCCAATCCCTTGAATCGCGCGGTAAATTGCAAGCTGAATCATGCTGTCCGCTGTTCCGCACAGCGCACTGCCGACCAAGAAGACGAGCAAACCAAACACATAGAACCGCTTGCGGCCATACATGTCGGACAGCTTTCCGAAAATCGGCATCCCTGCCATTGTCGCTACCATGTAGGCTGACGTCACCCACACGTACAAATTGAAGCCGCCCATCTCGCCTACAATCGTTGGCATCGCCGTTGCAACAATCGTATTGTCCATGGCTGCCATCAGGATACCAAGCAGCAGGCCGGCAACGACCATCCGCAGATTGCTTTCTTTCGTAATCATTTGAATTCATTCCTCCTCAGGACACACCGTCATCTCTATACAGCAATGCACAGAGTTGCGGCTATCCATGTCTAACGAGATTTAATTATAATCTTTGCCTCTAACTTTTTCCACCAGAAAATGAACAGCGGGTCATTCCAGGCAGCGGGCAGGATACATATATAAGATTTGAGATGGATAGACAATAAGGGATTAGAAGGGGCTGCATCTCATCTCTATATTCTCCCCAAAAAAAGCTGCCTCTTATTAAGAGACAGCTTCACGCTTCAACGTATAGGAGATGAAGATTGTATACTACGCAGCAGATCGGACAGTTCGCGCTTCATGCGGACGAACTCGGCCTCAGAAGCCAGCGCTTCCGTTCGCGGCCGCGCGAACGGGACAGCAACTCGCTCTAACACTTGCGCGGGGCGGTTGGATAGTACATATATCGTATCTGACAACAGCAGCGCTTCCTCAATGCTGTGTGTAATGAACAGCACCGAGCGGCGATTGCGTTCCCACAGGTCAATGAGCCAGCGCTGCATATCACTGCGTGTTAGCGCGTCAAGTGCACTGAACGGCTCATCAAGCAGCATCAGCTCATGGGGGCTCATCATTGCGCGTAGGAAGGCGACACGCTGCTGCATGCCACCGGACAGCTCATGCGGATACGAGCGTTCATAACCCGTCAATCCAACATTGCTTAGCCAGCGGCGCGCTTCCTCCCGCGCCTCCTTCTTCGGCTTGCCTGCAATTTCTGGAGCGAGGATAACATTGTCCTCCACCGTTCTCCATGGGAACAACGCGGGCTGCTGCGGCATATAGCTGATATGGCCTGTCTGACCAACCACGTTCTGCCCATGGACGAGAATATCCCCTTCTGATGGACGAAGCAGACCGCCTATGAGATGGAACAGTGTGCTCTTCCCCGATCCGGATGGGCCAATAATGGAGACGAACTCTCCTGCTTGCACCGTAATGGATACTTGATCGAGCACATGAAGCCGTCCCGCTCGACCGTCAAATGACATGCTGACATCACGCAGCTCAAGAGCGGCCTGCTTCTGTACTGCCTCATGCTGATGCACATGATCAGCATCTCGCTGGGCAACTGGCTGTTGTTCGTTTGTTGTGATCATCTTTAACGCTCCCCCCTTCACCCCTGCTTATTGTCACGGCGCCAATGAATGAGCAGCCGTTCCAATGCACATACGAGGCCGAACATGGCCAAGCTCAATAGAATGACAACTGCGATTGCCACGAACATGCGATCCGTGCGATAGGCTGCTTTTTGCAGTACCATGTAGTAGCCGATCCCTTTGTCCGTCCCGAGCCACTCGGAAATAATCGCACTCATCACGCTATACGTCCCTGCTATTTTCAAGCCTGAGAAGACAGATGGAAGTGCATGGGGCAGCTCCAGCTTCCAGAACAGCTGCGACCGGCTCGCGCCCGCCATACGCATATAATTCATCATCGTGCGGTCTGTCTGGGCAAGACCATCCAGGGTAGCCACGCATACGGGGAAGAAGCATACCAGCGTAATGGTGACAATCTTCGGCATGAGACCGAAGCCGAACCAGATCATGAGCAGCGGCAGCAGCGCAATTGTCGGGATATTCTGACTGACTATGACAAGCGGATAGATCGCCCGCTTCAGCCACGGCATCGGATGAAGCGCACAAGCCAGCAGCAAGCCGACAGCCGTGCCTACACAGAAGCCAATGAGCGTCAATTGAACAGAAGCCCATGTATGCATAAGCAGACCGCCACCATTGCTTACGGCCTCTTGTACAATATCGAGCGGACTGGGCAGCATCCATTTCTCAATGCCTGACACCATTACTCCTGCCTGCCATATAGCAAGGAATATGATAAATGCAATGATCGGAGGACCGATCTTCGCGATTCGACGTCCACTCATGGCCGGTACTTCACCGTCAATTCATCCATCGTAATGCCGGAAGGCTTATACACAATCTTCACTTGCGATAACACATTGCTGCTTCCCATCTCAATCATGGCCTTGTTCATATCCTCAATAATACGGAAGAGTTCGCTAAGTTCGCCTTCCATCGTTGTCTCCAGTGGATTTACCTGATATTTCACACCCGATGCTTGAATGACTTCGATTGCACGATCTACATAGGGAATTACGTCTTCCCCATTTTTCGTCTTCGGAACGATCTGAATACTTACTAAACTGTTCGCCATCTTGCTTCCCCTCCTCTTTCGCAATCCAGATATAACGTTCATTCGAATGATCACTTAGTAACGATTATCTCGTGACGATCATCCTGTAACGAAATACAGCAAAAGGGCGCATATGCGCCCATTGCCCATTCCTATAACCGTGCAGGCTTATGAAGCTGGCAAGAAGTCATTCGTAAACGCCTTGTCTACATCGATGCTCTTATCCATTAATTTGTTCTCCACGAGCCAATTCATGTAATTTGCCCATACGTCACGCTTTTGCTCGCCCCAGCGAGGTGCATCGTCTTTATACTTCGGACTCAGCCATTTCTGGCTTGCGATAACCAGGTCTTTGTTCAAATCCGGCACCGCTTTAAGCAGCAGGTTGGCTGCATCTTCTGGATTGTCAATCGCATATTGATATCCCTTGGACGTAGCACGCATGAATGCCTTAATCAATTCAGGATCTTCCTTGATCAGCTTCTCGCTTGTCGAAAGAACCGGCGTATAATAATCGAGTTCCTTCGCATATTGATTGACGTACAGCATATCAATCGGCTCACCGCGAAGCTCTGCTTCAATACCTGTCCAAGCGTAAAAGATCCACGCGAAATCAATATCCTTCTTCACAGCTGTAAAGTAATCGGCATTGCCCATGTTGACGCTCTTCAGCTTGCTATAGTCGCCGCCGTCCTTTTCCATAATCGTGCGGATAATCATCTCCTCAACCGGAGAGCCCCAGCCGCCATACGTTTTGCCTTCAAAGTCCTTAGGTGACTTGATGTTCTTGTCCTTCGGCGCGGCAAAGCCTGATGTATTATGCTGAATGATCGCACCAATCGACACGATCGGAACATTTTGTTGTCGAGCCATCGTAATACTTTCCTGAACACTAACACCGAATTGCGCTTCTCCCGATGCGATCATCGCCTCTGATGCGCCAGTACTCGGCTGCAATATCTCAACATTCAGACCTTCTTCCTCATAGTAGCCCTTCTCCTTAGCGACATACAAGCCAGTATGGTTCGTATTCGGCGTCCAATCAAGCACAAGCTTAATGTCGCGTTTCTCCTTCGACTTATCAGTTCCTTGCTCCTGAGTCGTGTTCCCCTCTGCCTGACTCCCTTGTCCTGCTTCTTGACCCTTGCCGCCGCAAGCAGCGAGCGCAAATGTCATCATGATAACGAGCGCCAGCATCAACCCTCGTGTAAAGCGTGTCCGTTGCATATGATGAATCCCCCTTTTCTTCCTTCCCTCACTAGTGGAGAGCCGATCATGAAATTAGAAAGTGCTTCGATAACGCCTGCCGCGTTCACCAGTTGGACGATCCGCTCGATCGTATATGTGTGGATGAGCAAGTTCCCGTCCCGCCGTCCTGCAACACGATTCAGATCCACAAAAAAAAGCGCCCCCTCTGGGACGCTTTGTGTGCCGTTCTACGCGTATATGCGAATGTGCATCATACGATGAATCACGTCAATAAGGTCATCCGGCATTCGTTCATCCGTACTGCAATCATGTCCATTCTGCCCAAAGCAGCGCACATTCATGCAGAGCATGACGAATAAGCAAGCAACCTAATTATAACAATAATGACGCGGTTCAACGTCTTTCCTACGCTGGCATTACCCAGATCAGGTGTAAGGGTCGGTATCTTAATGGGATACAATCTCAGCCGGCCAAATTCCAGCACCCCTAGCGTGCATATGCAGTTATCGAAGCTACCTATTACACGGGTAATTATAGTCCTCATCCATCAGAAAGTCCAGTGACAAACAGAAATTGCAAAGTGTCCGCTGATCATTGGGGCAATGCTCATATCTCCCATCAACTTCGTTATTCGTATGCTTTATGACAGCAGATTGCTCATATTCACTAGATTCCTGTCGAAAAAAGTTCCATGTGAAACAAGGGACAATCTTCCATTTTAACTCAAAATAATTACCTCATTGATTTCTTGGCGTAGAGAATCAAAGCTCATGCAAGGGCTACCAATTGACTAGGCAGCGTTTTATATCATTACTTAACCGGCGTAATATTTACTGTTCTGCTTGGATTATCCCACTTTACGCTGGCTCCCATGACTTTCGAAATAAAGCTTAACGGAACAAAGGTGCGTTCCCCGTTTTTTTCAACCGGACCATCGAGTTGGATCTGTTGATCACCTGCCAATGCGGTTTTACCTCCCACGTTAACTGAATTGATTTTGCCGTTGTAGTTGATTTGAATGGTTTGAAAATCATTATTCCATTCCACTGTTGCACCCAAAGCCTCTGTAACGAAACGTACAGGAACATAAATGATGTCGGCTTTGGATTTATAATAAGGATACTCTTCACTTTGAATCGGATTGCCTTTAACATTGACCTTGACATCATAATAAATATCATCTTTATCGCTTACAGTATCAAGAATCATACCAGCCTTCACATCCACTCGAGAAATGGAGAGATCGCGATTAAGGACATAAGCAAAGTTCCCATCCTTGCTGAAGCTGATCGCTTGCCGGGGCTCTAAAAATCCTTTTATACTCCCGATGATGCTGTTGTCGGAGGTGCTGATTATATTAATGGAGTTATCCAGCTTGTTGCTGGCAAAAAGGATCTTTCCATCAGGAGAAAGGGATGCGCCGTAAGGATCGCGCCCAACCTTTACCTCGCCAATGATTTTGCCTTGTGAGATGTCCACTATGGCAATACTATTACGCCCGCTGTTTGCCGCATACATGGTAGAGCCATCGGCGGATATTGAAATCGCTCGAATCTTCGAAAATCCGGAGATCTCATGGATGATTGAATTGGTTTTGACATCCACAACCGATACCTTGTCTCCCTTGAAGTTAGTAACAAACACATAACGACCGTCGGGAGATACTTTTATCCCTTGACGGGGTTGGGAGAATCCCGGAATGACAGCGGTCGTCTTATGCTGCCCGAGATCCACAACCGTTACTGTACTTTTGGCTTCATTGTTGACATACATGGTATTTCCGTCCGCGGTGACATCAGTTCCAAATGCGCCTTGACCCACTGCAACCTCATCCTTCAATGCCAGGTCTTCCGTGTTGTAAAATCGCAGGGTGCCCAGTGTGCTATCCGAAACGACAAACTGCAAACCGCCGTTAATGAACATAATGTTTCTTGGTGTAACAAAGCCGCGGATCTCCTTACGCAAAGTTCCTTGGGCAAGATCATAGACTCGAATCCATGGCTGACGACTATCCGAGACAACCGCAGTTTGCTCGTCGGGACTTACGGCCAGTGAGTTATTGATAATCTCGCCGTCAAAGGGGCGGATTGCCGCAGCGGTGTTGTTTCCCGCAGCCGAGATCGAAGCCAAATTGTTATCAGCAGCCAAAATAATCGCCGGTTGAATAACGGAAAGTACCATTCCGGCAAAAAGTACAGGTTTTATCATTTTGTTTACCATCATTCACTCATCGCCTCTCTGAAAAGGTTTTGAGCCAACGTAAGACGGGGCTCTTGACCAATGTAACGGAGAATTGTAAAGATCATATAAAGAACACGAGAGCATCATGTCTGATAAAATGATAGCCGTGGAGGTGAACGTTCCGATGGATAAGCTGCAGCTTGAAGGTCCTATTCTGATTGCGGACGATGATGCTTCGCTCGTCTCGTTTTTGCAGGAATACTTTGGGGCACTGAACTGCCGAGTGCTTGCCGCGAGCGATGGGCAGCGAGCTGTTGAACTGGTGAAAACTGAGGCTCCATCTTTCATCATTCTGGATATTATGATGCCTTTCATGGACGGTACTACGGCATGCTGGGAAATGCGCAAAATCAGCAGCGCGCCTATCGTCATGCTTACGGCTAAAATCGAGGAAGAGGACAAAATCCGGGGTTTAGAACGTGGAGCCGACGATTACTTGTGCAAACCGTTCAGTCCGCGAGAACTCGTCGCCCGGATGCAGGCAATTCTACGCCGGATGCGTACGTCGGAGCGGAAAGCTTCGGGGCTCATTTTGAACAATAACGC
The DNA here is from genome assembly GCF_032337355.1 of Paenibacillus suaedae. Classification (NCBI taxonomy): domain Bacteria; kingdom Bacillati; phylum Bacillota; class Bacilli; order Caryophanales; family Paenibacillaceae; genus Paenibacillus; species Paenibacillus suaedae. The sequence goes on from NZ_JAVYAA010000005.1 coordinate 32,732, forward strand.
GAATTTGTTATACGAATCCGAAAGCCATCGGTTTTATTGGAAGAAAGCACCCCTGCAATTCACGTACCAGGAAGCTCAAATTGTCATCACCTTGCTCAAAATGCAAGGGAAAGTCTGTACCCGCGAGCATTTGCTGAACGTGCTGTATCCGCTGGGCGATAAAGATGTTGTCGACCGTATCGTGGATGTGCATATCGGCAATATCCGGCAAAAGATCCGTGATACTGATCCCGGATTCGATCTCATTGAAACCGTCCGGAGCATCGGCTACCGGTTAAAGGAAGGGTAAACGGTGAAAATCAAACTCATTTACAAGCTCCTTGCGATTAACGCGATAGTTTTAATTTTGCTTGTAGCCGGAATCAGCATCGGATTTAGTCAGTACACGCTTCAACTGATAGAAGAAAACCGCTTGATGGTGTACCAAAATTTCCTCATGTTCCAATCGGCTACGGGGCGTTATCTTCTATATACCAGTCTAGCCATCATCCCCCTCTCCATTGGGATTAACTGGCTATTCACCCGTTCGATCGTCCGCCCCTTGTCCGGGATGCGGAAGCTGACTGAGCGAGTCGCGAGCGGGGATTATACCGTGAGGGCAGAGATTCGATCGAACGACGAAATCGGCGATTTGGCTCGTTCATTCAACCAAATGAGCAAGGAACTTGAGAGGATCGAACAGCTTCGAAGAAGCCTTGTGGCGGACGTAGCCCACGAGCTCAGAAATCCGCTATCTACGGTACGGGGCTATATGGAAGCGATGAAAGACGGCGTCCTCTCCGCAAAGCCCGAAACGCTCGATAAATGTTACCACGAGGTAGAGCGGCTCGTTTGTCTGGTGGAGGACATTCACCGTCTGGCTGTGGCGGAGAGCGATTTGAAAGCGGCCATTCCCTCAAATCCGGTCGATCTCCGATCCGTTGCCCAAGAAGCCGCTTCAAGGTATATGCCGAAATGGGAGGAAAAAGCAATTGTTTTCCAAGAGGATGTTCCTTCCTCCCCGGTCTGCGTCATGATCGACAAAGTTCACGCCCTACGCGTATTTGAGAATCTGTTCGACAACGCGATACGCTATACACCGAATGGTCATTCGGTTCGTTTATCGATGCAAGCAAACGCTAAAATGCTCCGCGTGGAGGTTACGAATACTGGAGCGGAGATTGCTCCCGAGCATCTGACGCTTTTGTTCGAACGATTTTACCGGGTTGATCCTTCACGCTCGCGCACGTACGGTGGTGCGGGCATTGGGCTTTCGATCGTGCGCGACATCGTGGAACGGGCAGGCGGACGCGTTTGGGCAACAAGCGGGAATGGTTCCGTGACGATACATGCGGAACTGCCGGCTGAATCATGATCATAAAAAATCCCTCAGGGAGCGAACCGCTCGGACAAACTCCCTATACAAAGACCCCAACACCATGATAGGCTCCATCACTTGACAGGGAGAACTTCATATCGGTATCGGGGTCTTCATTTATTAAGAAAGCTAGAACCGGTTTACCAAGTCAACCATTGGCGCTCCCTACTTCGCTTGCTGCCCTTCCACATCTTCACGAACAGGGAAGCTTCTAGCCCAATATAGAACTGGTGTCGATAACACCGAGATGATGAGCTTAATGACATAAGTAGTAATAAAGATTTGGAACCATACATCCCAAGGCACCATGCCAGCAAACGCAATCGTACAAAATACGAGCGAATCCGCCATTTGGCTAATTCCTGTACTACCATTGCTTCGAATCCACAATTGGCCTGCCTTCGGGTATCGTTCCTTCACCCAACTAAAGAGCTTCACATCTAAGAACTGACTGACGAAATACGCGGTCAAGCTTGCTACGACAAGGCGCGGCATCAAATCAAAAATATTCGACAGCGATGCTTGTGCCGTACGCGCCATATCAGAAGCCTCAGGCGTAAAGCGAAGAGCCATCTGCATAATAATCGTCGTCATAATCAACGTGAAGAACCCGAACCACACTGCGCGCTTCGCTTCCTTACGGCCGAACTTTTCATTCAACAGATCCGTTGTCAAGAACAGCGTTGCATTCGCCGTGTTGCCAAGCGTCATGACAATGCCGAACATTTCAATCGTCTTGCCAACTTGGATATTAGCGATGACCGTCATTACACCAATCCAGGCATATAGTCCCGACTTGCCAAATGCCCGGTAGCAAATCAAGAAGAAGGCAAAGTTCGCAAGGACGAACAGAATGCCCCAAGTAAAGTTGAACATATAATAAAATTCCTCCCTAGTTTTGATTACGCGGGATGGTTACGAACCGCGGCGCTCAGGCGCAAGCCATAACTTTACCATATGCATATCGTTCATGCCAATAGAAAAATATCACTGAACAGCGATGCAATTATCCCTTATATTAAGTGGAAGCAATTATTTTACATGGATGGATGAACGTTACCGATGCCCCTCTCGTATATTGTGAGCGATATGGAGGGAATATATTGTCATACATAGCCGCATCGTCAATGCGCAGCTAATAAACCGTCGTGGAAAAAGTTTGGTTTAGTTAAAGATTTACCCTTTATGTGTGACATATATCACATTAAATAGAGGGAGTTAATGTTAAAATGACATTGTAAATCGGTTAGTTATAATTTTCACAAAGTAATTTTGAACTAAAGAAAAGGTGGGGACTCTTTATGAAAAAGAAACTTGTACTGTTACTATCCGCAGTATTGGTAGTAGGTATGTTGGCTGGTTGTGGAGATAAGAAAGAAGAAGCTGCAAAACAACCTGAAACAAACACATCAACAGAAGCGAATAAAGACGCTGCTCAAGTAACATTGAAAGACGGCGACTTCCATGCAGAATCTCCTGATTTCGATGAGAAATCCGGTTGGAAAGAAACAATGGACATCACAGTTAAAGACGGCAAAATCACAGCTGTAAACTGGGATGGCGTTCATAAAGACGGCGGAGATTCCAAGAAAAAGCAATCTCAAGATGGCAAATACGGTATGAAAGCTGGCGGTGCTTCTTCTGAATGGCACGAGCAAGCTGAAAAAATGGAGCAAGAACTTATCGCTAAGCAAGATCCAGCTGCGATCGCTGTAAACAACGAAGGTAAAACAGACGCTGTATCCGGCGTATCCATCCACGTTGGCAGCTTCGTGAAACTTGCTCAAGAAGCACTGGCTAAAGCAAAGTAAGATAAGTTTACTCCTTCCTTGATCACATAGAGATAACACGGAAGCTCCGCAGTAGGAAAGCAAAATGGGCACGAGCAGCGTATGAATGCTTGAGAGCCATATATCGCTTTTTTATTCGCGGAGCTCCCTTGTTCGCATTAGATAGTTCAATTTTAAAATATTGACAAATAAGCATTACAACGGGGTGAAACCATGAAAGAGATCGTTGTATTGGGCGGCGGTTATGGTGGCGTACTGACAGCGAAAAAGCTGGCGAAGCGTCTGAAGAAAGACAAAGACATTCGCATTACGCTCATCGACCGTAAACCTTTCCATACGATGATGACGGAGCTGCATGAGGTTGCAGCATGCCGCGTCGAAGAAGAAGCAATCAAAATGGACCTGAAGCAAATCTTTGCAGGTCTGAAAGTAGACGTAGTGCTGGATGAGATCGAGAACATTGATTTCAACGGACAGAAGCTGCATGGCAGAAAGAAATCCTACAATTACGACCATCTTGTTATCGGTACAGGCTGTAAGCCATCCTTCTTCGGTATCGAGGGTGCAGAAGAGAATTCCTTCTCCCTCTGGTCGTTCGAGGATGCAGTTAAACTGAAACAACAAATTCGTCAAATGTTCATGGACGGGACGAAGATTTCAGATCCAGAGCTGCGCAAGCAAATGCTCACATTCGTCGTCGTTGGCGCCGGCTTCACTGGTGTCGAAATGGTCGGCGAATTGGCGGAATATCGCGAAGAGCTGTGCCATGAGTTCCATGTGGACGAATCTGAGGTTCGCCTCGTCGTAGCAGATATGGCTCCGAAAATCCTGCCAATCCTGCCGCAAAAGCTCATTGACAAAGCGGACAAGTATCTCCGCAAAATGAAAGTTGAAATTATCACAGGTGCGAAGATTTCCGGCGTTACGCCGAATTCCGTTGTCCTTGGCGATAATGAAATCAAATCGAGCACGGTTATCTGGACTGCCGGTGTCGAAGGTTCTGACCTTGTAGGCAACCTCGATGTTCAGCAGCAAGGACGCAAGCGCATTTTGACAAATGACAAATTGCAGTCCGTTGATCACAAAAATGTGTATGTTGTCGGCGACAACATCTTCTATATTCCGGAAGGCGAAGAGCGTCCTGTACCGCAAATGGTTGAGAACGCCGAGCACTCTGCTGGTCTTATCGCACATAATATCGTGGCTGACTTGAAGAATGGCACACATAAGTCGTATAAGCCAACCTTCCACGGTACGATGGTATGTATCGGTGGACGCTACGGGGTAGCCGCTATCGGCACGCCGAAGAAAATGTTCCACTTCACTGGCTTCATGGCCATGTTCTTCAAGCATATGATTAATATTGTGTACTTCCTGCAAGTACTTGGCTTCCATAAGATCTGGTCTTACATGATGCACGAATTCTTCCATGTGAAGAATCGCCGCAGCTTCGTCGGTGGACATTTTGCTAAGCGTTCCCCGAATTTCTGGCTTGTTCCGCTTCGGATCTATATCGGTTTCATGTGGTTATCCCAAGGTTGGGAGAAGGCATCGAAATTGCTGAAGGATCCTTCGCAGATGTTCCTCATCCCGCCTAAGGCGATGGATGGTGTGACTGCAGCTTCTCAAGCGGTTGATGCAGTTCATACAACGGTTGACGCACAGACAGCAGCATCCGCTGTTGAAGGTGCAAGTACGGCTATCAAGGCGATTCCAGTGCCTGATTTCGTCAAGGGCATTGTCGATTGGTCGATGGATTTGATGTTCTATACAAACGATGGCGGCTATACAGCAATGGCTTACATCTTCCAAGGCTGCATGGTTGCAGCTGAGGTTATCTTCGGTATTATGTTGATCTTGGGCTTGTTCACAGCGATCGCATCGATCGGAACTGTTGCGATGGGCGTCATGATCTACACGTCCGGTATGGCTCCTTATGAAATGTTCTGGTACTTCTTCGGCGGCATCGCGCTTATCGGCGGTTCCGGCAGCACGTTCGGTCTGGACTACTACCTGTATCCACGCCTGAAGCGAATTTGGAAGAAGATTCCGTTCGTGAAGCGCTGGTACCTGTATACGGATTAATTGCTCAACAAGAATAGATGGTATGGTGTACTGGAAAAGTAATGTGTACTTCGTGTCACATTACTTTCCTTATTTCTGAGGGAAGCGGGGGGTTCCCATGAATCGGCAACTATTGAATCAAACAAGTGACCTTCTGGCACAGCATCTCCCGCCGATCACCGGCATTCAATTGGCGGCTGGAACGGATGAACATCTGCTGCTCGACATGGCTCGCATGCTGAATGCGTACGATATGCAGCAGCAGGAACGTCAAGTGCTGCTCGGCTGCTACTGGCTGCTTCGTCAAGCACTGCGTACACATCAACATGTTCCGCAGGATGAACAGCTCGCGGGCAAGGCTGTGTTGGACGGTGATTTCCTGCTCAGCCTGTACTATCAATTCGCCGTTCGCCACGGAATGACACAGCTCATTATAGACTTGGCAACGACGAACAAGCGCATCCAGATTCGCCGTGTCGAGGGCACTGCCTCGGATATGATGCTTCATCAACGAATGGGCCGTTTCGTGTCCACTCATTATAAGCAGGTGGCTTCCTATGGCATCATTTAACGGTACGCTGAGCGATCAGCTGAACATCTCCCTACGGCGAATTAATCGGGATTTGGAACGCGTTATTCTGCACGATCCGGATGTCCCCTCCCGATCCATTGTCGCGAAGAGCGTGTTGGATCTCATCCGTGCAGGAGGCAAGCGTCTTAGACCTATGATGACAATCGTAGGCAGCCGCTTCGGCACAGACGTGGAATCCGAAGATGTCTACCGACTAGCCTCTGCTGCCGAGCTTATTCATGTAGCGTCACTTATTCACGACGACATTCTGGATCAGTCTGATACGCGCCGAGGCCAGCCAGCGCTGCACTGCAAGACAGGCATCTATGACGCAGTTCACATTGGCAACTACATTATGTGCCGTGTCATCGAATTGCTAACAGCTAGCGGCAAGGATCATGAGCCTTACGCACATGATCTGGCGTCGATTACAACGACGCAGCTGTGTCTGGGTGAATATCAGCAGATGGAGTTGAAATACAACTTCGACCTGTCGCTTGATGCGTATTGGGAGAAGACGCGCAACAAGACGGCGCTCTTGATGGCAACTTGCCTGCAGCTAGGTGCGAAGGCAGCAGGCGCTGATGAACACGTAATCGATCAGTTGTATGCATTCGGCGATCAGCTCGGGATGGCATTCCAAGTCAGAGATGACATTCTCGACTTCACCCAATCTTCAGAATCACTCGGCAAGCCTGCTGGGGTCGATCTGCGGAACGGACATGCAACGCTGCCGGTCATTCTGGCCATGCGTGACGCATCGATCGCAGCGAAGATACATGGGTTGAAGGCAGATTCACCAGATGATGCATTCGATGAAGCCATTGCGCTTATTCATCGCAGTGGTACATTGGATGAAGCACTTCAAATGAGTCATGAGTTCATGAAGCAGGCTTGGAATATAACGGAGCAGCTGTCTTCTTATCCTGCCCACCGGGATTTGAAGGCACTGTGGCATTATTTCGAAGCCCGCACCTACTAATAATCTACGCTAAATGGCCGAATCCTTGTTCAAATAAGGGTTTGGCTATTTTTTTAGTATCAATTGTTTACAAATTGTACCGTTTACTCTTTTGTGCGTTAGGGCAAGGTGGTATTATAAATATGTACAGGCTGCTTGTCTGTCACTTACACCATAGATGAAGGAGGTTGAGGTACGACGATGAAGCCTCGCCAATTCGTAATAGAAGCAGTCATGCTGGCGGTCTATGGTCAACTGTCTGTGCCAACGCGTCCAGTCGAATATATAATTCCATACACGACGATACTCGAGCTGTACGAGATGCGTCTGGAAGGTGACCAGGTCATGCCTGATCCCGAGGAAGACGTATATGCCAAGCAGCAAATTGAGGAGCTCATCTCCTACTTCGAGAGCGAGCTGAACAAGAAGAAGATCGAACGTGCACTGACAGCCCCTTGGCGCCACAGTCCACCGCTTATTTTGCAGGGCAACGTATCCTGCATTGTCGTCAATGCGATGGATAACGCCCGCTATGGCGAGACATTTGACCCCGTCGAAACGGAACTTATCCTTACCGCTATACGTGAGCAGGCTCCCTTACTTACTGATCAGTTCGAATATGTGGATCGCCTGATTACGAACGAAATCCCGATTCCCATTTACGATATCGATGATTTTGAATATGCAATGGAGCACGAAGAAGTGTCCGGTGATTCCAGTACGAAATAACAAGAAACCTGCCCCTATTGTTAAGGAGGCGGGTTTCTTGTTTTATATGGCTCTTCAATTCGGAGCAAATGGTCACATCATTTGAGAATATGAAGTGCTTAACCGTCCTGCTCACCTGTTCCACGATTTCTCTGAGTATCCGTTTCCCCCATACTACAGGATCTTCATCCCACCCCCACTTACATTCACTTGCTTCTCTCTGCTCTGAAGCGCATCCCAGTTACCCTCCAAAAAAACCCAATTAGCAGCATCGAAAAAAGAGTGATGAATACCTCAGTCATGTGGAATAGTAATATTGGAAGAAGCATATTTATTTTTACTTATATTGCTATCTGTGGATGGTTGCTGTAAAACCACAACAAGTATTATAATTAATTTACACTCATTATTATACAATTCGCTGCAGCAGGATATCGACATCAAAGGAGAGTTGTTATGCCCAATTATGATAAGAAGAAGATAATAGAAAGTGTCCCACAACAAGGGTTTTTTGGACATCCTAAGGGCCTTTTCACCCTCTTTTTCACTGAGTTCTGGGAGCGATTTTCCTACTATGGGATGAGGGCTATCCTTGTATTCTTTATGTATTATGAGGTGACGCAGGGCGGACTTGGGTTACCGGAAGACATCGCGCTTGCCATCATGTCCATTTATGGATCACTCGTATATATGTCAGGAATCATTGGAGGTTGGTTGGCTGACCGAATATTCGGTACGTCGAAAGCGGTTTTTTATGGCGGAGTCTTGATTATGTGCGGGCATATCGTGCTGGCCATACCGGGAAATACCGCGCTTTTCTTTGTATCAATGATCTTGATTGTATTAGGTACAGGACTGTTGAAACCCAATGTATCCAGTTTAGTGGGGGATATTTATAAGGAAGAGGATAATCGCCGAGATGCGGGCTTCAGTATTTTTTATATGGGGATTAACCTAGGAAGCTTCCTCGCTCCTCTGGTTGTAGGAACAGTTGGGATGAATAATTTCCACCTTGGCTTCGGTCTTGCCGCTGTCGGGATGTTGCTAGGTCTAATTGTTTTCGTAGTAACTCGTCCTAAAAATTTGGGTATTGCCGGTACAGTCGTCGTTAACCCGCTGTCACCTGCCGAGAAGAAAAAGGTATTTACCATTCTTGGTGTAAGCATTGTTGTTCTCGCTGCTTTAATTACGATTGCGATACTATTAGGCGCACTTACGTTTGACACCTTTATCAAGCTTGTTGGCGTGTTGGGAATACTGATTCCAACCTTGTATTTTGTCGTGATGTACCGCAGTCCGAAAACAACGCCCGTTGAGCGTTCCCGAATCATTGCGTACATTCCTTTGTTTATTGCTGCGATTATGTTCTGGGCCATTCAGGAGCAAGGTTCTACGATTCTGGCTAACTATGCGGACAAGCGTACCCAATTGGACTTCGCGGGTATTCATCTTTCACCGGCTTGGTTTCAATCGTTGAATCCACTATTCATCATCCTATTCGCACCTGTATTTGCGTGGCTGTGGGTTAAGCTCGGCAATCGCCAACCGACTGTACCGCAGAAGTTCTCTCTGGGCTTGCTGTTTGCTGGTCTGTCCTTCTTGATCATTTTGCTGCCGGCTTACTTTGGCGGTGCTGGTTCGCTCGTTAACCCATTGTGGCTCGTCCTCAGCTACTTCGTCGTTGTACTCGGAGAGTTGTGCTTGTCGCCAGTTGGCCTCTCGGCTACCACGAAGCTTGCACCTGCGGCCTTCTCGGCTCAGACCATGAGCTTATGGTTCCTGTCCAACGCTGCTGCTCAAGCCATTAACGCACAGATTGTGAAGTTCTATACGCCCGAAACTGAGATGCTATACTTCGGAGTTATTGGTGGGGTGGCCCTCGTTCTGAGTCTGGTGCTTTATTTGCTGTCTCCTAAGATTCAGGGCTACATGAAAGGTGTAAAGTAACCAGCATAATTCTCCAAATAGTGTGATCCGTTGTTTTCAACATCAAAAAATCAACAAACCCGCCTCTTAAGATAAAGGGGCGGGTTCTTATTGCTTGTATAAGATTTGAATTAGATCTGGTGGGGGGCAGAATATCTATACAATACTTAACACGACGATTAGAAAAGATGCACAACGGCTCCTTTTCATCAATTTACGTAACACATTACAGGCTCATCTGACATTGACACTGTATATTGGTGTAATTGTGGGTTTTCGCTGAGCAGTTCATACATCATCAGGCATTAATTTGGCCGAGATGAGTTTTGGTTTTGTAAACCGTCGACTTTCAATAATAATAAAATAGTTTTTATTCACCTTCAACGTTTGAACAATTTCATCAGTACTGTCTATTACAATTCGCTCTTCTTCCCTATTTAAAAATACAAGTGATTTCTTATTTTGATCTATTTCGATAAGAGTTGCAACAGCGCCTGTTTTGTCTGTGCTCAGTAAAAAAGGCATTATAACAAAAAGGAAAAAGCACAAAACAAATAATACAAAAAAATTCCTTTTGACAATACAACCCCCTAAATATTTACGATTTATTATATATACATTCTACTAAAAAAGAACAGCATACACAATTTTACAAATTAGGAGGGTTTTATTGAAGCTCTTATCGCGTCAATATGTTTTATCAGTTGTTGTCCTTTTGTTCAGTTCATTTTTTCCGTCGAATGTAAAAGCACAATCACAAGTAGAAGCACTTAAAACACTTACACTCAACAATGTTAGTGTTCAACAATTTGAGGAAGGGTATATCAAAGGCATTACTGCGCCTCAAGAGCTATCTGTAGATCAAAAAGACGCAATTCTCAAACTTTTAATTTTCACTGATGAAGATATTATTGATATTCCTGATTCATTAAAAAATCAACTCCTCAAAGAAGGCGGCGTCAAAGTTAACGTATCTTTGGACAATATGAAGCATGTATATACTGATTTAAATTAAATGGTAACGCCTATCCCTTATTAATATTATCAATTTGCCCGAAACCCATAATTCAGCGGCAGTTAGCGGGGTATCGATACTGTTCGTAGCACTTCCAATATAAGAATTGAATTCGTATTGGACATGAAGAGGTACTTAGCAACTAGGGTACGTCATGAATTATTTCTTTTAATCTCTATGCGAACAAATGTAGATAAAAGAAATGTAGTTATGTAGAAGTAAAAAATGTATAAATTAGTGGAACGATCTTGCGAAACATATATTTTATTGTGGCAATGGCACATTAACACTTATTTGTTGTTGAATGTTTCTTTCTAAACAATCATTCATTTCTATACTAAGTTATAAACATAAACTTGTATCAAAACAATTGCAATAAAAGTTATAGCTCCGATCACCTTGGCAGGATGAGTCTGCTTGTAAGTATTGAAAGGCGAGATCCGATTAACAGTCATCCAAAACAATAAAGCACCAACGAACAGGATCAATCCGCCCGAGATGTGGTTCATTGAATTTGCAATACTATTAATATGTTTAACAAATATGACCCATAAATAACCAAGAAAAGCATAGATAACAATTGATAGTACTGCCTCTTTAATATTCATACAACCCTCTCCTTTTTTTCTGATATCTATGCATTATTGAAAGCAAGTCAAAGCAGATGATTTACATTTGCTTTGACTTGCTTAATAAAAATTACCCCTTAAATCCCTCAACAGGACATCTAGTATTCCATCGTCCCTCTGCACAAATTTTGTAGGGTGGAACGTAACAACCTATTATGTAGGCTCCCGCACAAATGAGTCTGCCATAAGGAACTTTATCACCCCATAGACAGGCTGTGCCAACTACAGTCTGACACATACCTTCATATGTACCACCATATTCCTCATACTTTGTACAAGTCCAACAATAGTTATCTACTAAAGTCGCGTTATTATCATTTGATTTTTTAAGTGCTTCAGTTTTTTCCGTCAATGATGCAAGGTAATTTTTCAAATTCTTATTTGCATCAACTTGGTAAGAAGTTTGGACATTACCTGCATAGTCCCTTACATATATTTCTCCATCAGAGTACGATTTACTATAATCGATGATAAGAGTCTCAACTTGTTTTTTCTTTATGTCATAAGTGAAAGTCAAAAGAGAAGCTAATTGAATTATTTCTTTCTCTTTATAACCGTACTCAAATTCGAACTGAGCAATATAACCATACGGATTATTATTCTCATCTCTCAAATAATTAACTAATTTTGGTTCGCTTTTGATAAAATCTTGTTGGTATTTTACGTAGTTCCCATTGTTAATCACCATTTGCAAAAACTCTTCTTTACTTGGCAATTCATTACCCGCAGTTGCAAATGAATCTGTACTGAAAAAAATACTACTCACCACAAACACAGTTAGTAACATAACAAGCGTTGTTTTAGTAATGCTTTTCAAATAGAGTCTCCTCCTTATTCTATGATCATTCAATTTATGTATGACCCTGTTGTGATAATAATTAAGGTATTAGAAACTAAAAAGTTCCCTTATTATCTTTTCGAAACGTTAAAAAAACTAGAAGGTAACATGAACCCAGTTGTTTGCTGTGCGTTGGTTTTGATGAGTCCAGGTAATTGTGGCAATGATAGTTTGGTAGGTAATCGTTTTCATGGAAAGATTCATGGGGACAAACATATTGTGAATTGCTTCTGAAGGATTTTTATGATATTCCGACTTAAATTTTAGTTATAAATTACATCCAATAATCAGCCCCTCCATCTTCAAGATGATGGTAATAAATGAAATATGTAGATATATTGTGTTAATTAGAAACATACCATATTTTTACCTAAGTGTAAATATTGATAATATCAAGGACTGTCGGGACATCGGACTTAATCCATATATACTAGTGAACGACATAAGATTTGTCCATATAGGATAGAATCGCACTCCAAATCAAACAAACACTCGTTTTAATCCAAGCCTGACGGCCTCCAAAATCATTCAACAACTAATTCTAATCATCTCCTGTGAAGATCAACATATTTTAGTTCCCAGATATCCTAATTACTAAGACTGTCAAGTAAAATATAGATACGATCAAGTTTCTGATGTTAAATAGTTTCTACTTAATGGATACTGAACAAAATATAAAAAACAGGAGCGGTGTCATTGAGACAAAACTCCTGTTTTTATTTATCCTAATTCTTATTTCAGGAAAAAGTCAGCCATCGTACAAAACAGAATGGTCATGCTGATAACTTGATTCAGGTTGTACGACGCGACATTCATCCGTTTGCGGCTGGATGGCTTGATGATATTGTGTTCCAGCATCAGCAATATGACTGCGATACCGATGCCGATTAAGTAAACGGTGCCTAGACCCCGAATGACGAACAGTACGAGCAGCAGCACAACCATGATCGTATGCAATGAGCGCGCGATAAAGAGCGAATCTTCATAGCCAAAGATGCTCGGCACCGACCATAATCCGGTCTTGCGGTCGAACTCAATATCCTGCGTCGCATAAATGATATCGAATCCCGCAATCCACAGCATGACGATTGTGCCTAAAATAAACGGTGTCACGGCGAACTTCCCAGTCACGGCGAACCAAGCACCAATAGGAGCTGATGCAATCGTAAAGCCCAAGTACAGGTGGCACAGCCAGGTGAACCGCTTCGTAAACGAGTACGAGCAGATAAGTACAATCGCCACAGGCGACAGCCATAGGCAGAGTGAGTTCAGCATCCCTGCCGCTGCGATAAAGATCGCAAAGTTGATGATGACGAACAGCGTTACTTCACGCCCATGCAGCAGCTTCTGCGGCATATGCCTATGCGCCGTGCGCGGATTCGCTGCATCGAATGGCAAATCTGCCAAGCGATTGAACGCATTCGCTCCGTTACGGGCTGCTACGAGCGCGATGAGCGACCAGAGCATGACATGGAAGGAGGGAATCCCTCCTGCTGCCCATACCATCGAGATGATGGCGAACGGCAGTGAAAACAGCGTATGGGAGAACATGACCAGTTCTCCGAACATGCGCGTTTTGCGAATAACCTTTTGAATAATAACCATAGCTTACATACACCCCATGAGTGTTCAAATATCTATTTCTATTGTCCTTAACAGGCACAAATCCAACCTAGGAGATACGATCATGATGTCCTGCTAGGGGCTCACTATTCATCCGAGTCAAATGGACGTTTCCGAATCGAAGCAAAGCAGCCTATTGAACCGCTTCCGCCAATACTGCGTCCAGTTCCTTCAGCATCCCCTCAATATCTTGCTCGGTCATCACGAGCGGCGGCTGGAAGGCTAGCACGTTGCGGCCAATGCCGTTTTTCCCAATAATATAGCCGCGATCCTTCATCGCTTCCAATACACGATCCGTCAGTGCTGCGCTATCTTGTTCGTCTGTACCGTGCAGCTCCGCACCAAGCATCATGCCCTTGCCGCGTACATCAACGAGTACCGCATGCTTCGCCTGCAGTGCCTGCAAGCCTGACTTCAACTGATTTCCGAGCCGTTCTGCACGGCCTACCAAGTCTTCCTGCTCAATATAATCGAGTACAGCCAGCGCAGTAACAGAAGATACCGGATTTCCGCCAAATGTCGATGCCGACGCACGGTTGAAGCTTGCCGCGATCTCATCTGTTGTCGCAAATGCACCGATTGGCACACCGTTGCCTAGTGCTTTTGCCATCGAAATAATATCTGGCACAACGCCGTAATGCTCCATGGCAAATATACGGCCTGTACGACCGAAGCCGGTTTGGATCTCGTCGGCTATCATCAATACGCCATGCTCCTCAAGAAGCGCCTTCACCTCGCGGAAATACCAATCTGGCGGTGCAATCATGCCTCCATTGCCTTGAATCGGTTCCACGAGCATCGCTGCAAATGTATCTCCCTTCTCCTCCAGCACCTGCTTCAGCGCCTCAATCGAGCGGCGTGCCGCCGTCTCATCGTCTGTCTCCGGATTGTATGGACGAGGGATGAAGGTTACTCCGCTGTCCAAATAATCATCAGCGCGCCACATCGGTATGCCCGTTACGCCCATCGTCAGGAATGTGCGCCCGTGCAGGCCATACTCCAGCGCAATGAAATTGCGGCGCTTCGTATGCAGTCTAGCAAGCAGCATCGCACCTTCATTCGCTTCCGAGCCGCTGTTGCAGAAGAAAGTACGCTTCAGATCACCCGGCAGGACGCCGTTTGCGAGCCGCTCCGCCAAATCAACCATCGGCTGCGTCAAATAAATCGTCGTCGTATGCTGCAGCGTCTCCAGCTGCTTGATCGTCGCTCCAGTAATCGCCGGATTGCAGTGGCCGCTCGCCACGACTGATACCCCTGCGAAGAAATCAGTATATTGTGTTCCCTTCTCGTCGTACAAATACTGCATCGAGCCGCGTACAATTTGCGGTGGATTGCGATAGAAGTGATGCGTGCACGGGAAGAAATATTGCTTCCGCTTCTCTATAACACCCTCAGGTCCGATATACGTTGTTTGCTCCTTGCTCACGTCGTAGTCACCCTTTCTCATCTTGAACTGAAGAAACGACAGGCTGTAACTTGGCCATTCAAGTCAAGCCCTGCCGCTTCTTGTTCTCTCTACTCCATTACTGACTTTATTCTCTTATTTATCCATCATTACTTTATCTCTATTCATGATGTCATGCGTACTTCCAACTCATTCGTTCATCCGAGATTAGGAAAGAGAAGAAGCGCATTTTCTACCACAGGTACAGAACCGATATAGAAAAACTATTTAGGACACCGAAATAGCAAAATAAGAAACCTAAGCCCACCGCTATAGATCTATTAAGAATGCAAACTAAGCATGAACTGGCTGCAAATCAATCGACAGCGCTTCGCCGAATTGCAGCGACCCTAGTGTGTAGCCTGCATATTCCGGCTTCATGCCGGCATACAATTCACCACAGAGCGACAAGTCCTGCAGCGCTGTACGGTATGTGCCTACGATGCTGCGCAGCTGCTCAGTTGTGTACGACTTACCCTCGATACGGAAGTGGTTCACGCCCGCTTCATGCAGCTCCTTCAAGAACGGCAAGTAACACAGTTCCTTGGCCAATGCCAAGTGGTTGCGTCCGCTCCAATCGCGGTACACCGGATTCTCGCCCTTGTCTGTCATCAGCACTAGGTGCTGATTGTCGACGTACTTGTTGTCCTCCTGCATGACCGGCTCTATCGCGACTGTATTTTCATACAGATCCAATTCCAGATACATGGCGATTGGCGAGCCGTGAACGATCATCTCGACCGGCACCTGCTCTGTCTCTTGCAGCAGATTCGCTAGGTCGTTCAGCGGAAGCTCTAGAGACGCATGTACGCGCTCCAAACCGAAGTGTTCATGGTACAGCTTCGCCGACATATGATTATATACGTTTAGATTGAATTCGCCAATCATCGGCAGACCCATATCACGGAACTTATGCATAGCCCCAATATTGCTGACGAGCAAACCATCAAGCCCATATTGCCCGCCCCGCAGGAAGTGATTGTATTGCTCAATGTGCAGTTCATTCATCATGCGCGGCATACCAAGAATGATTTGCGAAGAGCCCTTCATCTCAACCAGCATCTCAATATCATGGCGTGTGAATGGCATATCTGGCTGGAATACGTCTCCTGTCAAATAGACAATGTCTGCACCCGCTTCGAGTACCGTCTTCGCCTGCTCCACATTGTTGACATGTACAGACAATTGCGGCTGCTTCATCTTCTCCGGCTGACGAACTCCCGCCAAGGCATCACGAACCTGTTCCAGTCGCTCTGGCTTCACTTCACGCTCAGCTGTTGGTGTACTGAATACTTTACCTGTGCTATAGAATTTCCCCGTTCCCTCATAACGCGTGTTGATATAATCAAGCCCTGGCTTGCCGAACGCATAGGCCGTCGAGAAGTCCCGCTTGCGGTTCTCATACAGCGTGTCGCTGTTCTCCTTCCGATCATAGCCGAGCGGATCCGCAATGTAGCGATCAATTGCATCGCCGTAGCTGTTCACAATCATCTTCAGGAACTCCAAATCCCGCATCCGTCCCTCTAGCTTGAATGAAGTAATGCCCGACTTGATCAGCTCTGGAATATGCTCATACATGTACATATCCTTCGCCGCAAGCGGATATTCGGTTGGATATACATTGCCGTCCTTCTTCACCCGGTAATCCCAGCGGCATGGCTTCATACAGCGTCCACGATTCGCACTATTGCCATACAACATCGAGCTGTAGAAGCAGTTTGCACCATGCACCGTACACATATCCCCATGGACAAAATATTCAAACTCCATGCCTGTCTTCGCTTGCAGCAGCTCTGCGGTATGCAGATCCATCTCGCGGGATGCCACAACACGTGTAACGCCCATTTCCTTCAATGCCTCGATCATCTCTAAGTTGTGCACGTTCATCATAACTGAAGAGTGAACCGGTACATTTGATAAATTCATGTCTTGGATGAGTGGGAATACGGCCAAATCTTGCGCAATAATCGCGTCTGGACCTACCTCGTTCAAGAACGACAGGTAACGCTTCGCTTCGTCCAGATCACCTTCATTGAGCAAGTTGTTCACAGTAATATAGGCACGCTTGCCGCGGTCATGCGCCATGTTCACGGCTTCACGTACTTCTTCATAGCTAAGATTGTAGCCCTTGCGCATCATCCGCATGTTCAGAGACGGCCCCCCGAAGTATACAGCGTCGCAGTTCATAT
Source organism: Paenibacillus suaedae (assembly GCF_032337355.1). Lineage (NCBI taxonomy): Bacteria > Bacillati > Bacillota > Bacilli > Caryophanales > Paenibacillaceae > Paenibacillus > Paenibacillus suaedae. The sequence continues at coordinate 49,847 of NZ_JAVYAA010000005.1, forward strand.
CAATAACAGCTTTGAAGATGTCAAACGTTCCGGCAGGTGCCAACAATTCAATTTCTTTCCCATTAAAATATCTAGCCACAGTCGCTCTCCCCCAAGTCCATTCGTTTCAAGTAGTAGTCACTTCTAAGGTATCGCCTTGCGTTCTTTCGAATAACCAAATATTTATATTCTAAATATAACATATTTAAACTGTTATTGTGACAAGTTTCACAATATATACAATAAATACGCGCAATCCGCTGCCGCTCCTCTCTTTCTTAAAGGAAGCAACGGATTGCGCACCGATCTACCATAGTAGAATAAGCACTAACATTCCAATAAATAACGCCATGAACCAGGTATCAGCCTGCTTCCATTGCAGTTGGCGCAGCGACGTTCGTGGCGCATTCAGTACATAGCCACGTGCCTCCATCGCCTGTACCAGTTCCTCCGCACGGCGGAAGGCACTCACGATGACTGGCACCATTAGTGTCATAACCAGCTTGCCCTTCTGCGTGAAGGACAAATCCGCGTAATCCGCTCCACGCGAAGCCTGCGCCTTCATTACCTTCTCCGCTTCCTCGAATATGGTTGGAATGAAGCGCAGCGATATCCCTATCATCATCGACCAGCGCTGCGGAGAGCCTCCAACGAATCGAATTGGCTTGAGTACGCGCTCAAGACCCAGATTTAGTTCAACGGGTGCTGTCGTGAACGTTAATATTGCAGTCAGCGTCACGAGCAGCGCCATTCTCCATACAGCATATGCCCCATAAGTAACGCCGCCTGTCGTAATCTTCAAGCCGCCTACTTGGACAAGTGCACTGCCGCTTGAATCAAATAGAAGATAGAAAATAAACATGAAGGCCATAATGAGCCACAGCGGCCGGGAGGCGCGGAAGTAGCGGTATAGCGAGATGCGCGAGCTTATCATCATGAGCAGCGCGAACACCGTAAGCGCCGCAAGCTCAGCGAACTGCTCTGCAAGAATGACTGCGATTAGATAGATGACCATCGCAGTCAGCTTGGCGCGCGGATCAAGACGATGAATCCATGAATCGGCTGCCACGTAGCGGCCGAGCATCATTTTCGCCTGCATAAGGCTACTCCTCCTTCTCCTCCAATGAATCGGCCTGCTGTTCCAACTGCTTGCCTGCAAAATGTGATCTTCCTTCGAGCCCTACGCCTGCAATCGTGGCAGCGAGCCATTCCGTCCATCCCTCTACCGAGCAAGGAAGCTGATCCATTGGCACACCTGATCGCTCCATAACAAGTGCTGCTAGACGCATCGTTGCAGGCAGAAGAATTCCTGCCTCCTCTAGTCGTTCCGGCTGCGCCACGAGCTGCGAGCGCGTGCCTTGAAAGGTTACTTGCCCATCCTTCATTAAGGCGAACGAATCTGCATAGGCAAACAGCTCATCCAGACGATGCGTTACCATAATGATCGTCTTGCCCTCTTCCTTACAGAGCTTATGCAGCAGCGCAATGAGCTCTGCTCTGCTCACCGGATCAAGGGTAGCCGTCGGCTCATCAAGTACGACAATCTCAGGATTCGAGGCGAGTACGGTCGCAATCGCTACCTTGCGGATCTGTCCGCCGCTCAGCTCAAATGGACTGACCTGCAGCAGCGATTCAGGCAGACCTACCTGCATCATTGCCTTGCGAGCGGATGCCTTCGCCTCCTCCTCGCTCTGTCCAAACTGCAAGGGGCCGAACAATACATCCCGCTCCACCGTTTCCTCGAACAGCTGCTGCTCCGGAAATTGAAAGACAAGCCCAACACGGCGCCTAAGCTCCTTCAAGCCGCGCTCTGGCATGCCTCCTTGGAAGGTGAACTCCATTACCTTCAAGCTTCCGGAAGTCGGCTGCAAGATCCCGTTCAAATGCTGAAGCAAGGTTGACTTGCCCGAGCCGGTTGAACCGAGAAGCGCAATGAATTGTCCTTGCTCAAACGCGACATTCAATTCATCTAGTGCGGGGACAACATGCACCCCTTGCCCTTGATAGCGATACGTGACCCGTTCCGCAGTTATGATCGCCATAGTGCATTCACCAGCTCTCTCTCGTCATTCGTATCCGGCACGTCCATGCCTCTTGCTTGCAGCGCCTTCGCCAATTGGAGGGTAAATGGCGCCTGCAAGCGGCACTCCTTCATGAGTGCTTCGTCTGCGAACAGCTTAGATGGCGTTAGATCCGCCGCTATCGTTCCGTCCTTAACCACAATAACCCGATCCGAAGCGAGTATTTCCTCCGCATCATGCGTAACCGATAGAATCGTGTAGCGCCCAGACGCATGCAAGCTCTGGAGCTGAGCGGTCAGCTCCCGCTTCGAGCGCTCATCCAGCATCGAGGTCGCTTCATCGAATATCAAAATGTCCGGATTCAATACCATCATACCTGCGATCGCCACGCGCTGCTTCTGTCCCCCCGACAGTTCTGCGGGATGCCGATCGAGCCATTCCCGCACACGGTACTCATCTGCTACCTGCTCAAGTCGGCGTTCCATGTCAGCAAGCGGCAGTTGGCGGTTTTCCATGCCGAACGCAATATCATCGCGCACCGTTGTGGCGAAGAACTGATTGTCTGGGTTCTGGAACAGAAAGCCGACTTGGCGGCGAATATCTGCAACGCTCTCTTCATTGAGGTGCTCCCCGTTGACATAAATATGCCCAGCATGTGGAGTGAACAATCCATTGATAAGCTTCAACAGTGTCGACTTGCCCGAACCGTTAGGCCCAATTACAGAGACCCATTGCCCCTGAGGAACTTGAAGCGATATCCCATGGAATAGCGGAGAGCGGTGCGGATATTGGAAATGGATGTTCTCCATAAACACTGCATTTTCATATGCAGAACTGGCATGAGCAGTACCAACATCATTGGCAGTGCCCGCACCAGCAGCAGTAACATTAGCGGCACTATCTGCACTTGTCTCCTTGCCATGCGCCACCCCAATTTGCGGAGCAAGCGAGTCGAACAGCGGCAGCTTCGCCAGTGCTGCGACAATATATTTCACCGCGATGCCGATAAAGATGCCTGTTACAACACCCGTAATAAGCAAGACCGGCAAGTAGTAGAAAATATTTGCCGTACCAAACACAATATACGCCGCAGTCAGCTGACCGGCGTTGTGCGCGGCGCCGCCTACGACGCTAATACCTATCAGGCTGACGCTATCGCGGCCAATTTTCAAGATGGCGTACATCACCATGAAGCTGAACAAAGATCCTAAGAAACTAAATAGGAAGGCAGAGAAGGTTCCCAGCATGAGCGTCATGAGCAGCGTCTTCAAGATGACGAGCGTCAATGCGTCCCTTCCGTTCAAGAAGTATAAGCATGCCAAGATCATAACATTGGCTAATCCGAGCTTCGCCCCCGGGATAGGCAGAATCGTCTGCACCGGGAGCATGGCCTCTACGAAGCCGAGAACAACAGCAACAGCGCTGAATATGGCGATAATGACCGCCTTCTTCAACGCTTCGGACTGTTTGGACACGGCAATACGATTCGTATTATTGTACGACGGCATCGATGTCACTCTCCTGGCCAGCATCGCCCTCGCTGAACAGCTCGACAAGCACGCGATGAGGCAAGCATACGATTGTATCATTCGGTCTCGATACGAAGCCGAACGACAGGCACACCTTGTCGGAGCAATCGGCATCAATCATTTCGATCCCCTTATCATGCACCTTCAATAGGTTGAAGCCATGATCGGTTTCGACGCGAATAGTTTGTTCTTCCTCGGTTAATTCCACTTGTTTATAAGGTTTCCCATCTACGGAAATATGAGCGACCACCTTGGAATTGTGCAAATTTTCACTTTCATTTTGAAAGAACCACTTCGGCACAAGAAATGCGAGCGCCGCGACAATAATGACTCCGATGAGAATCAGATCTCCACGTTTCATCTTGTTGACTCCTCGGGTTACATTTTAATTTTGAAGCTATTTTTATTATACCTCTTCGTGAAAGAAGGTTCAATGTTCGTCCATGTCATAACCGTGAACTTCAGCGGAATATGCACGTGATAGTCTGCATTTCTGTGATATGCTTGGTTTGCAACTTTTTGGGGAACTGCTATAATAAAATGCTTGGTTACGAGCCTATTTCCTTAATACAAGGATGTTCAAATCCTGTCTATTTCATTACACATATATATGGAGGAATCGCCTTATGATACGTTCACGCAGCCTGCTTCGCAGTGCCATCGTTCTGTTCTCTGCTTGCGCCCTTATTTTGAGTGGTTGCGGCAGCAGTAAAGATGCATCTGGAACGAGCGATACTGCAAGCCAGAAATCCGCCATTAAGCAGCAATCCTACTTTATTTTTGATACGATCGTTACCGTCAAGATTTATGATGAGCGAGCGGATCAAAAACAATTCAAAGATATCGAGAACCTGTTAAAAGAAATCGACTCCCGTCTGAACCGTACGAAGGACACGAGCGAACTGGCGAAGATCCATGCTGCATCCGGCAAGCAAGCTGTCGCGGTCACGCCGGAATCCTATGATCTGATTGCCAAGTCGCTCGATTACGCGAAGCGTACCGAAGGGCGATTCGATCCAACCGTCGGCCCGATCGTGGACTTATGGAATATTGGCCATGAGAATGCGAAAGTGCCGGATGCGAAGAAACTCGCAGAAACCTTGAAGCTGGTTGATTATAAGGATGTTACGCTCAACCCGGACAAGCATGAAATTAAGCTGAACCGTGAAGGCATGGAGCTGGATATGGGCAGCATCGGCAAAGGCTACGCTGCAGACCGTATTGCTGACTACTTGCGCACGAACGGCTTCCCTAGCGCCATTATTGATCTTGGCGGCAATATTTTTGCCGTTGGACCGAAGCCTGGCGGTTCCGACTGGACCATTGGCGTCCAAGACCCGGATGAATCTCGCGGCAACCAAATCGGCAAGATGAGGGTAACTGATAAGACGATTGTTACATCAGGTGTCTATGAGCGTTACTTTGTGGAGAACGGCAAACACTACCACCACATTCTTGACCCTGCTAATGGGTATCCGGTTGACAATGGTCTTAGCAGTGTAACGATTGTGACGAACAACTCGACGGATGCCGATGCGCTGTCTACCTCTTTATTCGCACTCGGTGTAGAGAAGGGATTGAAGTTCGTCGAGGCAGATCCGAATATTGAAGCCATCTTCATTACTACGGATCATAAGGTGTACGTTACATCAGGCATTAAGAAAATTTTCGAGCTGACGAACGATAAATATAAGATTGTTAATTAACACGAGAGTCCCTCGTGAACATAGAGCGCCCGCTGTCTCAACTGACCTGCTGCATACAGACGATCATTGAGGGCGGGCGCTTTTTTGGGCTTATATATTACATTCACTCATTCAAATGCAAATGGGTCGCAATCAAGTCGCACTGAACAACGAACCGGAAGATTCCTGCTATCCCCGCTATCCCCACATGCTGATCAAGGCCATACCGGCTGCTACGACCCCCGAAGTCGCAATTCTCGTCCAGCCCTGCTGTTCCTTCAACACAACGATGCCTAGCAATGTCCCGATCACAATGCTGAATTCACGAATGGGCGCCAAGTGTGCAAGCGGACCAAGCGTCATCGCGAACAAGAACAGCAAGTAGGAGCCTGGCGAGACGACGGAGCCAAGTACAATCGTGCGCCAATTGATGCGCCATTCCTCGCGCAGCCGCTTCGTTCTCAGGACAGAAGGCGCTAAGAATAGAAGCGCTCCTAAGTTCGAAATTTGAATCAGACCCAAGGGGCTGAAGAACTGCACCACCATCTTATCCGTCAGCGTATAGCTGGCCGTACACAATCCTACCGTCGTCGTAATTGCCAAGGTAAGCCACCATGTCCTGTCACGCGGTTCCTTCGAGGAGAACATGCCGCTAAGCGCGAACAAGCCTCCAACAATGAGCAGCCAGCCGAGCCAGCCAACAAGAGACAGGCTCTCTTGGTACAGCACCACACTAACAATTGGCACAATGAGTGCGGCTGTTCCACGCATCATCGGGTATACCTTGGACAGATCCCCAATCTGATAGGCCTTGGAAACGAGCCAGAGGTATATCCCTTGCAGCAGTAAGGACACAACAAGCAGCAAGCCATTCGTCCAAGTCCAGTGCATGATCACAAGATCATGGATGAAGAATGGCATGAACACGACGGTTGCCAACCCATGTAAGCAAAATAAAAAGGATTCCTTATGAATGCTCCGCTTCGCGAACATATTCCAAGCTGCATGCGCGAAGGCTGAAGCAATAACTAGCAGGAGGGCGTATATAGCCAATCTAGCATCTCCTTTGCAGCAGATATCTTCCATCATCCGATTTCACATCGTATAAAAGGTGAAGCTCCATCATGCCTAGCACCACAACAACAAGAAAACCCGGGTCGTAACCGACCGGGCCCCCTCGCTGCTGTATACAGCAGCCTATTACCATAGTTCGCTGTAGCAGCATCGTGCTTGCCATCGAACCTTGCACATGTCTCCTGCAAGCACGATAAGGTATTTACATCCCATTGACTTCGCTGCCTGACGATATTAGATTGCCGAGAACACGGTACCCGTCACCATGCGATGGAAGAACGGCTGATGTGCGATGCGATCCCCTGCCACTGGATCATCACTGTAGAATGGCAGACGTTCTGCATCAAGCTCCTCCAAGCGATCTACGCGGCCTTCCACGAAGTCGAGAATCCGATCTTCCGCCGACTGCAGCCGTGCAAGCACGGTACCATAGCGGCTGTCGAGCACTTCCCAGCCGAATGGCTTGCTTGTCGCCATCCATAATGCACGATGCGCCTTGCGCGCTTCATCGACCAGCGGACGAACGGACGGAATGACATCAGCGGCAATGCGGCGAAGCTCATCCTTATCACCATTCTGGTACGCGCGCGTGACCTGCACGCCAAGCATCGACTTTGCGCCAACAGCCTTGGACAACTTCGCATACATATCAAACACGAGCGCATGATCGCCTGCGGTATTGTCACGTGCAGCCAAGAGGCGTTCAGCAAGCTCACTGTAATGCTTCGGCAGCTGCGACTCCAGCTCTTCTGTCAAATAGATATCAAACAACCCGATCAGTGTGTCTTGGAACAACAGGAACTTCGAACCGTTCGAACCGTGCATGTTGTTCTTCGTTACACCCGGTGTCTCATCCAAGTAAGTGAGCTGCCAGTAATCATCGAAGCTCTGTCCGGTGCACAGCTGGAAGCGTTCCTTCATCTTCGCTTCATCGACTTCCCCTTCGGTATAGCCGTGCTCAGCGAACAATTGCAAGCCTGGCAGAATTGTCATATGATTCGTCTCCTGCCCGTTGTCGCCCCATGCTGTCGCGAACACTTCCTTAATGCCCTTCGACTTGCAGGCAAGCAGCGCCGGATTCGTATTCTGCCACGTCTTCCCGTAGTTCGGACTCATCGCGCCCCATACCCAGACGCCGCCAGCGAATACCGGATCAGAGCCCAGTTGGCGATGCTTCTCGATAAATTCCTCGTAGAAGCCTTGATCATCATGGTAGTAATCCCAGTAGACGAATTGTACACCCTTCGGAATTTGATCAACAACTTCATTCGAGAAGTTAATGTCGAGATCATAGTAGTGGCCGCCGTTTTTCATAAGCAGGTGGAAGTACATATCACTCCACATCATCGGCGTAAGGCCATGTTTGCTCGTAATCTCTAATACGCGCGCCAAATGCTCGTTCATAATATCGAATCGTTCGCGGAAGCCATGCTTGTGCATATATTTGCCTAGACCAAGCCCGAACGCTTCATCCATCCCGATGTGAATACGCTTGGAACGCAGCGGCTTCGTTGACGCTACAATCATATCCTCAATGAATCGATAGGTCTCCTCTTCCCCTACAAGAAGGACGTCTTCCGTATCCTTCATCTCATTCGCATAGTCCCACTTCAGCGCCTGCGCCAAGTGACCAAGTGTCTGGATGCATGCCACTACCTCAATTCCGAACAACGCGGCATACTGGTCAATCTCATAGAGTTCCTCCGCGGTATAGCGTCCGCGCATGTAGCCGAAATACGGACGGCCTGGAACCTCATACGTATCTTCGGTATATATCATTGCGCCGTTCAAGCCCATTAACGCCATTGAGCGCAGCGTCTGCTTCATCATATGTACATTCGGAACTGCGTTCCGAGATGCATCAATCATCGTTCCGTTATACGTGAATTGTGGATGCTCTATAATATCGAATGGCTGCCCCTTGCGCAGCTGCTCAACGAACAAGCCCAGTGCACGGAAGAAATGAATATCCGACTCATAGCGGATCAAGCCTTCTGCACCATCCCATGCGGCACGAAGCGGCCCCTCTCCCTGCTCTACGCGAACTGTAGTGCCTTCTGTCCCCACTTCCACCTTCAATAATGACTTCAATTCGAGAATTCCTGGTAATACATGTTCGATACTGCCCGTAAAATGCAACTTCACAGCCAGATCCCTCCCCACGAGTTAGTTGGATACGCTTACAGATACAGCGAGGTATCGGTTTCTTTCTATAGAATGCGAAATGCGGAAATAAATTTGTCACCCGTAGTTTACCACATCTATCCCCTGCGAAAGTGACAAGCCCGTGAATTCCTATGAAAAAAACGTCATATCGATGACGCAAAAAAGGCCTAGCCTCGATGGACTAGACCTTACCAATCTTCTTATTCAACATCACTTGGCATGCTCTAACCCCAATACCCTCTAATGGACAGGTGCACTTGCACTTCCTGACGATGCCACCTTGCTTGCATTGCCCACTTCTTGCACATTCGTTGATGTGTTTGAGACACCTGCCGCAGCTCCCTGCTTCTGCTCTTGCTGCGAACGCAAATATACTATATAGTAAGCCCCTGCAACGAACACGACGCCTCCAACCAAATTGCCCAGCCATACCGGCACGAAGTTCGTCAAATATTGTCCCCAGCTAAAATGGCCCTCAAAGATCGCAGCCGGAATTACGAACATATTCGCTACAACGTGCTGGAAGCCAATCGCAACGAACGCCATCGTTGGGAACCATATTCCCATGATTTTGCCGCTGAAGCTCTTCGCTCCATAGGCAAGCCATACCGCAAGTGCAACTAACCAGTTGCAGCCAATGCCGCTGACAAAGGCTTGAATGAAACTATCGTCCAGCTTATGCGCAGCCACATCTACCGTCTTCTGCAAATAAACACCGGAGCCAGTCAAACCGACCACATGACCGAAGAAGTATGCCACGAACAGCGCACCTAAGAAGTTGGCAATCGTAATGACGACAAGATTGCGAATGACCTCTACCGTAGATATGCGTCCCTTCATCCGAGCAAGTGGCACAGCCATCATATTCCCTGTCAATAGCTCGCCGCCTGCTAACAAGACCAGAATAAGACCAACCGGGAACAGCGACGCTCCAATTAGGCTATTGATGCTTCCCCATTCCGCAGGTGCTCCAGCTGTTACACGTATATATAAGAGATAACCAAGTGCAATAAATGCGCCGGCAAGGAATCCTAGAATCATCATGGCGGACAATGGGTTCTTCGCTTTAATTGTTCCGGTATCTACTGTCGCTTCCGCAATCTGCTGCGGCTTCAAATAACCTGACATCGACATGACCTCCTGCTTATGCTTATTCGGATGCAAGCCCCATCATTTCCAAGGCCACACCCCATCCGCACCTACTCAGATACGAATAATTCCAGTTGGAATGTCAGCTGAACAGGTTGCAAATTTATTGTAACGGAGCCCCAATTCCGATGTTGTGCATTTTATCACAAAGCATATTTCAAATATTGTCCATTTTGCGTATAACCCCGTGCATATCCGATCTACGCAAAAAAGCCAGTAAGTCGCACAATCGACTCACTGGCCTTAAGCTGTATATGTTGTTGACCTGCAATGTGAAATTATGCGCCGCGCTTTGCAACAATGCTCCGTGCAATGTGTACACCTGCAGCACCCGCTTGTGCGAGTCCACGCGTAATGCCCGCGCCGTCTCCACCGCAGTACAAGCCATCAATTTCAGACTCCAACGTCGTGTCCAGCTTCGGACGAGCGGAGTAGAACTTCGCCTCTACCCCATAGAATAACGTATGCTCAGAAGCGATACCTGGTGTTACGCGATCAAGCGCTTCAACCATTTCGATAAGACTCTTCATCGTATTATACGGAAGCACAAGACCCAAATCTCCAGCAACAGCTTCTTTCAAGGTAGGCTCCAAGAAGCCCTCTTGAATGCGCTTCTCTGTGGAGCGGCGGCCGCGAATGATATCCCCGTACTTCTGAACGATAATCCCGCCTCCGGACAAATCATTCGCACGCTTGCAGATTTCACGAGCGTACTCATTTGGCTTGTCGAACGGTTCCGTGAACTTGTGCGAGACAAGCAATGCAAAGTTCGTATTCGCAGAACCAAGCTTCGGATCCTTGTAGGAGTGCCCATTGGCACACATGATCCCACTGTGGTTCTCGACCACGACATGGCCAGATGGATTGCTGCAGAAGGTACGCACTTGTGTGCCGACAGACGTGTTGAACACGAATTTCCCTTCATACAGGTGCTCGTTGATTTCGCGCATGACGATATCCGATGTCTCCACACGCACCCCAACGTCCACTTGGTTGTTGTACATTTTCAAGCGGCGCTTCTTCAATATCTCCGTCAGCCATGCAGAACCGTCACGTCCTGGTACGATGACCACCTGATCCGCTTCATGCTTCTCGCCGCTCTTCAGTTCAATCCCCTTCACAATATGGCGTCCATCCTGCTTCTCTGTAATCAGATCCGCTACTTCGGTCTTATAAGCCATATCGATACGAGTCTTCAAATATTCATAAATGGATTTTAAAATCTCCAAGTTCTGTTCAGTGCCCAGATGTCGAACTTGTGCGCGCAGCAGCTTCAAGCCAGCGGAATATCCAAGCTGCTCAATACGGCGAACCGTTTCTGTCGTTGGATCGGTAATGTCCGTCGTCGCTCCGTGCTCCAAGTTGATTGCATCTACATATTTAATCAAGTCCAGTACTTGCGAAGCTGGCAAGAAATCTGTCAGCCAACCCCCGAACTCTGTAGTTACGTTAAATTTCCCATCACTATATGCCCCTGCTCCGCCGAAGCCGTTCGTAATCGAACAAGCTGGAAGACAGCCAGCAAAGTCCTTCTTCCCTGCCGCTGGAGGACATTTCTGAATCTTCTCCTCCAAAATCGGACAGTTGCGGCGATAAATATCATGTCCCTTATCTACAAGCAAAACCTTCAATTGCGGTGCCTTCAAAGATAATTCATAACAAGTGAAAATACCGGCCGGACCTGCTCCTACAACAATTACATCATATTTACTCATTGTTTCCTCCTCGATGCTCACGATGTCTCGGTCTATTTCTCTTCTATCCGATGAGCCTGCACCTATTTGGGCAAAAAAAATATCCCGTTACGTTCAGGTATGCCAAAGCATACCTACTCGTAGTCAGGAATTTACGGCTCCTGGTAGAGACCCCTAGACCTTATCTCTGGGATATACGAACAGGATAAACAAAAAAAAGGCCAATCAATCCTTGCCACCCACTTCTGTGGGAGCAACCTTATTGTATCGAAATTTAGCGAACAAGTCAACATTATTCCCGCCCAATGTTCGTGAATTATTTTTAATTATCATTTCAATCCATTATAGTAGATAGTTAAAGAGGTAAAACCCGAACATTAATACACAGCCTCTTTGAGGAGTTTCTTACCATAGAAGGGTAAATACATCGTTCGTCAGGTTAGCATCTACCCAAATCTAGGTTCTCGATATATCATTTACCTATATGATCTAACTCACACCAATGAATGGGCATACTGATTGGAGGTTCGCGTATGAACGCGCAGGAACCCCCCTACGGGGAAGGACTTATTATTGATAAGTTATATGTGACGAAGGGCAATTCCACACTTTTAGACGCGCTGAGCGTACAAATACATCCCGGACAATGCATTGCAGTGCAAAGCAACCATATTACGGGACAGTTAATTATCGATTTGCTTATGAATCGCGCTAAGCCCTCTGCCGGCAGTGTAACCTGGCGTGGAGTGCCACTCTCCTCTGCCTCACTCGCGTCCAAGATCGGCTGGATTCGGCAGGGCGATCCCCTCTACGAGCGATTAACACCGAAGGATGCCCTTATCTTCTATATGAAGATGTATGGAGCCTACCATAAAGATCGACTTGAGCAGCTATTGAAGTTAACCGGTCTGCATGAGTGCGTGAATACGCCGCTTGGCAAATGTACGTTATCTGAGCAGCGCCGATTCCACTTGGCGAGAGCCGCTGCTCATCGTCCGGAACTAATCGTCATCGAGGATCCCGAATTCCACATGGATTTGGAGAGCAGCTACCTGCTTCGGCAATGGATCAACACTATGTGCGAAGAAGGCGCTTCAATTTTCATGACCGTGCCTTCCTTAGAAAGCGCGCTTACGATGACCAATCATGTCGTTCGCTTAACACCATCGGGCTTCAAGTCCGTTATCATTGAGGATGAGGCACCTGAAACAGGGGCACTTCCGGAAGTTGAGATCATTGAAAATGACGAACACACAACCGATGCTGTTCAGCAAGTGCTAGCAGCGGAAGCCGAAGATGGTGGACAAGAAGGTACCGGAACGACGAAGTCTCTGAATGAAGATGTTAGCAGCCAACCATCAACCAAGGACAAGAAGTCCACAATACAAGCCGCTGAGAACGAAGAGGATGAGCCTGAATCCGCTGCAGCTGGACAACGCTTCGTCCCTCAAATCAGCTTCGATAAGATTCCAGCGCGCATCGAAGACAAAATCGTGCTTATCGATCCACTGGAACTGAATTATATTGAAAGCCAAGACGGGGCTTCCCAGCTTCATATGCATTCGGGTTCCCTCCCCTGTACAATGACGCTGACGGAACTGGAGCGCAAGCTTAAGGCATTCGGGTTTTTCCGCTGCCACCGTTCTTACTTAGTCAACCTGCAGCGTGTACGCGAGGTCATTATTTGGTCGCGCAACAGCTACAGCCTTGTCCTCGATGATGAGAATAAGAGCAAGGTACCACTCTCCAAGAATAAATATGAAGAAATGAAGGCCATTATGGGGATCGGATAATTCGTCATCTGCGCCATTCATCAGGAAAAGCTGTATTATCCACTCTCTCATTGGTTCCATTCCCCCCGCGAAATGCTCCATTCAACCTCTGGAGCACTCTATTCGCGGGGTTTTTGAGGTGATGATCACCCTTTCGCGATACGATAAGGATGTCGACAGGGACGGCAACGCGGCAATGAGCCGACTCAGCCGCAAGCGAATAATAGCGGCACCGGCATTCATATCGTACACAATATCATTTATATAAAGCGAGGGTGACTCACATGGAACCAATTATCGAAGTGAGAGCAATGACCAAGACATTCGGCAATAAGCAAGCCATCAAGCCAATTGACTTCACAATTGAACGCGGTGAAATCTTCGGATTTCTGGGGCCTAGCGGCTCCGGCAAGACGACAACCGTTAAGATACTGACTGGTCAACTGCTTCCTACGTCAGGCACAGCCCGCGTATTTGGCGTAGACATCGCAAAGATGAAGGATTCGCAACGCCAGCAGCATCTGTCTCGCATCGGCATATTAACGGATAACAGTACCTTGTACGATCGGCTCACCATTGAAGACAATCTTGTATTGTTCTGCAAGCTGTATAATGTGCCAACGAGCCGAGTACAGGAAGCGCTGGAGCAGGTTAACTTAACGAATGAACGCAAAACGGCCGTCAAACAGTTGTCCAAAGGGATGAAGCAGCGGGTAACTCTCGCACGTGCCTTGCTCCATAAACCTGATGTTTTGTTCTTAGATGAACCGACATCTGCTCTTGATCCAACAAATACAAAACGAATTCATGAGGCTTTACGCGAACTTAACCGCATGGGCACAACCATTTTCCTGACGACACATGACATGGAAGAAGCAGAATCGCTGTGCGATCGCATTGCATTCCTCCATAATGGATGCATTGCTGCCATGGATACACCTCAGCAGCTGCGGCTAGCCCATATGGATCATGGCATTACGGTTGTTACAACAGATGGAACCCACACCGTTGAGCGCGACGAGAGTGGAGCCAAGCGCATTCATGACTGGATGGCTTCCGGCAAGCTAGTATCGATCCATTCGAACGAACCGACATTAAGTGATATTTTCATTAAAGTGACTGGAGGCGTATTACAATGACATTTTCGATAAATCGTGTATCTGCAATGATTCAGAAGGAATGGAAAGACGCTCTGAAGAATCAAATGCTTTTAATCACTGCCGCTTTGCCGCTTATTTTCGCTTTTATGTTCAGCAAAGGAGAAGCCAGTGATGGCGCCACTCTTCTGATGATGCCAGTTAATATGGCGCTGCTCATGACCTGTTTATTTGTTCAATCTATGATCGTTGCGGAAGAGAAGGAGAAGCATACGCTGCGCGTACTGATGCTGTCCCCTGCCAAGCCGATCGAAGTATTGCTGGGCAAGAGCGCAATCTCCGTATTCTTGACCGTATGTGCGCTTGTCGCAACATTTCTGATTGCAAATACACCAGCTCTTCCGCTTGTCGGTCTTGTTATGCTGATTGTACCAAGTCTGATCATGTATGTAGCATTCGGAACTCTTACCGGTTTGCTTTCCCGTACGATGATGGAAACTTCTTTTGTAGGTATGCCGCTGATGATCATCTTCTTGATGGGGCCAATGTTCAAGTCTATCTTTAATAGCACCCTGGTAAATACGATTGTGGATTACTTGCCAACATCTCAATTGTCAGCAGCAGCCGAGAAACTGTGGGATGGACAAGGAATATCATCCATTTTAATCCATACTGGCATCATCTCCATCTGGATGGCTGCAGCGATTATCATTACATTGATTGTATATCGCAGCAAGCGTTACGACGCATAATGAGCTTGTCCGACAGGAACACCATTATTTCCCGAGAAATATACGGCGTCTTTCTACTCAAGCTGCAACACGAACAGCACAGCCCTGGAAGAGTACACGCTCTCGGCTGTGCTGTCTTTGTGTGATGCAGGTATTACTTGGATTGCTCTTCTACAGATTGACCCTCCTGCTTGCGTTCGAACAAGTCACTAAGACCCCATCTGCTCTTCTCCGTGGTCGATTCATCGATGCCAAAATGCTTCACAGCCCTCACGCACGGCTCAGAAAGCAGCTTCTCCAGCAGCTTATCGATATGCCATGTACGGCATTTCAATGTTGCCTGCAGCAGCACACAGCAATAGCTATCTAGTTCACTTGATTCCTCTAATGGTGGATAGACGGTTGCTCTAGCCTCCGCTCCTCGATCCACAGGTTCAATGGAAATGTCCGATATGGCAATGTTCTGTTCCTTCAGAATAAATAGAACCTTCCCGATATGAAGCGGTCCGTCCGAAATAACAAGCGCAAGCTGCCTTACAGAGGCAGATTTCGAGAAGAGTGAGAATTTCTTCTCCAGCTTGTTCAACATGAATAAGCTGAAGAATGCTGTAAATGCGGTCAGTAGCGCTCCGTAGTAGAAGCCTGCTCCAACCGCCAAGCCTATCGCGGCAACTACCCATAAAGAGGCGGCAGTCGTTAGTCCTGATACGGTCATGCCCGTCCTAAGTATCGTTCCCGCACCAAGAAATCCGATCCCACTAATCACTTGAGCTGCTAGCCGGGCAGGGTCCATGCGTACATTCGTTTCATAAATAAAGCTTGAAAAGCCGTAACTCGACAACATCATAATGAGCGCAGAACCAAGACAAACGAGAATATGCGTACGGAATCCAGCCGCATGCTCCCCAAATTCGCGCTCCAATCCAATTGCTCCGCCCAACACAACGGCAGTGACAACACGCAGGGTAAGCTCCAGCATGCCGATTTGCCATACTTCTGGATGAACGCCTAATTCCATAATTCGTATCAGCCTCATTCGTAGATGCCCGGTTCCAACCGCAGATCAAATAGTGGAGAATGAGTATGGGCACATTGTTATTATTTTTTGTAAGCGCTTCCTGTAAGAGTTTTGTTAACTCCTCTCACCCCCGCACTATATCTGGATGCAGCTTCTCAAGCAATATCCATGTTGAACATCATCGTCTCTTCGAATAAACCTTAGAGTTCCTGCTCCATATAAGTAAGGCGGGAAAATCGAGTATATAATCTGGATTATATGCGCTTGTCACCAAAGTAGAACGAATCGTTTATTATTCTTCATTCGATAAGTGACACTTGAGAGATTATACTCTCACTTACAAAAAATTCTTGTTGTTACCTGTTTAACTGTATTTCGTACTAAAAGTAGAATGCCATACACGATAAAGACATTTACCGCATATAAATCAAGCCTCCATGAACATTCTACTGCATTTCTCCATAAAAAAACTTCACTTGCATGACCTAACGGCTCCTTTGGACCATAAAAAACAAAGGGAACCGGAAATCCTAATTGTTTGACATTATTTCCAATTAGTAATAATAGAATAGGCTAAATCAAGCTAACAACAAAAATATATTTACTTCTCATCAACACAATCTCCTTTTTACCATTGAAATTTACATATACACAAAAAATTAGGAGAGTATTACATGTCTAAAAACTTACTTCATTGTTTTTTCACTAGTACCGATTTTTTCACTGGCAAGTTCTGCGTTTGCTGAAGAAGGAAAAAATGTTTTAACGTTCGAGCAGAAGGAGCAATTGAAGGATATTGAAAAAAAGTATACGGCGATGTTGAAATTTTCTTTCCTGATTCTATTGGATCAGAACAGTTATCCTTGAACTCTACCGATTCTTCGGAAAGAATGAAATTCAATTCCGTAGAAGAACTTGAAGCATTTATCGATGTTTTAAAATCTGAACAAATCGTCGCCTTCCTGGCGATAATTATACGGAATACCTGCAGCTCGTGCTTTTACTATAGCCTATGCAGCTCAGCGCTTCTGCTCTACTGCTCCGCTGTTCGTTATTTCAAATATGTTTCCATTCCCCCCTCCTATTGCTCCTTTCAACCGACAAAAGACACTTTTCAACCGGAATATAAGGAATGGACGTATAGATGCCTATAGAATAAGGGTATCAAATCAATCGAGGGGACGTTGAAACAAATGATGAAGAAGCAAAATGAAAAGAACACTTGGACTTGGAGCGCATTGAAATCGAAGAGAGCATTTTGGTTATATTCCGGAATCGCATTAGGTGCGGTTTTGGGTCATCTTACTAATAATCTGGGTACATTCGTGGCTGTTGGCTTATGTACCGGTGAGGCCATGTGGAAGACGTATCAGAGACAAGTTAGCACACAGCATGCAGAAGGATAAGCTGTACATAAATGAAGCGAGACTGCCGAACACGGCGAACAGTCTCGCTTTTTTAGTGTTATCAGCCCTGCTTAACCGCCTTACTTCTGAAATAAGCGCGCTTGCAGGCTCGGATCTGCCTTCGTAGGACGGAAGGCAATATAGTGATATTCAGCCACGTGATGTACAAAGAAAGGATCCTGCTCGATATAAGAGCGAGCTTCCTCCTCTGTCTGCGCATCAACGACGATAATTCCGCCTGTACGAGGCTCCTTCGGCCCGGATAGCAGAAATACACCCTTCGCATAATGCTCGTCCAAAAACGCACGATGGGCATCCAAATGCACATCCACATCGCTCATCGGCTTCGTATAGCTTAGCTCTACAACATACATGCTTGTACTCCTCCCTGATCTGCTTCATACATAGAAGCAGCCGATGCATCAAGTATTTCGCACGAACCGAATGAAGTCAAGAACTGCTCTGTTGACTCCCGGATACACCTCGCAATGAATGACTTAGAAGGGATTATCAAAACATAGAAAATACAGGTGTGCTGTACCTTATTTTATTGTCACTTTTTGCTAACCATTCAACTCTTGGAATTCAACTCTATTTGTATTAAAGTAAACGATGTTGCATAAATATACCGCACTCCAAGGAGACTTATTCATACATGATAGCTAAGAACGACAACAATCAGCAAGATCCCTTGCATTCCCAGCAATTGAATATGGGTGGTCTGCTGCATTTCGCAATTCCATCCTTGCTCGGATTGTTTCTCTTCGTCATTCCGATTCCATGGAATGGTGAAGTGACCGTACCCATTGCATTTCTGGCCAAGCTCATCGGACAATGGCTTGCGCCGTGGCTCCCGCTTGCCGCCACAGTTATCATTGTATTGGCGTGGCTGGGGACGGCTTATACTTACTTGCGGAAGCCAGCTAATCTGCTGCAACTGCCGTTATGGAAGGCACTGTTCGCCATCTCTCCCTTCTGGTTCGCCGCACGGACGGTAGGCATGGTATTTGCCTTCATCACCTATTTCCAGATTGGACCTGAGTGGATATGGTCGGAGCATACTGGAGGCATGCTGCTTACGAGCTTGATTCCAGGCTTGTTCGTCGTATTTATGCTCGCTGGCTTACTCCTGCCGCTATTGGTTGATTTCGGACTTCTTGAATTTTTCGGTACGCTTATGACCAAGATTATGCGGCCTATCTTCACCTTGCCGGGCCGTTCTTCCATCAACTGCATGGCATCATGGCTTGGCGACGGTACAATCGGAGTCATGATGACAAGCAAACAGTACGAGGCTGGGTACTATACGAAGCGTGAAGCTGCCGTAATCGGCACAACATTCACAGCTGTATCTATAACTTTCAGCTTCATCGTTTTAAGCAACGTGAACCTGGCGCATATGTTTCTTCCGTTCTATGTGACGGTCACATTAGCTGGCATGATTGCAGCCATCATTATGCCGCGCATACCGCCGTTGTCGCGCAAGCCAGACACGTATGCGCCAGGCGCAACCCCAGCAGAGGATGAATCGATCCCATCTGCGTGGAGCCCTAGGCAATGGGGACTTCGTCAAGCGGTAAGCAAGGCACGACAACATGAAGGAGCCGGTTCCTTCATGCGGGAAGGCTGTAAAAATACGATTGACCTATGGATTGGCGTGATTCCCGTTGTTATGGCCATCGGCACCATCGCCGTAGCCATTGCAGAGTATACCCCAATCTTCCAATGGCTCGGCGCACCGTTCATCCCGATTTTGCAGCTGTTGGGACTCCCCGAAGCAGCGGCGGCATCGCAGACGATATTGGTTGGATTCGCGGACATGTTTCTGCCTACGGTGCTGGGTTCCGGCATCGAAAGTGAGATGACCAGGTTCGTCATTGCCGCTCTATCCGTCACGCAGCTCATCTATATGTCTGAGGTAGGTGGATTGCTGTTAGGCTCCAAGCTGCCTGTTAATATGAAGGATCTATTTATTATTTTCCTGCTCCGTACGTTAATTACATTGCCGATTATCGCAATCGCTGCACATCTACTGTTCTGATTGTGAAAATCTAAGATATGGCTCTGTCTTGCGAGATATTTTCTAATTTTCTCCAAGATCAGGGCCATTTTCTATATTGCAACAATGATCAAAAACGATTATCGTTACATCATTCCATCCTTATGACAACGTTCACCTTAGAAATAGATTTTCTCTCATCCTTGAAACTTCATCTTATTAGAACTATGAACCACAAGCTGAGCCGACAAGGCAGCTCTTTCGCCTGATTTCCAATGTCGATCACTGCTCTGCTATGGATTCGCCTCAGGAAAGGAGTTCTTCCATGGACAACAAATCATCTTCATCATCTATTGCAGCATCCTCGCAGGGACACTCGCCATCACGAACGGAGTCCCCAAGCTTGGAGCCAAAAGCACATCTCCAAGCGGACACCATATTCCGCATTCTGCTTGCGATCAGCTTCGTTCACTTGTTCAATGATTCGATTCAGGCTGTTATTCCAGCAATCTTCCCTATCCTCAAGTCATCGATGAATCTTACATACGCCCAGATCGGTTGGATCTCCTTTGCGATTAACGTGACTGCCTCCCTGCTTCAGCCTGTGGTTGGGTATGCTGCGGATCGCAGACCAACACCTGCACTGCTTCCTATCGGCATGTGCTTCACCTTCGCTGGTGTATTGCTGCTTGCCTATGCTCCGAATTATATTCTGGTGCTGCTTGCCGTTGTGCTCGTCGGCTTCGGATCAGCCGCCTTCCATCCAGAAGGGATGAGAGTAGCCCATATGGCTGCCGGCGCCCGCAAAGGGCTGGCTCAATCCATCTTCCAAGTTGGCGGCAATGCAGGGCAATCCCTTGCACCGATGCTGACCAAGTGGATATTCATCCCCTTCGGACAATCAGGCGCACTCGTATTTACATTCGTTGCAGGGGCAGGCATCGCGGTACAAACCTATATTGCACGCTGGTATCGAGCGATGCTCGATAGTGGTTATGCATTCAAGAAGCGGCACCAGGCACGCACGATGGATCCATCGAAGCGCAGCCGTATTCAATCCGCTACGATTATTTTAGTTGTGCTCGTCTTCGCGCGTTCTTGGTACACTGCCGCCATCGGCAGCTATTATTCGTTTTACTTGATGGAAGCCTATCATTTGACGCTCGATGATGCGCAAATTTATATTTTCTTATTCCTCGGAGCAGGGGCAGTGGGAACATTCTTCGGCGGTCCGCTTGCTGATCGTTTTGGAAGACGCAATCTCATTCTAGCATCGATGCTCGGCACTGCTCCCCTTGCCCTTGTACTACCTTATCTGCCGCTGTTCTGGGCCGGTGTTGTGCTCGCGATTACAGGATTCATCCTCTTATCCAGCTTCTCGGTTACCGTCATATACGCGCAGCTGCTGCATCCCGGCAACATCGGAACCGTATCGGGGCTAATTACGGGATTTGCCTTCGGAATGGGCGGGATTGGCGCATTGGCACTTGGTTATTTCATTGATACATGGGGGATTGAAGCTGTAATGATCGTGTGTGGATTTCTCCCCTTAATCGGCCTCCTCACTTGGATGCTGCCAAACGACAACACGCTCCATCAATGGGCAAAAGAAATATCGTAGCATGTCGTTGTCAGCTCCAATGAACAACACACCTCTTATGTCCCAATGCTATCCGGCACTTGATTGAACAGGTGCTGGGTAGCATCGGCTATTCGTGCAAATTCACCCTTGAACCTTCCCCTGCAGCATATCGAATTGAATATTATTAGAAAATGGAAGCCCGCTTCCCCTTGCCCCAGACGCGATGTAGGTCTACAATATTGTCAACTTCACTTGAGGGGTTAATGCCATTCATTGCAGTCTAAGAGACGATGTCCTCCCATAGATAAGTGAAGGAATGAACCCAAAACCGGACACATAACGATGAGGACTGATAAGGTATACACGTCAATCCATCATTTCAACAATCATGGATTTGCAATGCAATACAGACAACAATGGAGTACATCATGGAGGTGATGGAGGATGCCACAAGTAGACAATGAGGAACGAGAACAAGCCACGGTGAATGAACAGCCGAGTGAGACCGCTGAAGAGCAAGCCACAGCTGAGGAAGTAGAGGCTAGAGTCCGTCTCCAAGAGGCGATTCATCACGTGAATGAATTATATCAGAAGCAGAGATACCAAGAAGCACTGGAGGAAGCAATGCGTCTGCAGCAGCAGTATCCAGAGCACCCGACCGTCATGGCGCTGACAGCAGTCGTCCATAAGCCTGTCGCACCCGATCAAGCGCTCTATTGGGCCTCTGAAGCGTTGAAACGCGATACAAGACTGCCTGACGCCTGGCGCGTGCGCATGTCCATCTATTACGAGCGTCAAGAATGGCCAGCCTTCGAGACTGCTGCGAGGCAGCTTGCTGCGGTAACTGAGGAAGATCCTACGCCTCATCTGCTGCTTGCACAGTACCAGCTGCGCAAAGGCGCACTGGATCAAGCGCTCCTGTCGCTGGAACGCAGCATTGACATTGAGCCTGCTGGCATTGCTTACGCTACCTATAGCTATGTACTGGCGCAATTAAAGCGTTATCCAGAATCCCGCGAAGCAGAACGCAATGCATTAGCATGGCAGGAAAGACATTCCTACACGCTTATGCAGCTTGCTTGGGCAGCGGATCAGCGCGGTGAGCCCGAACGCGCCATGCAATTCATGCAAGATGCCATACGTCTTAATCCTGAAGATAATCAGGTAAGAGTAGAATATATGGATGCCCTGCAGAAATCTCACCCTTGGTTCCGCTTCGTATGGTGGCCTGCGCAGATGCTGCAGAAGCTGTCTCCATGGATTTTAGTCATATTATGGGCTGCATTTGCAATTATTCAACCAACATTGCTTATCGCATTTATCGTGCTTCATGTATCGACATATTGGATTAGCCGCGGATTCGTAAATTGGAAGGTATATGGAAAGTTATGGGTGTCTTGAACGGCACCCTACTCTTCTCAAAGTCTCGACAGCATGCCATCCCATCATTTGAGCACATAAGATAACATCCGAACAACGCTCCACACCTAAGTACAAGCTCATAACTCAAGCGGCTCGATTTAAAATGTTAGTCCGAATGCAACCCGGTTCCTCATTTTTCTTTGACTCGATAAGCACTCTCCCAGTGCCTCTCCACAGCGTCAACTTCTCTCCACTTTCCCATTCAGATCTATCACATCTCGACCCCTTATGAACTCACTTAGCCGACTGTTCAACTGCCCTTGCAATGTTCTTTATAAAATAGGAAAATGTTCGTAAATGAAAATCGACCATTTACATCCACTCTGGGGAACGATATACTAGTGAACGTTTTGGAAAATGATCGACCCGAATGATGATCCAACGTACGCAAGATATTGAAACAGGATTCGATCCTTCCTCACTACTTATTTATGGCTAAAGGAGACGTTCACATGACTTCATGGAGAAAACGGACGATGCATTGGACGCCTGCCCGTGTGCTGGTTCTTGGTTTTTTGTCCATTATCACAATTGGGACATGCATCTTGATGCTGCCGATATCATTGGCAGCTGGACACTCCCTTTCCTTCATTGATGCCTTGTTCACCGCTACTTCTGCGGTATGCGTAACCGGTCTGGTTGTTGTTGATATTGGGACAACCTACTCTGCATTTGGACAAGGCGTAATTATATCACTCGTACAAATTGGCGGCATCGGCTTCATGTCCGTGGCCCTGCTCTTCTATCTCATGCTCGGCAAGCGCATTTCCTTGCGGGAGCGACTTATTTTGCAGGAGTCGATCAACGCAAATAGCATGGAAGGCATTGTGCGGACCATTCGCCGCGTGATTATATTTGTTTTTATCATCCAGGGAACAGGAACCATTATACTGACATTGCGCTGGGCATTCGACATGCCGCTGCTGCAATCCTTCTATTACGGACTGTTCCATTCGATCTCCCTGTTCAACAACGGGGGATTCGATCTGTTCGGTTCCAGCTTCCAATTGCATGTTGATGATTTCGTAACGAATGTAGTTGCCATCTTCCTCGTGCTATCTGGCGGACTTGGCTTCATCGTACTTGCAGAATTGTATGAATTTCCGAAATCGCGACGATTGACGCTGCACTCGAAGGTGGTTTTATCCATGACCGGTATTCTGGTCGTCGCAGGAGCTATCTTCATCTTTATCTTCGAGTTCCAAAATGCATACACGCTAGGATCGCTCAATTGGGACGGCAAAATATACGCTTCCTTCTTCCAGTCCATCTCCGCTCGTTCCTCGGGAACGACAACGGTAGATGTGTCTCATATGAAACAGGTCACACAGTTCGGTCTTATTATTCTTATGTTCATCGGCGCTTCTCCAGGCTCTGCGGGCGGCGGGATTAAGACGACGACGTTCGCTATCCTCTTGGCTGCCGTATATGCGATGCTGCGCGGACGCGAAGATGCGGTGCTGTTCCGTCATCGGCTTGCTAAGGATCAGATCATCAAGGCGTTGACGATTATCTTCCTTGCCATCTTCATGGTACTCGGTGTATCTATGCTGCTGGCGATAACGGAAGATCAGCCGTTTATCACCTTGCTCTTCGAGACAGTGTCCGCTGTAGCAACAGTAGGATTGTCTATGGGGCTTACGCCTGAAATGTCGGCATTCGGCAAGTTCGTCATCTGTGCCACCATGTTCATCGGCCGGATTGGTCCAATGACACTCGCCTATGCGCTCGGCAACCGCAAGGAACAGTCTCTGTATCGTTACCCAGAGGGCAAGATCATGATTGGATAGAACAACACAGCAAAAGGCAGCAAGCATCGCTTGCTGCCTTCTTTATTTCTCTGTATATATGACTACTATTGAATTACGCAAAACGTACTTCAGATTGAACCATAAGCACACAAGGTTCTACTAGGCCGTCTGTTCCCCGCCAGAACCCACCACAGTGGATTCCGACATACCTTTCCTCTTGCCGCTTGGGATGACCAAATTCAGAATCAATGCCGCCAGCGCCCCGACAGTAATACCGGAGGACAATACGTATACCGCGAAATCAGGCAGCCCCGTCAAGGCGCCCTCAGGAAGTACAGTTACAGCCATCGTAAGCAGGATTGGCACACCAATAATCATCATCGCACGCTCATCCAAGTCAACGAATTGAATAACCTTCAATCCATTCACGACAATGGCTACACAGACAACACCGAATATGCCGTTAATAACCGGCTCTGGAATGCACGTAATCGCTGCAGACAGCTTCGGCATCAGACCAAGCGCTATCAAGATACCGCCGCCTGCCATAATTGCCATCCGGCTTCCTACGCCTGTAACCGCGATCAGTCCTGCATTGGAAGAATAGCCTGTCATTGGCGTTCCTCCGAACAATGCCCCAACGAAGCAGCCTAGCCCTTCCCCAGCCGCTGCACGGTTCAAGCGCTCATCCGTGAGCTCCTTGCCTGTAATGGAAGAAATAACGAACCACGTTCCAGTTGTTTCAATCAGAATGATGAAGTAGACGAACATCATCGTCATAATCGCACTAAGATTGAATTCAGGCGCACCGAATGGGAAAAAGCTAGGAATCGAAAATGCGTCAGCCTCTGCTACCCGTGAGAAATCAACCTTGCCAAACATGGATGCAAACAGCGTACCCGCGACAATAGCCACAATGACCGAAATGAGGCGCGATACCGTACCCAGCTTCTTCGATTGCCGTCCAAGAAGCATACAAACAATAAGAATCCCCGCCGATACAGCAGCGATGAGGATATTCGTCCACAAGTCGCCTTCTGCGCGATAAATATTGTTCATTCCCGTTGGCATCAAGGAAATACCGACAATCAGTATTACGGTTCCCCCTACCAGCGGCGGAATCATACGGCGTACAGCCTTCGCGAACCATTTCATCGGCATGCCGAGCAGCATCATGAGCAATGCCCCCGGTATTAAGCTCCCTGTCATGGCCCCTAATCCAAGCTTGCTTCCAATCGCCCCCATTGCGCCAATAGGCACATAGGACGGCCCCTGTACGACTGGCAGTCGCAAGCCGAAGCCCGTTTGGATTAAGGTCGCAATTCCTGTTCCGATAAAGCACATTTGAATAAAGAATGATGTGTCAGTTGCATTTAGTGACAGCAAGCCTGCAATAATGATCGGTGCGATGTACAAATCCATAGCCAACACGTGCTGGAGTCCTAATAGAAAGGCCTTCCCGGCGCCAATCTTATCATCCACCCCAACGACAAGCGTGTTCGACTTCGCTGATTGTTCCATGTGTGCTCATTTCCCCCCACGTATGCTGTAACGTTCGTTATGATTTTGATCACACCCTGATTATAGAGGGAACATTTCATTTTGTATAGATAAATTACGAATGTTTATTATTTATATTTAATTATTGTTCGTGTTTTGTGTTGACTCATCCCAATATATTTCCTAAAATAGATGTGTAAACAGCAATAATACGAAGATTTCATGTATTTCATCCAATAGATTAAGAACATTACATTCGGATTCAGCCATGGATACCCGGATCATTAAAAAGGAGACTGTCTACATCATGATCGTAAATGATGCCGTATTGCGTAATGAATGGATTGTTGCTTGCCGTGCACAGGATGTGCAGGAGAAGCCGCTGCAGGTGCTGATAATGGGAGAACGTGTCGTCATTTTCCGTACAGAAGAAGGCGTGCATGCGTTCAAGGATTTGTGTGTGCATCGCGGGGCTGCACTGTCGCTAGGCTGTGTGAAGGATGGGAAGCTTGTCTGTCCGTATCATGCATGGGAGTTCGAGGGCTCCGGCGCTTGTTCACGCATTCCACAGCTGCCAACGGATCAAGCCATTCCGAAGAAGGCGCATGCGATTACGTACGGTTGTGAGGAGCGCTATGGCCTTATTTGGGTCAACCTTGGCAACACGGAGACACCATGGTTCCCATTTGAAGAGTTCGGTGCCGAAGGCTGGCGCAATGTGATATGGGGACCGCAATCCGTAGAAGCCAAGCCGCCGCGCATTGTAGAAAACTTCCTAGATGTTGGTCATCTCGCTGTCGTCCATGAGGGCTACTTAGGCGTAGAAACGCACACAGAGATTGGAGATTACCGGGTTCATCGTGTACCGGAGGGCATCCGTTCCGAGGAGATTGAAGTATTTCAGCCCGATCCAGACGGTTCCGGTCAAGCGAAGAATGTCTATTATACGTACGAGATTGCCCGTCCGCTTACAGTGCAGTTCACGAAGCGCGATAAGGAGACCGGACATCTCATGTCTATTCTGCTTACGGTGCAGCCGAAGGATGCAACGACCTCTGTAGCTTACGGGGTTCTGTCCTTCAGTTATGATCCGGGCCTATCAGACGAAGAGATCGTAAAGTTCCAAGACATGATATTCGCACAGGACAAGCCAATCGTAGAAAATCAGAAACCAGAGGATCTGCCGCTTGATTTGCAAGTCGAGCTGTCACTAAAATGCGACCGTGTCAGCATCGCCTACCGCCAATATCTGAAAGAGCTTGGTGTTGTGTGGGGAACGGCGTAAAGTAACCGGAATGTTGAGATGTCTATCCTTTCATGCCTTGTTGCGATTAATTCTTGTTGCAGGGAAATAGAGAAAAGCCTGGGCGTGGGGTTCCCAGGCTTTTGGCGTTACATACAATCGCAGCATTTCTGCTGTGACAAACATAAGCTTAGACATATGAATATGGATTAGCTCAAGCTTCCAGGTACAGACTTGGACAAGCGTCCAGTCTTGATGGATGTTGTCTTCGCTGCTGGGCGAATCACTTTCACTTTCTTACTCACCTCCTTGCGATCATTGGATGTTCAGCATATGCAAGACCCGCTGTCAGAATGACAAGGCCTAGGTCGCTATAGTTATTGAATAGCTGACATGTGCTCTACAGATTGAAGCCAAATCGTACGCAGCACCTGCTTAATCTGCCGCTTCTCATAGGAGCATGGCCGCTCGCCTGACCGCATCCGATATAAAGGGCAGTGATTGCCCTGACAGGCTGGGCGGAAGAAGCAGGATTGACAGTTCTCATCTGTCTCTTCACCGGAAGTGGTCCAGACGGCCATTTTGTCCATATCGAGCTCTAATGTCCCATCTCCATGAATACACCCTAATTGATTGTTCGCTTGTTCAAGTGCTACCGAGCACTTATACAAATTGCCATCTGATCCGACAATCATCGAGTTCGGCTTCGCCGCATAGCAGACCGCCCCTGTCGGCAGCAAAATGTCCTTAATGAAGGAGCTTACTTGCAAGCCTGCCTGGATGGCTTCTTCATTCAATGCCCATATCTCCTTATCCTTAGTGAGGGCATCACATACCGGGAGCATCAGATCATTCTCTCCCCCCATGCAGCCGACTGGACGGAAGTAGACGG
Organism: Paenibacillus suaedae; assembly: GCF_032337355.1. Taxonomy (NCBI): domain Bacteria; kingdom Bacillati; phylum Bacillota; class Bacilli; order Caryophanales; family Paenibacillaceae; genus Paenibacillus; species Paenibacillus suaedae. Next base: position 77,557 of record NZ_JAVYAA010000005.1, read on the forward strand.
AGAACCGCTTGTCATCGCCGAACAAGTCATGCAGCACAGGGATGAATGCATGAACCGCATCCAGATTACTGTTGTCAAAGTTCACGCGAATGTTAATCTCGAATGGGCGCTTCACCTGTTTAAGCGAGAGCAAATTCGCAATGATGCGCTCATAGGTATCTCCGCCCCCAAATAATCCTCTTCGCGCATTGTGCACTTCAGCAGGGCCATCAACCGTAACCATGTACCGATCAATATGTAAATCTAGCAGTTGTTCGAACAGCTCTCGTGTTAAGTAATATCCATTCGTGGATATTTCCGCTTGATAAGCGACATCGTATTTGTCGCAAACATCGATGAACGCGGTCGACAGCTGCTCGATCACATGCGGAGCAAGCAGCGGCTCGCCCCCATGCCAGCTGATGGTCAAGAAGTTGAGCGTCTTGGCCCGCTGCTCCATATAGGCGATTAATCCCTCTACGATTTCGTCCCGCATATTGCCCCGTGGGAAGTATTCGTAACAGTAGTTGCAGCGGAAGTTGCACGCTTCTGTTACAAGCAGTACCAAATGCATCGCATCAAGCTGGTGCATCGCCTGATGAAGGAACTGTGCGCGCCGCATCTCGTCCGTGTCAGCCGGAACAAGGAAGCCGTGCTCCAATAAATCGCGATAGACGGCATTGTTCGGTTCCACCTCAGCCTGTCCCGGCCGCAGCCAAGACAGCACTCGTGTCTGTTCTTCCGCAGAGAACGAAGCAATTGCTCCAGAATAGCTGTTATATAATACGAGCCCTCCATCATCAACCTTAGTCTGCGCATTGAACCGTGAAGGACGCCATGTCACCATAGGCTGACTAGAAGAAGCCTTGTCAGCTGCATATTGGCTATTGCAATGAGTGGTTGAAGTTGAAGCTCCTTGTGAACAGATAGAGGCGCCCTCATTGTTTTCTGAATTCGGCTCTTGTTTCGCGCAAGCCGCACCCTGATAAGGCTGCTGCATGTTAGATGAGGAAGCTTGCCGAGAAGTATGTTGTGAGTCTTGTTGTGCCATGTCGTAATCCCATCCTTTTTCCTGTTAGCACACGTGCTTCTAGTCCTTCCATGATGACGCTCAGCACACAACAGGACAATGACACCCGTCACGTTCTCGTGGACAGGTATTCAAATCCAGCAACCCTCCGTCCTTCTAACACAATGCAAAAAAGCTGCACCCAACCTTACAATGAAGGCGGGTACAGCTTCTTATTTACCTTAACCTCTCAACAATTCTTACTGCTCCACTCTTTCTGCCATCAGCTTCTTATACTGCATCATCATAGCCAAGCGCCATGGCAGCAGCATGCCGAATGCCAGAATAAAGAACATGGACGCACTCTGTGAGATTGACACATACTGCTCCACAACATCATGCAGAATGAGCCGCAGTACGAGCAATCCAACAATGACGACAATGAACATATTCGATCGCTTCAAATATACTTCCTCGCCAATTCGTTCGAACCGGGATGTGCGAATAAGCGGATAGGCGAAGATCAATGCCCCTGCGAGGAAAGCTCCGATCGCCCATAGCCACGGTATACGCATCGCAGGTATGATGAACATACCGAATCCAGTTGCCATACCGATAGGCGGCATAATTATCTTCTTCATTGAGGTCGGCTTGTTCGCCGCACGCAGACGCAGTACGATTACCCCCGTCCCCGCACACAAGGACACAATCAGTGACATCAACTGTGATGACACGAGTGCATGTGACATGCACCATCACCTCCACTAAGTACAAGCCTATAGTTATCGTTACTACTACCTACTATTCATTAGACCCGTTGGTCATTTCCTGTATGATCTATTATATCGAATTTTACATTCACATACCAATAGCCAGTGAGGGATCTTAACATTGCATACCCAAGTCTATTTCTTATCCGGAGCCGGTCTGGTGCGCCGAGTCGCAATCGCCTCTAGAGGATTATCCGGCCAATAATGTTTGGGATAGCGCCCCTTCAAATCCTTCTTCACGTCAAAATAAGTCGTCGCCCAGAAGCTGGCCAAATCCTGCGTTACCTGTACAGGCCTCTGTGCTGGCGAGAGCAAGTGCATCGTCAGTGCCACTCGTCCGCCCGCAATGCGCGGCGTATCGTGTAGGCCGAATACTTCCTGCAGCCGTACAGCCAGCAGCGGACGATCAGGATCCTGATAATCGACCGCAATGCGCGAGCCACTAGGCACTGCAATATGTGTCGGCGCCTCCTTATCAAGCTGCTGGCGCTGTTCCCACGTTAGCATCGACTCGAAGACCGTCGTAAGGCTAAGCTTGCCAAGTTCATCACGGCTGCGCATACCGTATATATGCGGGCCTAGCCACTCCTCCAAGGTGGCTAAGAGGGCTTCTTCACTGGCATCTGGCCATTCCTCAGGCAGATGCCGATGCATGAATTGGAGCCTCGCCTGCCACTGGTGGGCCGGCTTCGTCCATGGCAGGAGGGCAAGCCCCTCTTGGGCGATGCCTTCCAGCAAGGCATGCTGCACCGCATCTGCATCAGGTGCGCTATGCTGCATATCCTTAAGCGTGAGCGCCCCTAGACGAACGCGTTCCCGAGCTCGAACCGACTGGGTCGTCCGATCCCAAGCAATCAGGTCTTCCCGTGTAAACTCCCTCGCGAAGTAACGCTCCAGCACCGCCCTGCCAAGTGACGCTGCAAGCACAATTCGACCATCGGTGCCAGCATCGTCAAGCTGCACCGCCACAATATAAGGCGACTGTGCCAGCAGGGTTCCGCTTGCAGCAGCTTGCGTAAAGGCCGCGCCACGTCCATTGCGCAGCAAGTAGCGCCCATCTGAACGACGCTCGGCAATCCGATCCGGATAAGCGAAGGCAGCAAGCAAGCTCCATGCATCCTCGTCGGCCAAATCCGCATTGCGCTGTACCTGTTGCTTATCATCCTGTCCCATACGGAAGGCCAGTCTGTACTGCTTCGTCTGCTCATGAATCCGTCGCAGCACACTCTCATCGACATCCCCTTGACGAGAATGACGTAATGGTGAATGTGTTCCTAACGTCAACAGTTCCATGCGCAGTCCTAAATCGGGGTTCAACGCTGCAGGTGTCTGTCCCGCTTGCCCGAATCCCCCCCTTGCGTTAGCACTGGTACCACTATGGCGAATGACATCCCGCTCCTCCAGCAGCGCAGCTAGCGTACATGCTGCTTCTCCCAGTCCAAGCTCCATCCCCTTCACGATCATATGTGCGAAGCGAGGATGAAGCCCCAACTTGGCCAGCGTACGACCGTGCGAAGTCAGTGTGCCGGAATCGGACAGCGCTCCGAGCTGAACGAGCAGTTCTTCCGCTTGTTGCAGTGCTGCAGGAGGCGGCGGAGTCAGCCACTTCAGATCAGATGCCTCCGTCCCCCATGCAGCCAGCTCCAATGCTAACGAGGCGAGATCAGCCACAAGTATCTCCGGCACATGATGTGCAGGGAGCTGTCTCTCTTCTTCTCTCGTCCACAATCGGTAACAGACCCCAGGCCCAAGACGACCCGCACGACCGCGGCGCTGATCGGCTGAGGCACGTGACACCGGAACCGTATCCAGCCGTGTAAGGCCTGTCCGTGGAGAGAAGCGCGGCACACGCATCTGGCCGCTGTCGATCACGATCCGGACTCCTTCCACAGTTAGACTCGTCTCTGCTATGGCAGTAGCCAGCACGATCTTGCGCATCCCATTCGTTGAGGGGCTAATCGCAGCATCCTGTGCAGCCGCTGACAGCTGTCCATATAACGGGGCAATATATGCACGTTCAATCCACCCGTTCTTCGTCAACTCCTGCTCCAGAGCAGTCTGCACGCGCCGAATCTCCCCCGCTCCAGGAAGGAATACCATGATGTCTCCTTCATGACGATGAAGCGCCAGCATAATCGTCCTTACGATACGCGGCTCAAGTAGAGTATCTTCACGCCGTTCAGCATATATCGTCTCGACCGGATAACTGCGACCCTTGCTGACCACTATTGGCGCTCCTCCCAGCATGGCCGCGACTGGTTCTGCCTCAAGCGTCGCCGACATCACGAGGATACGGAGATCCTCGCGCAAGACAGATTGTGATTCGGCGGTGAGGGCCAAGCCGACATCTGCATGCAAATGCCGCTCATGGAATTCATCGAATATAACGAGTCCTATCCCTTCCAAGGAAGGATCCTCTTGGAGCATGCGCGTCAGAATTCCCTCCGTAATGACCTCAATGCGCGTCTTTTCACTTATGCACGTATCCAAACGTACGCGATATCCTACTGTCTCACCGGCCTGCTCACCCAATGCACGAGCCATGTAGCGTGCAGCAGAACGCGCTGCAATACGCCGCGGCTCCAGCATGAGAATCCGCAGTCCTTGGAGCCATGACTCATCCAGCAGCGACAGCGGTACACGGGTCGTCTTCCCCGCACCTGGCTCAGCTACCAATACCACCCCTGCATGGCTGCTCAGCGCCGATTTCAATTCTGGCAATACATCATCTATCGGTAAATGATTCCCGCTCATTTCCATCCTCCATACGATAAAAAAGCTGTCTCATCCATCATAGACGAGACAGCTTCCCTACATCAAGATTATCGAAATTACACTTCATTGATTCCGATCATCAATTATTATATACGCTCTTGCCGTTAGCCTTCATCGTCTGCGCTGGTTCTACTCCGCTCATGCTTATGGAGAAGGTCTGCTTATGGCGGCGCTTCAGCAAGCTCAAGCCGAACACGGCTGATACAATGATCACGCTGATGACAATGAGCGAGGACGACACTGGCAGCGCATCCGTCAACACTCCTCCAGCGATTGGTCCAAGCATCATCCCCGCCGCATGAATCATATTGAATAGGGCATATGCCACCCCATAATCACCGCCCGATGAATCGCCATCCACGATGGCACCTAATGTTGGCAATGTCGGCGAAAGCGTAAATCCTACTGCTGCCCCTACCAAGCAGCCTGCCATCATCAATAGAGTCACATTGCCTGCAAATGCGATTAATGGTAACGTGAGCGCCAAACCAACAAGCCCTATTAGCATGAGTCGGAAAGGATTATGCTTAGCTGTAAGTGTTCCCGCTATTGGAGCGATCATTCCATAGCTCAGTGTCATGACACCGAACAGCATGCCAAGCGCAAGCGGAGACATCTGGAATTGCTCAGTAACATAGACCGGAAGGAGCGGCTCCAGCATCGTCAATGTCGTCTCAGCAAGCAGGATAATCGAAGCAACGAACAGAATCGTCCGATGCCGCAGCAGGGAGAACGTGCCTCCTCCTTCGGCCTGACGCTCCTCTCTGACAGGTTCGCGCAGTGCAAACACGACAATGATCGAAATAACTGCCGTCAATGCTGCTGCGAACCAGAATGGCGTATGGTGATCGCCAATCTCAAACAACCAGCCTCCAATTGGAGCTCCGAGCAGGGAGCCCGATGATATCCCTGTCATGGCGAAGCCCATTGCCGCTCCGCGTACCGGCCCAGAGAACAGATCAGCCAGCAGCGCCATTGCTGCTGTCCATGACGCAGCCGCAGCTAAGCCTTGCAGGAAGCGAGCCGTAATGAGCATTGCCGTCGTTTGCGAGAATACGAACAGCATGGTAGATATCATCATGAACACAAGACCCGTTAAGATCGTCTTGCGTCTGCCAAGTTTATCTGCAACCCGCCCGAAAAAAGGCGTCGTAATGAACAGAGCTGCTGCATAACTGCCGAACAGAATACCAAGTGTGGTCGAAGACATCGCATACTCGGTTGTAAAATACGGCACGACTGGAATGAACAAACTGTACAACAACATGTCAATAAATAAAATACCGATAACGAGCACGAGGCCAATCCACTGTGCGCGACTAATCTGCCTCATGAAAGACATAATCCCACTCCTAAAACTAATTTGTTTTTATAAGTTTTCTTAGGCAAAAGACTGAGCCTAATGGTTCAGTCGATATAACCTGATGATTCCAATATGAACGACCTCATGTCCCCAGTGTGAAGCATGAGCCTTGCATTAGCGATAAGATAAATCACTTGCATGGATTATCTTTGTTCCTCAGATTGATCTCTAGCAACAAGCCCATACAGCATAATATCTGCAATCGACTTTAATGCATCCGGCAGCGAAATGTTCTGCTTAGCAAAAAATCGCTGATCCAAGGTTGAATTGAACGCATCCGTAATTACCTTCACGATAAAGGCCGCATTGTGCCTTAATATGACGCCTTCCTCCATCCCCTGCTCCAGCAAGATTCGTAGCATCTCCCAATCATCCCGGAGAGCCTTATCAATCTTTGACCACTGCTCAGGGTATACGCGCTTCATTTGCTCCAAGATTCGGTTATCATACAGCTCAAAGTGATTCGGAAGCACGGTCATTACCGCTTTCAATTTATCCAGAAGCGACAAGGTGTCATTCTTCATGATTTCTTCAGTCTTCGCATCACTTTCGTGCATCGTCTGCTCTATGATCGTATCTAGCAGTTCCGCTTTTGAAGAGAAATGCTCATACAAAGTGCGCTTGCTCATCCCAAGTCGACGCGCCAAATCATCCATCGTGAATTTGATCCCTTTGTCTTGCAACTCCTCTATAAATGCCTTCATAATCCGTTCGCGCATGAAATTCCCTCCATTCACGCCGACATAAAACTATAAAAACAAAAGTAGTTTTCTTAGTTAATGTCACTATTATACCCTACCTTTTTGACAACAAGCAAGGCCGTAAAAACACCCCTCTTTTTCACACAGAAAAGCAAAGAAAACACACTCCGTATGATAAGAAGTGTGTCTGCTCAAGTCCAATTTGATAGGTAACACAAAAAGAGCCTGCCCGTCTTATGACGGAACAGGCCTTAAGGTAGGAGCAGGAGCCTTCCCATGAACTGAAATCACCTTGCTGTGGACCAATGCATATGTTGGAGTACATCTTACCAGCTACATGACTTATCGAATCGGCTTAATTGCAGATACCGCTTCAACTTTCCGTGCTGTCATCTGGATGCCCTGCGGAGATTGCGGCTTCGCATCACTCTGAATGACCTTGATTGGGCTGCTGACCTTATTCATCTGGTTGCAGAAGCACATCATCTGTCACCTCCATTCCCTATATCCATTTCTAGCATATGCAGTCTCTCACTAGATGGATTGGACATGTCGACATCTGCCAAGCGGAAAGGAGAATGTATGATGATCACCTGGATTGAGCTGTTCATATTAGCGCTGGCTTCCTTTCGCCTGACCCATCTGCTCGTCTATGACGACATTATGGAATGGCTGCGCAAGCCTTTTTTGTCTGTTACGTATGTAACCGATGAGAATGGCAATGTGTCGCGAATTACGGAACCAAGAGGCAAGGGGCTTCGCTATTGGCTGGGCTCACTAATAAGCTGCCATTGGTGTACAGGCATTTGGTGTGCCACCTTGCTGACAGCACTGCAGTTCTACGCCCCCGTCACCTATCCATTTATCGTATTATTAGCTGTCGCTGGCATTGCTGCGCTAATCGAGACCTACTTGCTGCGAAAGATGTAATGATGCACGCTTGCTAGGCAAGCACAAAAAAGGAGCCCAAGCTTTTTAGCTTGAGCTCCTGTCCTATTCATAAAACGATCATTATCGTTTGTTCTTGCCCAGTCTTGCGATCATCGGCAAAATCAAGCCTAAACCAAGCAATATGAATGGCGTAATGACGTTCAGCAATAGTTGGAAGTACCATTCTGACGTAAATGCTTCAACCTTAGGGAACATCCCCATAATACAAGCGAATGCCGTAAAGACGAAACACCACAAACCAATCATGAAGCCGATCTTGCGATTTTTCACAAATTTATAATCGGATTGGAACTTGTCCCCTAGCTTCATGAGCGCCATGAAGGCTGCGAATACCCATAGGTAACGAAGCGGCATTACGATCGAGTTCAGATCAAGCAGCCAGTTGAAGAGAGAGTTCATGTTGCCAATTCCGATCGCCGGAATAACAATCAAAATCCCTACAAGCACAGCCGTCATAATGTATCCATTGACTGGCGTATTGCGCTCGTTCGTCTTCATCAGCTTCTGAGGCACGAACTTCTTGTCCGCATCAAGCAGCAATACTTTCAGCGGTGCATCGATAGAGAAGGCCAACGCCGAAATTTGCGCAAGTGTGTTCGCTATCGCATACAGTACGAGGAATGTATTGCCGATTCCATAATATTCACCAAGCATCTTGAACGCATAGTACTGTCCGTTCATCTTCAAATCTGCCGGAATGTTGTTCGAATCGAACATCATGCCCATTGCGAACGAACCGAGCAAGGCACATACAGCAACCATCCCCGCCAGAATCAGCATCCCGCGAGGGAATTCCTTCGAAGGATTGTTCGTATTGTTGACGTATGGTGAGATTTTCTCTGCTCCACCTACGGCAAATACGAGCATGGACAATGTTGTAAAGTACGCGAAGTTAAAGTCCGGAATGAACGAGCTGACCGACATATCTGCCGTCGCAATCGTCGCGCCCGTCAGTGCAGGTGCTGTCACCGCAAGTACAATGTACAGAAGCGACATAATGAAGATGGACATCCCTGCAATCGTACCGATCTTCTTCAAGGAATTGAGCCCGCGGGAAGCAACCCACAGGAATACGAGAAATACGGCCAAGCAGATAAGCTGCAGCGTCAATGTGGAAAACTGATTAATAAAGTTCCCACTGCCTGTTACTGTCCAGCCGAGTGCGATCAGGATCCCTTGCGGCTTCTGAGCCAGATATGGAATGTGAACAACCCAGTACGTCCAAGCAGCCAAATAAGCGACTGTAGGTCCCATCGTTTCTTTTACCCAGGAACTAACGCCGCCTTGATCGTTTTTGAATGTTGAACCCATTTGTCCAACCATCAGTGCGTAAGGCACGAAATACAGCGCGATAATAAGTATCCAAGATGTTACAACCGTTAACCCTTGGTTTGCATAGTTATTAACAACGTTGCCAAACCCCCACACGGAGACGAAAGCTATCAAGGCAATGTTATACCATCGAAGCTTTTTGTTATCGTCGTTGCGGTTCATGTTGCAAAAGCTCCTCTCACTACTTGTGGAAATATGTTACAATTATGTGTGCAGACACTTTATTAGTATACAATTATCAAGATATGGATTCATAAAGAAACTTCTTCATTTGTTGGATCATATTGGGGCATCCACATTACCTATAAATTTCCCAGTTCGTGTACACTTTATGCCACTACGACCACTCCTAGCCTATCAGACGACTTACAACAAATAAGGGTTTGATCCGAATTCAAAAATATAAAAAAGCCCCGGAGCTGAGTTCCGAGGCTTTTCCTTACGATATTGGATTCCTGCCAACAACCTTAGTGGGCTGGGAAGAAAGCCATTTGAATAGCGAAAATTACGCCAAATACATATAGAATCGGATGGACTTCTTTCCCTTTGCCGCTAAATAGCTTCATAAGCGGATACGTAATGAAGCCGATCGCAATCCCTGTAGCAATGCTGGATGTAAGCGGCATACTGATCAGGATTGCAAATGCCGGGAAAGCTTCATCGAAATGCTTCCATTCAATACGCGCCAATCCATCCATCATGAAGCAGCCAACAATAATAAGCACTGGAGCTGTAATCGCTGGCAAGGATGAAATCCCTGCGAGAACCGGCGAGAAGAATAGGGACAGGAAGAACAACCCCGCTACAACAACGGAGGTCAATCCTGTACGTCCACCAGCAGCAACACCTGCCGAAGATTCAATGTACGCACTGGATGGTGTCGTTCCCATCAAAGAACCTGCTGTTGTCGCAAGCGCATCCGCCATCAATGCCTGTTTCGCACGCGGAAATTGATTGTTCTTCATTAGACCTGCCTGCTCCGCTACCCCAATCATCGTACCCGTTGTATCGAAAATCGTAACGAGCAAGAAGGCGAATACAACTGTATATAGGCCATGAGAGAATACACCCGCTATATCCACATCGAACAGCACAGGTGCTGTTGGAAGTGCAATAAAGCCGTCAAACTTCATCAAGCCCATGAAGTAACCGATAATCGCCGTAGCTGCCATACCGATGAACAAGGCACCCTGTATCTTACGGGCCATCAGGATAAGCGTGATGAACAATCCCGCCAAGGTTAGCACCGTTACCGGTTTATGCAAATCCCCGAAAGCAACCATGGTTGCCTCATTCGGCACGACAATACCGGAGGATTTCAAGCCGATAAAAGCGATAAAGAGGCCTATGCCTGCCGTAATCCCAAACTTCAACGAACTGGGAATTGACTCAATAAGCGTTTCACGCAGTTTCGTAAACGTCAGCAACAAGAAGATAATACCTGCCAGGAACACTGCTCCAAATACAGCCTGATAGCTCACACCCTGTGAAGCTACTACAGAAGCAAAGTATGCATTCATCCCCATTCCTGGTGCTACAGCAATTGGGTGATTCGCGAACAAAGCCATATATAACGTACCGATAATTGCCGAGATTACCGTTGCGGTAAACACTTGCTGGAATGGAACTCCAGCACTCGACAATATCGCTGGATTCACGACAACGATATATACCATCGTTAAGAACGTTGTAATGCCCGCCGTCACTTCTGTGCGCGCGTTCGTTCCGTTTTCTTTCAATTTAAACCATTTTTCCATTGGATCAAGCTGCTCCTTTCATAAGCAACAAAACTAACACTTAGGCATCTTATTAGAAAGGCGATTCTTTGTCAATAAATTTGTACATTTATTCGTTTTTAGGTCACATATATTCCAATATAACACAGAAAATTAGCCGGATAACCCAGCTAAATACGAACAATATGTTTATCAACCAATTTCATCACAAGCCGAGTAAGCCCATCTTTACCAATTGTGACTAAATGAAACAACGATCTATATAAGTGTTCCCTTCCATGCGAGAGAGATTCTTCAATGCTTGTCTGCTCCCCTTATGGATAGTATGTCTACAATTGAAGTCCTCACATTCTTCAAACACCGTTTTTCCGGGGCATTCCGACAATGTCCACATAGAATCATCATTTCTATTCATCCCCCAAACTGCTCCATTCACCCCAGAAGCTGCTCTATTCAAGCAGAATATACGGCAATTGCCTTCCATTTAGGATATGCTTGGATCATCAACGACACGAGAGGAGCCCGGGAGTTTATGAACAAGACTACAACGAAGATGGGTCTGCAATTCTTGCTTGCTTGCGGAGTATCAATACTTGTCGTATACGTCATCAAACATATGGCTTAAACCAATCATTCCTGCTACAATCCTATTCACCGGTATTTCCCGGAAAATAATATCAGTTTACATACTCATCACTATAAATCGTAAGGAGACATCATTTTATGAAATCATTTTCGACGACTTGGAAACGAAAAAGCATTCCTGTATTGTTTGCATCCGTCATTGCGTTAGGCTCAATGCTTAGTTGGCAGTCAACTGTACATGGTCAAGCCGCAACAGCAGCAACTAGCATGCAAAGCACAACAATTGCCGGAACATCTTCAACAAAATTTACAGAGGATTGGCACAAATGGATTAAAAATAATGCTTATACATTAGATACCATCACCCCAGAGAGTACGAAAGACGGGGCCGTCACAGGCGAGCGTTTCAAAGACTTGGACATGCTGAAACCGCTTTTGTCGGATAAACGCATCGTATACTTGGGCGAAAGCTCTCATGGTGTAGGCGAATTCAATTCCGCCAAGACACGATTAATTCAATTTCTCCATCAGGAGCTTGGGTTCAATGTCGTCGCCTTCGAATCACCGCTCGGTAATGCAGCAACCGCGTTCGGCAATGTAAAGACAAGCGAGGCGGAGCAATTGATGAAGAAATCCGTATTTCCACAATGGTGGGCTAAAGAAACGACTCCATTGTTCCAATACATCCAAGATTCACAGTCAACGGAAACGCCGATTAAGCTTGCTGGATTTGACATGCAATCCTTGGGACCATTTCTCAACGGAGAGATCCTGAAGGATGAAAAGCTGGCAACGCAATTTGCTGAAACCGAGAAGAAGCTGTTCCGCTGGACCAATTCCGAAGACCTTGCTGCTTACTCCGCAGTGAAGCCGGAATTGCAAAAGCTGTACAAAGACGTTAAGACAAAGGTTGCAGCCAACGAAGCTCAGTTGAAGGCCCTGTACCCGGGCAATCCGCATATCGTTGCAATGGTGAACCGAACGCTGGATGACCGCCTTCGCGTCGTAAATGAGTACATCGAGCTGTCGATCAAGTCGAATATTGCTGCGCAGACTGGCGACTATGCAGTAGCGACGAAGATGATGGAATGGCGGGATAAGGCGATGGCCGACAATCTGCTCTGGCTGGCAACTGAAATCTATCCAATGGAAAAGATTATCGTCTGGGGACACAATGCCCATATCAGCAAGGCCGAATCAAAAATGGAGCAGTCCTTCATGCCTGTCGCGGGGCGATTTATGGGTGAACTTATGCAGGAATCGATGTTCGGACCTTACAGCTACACGATTGGTCTCTATGCAGGAAGCGGAACTACCCATGACAATTTGGGCGAGCCGTTAGAGGTTCAACCGCTCCCGCCTAGCTCCATCGAATCCATTATGAAGGCAGCTAATCAGCCGTATTCCTTCGTCGATATGCGCTATGCAATGAAAGGCTCTGGTACATCATGGATGGACGAGCCGCGTACCGCACTGTACTTCGGAGTGCTGCCAGAGGTATTCGTACCTCGCGAGCAATACGACGGGATTCTCTACATCGACAAGGTACAGCCACCAACACCGATTAAGTAACAACTGCTTGCACCAATAGATGCTTCGAACGATTGAATGAAACCGCAGCCGGTAAGCGAACAATGCAACACAATGAATCGCAGCTGCGATACCTAACACTTGGAGGACAATCCGATGAAATCAAAAAAAGGAACATGGAAACGTCAAAGCTTATCTCTAGCACTCGCTTCCGTTATCGCACTTGGCACAATGCTCTCCTTCGGAGCACCTATACATGCCCAGGCTTCATCCGATAAGCAGGAAGGTCAGTTGGAGCAAGCACGTACCAGCTCACAAACACGTGAAGATTGGAAGAACTGGCTGAGCGACAACGCAGTCTCGCTTAATTCGATCAATCCTGAACAGACTGGATCAGACGCACGAATCGCACCCGAGAAATTTGCCGATTTAGAGGCCTTAAAGCCATTACTGCAAGACAAGCGAATCGTCTATTTGGGCGAGAGTTCACATGGAGCAGCTCAATACAACTCCGCCAAAACACGTCTCATTCAATATTTACATCAGGAGCTTGGGTTCAATGTCATCGCCTTCGAGACGAACTTAGGCAATGCAGCCGGCGCTTATGGCAATGTAAGCTCGCAAAAGCCGATTGCGACAATGAAAGATTCCATATTCCGCATCTGGCAAGCACAAGAGACCGTGCCACTGTATCAATACATTCAAGATACGAAGCGTACCGATAAGCCGCTCACGCTGGCCGGATACGATATGCAGCCGCAGGGCGTCATGTTCGCTGCTGATTGGATGGGCGATGCAAAGCTTGCCAAGCAGTTTCAGGAGATTGAACTAGCACTGGACGAATGGGAAATGAGCTCGGATCTGGAGGGGTATCAGAAGGTAAAACCAGGCTACTTGAAGCTGTATGAACAAATAAAAGCGACCATTCCAAAGCGTGAACAGGCGCTGCGCAAGCAGTTCCCGGACAACCCGCATATCGTACAGCTTGTACAACGCGCAATCGACAACCGAATTCAAATTGTTCGTGAATACATGGAACTGACAATTAAGTCTACTCTATATATGGAGGGCAAAAACCTCGATTATATGTCCATGATCCAATCGTGGGAGTATCGCGACCAAATGATGGCAGATAACTTGGTATGGCTCGCTGACAACGTCTATAAAAACGAGAAAATCATCGTATGGGCACACAACGGACATATTAGCAAGGCACATTCCAAAGAATTCGGCATAGCATTGCCGCTTCGCAATATGGGCGAGATTATGCAAACAACCAAGTACAAAGACCAAGGATACGTGATGGGCTTATTCCTAGGCAAAGGACAGAACGCGCATGTCACACGCGAAATCTATGACGTACTTCCGCCTATGCCGCATTCTATAGAAGAGCTTATGACAAGCATCGGCAAGCCCTTCTCATTCATTGATATGAGTAACGCGCCTGCCGTTCCAGGCACAACATGGATGTCACAGCCAATGACGTCATACGTAACAGGAATCTCGCCAATAAGCAGCATTCCGAGCGAGCAATATGATGGCATCTTGTTCATCAACGATGTCACACCTCCAACATATTTGGAGAAATAAAAAATAAATAGTTGTCAAGCTCCGAAACTTCATTATTATGAAGCTTGCAGCTAGGTACGCTGATAAGCAATCACGTCCCAGCTTATGCAGCATTGTAAATGCATAAAAAAATTAGGATAGAGGGATTCAACTGCTTCTGAATCCCCTATCCTTCATTAATCCACTGCTACTAATCGATTGCGGCCAGACTGCTTCGCCCGGTACAGCTTCTGATCCGCCATGGCAACCAGCGTATTCGGTTCTGAGTCCTGAATATCCTCAATGCTGCAGGATGCAACACCAAGCGAGCAGGTCACAACTAGACTCACCTCTGAGCCAGCGTGCGGTACTTTAAGCGACTCTACATGAAGACGAATTTGCTCACCGATGGCCTCAGCCTGACGAAGATCCGTCATTGGCAAGATCACGCCGAACTCTTCCCCACCGTATCTGGCAACAACGGCAAGCGGCGGTGTAACCGTATTCTGAACTGCCTGCGCTACTCGTCGCAAGCATTCATCCCCAGCTAGATGACCATACGTATCGTTATATTTTTTGAAATAATCGACATCAAGCATAATTAGTGATAGTGGACTCTTCTGCAGCTTAACCCGCTCCCACTCCTGATTCATCATCTGATCGAAGTATCTGCGGTTGTAAACCCCGGTCAACCCGTCGGTATAGGAGAAATCAGTTAGGAGCCGATTCGCCATTTGCAGCTTCTTATTTGCTTCCTTCATCTGCTCTTCCGCTACAATCCGTTCAGTTACATCATGGAAGTACACCGACACCCCGTTGCGAGACGGAAATACGCGATTCTCCAGCCATCTGCCATGCAGCTGATCAAACTCCGTAATCTCCGCCGGTTCTCCCCGCTCCATGACTTGGTGGCACACCTCGTACAGCTTGGTCTGCTTCAAATGGGGATTAATATCCCAAATGGATCGCCCTTTTACAACTTCGAAGGAGAACCCCAAATACTTCTCCGCTTCCTTATTCATATACGTATAGCACCACTGCTTGTCTACTGCAAGAAAGGCATCGGTAATGCTATCAAGAATAATTGCAATTTGTTCCTGTGAATTGTGGAGCGCCCTTTGAGAATGATGGAGCTTCACATTGAGCTGATTCATCTGATAAAAGAAGACAAATAGTACAACTGTTGCCGACAGCAATGAGTAAACGCATGCCGCGTACCAGCCAAGCGTGTATCTATCGTTGGCCAGCAAAGTGATCGACACATCCAAAAAGAATGTGAAAACAGACAAAAGAAGCCATAAGTGCAGCAGGCTCCTTCCACGAGTTACCACATACAAATACACACAAGCCACAAGACTAATTACCCATACAATAGGGCCTATACCTGTTGAAAGGAGAAGACCATGGCTGCTATCCGAAATAAGCGTAGGCAGCCATTCATGCTGACCTGCCAATATATACGTAATCATCCCGACAACCAGCACTACAACAATAAACATCACAGTTGAAGCAGCCGTCTTATTCTTGTGCTCTGATCGCGAATAGGACTGCTTCTGGATACTGAACGTATACAGCAATATCCCTGCTGGAAATCCCGCATGCCAACATCCCCAGAACCATACCGAAGCCCGAGTCCCTGCGTACAGAACCCCCTTATCACTGAATATGCCTGGGAAAGTCAGAAGATGTGGAATCATAATTAGCCCCGTAAAAAAAAACGTCCCCGATAAAATCAAAATTGGCTTATAACCAGTTGCACGATATTGGATATAAAGCAAGTGCGAAGTCATGAAATCACCAAACATGTTCCATGCAATAAAGATCGGGAAAAAGGGAGTTACCCCCCATAGCGGCGTTGAAGCATACGGTATGACCACAAGAGTGCTAACCAGCGCGACGAAGCCGATAACCAAGGCTATCCTTTTCTGTTTAGGCACAGTCGGTATACTAAATAAGCTTGTCAGTGGATCTCGTATGCGATGCATTGATGCTCTCAACCTTTCCGCCTATCACTTGTTTCAATCCGAATCATGTTGTGATTAGTAACATAGTATCATATATCTACAGGAAGACAGGCTTAAATACTAACAATTACAAGACATGAAGATACCTTAGCCCCAAGTAACTGCCACATTTGTGTCCTTTTTACTATATAACGAAATCAGCCTGCTATTGAAACAAAAGCAACTGTATCACCATGGGCAAAAAGGCTGCCCAATTCGAGACAGCCCTCCTATTATAACCGCCTTACACGATTATTGTATTTAAATGTAACATGCTCTATCGAGAACGACGTCCGCCGCCACGACCGGATGAACGACCTCCACCTTGGCTCGAACGGCCGCTGGATTGGCCACCAGACTTGCCGCGGCTCTCTTGGCGACCAGCGCCTTGGCTTGACTGCGAACGAGAACTACGGCCCTGGCCTCGTCCGTCGCGCGCACTGCTGCGTCCGCCATGGCCTTCATTTCTTGCTTCACGCCGTCCGCCACGGCCACCCGCATCACTGCCTTGCTTGCCGCGAGCAGCACCGCGTCCACCTCGACCTGCACCTTGACCGCGTGCATCCTTCGCGTCGCTTCGTGTTCCACGACTATTGCCGCGTCCGCCACGTCCGGAACTGCGTTCATTATCTGACTTCTTGCCACGACCAGTCCGAACATCGCCAGCAACCTCAGTATGCTCCCCATCTTGATTACGACGCTCCAGCTTCTGTCCGATGCCGCGCTCGATCAGCTCCACAGCCATACGATCTCTAGGAGAAGCGAATGTGATCGCGATCCCTTGCGCACCTGCGCGGCCTGTACGGCCAATGCGGTGGATATAGCTCTCTGCATCCTGAGGGACATCATAGTTGAACACATGTGTAATACCCTCTACATCCAGCCCTCGTGCCGCAACATCCGTCGCGACAAGCAGTTGCATCTTCACCTTGCGGAAGCGTTCCATAACCTGCTCCCGCTTCGACTGCGACAAGTCGCCATGCAGTTCGTCCGAATCATAGCCCATTTCAAGCAATTCTTCATTCAGCTTGCTTGCTCTGCGCTTCGTCCGGCAGAAAATAATGGCTTGATAAGGGCGATGCTCATCAATAAGCTTGCACAGAGTCGCCTGCTTGGCACGATCTGTCGTTTGCACGACAATCTGCTTCACGTTCTTCACGGTAATACGCTCGCTCTGCACATGGATATCAATCGGACTGCGCATAAATCGCTCCGCCAAGCGTCTTACATTCACTGGCATAGTAGCAGAGAACAGCAGCGTCTGGCGATTCGTTGGAATCTGGCGAATAATTTCCTCCACTTCCCCAAGGAAGCCCATATGAAGCATTTGATCCGCCTCATCCAATACCAATGTCTTCACTTTCGACAGCGAGATTGTCCCGCGTCTCAGATGATCAAGCAATCGACCTGGCGTTCCGATGACAAGCTGACGACCGCCCTGGAGCTTGCGCATTTGACGTTCTACATCTTGTCCACCGTATACAGCAAGCACGTTCACGCCTTCATAAGCCTCGATAAGCTTCTTCGCTTCTGCCGTAATTTGCAGAGCCAGCTCTCGTGTAGGTGCAACAATCAATGCCTGAACATGTGTTGAACTTGCATCAATGCGTTGAATAATTGGCAGCAGGAAGGCCAGCGTCTTGCCTGTCCCCGTCTGTGCCTGGGATACAACATCTTCTCCCGACAGTACGACCGGAATCGTCTCAGCCTGAACCGGTGTTGGCACCGCAATTCCATGTTGATTCAATGTGTGCACCAATTGCTCCGTTACTCCCAATTGTGCGAATCCTCGTTGATTTAAGCCCGTCAGACAGGCCACCCCATTTCTGTATAATTCAATCTAGTCCCTATCTTGTGATGATGTATGGAAAATCGACTTCACTCTGCCTACTTGTCCATCCTGCAGGCGTACCTTGATGCCGTGCGGATGAGATGGAGAATTCGTCAGAATATCCTTCACGATACCTCTTGTCGTCTTGCCCGTACGCTGATCCTGCTTCAGCACAATATCCACCTCAAGACCAGCAAATATATGCTTTCGCTGCTGTCCATTCTGTTCCATGAAGACACTGCTCCTTGCTCATTCTATCCTTCGCTGCAAACTTGCAGTTGAACCGACTTCGCCGATATTTCCATGCATATGATCGACATCGGTATCCACATATTATACACGGAAACGTCCCTATGGTATAATGGACCATCAATATCGATTCTATCGTATAAATTCAGGAGGTAACATGCTGACGTTTGAACAGAAACTAGCGGTTATCGAATCGTTCCCAGAGCTTGAGCGTAATAATGTATCACTGGGACGAGTGAACTTCCACTATGAAGACAGCATTGTGGAGAAGAAGACTGTCGTCTATCACCTGCATCCGAACGGCAACGGATTCGTCTATGCCGGCTATGTATCGGGTTATGATACAGATGCCAAAGGCATGGTCAACATCCGTGAATACTCGGAAGAGGAGCTTCGCAAGCTCATTCGCGCCTCCATTGATTCCATGTCGCCTGCTTCACAGGAGGCTGACGTCGAGATGGGAGACACTGCTGAAGAGAGCAGCAGAGAGCGCTATATCAATGACAACAACGAGACACTATGGCTCGAGTATGACTTTGAGTTGTGGAACATCTATGCGGACGAGAGCCTGGAAATGACATTCGAGACGCGTGAGGAAGCAGAGGAGTACTTGCAAGAGGAAGGCTTCTCACCTGCAAATTCATAGCAGCCAGCGAAGGGGGAAAGAAGTGCCGTACAGACTCAGGCAGGATCTTTCCCCTAACTTTATGATTTCTTGCATATTCAGCTTACTATATGCCTCCTTGCACTTCATGCATATCCAACCATGGATATCACTACCGTACACACTCCACGCTTCACCTCTTTTTCAAACAGACAAGGGAACGACGCTATCAAGCAATTCACTCATACATATAGAGTAGCCACCATGCGCAATCCCCATCACTCCTCCCGCCTAATGGAGGCAGAAGCACAGGGCGTATAAGCAGCGGATCAACATTCAAGCGCTCGATGCAACTGATTCGAATAGCATTGCCGCCACTGCACAATATATCCTTGACACGAATAGGAGCGTTCTTCTTCTCGTGAACAATGCTGGATTTGCAATAGCCGGAAATAAACGACTAGGACAAGGAGCAGCCTGTCTCCTTAATCGCACCAACATGCCCGATACGTAGTATGCGAACAAGCACAATTTATAAGAATGAAAATCAATTGTATTATCCATAAAACGTTCATTTGAGAAAAAAGCGAGGTATGGATACAATACATCATACTCATTCCTGTATGAGAATTTTACTTTAATAAAAAGGATGGTTCCTTATGACTCACCACGACTACCACCATCTCAACCATGTGAAGGAACAAGTCACTTCGAAGCGTACATTGTGGATTACATTAGCCTTGACCCTATTCTTCACCATTGTTGAAATTGTGGGCGGGCTTCTGTCCAACTCACTTGCTCTCTTATCCGACTCTGCTCATATGATATCGGATGTTATCGCGTTAGGTCTCAGTATGACCGCCATTTACATGGCAACTCGGGAACCCAACCAGCGATATACGTTTGGCTATCTCCGATTCGAAATTATTGCATCCTTCCTAAATGGACTGGCTCTGATTGTGATTGCAATTGGAATCGTTGTCGAAGGTGTTAAGCGGATGGTTCATCCGCAAGATGTTGATCTGCGGCTGATGCTGATTATCGCTACGATCGGCTTGATCGTAAACATTGTCCTGACGCTCGTATTGAGTCATAGCACGAAGGAAGAGGACAACCTGAATGTAAAGAGTGCCTTGTGGCACTTTATCGGTGACTTACTCAGCTCTGTAGGTGTTATTATATCGGCCATTCTCATCTATTTCACAGGACTGTACGTGTTGGATCCATTGATTAGTATGGTGATTGGGGCCATCATTTGCATTGGCGGCGCGAAAATCATTCGCGAATCCATCCTCATATTAATGGAGGCTGTCCCTGACAAATACGATCTGGAGGAAATACGTGCGGAAATGAATCAGGTGGAAGGAGTAGAAGATGTCCATGAGCTTCATCTGTGGGCGGTATCTACCGATCACTATTCATTGACAGCGCATGTCTTCATCCGTGAGGATATTCAGCCCTTCTGCGTCATTCTGGCTATCAATCATATGCTTAAGGCGAAGTACGGCATTGAGCACACCACGATTCAAATTGAGCATCCTGCCATGCATGATCATGGTGAATATGGCAAGCAATTTTTGCAACAAGCGGGGAGCGCAGAAGCTAACCCAGTGTAAGAGATAAGCCTCGCGAGTATCCTAGTCGCCACAATGGAAAGCAGCCTGCCGAGTTACTGCTCAGCAAGCTGCTTTCTTTTTAGGATATAAGGGAAATAAACAGAATCAACCGACTTCTTGCTCGCCTATATGACTTACATGATAAATATACGACCCAGGAATTGATTTCATCTGTTCGATCACACCATGATAGGTAGCGTAATCGATCATGTACACATAGGCCCCTGGTAAATCCAGTTCTTCCGCACATTTGTCCGTAAATTCGGAGAGCCACTCTGCCTCTTGGCCAGCAGCCTCCTGCGGTACGTCAACAACTACCCCATACAGGTACACTCCATATTGATCAGGGAAATGCTCCAATTTCTTCTGAACCAGATACGCTTCTTGGATGATAGGGATAGAAGCAAGCTTCTCTCTGGCATCCTTCAGCTCTTGCTCACTCAGCCCATGATGGATATAGGTGTTGTCCTGAAAGGTTAGATGCGTACGTTCCTCAATCGCATCCTTGTTCTCTTCCATCCAATCCATCGCGCGTTCCGCATAAGAATCAGCTTCCTCATATCGCCCCATGTGAACCAGATAATTGTAGATCCACCGGCACATCTGATTCGTCCGGAACATATCCAGCTTCATCACTCGTTCAAGCAGATGAATTCCGCCTTCATCTAAATACTGCAAGCGGATGCGTCCTTCTTCTTGCAGCGGCTCAATCTGATCCACATACTCCTCATTAATACGTTTTAGAAGAGGAAGAGCCTCTTCGCCGCCATACAGCAATTCCGTTGTATGCGCATAGCGGCACCCCTGCTCGAAGCTCAGCTTGCCTTGCTGCTGAAGCTCTTGCTTCAGCTCTTCATGCTCCGCCCGTACCGGCGCATATTCGTGGTGTCGCTCTTGCCAGCTTGTTGCAATTTGTGCAATCCAGCGGTTGTCCACTTCTTCCAGCAGCACCTTGTACAAGCTGCCTAGAAAATATTCTGCCGCCGTAGAGCCGCTTAACGATTCCCATGAAGGAACATGAGGTGCATCAGGAGACTGCTGAATTGCCTGCAGCCGATCCGACAAGGACGGATGCGTGTCCGTCAGTCCCGTTCGTTCAGCTAGTGCCGCCTGCCCCCATTGCCGCACCGTACGTTCTGGAAGGCCCTCTTTCAAGAAACGTTCCAACGAAACGTAAATACGAGGAGGTTCCGATACGCGCTGTGCAGCCCGATACTGCTTCGGCCAAAATACTTCCGACAAATAAGCGCCTAACACATGGACCTTATACAGGGAGGAGGCTGTTACTTCTGCGCCAGCCAGCTGCACTGAGGCGCGGTCTGCACTATATTCGTTCGCCCGCCGCAGTACGAATGTATATGCGGAGTAGTAAGGATAGAACTTGTTAAAGAATTTCTTGAACAACCCTGTACCGAACTGATTTTTCTCCTCCAGCTTCCCTACAATCGTTCCCCATGTCTTCACGACCCGGTATACCCAGCCTGAGAACCGGCTGTCACCGCCAGACAAATGCCCAAGCTCATGCGCGATTGTCGAACGGAACTCTTCTGGCGTAGAGGCCATCATGTAAGGCAATCCAACAATCAATATATTTTTGTGCCAACCAAACATACCTAAGCGAGGATACTGCAGCATCGCAGCATTGAATTGTTCATCCACGATGATGCTGTCCACGCGGGGAGCCTTCAATTCACGCGCCATTCGATCGACCTCTGCATACAGTTCCGGCGCTTCCGAACGCAACAACACGCGTCCTTCCGGCTGCTCGAAACGAACCCATAATGAACGTAGAATAATAAGCGCAAGCGGAATAAGAATAATGAATAGCTTCACTTCACCTGCATTGACTCGTCCAGTGGAGATGGAATACCAGATGAGACCGCCTACTAAACCAAGCAGAATTGCTAAAATGAGATAAATATAGCTGAATCCAAGCACTGTTAATCCAAGTACGCGCAGCTTGTATCCTTGCGGAGAGCGCTTCGCGGACTTCTCTAGACGTTCGATGAGAGCTGCGAACTTCTCGTAATCGACTTCCATTCTGTTATGCACCTGCTTCTTATGTAGTCATACATGCGATATCTATCATGCTGCTTCCTTCAACCCCTCACATCCAGCGTACTGAAGCCGCAGACTGATCCGCACGTTCCATATCCTGAATATACCGGAGCAGCTCTTGCTGACGCTCCGTCAGGAGGCGCCTTCGCATGACAAGCTCTGATTGGAACTTGCTTAACCGCTGCTTCATCTCATCAGCAGAGATGCCAACCCAATCCTGAAGCCTTGCAAGCTGCTGCTGAACATACTGCTCATTGCGCTCCAGCAGCTCTGCCAACTGACCAATCTGCTTGTGCGCTTGGCGCAAATCATTCAATTCGACCAGGATACGGTCGTTCATCACATTCCCTCCTTTGCTTCTCGACCTTCCATTCATTCCATTAAGCCAAATCAGCTGCCTTGAACTCATTGGCCTTGCGATCAATATAGCCTGCAAGCTCCTGCACTGCAGTCGCATACCATTCCGTCATCTGCGTAAGTTCTTGCGTGGTGTTCTCCGCTATCGATACGATGCGCTTGCTCTGACTCGTATGAATCAACTTCGTAATACTGCCAACTGCCGTGCCCGCCTGATCATGGAATTGTCCAACATGCTGCTCTAGCGTTCGCGCCACGCTGCTGAGCTCTTCGGGGCGAAGCGCAATCAGCTTGCCTCCACCTAGTCCCCCCATGGCCGCGCTTAACGCAGCTTGAACGAGCCCCCCGCCTAATGACATCCCCGCAAGAAGAACGGAATCGCCTTCAAGCAGCGCACGCGGCGAAATCGTCAATTTTTCCCCTGTTGC
This sequence comes from Paenibacillus suaedae, assembly GCF_032337355.1. Classification (NCBI taxonomy): domain Bacteria; kingdom Bacillati; phylum Bacillota; class Bacilli; order Caryophanales; family Paenibacillaceae; genus Paenibacillus; species Paenibacillus suaedae. The sequence continues at coordinate 100,982 of NZ_JAVYAA010000005.1, forward strand.
CCGATTGATCAGCTCATTCTTGATATCGCCATCCTTATTGAACTTGTATTGATCCAAGGAATGGAAATTTTTGTCGCCGGATATGGTATCAATAAACCGTTTGATTCGTCCCTTAATACCCTTGTATTCGCTATTTGCGGTCTTAAAATCTTCGCCAAGATAATATGTTGAGCCAACATGGCTATCATACTCTTTGAGCGGTCCCGCTCCTATCGAATCGCTCGGGTGCACATAATTGATAATTTTATCGTCAAACTCTCCATTTTTGGCCTTTTCCGCTAATTTGTCAGGCAGCAGATTCGTTACGCTTGGTGCACTGTACGTTACCGCACCAACACTATTTTTAGCGCCAGCATACTGCGCCAAGCCGCCGCCAAGGGAGTGTCCGGTCAACGTAACCTCATATTCGGGGTACTCCTCCTTCACCTGCCTCACAAGCACATCAGCTTGCCGGAACTGATTATGCTTGTAGTCATGTATATCTTGCTCCATATTTTTCCTCGGGTCTAGGTACGAGAGAATTATATTTTCCCTGGAACTGAATCGTTCCTCCAAATCCTTCGCCTTGCCGAGAACAACATCATTTAAATCAGTCTTGAAATCAGGTAGTGAACGATCAAGGCTAGAAGACCCTTCTGTACCTCGAAATCCAACAACTACTTGCTTCGTATCCTTATTGCGATACACGACTGCATCGAATCCAGATTCAGAATCATGCAACATCGTACCCTTTGGCTCAACAACCTCCCACGAGCCACTTGCGCCATCATATGCGCCAGGTGGAACCTTATCATAAGCTGAACTGGACATTTTCCAATAATCTTCATCTGATATGCGTTTTTTTTGGGCCATAGGATTCTCCTGTCTTTTCATTTTTTGGTATCTATCATACAATATTATAAAAATACTTCCTGTAGGAGTGAAGACGTTATGCAAAAAAATGTCCGCTATACAGGTTTTTTAATTCTCATTTTTGCAATCTTAATAGGATGTGAAGCCGCTATGAACCCTGAACAAAAGCAAGCAGCTGTTCAACAAGCAATGGCAACAGGAACTGAATATTTTAAGGACAAATACGGTTTGGAGACGGAATGGACAGAGCATCAATTCCAGCCTGAACATGCCTCCAGTCACATTGCGTTATACGGGCATGTCAAAGACAAGCCTGAGGACAACATTTACATTCTTATCAATTACAAGACGTTCGAAGTGATCAGTTCGGTGCACCCGAAAGAAGAAATTACATAAAAATAAAAAGTAGATTCAACTTGAATCTACCTGAACCGATGCACAAAGAACCCTCATCATGAGGGTTCTTCCCTTATCAGTAAGCTCATATTTACAACGCCACAGACATGCCGCCCCATTCCAGTTCCTCTTGGTAAACAGGCTGTACCAGATTGCGCAGGTCACCCTTAAATACAAGTTCCAGCAGCTCGGAGCTGCGGAAATCATCGGGCTCTACAGCTGCCGCAGGCTTACCGACGACGTTCAGGCCGCATTCCTCGAATAGCGACGCAACGAATTGAGAACAGAAAAATGCCTTCTCCCGCTCAACCTGCAGCTTGAATGGAATGCCTAGCACACCAAGCAAGTTATACGAATATTTAGCTTCATTGAACATCATGGTGATGATGCGGGCACGAATCATATGGTATTGCGCAGCATTCACCATACAACGGTACATGGCGCATATCGTTGGCTTACCGTCAGCACGCAGTAGATCACGCTCTACCTCTTCACGCATGAAGCCTGCTGTTAACGGATTTCGGGAAGGCTTCTGTCCGAAGCTATATACTTCCTGCAATGCCGGATCGAAGGCTATAGATACATGATTCAGCGGTGCCTTGGTGTACATTCGAATAAGCTTAGAAAACAGTGTTCCTGTATCGGTCAGTACGATATAAATCGGATACCTCTTCGCATCACCCTGTTCTGTGCCCGTTCCCGCATTGATTGTGCTGTCCATCCATCCACCCATGCTACATTCGCCCCTATCGCTCTCTGTATTGCTGTTGAATCCATTTTATATATTGAACATATACCCAGACACGTGCTGGCGACGGGTTCCGAACTGGACTTTCGTCGGGTGAGCACATTCAGGTGATTGCATTCAACCGATATGGTCTCTCAGATTCACCTTATAATGCAGCCACCACCCACTCCTTATTAGCGGATTCATCCACAATGTATGACCGTCCCTTCCATTATTTTCGTGAATATGCATTTCTAGATCCCTCCATGTACACAAAAGGAGCCTAATTCCTAAGAATTAGACTCCTTCACCGTTCCAGGTATACCATTGCCATTGTGTTCTACATCTTAACGCAGTCTGGCAGCTGGCCCGCAGCTCTCCCGCACGATCAGCTCTGTTGGTATCATAACCTTCTTGCCAATGATCCGCTGCTTCTCCAGCCGCTCCATCATGAGCTCCAGCGCTGTATCCCCGATACAGTCACTATGCAGTCTTACTGTGGTAAGCGCAGGGGTCATGAATTGAGCAACCGCAATATCATTGAAGCCAACCACACTAATATCCTCCGGCACTCGCATGCCGTGCTCCTGAATGGCCCGAATCGCACCGATTGCCATAGAGTCATTCGCCGCAAGGACGGCGGTACAGCCGCGACCAGATGCAATTAATTCCTTCGTCAAACGGTAGCCATCCTCGGCTGAGAAGGTTCCGACACGCACCAAGGATGAATCAAAGATTCCCGCTTCCTTCATCCACTTCTCATAGGCGACCTCTCGCCGATCCGCTGTTGAGGCTCCATCCAGCATGTCTCTTCCGCCGACATACGCAATTCGCTCATGTCCTAATGCACGAATATGCACCAGTGCCTGTTCTACAGCATCATGCAGATCGACCGTCACAATATCCGACTTGCGATCCCAAGGAACATCATCCACATATACGATTGGAGAGGAGGAGCGTTGGAGCTCATGCAGCTGACCTGACCCAATCGGCCCAACCACGATGAACCCCGATGCAGCAGAAGCAGGAAGGGATCGTTCTCCCTTCTTGCCTACCTCTACAAGCTGCACGCCTCGCTCCCGAGCTGCTTCTTCTATCGCAAGCCGCACCGTCAAATAATACGGATCATTCAGCTCCTCACTCTTGTCATAGGTCATGACAATTCCGATCGTGTTCTGACTCGCCCTGATTTGCACAGGAGCAGGCGGTTCCGCTATCGGCACGGGCATCGAAGGCTCCGGCGCAGCCATATCCATCGTTCGCTTCTTCCGCTTGTACTTGTTATAGCCGAGCTCTTCAGTCGTTTCCATAATGCGGCGCCGCGTCTCGTCTGATACCGACAATGTCTCATCGAAGTTCAGCACGCGAGACACCGTGGATATCGACACACCAGCCCGCTCCGCAATTTGTTTCAGGGTAGCCATTTCGCCCTCCAATCGTTATGCGTCGCCAGCAATCCGTCATTCCGTTATTCCGTCATTCTTTCATTTCCTTACGATTGTACTGTATTCTTGCCCAAAAGCATAGAGGAAAGCCTCGCGATTGCTAGTTGCGGCGCACTGTTTCCTTCGCCTTCATCACATCTGAGATTTCCTTATTCGAATATACAGACAGCTTCAGATTCAGCTCGAACGGCTCAAATCCACTGCGATATTGACTCAGCTGGCGCTGTCCGCAGGAATTCGAGCCTAGACCATTCTGCTTCGCATCGAGATGCAGCACAATGTAATCCCGCTTCTTCAAATCAACCGTATGCTTGGCAGCATCCAAATCCTTAACTTCATAATAAGAAGCACTAAAGTCCATCTTTGGATACGCAACTGCCATGATCCCTACCCCATAACGATCCGCCAAGCGAACCCAGCGGCAGTCCGTATGATTGCCATTTTCCTGTGGATGCACGTAATTCGTGAACATTTCATCCACCGTCCGCTCATAGACGCCAAACTGATTTGCCTGCTTGGAATCTACATACGACTCCCCAGGACCTCTGCCATACCATTTGCCATTCTCACAAGCAGCACGTACACGAAGTTCCACACCAACGCGCGGAATCATCTCCGGCGCCTGTTCCTTCACGCCACCCGGCTCTCCGCTCACATCGAGCAGCACATCGCCATTCGGGTAGATACAATAATCATAGCGGGAACGGTAATGCCAAGCGGCGTTCGTCGTCCCATTCAAGACAGACACCGTCACACGGACAACATCGCCTTCCTGTGAATAGGTGACTCCTTCTACAATTTCATGCATCAAATGCATAAATGTCTTAGTTCGGTAATCATCCACGACATACATATCATTATCGATCGGCGCGCGCCAGAACTGAAGCTTTGGACCCTCTTCCACAACCGTAGTGCCATGATGTGTCCATGAGGTCATGCGGCCCTTGACCGTATCGAAGCGAATGCTGAACTCTTCCCCGCGGACGATGAGCTCACAGTGTCCCTCTTCCATCGTAAGCGTACCGCTCGGCTCGATGTACAGCATCTCACCAGCAATCGGCAGGAGGAATTGCGCCGTCGCCAATTCATGTCCTGCTTGTGCCCAGGCACAGTCACTCTTCAACGTATAAGAAAGATTCACATAGTAGTCCGTTCCCGGTTCAGGCGTGAAATCGAGTGAGTATCCGAGCTCTACCTCCTTGCTTGTGCGTGCAGCGATTCCAGTAATGTCTGCTTCGCCTGTCTGCAAAATGCAGTCATCCTTCACAATCGAGAAACGCAGTGCCAATTGATCCAGCGATGCAAAGTCATATTTGTTGCTGACGCGGATCAAGCCGCGCTGCAAATCAACCTCATGCGTATGAACAGGTTCAATGACCTTTTTATATTCCAACAATCCCGGTGAAGGGGTACGATCTGGCATGACAAGCCCGTCAATACAGAAGGCTCCATTCGTCGGATCATCGCCGAAGTCTCCGCCATAACGATAATAGACACGACCCCGCTCATCGATTGTCTGGATGCCGTGATCACACCATTCCCAGACGAATCCGCCTTGCAGCTTATCATGTGCGTAGAATAGATCTTGATACTCTTGCATATTGCCCGGTCCATTCCCCATCGCATGAGCGTACTCGCATAGAATATGCGGCTTCGTAGAGTTCTCAATAATATACTGCATCGTCTTCCGCTCCGGATGATCCAGCCACGTATACATCGTCGAGTACACGTCCGCAATATCCGTATCTCTGTCCCCTTCATAGTGGACGAGGCGTGTCGGATCCATTTCCTTCGCACGGAGACCCATCGCTCTGAAGTTGCGGCCATAGCCTGATTCGTTGCCAAGCGACCACATGATAATACAAGGATGATTCTTATCCCGCTCAATCATGCGCTCAATACGATCGACGTATGCTTTCTCCCATGCCGGATCATCCGTAATCCAATTAAAGTTGTCTGTCAGCTCGAAGCCGTGGCACTCCAGATCCGTCTCATCGATCACATACATGCCATACACATTGCACAGCTCATATAAGCAAGGCGAATTCGGATAATGCGCCGTACGGATCGCATTAATATTGTGCTGCTTCATGAGGCGAATATCCTTCTCGATATCATCGCGCGATACAACACGTCCTGTAATCGGATGCGCATCATGGCGGTTGACACCCTTCAGCTTGATGGCAATCCCATTGACGGTGAATGTGTCCCCCTTCAATTCAACAGCGCGGAAGCCCACCTGCTGTGGAATGACCTCAATGACCTCATCCCCGTCTGTTAAGGTGAAGAGAAGGGTATATAAGTACGGCGTCTCCGCACTCCATAACTTCGGAGCCGCAATTGGGACAGCAGTCGCGATGCGTTCGCCCGCAGGCATATCGCCGCAGGCTACCCGTTGTCCAACTGCATCAAGCAGCTCGTAAGACAGCGTGTGTCCCTGCTTCGCACCACGAATATCTGCGCTCAGGCGAAGGATCGCATTCGTAAAAGTAGAATCCAGCTCTGTGACCACTGTAAAGTCTTCAATCCCCGCAAGCGGCTGGGCATACAATTCGACATCACGGAATATACCGCTCAGCCACCACATGTCCTGATCTTCAATGTACGTTCCATCCGACCATTGATACACGCGGACACACACTTCATTCTGCCCTGCTTCTACATAGCTTGTAATATCAAATTCACTCAGCAGTCTTGCACCCTTGCTGTAACCGACTTCCTGCCCGTTCACCCATACATGGAATGCGGAATCAACGCCATGGAATCGCAAAATCACCTGCTGATTGTCCAGCCATTGCGGGCTAATCGCAAAGCTGCGCTTATATATTCCTGTCGGGTTGTCTGTCGGCACATAAGGCGGATTAATCGGGAAGTTGTACCATAAATCCGAGTAATGCATATTGCCATAACCCTCAAGCTGCCAGTTGCTCGGCACCGTAATGTCGTCCCAGTTCGAGCAATCAAATGATGGCCGCTCGAATCCCGGCGGCGAATACTCAGGCGCTTCCAAATAAGCGAACTTCCATGTACCATTCAAGCTCTTCCATTGATGCGCATACTTCGGCTCGTCCAGCAAGGCTAGTTGTCGATTCGGATAGGAGCGAAAGTACGCTCTCCCTTTCATACGGTTACAATTTGTAACACCCACATTTTCCCATTGCTTCATCACACGCATAGTACGGCCTCCTGCCACGGGGATTCATCACACGAACGACATCCATTTCCATCCGTCTCACCATTCGTTCCGTCTGAGATGTTGGATGAATCACATTTTCACTTTCTAATAAAATTTTACCTGAGATTAGTAAAATTCACAATCGTTTTAGTAAAATATTTTACTGATCATTTATTTTTTTACTAACTATTACATGGTGTCAGTAAAACTTTTAGTAAATACATGTTTTCCCTGTAAAATGGGTAATATCAACAAAAAGAAGAGCGAAGACGTTTTGTCTCCGCTCTCGCAACCTTGATTTTACTATTATTTTACCTAAATTTTACTCAGCTTCGACTGTCTGCCATCAACTTTCCTTCACGTCTTCGCGACCATACGGTCCACGCCATGTCCACCCAAAAATAAATGACGAACATTGGGCATGCCATATTCCAGATTGCTGATATTTGCACGTAGCCAGCCTCTAGCAAGGGATGCAGCCCGTACACAACTGCTAGCGATAAGAACATCCAGCATAGTGAAAAGGATAGACAAACATGACCTTGAATCTGTATCCGATATGAAGAATAGTCCCACCATTTGCGATAAAATACCTTTTCCAGCATTAAGCCGCTCATATATTCGACAGCCGTCGGAATGACGAAGCTCAGCAGCAGAATGAGGCCCCAATTGCCCCCTTTTTCGACATAAGGAAGCAAGAGAAGAGGGGCAACTCCATACATAGGTTTGAATGGCCCTTGCAGGAAGCCCTCCTTCCAGAAACGGCCCGTTGTTAACTTACTGTATATGTTCTCAAGCAGCCACCCTCCGAACGAGTAGACCATAAAATAAAAAACGGCAGCCAATGCATCGTTGGCTGCCGCTCCTGTAACTTGCAGCGGAATCGGCACATGTGCCACCATAACGCATAACCTCCTTATGCCTGCATCAGCGGCATATCTCAAGCTACACGTAGTATGGTTATATTCTACACCACTTATTCCCTGTTTTCTCGATTATTCAACGATAATAAGGCTAGCGTGCGACTGTCCTGGAAGGGAGAAAGTCATTGCCAGAGAGTGGAATGCCTTCACTTTCTGCCCTTCCTTCAAATCCGCCAATTTCAAAGCTACACCTTGCTTGTCCATGATGTATGTTTCTTTCGAGATATTCAAAACGACGTCATTATTGATATTGCCATCATTATCAACATCGACATGAACACGACCATTTACATCGCCTTCTGTCTTCGTTACGCTAAGCACCTTGCCTTCCTTAGCCGTTGTTTCGCCTTTGACAACAATTTTCTCGGCTCCGACTGTTCCCGGGAAGGTCATGAGCATAATCGGTCCAAATTGAACCTCAACAATTGCGCCCTCTTTCAAGGCATCTTTGCTGAGCGTCTGTCCCTTCTCGTTCACGATAACCGTGTTGTCTTGTACATTAATATGCAAATATTGTTGACCACGGAGAACAAATTTACTTCCGTTCCCCGACTCAATAATTCCTTGTGATGTCACATGTTCTTCTGGCAATGTCGAGCCCTCCTCTACAGGGTGAGACGATACGACATGACCTTGAATGGCCTCAGCAGCTACTGCTCCAGCGAATGGTACGCTAAGTACCGCCATAATTGATGCAATTGCCAAGCCCTTGTTCCATTTTTTCATTTTAAATTCCTCCTCTAATCTCATGTTGTTAGGGCACACCTATGTACCTACTTCTTGATGCCTTACGATTATTCGGTTTGTCTTCATAGACGGAGGAAGTATGCATAATGTTGCATAAAAAATAATTTGAATATGTATTCAATCCTATATGTGTCTTGCTTATGTCCAGTCCTGCCCTTACTAGATTTACCGCTAGCATATAAAAAGGTGCCAGAGGGAGAGCACACGATCCCCCTTTGGCACCTTATTCCTTATTATCTGTTCGTTCCTACTGCTCACCAATACGACGTTGAATAAATGAATCTACCGCCGTCTTAAGCACTGCAACAACTGGGACGGCAATGAACATGCCCAAAATACCGAACATAGCGCCTCCAATAATAATCGCAAAGATAATCCAAATGGGACCTATGCCCACTTTATTACCCACAATTTTCGGACCGATATAATAACCGTCGAACTGTTGGACAATGAAAATAAACAACGTAATCCATAGCGTCTGTTCTGGTGATACAAACAACGTAATGATACCAACGAACAACATCCCCATAAATGGGCCGAAGTACGGGATCACATTCGTTACGGCCACGAGCAAAGCGGACAACAGCGCATATGGCGCTTGAATAATAAGGAGTCCAATGAATACGATACTGCCTACGACCGTTGCATCCAAAATGACCCCTACAAAATATTGCGAGAAAATCATGTCCATTTTTCTCACGAAATCGATGACGCCTTCAGCCCGTTCCTTTTTAAGCAGGCCATGCAAAGTGCGCTTCGCGCCTGTCCCGATCTTCTCCTTGTCCTTCAACAAGTAGATCGAAACGATAAAACCGATAACGAGATTCAACAGCGCAGACGTAAAGGTAAACAAGCTGGACAGCAAATTATTCAGCATCAGCTTCAAGAAGTCACTAATTTGACTGGAGACAGAGCTGAAATGCTCGCTAATGCTGCTCGAGATTCCGGATTGAATGAACCATTCCTTACTCATGACATTGGCCTGCAGCCATATCTTCGTACTCTCCATATAAATCGGCATATCAGCCAGCAATGTGCTTACACTCTCAATCACTCGCGGTGTAATGACCGTAATCAGCAGCACAATAATGCCGAAAAACAAGGTATACACGGCTATAATACTAACAAATCGCTTCGATTTTGTCCTGGCCAACAGTCTCTTCTCCAAGAGATTAACAAGCGGGCGAAGAAGGTAGGCAATAAAACAAGCGATAAAAAACGGTGTAAGCATAGACAATAAGGCTACAACTCCACTAAGCACATAAGCAATATTGTCGATGAGCTTGTACACTATCACTGCAATGGTGAATAGCCCCAAGTAGCGCAGTGTTCTTCGATTCTTAAGCATGGCATCCCCCTGATTGCAAATTCGTCACGTATAACTTAGTATATCGATTTTCACAAGAAATGAAATAAATATGAAAAAAAGCATTTCCCCATCGACATCATCGATGAGAAAATGCTTCATATTGCGCTCTTATTGAGCTGCCTTACCGCGGCGGAACAATACACGGTCTAACGAGTAGTCCGCCCCTCCGCTTACTACTAAGTACAACGACATGGCTGCAAGCGCAATATCCAATTCATAGCCGCCTACGAAGCCCATTTGCAGCTTCACCGTGAAGATAGCCATAAGCATAATGACGGTAAACGCCGCCCCAATCCATCTTGTACCCAGACCAACGATGAGCAGAAGGCCTCCAATCAATTCAACAGCCGCGACAACGTATCCCATGAATCCCGGAATACCCAGACTTTCGAAGAAGCCTGCTGTATTGTCGAGACCCCCTTGGAATTTCTCTAGGCCGTGAATGAAGAAAATAATCCCTAACGCAAGCCTGATGAACAATGTACCTAATCCTTGATTTACTGACATAATAAAACGCCTCCTATTTAACATAATATGTGTTAGTATGGTTGATTCATGAATCTTCAATTAAAACTACGCATTGTAGTGTAAAACTCTAAAAAAAATTAAGGCATAGCAGCAAAGAACAATAAACATAAAGCAAGCAATACTTGCAGTGACACAATAGCCCGCGTAAACGGCAGCTTCATTGGAATATCTGTATCTGGCTCCAACAGCTGACGAATCCGGTAATTAATCGATGTATCTGCGAATGAGACATACGCAAATGGCATGCGCGGCGCCTTGCCTTGCTTCAACATCTTGAGCAGTGCGCTTCCTAAGTGTGCCGATGTTCCGAGACGTCCAATGGCGTAATGATCGGCCAGCACTTCACGGATGATGTTATACTGCTGCTTCGACCATCTCATAATTGGCATGTACCACATGACCGAAGCGAGAAGAGACAGAATGAACATCCGCAATGGATCTCGGTGCATCTGATGGAAAGCCTCATGTTGGACAACTGCTTCCAGCTCATCATCATCAAGCAGTTCCATTAAGCCGGTCGATACGACCACGATTGGCAACCATAGCCCCATCGTGAAGGCGATCGGGGAAGCATGCTCGACAATCATCATTCGCTGCTTACCTTCATAGAACCGACTATTCATCTGAAGCGTCAGCTCCTGACTGCGATACGTATGCAGCTTCCAGTATGCTTTGCGAGACAACCACATCTGCCGGATGAACAGGATCAGTACGCTAATAAGCGTACAGAACACATAGGCATCAAGCACGTACACGAACTTGGACAATCCGTAGTTCTGCATGAGCGTGGAGCACGCCTCGACGAGATTGAAGTGCAGTTCCCATCCGGCAAGCACCTTCATCGCATATAGTACCATTTGACAGAACAACACGGCTGCAATTAGAAGCATCGAACTGAAAATGAACGTAGATCGATTTTTCCACATTGTCTATTTATCCTTTTTCAATTGCTTGATTTTTTGTTCCAATTTGTCCAGCAGCCCCTCATCTACATCCTCCAAGGCATCCAGCATGTGATTCACGACAAGCGGACCGAATTCATCCATCAGCTCATGCGTTAATTCCTTGGACTGCGTATCGAGGAAGGCATCTCGACACAATACTGGGCGGAATAAGGAAGAACGCCCCTCCGTGCGCTTGACCAGGACTCCCTTATCCACGAGTCGGTTCATGACCGTCATGACGGTGTTGAAGTTGACACACTTCTCTGCCTCAAGCTTCTTCTGCACGTCCTTAATCGTCATTTCAGAACCTTCCCACAGGACAGACATAACCTTGGCCTCCAGCGGCCCGAAGAACCGGTTCAATCCACTCTCGTGGAATTTGAAGTTATGAATTTTCATCGTGGAATTCCTCCCACTACAAATTGTAGTGTGATCGCAAACCTATGTCAAGTATGTCCATAAATAGGCATTAGACATTTATAAAATTGGCGACACCAATCGTGCGATGGATTCTACAAATCGGTGACGAATTGACCGCTTCTGGTACGTATTCCAATTTAACGCGATAGACTCCTTCATATCCTGCTCGAACAACTTGTCGAGCTCTCCCGCTACCGCTTTGTCATAGAGGAAGGCATTAACTTCGAAGTTCAGGCTGAAGCTGCGATGATCCAGATTCGCCGTACCAACCGTAGCAGCCCATCCATCTACAACCATCGTCTTGGCATGCAGGAAGCCCTTCTCATACCAATAGCACTTGGCACCAGCACGAAGCAATTCACCAAGATACGCATTTGATGCCCACTGTACCAACTGACTGTCCCCCTTCTTCGGAATCATGATGCGCACATCAACCCCAGATTGCACGGCAACCTTTAACGCGATGAGCACACTATCATCTGGCACGAGATACGGTGTCTGCACATAGATGCGATCCTTGGCTTCAAATATTAGCTTAAGCAGTCCATTTCGGATTTGCTGCTTATCTGAATCCGGCCCACTGGCGACAATTTGGACAGCGGTAGTCCCAGTGTGAACGGGTGCAGGGAAGTAATGCTCATTAAAGGCAAGATACTGTTCAGACGCAATGGACCAATCGAGTAGGAATTGCCCTTGAAGCCGATGAACAGCCCCTCCTTGCAGCTCAAGATGAGTATCACGCCAATGTCCAATCTTCGGATCGAGTCCGACGTACTCATCACCGATATTGAATCCGCCAACAAACCCAACCTTGCCATCCATAACCGCGATTTTTCGGTGATTGCGATAGTTGACACGCAAATTAAGATAAGGGATCCGCGATGGGAAGAAGCGGTATACTTCTCCACCTGCTTCACGCAGAGCTGCAAGATCCCTATCCTTCAAGGCAGGCGATCCAATATCGTCATACAGCAGCCTTACCTCGACACCATTCGCAGCGCGCTCCGTCAATGCGTCAATGATTCTGCGTCCGGTCGAATCCCCAGCCAGCTTGTAATACAGCAAATGGACATGATCTTCAGCATTTTGAATTCGATCAACTAGCCGATCCATCATCTCGTCCCCGTCTGCAATGACATTCACCTTGTTGTCCTGTGTTAAAGGAGAGTAGCTGCTTACCAAGTTCATATAAATAAGCGGTTCATAGTATTTCACGCCATCATCCTGATATTCGAAGGTTCCCTCCCGAATTCGCCGCACTTGAGCTGCAATTTCATCTCGAACAAGACGTTCATTCCGAGGCTTGATTCGATAGACCTTCCGTCGAGCCAGATTCTGACCGAACAAAATATAGAATAGGAATCCGATGAATGGGAGCAGCAAGAGGAGCATTAACCATGCCCACGTTCCCCCTACATTGCGTCTCTCTAGAAAAATAACGATTGCCGCAAATAATAAATTAATTATCGGTATCCATATCGCCGCCAGCTCCAATAGATGTGTCCACATAGATAAGCCGCTCCTGTTCCTTAAGATGAATCCATTGTACCATGAGAGAGGTGCATGCTCAGTCATTCATGTACTTAGCGTTCAGGAGGAGATGTTCGTCCACTGCTTGGCCGAAGAGCAGTAGGAGCATCATCCATGGGAACATCACTTCCGCCTCCTTTATCAATGAAGGTGGATCCGTTCTCAATCGCAGCCCCTTGCTCTTTGCATGATTCATTCTGCGGAGCACTCTCTTCTTGCTGTGTCTTCGCCTGAGCGTTGGATCGGTACGTATCAACTAACAGCAGGAGCAAGGGCAGGACAAGCCCGGGCAGAAGCGCATAGGTCGCCCAATGATCGAGCAGCTTGCTAAGATAGGGAGAATTCGGGATGAATAAGATCGACCAGCTGACCGTGATCATCCCTAGCGGAATGATGAGGAAGCGATGTTCAGCTAGCTTCAAGGATTGGGCGAGGCCTACCGCAGTTGCATACAGAAGCAGCGCCATGCGGAAATAAGTCGTCAAAAACCAAATAACCGCCATCACCGCCTCGATCCGCTCCAAGAAATTACCGATGCTGATTTTTTTGGCCAGTGCATAGGTCGGATACATATGCCTCGCCGTACTCTCGGCTCCAAGGGCCAATATAGACAATAACGTTGTAATGATCAGGAACGCCCCGCCAATTATGCATCCCCACAGTAAAGCATTTGCCACTTTGCCTTGGTTCTTAACTGAAGGAAGAATCAGCAGCAAGATTGCCATGTCGAGGAAAGGAAAGCTGAAGAAGGTCAATCCCCCGCGCATGACCGGCACAAATCCACGTTCGAGAACCGGCAAGAACTGCTTCACTTCAACTTGCGGCATTACAAACAAAATAAAGCAAATAAATAGAAGCAGCACCCATGGGAAAAATATCTCAGCTCCTCGCGCAAACACTTCAATTCCAAGATAGGCACCGAAAATGATGATGAACATAAAGACAATATGAGTCGCCACAGCCGGTGTCTCCGGCATAATCTGCATCGTTATGAAATCGCCGATATCCCGCAGAGTAAGCGCCGCTGTAGTAAGTGCAAATCCGATAATGAAGCAAAGCGATGCTGCCTTGCCGAGCACCTTGCCAAGGATCAACTCACAATATTCTGCTATCGATTGTCCCGGGTATCTTCGGCATAGGGCGGAGTACAGGGGGACGACGAGCAGGCCAAGAACTAAGGATAATAGAGCGGATAGCCATCCATCCTGCCGGGCTTCTTCCGCTAGGCTCGATGGGATAATCAAGATCGCACTTCCGATAATAAATAGTGCCGTCAAGATTGTCAGCTGACGAATACTTATGATGGATTGATCCTTCATCCGCCCTATCACCTCCTTGATGCTGCATCTCACTAGCTTGCTTGTCGTTCTTTACTACAGAAATCGCCTCAAAGGCTTAAACATCATCATGATCCAATCCATAGGATTCGGTATCCTCATTTTCATCCCGAGGGCTATACCAAACCCAGCAGCGATGAGCAGCATGATCAGCAGCACCCAGCGTTCCTTGTATAATTGCTGCCGCTTCATACGAGAGGATTCAGACAGGAAGGTGATCACCGCAATTACAATTGAGCCAATACTGATCCACATCTCCCCTACTCCTTCACGTCACGTAAGAATGAGTTGCCAATTGTCCCTGTCCGTACGATTTTCAAATCCACTTGAATGTGGACAGGTAGCTCCTTGAACAATTCAGCCCACCGTTCCTTATGTTGATTCCAGTAGCCCGGATATGCCCGGTGGACAGCTTCTCCAAATCCGAATATATCTGCACTTACTGCCTGCGCTCGCTGCAGTGATTTAGTTGAATGGTTAATCATCACTTGTTCTGCCGCCTTCTCCAATTGATCAAGAGTAGACTGCTGGCTTGTATCGATATTGCATTCAACATCTGCAACATTAGCCTCTGTTCGTATGAAGACGTTGATTTCTGGTCTATTATTTACAACCTTCGCCTTCACCTTGGTCTTGGAGCGAATGACCTCCACCCCCGCCTTCCCCCCAGACTCGCAGGGAACTTGAACGTAGGTGTTCTGCAAATTATCAGTCAAGTTGCTGTATCCCTTGCTCTCCGCCTCATTCATCCACCCCACGAGTCTGTCTCCCTTGAAGATGGCTATGCCTGAATACTTTAATAGCGCCTGGGTCTCGATCAGCTCCACATTCCCCTTCTTCTTCCCTGCCTCACGATCCCCCTGAATCAATATGCCTGTCAGCACTGCGTCCTTTCCGTAACTGGTTAAATTGGTTATCAAATCATCTAACCGAACACCCACTGTCGGTGCCCACGTCTTATCCGACACCTCTAGCGACTTGTACATTTTATTGGCAGGTATTTTATCGAGCGGCGTATAGAAATTCAATATATCTCTCGCCGTAGTTCCCTTGGCAACCACGAGATAAAAATCAGTACGCAGCTCTTGATCACGTGATAGGAAATCGAGCGGCTTGCTGATGCCTTCACGCGCCATTTCTTCTCCAAAAACAAAAATTCGCAGATGCGAGAAATACACCTTGCGAGGTGTAATCGTGGTCATGCGTCGTATCGCTTGGAACACCGTATTTCCTTTTGCACTATATAGCGTTACAGGAGCCCTGTTGCCGCTCGGTTTGCGTGCCGATACCTCGCTTGGATCGACAACCTGCACAAATACCTCATACTGCCCATTGTCTGCTTTATCAATTCCCATCCCTACCGCTATGGCCAAATCATTCATCTCACGCCGATTCCAGCAGCCGGAGACGAGCAGACCAAGCAGCAGAAGTAACAAGCAGCTGAGGAGAGCGGATCTCCGCTTCATGACTGTCGCCCCCTTTTTTTCACTTGATTATGTTGTTATTTTATTGGCGGCTTGGGCTTAGCTTGCGCCGGAGGCTGCTGCCGATTCTTATTGTTCGGACTCATATAGCTTGGTCTTGTCCGCATTGCCCACTGTGGCAACCGAAAGATCGTATCTTTCTGATCTTTGATAATGATAGGTGCCAGCGGACTCATATAAGGGACGCCAAAAGAGCGCAGGCTGCACAAGTGGAGCACAATGGCGATCAGACCAATACAGACCCCGAACAGCCCAAAAGATGCAGCGAGCAGCATGAGTGGAAAGCGAAGCATGCGGAACGCATTCGACATGCTGTATGCGGGAAATACGAAGCTGCAAATCGCCGTCGTCGACACAACGATGACCATTGCAGCAGAGACGATACCTGCATCGACCGCAGCTTGTCCAATAACGAGCGTTCCCACAACCGATACCGCTGGCCCAATCATTCTCGGCATTCGGATTCCTGCTTCCCGAAGCAGCTCGAACAGAATCTCCATCATAATCGCCTCGAAGACAGCAGGGAAAGGAATCCCTTCCCGCTGTGCCGCCAAGCTGATCAGCAGCTGCGTTGGAAGCATCTCCTGGTGGAATGTCGTAATGGCGACATATAGTGATGGCCCTAACAGCGCGATGAAGATGCCGATATAGCGAAGGATTCGAACAAGAGTGCTGATGTCCGATCGGAAGAAGTAATCCTCAGCCGCATGGAGGAAGGATACGAATAGCGCAGGCACTACGAGCACGGACGGTGTGCCATCCACGATAATGGCGATCTTCCCTTCCAGCAGCTCTGCGGCGATGACATCAGGGCGCTCTGTATTGTATACCGTCGGGAAGGGCGTGAACGTCTTGTCCTGAATCAATTCTTCGATGTATCCACTCTCCAGAATGCCGTCAATATCGATTCGAGCCATACGGTCTCGTACCTCTTGTACGACCTTGTCATTGGCGATCCCTTGAATGAACATAATGGCGACATTCGTTTGTGTGAGACGACCGAACGACTTCGTCTCCACGCGTAAATCCTGATGCTTGATCCTTCTCCGAACCAGTGATGTATTCGTTCGTAGTGTCTCAGAGAACGCCTCACGAGATCCTCGAACAGATGGTTCTGTTGTTGCCTCTACTACACCGCGATCCTTCCATCCCTGTGTGCTGGCTGACAACCCCGTCGTATAGCCATCTAAGAGCAGTACCGTATTGCCGGACAACACCTCTTGGAATACATCCTCGAAGCAGGCTACAGACTGAATATCCCCTACCGCAAGTACTCGCTCTTGCAATAGCTTAATCATATCTGTTGACCCACCCGTCCCAGGCTGTGAGCCTGATTGCGAGCTTTGTTGCCAGCTTTGTTGCGAACTCTGGTGCGAGCTCTGTTGCGAACCTTGTTGCGGGTCTTGTTGCCAGCTTTGTTGCGCGCCTTGTTGCGGGCCTTGCTGCGAGCTTTGTTGCGGGCTCTGTTGCGAGCCTTGCTGCGAGCTTTGTTGCGTGCCTTGTTGCGTACCTTGTTGCGAGCCTTGCTGCGAGCTTTGTTGCGTGCCTTGTTGCGTACCTTGTTGCGTACCTTGTTGCGAGCCTTGCTGCGCGCCCTGTTGCCAGCTTTGTTGCGCGCCTTGTTGCGGGCCTTGCTGCGAGCTTTGTTGCGAGCTCTGGTGCGAACCTTGTTGCGGGTCTTGTTGCCAGCTTTGTTGCGTACCTTGTTGCGGGCCTTGTTGCGAGCTCTGGTGCGAACCTTGTTGCGAGCCTTGTTGCGGGTCTTGTTGCCAGCTTTGTTGCGTACCTTGTTGCGGGCCTTGTTGCGTGCCTTGCTGCGAGCTTTGTTGCGAGCTCTGGTGCGAACCTTGTTGCGCGCCTTGTTGCGGGCCTTGCTGCGGGTCCTGTTGCCAGCTTTGTTGCGAGCCTTGTTGCGGGCCTTGCTGCGAGCTTTGTTGCGAGCTCTGGTGCGAACCTTGTTGCGCACCTTGTTGCGGGTCTTGTTGCCAGCTTTGTTGCGAGCTCTGTTGCGAACCTTGTTGCGGGTCTTGTTGCCAGCTTTGTTGCGAGCTCTGTTGCGAACCTTGTTGCGGGCCTTGCTGCGAGCTTTGTTGTAAGTTAAATTGGGAACTTGATTGATCTCCGTTCGAGGAGGCGGTAGAAGGTGCAGATACAGACCATGCAGATCCGCCCGAGCCTCCCAGCTGATCCGGCCTACTGTTCGTGGCCATGGTACCTTGTGATGCAGCTGAATCTGCTTGCTGTGTGGAATTATCACCTTGCAATATTTGACTATCGTTCAAGAGCGACTCCATCATAAAATCAGTTATAATCGCCTGATCGACTAGTCCATCCGTATATATTAATGCGATTCTTTGCTCACCCTTGCCCCCGACTCGCAATTCACGAATCACAATATCAGAGCTATTGCCGAGCTTCGTCCGAATATAATCCAGATTGCGTTGTAAGCTTGCTTGCAGCTGATCCATAGACGTCCTTCCTCACTTCTGCAGTTGATCGCATGCCTGCTTGTTGTGCTGCTGGCTTTCCACCGACAGCCATAGATTCTGTTTTCCAGTATTGCCGTGCGTTCAGC
This sequence comes from Paenibacillus suaedae, assembly GCF_032337355.1. Taxonomy (NCBI): domain Bacteria; kingdom Bacillati; phylum Bacillota; class Bacilli; order Caryophanales; family Paenibacillaceae; genus Paenibacillus; species Paenibacillus suaedae. The sequence goes on from NZ_JAVYAA010000005.1 coordinate 119,434, forward strand.
CAGATAAACCGCCAGTCGGTTCATCCCCTCCCTCTTAGTCGACAGGCCTTCCCCTCAGTGATACTATGGGAGTAATATATGCTACCAAGATTATGCCAGCACGCTGGAAAGATGCATGCCGGCTCATACAGGAGGGACAGCCAACATGGCGACACGAACCAGAGGAATGACGCTCGTATATACAGGTGATGGCAAAGGGAAGACGACAGCAGCAGTCGGGCTATGCGTCAGAGCGGTTGGACATGGCTTCAAGGTACTGATGCTCCAGTTCATCAAGAGTCCCAAGCGCTCTTACGGAGAACAGGCTTCGTTGGAGAAGCTGGGTGTTGAAGTAAGACAGCTGGGGATCGGATTTACTTGGCTGAAGACACCGGAGGAGCACCGTGAAGCATTCAAGCAGGCATGGGCGATTGCGAAGCAGGAAATCCAGTCTGGTGATTATGATCTCATCGTACTGGATGAATTGAACAACGCACTTGCAATTACAAGCTTCCCGATTGATGATGTTCTGCCAAGGGCTGAGATCATCGAAGTAATTAAGAATCGTCACGAGCATCTGAACATCGTGATAACAGGACGTTCAGCTTGTCCGGAAATCATGGAAATTGCAGATCTCGTATCGGAAATTCAGCCCGTGAAGCATTACTACGAAGAAGGCATTCCTGCCGTGCTGGGACTTGAATTTTAATTCATTCTATCTATCTCTCGATTATTCCCTTCATTAAGGCTGCATGTCCCTACGATCTCTACCTGGAGACAAGCAGCCTTATTCTATTACCTGCGTCCCTCTTAGCAAACCGCGGCAACACTCCGATGACCCTGACTTACTTTCCAACATTCCTCATTGCACAATTTGCCTATTTTTTTATTGAAATGAGGCTAATTATTCCTCTTTTTTCCATGCCATATAGATTGTTACTTCAACCATTTACCACTTTACTATAATATAGAAAAAAGATGGAACAGCTTCTTTCCACCGCAGACAGGAGGATCGTTTATGGCAAAAACAATCGCAATCATCGGAAGCAGCGGAGGCAACCTATATAACTTAGGAGGCAAAGACCCTCTTAAACTGCTCCAAGAACTTGTCATCCAATTGGAGAGTGCTGGGATCGGCTGTGGAGCGATTCAGTTCGTTGGCGCAGACGCATCAATGGACAACGCCAAAGGCTCTACGCAGGCTGCCCTGTATGGCTGGGATGAGTCGCTCCAGACTCCGAAGCCACTTGCAGAAGGATCACTAGATGAGATTAATCAGGTTGCCACGCAATTGGATCAAGATATTGCGGCGCAGATTCGCCAGGGTCGTATTGGCGCACTCATTATGATGAGTGCAGATCCTACCCGCACCAACGCATATGCCGTGGAAGCAGCGATAGATATGAATCTGCCAATCACAGGAACTGGCGGCACGTCCATGGCTCTCACCAGTGCCAAGGGAGCGAATGTGCTGGCCGTGTCTGGCACGACCGGAACGACGAATCGTACAAGAGCAGTCACGTTCGTGACCACACTATGTCAGCATTGGGGATTGACCTATCGGCCAATTATCGGCGCAACTGCTGATGCCTCATCTGGCAGAACAGGAGAGGGCTCGCCTTGGAGACGCATTAGCATACGCGGCATTATGCTCGCCTCTCTGCCCGGCTTTATTGCGATGGCACTGCTGCTTGCCTTAAGTAAAATCCCTGCACTGGCCGGACTTAGCGAGATATTCGACATTATGATCAAGGCGCTCCCTGTCATACTGGCAGCAATTGCAGCGAAGCAAATCTCGGATCTTGATGAGGTATCCATCGTCTCAGGTATCATCGCTGGAGTCATGTCTGTCGAGGGCGGCATTATTGGAGGAATCATTGGGGGGATTGGGGCTGGACTGCTCGGGCATGCTCTCTTTCGTAAATGTGTGCAGTGGCGCTTCCCTGCTACAACTATCAACATTGTAGCCGGCGGACTCTCCGGCTTAATTTCTGGGCTTATCGTCTATTTCATGATTGCTCCAATCGCCCTGCAAGCCGGTGAAGGTATTCGCTGGCTGCTGGAAGCAGCTGTATCTACAAGCTCAATACTAGCCGGACTGCTCGCTGGACTGCTCATATGGCCTGCCATTCTAGGCGGTGTATATCATGCAGCCATCCTGCCCATTGTCCTGCTCGAAATGGAGCGGACCGGTAATAGCTTCCTTGGAGCTGTAGACATGGCTGGACTTGTCATGGTATCTGCCGGTATCACGTTAGCGAATATAATTGCCCCTCGCGATAAGGGAGAAGCAGCCGTCGCCGTACCTGGCTTTCTGATTAATATCGGGTTCGGCACATTCGTAGAAGCAGCGTATCCCTTCATGTTCTCGAACAAATTCATCTTCGGCGGTGCTATCGTATCCGCAGGGCTGGGCGGCTTATTGGTCGGAATGTTCGAAGTACAAGGCACCGCATACGTTCCTTCGTTCATGGCGCCTCTGTTATCCAATAACATGACTGGATTCATCGTTGCGATGGTCGGGAGCCTCTTATCTGCCTTCATGATTACTTTGACCGTCAACCAACTGTCACGCAGATCCAAGCGGCTTGAGCATGTGACCAAGCAAAAGGTGCAGACCGACAATCTTGCCGGATAAGCTAAGCATTCATATTACAACCTTCAACCCATCACCAAACTAAAAAGCGCTGGAGACTTCGCGAACCATTCCGCTTGCTCCAGCGCTTTTGTATGTGGACATACATATAAATAAAAGTTACATGATATGAGTTCAACTGTGCACAAGATACAAGTCTATGACGTTACCGCTTGCGAATCATGAACAAGTAGCTCATTACCGCGCCAAGTCCGCAGCACGCAATAACAACACCCATCGGAACGGCTGTATGGCTGCCAGCAATGCCGACAAGCGGAGCAGCAAGCGAGCCTGCAATGAAGGACATCAAGCCCAGCATAGCCGATGCGCTGCCCGCTCTCTCCCCTTGGCTCTGCATCGCTAGAGAGAAGCCTGCCGTATTGACCACCCCTGTACTCGATACAACAATGAACAGGGCGATGACAACTGCAATTAACGGTGCCTGCAGCAGTATCGCAGCTAAGAGCAGCAGACCACCACTAACGGTTTGAACAATTCCTGCAATGAAGAGCCGCTTCTCATGGAAGCGAGACGCCAAGCGGCCCGTAATTTGTGTCGCAATGATGAGCCCAAGGCCATTGAGTGCAAAAAACAGGCTGTATGCTTGCGGGGATGCGCCGTAAATTTCCTGCAGCACAAAGGGTGATCCCGATATATAACCGAACATCGCAGCGAAAACGAAGCCTTGTGTGCATGCATATCCCATGAATTCACGATCAGACAGCAGTGTACGGAAGGTTGCCATCGTCGTGCGCAGACCGCCGGTAGAACGGCGCTCAGGCTGAAGTGTCTCCGGCAAACCGAACCATGCGGCGATCATCATAAGCAGACCGAGCAAGCCGAGCACGATAAACACCCCATGCCAAGTCGTAAACTGAAGCAGCTGCCCTCCAGCAATCGGCGCTAATATTGGAGCCAAACCGTTAATAAGCATGAGCAGGGAGAAGAACTTCGTCAGTTCACTGCCCGAATACATGTCGCGCACCATGGCACGGGCAATGACAATGCCTCCAGACCCAGCCATGCCCTGAATGAAGCGGAGGGCAATCAGCCCCCCTATGGACGGAACAATAGCACAGAGAACAGAAGCTATCACGTAAATGGCAAGTGAGAGGATCAGCGGCTTCCGGCGCCCTCTTGCGTCACTAAGAGGTCCAAGCATCAACTGACCAAGAGCTAAGCCCATGAGACAGGCAGTTAAGCTCAATTGCGCGAAGGAAGTGCTCGTCTGCAAGTCACTCGCCAACATCGGCAGGGAAGGCAGATACATATCAATCGACAACGGGCCAATCGCTGTCATCGATCCGAGAATAACGGCCATGGACAGTCTCTGCTTCCGAGTAGGTGCAGTCAAGGCTGAGGCCGTATTACTGTGTTGCACAGGTATACTCATAGATGGTTTTTCAATTCCTTTCTTCAATCGTAATCACGGCTGTAACCAACAATACAAGATATGTCAATTTCAACCTACATACATGTAACCATTATAGTTACAACATTTTAGCGAATCAACCCTAAATCCTATAAAGCTCTCTGTTCCGTATTGATAGGCAAATAACAACAGCCCCCACTTCATGTAAGAAATGAGGGCCGTCGCTCGCTTGACCTGCCACGAGGCAAGAAGCGTATCTATTCATGATGATATCGATTAATTGCGAATGAGATAATCGAATGCACCCAATGCTGCTGTAGCACCAGATCCCATCGAGATGATGATCTGCTTGTATGGGCTATTCGTGCAATCGCCGGCTGCAAATACACCAGGTACGCTTGTTGCACCATGGCTGTCTACTACGATTTCACCCATGCGAGTGCGCTCAACGGTATCAGCTAACCAGTCTGTGTTCGGCACAAGACCGATTTGTACGAATACGCCTTGCAGCTCAACATGCTTCGTCTCCCCTGTAGCGCGATCGATATAGGAAATGCCGTCAACCTTGTCTGTACCGGTAATTTCAGACGTTTGCACATTCTTCAATACCGTTACATTCGGTAGGCTGTACAAGCGGTCTTGCAATACAGCATCGGCTTTCAGTTCTGGAGCGAACTCAAGTACCGTCACATGTTTTACAATACCCGCAAGATCGATTGCTGCCTCTATGCCAGAGTTGCCGCCGCCAATGACTGCCACATCCTTGCCTGTGAACAGAGGTCCATCACAATGCGGGCAGTAAGCTACCCCTTTGTTCTTGAACTCTGCTTCACCAGGGACGCCTACGTTCCGCCAACGAGCACCTGTCGATACGATGACGGTCTTACTTTTCAGTACAGCACCGTTTTCGAGTTCAATTTCGATAAGATCCTTCTTCTCCAAGCGTTTTGCACGCTGAAGCTTCATGACATCGATATTGTACTCTTTCACTTGATTTTCAATATTCGCTACGAGCTGAGGACCTTCCGTGTATTTCACACTGATAAAGTTCTCAATGCCGAGCGTATCGTTGACCTGACCACCGAAGCGCTCTGCAACGATGCCTGTGCGGATCCCTTTGCGTGCTGCATAAATCGCCGCACTCGCACCGGAAGGCCCGCCGCCGATAACAAGAACATCGAATGGATCTTTATTATCGAACTCGGATGCATCTGGAGCTGTACCGAGCTTAGCCAGAATTTCTTCAACGGTCATACGTCCGCCGCCGAAGAATTCGCCGTTCAGGTATACGCTAGGTACAGACATAACATCCTTGCTCTCTACCTCTTCCTTGAATACGGCACCGTCAATCATCGTGTGCGAAATGCCAGGGTTAAGAATGCTCATCAGGTTCAGCGCCTGCACAACATCCGGACAGTTATGGCAGCTCAGGCTGATATAAGTTTCAAACTTATATTCGCCGCGAATGCTTTTAATTTGATCAATCACACTCTGCTCTACCTTAGGAGCTCTACCGCTCACTTGCAGCAAAGCCAATACCAAAGAGGTAAACTCATGTCCGAGCGGAGTACCGGCAAAAGTAACGCCTGTATCTTCACCTACACGGTTCACACTAAAGCTTGGAGTGCGGGACAACTGTATCTTCTCCACAGTAATCCGAGACGACATGCCAGCGAGTTCCTCCACCAAGGACAGCATCTCCGAAGACGCATCATCAGAGCCAGCGCTGACCTTGAGAACAATATCTCCCTCAAGAAGCTGGAGATATTGTTCTAGTTGTGCTTTGATATCTTGATCTAATGCCATTGTAAGGACACTCCTTAGATTTTACCCACGAGGTCAAGGCTTGGCTTCAATGTTTTGCCGCCTTCTTGCCATTTCGCTGGGCAAACTTCACCTGGATTGTTGCGAACATATTGTGCCGCTTTGATCTTGTTGATAAGAGCACTTGCATCACGACCGATGCCGCCAGCGTTGATTTCAGCTGCTTGAATGATTCCATCTGGGTCGATAATGAACGTACCGCGGTCTGCAAGACCTGCTTCTTCGATCAATACGTCGAAGTTGCGGGATACGATATGGGATGGGTCGCCGATCATAATATATTCAACTTTGCCGATAGCCTGGGAGCTTTCATGCCAAGCTTTGTGCGTGAAGTGTGTATCTGTGGATACGGAGTACACTTCAACACCCAATTTCTTCAGCTCTGCATATTGGTTTTGCAAGTCTTCGAGCTCAGTAGGGCAGACAAATGTGAAGTCAGCTGGATAGAAGCACACTACGCTCCATTTACCTTTGAAGTTCTCTTCTGTAACTTCGATGAATTGACCTTTTTGGAATGCATTTGCTTTGAATGGCAGTACTTCTTTTCCGATAAGTGACATAGTTACTATCTCCTCTACTTTGATTTATGGTTTATTTAGAGCATGTCGGTAACAACACACTCGGTAACACACTTTATAATAATTATTATTAACTAAACGATTCAATCTGTCAAGCTATTTTATAATAATTATAATATGAAAATGATATTCTTTCTCAATTAGGTCATAATTCAGACATACCTTCTTCATTATGCTGTTAAATAAGGTGAAGTATTCATTTTTCATTCTTAGGTGAATGCCGAGCTGCAGTTCAATGCTACTTATTTATTACCCTAATTGAACCGTTAGCAATCTCCTTCATTAGAAATTCGATTACCCTGTCCATCTTCCTTCCTGTTTACGAAAAACATCGGGAACGATAGCAAAGAAAGTACTCATATTGAAAAAATAGCACCAGAGTCTCACCCTGATGCTATCCTGACCTTTTCTATTTCTTCTATATAGAAGCATAAAAGACAAAGCTTCAAACGCTATGAAGATTACAGTAACCCTTTGCCTGGGCGATCTAAATGATACAAGTTGCGGTAACGCGGATATTGCTCCATAAGCTCGGCATGCGTACCGCGCATTTCCACCTGACCATTTTCGATAAAGACGATCTCATCCATCTGCTCAACACCAACAAGATGGTGGGTAATCCAGATGAGCGATTTGCCCTTCATCGTCTCGAACATGGTCGCCAGCAGCTCCCGCTCCGTCTTCGGATCGAGACCAACTGTCGGCTCATCGAGGATGACGACTGGCGTATGCTGAAGCAGTACCCGCGCCAGCGCGATGCGCTGCCGTTCACCACCTGAGAAGCGCTGTCCGGTCTCCATCATCGCCGTATCATACCCTCTCGGAAGCGAAGCAATAAGTGTATCCAGCTTCACTTGTTCCGCTACCTGACGAATCTCTTCATCCGAGGCACTGCGCCGTCCTAGACGAATATTGTTCGCTACTGTCGTATCGAATAGATGTGGACGTTGATTTAGCACAGACAGAATCTCTGGGATATGCTCACCATACTCGTCAGCGCGAACATTATTGATCATGACGCTGCCAGACTCCGGCATAAGCGCACCTTGAATTAAGGTAGACAATGTGGACTTGCCGGCACCGCTTCGTCCGATAAGCGCAACCTTCTTGCCTTGCGGCACATCAAGTGATACCCCATCAATCGTTAAGGATGCTGAGCCTGTATGACGGAAGCTGACTTGATCCAAACGGATATGGGCAGACTCACGCACTTGCTGCAGCAGCTCTGGCTTCACATTCGCTGCGCTGCCAGCAGTTTGCTCAACAGTCGCCTCTCCCATGCTCGACAGGCGTTCCAACGAATCTTCATACTGAGGAAGCTTCTCTACCGCTTCCGATACCGGCAGGAAAGCGTCCATCAACGGGAACACCACAAGACCGAACGCCGCAATCATGACGGCAGGCATATTCCCATCGGCCGCTTGGCCGCCGGCCCAGTACACCATCGTAATGACCGTCAAGCCGACGACAGATTGTGCGATTAGCGTTCTCCACCGCGCCCACATCCGTAAATCTCGGTCAATACGAGCCACCCGCGCCTCATCTGCTTCATAGGAGTCGACAAATTGAGAAGCGCGTCCGCTAATGACCCAGTCGCTCATACCAAGTACCGCATCCGTCAACTTCCGATATAGCCCGCTGCGCTCCTGCTTCATAAGGCGGTGCTTTCGACGTGTGAACCATAGCGATATCCATGGCAGAATGAAGACGAGTACTGCTATATACAATGCCATCAGCAGTGCGAACGGGAGATCGAACCAGCCCAGGGCTGCGATCCCTGCCGCATACATTACAATCGCGACAATGCTCGGAAAAATAGTACGTACATAGACATTTTGCAAATGTTCAATATCATCTGCCAGCACGCCAAGCACATCCCCTGTGCGGAATCGGGAACGAATGAATAAAGCTTGCGGCTCCAAAATCCGGTACAGGCGAACACGCATCTTCGATAAGATGCGAAGCACGGCATCATGACCTACAAGCCGCTCTACATAATGCACGACGGCTCTGCCAATACCAAATGTGCGCACAAGCACAATCGGTACATACACCATGAGAATGTTCTCCGGACGTGCAGCTGATTTGGATATCAAGAATCCGGAGGTGAACATGAGCGCACTCGCGCACAGTACTGTCAGCATGCCGAGGAAAATAATGAGCGCGAAGCGACCGCAGTAGCGCCGCAAATAAGGGCGCAGCCATTGATTCTGTTCACGTGTCACGATATCCCCTCCTGCTGCGAAATCAACATGCTGTAATACACGCCTTGGCGTTCAAGCAGCTCTTGGTGCGTACCTGCCTCTGCTACCTTTCCATGATCCATGACGATAATCCAATCCATATCTTCCATCCAATGCAGGCGATGCGTCGCAAAGAAGACCAGCTTGCCTTCGAACAGCGATAGCATCGTCTGCTTCAGCTCATATTCTGTCTCAATATCCAGATGTGCCGTAGGCTCATCCAGCATCATAATCGGTCTGTCGCTCAGGAATGCACGAGCAAGCGCCACACGCTGCTCCTGACCGCCGCTAAGAGAGCGGCCTCCATTGCCAATAAGCTCATCCCGACCATTTGGCAGCTCAGCAGTCAATGTAGACAAACCAGCGGCTGCAAGGGCGCGATCCACTTCTTCATCAGAAGCTTCAGGCGCATAGAATCGGATATTGTCAGCGAGCGACACGTTGAAAAGATACGGATGCTGCGGAATATAAGTCGTCAGCTGACGCCAAGCTTCCTCATCAAGCGATGGCACGTCCGCGCCGTTCAAGGTGAACTGTCCTGATGTCGGACGAAGGAAACCGCCAAGCACATCAATGAGCGTAGACTTGCCTGCCCCGCTCTCGCCGACAATGCCGACTTTCAGAAGCCCCGTCACCTCACATGTTACATCATCCAGTGAAGACGGCCCATCCGCTTCATGCTTCACACCTATGCCGGACAAGGCGATTGTGCTATCCTTCGTCCAAGCAAGAGAGGATGGATGCTGTGAGGCACTTTCCCCTACTTCAGTTTCATGTTTAATGATCGCATCAATTGCTTTTCCAGCTTCTTTCCCGTTCAATGTCGCGTGATAATCAGCGCCAACCATGCGAACAGGCAGGAAATACTCAGGGGCTAGAATCAGCACCGTAAGCCCCGTCACCAATGTCATTTCTCCATTAATAAGACGAAGACCCAGGCCGACTGCTACAGAGGCAACGGATAACATCGTAAAGAAGTCAAGGGCGAAGGAGGAGAGAAAAGCAACACGAAGCGTACGCATTGTCGCAGAGCGATACTTGTCACTCACTTGCCCAATCGTATCACTGTGCTTGCGGCTCTGCCCCAGAAAACGAAGCGTCTCCAGGCCTCGAAGCGCATCGACAAAGTGATTCGATAAAATGCGGTACGACTCCCATTGTCGATCCATCTGCTTGCGCGCAGCAAGCCCAACTAGTATCAGAAATATAATCAAAATCGGCAGCGTCACAATCAAAATAATACCGGACGCCGTATCTAGCGTGAGTACATAGAGTAGGATGAGAATTGGCGTAATGCCCGTACTCATCATCCGAGGAAGAATCAGTTCCACGTACGTGCGGAACTGGGAGACCCCTTCAAGTACAAGAGTAACGAGATTGCCCGTACCTTCTGACTTGGCAAAGCGAGGTCCATACTGGAACAACTTATCCATCAACTGACGCCGCAAGTTTACCCCTGTCTTCTCGGCGAAGTTGTAGGCTACCTTCTGCATGAGCAAGGTCGTCACTTGACGGACGGTAAACGCAAGCAGGAACAGACCCATATTTGCGGTTTGTTCCTGCAACGGCGCGCCGGCAAACAAGGCGGAGATAACCTCCGCCAGCTTGATTGCCAGACCTATGATGGATAGTGTTTGCACGAGAGTAAGGACGGCAATGATGAACATTGTCGGCCTTGCTCCCTCATACTTGAGCAAATTTTTATCCATTAGTATTCTAAATGCTCCTTCTCATGAAGCCGTTTATGGAAGACGAAATAACTCCAAATTTGATATCCTAGCACGAACGGCAGCAAGGTTAAGGCTACGATCGTCATCACTTTCAATGAGTATTGCCCGGAAGCTGCGTTATGAATCGTTAAGTCGAATGCCTTATCAATCGAGCTAATCATAACACGCGGGAATAATCCGATAAAGACAGACGCGATCGATAGAATGATAACTCCGCCCGTCATGCCGAATGCCCAGCCATCGCGCTTCTTCGCCATGAAGTAGCCAGCAAGCACATAAACAATAACCCCAACTACAGCAACAGCTGTCAAGATCCCACCGCGAACCTCAAATACATCCGTCTTGAAGTATGTCATAGCACCGAAAGCAACAAACAATACCGCCAAAGGCACTAGCAGCATCTTCGCCTGCTTACGTGCACGCTCCTGCAAGGAGCCAATTGTGCGCAGCGTTGTGAACATCAAGCCATGCACGAGGCACAGTACCGTAACGGTTACCCCGCCAAGCAATGTATACACATTCACCATATCGAACAGTCCAGCCTTCATTTCCATCTGGCCGTCAATTGGCAAGCCTTGAATCAGTCCTGCGAATACAACCCCGCACAGGAATGGAGGAAGCAGACTTCCTAAGAAAATCGCCCAATCCCAAGACTTCTTCCAGCGTTCTGTCTCTTTCTTGCCGCGGAATTCGAATGCGACACCGCGTCCAATTAATGCAAGCAGCAAAACGACAAATGGCGTGTAATATCCACTAAACAGCGTAGCATACCAGTTCGGGAACGCAGCGAACATCGCCCCGCCAGCCGTAAGCAGCCATACTTCATTGGCATCCCAGAACGGACCGATCGAGTTGATTAATACGCGTTTCTCCCCATCTGTACGGGCCAAGAACTTCGTCGACATGCCGACACCGAAGTCGAAGCCTTCCAAGAAGAAGAATCCGACAAACAACACTCCAACTAGTAGAAACCACAATTCATTAAGAGATAACATGTTGTCCCTCCTGATCAAACGGGTCATTCGAATGTTCTGCCTTCATTACTTCATTCGGACCCTTTTTGATGACACGAACGAACAAATACACAAGCACGATAGCAAGTACGGTGTAAATTGTCGAGAATGCGATAAGGGAGAATAGCACTTGACCGCCCGACACGCTCGGCGAAATACTGTCTTCTGTCCGCATGAGACCAAATACCGTCCACGGCTGACGACCAATTTCCGTCATAATCCAGCCTGCTGTATTCGCAATGAACGGCAATGAGATTGCATAGAGCATGAAACGCATAAACCACTTATTCGGATTGCCCAGCTTCTTGCGTGCTGCCAAGAACCAGCCATACATGCCAAGCAGAATCATCAATGTTCCGGCAAGAACCATGATGCGGAAGCTCCAGAATGTTGTCTTCACCGGCGGAATGTAATCGCCAGGGCCATACAACTGTTCATACTCCGCTTGCAGTTCCTTCATCCCGCGAACTTCACCGGAGAACTTACTATAAGATAGGAAGCTAAGCAAGTATGGAACTTTGAATTCCATGCTGTTCTCTTGCTTGTCTGTATTAATGGCTGCAAATACCGTCCACGGTGCAGGGTCGCCACTTGTTTCCCACAAGCCTTCACTTGCCGCCATCTTCATTGGTTGGGTATGCATCAAATATTGTGCCTGCTGGTGACCGAAAACCGCAACCAGAATGGAAGAGACCGTAGCTACGATAACACCAATCTTGAACGATTTTTGGAAGAAAGAAACGTCCTGCTTCTTCAGCAGTTTATAAGCACTCACCCCAGTGATGAGGAACGCTCCTGTTGCAAATGCACCGAAAATCGTATGCGGGAATTCAACAAGCAGCTGACCATTTGTCAGCAGCGCGAAGAAATCGTTCATTTCCGCACGGCCATTGTTAATCTCGAATCCGACCGGACGCTGCATGAAGGAGTTCGCCGCCAAGATCCACAAGGCGGACAACGTTGTACCAATGGCTACAAGCCAAATGCACAAGCAGTGCACCTTCTTCGATAAGCGATCCCATCCAAATATCCATAATCCGATAAACGTTGATTCCATAAAGAATGCCAGCAATGCTTCAATCGCAAGCGGCGCACCAAATACGTCTCCGACGAAGCGAGAATAGTTCGACCAGTTCATCCCGAACTGGAATTCCTGAATAATACCAGTGACAACACCGACACCGAAGTTAATGAGGAACAGCTTCCCCCAGAACTTCGTCATCTTCTTGTACTCTTCATTTCCCTTGACGACATACATCGTCTCCATCATTGCGATGAGCAATGCTAGACCAATCGATACCGGTACGAAGAAGAAGTGAAAAATCGTCGTCGATGCAAACTGAATGCGCGATAATAAGATCGTATCCCACATATCGTTGTCCTTCCACCTTTCTATTTATACTCTCATTCCTATGCTGAATAGGCTGTAATACCTGCGTCGAACACGGTATCAATGACGTTGATTACATGTTCCAGTTGTATTCTGTCAGATACAGAAACGCTGCAATGTGATATTAATCACAATTTTAAAGCAATTACTTGATCAAAATAAGAACATTGTGTCGAATTTCACAAATATGTCGAAAAAAAGTGAAAAAAAGAAGAAAAAAGACATTGTGCCTTCTTTCCCCTTTACAAGCAGCCCGCAATGTGCTGCACCTTTTTACCAAAAGTTATTCTGAAATTTGTCACGAATTTGGGCATGTCACATCGCTGTCACAACAAGGTATTTTGCTGCATCTATTTTTATTTATACAGGTCGATCGTATCAATCTTGCGAATCGTCAAGTAACCAATCACTATACCAAGCGCAGCAAAAGCAAATGGCACTGCGATAATGGACCACAAGGTAAATCCGCCAGTCGACGAGCCTAGAAAGCCTGCAATTAGAATGGAGCTCGTAATGGTCGCAGCCGCTGAATATTTGCGCATGCCGAACCATAATGGAATCAGACTTAAGCAGCTTGCTGCTAAGGAGTTGATAACACTAGTTGACACTTGATGCGTAACCATACTTATTGTCGCCGTGCCAGGTACAGTGTGCGCATAAGAATTGTATAAGAGGAATCCACTGATAAGTACAATATTTGCTAGAATAATGGCAATAAAGGTGTACAAGACCACAATGATTAGCTTAGCTGTTATGAGCTTCTTCCGTGGAATCGGGTACATGAACATGACCGTTATAGACTTGCTCTTGAACTCATCAATAACCATTCGGCTTAGCAATACCGAGGCCGTAATAATGAAGGATACCTTCACAAACGTATCGATGATACCGAATACCTCGGATATATCATGGAACGCGATACCTTGTGTATCCCCATAGATTCCAAGCAAAATAAAGAGGAAAATCCCGATCGTGACATACATGGCCGTACGTATATAGGTAGCAAACCGGAATTTCTTCAGTTCCAGTCGAATGAGCTTATTCACGAGCATCCCCTCCATTCAACAGCTTCATAAAGTAATCCTCCAAGGAATGATGCTTCTTATGGACAGACTCTACCATGACATCGTTCATAACAAATGCCTTCGTAATATCTTGCTGAGACACCCCCGATTGATAGATGCGGATGATCCGGTTGTCTGTAATACGGAAATTCGAAATATGCATGACTTCTTCAAGCACATAGGCCGCCTTGCTCGCATTATCAGTGATGACCTCAATGAATTCGGACTGCTGCGCCCGAACCCGCTCCATGGGCACTTCCTCCAACAGCACCCCATGGTTAATGACACCGATCGTGTCTGCAACCAGCTCCATTTCCCCTAAGATGTGGCTGGAGATCAAGAGCGTAATGCCGAACTCGCGTGACAGCTTCTTGAACAGGTCACGTATCTCCTTAATCCCAATTGGGTCCAGACCATTAATCGGCTCATCCAGGAGCAGCAGCTCTGGCTTGATCGATATGGCCCGCGCGATGCCTAGACGCTGCTTCATCCCGAGGGAGAAGTCCTTCACCTGCTTGCGTTCAATGCCGTTCAGTCCTACCAGTTCCAGTGCTTCCTCAATCGCCTTCTTATTATGGTAGCCCATGTATTCGCAATGAAGCTCCAGATTCTCCTGCGCAGTAAGACGATCATAGAAGATTGGCTGCTCAATAATTGTCCCCATGCGAGATAGCAAGGAATAGGATGAGGGTGTCATCTTCTCGCCGAACATCTCAATCTCACCACTCGTTGGCTGCACGAGATTCGTCATCATTTTCATAATCGTTGTCTTCCCCGCCCCATTGGGGCCAAGGAATCCGTATATCTCGCCCTTCTTAATATTCATGCTCACATTCGATACGACATCTTTGCCTTGATAATTCTTCGTCAATCGATGCGTCCGTACAAGGAAGGTCATTTCATTTACCCCTCTCATCTCTTCTGATGTCTTCATTGTATCGATTAGCTATTTCTTATTTCTTACCTAATCCTTACGAATTCCTTACGTTCTTTCCGTCTTGACATACAAATAAGGTCCGCAGAGTGCCATACTGGTTACAGCACAGCAAAATCTCTTCGAACCTCGTGACCCTTCCTTCGACGTCATCAGACCTGAACCGTCTATTCATTCACAGCCAGCACTGACCGGTTTCTCGTAGAATACCTCAAGACATTCGCAGGAGCTTAATTGTAAAAATCGTTTTCTTAAAAGGCTTACTATGGAGTTCTATTGATCCGCCCATTGATTCAGCGAGCCGCTTCGTGATCGTTAACCCCAATCCGCTGCCTTCGTAATTTTTGTTGCGGGAATCCTCCAGTGTATACATGCGCTCAAAAACACGGTCTTGGTGCTGTTCCGGAATCCCCTTGCCACGATCCCATACATCAACGAACAGATGCGTATCATCACTGCGCAGAGCTATGCCCAGCACACGGCCATCAGCCCCATACTCTATCGCATTGGAGATGAGATTGTTCAGTATGCGATCCAGTGCGTCTTCATTCCCTCTCGCATAGAGAGAAGCTTCCGGAATCTGAATATCAACCTCGAACCCCCTCTTTGTAAGCCGCTCATAAAATTGGAGAATATTTTTGCGGCATAGCTCGCTCATATCGACTCGAGTCAGCTCGACATGCTTGTCCCCAGATTCTAGCTTCGCTAAATCAAAAAAGGTATGTATAAGCTCTATCACTTCTACCGTCTTGCCATGCACCCGTGTGAGCAGGCGATTCCGTTCTTCGTCACTGATGCGCTCACTGCTCAGATTCAGCGTCTCCAAGTAACCAAGTACAACGGTAAGCGGGGTCTTCAGATCATGAGAGATGTTCGATATCATCTTCCTCATCGCGATCTCCGTCTTCGCATAATTCGCCAGTGCCTTCTCATGATCGACCAGTAATTCATTTATTTGCTCAATGACCCCAATAATCTGCTTATCATCCGTGAACAGCAGGAGCTTCTCCGCAGATTGTGTTCGATGAATTTGTTCCAGCTTTTTTTGAATTTCTGTTAATTGCTGATTGCGTCTTGAATGATTCACATGCTGCGTGTAGACTACGATCAACAGGATTACCATACATATAGATAAAAGGCCCGTTATCATCATTGCTCAACCTTCCCACTTGTAGCCGATCCCCCACAAGGTCTTAATATGGGTAGGATTCGACGGATCGTCCTCTATCTTCTCCCGCAGCCGGCGAATGTGAACATTAATGACATTTTCATCGCCATAGTATTCATCGTTCCATACAAATCCATATATTTGTGCTTTTGTGAACACACGATTCGGGTTGGTTACGAATAACTTTAAAATATCGAATTCTTTGGAAGTGAGTTTCATAGTTTCTTCTTGCTTCTGTACAAGATAATTATCAAGATCGATTAGCAGTTGGCCTGCCTGAATGACGTTCTGTTCGGGCATTGGCTTCACCGCATCGATCTGAACGTACTTCGTTGCACGTCTAATTGCCGCCTTGATTCTCGCAGAGATTTCTAGCATCGAGAAGGGCTTCGCGATATAATCATCTGCGCCGAAGCCAAGTCCGAGTGCCTTGTCTACATCGCTGTCCTTCGCGGACATAATGAGAATTGGGATTGCGCTCCGCTCTCGAACAAGCTTAATCATCTCAAATCCATCTAGCTTCGGCATCATCAGATCGACAATCATCATATCGTATGTGTCAGAGGTGAACTTGGCCATGCCTTCTTCACCATTGGTTGCGGTCACTACATAAAATCCTTCCCTACTCAAATAATCCGATACCATTTCTACAATAGAAGCGTCATCTTCTACGATCAACAGCTTATGCTGCATGCCAGACTCACACCTTTCTCAGACCTTCTCGTTCATTATAGAACAATTACTTAATTTTGGGTCAAATCCCATTGGAAAAGGTAAGTAATAAAAAAAGCTGAAAATCCCCATAAATAGGACCAATAGCGGATAGAACTGGAATAGAGTCCGGACAGCATGCCCGACTCAGGTCTAGGATATAACCGAACTGAGGGCCATTTTCATGAATAGGGAGTTAGGATACGATATTAGTACCAGATAACAAGGAAACGATTGGCAGATCAGCGCAATCGAATATATAGACGAAGACTCAATTACGGCGAAGGAGTGTTATGAACATGTTCGAACGGATGGAAGCACCGTCCACACCGGGCAGGGCGAAGGTGCTTGTACTATCAGGCTCGATTGGCCACGGCCATATGCAGACTGCACAAGCAATTAAAGAAACGGCTGAACGTTGGTACGGCACAGAAGCAGATGTACACGTTGTTGATTATATGGAGCAGGTATCTCCTCACTTGCACAGTGTCGGCACGTATTGCTTCGTACAATGGGTGAAGCTGTTCCCTAGCATGTACGGGTATTTGTTCAATATGACTCGCAAGGATCGTAAGCTAGCACAGTTATTGAAGGGAGTCCGCTTCACAAGCTTGCGCCCGCTGATAAAGCTCGTAGAGCAGATGAAGCCAACTGTCATTGTCAGTACGTTCCCTGCTGCCAGTGCAGCAGTATCGAAGCTGAAGGAGCGCGGCATGATTGATTGCCCAGCTGTTACGGTCATTACTGACCATACAGATCACAGCTTCTGGCTGCATCCCTATACAGATTTATATTTAGCTGGCTCTGAAGATGCCAAGACGCAATTGATTGAGCAGGGTGTTCCTCAATCCCGCATTCAGGTGACGGGAATTCCGGTTCGTCCAGCCTTCTATGAATCCTATTCGAAGACAGAACTGCGCAAGAAGTACGGACTTGATTCCTCCAAGCTGACCGTTCTTCTGATGGGCGGTGGCTGCGGTTTGATGGATCCATCCATGTTGGATGTCATTGAGCAAGCTGGATGGGCACAGGATATGCAATTTATCATCATTTGTGGCAGCAACGATAAGCTTCGTTCACAATTAGAACGCTGGGCCGAATCCAGCCCGCTGCATGTTCGTATTGAAGGCTATGTGAAGCCTGTGCACGAATATATGGCGATGTCCGACCTAATGATTACGAAATCCGGCGGTGTTACTACCTCCGAGGCAGTTGTCCAACAGCTTCCACTACTCGTCTATAAGCCACTTCCTGGTCAAGAACAGGATAACATTCGCTACTTGCTGCGCAGTGGGGTTGCCTGCTGTGCGGAGGATGCAGAAGAATTGGTTGCGCAGTTGTCGATCTTCTCCCGACATCCGGAGACACTGCAATGGATGCGAGAGCGCGCGCAAGAAGAGGCTCCACGTTCCCCATTCCATGCGATGGATGCGATCGTGAATGCCCAGAGATACTCCTTATCGCGACGCCACACAATGGAGCAATGGCTGAACGAGACAATTGTGTAACTTGTTAATTTGCTTTGCAATTTATCTTCACCTACCGCATAGGGCTATTCACTTTATACAACGTATAAAGCAGAGTAGCTCTTTTTTAGGCCATGCACCTGGCATTTTTCTTTATACTGCACGATCACATATCATATGAGTAACCATCAGATTCTATCTTTCACGAAATTTGTTAGGAGTCATATAGAGACAGTGTAATAATATGATCTAATAAAAAAGGAGGGAGTGTGATTTGACAGAATAAAAATAGACCTCACCGCTCTTGCACACCCATTTTGATAGCCTCCATCGTAGACAAGCCCATTCCTTTGGCCACTTTGTAGGTTTCCAGCAATTTTGTCACGAACTTCACAGTTCCGCCGGCAATTGCAGCAAGAGCTCTTTCCACTTCAACGAAATTCGGATCGGCTCAAACAGGAGTGATTTAAATTGAAAAAAACTACAGTCAATTACATTCTGTTGGCGGTCATCGTAGCATTTGCCATTTTCGCTTACCTTTTCAATCCCAATCCACTCATAAAAGACATTGCCGTTTCGAGCGCCATTTTATATTTCTTTATTTTGATAATCCTTCTAAAAAGAAAGGACGATAGGCAACAACCAGGCGAAGCGCAAAAATCGAAGGGAATTTATTCGGAATTTTACAAAGGAATTTACATCGGTTTCGGCATCGTTCTGGGCATTCATTTTTTCATCCAACTATTTACCGATGATGAAACAATGAAAATGACTTCAAGGGTGTTCACCTATACCTATGCCACTATTTTAGGCATCATCTATTTGATAAGGCGGAACAAGTAACAGGAGCCACAATTCAATAAATCCCACTTATGTGGACATGATTTTCCCTTCAACCGGTTATAGTATCAAGGAATGCCTAACAAGGAGGGATCTGTTCAATGGAAGACACCAAGCAATTCGTGGATAAGCTGCATGAAGACCAGCAGAAGGCAAAGCGCAACCAGCAGCGCCATGGCGAAGGCAACCCGGGTTCGAGCTTGCCGGGAAAGCAGCACAGCACTAACAAATAAAAAAAGAAAAGCCGCGCAAAAGATCCCGAAGCCGCATTCAATCGCGGTAAGGAGTCCTGCACGGCTTGTTTACTATATAGGGAATATTATTCAACCTGTACACTCGAACTTCATCCACAACAGCAAACGAAGGGGGGCGCATGCGTTGACTTAAACGAATGCGCAGCAGTACGATAGACAGGAGGTTTCCGAAATTCGGCCGACTAAATGAACAAGCAAGGAAAGCCTAACGTGGAGCCTTATTTACATTGAATCATGATCCGAGGTGGAACCATTTGTAATTCAAGAGCAAGTCACGCTAACGTTATAACGAACAGAACTACCGAACCTTACTCCGTAAAACTACGCCGCACAGATATCCGCCAAGCTGCTGTCGTCCTTGCGCAAGGCTTCATGGATGACCCGCTATATGAGCACATGCTTCCGGAACGGACAACCCGCCTTGAGGTGCTCATCATCTTCTTCCGCAACTATATTGCCATGCTGTATGAGGAAGCCGACCTGTATGCAACGTCCGAACGGCTTGAAGCCGTTGCCCTCGTGTTCCGCTCTGAGCGGGCAGGAGTGTCCCGGTTCTCGCATGCAAGGTACTTGTACCGAATTGCTTGTGCTATTATCAAATCAATCCCGATGTGCCGTTATATCAGCATCCATCAATTTATACGTGGATTGTCAACGCTTAACTCTATGAGCTCCGCCTGGATATCCGAACTGAACGAGCAGGATTATATCCATTTGGACATGCTTGTCGTGCAGCCGCAATTCCGCGGTCAGGGTTTTGTCAGCCAATTAATGAGGCCCTTGCTCTCTGAGTGCGATGCGCGTGGCATTCCTTGCACGCTGGAGACGCATAACCCGAGCAACATTTCCTTGTATGGACATTATGGATTCGAAGTGGTGGATACAATCCCAATGCCCGGGAACAGCGTATCCCAACAATACTGCATGGTGTATCGTCCTGATAAATAGTTAATTCATACTTTTTACATGTATTTACATTTACTGAGCCGCATATGATAAATTATCCCTGAGCATAGGTTAAAATAACCTATGCTCTAATTTATATACGAACAGGAGGACATATGTACATCGATATACTGTTGCTTCATCATCTCATGATTAAGCCTAAGCACGGCTATGAGGTAAAGAAGCAGTTGGAGCGTCTGTTCGCCGACTCCATCCGCGTCAACAACAACATGCTCTATCCCTCCCTTCGCAAGTTCGAACAGATGGGAGCCATTACGAAGGAAGTGGACGCCCGTCCTGGAAAGCCTTCCCGCCACATGTACGCCATTACTGAGCTAGGAAAAAAGATGTTCCATAAGCTGCTGCGGGATTTCCCCCCGGAATTTGCAGCTCATGAGCATGAATTCATTGTTCGCGTTAGTTTGTTCGATTATTTGCAACTTCCCGAACAGCAGGCGATTTTGAACGCCCGAACCGATTATCTTCGCAGCCAACTCGAAATCATTACCCAAGGACAGTCGCTCACCGAAGGCAAACCGTTCGCCATGAGCACATTTCAATTCCTGATCAAGAAGCTTCAAAGCGAACTGGACTGGATCGAAACTCTTAACGACCAGCTATACAATTACGGAGGAGGTAAATCAATTGAAAACAAAGGGTGAAATTTTTATTCATGAGATTACTGGGTTCAAAACGAAAGAGCAGTTGTGGAATCCGTATGCCTGGTTCCAGCATATGCGTGAAAAGAACCCTGTCTATTACGACGCAGAGCAGGATGTGTGGAATGTATTCCGCTATGAGGAAGCAAAGCGAGTTCTCTCTGATCATCAACTCTTCTCCAGCGTTCGCGAGCGCAGTATCGTCCCCGTTCCGAGGGATAACAGCGGTATCAGCCTGACCCTCTCGGATCCGCCGATACATCGGAAGCGACGTGCGCTTATTGCCAAAGCATTCGTTCCACGCAGCTTGGATCAGTGGAAGCCGAAAATTCAAGCAATCGTCGATGGATTACTTGACAACATGCAATCACAGAGCACGGTGGACATTGTGAAGGCATACGCTGTCCCGCTGCCTGTGACCGTAATTGCCAACCTGCTTGGCGTGCCGTCACGGGATTGGGAACAGATCAAACACTGGTCCAACATTTTGTTCATGGGCCATCATCGGGGGAGCATTGAGCAGCAGAAGCTTCAAAAAGACACGGCCATTAAAGAATTCTCAGCATATTTACTCCCCCTTGTTTTGGAGAAACGAGCACACCCTCAAGACGACATCTTGTCCGACCTGACCATGGCAGAATACGAAGGAAGCCGATTGACCGATGAGGAAATCGCAAGAACCGGTATCGGCCTCTTGGGTGCCGGAAATGAAACGACAACTACACTCATTACGAATTGTTTCTATAGTCTGCTCTATGATCAACCTTCTGCTTATAAAGAGCTGCGCAAACATCCTGAGTTTGCCCCGCAAGCGATCGACGAAACACTGCGCCACCGGTTCCACATCTCCATTGATCGTACAATCACGCAGGATACGAATGTGTTCGGCCCGCCTATGAAGAAGGGGCAGATCGTGATCGCTTGGATGAGTTCCGCGAATCGGGACGACAGACAATTTGCCTATCCAGAGAAATTCGATATTCATCGCATAGGCAACGACAAGCATTTGACCTTCGGCAGCGGCCACCATTTCTGTCTTGGCGCACCACTTGCCCGGCTGGAGGCAGAATATGCGCTAACATCCTTCGTCAAGCGGTTCCCTTTCGCTTCCGCATCGGAGACCTTCTACCTTGACGAGCATATGCCTGATCACAGCCACAAACTCTCCAGCCTACCGATCCGAATTCATGGATAGTCCATTTCCTTCTCCAACTCTACTTTTCCGCAACAAGAGAAATCTATCGCCGTATTTTTAGCAAATTCGACAAATTTTTTAAATGAACTTACAGAAGTCAATCCGCCCCGTTGCATTTCTATCAACCTTTCGATATGCTAAAGATAACTATCTTCATCTATGAAAAGGAATGTTTCGACATGCAGGATTGGAATGACTATTGTTTTGACAAACAAGGCGCTCGTCTGACCTACCCGTTCGGAGACGATGTCCCCGTATTCCGTGTAGGTGGCAAAATATTTGCTTTGTTCCGTGAAACGGACGGTTGTCCAAGTGTTACGTTGAAGTGTGACCCCTTCCGTGCCGAGTCCCTGCGCGAGCAATTCGCCGAGATCACACCGGGTTATCACATGAACAAGCGACATTGGAACACGGTGGCGCTCAATGGCAGCTTGAGTGATCAAGATATTCAGATGCTCATTGACCACTCTTATGATCTCGTCTTTAAGTCTCTGACGAGAGAAGAGAAAGCTGTCATTACCGCAAATCAATTGATGGGGCGAGTGTAGGTGATCATTCACCTTTACGGTTCGGAGGACGTCAATGTCCTACATGGATGACGTCTTTTTGCGGACAAATAAGACAGGGGATGTGCCAAGCGGCACATCCCTTGTCTTATGTTCAAGAGAATAAGATTGCTAATCCCAACACAAGGATACGAGCAGCATTCATCAGAATGAAGTTCTTCACGGCCAGTACAAAGGTATGTTCCTTCGTCTGCTTCGTTATGAATTTCTTCATATTTCTTCGTACAGGAATGAACGTTGCCACAATAAGCAGCAACAGCACAGGGTGTACCCCGATGGCAAAGAGGACAATGACGTCCAGGTACGCCGCCACATACATCCATTGGAACAACAACAGTGCGCTCGGCTTCCCGATATATACAGGCAGTGTATACCGCTTGTTCGCCAGATCGTCCTCAATGTCGCAAATATTATTCGCCAGCATAATATTCGCTATGCTCAGAACAGCTGGAATCGATATCGCGAACACCAACAGCACTTCTATTAGATTGATATCGAGATGAGCCATCCGAAAGTCAATCGCCAGTGATACAAGCTGTTCCTTGTCTACATGTATGTATGTAGAAATGAAAATGATAACGAACCCCATAAACAATCCCGAGAACAACTCACCAAGCGGCATTCGTGATATCGCAATCGGACCCAGCGAATAGAGGAAACCTACAAGGAAAGACAAGCCTCCTAACCCAAGAATAAGAATATCCGTCTGCAGCACCAAGGCAACCCCAGAGCTTATGGCCGTTACAAGAAGCATAACAATGACCCCAACTACCCTCGACTCCTTGAGTCCATAGGATACAATCGCATTGTGTACTTCATAACCATACCCGTGTGTTTTAATCGCCTTTTTGTAATCAATATAATTATTAATGGCCGTGGTCGCCATGTCGAAAGACAATAATGAGGCGAACATAAGTAGAAATGGAACTAGCCGAAATTCATGAAATCGATATAGCGCGTATAACGTTCCGATGAAGAACGGTATCATGCTCGCTACTTTCGTTTGGATTTCAACTAACCTAAGAAATTGCCCAACCTTCACCTCGTTACCCCCATGTTCCGCAAATAAATTGGTGTACCGCCACTGTTCTTGAACCCACATAAAAATATATCAAAATCCGCCTTCCTCGGATAGCGGATGATATATTCTACCTCATAAGGTGTCGTATTCTAGCGAAAACCCGCGAATTCACGAGTAATTAGAGCTAAAAACACTCTATCCTACTTAAAATTAGAATTATTTCCTAACAATCGTTATGAATGGTTATTCTGTGCTGTTCGTATACGATGTATTACAAAACGGAGTGAGCGTGCGCTAGAACGAGCAATTCGGATCTCACCATTGCTTATCTACCACGGTTCATACCAACATGCACATTTACTTCTGCTGTACACAAATCCTTTAAAATTGAGGAATAATGTGGGTATTACCGCCTTTGAAGGGTGCACAATTGTGACAGTATTGGTACACTTGATGGTCTTAGAGGCAATTATGAACAAATTTCAAAAACGGCGATTTTGGCGGAAATTCAATGATATTTATCACTTTTTCGGCTTTTGGGCTCAATTTGGGCAGGAAAAATTGATCCTTATATGGATATCTATGTCAACTAAGGATCACTATGTCATTTGTAATTCAGAGTGCTTCCTAATAAGATATAGCATGGTTACAATATCCCGATTTCCTACTATATATAAAGCCAACCAACAGAGAAAGGGGTACCTTGATGAAAAAGAAAGGGTTGTTATTCACCTTATTCGCAGCTCTTCTTGTCCTCTTGACCGGTTGTGATTCATTAGATGTTTTGAATCCGAAAGGTCCTCAGGCCAAGACGCAGTCCGACGTCATTATTTTCTCCATGATTATGATGGCAGGAATTTTGTTCGTCGTGTACGCACTTTATATTTTCATGTTAACGAAGTATCGCGCTTCAAAATCAGCACCTGATTATGAGCCTCCTCATGAGGAAGGCAGCAAGTGGCTGGAAATTACGTGGACGTTAATTCCGGTCATTATTGTAACCGTGCTATCTGTTGTGACGATTCGCTCTACTGTTGCAGTAGAATCGCCTCCAGAAGGCTATGACAATCAGAAGCCACTCGTTATTTATGCCGCATCATCCAACTTCAAATGGCATTTCAGCTATCCAGAAGAAGGCATTGAAACAGTGAACTATCTGAATATCCCTACGAATCGCCCAATCGAGTTCCGTCTCTATTCTTACGGACCGATTACAAGCTTCTGGGTACCGCAGCTTGGCGGTCAGAAGTACGCGATGAGCGACATGGTGACGACGCTTCACCTTGCAGCTGATCATGAAGGTTCATTTATGGGTAAAAACTCGAACTTCAGCGGTAAAGGCTTTGCGCACATGCAATTCGAAGTGCTCGCAATGTCCCCTACCAAGTACACAGAGTGGGTAAAAGAAGTGAAGGGTACCGCTTCTGAATTGACAGAAGAGGAATTCAACTCCTTGCTGAAGACCGAATTTGTGGGACGGAAATCTTATTCCTCCACACACTTGACATTCAGACCAGCACCAGAGGGCGAACATGGCGGCCACAATCATGGTGGATCGTCTCATGACGACTCTCATAAGGAATCGGATAAAGAAATGGATCACTCGAAAATGGATCATTCGAACATGGAACATTCCAACGATGAACACCAAGAGATGGATCATTCTCAACATGGCAACTAGATTGAACAAGAAAGGAGTAATTTGAGACTATGAAATGGGACGAATTTTTCGTTACCGGCGAACCGATGATTTATGGCGCTATGGCCAGCATCGTGCTCGTGACGATAGCCATCATCTTCAGCTTGACCTATTTCAAAAAATGGGGCTATCTGTGGCGGGAATGGCTGACAACCGTTGACCATAAGAAAATCGGTATCATGTACATCCTGAGTGCCCTGGTCATGCTGTTCCGCGGCGGTATGGACGCTCTGATGATGCGTACGCAGCTGGCTGCACCTGATATGAAGTTCCTGGATGCCCAGCACTATAATGAAGTATTTACAACGCACGGCGTTATTATGATTCTCTTTATGGCGATGCCATTTATTATCGGCTTGATGAACGTAGTTATTCCGCTCCAAATCGGGGCACGCGACGTCGCATTCCCTCGCCTGAACGCAGTCAGCTTCTGGCTGTTCTTCTGGGGAGCAATGCTGTTCAACATCTCGTTCGTTATCGGGGGCTCCCCGGATGCGGGCTGGACATCTTACTTCCCGCTTGCAGGTCCTGAGCTTGCACCGAAGATCGGGAATAACTTCTATGCGATCGCATTGCAGATTGCAGGTCTTGGTACTTTGATGACAGGCGTCAACTTCATCGTTACGATCTTGAGAATGCGCGCACCTGGCATGACATTGATGAAAATGCCAATGTTCACGTGGTCGGTTCTGATCACGAACGTTATCATTTTGTTCGCATTCCCTGTATTGACTGTAGCGCTTGCGCTTATGACATTCGACCGCATGTTCGGCTCTCAGTTCTTCTCGATGGCCAACGGCGGTATGGATATGCTCTGGGCCAACCTGTTCTGGGTATGGGGACATCCTGAGGTATATATCGTTATCTTGCCGGCCTTCGGTATATATAGTGAAATTATCTCAACGTTCTCTCGCAAGAACTTGTACGGTTACAAATCGATGGTTGTCAGTATGGTAGCCATCTCGCTCTTGTCCTTCCTCGTGTGGGCGCATCACTTCTACACGATGGGTCACGGCGCAATGGTTAACGGATTCTTCTCCGTTAGTACGATGGCGATCTCGATTCCGACCGGGGTTAAGATATTTAACTGGCTGTTCACCCTGCGAAAGGGTAAGATACAGTTCACAACACCGATGCTGTACTCTCTTGCCTTCATTCCAATCTTCACGATTGGTGGCGTAACGGGCGTTATGCTTGCAATGGCAAGTGCTGACTATCAGTATCACAATACGATGTTCTTGGTTGCTCACTTCCACTACGTATTGATTCCAGGTACCGTATTTGCGGTTATCGCAGGTATGTACTACTGGTTCCCTAAATTGTTCGGCTTCCGCCTGAACGAGCGTCTTGGTAAGATCAGCTTCTGGTTCATCGCAATCTTCTTTAACGTGACATTCCTTCCATTGTTCTTCTTGGGACTGAAAGGTATGACACGCCGTATGTACACGTACTCTGCAGAAACTGGCTTCGGCCCGCTCAACTTGCTTGCAACAATCGGTTCTGTCGGTCTTGCTATCGGCTTCGCGATTCTCGTGTACAACATTTACTGGAGCTTCCGCTACCAGCCTAGAGATACAACGAGCGATCCGTGGGATGCACGCTCGCTTGAATGGGCAACGCACAGTCCGGTGCCTGAATATAACTTTGCTATCGTTCCAAAGGTGAAGAGCCTTGATGCCTTCTGGCTCTGGAAAAAGAACAAGCAACCATTGTTCGAAGGTGAGCTTGAAGAAATCCATATGCCGAACAATAACGGCCAGCCGTTCATTCTCGGTGTTATCTTCTTCTTCTGGGGATTCTTTATGGTATTTATGTGGTGGACACCTGCCATTATCACAAGCTTCCTCATTCTGATTATGCTTGCAGTACGTTCCTTTGAACGGGATCATGGCCGCCATATCTCGGTGAAGGAAATCAAAAAGACGGAACAACAATTGCGGGGTGATAGAGCATGAAGATCGATAATACGCTGCCGCTAGAATATCAGACAGAGGAGAACCGTAACCGAATCTTCGGCTTCTGGCTGTTCCTCGGCGCGGAGATTGTACTCTTCGCGACTTTGTTCGCCGTTTACTTTACACTGTGGACTCGTACGGGCAACGGCCCGTCTGCCAAAGAAATCTTTGAAATCAAGCCTGTATTGCTGGAGACATTCCTGCTCTTAACGAGTAGCTTCACTTGCGGACTTGCGATTCACAGTATGCGCATGAAACTGAAGAAGCCAGCCATGGTCTTCTTCGGAATCACGCTGCTGCTCGGCCTAGGCTTCCTGGGCGTTGAGATTTTCGAATTCGTCACTTACGTGCATGAAGGTGCAACACTGCAAACTTCTGCCTTCCTGTCCAGCTTGTTCGTCTTGCTTGGAACACACGGTGCGCACGTAACGATGGGTCTTCTGTGGGGATCCGGATTGATGATGCAAATCAAGCGTGAAGGATTTACACATGATACAGCGAACAAGTCGTTCATCTTCTCGCTGTACTGGCACTTCCTTGACGTAGTATGGATCTTTATCTTCAGCTTCGTATACTTGAAAGGAATGATGTGATATGAAACAACTATTCCCGATACGTCATGTAATGGGTTATGTCTTCTCTCTCGTCCTTTCTGTCGTTGCGTTAGCCGTCATTGTATGGGATATGTCATTCACAACAGGACTTACAATCTTGATCATCTGCGCAGCTATCCAGGCTGCCGTGCAATTGTTCCTGTTCATGCATATCGATGAAGATAAGACAACGAAAACAGCCAACTATACGAATATTCTGTACGCATTATTCGTAGCTCTCGTGACGTTGTTCGGTACACTGTTCACGATGATCTGGGGTTACTTGTAAGAAGAACGAAGAGGCTATCCCGAAGTCTTGCGACTTCAAGGATAGCCTCTTTTTTTGCAGTGATGAGCTACTTCTTTGCCAAGAAGGCATCAATTTGACGCTGCAGCTCCTGCTGAATCCGCTTGAGGGAAGGCCCTGCTTCAACCTCGAATTTCTTCAGTGTCTCCTCAGGATCAAGGACGCCATTGAACAATGCAGGATAGTACTTCGCCTCGACCGTATTATATTGGCTAAGGTCATTCTGTACAGTAGAGGAATCGAATTCGAATCCCGTCAATATATCCTTCGTGAAGCTGTCTGCATCGCGGAGTACAGCATCGAAGTGTTCGTACGTTTTGTCTGCTTCCACATCTGTCCGCTCATCGATTGGATTCCATACCCATACATAGCCGAATTGCGAATACCCCTTCGTATCGAGCAATTTGAATTCCTTGTCGCCAAGAGCTTCCCAATGTTTCCCTTGTATCCCGTAGGACAGCAGGTCATAATTTTCCTTCTGATTCGCCCAATCCATAAACATGACAGCGCGTTCCTTATTTTTGCTTACCTTCGGAACAGCAAGGAAGTTCCACTGCTTGAAGTTCGAGATATTTGCCCCTTTGGTCGGATCGAAGAAGGTCACGGTCTCCAGATCACCGTTAGGAACATTGCTCTTGAACTGCTGATCGAAGGAGAGTCCTGTACCGAACGATCCCTTCGTCACGATAGCGGCTTTCCCGCTCATGAAAGGCTGAATGAAATCCTTCGCAGTCAAAATATCCTTGTATACGAGGCCATCTTTATACATCTGTCTGGCCTCCTTCAACCATGTCATAATCGGTTCCTTATCCTCGAACAGATTGAATACTTTGCCATCATTATTTTTGTAGTATAAGGTCAGACTGCTTCCGAGTGCATGGGTAAACCGCGCATGCGTAATGTAATCATGAAGACTGCGCTGGCCGACAATCGAATACGTCTGCTGCCCGGTAGTTCCTGCCGCCGTAAACGGCGCAATGCCCGGCTCCTTATCCTTCACCTTGTAAGCAAAATCAATTAACTCCTTATAGGTCTTGATAGGCGGCACACCCAGCTTCTCACGAATATCCTTGCGCACGACATAAGCGTTGCCCGCCATGTAGACTAATCCAAGCGGCACTGCCATGATTTTGCCGTCATACTTGTTCGCATCCCACATTTGCTGTGGACGCTTCTCTAACACGTTCTTGCCATACTGCTTGAGCAGATCATCTAGCGGCTCATAGTAGCCGTCTGCAATCATTTGATTGATATGCAGCCATGGTGCATCGAAGATCAGATCGATATTTTCACCAGAAGCAAGGGTCACCTGTGTCTTCTGCCCCAAGTCAGCCCACGGCACGAATACGATGTCCAGCTTGACGTTAATCGTATCCTTCATCCGCTTTTCTGCTTCAGCAATGACAAGATCCATATCTGGCGGACGGTCTCCCGGGATCATAATCTTCAATGTAACCGGTTCCAATTTACTGCCTAACGACTCGCTCCCCTTCGAGGCATCCGTGCTGGACGATCCTTCCGTCCCTTTTGAGCAGCCCACAATCAGAGACAAGGACAATAGCAACACAAGCGAGATGTTCCACCAGCGTTTCATTTTCATTTCTTCGTCCCCCCTACAACAAGATATGAATTAGCCTTTCACGGATCCTAATGTCATGCCTTTAATGAAATATTTCTGCACAAATGGATATACGAACACAATCGGCCCAATAGTGATGCAGACAATAGCAAGCTGCATGCCGTAGGTTGGGACGACAATATTGTATTCCGTCTTGCTCCCTGCCACGTATGCCATGGCATTCAAGTTAGACATCAGCTGTCTAATCATCATCTGCAGCGGATGAAGCTTATAGTTATCAATAAATAGCAGCGACAAGTACCAGTCATTCCAATATTGCAGCGCATAGAACAGAGCAACCGTTGCAATGACCGGCAGGGAAATCGGCCATATGACACGGAAGAAGATACGAATGTCATTGGCCCCATCCACAGTGGCTGCTTCGTTCAACTCATAAGGCAGAGACCGATAATAGGACACAAGGATGAAGGCATAGAACGGGTTCAGCAAGTATGGCAGGACAAGAGCCCATAAAGAGTCTTTCAGATTAAGCCAGTTCGCAATGAGCATGTAGAATCCTACAAGTCCTGCACCGAACAGCATCGTGAAGAAGGTTAGGAAGGACAGAATATTCCGATATTTCACCTTCGGATGACTCAGCACGTATGCATAGGAAGCTGTAAGGAGAACGCCAAGCACCGTTCCGGTAATGGTGACAAATAACGTGACACCATAGCTCCGGAAGACCTGATCTCCGGACAAGAGCATGGCATACGCATCTAAGCTGAAGGACGTGGGGAACAACTGATATCCAGCAGTCTGGATATAGGATTCGTTCGCAAAGGAATTGATCAACACAATCCAAAACGGGATGAAGCAAATCAGGGCGAAACCAATTAGAAAACCATATACAATGACAAGAAACAATCGTTCACGCATGTTCATCACACCTTAGAACAATCTAGAATCTGGGTCAACCTTCCGTGTCAACCAATTGAAAAAAACAACGGCGATGAGTCCCATAAGAGACTGATAGAGGATAATCGCAGAGGACATGCTGAAGTTGCCCATCTGCCGCAGCGCGCGATATGCATACGTATCAATGACATCCGTCGTTGGGAATAATACGCCAACATCTCCAATAATGGCGTATATCATACCAAAATCCCCGTAGAATATTCGGCCGATGCCAAGCAGTGTCATAATGATGATGATCGGACGCAATAGCGGAAGCGTGATATACATGATTTGCTGGAAGCGGCTCGCCCCTTCCATTTTGGCACATTCATAATATTCAGAAGAAATACTCGTAATCGATGCCAGAAAGATAATGGAGTTGTATCCCGCTACCTTCCATACGTACACGAAGGTTAGAATATAAGGCCATACTCCAGGGGATAGATACCAATCCACCCCTTCAAAGCCAAGCGCCGTCAATGCCTGATTCATCATTCCTTCTGTAGAGCTGAACATCGTCTGCACCATCATGCTGACAACGAGCCAAGAAATGAAGTAGGGCAGAAAGACAAATGATTGCGCGGTCTTCTTAAACCACTTGCCTGTGACCTCATTCAACAGAATGGCGAGCACAACTGCTGTCCCAAGACCGAACACGAGAAACAGTCCGTTTAGAAATACGGTGTTCCATGTGACGCGCAGCCAGTCATTGCCTTGAAAGAAGAACTCGAAGTTCTGGAAGCCTATCCACTCACTGCCGAATAGTCCATCGGCAAGCCGGTACCTCTGGAAAGCCAGCAAGTGCCCCAGCATTGGCATATAAGCAAATAGAAGAAGAAACAGCAGACCTGGCAGAGCGAGTAAGTATAGGTATCGATTCTTCCTTATCTCATAAACAAATCCATGGCCTCCTCTTTTTGTACGTCGCAAAGCCTCCCCTCCTCACTATTCACGATCTATGTGTGAAACCATTGAGTAATAGGGTCATCGTAGCAGTTCACCTATGGATCTCACTAGTTCTCATTGGCCGAATCAGGTTCTGCTGTGGTATATGTCAGGGTTCTTATTTTGCCGATTTGGCTTCTATTTCGTTTACGGCTCATTCCCTACGCTAACCACTTGCCTCTTGCACCTGCTCCAGTCGGTACTGTGCTGGTGTCATCCCAGTTGATTTTTTGAAGGCGGTGAAGAAGTGGCTCTTGGTCTGGAAGCCTGCCTGCTGTGAAATATCTGCAACACTCAAATCGGAATGCAGCAGCAATTCCTTCACCATTTCGATACGCTTATTGAGTATGTACTGAGACATGGAGTATCCATAATGATCGAGAAATAGCTGGCGCACGTATTTGGCGGAGAGTGCAATATGGTCTGCGATATCATCGACGGACAGTGCTGGATCGTGAATATGATATTGAATATATTCGACCACCTCTTGAACGATCTTCCCCTTACGGTTCAAGCTCTTCTGATTGCCAAGCAGCGACATGATACGGACTATCTCTTCCTTCATCCACATATGGATATCCTCCAGCTTCGTGAACCTCTTCAGGCGCTGCTCCATCCCCTCCACACTATCAATGGAAGTCAGCTTGCTGAAGGATTTGACGAAAGAGAAGAATAATAGCCGCAGCTGGAACTGACATTCTGAATACCTCATCGTCTGCAATCTTGCAAATAATTGCTCCAGGAGGTTCAAGGATTGCTCTTCCTTGCCGCTCCGAATAGACTGGATGAGCTGATCCAGCAATATACCATCCGGCTGACAGTGCAAATCTGCGTATCGTTCATACTCCTGCTCCGTATAAATGCGATCCTCGCCGCTAACGAACTTGAACAATGTCACCTCACATAGCTCATCATAGACAACACGCATATCATCGCGAACATGCTTGGCTGCACTATAAGCAACAGTGATGTTCATCTGCACATGCTCCTTAGCCTGACGACGGAGCTCCGTTAATTGCTCCATCACATCATCTGCAGGTTCGGCAACTCCAATCAGAAGCAGCAGGTGATCACCGCCAAAGTCGACTACTTCGATCGTTCGGCTCTCGCTGCCTAGAAGTTCTTCCGCAATATTGCCAACTGCATACTTGAGCAGCTTCCGGGACATAAAGTCATATTGCTCCGCAATGTCATAGAAGCCATCAATCTTCACGACAGACAGCCTTATCCATTCGTGTTGAAGAATCCTCGATTCACGAGCAAGCGCTGCCCGCGTGCTGTCTCCCAATCTGCCCTGAAGAATCCATTGACGCAGGTATTCCGTCTTGATAAGGGGGTAATGATCGCGCAGCAGCGTGACACTCTGCTGAATCGCATCGTAATCACTGACAGCATGAACTCCAAGCTTCCCGTGAACCTGATTCGCCAGTCTTCGGAAGGGCTTGAAGAAGAGATGTGAATTCCAAAATACAACGATGAGCAGGACAACTAGCAGAAGTACCGAGTACAGCACGATCGTCTGCTGAAAAGTCGTCGCCTGCTGCCGGAATTGCTTCATTCCCGAGAGCGAATATAGGGTCCAGCCTTGCGCTTCTAAGTCGATATAGTTGATGTACAGTCTCTCCCCCTCGGTCTTGAGTTCGAGAGCACCGTGTTTATCATTCGATCTGGACTGAATAACCTCAGGCATAATTGACTCGTTGATTGCGCCAAGCACCTGTCTCCCCGACCGGTCTAATAACGCGACTTGATAATCCGGATCAGCGTCTCCCGCGATGAGGTACTGCTCCATTGCACGCTTATTCAACAATACTACGAGATAGCCATACTGCTCCTTACGGATATAGGAGGACGGAAGCAATAAGCCTATGTAGGATTTGTTTCCTACTTCATGATGAAAATATTGCAATAGAGTGGGAGCGCCTTGCTTCACTTTCTCGAGAATCGTATGGTCGGAGAATTCCTGAAAGTCGATCAGCCCTACATTGAAATCAATCACTTTTTCTCTGCGCATATTCAATAAGTAAGCGCCTTCAAAAAAGGGTTCTTTCGATAGGTACTTGGATAGGGTTTGGAGTGCTGCTGCATCCTGCAGTGGATCATCTTGATTCGAATACATCCAGTTCTGAATGGTCTGATCCCCATACATAGTCAGGCCATACCCTTTCAGCTTCGACAGAATAAATTCCGTCCGCTCCCTCGTCTCCTCAATTCTCTCCCGATTCATCGTACCTAGCTGCACAGTGGCATAATCTGAGAAACGCTGAACAAGAAACAAGGAGAACGGAATAATGATGAGGGTGATAAATATGCCACTCCATACAAAAATGCGCAAATACGTAGATTTGAACATAACCGTAAACTGCCCCCCTCCTCGACGATCTGAACAGACAGTTGTCTGGAAACTTATGAGTACTATCTTAGCCGAACCTCCCCGCAATTGCCTAGTTCTCGATCTTCCGTCAAGTTCTCTTTCGCCCAATTTCCATGTGTCCAAGCTTTATAGTCGCCTATTGATCGTGGCCGATCCCTTGACCTGTTGCCTTCCCCTTTCCAGATTCGTCCTGTAATATAGGATGTATATACCTATTTGGAGGGAGATCCTTGAAGATCCTAAAGTGGTTGAACTATGTTTTGGCCG
The DNA here is from genome assembly GCF_032337355.1 of Paenibacillus suaedae. Lineage (NCBI taxonomy): Bacteria > Bacillati > Bacillota > Bacilli > Caryophanales > Paenibacillaceae > Paenibacillus > Paenibacillus suaedae. Next base: position 153,676 of record NZ_JAVYAA010000005.1, read on the forward strand.
CCGCCGTATTGTTGACAGCCGCCGTCTTCCTCTTCCGTCCCAAAATCGGTTTAGAGTCCGATATTACCATCCGGATTAACCATGCAGAGGCAGAACTAAACGGTAAACCCATATTTCAGTCGGGACGCATATACGTGCCGATGTTTTCACTTGGCCATTATTTATCCTTTTTCACCTGGATGGATAGTTCCAACGATTCCTTTCGCGTGCTTGTTCCCGGACAAGAGGTCATCATGAAGGTAGGGGAATCTCAAGTCAAATCCTTCGGCAAAACGATGCAGCTTGAGGGAGCCCCGATTATACATAACAACGCGCTGTATGTTCCGCTTCAGCTGTTCTCTTCCGTATTGCAAGTACCGATGTCTTGGGAAAGCAGGACTGGCACCGTGGATATTACGTATAACACGCCGTATATATTCGCAAAAGAGAAGGGTGCTGCATTTTGGTTTCGCAAAAGTATAGGTGACCTGTATATGAGTACAGGCAATAAGCCATTTTTACTTAAAAATATAAACTTGAAAACTTCGGATACCAGCATATTAGCTGCATCCCAGATCAGTAATGACAGCTATATGCTGCAAATCGAGGATGACACTATTACAGGCTATGTTATCTATAGAGCGATCATCCAACATCATAAAGTGGCGATTTCGTCCTTAGCCCAGTACAAGAGAAGCGGAAATACTGTTAAAAGCATTGATAGAGTCGGAGACTTATGGGTTATGATCGATGACAGCACCTTGAAGCTCGTTGCATCGGACGGGACAATCAAAGCATCCTATTTCGCACAGGAGATCTTCGGAGAGAACGATACGTTTACGGTGGAGGAAGCCTTCGACGATTACTTACTCGTACGCCCATCCAGACAGAAAATCCTGTATCTCTTCAATAGGAAGACCAAAGAATCGATAGCTTTATACAAACATCTCATGACTAGCGAGGAACAAGCATCGATCGACTCCGCATTGGCCAACGGATTGAACAAGGATGGCGACAGTCTTTACTTCAATCGTATAAAGGGAGACGTGCTCTATTTTACTCGTCGGATCGCTGGCGCGAATCCAAACTCGTATACATATCAACTGAAGTAGTAGGACAAAGAGCCTCTGGAACTGACCTCATTTGGGTCAGGCATCCCGGTGAACCTGCTTCCCGGTCATGATATTACACAGGCACAATCCATTCTAACGGATATGGGAAGGTTCTCAAGAAGCGCTTCGTTCACTGCTCCCGGGGGAGAGCAGGGGATTAGCATGGCGGTCGTTAATGCGCTCTCATCCACGCTTTCCGTGGAGATTCGCCGTGAAGGAAGGGTATTCCGCAAGGAAGATTACGGACAATCGGTATTACTCAAGATACAGGAACGAGCATTACATTCCTGCCAGACAATAAGTTTTCCGCTTGGCAATTGAATACGACATACTAGCTGCACGCTTTAGGCATGAGGCTGGCCAAGAATCCATTTACACATCTTGTACTGTTGCAGTCTATAAAGGAATCTTGGCCCCCCCGTTGGGCTGCTGTCAGCGATCCGGTTAATCAAGCAGCTTCAAGCCGACCACGCAGCCAATGATCCCTAATATGCATAACAGGCGAAATGGATGCTTCGACTCTCGGTATATCAGCATCCCCACTAATGCCGAACCTACCGTACCGACTCCTGTCCATACAGCATAAGCGGTCGACAGCGGTATCATCTGCGTGGCACCAATAAGCAATTTAAAGCTGAGGAAGAAGGCGGCAATCATCATAATGTTATTTGGCCAATTGTTCTTCTCAGCTACCCTTTTAATACCAATGACACCGATGACTTCAAGCAGCCCTGCCGCAATTAAAGTTATCCACGCCATCTCAGTGCCCCTCCTTCCCACTCGTCAGCTTCAAGCCCATGATGAACAGCAAAAGCAGCAGTATGATTCCGATTTTGAGCGGATGAAACGTATTAGACATAACGGCTTCTACAACGACCGTCCCAACAGTCCCAATACCTGCAAATACGGCATACGTTGTCCCGATTGGGATGACCGCAGCAGCACGGATAATAAGGTCAAAACTAAGCAGCAGCGCTACAAGAACAACTAACGGTGGAATCTGCTCGTACTTGAAGCCGCTTATGGCGTTCTACTTATGACCTTCTACTACTTCATTTCCCCCTTTCTTCTGTCATCATTTTTCCTATATATACCATTATCTAATAATTCTCTACTACGATTATCTCGAAATTAAGTAACTAAATTTTCAATAAATGCGGTGAAATATAGCCCGATCGAGTCTTGTCTGCTTTTTCGCATCAACATACAATGACCTAGTATTGCAACCTAGCCCCTGTTTTTAGAGGAGGAACATCATAGTATGAAGACAAACAACAGACTTAGCCATATGTTTTGGCGGTGGCATTTCTATGCGGGGTTGTTCATTGCCCCCCTGCTGATTACGTTATCGCTTAGTGGAATTGGATATCTGTTCAAATCGGAAATTGAGGATATCGCATACAAATCGCTTTACTTTGGACAGAGCGCCAACACCCAGACCTTAACAACAAGTCAAGCGATTGCAGCTGCGGAGCAAGCGTACCCGGGAGAACGAGTGACGAAGGTCAGTTACTTCGATGATGAATCGCGCAACACCAGATTCTCCATGCGTGATGAAGCCGGTCAAGAAAGATATGTATTTGTAGATCGTAACAAACAACTCGTTGGAAGCATCCTTGCCGACGATACTTTTGGCAATATTACTCGGAATTTGCATAGTTCATTGTTAGTGGGTGGAACCGTCATCAACTACTTGGTGGAGCTTGCAGCATGCTGGGCGGTATTTCTGATCGTCTCCGGCCTGTATATGAGTTGGAAGAAGAGGGCATCGGCAGCTGGGACAAAACGTGAGAAGGTGAAATCAAGACATACGGTCTTCGGTATTATATTCACCATCCCGTTGCTTATTCTTATCGTTACTGGGCTGCCTTGGTCAGGCTTCATGGGCAACCAGATCTATCAACTAGCAGCAAGCAATGAATCACTAGGGTATCCGAAGCTGTATGTAAGCCCGCCGCAATCCGAAGCGAAGGAGCTGCCATGGGCCACTCGCAAGGAGAAGGCTCCGCAATCCTCGTCAGGCTACCTGCAACTCTCTGTAGATGATATTGAGCATATGCTTCACCATTACGGAGTGACGAAGCCATTTGTCCTGAGCTTGCCAGCAGATGAGAAAGATGTCTACACGGCATCTAAATCCGCAGGATCAGGCATTACCGGAATGGATGTTATCAAGCCTAGCGAGGAAATAACAGCTTACTTCGATCAATATAGCGGTACACAGATTCATAAGATCGACTACCGTGATTATGGACTTATCGCCCAGTGGTTCACTTATGGGATTCCTTTGCATGAAGGGCATTTATTCGGTTGGCCGAACCAGATCCTATGCCTGCTGACGGTAGTTGCACTGCTTGCCATTGTATACTGGGGAGTTAAGATGTGGTGGATGCGCAGACCTCGCGGAAGACTTGCAGCACCTCCAAGACAGCCGTACACGAAATCAATGATCGGTTTCTTTGTCATTTTAATCATTCTCGGTCTGCTCATGCCGCTGCTTGGCATGTCCCTGCTTGTGATTGCAGTCATTGAACTGATACGTTTCCTGCTGTTCCGAGGGAAATCAGCGAAATCAGTAACCGGTTAACTATTGGGTATTGAAAAGGGGAGGCATGGGCTTTCCCCTTTTTTTACCTGCATCTATACTCGTTTTAACAAAACCTTGTTTCTTGCTACACACATGTTTATAAAGCGTAACTATCCATAGAAACCATTCAACCGTACAGACACTTCACCTGCATTCACCACCCATATACTCTCCTATCAAGATTTCCTCTGAAAAACCAATATGATTTCTAAACACCCTTAAAGATCCTATACAGGAAATACGCGAAGTAACATCAAATATTTATAATTTTTATGGAAATTAGAGGAATTTCCATCTCCTTGTAGAATACTAATTAGGTATCTATTATATGGTACTAATCCCATAATAAGGAGTGTATTCTATGTACAAGAAAATTATCGCTACTGTTCTTTCAGTAGGATTGATTTTCAGTTCGTTGGCTAATTCGACTTCTTTTGCCCAATCCACGTCTGCACCAATTAGTTTCAATTCCAGCTCTAGTTCTTTCAAAATTACGAGCATTAAAGATGCTGCAAGTTCTGCCCACCTATTAGAACCTTACATCTCTGTTGGCTCGAATGGGTTGCTTCATTTGGATGAAAAGGGAAAAGAAGTCGTGCCTTCAGAGACTTATGAACTTGTCAGTAAAGGCGTATCTATTTTGAATCTGACAATTGTGTCTGGAGAATCAACAGTCGATACCGCTAAACGTTTAGTAGTTCCTAATTTTAATTACAGCTCCAACATCAAGAGTGCCTTTTCCAACACTTATTGGTGGGGAGTAGCAATAACAATGACCGAGTCGGAAGCGAAGGACTTTGCTTATAGTTTAGAGCAAATTAAAGATGGATTTGCAACTGAAGCTGCAGTAGCGGGCATTATTGGAGGCATTATTGGAGGTCCTGCAGCATGGGCAGCGTCAGCTGCCGGTGCGATTGTTGCATTAGGAGCGGGGCTAATTTCCAGAAGTATTACGCACTACAATAATTCTAAAGGAGTTACACTGAATCTGCACTGGTTGCCCATTACATATTATGAGGTGACGAAAAACCAATAGTCCGTTCCCGTATGTTATAATCGCCATGAACCGTATTAATGGGAGGTGATAAAATGGCTCACCTTGGCGCTTTAATTGGTGTAATGGCTTTATTACTTTTCTATGCCTCGTTAGTAATTGGTGTATTTTTCTTTGTTTTTAAACGTGCAAAGTATCCAAATCACAGACTTGCTATTCTCACTCTAATTCTTTCATGTACAGTTATTGTTATACAATTACTTTCAAAAATCATTTATGGATACCGTATAGATTTATTTACAACATTCATGATGATCATTTTAGCAGTATCCTGTTCAGTACATTTAAAAATGAAAGCCAAGAAGTAGTTTCTTTAGGGGAAGTTTCCTTGAATTTCATACAATAAGACCATCAGTCTTAAAACTGGTCGAGTACGGGTTTAAATTTGCGCCCATACTCGGCCTTTTGTTCAGCTAACGGCAAAAAATCCCAAACCAGACGATGGAAATATTTTGAGATTACTTGCTTATTCTTATCACGGTTTTAGATCATCTTCTTACTCGCCTGCGCATCACCTGATGAAGCACTTCTGAAAAAATGATTCCGATCGCGATAGCACCCGATATCATCGACGCCTTGAAGGCAAGCTGAATCGCCTGATCGTACTGATCTTCTACAATATTTCGCATCGCATCATATGCGATACCACCGGGTACAAGCGGAATGACACCGGCAACGTTGAACACAATAATCGGGGTGCGATACAGCTTAGCGAACAAATGGCTCATCATCGCAATGACGAATGATGCGGCCAAGCTCGCAGGAATAGGGCCAATATTATTGTCCGTGCACAGAATATATACGAACCAGCCTGCCATGCCGACAAATCCACATTGAAGCATCAGCTTAGGCGGACTGTTGAATAGAATTCCGAACGCAGCCGAAGCAACGAAGCTCACAATGAGCTGCTCAATCATAACCAAGTGCCTCCCTCAGTCTATATGTCCATCGTGTTGAGTTCTAAATCCACTACCTAATTGCGATCCTAGGCAAATGACAAGACACAAGCGACCCCTGCTCCAATCGCGAAGGCAGTCAAAAATGCTTCCGCTCCCTTCGAGATCCCAGATACTAAGTGTCCCGCCATCAAATCACGAACTGCATTCGTAATAAGCAGCCCAGGAACAAGCGGCATCACCGACCCGATGACGATCTTATCGAGATCACGACCCAGACCATACTGCACACAGAAATAGGACACTGTTCCGACTACAATCGATGCTAGAAATTCAGAGAAAAACTTAATCCGCGATAAGCGATGGAAATACAGAAAGAGTGAAAATCCAAGCCCGCCAGCAAGCAGCGAGGGAATGAACTCAGGCCATCCGCCCCGGAACATAATCGTAAAGCAGCCGCTCGACAGCATCGCAGCAGCAATCTGCAGCCATACGGGGTAAGCCAGATTGGATACCTCAATCTTTTTCAGTAAACGATGAGCCTCTGTATAGGACAAGCTGCCGCTGCTGATCTTCCGTGAAATATCATTCACGAGTGTCACCTTCTTCAGATCAGTCGACCGCTCGGATATTCGATACAAGCGTGTAATCGGTGCTGAACCATCTATCGCGAAAATAATACCTGTCGGTGTCACGAAGCTGTGGCAATTCTCGTATCCATAGGAAGCAGCAATACGTATCATGGTATCTTCCACCCGATTCGTCTCTCCGCCGCTCTGCAGCATAATCTTTCCGGCTAATAAGCACAGCTGTGTAATTTCATAGCTTTCATTTGCTTGTAGGCTCATCCGATGTCTCCCCTATGAATGGCATGAATTTCCCATATTGTAACCGACAGGACAATCTTTAGTCTATGCCTGCTGATTATGCGGCTATTCGCAAGCCTTGGGGTATGCCCCTTGCGCATGAGCGACATCTCAAAAAGGCCCATTGAGTTTTCAATGAGCCTTGCCATACCGCTGAGCTCAAGCAGTGAGCTCATGCCTCAACTCCTTGTTGAATGCCTCCGCTATCACCTTGCGGAAGCACTTGAACGGGACATCGTTGGTGCTGTAACGATTACTCCATTGCTCGATGAATTCTTCGATACTGCTGGCAGTATCGTCTCGAATGTCGTCTGATACGGATTGCTGTATGCCGCGATTTGTCCTCCATGAACTTCGATAATACTTTTCGTAATGGCCAGCCCGAGCCCCGTACCGCCTGTCTCCTTGGAACGAGACTGCTCCACACGATAGAATCGGTCGAAGATGAATGGCAGATCCCGTTCCGGTATCGGATCCCCGTAATTGATAATGCGAATAACCGCCTGTTCGTCCAGCGACTGGATCTCAATATCGATATACCGCCCCTTGCGGCCATATTGAATTGCGTTTGACAATAAATTCTCATAAGCTCGAACGAGCCTGTCGCCGTCTGCCAGTACCTTGAGCGTGTCCTTCTCTACATGCAGTCTGCATTCCAAGCCTGCCTTCTCCAGACTCGGTACGAATTCCTCTACTAATTGACGGATGAAGCTCGTAATGTGCAGTTCCTGTACTTGAAGCGGAAGTCCGTTATTGATGCGTGTGTACTCGAACAAATCATCGATTAGTTTTTTCAAGTCGAGCGCTTTTTCATAGGCAATGTTGACATAATAACGAATCTCCACCTCGTCATGATAGCGATCCTTCTCAATGAGCTCGAGGAAGCCGAGTATCGATGTCAGCGGTGTGCGCAAATCATGCGATACCCCCGTAATGAGATCGCTCTTTGTTTTCTCCGCCTTCCGTTCTTCCTCAATCGATTGGCTTAACTGCCGGCTCATTTGGTTAATGCTCTCCGCCACATTGCCCAGCATTTGAGCTGATCTTACCGGTATTTCATGCTGGAGCTCGCCCGTGGCGATTTCACCCAATCCATGAGTAATCTCTTGCAGGTAGCTGTCCAATTCAGTCGCTACGCCATTGATCCTTTGTGCAATATCGCCTAATTCGTCCGACGAATCGATTTGGATCTTCACAGCAAAGTTCCCGTTCGCCATCTCCTGAAGCCCATCCGAGATATGCGTGAATTGACTTACTATAGGGCGACTCAGTTGATAGTAGCTAAATATAAATAACAGACATCCCGACATGACAAACACGGGCTGGGAGCCGATATTGTTGATCACCCATTTCAGCGCTATATTATACGGACTGTGCTGCAGCAAATAAGAGGCCAGCAGCTGTCCGAGCAGCAAAAAAATACCCGTGGCACCAATACTCGCAATAAACGTAATCAGGAACTTCCATCGAATCGAATTCAGCCATTTCGTCGTCATGTTTCGCTTCTCCATATCCGCTCCTATCCCATTTTATAGCCGATTCCCCAGACCGTCTTAATATATTGCGGGTTTTGGCGATCCTTCTCAATTTTTTCCCTTATCTTACGAATATGTACCATTACCGTGTTTTTAGATTCCATGAAGGGTTCGTTCCACACTTCTTCGTATATCTTCTCCATGCTGAGCACAATCCCACGATTGACTGCAAGCAGCTTCAATATGGAGAACTCCCGCGGCGTCAGCTTTACCGGAATATCGTCCACCATTACCGTGTAGGTCGCTGTATTGATCACCATATCATCAATGAAGATTTCATGTTCAGTGTGCGGATTTTCCTCTTGCCGGAGCTGTTTCGTTCTCCGCAGCAGAGATTTGATTCGCGCCATCAGCACGAGCGGATTGAACGGCTTCGTCTCATAATCATCGGCGCCAATGCTAAGCCCTGTAATTTTATCTATATCCTGATCCTTCGCGGACAGCATAATAATAGGTGTATTGCGTTCCTCCCGAATCTTCATGCATGCCTGAATGCCATCCATATGAGGCATCATCACATCCAGAATAATCAGCTGCACCTCATGCTTCTCCAGTAGATCCAAAGCCTCGATTCCATTGGATGCCTGAAGCAGCTCGTACCCTTCATTCTTCAAATAAATTTGCAGCAGTTCAATAATTTCCTTCTCATCATCAACGACAAGAATCGTTTCCTTGCCCATGTGACTATCTCCCTTTCCATGTATGCTAACAAAACGCTTCTGCTTGAAGGAGCGTCTTCCCTTGGTACATATTAATTCGACTTCCAACTACTTACTCCTCTTCTAACAGCGGGATGAGGACGAACCCCTTACGCCGTTCCAACTCTGCAGCTTACGTAATAAGCGATAATAAGCGATATATAATAGGACGCTCAGTTAGGGGGATTGTTCCTGCCGTTAAGTGAATGTTAAGAAATTAAGAATTTGATAAGGATTGACCTTCAACCAGAGACAAGAGACATCTGAATATGCCGTATTGCTGCACACCCCTGAGAAGACAGCAGGAAATATCATAACGCGGGAAGCTTATCCCGCTACACTAGAACAAGAGCTAACAATGTCATGAAGGGGGATTTATGTATGCAGCAAATCCAAGGCTATTTTTCTTATATCGAGGGAACGCGTTTTGAGGCGGGGTACCAGCAAGGAGAGTTTGCGAAGAAGCATCCTCATTTTTTGCAGGGCATATTATTGAACGAGCCGTTACCTGATGATCAATGGAAAGAAACAGCCGCACTGCTTGAACAATATTGTCCAGGAATAACGGAGGAGATTGACGGATTCTGTGCAGCATTAGAAGTGCCGCCGTCGCTGATTTCTTATTATGCCAGCTCTGCGCTTCATTCAGGATGCAGCCATTGTGCAATTCTTCCAGCTAAAACCGAGAATGGGCACACGTACATGCTCCGCAATTACGATCTCTCCCCCAATGTGGATGATATGAGGCTATGCTCTACATCCATTGAGAAGGCGTATAGGCATACTGGCTTTTCCGTATTTCTGTTCGGCAGAACAGAAGGCATGAATGAGCATGGACTATGCGTCACCTTCTCTGCTTGCGGTATGCCTGTAGGCAATGCACCCGGTATGAGACCCCCTAGAGCTAGCGGCTTGCAATTCTGGGCAGTCGTGCGCGCTTTACTAGAACAGTGCCGCGACGTCAGCGAAGCCCTGCATCTCGTGAAGGAGATGCCGATTGCATCCAACATGAATCTCATCATCTGCGATCCGCATGGCCATGCAGCATTGGTCGAGACCTTCGATGGGCACAAAGCGATTCGCGAGGTAAGCGAAACAAGCCAAGCCCCTTATATCGCAGCCACGAATCATCCGCTGTTCGCGGATATTGAGCAATTGGAGCCCGGCAAATTGAATCATTCGGTCGTCCGCCAGCACATCTTGCAGCAGTTCCTGGAGCGGCCTGATTCTGTAACGATGGAGGATCTGCAATCCTTAGTTTCAACTGAATACCCGCAAGGCTTGGCTGTTCATAATTACAACCAGTGGTTCGGCACATTGCGTTCCATGCTGTTCGACTTGGATGATCGAACGATCAATATATGCTTTGGTTCTCCAATTGATAATCCATGGTATACTGTGCCCGTAGGCGGGAAAATGCCAGTAGATCATGTGCAGATATCGATACGTCATCATGATTATGCACCTGATTTTTGGCAAATGAAATAAGTGGTGATCCGGTTATGCAAACCTATAAGGAACAGATTGAACAAGCGATTCGATTCATCGAATCGCATCTGACAGAGCGGCTGGATGCAGAGCGTGTAGCCGCCTCTGTCCATTTGTCGTACTATCATTTTCATCGTATCTTTGCTGCAATGACAGGGGAGAAACTCGGCGACTACATTCGCAAACGTAGACTAACCGAAGCTGCTGTAGTCTTACTGTCGAGTGAGCGCTCCATATTGGACATTGCCTTAGAGTTTCAGTTTGAGTCCCAAGAGGCCTTCTCCCGCTCATTCAAGCAAGTCTTCGGTACAACGCCCGGCAGTTTCCGTAAGCGCAGCAGACGTCCCATCTTCCTCGAGAAGGATGCACTGCTGGACGATCGCCTGCAGCATCGGCTTGACTCCATTAGCCTTGTCCCAAGCATTACAGATATCGTGAATGATATTCATGTCGTAGGGGTTAGTGGGGCTGTCTCTCCCGATCACAATACGATACCGGAACTGTGGAAGGAACTACTTCAACGTCGTCATGAAATCCGCGCTCTGACGTCGGAACTCACAAGCTACGGAATATGTCCACCCCAACAAGATGTCAGGTTCCGAGACATCACGGAGCATTCGACTTTTGGGCATATGGCTGGATTCGCCGTGGAGCGTATTGCTGACATTCCGCACGGCATGCGGTCGTACACCATATCTGCCGGTACCTATGCTGTCTTCAAGCATCAGGGTTCTACCCAGCAGCTCCGGAGCACCTACGATTACATCTGGGGAACATGGCTGAACAACACACCGCTTCGCCTCGATGATCGGGCAGACTTCGAGGTATATGGACGTGACTTCTATGGACCACAGCATCCACAGTCGACGATATGGATTCACATCCCCATTCAAAAATAGGGAGGGTTCATGAGAAGTTGGAATGGCACCCCCTCCCCTCTTAAACATGTTCCAAGGGGACGCTGCCACAAATAGGGTAAAGTCCTGCTATTCGTGGTAAGATGAAAGGAGATTGATACGCTACTATTCAGAGGTGAAATGTCGTGAAACAAGAACTAATTGAACGCTTTACATCCTATGTTAAAGTGAATACCCAATCCAATGACGACAGCGAAACTTGCCCTTCCACACCTGGACAGCTCGACTTGGCTCGCCTGCTCGTAGATGAGCTGAAAGCGCTCGGCATGGAAGAAGTGACAATGGACGAGAACGGATACGTCATGGCTACGCTTCCTGCCAATACAGACAAGGACATTCCTACAATCGGCTTCCTCTCCCATGTGGACACAGCTACCGAACTATCGGGCGAAGGCGTGAATCCTCAACTGGTTGAGAATTACGACGGCAAGGACATCGTGCTAAATGAAGCACAGGGCGTTGTTCTCTCGCCCAAGGACTTCCCTGAACTACATAATTACATCGGGCATACGCTCGTTACAACTGATGGCACAACACTACTTGGCGCAGACGATAAAGCTGGCATTACTGAAATTATGACAGCGATGGCGTACTTGATTCACAATCCAGAAATCAAGCACGGGAAGGTTCGCGTTGCCTTCACGCCAGACGAGGAAATCGGAAGAGGCCCTCATCGCTTCGATGTAGAAGCCTTCAATGCTCGTTATGCGTACACGGTAGACGGAGGCCCGCTTGGCGAGCTGGAATATGAGAGCTTCAATGCTGCACAGGCTACCTTGACCTTCAAGGGCAAGAACGTTCACCCAGGTACAGCCAAGAACAAAATGGTCAATGCAGCGAAAATAGCCATGGAGTTCAACAGCCATTTGCCTGTTGAAGAAGCGCCTGAATCGACTGAAGGCTACGAGGGCTTCTACCATCTGTCCTCCATTAGCGGCGATGTCGAGATGACGAAGCTGCGCTACATTATTCGTGATTTCGATCGAGACAACTTTAACGCTCGCAAGCAGAACATGGAGAACATCGTGAAGAGCTTGCAGGAGAAGTATGGAGCTGAACGCGTCAGCATTGAGCTGAAGGATCAGTATTACAATATGCGTGAAAAAATCGAACCTGTAAAGCACATAGTCGACATTGCCTACAAAGCGATGAAGAACGTTGGCGTAGAGCCTGATATCAAGCCGATCCGCGGCGGTACAGACGGTTCACAATTGTCTTATATGGGACTGCCTACACCGAACATTTTCACAGGCGGAGAGAACTATCATGGACGCTATGAATATGTGTCCGTCGATAATATGCAGAAGGCTACGGAGGTCATTGTTGAAATTGTGAAGCTGTTCGAACAGCAAGGCGCTGAATAATTGCTTCACGCGTTCTGTCTAAAATAGAGGAACGGAAGAAGGCTGTCCAAGTTGGGAGATTCCCCATTCTGTTGGACAGCCTTTCTTTATGGTAGTACGGAAATGAAATCTTATGGGCACGATCCTCCTTGTACACGTAGGTCTGATGCACAAAAATTCTAGCTCCGTTATTAGCTATGTTATTCACTATGCATATGGGAATCTGCCTCATCCCATGGAACTCGATACGCCTGTCCCTTGGCACAGAAGATGGAAGAGGATGTATAGGCCGGATCTGCGTCCTTGTCGTAGCTCTTGCGTGCAATCACCTCATCCGCATTATGACACACATCGTATCCGCCGAATAGAAGCTGAATCATCCCTTTGCCCTGTGTATAGGCGGCAAGCTCCGTGCTGTAGTTCATGAAAGTGGAGACCGGAACCCTCCCTGTGATGACCGCCTTATTGCCGATAAATGCAGGGGGTTCAAGTGTACCATGCGCCTTCTGCACATCCGCCATTACCTTGCCCATATCATCCGTATCCACCGTTATTTTGAAGTCGTAATACGGTTCCAACAGTACGTTATCCGCCTGCTCCAACCCTTGACGCAGCGCACGGAAAGAAGCCTCTCGGAAATCCCCGCCGCTCGTATGGCGGTTATGTGCTCGTCCCGTAAGCAGTGTAATCCGCACATCTGTTAGCGGCGCCCCCGTTAGCAGCCCATGGTGATCCCGTTCCAGCGCATGCTGCATAATTAAATTCTGATAATTGACGCCAAGCTCATCGGGATGACACTCGTTGAACACCTGAATGCCGCTGTCTCGTTCTCCAGGTTCCAGACGCAAGCGCGCTTCCGCATAGTGCCCAAGCGGTTCGAAGTGTCCGCATCCGTTCACAGCAGAGCGTATCGTTTCTTTATAGAGAATTTCAGGATCCGCAAAGGATACCGCTATGCCGAACCGTTCCTTCACGATCCGCGCTAACACTTCCAGTTGAATAGCACCCATGACGTGAATGTGAATCTCCTGAACATGCTCATCCCACTGCACACGAAGAGCAGGATCTTCCGCATCCAACCGGTGGAAGCAAGCCAGCACCTCCTTCACGTGCAACTCGGCTGGGAAGATAACCTTAGACTTGAGTGTAGGTACAATATGATAGATAGCAGTGTCCTTATAGGCGCCGACACCCACTCCTGCAGAAGCAGCCGTAAGCCCCGTAACCGCACATAGCTGTCCTGCTTCTACTCGCTCGACATTCTGCGCCTTCTGCCCATTATAGATACGAATAGATGTAATCTTCTCAAGGATGGTATCCGCTTCTGTTCCATATCGGATTTCATCCCGAACAGACAACGTCCCGCTCGTGACCTTCATATGGGTCGTACGAGTTCCCTGATCATCATAGCGGACTTTATACACCAGTCCCGCCATTTCCCCCGTCGTACAATATTCAGTCTGTACGAATTGATGGATAAGCTCTAAAGCCTGCTGCACGCCTACATCCTGAAGCGCCGAACCGCATGCGCAAGGGAACCATCTGCGCTCGGCAAGCATATGCCGCATCTCCCTCAGCCATACTGCTTGCTCATAGCCTTCCTCCATATAGAGCTCGAACAACTGATCATTCCGCTCAGCCATGAAGGCAATGATCTCTTCACTCAGCCCTTGATCCGGATCATAAGATGTCATGTTGATGATATCTGGGGTCAAATTCTCGTAGATATCTGCGATGACCTGATCTACATCCGCACCCACTCGATCTATTTTGTTCAAGAAGAAGACTGTTGGCACTCCCCGCTCCTGCAGCAGCTTCCATACCGTTTCGGTGTGCCCTTGAATACCCTCCACACTACTTACAATGATGACGCCCACATCCATGACTTGTATCGCCCGCTCCATTTCCGCGGAAAAATCGACGTGGCCGGGTGTATCGATAAGTGTGTAGGTGTTGCCTTTGTATGTCATCACGGCTTGATCCGCAAATATCGTGATGCCGCGTTCCTTCTCAATCTCATGGCTATCTAGAAATGCATCCTTGTTATCTACCCTTCCCCGTTGCTGTATGCTTCGCGTATGATACAGCACTTGCTCGGCAAAGGTCGTTTTCCCTGCGTCCACATGGGCGAACAGGCCCAATGTAATATTCATAAAGACACCTCATTGCTGCTATAAATGTCTGTCCCCTGCGTCTATTTTGCCCATTTCCGCTTATGTCCCTTTCCTGTTGTCTATGATAGCATAGACTTACCTACTTCATGAGAGGCGGATAGAAACAATGATCGAAGACAACAATCAATTCGTACCACAGCCAAAGCAAAATGAACGAATCATCAGCTTGGAAGGCGCATGCAATGTGCGTGACCTAGGGGGATATTCAACAAAAGAAGGACGTGCAATCCAATGGGGGCGCTTCTATCGCGGCGATGGCCAGCACAAGCTGACCGAGCGTGACCAAGCGCTATTGCTGGGACGCGGAATTCATACGGTTATCGACTTGCGTCACGCGCAAGAGGTGAGCGTCGCCAAGGATGCATTTGCTGATTCCGACAACATTGCCTATCATAATGTCGACCTTCTGAATCCAGCGACCACGAACCAACCTCAAGTTAACAGTCTAGGCGATCTGTATGTCAGTATGCTGGACAATAGCCAAGGTGCATTCCTACGAATATTCGAAATTCTTGCTAATCCTTCTGACGAAGCCGTCCTCTTCCACTGCACAGCTGGCAAAGATCGAACCGGTATGGTAGCTGCCTTGCTTCTGGATCTGGCAGGTGTACCGCATACAACCATTATTGAAGATTATGCAATGACAGCTGAATGTCTCCTCCCTATTATGGATGAGCTTCGCGCCGGTCGGCCAAAAGGAATGCCCGCTGACTTATATGAACGCTTCCTAGGATGCGATCCTAGCAACATGGAGATGATGCTTCAACATTTACATGCAGCATATGGAGGATCAGAGCGTTATTTAGCGGCAATTGGATTGCCTGAGGAGAAAGTACAAGCATTGAGACATAAACTGCTGGATTCGTAACTAGGATGAGTGGGAAGTCACGAGTTTGCAATGTTCAGAATGTTTAGAAAGTTGCCCTTAAACGTGTGAGCGATAAAAGAAATAAGGACTAGCCTTGTAAGGTTAGTCCTTTTGATCGTTGTTGCTCTTTTGCTGTTCATGCAGCATTGCGGCATACATTTTTCTTTTCCCAACGGCCGTCGTTCTGACAGACTCCAACTGCTCGATTTGGGCAGATAATCGCGCAAGATGGTGATCAAGTATATCCATTCGTTTATGTAACGTATCCTCTATATCATGTGGCAGACGCTCGCCAGACAATAGACATCCATCCTCAGTAAACGCGGCGATGTCTTCCAGCTTCATGCCCGTTTGCTTCAGTCCATAGATAAATTGAATGAATCTCAAATCCTGATCATTATACTGCCTTACACCTTCCGGCTTCCCTCCCTGCCGCTGCGGACTAGGAAGAAGGCCTATCTGTTCATAATATCGGAGCGTATATGCAGATATCCCGGTTAATCGTGCTGCTTCCCCAATGGAATACATCCCTTCATTAGCTCCTCTCAGTTATCCCGCCTACACCTCTCCCACAAGAATGATTTTCCCAACAGAACGGGATTCTTGCAACAAATTCTGCGCGTAAGCTGCCTCTTGCAGCGGTATCCGATGAGAGATAAGCGGATGGATCTTACCCGCTTCCAGTAGGGACATAACGGCTTGCACATCTTCACGGAACCAATCCAATCGTTCCTTCTTCAGCGCAGTAATACTATACATATGCACAGGGTTCCCGCTCTCCGTTGTCCCGCGGGCAGCCACCCCTGTCCAATCCTTGACCCAGTTGTTATTATGACCCTGTTCCAGTACGGATGTATAGCCATAACCTACAAATCGTCCATTCGAACCTAATGTCCGCATAGAACGCTCCCAATTGGAGCCCCCAATCGGATCGAACACGGCAGCCATTCCTTCAGGAGCAATGCTCGCGAGTACTTCAACAAAGTCATCTGCTTGATAGTCTATCGGTAACGCGCCATACGCTGCAACAACCTGATGCTTCGCTCCCGATGCTGTTCCGTACATCTCCAGCTTCGCCAATCGCCCCAAGTTCAACAACGCTGTCCCTACACCGCCGCTCGCGCCATGGATAAGGATTCGTTCCCCCTCCGATACATTCGCGATGCGGTGCAGCATCTGATAGGCTGTCACATAATTCAGCATACAAGCTGCCGCCTCAGTAGCATCTATTGCCGCAGGGATCGGAACAACCTCATCCATTCGGGCATACACATGTGATGCATATCCGCCTGTGCCGTTAAAAAATACAGCAACGCGATCCCCTACCGCATATTGTTCTACCCCAGCTCCAACTGCATCTACCATCCCAACCGCATCATATCCGGGAACAAAAGGTACCTCAGGCGACATCGGATACAGACCTTCCCTGCGCATAATATCCGCCAGTGCAACACCAGCACTCTGCACCTTCACGCGAACTTCGTCTGCATCGGGCGCACGCAGCGGCTCTTGCACAGCCTGCAGCATCTCCGGACCTCCATATTCAGTTACGGTCATCTTGATATTCCACACAAGCCATCTCTCCTTCAGCAGCTTCTTCGTTGATGGCTGTATTGTAGTACTTCGAGTCAACTCGAAGTCAATATCTTATTATTACGAGCAGCCAACCTTTGTTTTCCTTATATTGCCTTCCAATCATGAAGCATGTTACAGTATAAGTACCGTAGTATTTGAATATGGTTACTTAATTCAAAAGAGACCAGGGGTGTCACATGCAAAATAATATGAGGATCGGCGTTCCGAACGAGGATGGCCAGATCAGTATGCTCTTCACAAAAGGGGGATCCCGTCCAGGGGCAGGCAGAAAAGGCTTCGGTGACACGAAGAAAATATCTCTAACCCTACCTGAAGCAATATGGGAAACCCTCGAACAACATTGCCATGCGAATGAATTTTCACGTTCAGAGGCGATTAGGCACATTATTGAATCCTATTTTGCTCTAGACTCCGAGACTAAAGGTGGGATTCCGAATGCGGATTAACATTTCGCAAGATATCCTTGCCCGTGCTCTACGAGTAGTGAACAGAGCTATCTCTTCCCACACTACGAGCTCCATCTTATCCGGAATCAAACTCACAGCAACTTCCAAGGGATTAACACTTACCTCCAGTCAACCCAGCATGATACTTGAATATGAAGTCCCTATACAGCAAGATAAACTCGATATTCAACAAACAGGAAGCAGTGTAGTCCCTGCTAAGCATTTCACTGAGATCATCCGTGCGCTCCCTGCTGACAATATATCCTTACAACTCAATGAACAGCATGTCATGGAAATTACAACGGAACAGGCCGTCTACCGCATTTGTGGCATGGTTCCAGATGAATTTCCCGCTGTGCCAGTTAATCGTTACACGTCTTTGTTCCGTATCTCCTGTCTGTCTCTACAGCAGGCCATTCGGCAAATTGCATTCGCCGCCTCTACAGCAGAACACGCGTCAGTATTGGCTGGAGTGCTGTTCGAGATCAGTCATGATTCTCTCACACTACGCGCAACAGATGGGGTTCGCTACGCTTCTACAACCGTAGAGTGGAATCGGATACAATCCAACCAGTCTGGCGATTACCCACCCATTATCATTGCTGCAAAGCAGCTCTTGGAAGTAGCGAAATTACTTGGGGACAAGCAGAACGAACTCGAGGTTGGAGTCAGTTCTAATCAGGCCAAGTTTTCCACGGAGCATTGGATGATGCACTGTACATTCCTTAGAGGCCATTTCCCCTCTGTTACAGTCCCTCCTGCCTTTAAAAGCTCTATCACGCTTCATACTTCGCAATTGCAGCAGGCTGTTGAACGTGCAATCCTTCTCTCTGGCGACTCGCACGTTATTCATATGCAGACTTCAGGTCATAGAATGAAGCTTAGCGCCCAGGCTCATGGAATTGGAGATGTATCGGAATATATTGATATCCATGATTGTGAAGGTGACGATGCCCTCATTGCCCTGAACGGGAAATATTTACACGAGCTCATTCGCTCAATCGGCAGCGATATGCTGTCGATTCAACTGTCTGGCACACGAAGTCCTGTCGTCATAAAGCCCTATGACCGATCTCCATTGGTATACCTGCTCACGCCAATTCGGACTCGTGACACTACCGATTTATCCTGACAAATCTAATCGCTTGCCTCTACGCTCCTGGCTGATAATAAATAAAAGCACAGGATTTCGTCTCCTGTGCTTCACCTTAACATATGCATGTCTTGCGCTTAGCGCCGAGCTTGCCTGCGGCCTCCACTTTGCGGATATAGGCCGCCGCCTCCGGTACTTTGCAAGCTGTCTCGCCCATATTGACCTGCACCTTGCCAATGACCTCTGCCACTCGCATTGCTTCATCATGCAAAGCCAGTACATACGAGCCTACGACAATGACAAATTGATTCATCACGTACCTCACCCGATTGCGTTCCTGATGAACCGTCGATTCGACGAGCGCAAGCATTCTCCTCAATTCTTCGATATCCAGCTTCTCGTCAGACGTAATCGAGATATAGTGCAGATAGGTGCTCCAGCCGCATGTCGCAATCAGCTCTTCGCTGGATGCCATCCATTCGCGTGCTAATTCGAGAGCATACGGACTTTCTGCAGCCACACCAGCTACCGTACATTCTACAATCATATGCCAGTGTGCCTGTTGAGCCCATGATTGCAGAAGCTCCTTGGGCATTGCAGATGGATCGACCGTTAGCCCTGCCAAATACATCGCATCGCTATTCCCTGTATCGAAAAGCGCACGCGCAAGCTGCTGATCCTTCTTAACTTCCTTAACCAGCCTCTTCAGATCGCCGATCTTTACGCCGAACAGCGGCTCCTGCGCCCCATGTCGGAGGAACGTTTTCCTTGTTTGCTCTGTGCCCATCGCTTCCAGCTTAGCCATGACTTCGTCCAGTGTCACCGTCATTCCTCCTGCTCCTATCTACAACGATATATGATCCAACTTATCCGGGTTAAATATAACATAAACGTTGCTTATGCGATCTTGCTCAGCCGTTAGCTCACAGCAGCATACCGCCTTCACAACTCCTTGCTCCCGATACACCATATTCATGCTCGTATTTACCATAGTGAAGGAGAGATCCCAGCTTCGCAGCGCCACGAACGCTTTAGGAGAAGTAAGCAATCTCAGTACTCGGCTTCTGCCTATAATAGGCCGCATGGCAGCATGGACTTTGCCTCCTCCATCGGTAGTCAGTCGCACATCCTCTGACAGCAAGGACAACAATGCCTCCAAATCATATTGCTGAAAGGCAGTAACGAATTTGGAGACGAGCGTCCGTCTAGCATCCGTATCTTGACTAGCAGTGGGGGAATATTCTCGCGCGTGTTCCTTGGCGCGGCTCAATATTTTGCGACAGTTGGAAGTCGACTTACCGACAATATCTGCGATTTCCTCATACTCATATTCGAATACTTCCCTCAGCAGAAATACGGCTCTCTCCATCGGGGTCATCCGCTCAAGCATAACCATATACGCATAGGACAACGAGTCTACACGCTCCGCCACTTGATCGGGCTGCTCTCCTTGTTCAACGATAGGCTCTGGAAGCCACTCGCCGAAATACGTCTCTCTCGTTCGACGGGAAGATTGCAGTACATTCAGACATCGGTTCGTCATCCACTTGGCGATATATGCCTTGATATGCCTGACATCGTCCAAGTTCCTGCCAACCATATCTGCAAACAGATCCTGCACGGCATCCTCCGCATCAGACACCGTGCCCAGCATCCGATATGCAATGGAAAACGCTAAAGTTCGATAGCTGCGATACAATTGTTCAACAGGCTCAGCTTCCTGTACATGAAGCGAATGGAGCTCTGTTACATCCATGTTCCCACTCCTTTGCCCCCCATTCTATCATTCCAAAGCTATTCTGATCCATCGAGTAAAGAAGAAAAAGAGGAGCGCAAGGCTCCTCCCTACTTATCGAAACATCCTGGATGCATTCCTGTCGAAATGGCAATGCGGTTCCAGCAGTTAATCGTCGCAATCGCAAGAATCAAATCTGCATATTCCTTCTCATTAAAATGCTCTCGTACCTTCTCATAAACCGACTGAGGCACACCCGCATCAGCTATTTCTGTCACATATTCCGTTAATTCCAGAACAGCCTTTTCTTTGTCAGTAAATACCGGTGCTTCCTTCCACACACTGAGCAGCATGATGCGGTTCGTATGATCACCCATCTTCATCAGATCAGCTGTGTGCATATCGATGCAGAAGGCGCAGCCATTGATTTGAGAAGCTCGTATCTTAATGAGTTCAAGCATCACCGGATCAAGTGTACTGCTGACAAATTTGTCTAGAGTCTGCATGGCTTGATAAGCAGGGGCATTTGCCGTTCGATAATTAAATCGCAATTTCATCCCATTCACCTCATCTTAGAGTTCGTTACATAAGCTAAGACAGATAAGGTGCTCATTTTGTGACACGTGATGATCATTTTTTTTCAATTTCCTTATGTGGTAAAAAAGTATCATCCCGAATTCCCCCCGCTAGTAAGCAGTTTGTAGTAAAATGGAGAATGGTTTTATTTGCATCTCATCTCATGATCGGATGTGAATTGCCGCACACAAACAAATCCATATAGTTAGATCGGGTTCTCACTTTTAACTATGAGGGATTGAAGGGGTAAGGGGAAAATGAAAGATTCATTACGCAAGCTGTTCACCAACTACTGGAGCCCTTACGTTGCCATCGGCATCGCAGGCGTACTCAGCGCGCTGTACTTCGGCATTACCAACACGGTATGGGCCGTCACCGGCGAGTTTACGCGCTTTGGAGGACACATCCTCCAGCTGTTCGGCGTCGATATCTCCGATTGGGCTTACTTCAAATTGATACAAATGAAGGGTTCGACATTCGAGCGCACGGACGGCTGGATCGTCTGGGGCATGTTCATCGGCGCGCTCATCATGATTCTGTTCAGCAACAACTTCAAGATCCGCATGCCGAAGCAGAAGCGCCGCTTAGTACAGGGCCTGATCGGCGGCATTATCGCAGGTGCAGGCGCACGGCTCGCGCTTGGCTGCAACTTGGCTGCCTTCTTCACAGGCGTGCCGCAATTCTCGTTCCATGCTTGGATCTTCATGGTGGCAACCGCCATCGGTACCTATGCAGGGGTGAAAATTGTTAGTACCAAATGGTGGAAAGGCAAGCCGATCCTGCAAAAAGGGAATGCCGCGCCTACTATTCAACAAACAAGAAAAGTTCAGCCTTATATCGGCGGGCTTGTTGCACTGGCTTATACAGGACTTATCGTGTACTTCTTCCTAGCAGGCAAGACAATGCTCGGCGTTGCCGCCATCTTCGGGGCTGCCTTCGGCATCTTGATCGAAAGAGGACAGATCTGCTTCACCTCCGCTTTCCGCGATCTGTGGATTAGCGGGCGCGCAACGATGACCAAGGCTATTATCGGCGGGATGGCAATCAGTTCTGTCCTAACGCTCATCGTTATTCTCGTGAACGGCGTCGATCCGATTACGAAAATGGCAGCACCAAGCACATTCGTCGGCGGCATCCTGTTCGGCATTGGCATTGTCCTTGCGGGCGGCTGTGAGACAGGGATGATGTACCGCCTCATGGAAGGACAAGTGATCTTCCTGCCTGTATTCATCGGCAACATTATTGGCGCTACTGCCCTTGCCTACGCTTGGGATCATCTTGGCGTATTCGACCTGCTCGTGAAGAGTGGGGCGAAGATCAATCTCATTTCTGTGATGGGCCCGGCTTGGGCGCTAATTGTCACACTAGTTTTGCTTGCAATCGGTTATGCTGTAGCTAGCTACTGGCAAAAAAATTACCGCTTCGGCGTCGGATTCAAAAAAGGAGATGCAAAATAATGACGATCGATTTCACATTGGATCTTAGAGGAGAACCTTGCCCATATCCCGTTATCTACACGTTAGAGACATTGCAGGACATGGAGAAAGGACAAGTGTTGCAAGTGATTGCGGACTGTCCAGCCGCCTTCAAGAACGTACCGGAAGAAGTGGTGAAGCACGGCTACACACTCGCGCAAGACCCTGTTAAGAATGGACAGGAACTCATCTTCTATATTCAAAAATAAAAAGGCCTGACAAAAGGAGCTGCTCGGCAAGTGTTTGATCTACTTCGTCTAAGCAGCTCCTTTTGATTTCTTATCTTGTTGAAATTCAGCTTCTCCCCTTATCTTCGAAGCTGTACCTTTCTTCCGCCTGTCTTTCGAACGAGTGTCATCACCCCAGCGATAACAAAGAATATGGCCGGGATGTACCCGAACACCGAAATCACACAAGGCACCACCGCTGCCAAAATAAGCAGCCATCCCGCGAGCCTTGGGCTGCCATTGCGCCTCAATAAAAGAATAGCCATAACACTTAGCACAATGCCTACAAATCCAGGGAGAATCCACAGCGTACCTGATTGATTCATCTGATCGATCGAAGTAGCTATCTGGCTGTCATTCCAATTGGCATGCAAATAGTCCATATATGCTGCATTATCTTTGAGGTATAAGAAAGCGACTCCGATTACGATCATGATGAGATTTAATGCTGCTCCAATGATGCTAAACACGATTTCCCCTGTTCGTCTCATGTTTGAACCTCCATTGAAATATTTTCACATCTTTCCCATGACTCGAATTGCATTACAAGCGGAATCACCCCCTTGCTTAATCACACCGACTGTACAATGATCTCAATGTATAATGAATGAATATTTTTTTATTCATTCATTATAGGGCATAAAAAGATCGCTGCCGGATTCCCTCTATTTTTCGAAGTTCGTTAAGCCTTTCATAATGAACTCCGACAAATACTGTACCAGTTGCGGAAAGTGGTGAACCCCGATTTCTTCCTTGTGTGAATCGATATAGACTAGTGAGTCAAAGAAGACAGGCAAAAGCTCATCATCAATATCCGATCTGATTCGTCCTTCCGCTTTCCACTTTTTAAATAACTCAATGGTTAAGCTGCGAATCGTATCATCATTTCCTTTGACTTCTTCATAGTACTGCTCTAATTCCCGGAAAAGATCCCGATTATACCATTCCTTAAGCACTTTATTAGAGTTCATAGCACTGATATTCTGCTCCACTAATGTTCTTACAAGGATTACGGGATCTTGATTCATATCAAGGGACTCGACCATCCTTTTTTTCATTATTTCATTTTCTTTCATATAAATTTCAAAGAACAATTTCTCTTTCGAGGAATAATAGTTATAAAAGGTTCCTACCGCTATTCCCGCCATTTTTGCAATGTCTGAAATATTGGTGTCTTTAAATCCTTTGGCGTGGAATAATTCCGATGCACATTGAAAGATGTTCTGCTTCTTATCCATGTATGAATGACCTCGCATGAATGAATAATTTTAAATTCACTCATATTGAAACACGGTTTCCTTTTCTTGTCAATCCACATTCGCCATGATAACAAATAAACCACCCTGTTAACCGCCTTAACGGAAAACAGAGTGGTTATATAAGATGCAACAATCTCTATGATTAAGCCTTGGACTGCGTCCACATATTCTCGATCTCCTCCAGCGATTTCCCCTTTGTCTCGGGGACGACGCGCCAACTAAAGAGGACGGTGAACACCGCCAGTATGCCGAATATCCAGAACGTAATGGCTGGCCCTGCGGAACTAAGCAGCGGCGGGAACGACTGGGACACGATATAATCTGCTACCCACAGCATCATGGATGCAATCGCCGTAGCCTTGCCACGAATATGGTTCGGGAAGATTTCAGACATCACGACCCAAACTACTGGACCAAGCGATATCGCGAAGGCAGCAACGTACACCAGAATACAGATAAGCACCAGCATTCCAGAGGTATGACCTGTATGGAACGCAAACCCGATCACAAGCAAGCATACCGCCATCAAGGATGATCCGACGATCAATAATGCTTTACGGCCGACCTTATCGATCAACCACAATGCCAGAATCGTGAACACGAAGTTGATGAAACCGACGAGAATCGTTTGAATCAATGCGCCATTCGTTCCAGCACCTGCTTGCTTGAAGATTTCTGGCGCGTAATACATAACCGCGTTAATACCTGTTACCTGCTGAAGCACAGCAAGCACGACACCAACAATGAGTGCCAAACGAAGACCTGGCTTGAATAGATCCGAGAGCGAACCCTTTTCATGCTTGAACGATTCCTTAATGTCCAATACTTCTTTGCGTGCCAGCTCATCGCCGTGGATTTTGCATAGGATTGGCAGAGACTCGGCTGCCCGCCCCTGTGTAATCAACCATCTTGGACTCTCTGGTACGAAGAACAGGAGAACCAAGAACAGTACGCCCGGAATAACACCTACACCGAACATCCAGCGCCATGCATTCTCCACGCCCCAAGCGTGATCGCCAGCGCCAGCGATGCCCAAGTTAACAAAATAGACGAGGAAAATACCTGTTACAACCGCTAGCTGATTCAATGCAACGAGTCGGCCTCGATACTTCGCAGGCGCGATCTCCGCATTATAGAGCGGGCAGAGTGTAGATGTAATACCAATTCCGAGACCACCAACAATACGGGCACTGATATAACCCGAGAATGTTGCTGGAATTGCAGAACCTGCTGTACCAACAATGAACAGCAGCGCAGCTGCGATAAGCACCTTTTTTCGGCCGAACTTGTCAGCCAGTATGCCTGTGCTTGCCGCCCCGACGATACATCCTACAATTAAGCTGGATACTGCCCAGCCGACTTGAAATTCGGACAGACCGAACTTCTCTTTCATGAAACCGATTGCACCAGAGACAACAGCAGTGTCAAATCCAAACAGCAAGCCTCCGAGTGCGGCTACAATCGATACGAGCGTAACATACTTCATATTTATTTGATTGTGTTCGCCTTGTTGCGTACTCATAATTTTATACCCCTTTGAGTAAAATCAATGAAGACTGGAGCTTCATTATAACATTCAGCTTGTCCGATCATGTCGATGAAACCCTTCACTTCTTTGCGGATCATCAGCATAATATCGTTCCCTGCTCGCACGGATTCCAAACATTGGCCACAAACTAGCACATTCTTGTCTTGGAGGACAAAAAAGTCCATGCCGACATATGGGCATGGACTTAGTTCTCCGTACTTCGATATTCGGTTGGCGTTACGCCCGTTACCTTCTTGAACACACGGCTGAAGTAGTTCGGATCTTTGTAGCCGACCATATAGCACACTTCCTTCAGGCTGAATTGCCCATCCAAGATGAGTGCCTTCGCTTTATCAATCCGCAGCCGCGTGACATAATCAATGAACGTTTCTCCTGTCTGCTGCTTGAATACTTTGCTGAAATAATGCGGATTCAAGTGGACATGGTCCGCTACTTCCTCTAGAGACAACTCTTCCTGATATCGCTCTACGATGTATGCAGCAGCACGATCGACCACATTCCATGTCTGCTGTTCACGTTCCTCACGGATGCGCTTAATTGCTTGCTCTACATACGCTCCCTCAGCAGATGTTCCTCGTTCAACCCGATCATCAGGCAGCCAAGAAGCATTACTTGCAGGCAGTTGCAGTTCCTCGAATCGGCATAGACTCCCCCACGAACTTGGATACGTCGAGGCAAACACTGCTTCATAATAGGAACGCCGTATTCCTTCAACGTGCCGCTGAAGCGTCCCAACTCCGACCGTAACTTCAAGACCGCATTGTCTGCGCAAAGCTGCGATAAGCTCTGATCCGATGCCCTGCACTTCCTCTTGCATAGAACCAGCCTCTGCCGTTCCCTTGCCCAAAATAAAAACAGCCATATGTTCATGCACAATCGGACTGACGATCCAGCTGTGTCTCTCCTTTACCTGCTCCTTCAATATACTCTTCGATACGTCGATCGCGAACTGCTTCTCGTCTTCGTATGATTGGCCCGCAGCAGACTTCATTCCATTCATCGCAACCACTAGCGCATACCCTCGATCGAGCGACAGCTCCAAAATATCAGCAAGCTGCAAGGCGTCTGCCTTATGAACTTGATCCGCCATTAAGGCAAGGGCAAGCTCCGTCTCAGCCATGGGAAGCAGTTGATAAAATTTATCCCGAATGGCAAGTTGCTCGTCACGCTTCCCGCACTCATCCCGAATCTCATCAACCAGACGCTGCAGCACAGCTACAATTTGATCCCGCTTTGCAGGCTTCACCAAGTATTCCTTCACTCCAAGAGATAGTGCCTGCTGCGCGTAGTCGAAATATTCATACGCAGTAACGAGCACCATTTTGACGAGTGGATGGCGCTCCTTAATCTCCTTCAGGGCATCCAATCCCTGTATGCCTGGCATTCGGACATCCATCATGACGATATGAGGGCGATGCTCGTCGGCCCTCTGAATTGCTGTACGGCCATTGTCTGCATGAATAACTTCGAAGGTATCCGGCATCATTTTCGTAATAATCCACTCCAAGCCCTCCCGCTCTAATGCCTCATCATCAGCGATTAGCAATCGATACATGTTCTCCCTCCTTTCTGATTCACATGTTAGTAAGGATACCTCCAATTATCGAGGAGTCATTATCCTGCCAATATCCTGTTGCCCCTTGTGTTCCTCCTTGTCCGGTATTCGAATCAAGACGGTTGTGCCCTCTCCGGGCTCGCTCTGAATATCCACCAGATCGGTTCTGCCATAGTACAGTTCTAATCGTCTAAATACATTGTACGTTCCAAGTCCTGTAGATTGTCCCCCTGATCGGGAATCTGCTGGTTCTGCACCCATGCGAAGCAGGGCGCTGCGCGTCTCTTCCGTCATGCCACTGCCATTGTCTGCAATCGAGATTCGCACCTCGCTCGGTACACGTTCAATGGACAAGGTTACAACCGCTCCTGCTTCCATGCCTTCAATGCCATGAACAAATACATTTTCCAAAATCGGCTGCAGGGTAAGCACAGGAACGAGCACGTCCAAGGCTGCTTCATCAATATGGGTAACAAACTGGATTCGATCACGGAATCTAGCCTGCTGAATCGTGAAATACTCCTTCGCTTGCTCCACTTCATCTCGGAGCGGTACAGGCTGGTCCAGCTTGCGCAGATTATAGCGGAGCAAGTTAGACATCGACACAGTTAAATCGCTAGTTCGTTCCGCACCTTCTAACAAGGCAAGCTTGGCAAGCACATTAAGAGAGTTGAACAGAAAGTGCGGGTTCATTTGATTTTGCAGCGCCTTGAGCTCCAATTCCTTCACGAGCCGATCCTTCTCCAAGTTCGCCTTATCCTTTTCAATCAACTGCAGAAGATCATCCTGCATGCGCCCGAACGCCTCAGACAGCATACGAATTTCACTGCTGCCCTCCACTTGTGGAGGCTTCGTCTGCAAGTTGCCGCGGGAAATTGCTCTCGCTGCATGAACCAGCTTCTTAATTGGCTCGGTAATGCCGAGCGATAGCCAATAGGCAAGCATGATACTTAGCAGCGTATTGATAATAAAAAGTCCGATTCCCCATAGATTCATCGCTTCTGTGTGCGTGAAGATCTGCCGGTAGAAGGGCTGATAATAACGAAGCTCCGCATCAATCAATTGATGCCCTTCTTCTCGGATGAACCCTGCCGTCGCTTCCAGTTCCTCATACAGCGGCACATAACGCAGAGAGCTCGGTTCCCCCCACGCCTTTAGCACACCTGCTTCCTCTTCGATATACGTGTTCAGCAGATTGCGATAATTACGCACGTCCGCTCCGGCGGATGGAGCATTCGTTTTTTGCTCCGTCAATTGATCTCTCATCAACTTCAGACTATGAGCCTCACGAAGATACTCTTCGCGCGATCGATCGCTTTGATCTAACAAATAGATGTTCAAGGCACGCAGATTGCTGTCGGTTTGGGTTGCAATTTGCCTGTACATCAATACCCGCTCCAGCATGACGTTATAGCTTTGCTGTACGGTTCTTCCACTCTGGAAGACGAAAAAGGAGACGCCATTGCTCAAGACGAGCAGCGCCGGAATGAAAATCAATAGCTTTTTCCGTATATTCATCATTGTTCCAAAACCTTAGTACTTGTATATTGAGTTGCTGCGTACGGCTCGCCCGCAAATATTTGCTGCAGAATGGATACTGCTTCGGCGCCAATCTCCCTTGGCTGCTGCACGAGCGTTGCCACGATGTCTCCGTGAGCAATCGCACGCCTAGTTGCCTCTACATCATCGAAGCCAAATACGTTAATCTTCCCCTTATTCGCAGCTTGCAATCCCTCCACGATCCCTGCGGCATCCCACGCACTAAACCCGATAATCGTTCGTATATCCGGATGCTCGCTCAGCATAAGCTTCGTCTGCTTCGCTGCCTCGATGCGAGATATATTCGATGAACGCACGTCTACGATCTCATAGCCTGAAGCCTTATCGATGATGGATCTGAATCCCTCCAGCCGCTTCCGTTGATTGTCAGCCAGTTCGCTGCCTAAGATGATGCCTATTTTCCCTTTGTATGCTGAGCCATGAACGACCAATTCACCCATTTGTACACCAGCCGCCCGATTATCTGTTCCGACATAAGCGAACCGTCTGCTGTCCGGTGCATCGGAATCCACCGTTATAACCGGAATGCCTTGATCCATTGCTCTGCCTACGAGTTCATCGTACCGCGGCTCATTGATTCCCTGTGTCAAAATGGCATCCGGCTTGGAGGCAATGGCCTTGGCCAGCAGTCTCATCTGCTCCGACGGGTTAATGCGTATGGGTCCGGTATATTCGATTTCCATGTCCCGCTGTGCAGCCGCTTCCTTCGCCCCCTGCTCCACCGTGCGCCAGAAGGGATTATCCAGCTCTTGGGCAATGAGCACCACATGCTTAAGCGATTGCTGCTGCCCTGCGTCTGTACCCGTCTCCAACTGCCCAACTAGACGCTCGATTGCAAGTGTGGAAGACAAGAATCGAACAATCACATAACCGAATATAGCTGCAAGGACGATCAGGCCTATGATCCACTTTCGTTTTGCCATGATGCCCCCTCGATGTCTGCATTGAAATATAGGCTCTATTATACTGATCTCACTGTGAAAATGAAAATGAGGCTCATCACTACATTACCCCCTGCTTTATTGGCAGCTTCTAGCCGCTCCACTTCCTCCGCAATGTAGTCTGTTATTTCACTTTCAGCGTTTATTCAGCTAATGCTCAGTTTTTACTCAGTGTGCTTTAATGGATCATTCATCTATAGTAAGTACCCTAAGTTCAGCGGGCACAACGATTGAATGCCCAACAGAACCGGTAAAGGTGGATAGAGACGATGAAAAAATGGGTGTATGTGGCAGGGATTCTGCTTGTAGCAGGTGCAGCCACCGCTGTGTATTTGACCCAGCGGCCGGCAGAACAGCCATCAGCTGCTAATTTGCCAACAAGAACCGTACAAGCAAGTAAGGGGAACATGGAAACAAAGGTATCCGGATCTGGATCCGTTAGCGTGTCGGAGGTGAACAACGTCAAGGCTGGCTATAAAGGTACGATCAGCAAAATCAACTTCAAAGTAGGTGATCAAGTAAAAAAAGGCCAGACGCTTGTTGTATTCAAGAAGACAGACAACTCAGAGCGAATCAAGCAAACGGAGTTGTCGCTTAAAAAGCAACAATTGCAAATGCAGCAGTTTCAGAAGCAGTACAAGGAGGCACCTGAGGAGAACCGGGAGTCCATTCAGGTGAACATGGAATCCCTCGACTTAGAAATCGAGCAAAATGAATCTACACTCGCCAGCCTACAGGCCGAAGAAGCAGAGAATCACGATGTAGTTGCTCCAGCTGCAGGGACAATTAAGGAAAGCCAGATTGAAACAAGCAATGATGTGAATGAAAATACCGTAGTTGCGGTCATCGCCGACTATACCAAACTTGAATTTATCATGTCAGCTGACGAGCTTGATATTCCATCGATTCAATCCGGACAGTCAGCGCAAGTTACACTCAATGCCTTCCCCAACCAACAATTTACTGGAAAAATCACTTCAATTGGAAAAGAGGGCAACAGCAACAATGGTGTCGCTACCTATGAGGTCGGCATCAGCCTAACCAAGCCGGATGGCGTCCTTGCCGGCATGTCCGGTCAAGCGGAGATCGTTACCCAGACTAAGAATGATGTCGTGCTCGTTCCCGTCGAGGCTGTTATCGCGATGGGCAATAAGCATTATGTACGTGTTCCAGGCGAAGCTGGAAGCGCCTCTTCTGCAGCAAACGATGGCAAGGAACCAATTAGCGGACAAGGCAATGCCGACGACGCGAATAAGCAGGATAGAAAGGCGGACAACCCGCAAAATACAGGCAATGGAAATGCTGCTGGTGGCTGGTCTAGAGCCAACCGCAGCGATTCAGGCACTCCATCTGGAGAACTGACAAGCCGAAACGGGGAAACTGGTCAAGAAAATACAAGAAACAATGGACGTATGGATATGAGACAAGCAATGGGCGGCACACTTAAGGAAGTCGTCGTTGGGATTAGCAACGACACTTATGCCGAGATCACATCCGGGCTTCAAGCTGGTGATGCTGTCTTAATTGCCACCCCACAGGGCAAGGCAGGCAGCGGTAGCAGTACCACCGAGCAAAGACAGCGCCAGAATGGAATGGGCTTTGGCGGAGGTGGGTTCCCTGGGGGAGCGAGCTTCCAGGGTGGCTCGATGGGAAGCAGAGGCGGTCGCCAATGAAGCAGCTTGCCAATACTGCCAATGTCATGGCAAACATGTCTAATAATCAAAGCATCATCTCCATTTGTAACGTTAAGAAGTCATATCGAATGGGATCGGAAGAGGTCAATATTCTCCAAGGCGTCAATCTCGATATTCAGTATGGCGATTTTGTAGCCATTATTGGCCCTTCTGGATCAGGGAAGTCGACGTTGATGAACGTCATTGGCTGTCTGGATACGCCAAGTGAAGGAAGTTATACGCTGGATGGAGTAGAAGTAAGTCGCCTGAGCGACAACAAGCTTGCAGACATTCGCAATCACAAAATCGGATTTATCTTTCAAAGCTTTCACCTGCTTCCTAAGCTGACCGCCATTGAAAATGTTGAGCTGCCTCTCATCTACCGTGGATTAAGCAATAAAGAGAGACGGGAAGCAGCACTGCAGGCACTGCAGCAGGTGGGCTTGGAGGATAGGATTGGGCATCGGCCAAGCGAGCTATCCGGCGGGCAGCAGCAGCGGGTAGCCATCGCTCGCGCATTGGCCGCACACCCGCCCATCCTGCTTGCAGATGAACCAACTGGAGCATTGGATACGAAGACGGGACACGAGGTACTCGAACTGATCGAGAAGCTGAATCAAGAAGGACATACGATCATACTCATCACTCATGACATGGAGGTTGCTGCTCGTGCGAAGAGGGTTGTCTTCATGAATGACGGCAGCCTGACCGAAGAAAGGGGGAATGGGCGTGAAGCTGTCGCAAGGATTCAAAATGTCATGGCACAGTATCCGTTCCAATAAGCTGCGCACCTTCCTATCTATGCTGGGGATATTAATTGGTGTAGCTACCGTTATTTCCTTAATGGCCATGGGCCAAGGCTCTTCCAATGCAGTCGAGCAATCCCTGCAAAGCCTGGGAACGAATCAGTTGTCCGTGAACATTATGGGTCGAGGCAGCCAAACGACATTAACTTTGGAGGATGCCATCCATCTCGCAGATGATATACCGGATATCGAAGGCTTGGCTCCTATCGTATCTGGGAGTGCGACCGTCAAGAACGGGACGACCGAATCTGCATCCGTGACTGTAGAAGGCATTACGCCAGAATATGAGCAGGTGAAGGACTTCAGAAATCAAAGCGGACGCTATATCGTGCCGCTTGACGTCACAGGCTATTCCCGAGTGGCCCTGCTTGGCGTAGATACGGCAGCTGAATTATTCAAGGGAGCAGATCCCATCGGGCAAACGATACTGCTCGATGGCGCTCGATTCAAAGTCGTGGGCGTGCTGGAGTCTAAGGGAAGCTCGCTCGGCGGATCGAATGACGAGAAGGTTCTCATCCCCATCACGACTGCGCAGCGAATGTCCCAATCGGCCGGCGTTCGCTCCGTCAACATTAAGGTTTCCCAGGAAGAACGCATGAGCGTGGTCGTCGACCAGCTGAATGAGAAGCTGACGAAGCTGTTCCGCGGCAATACGAACAGCTTCAATATTTTCAACCAGCAGGATGTCAAGGAGACGATGAGCTCGATCACGAAGACGCTGTCAACAATGATGGCAGGTGTTGCTGGCATCTCCCTCATTATCGGGGGAATTGGGATAATGAATATCATGCTGGTATCTGTCACGGAGCGTACGCGGGAAATCGGCATTCGCAAATCGCTCGGTGCCAAGAAACGCGATATTTTACTGCAATTTCTCATTGAATCGGTTGTTCTTAGTGGACTGGGCGGCTTGACTGGGATTGGGCTCGCCTATGGCGCCTGTTTTGCCATGACCCATTTCTTGTCCGTTGCTACCGCCATCCAAGTCGATATCGTCATCTACGCATTTGCTTTCTCCGCGATCATCGGCATCGTGTTCGGCATATTCCCTGCCAACAAAGCAGCTTCCTTGAAGCCTGTAGAAGCTTTGCGGCATGATTGAATTAATACTGAAATGATGGACAGCATAGCTTGCAGCCCGATCAACAAGAAAGACAGCCTAATTCCCTTGTGGAATACAGGCTGTCTCTATTTACCACAATCATTCCTCGATGCTGCTACGGTCTCGCCCACACAACGTGCACCATATCAAGCCAGTAGCTCTCTTCCCGTTCGATCTTGATGTCCGCGCCGCGAATCATATCCATGATGCTACGTGTATGATGACAGCCCGTAAAGCGATATAGCAATGGATTGAGCGTCTTCTGCACCGCTGATACAGCCGCCTTCGAGCTGATCCCGTGCTCCATCAGCAGCAGCTTGCCATCAGGCTTGCACCAGCGACGCATGTTGCGCAGCACCAGCATCGGATTCTGATAGCTGCACATGGATAGCGTGGAAATTACGGTATCGAAGGATTGCTCAGGAAAGCTCAATTCTTCCGTATCCGAGCATATGAAATTGACATTCAACCGGTAATGTTTCGCCGCCTTCCTCGCCTTATCCAGCATTCCCTCGCTGAAATCGGTAGCTGTAATGTTCACACCTGATGGGTAGTAAGGGAAGTTAGCCCCCGCTCCAACTGCAATTTCAAGCACGTCCCCTGCTGCGCTGCCGATTAGTTTCTCTCTCCATTTTCGCTGCTTCGGATCTTCGCGGCGCTTATCGTATTGAGCAGCTTGCTTATCAAAGATACGAACTAGTTTTGTCTTCTCCAACTGATTGCCCCTCCGATGCTCCGTATCGCTTGCAAACATGCTTGTCCACCAAGCGAGGTCGATGTCGTGTAGAAGACAATACGAGGAAAGCCGTCAGTTGTTTCACTATTTTTCCATTATGCATCGGCGTGATGACGCCTCTTCGCAATGTCCATTTGATAGAGTCGCAGTTCGCTTCCGATGGGCATCCGACTTGCTCTGACGCTTGTTCCATAGCATCTGCTTATCCGCAATGTCCACCAGTTCATTCAGACTCATGCCTTGACTAGGGAATGTTGAGCAGCCTATGGAGATAGACAACGGTGTCTGCTGGTAACTCGTCGGAAGCTGAATGTGGGATAGCAAGGTATGCTGAACAATATGCACTTCCTTATCATCCGCACAAGGAACCATAATAACGAACTCATCTCCGCCCCAGCGCGCAACCCGCTTGCCGGGAATTTTCGTTTGCAGCAGCTGACTGCTTACCTTCTTCAGCATCGTGTCACCGACATGATGACCATAACTATCGTTAATCGTCTTAAAGTTATCGATGTCGATGAAATAGACAGCCACTTTGTGATTGGCTTTGATTGATTTCTTGGACATTGCACGGAACAGGCGCAATGCTGCCGGGCGGGTGTGCGTCCTCGTTAACGGATCCGTATCACGTTCGTATCGTAATCGATCGATGTACTTGCCAACTTGCCACGAGAATAACAGGGCCAAAGCTGACATGACCACGACCAAATAATGATTTAGACCATTTAACGACAAATACATATGCAGCGACAAAGCCGCTAGCAAAGTCACCGCAGTCAACAATATTCTGCCTTTTCGTGTCTCCATACTCCACCTCGGAATCTCATTAGACAACATTATATTCCAGCTTGCTGAACATTTACTGAACAATCTTCAAGAGAGCGCCAATCGAATGGCACACTCGCCTGTGTCCACTTCTAGTTCCTCGAATACACTGACGATAGACATTCCTTGCGTGAGATGTATAAGGACAGGGGGACATCGAAGAAGTGGCTCGTCGGTTATCTAAGTTTCAATTTCATACGATTACGAGGCAATATGGGTTGCATCTAAGGAGAGTTAAACCATATCGTTCCCTGTATAAATCTACGGCAGCATACCGGGCGACTACAGAGGAAGGGATCTTCGTCATTAAACCTTTTTATAAGTCTAAGGTTTTAACCAAGCTGACGACGAAGCAGCAAATTATCCGAATTTCGGCTTATGTGAAGATGCTTAAGGAACAGAGCTATCCTCATCTCCCCCGTTGGCTGTCCACATCGTCCGGGAGAATGTGGGTGAGCCGCCGTGGCAGGCCGTACTACATGATGGAATGGGTAGAGGGGAATCGACCACAGCATGCTCAGGACTTCGAGCAGTTGGGCAAGGCCTTGGCTGTACTTCATACTTGCTGCCAAGGAATTCTCCCTCCAACACCTCTAGTTACGCATAAGGTAGTACAGCATCTATTCCAGCAAGACGCTGCATTTCGCCGCCAGCTTCCGGCACTGCGCAGGAGCAGAAGCAGAGCATCATGGTTCAGGACATACGGCACGCAATGTACAGAGCTTGCTGCTGAAGCGCAAGGCATCATCAACAAAATGGAAGTACAACAGCTCCTAAATGAGGAAACCTATCATCCCACATTAATTCA
The DNA here is from genome assembly GCF_032337355.1 of Paenibacillus suaedae. Lineage (NCBI taxonomy): Bacteria > Bacillati > Bacillota > Bacilli > Caryophanales > Paenibacillaceae > Paenibacillus > Paenibacillus suaedae. The sequence goes on from NZ_JAVYAA010000005.1 coordinate 189,155, forward strand.
TGGTGATATCACTTCGCCGAATGTTATTATGAGCCCGAACGGACTTTATTTCATCGACTGGGATCAAGTAAGAATCGATTCTGCTTATTATGAGATTACGAAAACATTGTTCAACACTACTCATTTCAACCTTGCCCACATTGAGGCCCTATTGCAGGGATATGGGCAAGTGAAGCCCTGGACACCACCTGAACGATTGTTACTGAGCGCTCTATACCGTTGCCCGCTTGAAGCATGGATCGCAGCAAGGACATTATCGGCAAGCCGTTCAATCCTTCTGCAGCGCATATTAACGCGCACCTGGAACGATCGGATGGCTGCCATTCAATGGATAGATGAATGGGCTAGAAGCAATGACAACGGAGAACAGAATGGAGAATAATAAAAAAATCCATCCACCTGATTACGGTGGATGGATTTGATCCAAGGCTGAATGTCCCTAAGGCTTTCTGATCCCTTTAAACATCGTACTCCATCTGCTTTCTTGCTTGCGTTATGAATTCCAGCGGCGTGGATACCGTCTCAGGGGAATATTCCAAGGCTCCCACGGTAAGATTCAGCTCGATCTTGTACTTGCCAGCCAATTCTACGTCATTGAAGGAGGCAACTTTCTCCTTCAACCGCTCTATAACCACATTGGCGCCGTCACGGTCGGTAAACAACAGCAGGCCCCATGTCGGATTATCCGTATTCAGCATGTATAGCGAGTCATTCATACGTATGCTTGTCTCACTAAGCTTGGACACACCATAGATCATTTCCGACATTTGCTCCTCGCTAACCATCCGCTTCAGCTCGTCCCAATATCTCACTTGCACGACAAGCAGCGTCAGCGGAATATGATAACGCGTAGAGAGAGCCATAAATACCTTGGCATCTTTTTGGAACGAGCGGCTATTTTTCAAGTCCGTGCTTTCGTCCATCGTCGCCAGAGATGCATTTATCCGTTTCAGCTGTTCGTTCTCCGTCTGCAATCTTCGATTGCCGAGTGTAAGCATGGCACTAACTACGGTAAAGGCTGGCGTCATGATAAGCCAAAAATAATTATGAGCCCCAACGACCCCACCTTCCACGACAGTCTGATACAACGTAAACGTCCCGTATCCGAACAGGAACACAATATTCAGAACTAACCCCGTTGTCACACTCGTAAAGTACGTAACGATCGCGATAAGAAAGGCCACATTCAACAAAATCATGTTCAGGATGTAGCGGTTCGGCTCACCCACCGTAAATGCAATGCATACGAAGCTAAGCAAAAACCATAGCAAGAAGGCGCCGTCCGACAGGAGACTACTTTGATTCCGTTTCATCGCCAGCCCCCCGTTTCTTGCGGTATTTGCGAATCATGAAAATGAGGGATACGAGCACGAGCAAGCCGATAAGCATTGCGGCCACCATGAAGCCCAGAACGTCCCCACGCTGCAGAACCTGCTCCACAATCGAGGAAGATTGCTGTTCCGCCTGCTTCTTGAAGCGGAAGGCGTGGATGTCGCCGTCCTTGTTCGTGGCTACGCCATCTCCATATATTCTCCACTTCGCATTATCACTGGCGAGCAGTTTAGAGGCCAAATAATCATATTCGGTGCTCGGTCCACTAATAGCAAGCAAGCCTCGGCCTGCTTCAAACGGAGATTCGATGATCTGAAGCGTACCTAAACGCTTGCCGTAATCCGCGTCCACGCTCATCTTTTCATTGGAGGTAAACCCTTCTCCATTTGCTCCATATTTAAAATACAATTTATCATTATTATCCCGAATGACTTTATTATTGTTATAGCTGCCAATTGCAATCACGTTATGGGCCTTCAAGTCAGAAGCAGCTGCGCTATCCTCAAAGAACCGGACTTCGCCTGCATTGCCCTCCGCATATTGGCCAAGAAGATTGAACACATTCGCCAGCGACTGGTACGTATACATATCTGGATTTTTCGGCATCACAACCGCAACTTGATTGAAGCTGCCGTCACGAAGGAATGGGTTCGGATAGCTGTCGAACAGCAGCTCTGTCTTATCCTTCGTTTTCAGCTGTAGTACCGAATCCTTCGTAATGAACGCCCAGGGCATCTCATCCTGTGGCTCCATGCACACAACATTCCGAAGCTCCAAATCAAATGCAACCGTGACTGTAAAGTTACCCGTTACATCTAAATTTTTCGGAATCGGCAGGGTTAATGTATCTTTGTTGGCTAAATCCATATTCAGCTTCTTGCTGCCGATTGGCGTGTTGTTAATGAGCACCGTAACCATGGAGCGATCAAAATCAAGATTGGTCGCATACCGCATGTCCAGGTGGATTTTGCTCGCCTCGGCAATCGTGCGGTTGGCTGGAAGCGATATGAAGTATGATTTCTCTTGATGCATCCAGCCTTTCAGCTTGTCGCCATTGTCCGTAAGCTTCATGTCCCTGCTAATGGTGACTTCAGGCGTTGCAACATCCGTATCGCCCGATACCATTTTCGTATCCCCGTCCAACTGCTTGACCAGCTCTTGATTCGCCAGCAATCGTCCTGCCTTCACCAGCATGGCAGGATCCTGAGAAGTAACGACAAGAGTAGGCTGTGTACCCGTACGAATCACGCGGATCACCGCAGCTTGCGCGACATCTACATTGCCCAGCTCACTCTTCCAAGCCGCTGGCAGTTGATCGTACAATGCCACAGCCACAACTGCTGTTTTCCCCTTCAAGGCATCAGCATCGAATGCATACATCGGAATTTGTTTTTGCTTCAGTCTATTTTGCTTCGCGAAACCTGATAATGCATATACGGCAGCCTCCAGTTCGGCAGGCTTACTGCTCTTCGGGATCGCAATCGCGTTACGTTCATCGCTAACCGTATCCATGCCTGTAAAATGACGGTTAAAATCGCGAATGCTTGGCTTAATCGCCTCACTCGTATATCGAATAGAGGCGCCTGACGTCGCGAACAGCTGCAGCCAGTTGTCACGCTTCTCCGACGGCATACAAATTTGATTCGCATCCGTAGTGACAATATAGCCTTCGATCGTCAGTGTGTTATTCCCTTTCACCAGCAATTCCTTAGGGACGGATACCGTAAGTCGACGCTTTGGATCATCACTGACGTCAGGACGGAAGGAATGAAACTTTTTCCCGTTCAATGACAGCGTCACGCTTGACCGTTCTCTTTTCGTTAAGGGCGACGCTTTATAATCTACATGAATCTTAACTTCATCAACCTTCCAATACTCCTCAGTCTGGAAGTTGAACTGTCTGGAGGACATAATCCCGGACAAGGATGTGTCCGCACTTGAAAATGTCTCTTCATACGTACTCAGCTGAGCAGAGCCCATTGCCGGAGCCACAGCTGCCGAGGCCTGTCCAAGCTGTCCGAATAACAAGGACAAGCAAGTCATGCCGACTACGATCCACCGTTTATTCACAAGCTTCTCTCCTGTCTTTTCTTCATAAATGAGTATCAATGTTCAAACGAGTTCCTATATAAATGCGTGATCAAAATGGTCGATTTTCAGCACCGAGAAGGTTGCTTGAACTCGAAGAAGGAGCAGCGGAATGTAGGGCGAACTACATGAGCAGCGGACTTCGAGAGTGAATGCAAGATTCGATGCCGAGTTACTTCCTGAGATACTGCGTGATCAAAATCGACCTTCTAAAAGCGTTCTGTTTTGTACCATTTGACTTCACGCTTGAATAATAAATCCTTCACATAGTTATAGAGCCCATAAGCGGCTACGACCATCCACATCTGGCAATATGATACATACATCAGCATAATGATCCACAGATTGGAGAGCACCATCTCCCCTTTTTCCGTGATCAACGTAATATAGGTACCTAAGATGAACAGCGTGATGGCCAGCAGCCATAAGAAGGAACTGAAGCCAGCTATCGTCGTATGTACGTAGCCTAAGGCATGTAAAATGAGCAAGATGTCGGACATGACCAATGAGGTAAGCAGCAAAAAGTAAATCGATAAAAAATAAAGGATATCAAAACGGATATTTCGTGCCTTGCGGTCAAAGAGCAGCGGAATGTTTTTGATGATGACGTAAATATTACCCTTCGCCCAGCGTGTTCGCTGCTTGAACCATACCTTTACCGTCTGCGGCTCTTGCTCCCATGTTACAGATTTCGGCTGGAACTTAATTCGATAACCCATCATGTAAATGCGAAAGCTAATTTCCGTATCCTCTGCAATCGCCTTCACGTCCCAGCCTCCGATGCTTTCCACGATGCTCCGCCGCATAATGAAGTTCGTCCCTGGAATCGTGCACAGCTTGAACAGCTTCCATCGCCCTGCCTGAGCCATCCATTGGAACGACAGCGTCTCGATGTTAATAAATCGCGTAAGCAGGTTCGTGTTGCGGTTGCGGGTACGGAACTTGCCGATTACCGCACCTAGTGTATCGTCGTTCGTAATCTCTGCTACCAGATAGCGTAGAGCCGTCTTCTCTGGCGTATTGTCTGCGTCGTAGATGGCAATCAATTCACCTCGGCTCTGCTTGAATCCGATATTGAGCGCGTTAGATTTGCCTTTCCCACCTGTCACCGCATCCGTGTTGATGATAATCAGGTTGCGGCCGTCATGCTTGCGCTGCAAATTGCCCAGCAGCTCGCTGCTGTTATCCGATGAATTATCATTGATAACGATAATCTCGTATCGATCATGGGGATAATCCAGCGCCAATAGCGACTCCACCGTCTTCGTGATAACCTTCCCTTCATTATGGGCAGGCACCATGATGGAGACGAATGGCGCCTCGCCCTTAATTGCCGGTACTTCCTCGTTCTCGATCTTGATGTAGTACAAGTATCCTGCAATGATCAGGACGACGTTGACGAGCAAGAGCGACCAAATACAGATAACCGCTATGAGCATTAAAATATCTGCAGTCGTCATGGCTATCTCCTTATTTGTAATATTTGCGCTTGTACAGTCGTTTACCCACGATGAGAAACCCTGTGAATGCAATAAGCGTCAGTACGATAATGACAATAAAAATTTTGTTCTGTACATTGAACAACGTCTCGAAGCTCTTCACTTCTTTTTCCTTATATACATAATCTGAGCTTACCTTCTTGATCACGACATCCAAGTTTACACCCTGTCCGTTAATGGTCACACTGCCGCTCCGAGACATAATGATGCTGTTGGGGGTACGAACAGTATGGGAGACGTGTTTATAATCAGAAAATGATATCCAGCTGCTCTGCAATTGCTCTACGATGTCGTCCAGCTTCTCCTCTGTATCAGGGAAGTCAAAGGTTAATGCGGTATTCATAGGCATTGCAGGCATGAAAGTCCCGGAATGACCGAATTGCTCTAAAAATCCAGGCTGCATGCTGAATGCGGAGAACGGGAATGCCTTGGACTCATTCGTCTGAACTCTGTACTTCAACGTCTTATTTGGAAACAACACGACCGAGTCCGTAAAGCTCATGCCCTCTTCTGCATATCTTTGGTCATAGGTCCAGTAGAAGTCCGCTCCAAGTCCCAATGGTGCAACCCCATAGTCTGCAAGCACGTCAATGAATCCTTCCATCTTTCCCTTTAATGTCGTATCGCTTAGATTGACCGTTGAGGCTACAACTGGAGCATTTGCAATAATGCTTCCGTTGCGGGATTGAACATACTTCAGTGTTTCCATATATCGCTTCATGGCCGGATAATCGGTATTCATGAACACCGGCTGCACACTTGCGATGAACGGAATTCCCGCCTCGTACATCCGGTCGGCAAGCCGCTCCAGCAGCTGCAGGTCGGAGAACGGATATACTTCCTTGAAAATTACGTAGCTGCGCGCCTCTCCTGCATTGCCCAACCAGTCTCTCAGCAAATGCGACATTGCCAGCTCACTGATATTGCCCCGCTCGAAATAAGCTGCATAACCGTAGCGGCCGTTTCGCACTCCATAAGGGAACTCGGACGGAGCGCCTGCTGAACTCAGGCTCCCATAACGGGTGCCTGCAGCATGTTCGATGATGGTCACTTGCTCGGTACGAATTGCATCTTGAGCCAGGCGATCAATAGCGATTCGAATGGGACCAGGCACTCCACTGTGAACGCGAAGCTCTAAGCTTGCGGTCACCGCTGCAGGGACTCTCGCACCGATGTGCAAGTAGTCACCACGATACTGTTCGACATCTTGAAGAAAATCCTGATTCGATTCCTTCAAATCAGTCAGATTATGAATCCCTATCACCTTCGTATAAGCATCCATCTGCCCCCGCTGATAATGGTCAGAACGAACGAGCGTAACCTGGACGCCATAGGATGCCAGCAGGCGCTGCATTGCCTCGACATTTCCCTCTCTCGTTGTCCCTTTGTCCAAGCTGTCGTAGATGAGCAGCACCTTAGAGGCCGCTTGCTCTGCCGCGTGAATGGTCATAGGCATCCCACAGCCAAACAGCAGCAATGCAAGCATGCATACAATTAATTTTCTTTGGATCACGTTACATCACCACCTTGGCCCCTTCATGAACATGAGTGCTGGTATCAGAAGTAAGCAATGCAGAATCTTCATCCTGCCTGCTCCATAAGCGTCTGCGTATGGCGTCAGACACCGTTACAAACGTGACAAGGTCGAACACCGCCGTAAACACGAATTCATGTTTCGCCAAATCGGCATCCCCCGCACCAATAATGGACACCGCGATTCCCGACAATCCCATCAAAATCATGATAAAGATAAAGGAGAATCGGATCATGCGCCGTATTTGCTTGGCTCTTGCAGCCGCAACAAAGGAAGGCATGTACAATCCGGCAACAAGCACAATCCACAAAATCACGAAGCCGAACGTTTTCGGCGCCATTTTTGCCTTCAAGATGCTGTAACCGGAGAAAAACGTCGTCTGCGCACGGAATGGTTTTCCAACCGATATTTCGTAATTCCCCATTGCAGGAGGACGTATTTTGAATGCGCTCTTAGCCGCCAAATCCAGCATGTCGATAGCTTTAGAAGGATGAGTTACATAATAGCCAAGAATCGATACAAATCCGTATTTGTTATAGAACTGATTCTCCAGAATTTCAGAATCTACATCTACTGTGGTGTACAGCTCGTAATAAATACTTTTGTTCAGTATGGCGTACTGCTTGTCCATATCGAATTGTTCCAATGTAGATTCTGGATCATCGGATCCCATCAATATCCCCCGCGACATCGCATGATATTGGTTGATGTTCACGAACTCCTTCGGTATAAGCGTGTAAGTGCCAATACCAGCCAGTAGCAAGAGCACGAGCGTTGAAGACATCAATGCCCGGAATGTTCTTCCTTTCCGAATAAAGATGAGGAAGATGCCAAATATGCCGAGAATGATGCCAAGAGGCGCATTCTGTTGTTTACTGGTAGTCAATAGCAGTCCGCTGGCCAACAGCACACCCATCATGACATAGTCATTGTATCGATTGCGATAGATGAGCAGCCCCGAGGCGAACACAAAGATCAGCATAATAAACACGATGCTCTCCCCAAAGAAGGAGTTAAAGTAAGCGGTATATGCGGTATCACCGAATAGAAATATCGCGATGATCGAAATCGGGTATGCGTACTTGGAAGCAACCTTCCACGTTAAGCTCTCCACGAGCAAATATACGGCAACGATATACAGCACCACGAATATGGCAGCCTGGAAGCGGATATCGAATACATCTGGATTAAATAATTGATTGAGCCAAATAGCTGCTTTGATGAAAATGGACTGGGAAGAAAATAAGGTTGCCGCATTCTCATTGTAGTATTGGAATATTCCATATTCCTTAATAAAATATCCAAAATACTGATCGTAGTAATCGGGTGCATTGAAGTACAGGCCATTGCTGTAGAGAATTCGGAAATAGTCGCCGTTATCTGCCATTCCGATATAAGGGGGAACAAATAATGCAAGACAAGTAATGATGAATACTCCCGCGGCAGCAAGCAGTGCCGGCGAGACATATCGGCGCAGGGACTCGAGCCTCTGCCCGATTTTCAGCTTCAACCATGTGCCCGCCATCGGGTTGGCCTCCTTTTCCTATAATCAACTCAAAAAAAATGAGTCTATAGTCTTATAAATAAATTGCGCGCGATGAGTCTCAAGAAAGTATAATCGCTATTACATTCGACAGGTGGCATCCTTTTCCCTAGGTGATTCGAGGGATATTTTGTATTTTCTGAAAACAATATTTTCGCCGCAGCACCTATTATACATGCCTGCAGACATCCTGTCAGTGGTGTCAACTTTCCATAAATGGCTCTATTACACCTTTACACGCATTTACTGACCAATAATATATACCCTAGCTCCCATCTTACCAATCGGCACTGAATATATTCTTAATTTCGACTTAATCGCATAGTTCCAAAGTCCTGTTGTTTCTTTTTTATTGCTTTCTGATATCATATAGCTATCGACATACACGAACATGCGTTCACTTTATATATACTCATCTCACATATAGAAAGGAGAGCCGCGACTATGAATATGGAATCGGGGAATGATCAGCTAGCCCAGCGAATACTCGGATTATTTGACGATACTCCACTCAAATCCAGCCGTATCCGCCCCTTATTCGATACCAGACAGCCGCTTGACGTAGAAATCACCTGCTTCCCGGTTTCATCAGGCAACGAGCAGGCCTTTTTGGCCGTTGAAATGAGGGTCGGGCCGCAGCGACTATATATCGTAAAGCATATTCGCGAATTGCTGCGATGCATCGATCGCGGGGAATGCTATGTATTTTCAAGGCATTTCTCCTATGATCCGTCACTGCATTGCTTTCATCCCGAGCATTTTGCCGTTATCCAACAGTTGATCGCGATTTACCGCAACGAAAATGTATACCGTCACATGCCGCATTCCGCCATTCTTGCCAAGCAGGGCAACGACGAACGGATGCTGCTCATCCCTCCTTACTCGTGGGATGCCCTGCTTCCTGCCCTTCAACAAGCTCCTTCTGTGCTCCTTGCGCATGACGGATCAACATTTGAGGGACTGTCTGTTGTAGATGAGCCTCTCCCAATACAGTTCAGGCTAGATGAGGCGGATAAAGATGCCTACTGCATTGATGTACAAGGATTAGAACAAGTGACAGTGCTGGAGAGCTACGGGGCTGTCATCGCTAACGGGGCCTTTATACCGACCCCGATTGAGCAATGCAAGCGGCTCTCTGATCTAAAGAAGACATTGGACAACGGTCGCCGCCAGCAACGAATTCTTATATCACCTAATCAGATTGGTCCAATCATGGACAAGGTGGTTCCGGGCTTACAGAAGCTCGGCAACGTACGCGTAGCGCAAGCGATAGCAGATCGCGTCGTGCAGCCGGAATTACAGGCGAAGCTGTATCTTGATCGTATTCGAGATAGACTGCTTGCGGGGTTGGAATTTCACTACGGGGATATCTCCATTAACCCACTGGATCCGAATCGACACAAGCATACAGAGAATCGGATTCTGATGCGGAATACGGACAAAGAGCAGCGAATACTAGAAATCATGGAGCAGTCGCCCTTTGTGAAAACGGAAGGCGGATACTTCTTGGATGACGAGGATGCCGAATATAATTTCATGTATCACATCGTTCCCCAACTGCAACGAATCCTGCACATCTATGCGACTTCAGCTGTGAAGGAAAGGTTGTTCATCCCGAACGCTCCTCCCAAAATCTCAATCAATGTGGACGAACGTATCGATTGGCTTGAATTCAAGTTTGAGATGGATGGAATATCAGAATCAGAAATTCGAAAGCTGCTCAAAGCAATCGAGGAAAAAAGGCGCTACTATCGAATGGCAAACGGCGCGCTCATGCCGCTTGAAAGTGAACAGTTCCAAGAGATTATTCGCTTCATGAATGAGGTGGGCCTTCGTCAGGGAGAAGCTTCAGGAGCAGAGTTCCGTATCCCGGTTATGCGCGGGCTGCATCTTATCGACTCCCAAGGAGAGCGGCAAGCCGTACGATTCGGCAGATCCTTCCGCAAGCTGCTGGAGAATTTGCGCAACCCGGACCATTTGGAATTCCCCGTCCCGGACAGTCTGGTTCATGTGCTTCGGGAATATCAGGCATATGGGTTCCAGTGGCTAAAGACACTTGCCCACTACCACTTCGGCGGTATTCTGGCGGATGATATGGGCCTTGGCAAGACCTTGCAAAGCATCGCCTTCATGGTGTCTGTTCTACCGGACATTCAAAAGCGGCAGCTTCCTGCGCTCGTCGTCTGTCCAGCGTCGCTTATGTATAATTGGCGCAACGAATTCATGCGCTTCGCGCCATCGGTCCGCACCATCATTGCTGACGGGAACAAGGCGGAACGCACCCGCAAGCTGAATCATCTTGAGCGCGTCGATGTTATCATTACGTCCTACCCGCTGCTGCGCAGAGATATTGAATGGTACGCCAAGCACTCTTTCCACACGCTCATTCTGGATGAAGCGCAAGCGTTCAAAAATTACACGACTCAGACGGCCCAGTCTGTGAAGGCTCTCCAAGCCGAGTACTGCTTCGCGCTTACCGGAACGCCAGTGGAGAATTCGCTAGAGGAGCTATGGTCCATTTACGATGCTGTGTTTCCTGGATTGTTCCCAGGGAGAAAGGAGTTCAGCGATCTTCCGCGTGACGTCGTAGCGAAGCGCTCCCGCCCGTTCCTGCTGCGAAGATTGAAAACAGATGTATTGCAGGAACTGCCGGAGAAGATCGAATCCCTTCAGGCATCAGAGCTGCTGCCCGAGCAGAAGAAGTTGTATGTCGCTTACTTAGCCAAGCTGCAGAAGGATGCCTTGAAGCATTTGGATGAAGACGGGTTCCAGAAGAGTCGCATCAAAATCTTGGCTGGGATTACAAGGCTTCGCCAGCTATGCTGCCACCCTGGCTTGTTCATGGAAGACTATACAGGAAGCTCTGCAAAGTTCGAACAGCTGCTGGAGATTATCGCAGAAGCAAGAGAGGCTGGCAGAAGACCGCTTATCTTCTCCCAGTTCACAGAGATGCTCGCACTGATCAAGCGAGAGCTGGCGGAACAAGGAGTATCCTACTTCTACTTGGACGGACAGACGCCGAGCGCTGAGCGAGTGGAGCTGTGCAGCCGATTCAATGCAGGTGAGCGCGACTTATTCTTGGCTTCCTTGAAAGCAGGAGGAACAGGATTGAATTTGACCGGGGCAGATACCGTTATTCTGTATGATCTCTGGTGGAATCCTGCCGTGGAGCAGCAAGCAGCCGATCGCGCCCACCGGATTGGGCAGAAGCAGGTTGTACAGGTCATTCGTCTTGTGGCGCAAGGAACGGTTGAGGACAAGATGTATGAGATTCAACAGCGAAAGAAGAACTTGATCGAAGAGGTCATCCAGCCTGGTGAAGAGGCAATATCCGCCCTAACTGAGCAGGATATCCGTGATATCTTGAATCTATAGAGACAGCTGATTGATTATACAGAGCCATCAGTTCGATTCTATAGAACCACCCACTCCTGATATAAAACGAACGAGCCCCTAGCTGCGTAAAGCAACTAGGGGCTCTCTTGCGTTCATTCTCGCTCTTTTCCTCGAATTTCAAGCAAAGCTGCAATGCCTATTCGTTTATTCGATCTGCGAAGACTGCCATAGCGTCACGCATGAACACAGCAAGGCCTTCACCGAACTTGTCGATATTTTTGGTGAATCGAACATCATCTACATACATTTCCCCAAGCCCCTTGAATGCTTCAGGAGAGTAGTTGCCCATTGTATTCAAGAAGTCATACCATTGTTTGATCCCTGCCTGCGCTTCTTCTGAATCTGGTGAAGTACCACGCAGTTCTGCCAGATGGAAGTATATCGCATTCATCTTCTCTCCCATGGAGGTCTGCTCCTCTTTCGTCATGTTTCCAACCTTAGCATTGGATGCATCAACAGCCTTATCTCCCCACCGCTTGCGCGCTTCTTGCTCATATGGATTATGACTGAAGTCAAAGCCTTGAAACTTCTCTTTGTTCGTCATGTGAATTTCTCCTTTTCGATGTAGTATCGTCTTATTCAGCGTCTCCAGCATGACATCAAACTGCTTGCGCTTCTCCAGCAGCATGCTGCGGTGCAGTTCGAGCGCTTCGGTCTGATCGAATGTTGGGCTGTGAATAATGTCTTTAATCTTTTTCAATGGGAAGCCCAGCTCTCGAAAGAACAAGATTTGCTGAAGCATAGCCAGCTCCTCATCTGAATACTGTCTGTAACCCGCATCCGTAACTTGAGCTGGGGACAGAAGTCCGATTTCGTCATAATGGTGCAAGGTACGCACGCTAATGCCGACGATGTCCGCCACTTCTTTTATTCTCATGATTGCCATGTAACCTCCCTTCAACAACTACTATAAAGTATCACGTAACGTGAGAGTCAATTTATATTTATTGTTTTTCAAGCTTAATTTCCTCCTATTTTTCGTTCCAACCATGGATCTGGAAGTTTGGAGTGCTTGAAGTGGATACATACCCAAAATGCCCAGATTAAGATATGTACAAGCTTTCCTAGATCCATCAAAAAACGTGATTCAAAAAAAGGTCGAGTCAGGACTCTCTTTGTCCCCAACTCGACCTTTTTGCTTTATGTCAACTCTCTTTAGTTCGCTGCATGAAGCGGCATCGTAAAGCTCTCCGCTACGGTTCGTCGATGTTCCCGGTTATTTTTTACGTACCGTAATCGTCCATGATGCATCGTCAATTTGTTCGTAGTTCGTTATCGTATGCCCGGCTTCGGCGGCCCAACGAGGAATGCTCTCCGTAGCTTGCGTGCAGTCGAAATCAATGACCAGCTCATCGCCACTGTTCAGTGATTGGATCGCCTCCTTCGCCTCGATTAACGGAAATGGACATACCATGCCCAGTACGGCTAATTTCGTTTTCATGTCATTCTCCTCCTATACGGTCTTTGCATGATAAGAAGTGCTTAGGTTACGACTTGCCTTAGTACGCGGCCTCACATATACGAAATACGAAGCCGTCCATGTACCCAAAATCATGAAAATGAGCGATACCCATCCTTGCCAAGTCATCATGGCCGTCATAACGAGCCCATTGCCAATTGAACATCCTCCTGCCCAACTCGCTCCGAAGCCCATGAGAAGTCCCCCACCGAAGCTGGATATAGCTGTCTTTGCATCCGGTGCCCGGAAGCGAAACTCGCGGCTTCCCTTCGCTGCCAGGAAAGAGCCTGCAAAGATGCCAAGCACCAAGAAAACACCCCAGTTTACATACTTGGAACTATCGCCCGTCACCAGGTATTGCAACAGATTGGCTGATGGAGTCGTTATGCCAAGACCTGACATCCGTCCTGTCGCTTCGCTCAGCGGCCATGCGAGCAGCGCAATGATTCCTACAAGAGCAGCTGTAGCAAATGGATGCCAGCGCTTTTCGAACAATAGATGATTGATTCCTTTCCGTTTCGCTGGCAAGGTTGGAATCGCAACAGCAGGTTTACGCAACTGCTTGCTAACAAGCCATAATGTCACGAGAGCGAGCACGACAATGAACGGCCATACGGACAATCCAAATGTATCCGGGATGGAATTATTCGGGGCGGCATACGCCTTTAGGCCATTGTTGACAGGCAGCAGCGCACCTGACTTCATAATGGCGCTCATCGCCATATATCCGAATAAGGCAATCCAACTCCCGATCAAGCCTTCCCCGGCACGATACCATGTTCCTGTCGCACAGCCTCCCGCCAAAATAATGCCGATACCGAATATGAATGAGCCTACGATCGTGCTCAGCCATTGAAACGAGCCTGCCTTGAACTCCACCAAGCCAAACTGGATGAGCGCAAATACGCCGATGCTCTGAACCGTGATGGCAATGAGCAGCGCATAGAACATCCGATTATCCTTCGCTAAATACATATCACGAAATCCACCTGTCAGGCAGAATCGGCCGCGCTGCATGACAAACCCGAGCAGTATCCCGCATAACAAACCAGTAATGATCATCTGTGCCAAATCGTATATCCCCCTTATTTATACCTAGTAATACAATAGGATTTATAAGTGATAATGATTCTATCATAATGTATGGCAGAGTCAATACCAAATATGACACAGACGCAAAAAAAGAGAGGTATTTCTCCTCTCTTATCTGAAGCAATATGCTATTCTTGGTTATTTCCCTACATTTCGCCCCAGAAGATTTCCGTCTCATAATCGAAGGATACCACGCCATCTTGCTCGTTGCGTTCAAATATTCGGTGCAGTTCCGCCCTCATGGGTTCATAGTTCGGGTGGCCAGGCTCTGGTGCATACGAGGAGGACAGCAGTCTACCGGCGAGCTCCTCTTCGTTGAGCAATTGACTCATCGTGTACCTTGCCACCGTCATTTGATTCGGAGCGAAGAAGGCTGACAGCGCTTCTTCTGAAATGTTCTTGTGCTGCACCTTCTCATAATCCGTGCCATACCGCTGCAGCAGCTGCTCGTATTCCTCCAGAAATGGAGTCCCTTGTTGCAATCGTGAATTCCAAATCAGGACAACCTTACCGCCAGGCTTCAGGATGCGATGAAATTCAGCCCTGGCTGCGGCGCGATCGAACCAGTGAAATGCCTGCGCACATACGATATGATCGACGGAGTGATCGGGCAGTCCGGTCTCCTCTGCTGCCCCATCGGCTGCACGATAGTTCGCGATGCCGCCAAGCTCCTGCACAGCTGCCTCCCGCATCGGCTCATTCGGCTCAACTGCTACAACGCGACTTCCTTGGGCAAGCAGCAGCTTCGAAAACTTCCCTGTTCCTGCCCCAATATCCGCAATCTCGTCACCCGCTTGGAATCCCACTGTATCATACAAATACGACACAGCCTCCGCCGGATAACTTGGTCGGTACTTCACATACGCATCGACTCGAGTTGAAAATCGTTCCTTATTATCCATTTCGTTCACACTCCTGTAGATATGAAATAAGAACATAAGCAAAGTCCATTACGTTCCATCTAGTGGAATTAAGTTCCATTTTATTGTGTGGTTTTATTATACCGTAAAAGGTAGCAGTCTGCATCACCCATTTACATCTGATTCCAGTAATAAAAAGAGCACCCCTGCTAGGGTGCTCAGATCGTCGTTTTCAGCTAAGCAGTTGTTCGCTCTTATTAAGCGGCCTGCTTCACTTGCTTCTGCTTCTTCATTCTTCCTGCAGCCAATACACCGCCAATGATGACAACGATGAGACCCCATTTCAGAAAGGGGTTCTCTGTAAAGAATCCCTTTACCATTGGCTCATCTACAATCATCTTCGCCGCTGTCCAGGCCAAGACACCTGCACCAATATAGATAATGATCGGGAACCGCTCCACCCATTTAATAATAAGCGTGCTCCCCCATACCACAATAGGAACACTGATGAGCAAACCGAGTACCACGAGAATAAAATCACCATGCGCAGCACCCGCTACTGCGAGCACGTTATCCAGTCCCATAACCGTGTCTGCAATAATGATCGTCTTAATGGCTGCCCACAAGCTTCCAGCAGACCCGACATCATGGCTCTTCTCTTCCACAAGCAGCTTATACGCAATCCAGACGAGCAACACGCCGCCGGCTAAGAGCAGACCTGGTATTTTCAACAGCCATACTACAGCAAGCGTCAACAAGGAACGAAGCGCAATCGCTCCAAAAGTACCCCAGAATATGACCTTCTTCTGCTGTTCCTTCGGCAAGTTCCGAGCGGTTAACCCAATAACAATTGCATTATCCCCGGCCAGTACTAAATCAATAACCACAATCGCCATCAACGCGGACCAGAACTCTGGTGTAAAGAAATCCATAGTACCCTCTCCTCTTATCATGTCATGTATATCTTTTCTTCAATTGCACACAATTATGAGAAATTTCCCTGGACAACCCCCCTAAAAAACAAAAATGGCCTTTACCGATCACGGTAAAGGCCATAAATAAAGACCTTTACCCTGTCGGTAAAGGTCTCGCTAACAATCGAAGTTGCCAACAAAGCCGGAGGATTATCCTCGTAATGACGACTTTATTGTAACAGCTACTCCCCTTTATAGATCATATGTTAATCGAAGAAGGTGCAAGGGGTCAAGGTGTAAAATTACTAAATTTATGTATCGAACTGACTCTCAAAACATTGATTTAGGCTATAAGATGTGGATATCTCTGATCGCTCCCCATTTACTTGTCGTTCGAGGGCAATAATCCGTATTTCGTTTTCACCCGCAGCAGTATCTTGATCCATATCGCTGAGAAAATCGTAATGAAAAATACATTCGACAGCGCATGTGCTAAATCAAAATAAAAGCTAGCGACATAAGCGGATACGAATACCTTCCAGTTCAAATGATCATACATGCCGATCAAAAACCATAGATTCATAATCCAACCAAACAGGAATCCCCATGAGAACCCGAATATGTTCTTGCCCCACAAGCTCTTCATGAATCTTGTATTTCGCAGCAGGCCTGCCGTAAATCCAATCATCCCCCAACAGAACATCTGCCAAGGCGTCCACGGCCCTTGTCCAAGGAACATGTTCGATACCACTGCGGCGATACTGCCTACGAGGAACCCTATCTCCGGCCCAAATACGAGCGCAGACATCATAATGACGAAGGATGTCGGCTGCACGCTAGGCAGTGGCGCGAACGGCACGCGGCTCACAGCCGCAATCGCACCAAGCATCGCAATCAGCAGAATCTCTTCCGCCTTCATTGTCTTTCGCTCGAAGCGAATGAAGAAGGGCAGCATCGCTAGCCCGATCATCATAAAGCTCAGGGGCAAATAGTACTTGTCCATCCATAACACAACTGCCATTACGACTACGGCAGCTGCCATACTTCCCACGTAGATCGTGCGTTTTAATTTCCCCATTGTTCCCATACATCCTTCACCGTGATCGCTTCGGGCAGGACATCCCCCACTGTGCGATGAATCGTTGTTGTATAGAAGTAGTTGCTCTGCAAGAAGGAGCGTGTATCTTCTACTGCGACCATGGCGCCATTGAATAACAAGCCGCATCTTGATGCATAGCTGGCCGCGAACTCGATGTCATGACTGACCATGACAATTGTGGTACCCGCTGCGCGTATCATTTCAAGCAATTCAGCCAACCGGTGCTTGGAAATAGGATCGAGTCCCTTCGTCGGCTCATCCAGCAGCAGCAGCTTCGGTTCGGCCAACAAGACAAGCATAAGCGCTATTTTCTGCTGCTGCCCCCCGCTTATATCGAAGGGATGCTTATCCATAATCGACTCGACTTCAAAGCGTGCAGCGAGCTCATTCAGCTTCTCGATGCTGTTATGCTCGCCTAACCGCCTTAGCCGATCCAGCAATTGCTCCCTCACCGTGTCTCTAGTGAAATAGAGCATCGGATTCTGCGCGACATACCCGATCATCCGACTCCGCTCTACTGTAGACTTCCGCAGCAAGGACTTGCCCGCATACAAGATGTCTCCTCGCTGAGGCTTATGTGCGCCCGCAATTTGCTGCAGCAAGGTGGACTTCCCAGATCCGTTGGCGCCAAGCAGGGCGAAGAATTCACCTTCATGAATCGATAGGGATAATCGCTTCAGGACGAGGGGAGCATTTTTGTCATAGGTAAAATAAAGCTCTTTGCATGTTAACAGCGGCTCTACTTGCTGTCCATCAACCTTCACTGCTTCAGACAGGCTCTTCCCAACAGCCTGCCGTTGTTCTTGCTTGCCAGCAAGCCATCTTCTTCCCTCTTTCACACTCATAGGTACAGCTCGGGCATTGCTTACTTTCTCTATTCCCAAATAAAGCTGACTGATAGATGGAAGATACGGCAAAAATAATGCATCTTCATCCTTCCATATTTGCTTCATTACCTGATCAGGAGTGCCAAGATATGCGATCCCCCCCCGATTCAGCATGACAAGCTGCGTCGCATGGGGAACAACTTCTTCAATTCGGTGCTCGCTAATTATAATCGTAAGGGAGAATTCTTCATTTATTCGGGAGAGCAATTGGATGAACTCTTTGGCTGCGATCGGATCAAGCTGAGCAGTAGGCTCATCCAGCAGCAGTACCCTCGGTCTTAATGTCATTACGGACGCCAAATTGACGAGCTGCTTTTGCCCACCAGATAACTCATGTATCGGGAGATGGAGCCATTCCTCCATGCCAAAGAACTGTACGAGTTCCCCCACTCTTCGCTGCATTTGCACGGTGGAATAGCCGAGATTCTCCATGCCAAAGGTCAATTCCTGCCACACCGTATTCATGACAATCTGATTGTCTGGATCTTGAAATACCATCCCGATTTCTTCAATGGATCGTCGCTCATCAAGCTGATCTAGAGCAGCTCCTCTATAATAAATACTGCCACCCCGATTGCCTTCCGGCCGTACTTCCCGCTTAAGCTGACGAAGCAGTGTAGTTTTGCCTGATCCTGATGAGCCACACAACAGCACGAACTCTCCCTCTTCAATGGTGATGGTAATATGATTAAGCGTCTTCTCTGAACAATTGGGATACTGAAAACTTAGATCTTCGATCTGATAGTGCGCCATAACAGTTCTTCCTTTCCGTTCATTACGATCGGGATGAAGATAAATACCAAGTAACATGCTGCATGCAGCCAAAGCTGTGGCGACCACTCCAACGACTGCAGCCGTGGATACACTTGGAAGCGATTAACGCCGAACAATCCGCCAATCACAATATTGGCTCCCGTCACGACCATGATCCATAATACAAGGACATCCCTTTTATCCATCTTGTAGGATATTGCACTCGTTCTCTTCCCAACGCCATATCCTCTTGCACGCATAGAGCTAGCTGTCTGAAGAGCCTCTTCCAGTGACCAGCTAATTAACGTATGCAGGGTTTCCATGCCTTCGCGCATAAGGTGCTTCTTGCTGGCTTTCGGATGAAAATAACCAAGAACACGTTGAACCGTCATAATCTGCTTCAGTCGTCTCGTCAGCAAAGGCACAAAACGGAGGGTTACCGTAATAATAAAAGCCGTTCGCGGGGCGATTGGCGTTAACAGATACAATAATTTCTCCGGCGTGATGACGAGATTATAAGCAACAAATGCCAGCAGTATATTCAGTAGTGATAATGCGAATAGAGCACCATATATAATCGATTCCAATGTAATCGGACGGTCGAACACATACCCAAGAATGGTAGCTCCACGACTAGAGAAGAAGGGATTGAGCAGGAAAATAATAATAGCTATAATCAAGTATCCCTTAATTCCCTTCTTGAGCGATCTCCCTCCATCCAAGGATAGATTCAATAAAATGATACTAAGTAAAGTGAGAACTGAGTATACAGGATGCGTGAACATCATGCATGAGAGCAGCAGTACGGCAAAATAGGCGAAACATAATCGCGGATGTAATGTGGAGAAGCCGTGTATCATTTAACTTTCCCCATCCCATAGTCCGTCGTCAGTACCCGCTCCTAAATCCTTGCCTAGATCCTCCGTATACAGCCATTGAATATGGTCTCCAGGATGAATCGGCCATACGCCTGCGCTGCGGTTGGGAAATTTACTATTAATGCTGTACATCCAGCCGCTCCCTGATCCCTTGTCGAACTCATATAAATTATCAATACCTTTTACATAAGCAGTTGCACCGGAACCGCTGAAGTCCATTTGAATCTTCTTAGCACGCGTCGCTTTTTTCAAAACATCCATTACGGTTTCCGAATCGCCAATTTCGATTTCCTCTGTGCCCATGATCGTACCGACATCCGAGGATCCCACAATCGTAAGCTGCACAGTAGTAGTCTGTGGAGGCTTTGCATCTGGCTGAGAAGCAACTCCTTTGTTCGGTGTAGACTGTCCATCTTGCTTATTGCTGCCCTTGCTCTCCTTTTCGCCTGCATTCCCCTTGCTCTCTTTTGCAGAAGGAGACGTGCCAGAAGGTTTTTTATCCTTTGGAGTTACATCCGATTTCACAGAAGACTCCGTTGCTTTACTTACGATGCTTTTTCCCTGCGTTGTTTCAGTAACCTGATTTTTCTGTTGGCCTTCCTCCTTCGCCGATTCTTTACTTGTAGTAGACGGATCAGAGCGTGTGTCCTTGTGATCTGGGTTATCCGTGTCTCCTGTTTTGCTTCCTATGCCCTGCACTGTATCAGACTTGGGATCAGCTGTTGCTTGAGGCAACGATTCTGGATTCCCTTGATCCTGCTTCTGTTCGGATAGATTAGCAGTCTCACTTGCCAGATCCTTAGAGGCTTGGCTCGGGTGCTCTTGCTCTTGTGCCGTTGTATGACCAGCCAGTCTCTCATCCTTCGGCTGACTGCCATTTCCGCCATATATCCATACCGTGGCAATTACAATGGCCAGTACTGCCAGTCCAGCTATCCATTTCTGTTTGTTGCGCTTTATCCACACAAACCATTCGGACATGTCCTCACCTCTATGCCATGCATACTCGTTGATGATGCAAGCTTGCTATCATGTAGTTCCGCTCATACGGAAAGAAGGAGATTGCTCTCCTTCTTTCTGATCGTGCAAATTATTGAATGCCGTACAGTCTTACCATGACAACAGCAGCCATTTCCCGTGTCACATGAAGCTGTGGTTTAAAGTAACCGTCCTCACCCGACATCAGACCTGCTTGATAGGCATATTTGACGTAGGGCAATGCCCACTCAGCTACTTGCTGTTGATCTTTCGGTCCTGCCGATGAATCTGCATCCTTCGGAAGACCCTTCATTCGTACGAGCATAGCTGCCATCTCTTGTCTCGAAATCGCCTGGTTCGGTGCAAATTTATTTGCCGAAACACCCGAAATCAGACCTTTTTCTTTCGCAGTGGCAACATATCCTGCATACCAAGACGAAGCACTTACATCGGTAAATCCTGAATCTGTGCCTTGTGGCTGTAAACCAGCATATTTCACGATCAATGCCGCGAACTCAGCCCGACTTAATTCCCGCTTCGGTTCAAATTGGGATGCGTCCTTATCTTTACCCGTACCCTGCATAAACCCGAGCTCCGTTGCTTTATGGACTGCTTCTTTTGCCCAAGCAGAAATGGAGGCATCGTCTGTGTACGTTATTTTCTCATCCTTTGGCTTCTGTGTGCCCGTCGATGCGGCGTCCGTCATCACATACAGGCTTGTTCGATTCGTCAACACGCGATCATAGGCTGTCAGCGCAAGCAATGCTTGCTGTGTTGCCATATAATTGCTCGCTTCGCCTCGTGCATGCGCAAATCCGCCGTCTGTATTGAAATACGTGCGCAGTGCTTTCAGCAAATCCCCATCCTTCTTCACGAATCGCTTGTCTTCCAAGTCAATTCCAAGACCGGACAGCGCAATAATCACCTGCGAGATGCTCTCACTCGTTTCAACACCCCATGCTTTAAATCCGCCGTTAGCGAGTTGTTGCGAAGACAACCAAGACAATGCCTTATCTGTGGCTGCTTTAATCTCTTTGCGATCTTGATATTTCGCCAATGCCTGCAGTGACATAGCAGTCATATCGATGTCGCTCACAGCATTAGACTCTTTGCTAAGCGGGAACCCGCCGTCTGAATTTTGTTGAGCAAGTAATTGCTGAATCAGTTTATCCCTTGTCCAGAGTGCATCGTTTGGAACGACTGTTTTGTTCGCATCCAAGGCTAATAAAGCAAACACAAGACCGTTCGTACCTTGATTTGTCATGCGCCCATTATTATAGATTTTCTCTAAGAGGTTGAAGCCTGCTATATTTCTTGGATCCTTGCCGATTGCCGTAACAGCCAAAGCCATGCGTTCATAGTCAGTAACTAATCGGAATTCTCCTTTTTTCTCTTTTACATAGTTTTCTAGAATCGCGTAATACGTAGAAGGAACTTGCTTACCTGAACGAGCCAGCGCCATGACGTCCCAATCATTAAAGTTGTCTTGAACGGTGAATTTGCGGTTGCTTAGTATCCATGCTGAAGCACCGTCAATAAGGCTCTTAAGCTTAGCAGACTCTTCTACCTGCTTCGGTGTAAGCGCGCCACCGCCCGTTCCTGCCCCCCCTGGGTGAACTGGCAATCCAGGTTTTCCTGGGGTCTCCTTGTTTCCATCGAATTTATTGCCAACATCTTCGCCTAAATTTGTCGTGTACTGCCAACGAAGGACATCGCCATTCTTCAAGTTGTAGATTCCCGCACTATAGTTCGGGAACTTACCGTTGACGGAGTACATCCAACCACTCAAGCTCCCATTATCGAACTCTGCCAACCCATCGATTGCCTGAATATAGAGGTTAGCCCCTGAGCCGGTGGATTCAATGGAAATTCCTCGTTTCTCAGCAATACGTTCAAACGCTGTATACGCTGTATCTCCATCCTGCAGTTCGACGCGAACTGGTGCAATGATATCCCCTTTGCCTATGGTACGCTTTTCGACCGACAATGTGATCGTATTTGTGACCGGAGGGACTACGCCTCCACCGTTTCCATTACCGGTCTCCTTTATTTTCGAAATATAAGTTACAAATTCAGTGAAATGATTGGTCTTAACGATCAAATCGCCGTTAAGTGCATAAGAGTAGACTTCTTCATTCCGTTCTGAGGAATTATCGTATTTTGGAATCGACGTAAATATTCCGTTTTCATTAATGAACCCGGCTTCCTTATCTCCTTGCCCCTTCAAGATGAGGGTTACGTGTTGATTGAATCGGATCTCCTGATCACCGCCCACTTTCAAGCGGAGATCAATTCCCGTTGTCTCCTTGTTTACAAGGGACAAACCCTCGTTGACCTTCGTAAGCAAATTATCATTACTTATCCCCAAACTATGGGGTAGCTCAAGTCTCTTGTCCCATGTCGAAATTACAACCGTTTTCGGTGCTATTTCTAAGTAAGTACTGCTCGTTACCGAAATTACGTGTGGCAGTTCATCCTTAAGAAATTCAAGTGTTACTTTACTTGAGGATAATGGATCTAGATAAGTTCCTTCGGTGACGCTCGTTTGATGCTCGCCAACTAAGACTGTCCTGCCATTTGTCTGCGATTGATCCGGTGGAAGCTTCACTTCCGCGAGGCGACTCCATACCGATTTTCCATGCTTGATATCGAGTAATGCGACAAGAGCCTGCTCGGTAGCCATCCTATTTGCAGAAGAATCTGTTAATTTCCATTTGAACGATCCATCATTTTGTTGGAAGCGTTCATACGCATCGATAACTGTTCCGTTAGGCTCTTTCCACTTTGCTGACAAGACATCGTCGCCTGCAGCAACCAATCCCGATACGGATGTAGATAAGCTATTGGAATTATCTCCGGATCCCCATGTACCAACGGAATCAAACCCTCCGTTGTCCAATTGGCGTTTTTTCAACAATTCCTTAGCTCGTTCAATTGCCGCATCTACCGCGCTCTGTCCTTGGTATTGACCAAGTGCAAGCAGCGCCATACCAGTAATGTCAGTATCACCCGAGCTTCCAGTAGCTGACAGTCCATAACCTCCGTCAGCATATTGTGCTTTAAGCAGATAATCGAGTGCTTTTTGCTTGGATGCGGCATTCCATGATCCCATATCCTGACCAAGCTTTTCACCGGCGCTTAAGGCAATCATTGCCCAAATGTGTTTATTGACTCCACCGATAGCACCCGTTGCTGGATCTTGCTGAGCTGCCAGCTCCGCCCACAGATTCCGGTTCGTTTCCCAAGCGTGAGCCGGATTCTTTCCTAACGCAAGCAAGCCATAAATATATCGAATATGATCGGTGCCTCCTGCATTTGGACGAAGTCTTGGCTCTTTTGTTTCCCATTTAGGTAATCTCCAAGTCCCATCATGCAAATCTTGACCCGCGCTCCACAGAGCAACAAGCTCCCACCATGAATCACTTACAGCGTCTTGATTAGAAGCATCATTATAATAATCTTTATAGTATTGAACTGTATGTTCAATCATGTTATTTAGTTGTGTATTACCCTGCCCACTAGCCGCTCTTATGACTTGTGGCTGTACAAGAGATAACAACAACACGATACTTAGTAATGCAGACAAGCTCTTCTTCAACATTTTGTTCGTAATCATCTTCAATGTCTGATCTCCTTAATATGTCGATATGAAGGCAATAAAAAAACACCTTTCCATGTTAGAAAGATGTTAGGTAACCACTTCGGTGCAGCTAAATACACTAGTAATCTCCTACTAGCAGCACGAATAAACATCCCCCTCCCATCCTCGTGAGAAATATAGAGCACTTATATGGCAGGTCTCCTGGCTTCGCATCATCGCTCGACAATCTACCTTCCCGTTAACTCAGTTAACAGTGGATAAAAGCCTTGATTGTCAGCTCTGCGTTACAGTGGCGGGACCGCGTCGAACTCGCATCGACTTCCCTATTAAGCTGCGCATGCACAGCACCATATAAACTATTTCTATGTAATTGCGATAAGAATACGTGGTTTTATTGTAGCAAAATTTAGCATGACGGACAAAGAACTTTCTCATAGACAGCACGAAAAAAAGCGCCCTACCCATTGGTAGGTACGCTTTTTGTAAACTACAAAATATTTTTAGCTCATAGCTGCCTGATCGGCACCAGCACCGCTTTCTTTCTTAATCTGCTTGCTGCGAAGCTGGCCACAAGCTGCATCAATGTCTGTACCATGCTCCAACCGTACACTGCAGCTAATGTCATTTTTCTTCATGACATCATAGAAGCCACGAATCGACTCCTGCTCGCTGCGCTGATACTGGCTGTGCTCATCAACAGGGTTGTACGGAATCAGGTTCACATTGACCTCGTCCTGCATCTTCCACTCTTGAATCAGCTGCACCAACTCAAGTGCGTGCTCCTGCTGATCGTTCACGTCCTTCAGCAAAATATATTCCAGCGTCACCCGTTGGTTTGTCGTGTTGATGAAGTACCGAATCGCCTCCATCACCTTTGCAATCGGAATGGCGCGGTTAATCTTCATAATGCGCGTGCGAAGCTCATCATTCGGCGCATGCAAGGATAGGGCCAAGTTCACCCGCAGATTAATATCTGCGAAGTCTTTAATCTTATTCGCCAATCCGCTCGTCGATACCGTAATTCGTCTCGCTCCAATTGCCAGACCTTTGTGGTCGGTCACAACCCGCAAGAAGTCTACGATATTCTCGAAGTTATCGAATGGCTCTCCGATACCCATTACGACGATATGGCTGACGAGATCACCCTCACCCACTGCATCCAAATGGTGCTGAACCTTCATAATCTGCTCCACAATCTCGCCGCTCGACAAGTCGCGGCTCTTCGCCAGCAGTCCACTCGCACAGAAGCTGCAGCCGATGTTGCAGCCAACCTGAGTCGTCACACATACCGACAGCCCGAATTTGTGTCTCATCAACACGGTCTCAATCAAGTTGCCGTCCTGGAGCTTGAACAAGAACTTGATTGTGCCGTCAGCCGATTGCTGCTTCACATGCTCGTTAAGCGTATGAATAACGAAGTGTTCGGACAGCAGTGCTACGCTGGCTTCATTTACTTCTGTCATATCAGCGAAGTCCTTGACCCGCTTACGATATAGATAATCCCACACTTGGGATGCTCGTGACTTCTTATGCCCCCGCTCCTCTAACCAAGCGGCCAACTGATCCAATGTTAATCCATAGATGGATTGCTTATTCATCTAGTGCCCTCTTTTCAACACGTCAAAATTCTGTCTTACATACTTATAAGTGCTTTTAAAAATAGTTCAAAAGGTCGCAGCAGACTTTTTGAACTTCCTCTATAATCTGATTATTATTGTCCCAGAACTTCTGAAATATAACAAGAGTCTTTCCCGTTATAGGCAATAAGCAATTGTTTTCATAGAGCATGGCGAATGCCAACAGGTATAATTAGCGCTAAAATGTACTACTAAGAGAAGCCTGACATTTCCGCGCACACAAAGACAGGACATACATGTGCCGCAACGATACACTGAATGCAGGAAAGGATACGAGGGAAGATGGAGGCACTCATCATGCTGCTCAACGCAATTGATTATATGGAGGAGCATCTGCAATCCGAGCTTGATATCGATGCTATTGCCCGATCGGCATTGTCATCCCGATATCACTTTCAATGGATGTGAAGCTGAAGTCCTTCGCTCCAATCTCCTTTCACATTCAAATCAAAGGGGAGTCTGCTTTGAACTATCGCTTGATGGACGAAATCGAATCTACGGTCATTGGGAAAAGCATCACCATCTATAACGATCCCTACAAAGAAATTCCTGAATTCGTTCGACGAATACGGAATGATAGCACTCATGATCGATTAAACGAGATATTGGAGTCAACCCGCGCACAATATGCTCTACGGCTATTTTTATGATTTTGAAGAGGATGGAACGAAGCGCTATCTGATGGGATATGACATTCCCGAGGGACAAGAAGTTCCTTCTGAATTTGATTTATTGCATATCCCTGCTGTCACTTACGCCGTATTTGAAAGTCGAGAAACGTTAACGGACGAACCGGATTCCGGTCAGGAAATTCAGAATGTATGTCGACGGATCTATTCCGAGGTTCCCTTCCACGAATTTCGAGCAGGTAGAGGGGCCGTGTATTGAAAAATATTACTGGGTGGATGATCACAGAGCTGAGTCGATTTGTGAGGTGTGGATCCCGGTAAGGAGAAAAAAATAAAGCTATCTCTCAAGCGCATACTGTCTCTTTCGTTCATCGTATTGATTGCATAAGTAAGGGCGCCAGTCGCGGCGCCCTTCTTCTTTTCGAACCCTGAAATGGATAGAAACCATTCTGCTCTCTCTATTATTTATTTCATTTACGCTCCATGCGAACGAGACTGCCGAAGTTATCGAACTGGGCTACGATAGACGCATTACCTTTTCTGCTAAACGTGTAGTCGCCCCAGTCCTTATTAACCTTCACCTCGTAGGAAGATAAGTCTACGCCCCACAATTTCTTCGCGACAGGCTTAGCGATCGCAACACCTTGCTCTTTCGTCAATGATTTGCGCTTCTGATTATCCGTTGCAGGCTTAACATTTATGGAAATAAGCTTACCCGTCTTTGCTTCAATTGTGGCAGCAGCCTCGACCACGAACGCCCGGTTATTCTCGTCTATCATCACAGCCCCATTTTTTCTGGGATCGCCTTTAACTTCTATTTTTCTTGCTAGCTTCCACTCTTCTTTTCCTTCATATTTTTCGTATTCAATGTTCGTAAATGGTTGAACCTTATCGATCCCCATATTTTTTACAGCCTGCTCTGCTACGCCTATGATTCTACGATCCATATCCGCTACCTTGTATGTAAAGCGGAGATTTAATGGCTTATTTGTCTTCGTATCGATTTGAACGAATTGATTGTCTTTCGCTCTGAAAGTCATTGATTCCGTTTTATTGTCTGCGATATTGCTTTGGAAAAACTGAGCTTCCGTAAAGACAAGCTCTGCGTTTTTGCTTAACGCTGCTGACTGTACTGCCTTCAGGTACGATGCCTGCTCACCGGTTACCTCCTCCAGCTTGAAGCTTAGCGATATGTAAGTACCTCGCCCGAAACTGCATCAACCGATACAATGGCGCTCCGATCCTTGGATTGGATGATCCAATTCTCTTTTTTCTTTTTATCTACAAAATAACTATCCTTGAACGCTTCCTCCAATTGAAATGCTTTTCCGTTTCCGTATTGCTCAATCGCCTTCTCAGCCGACTCTGTCAACTTTTGATCTACATCGCTATACTGAACAATTCCCGTCCCTCCGTTATTCCCGCCGGCCTGTTCCGCCATAGCCGGAGTTGCAGCGAACAAACTGCATGCGAGTGTAAGCGCCAATAATGTATTCATTTTCATGAAAAATACCCTCCTCGTATAAGTCCGTTTAATCTTGTATTCCCTCTACCGGAATCAGCTCCAACTTCCAGAACTCACCCTTTGCATTGACGGTTCCTTTCATCGTCATCGAACCTTTTTTCGTGAATGTATATTCATTGAGCTTGACGCTCACATCGTAGCCTTCCATATCGATGCCGAATACTTGCTTAACGGTCGAATCGACCTTACTGATAGCCTGTTCTGGCGTATAAAGCAAAGTTGCGTATTTCTTCCGTACAGCTTGCTCATCGCCAGGATAATCATCTTTATAGCTTTGCTGAACCGACCAGACTCGGTTCGTCCGTACCCCCACTCTGGCAAAGAGATTCCTATCACGTCCAATCTCCCATACATGTTCCGTTGGAGTCATTCTCTGCATCATGGTTGTGGATCGCAATGCCTTGCCTTCTGTAAAAAGTGGATACGCCTTCTCCGCTGCAGCTTTGGCCTTTTCATTGAAGCTTCCATGTTCATACCGCAGTTCTGCCATTTCCACCTGGCCCGTTACCGCATCAATCGTAATTGAAGCTTGGTCATTATGGAACGACCAGCTATTAAGTTCCTTAGATTTCACACGGACAGCATCCGAGAATGCGACCGGTTGTTCAGGCTTCATCTGCCGCAAGGTATCTTCCACCGTCTGACGCAGCTTGTCATTCAATTCATGGTATGGAACGGCGCGTTGTACAGTAATGGGTTCTGCCGCTTCTTTGAGCATAATGACAAAGCTCTCGCCGTTATCCTTGGCATATAGGAACCACCGATCGCTGTAATCTGCGACGCCATACAGTTCGGCTGGCCTGTTTGGAGCGAGATCATGCATAGCCTGTTCCGCCTTGCTTACAATTTCGGGCTTTAATTCCGCCACTGTCTTCTCATATATTGGTTCATCGTAACCTGGAGGGAGCGGTTCAGCCGACGGCACGAGCGGAATGCTCCAACTGATTGGCGTCTTCTTCGTCCAACTTTCCAGGGATACGTTCAGGCTGCCGGGGATCTCGGACTGACCTTCGAAAAAGAACAGCGTACGATTGCGATACTTTCCTTGCGAATTCTGCTCCAGTTCTGTCGCCGACTCCGCTCTAATTTCCTTCCCCTGCTTGTCCATCATGCGCCATTCCAGATCTAGCGTGTCAGAACCAAGCTGCTGATCAGCCTCCAGTATCCACCCCTTGCCTTGAAAGGCTTTGTAGCCGTCCTTCAACTGCTCAGGGACTTCTTCTGTCTTCATTCGTGCCTTGAAAACAATGCTCTTCCCCTTCACCTCCTTCCTTAACGGCTCCTTCATCAACGCCGCTGGATCGAGTGCTATAGAATCCCCTTTAGAGAATCGTTCCTGTGTATAGATTGCTTTCATTTCCAAGGTCAAATCCTTTGTCTCCTCAAAAGGAACGAACGCATGGCGGTACCTCATATGCCCCAACGTTCCTTGACCATGTAAGGACTGTTGAAGAACATTCTTATTTCCGATGGCTAATTCTCTGCGCACCAGACCATCATATGCAGCCACTATATCTCCTTTCCCATCTTTAATTTCATACCGGAACATTGGATCTGTTTTCTGAGCGCTTCTCCATGCCTGTGTCTCATTGACTTGCAGCAATAGCTCTGATTTACTTGGCCCATGACGAAGCTGGTTAACATCTACGCTGAATCCCATCTGTGATTCATATCGCTTGTTAAGTGGCACGATAGTTGAAGAAGACTTCGCCTTCATCAGATCAATAGGTACGTCCAAGTGCCATTTCCCCCGCGTCTTGCCGATCTGATTGATATCGAAGCGCACCGTAATCTGGTTTGGCAGATCTGACATATCTGAAATCTCTTGGCCGGGCACAAGATCGTCTAGCGACAGGATTAGAATTCGATCGTTCCCTGCATGGGTCTGCTGCAACCGAAGCGGAAGCACCTTCCCCTCGCTGTCCACAATCTCGTATCGGTTCACGTACGGATCATCTTCGGATCCGTTCGGGATGAACGTATCGAACAGCCGATCCGAATCCATGGATTTTCCGTCCTGTTCGATTCCGTACAGGATTGAAATGCGCAATACATCGTGAATTGCTTCTTTCACCTTCAACGTAATTCCCTGATCGGTTACTTGCTTGTTGATCGGCACCGCAAACCCCTCGTCCGCCGCCTTCTTCAAGCCTTCATCCGTTTTGTTCAACGAGAACCATGATTTCACGACTTCAGCGAATGTAGGAGAGGCAGCTGCACCCAGTGCGACGGCCAGAACAAGTCCTGCAGCGGTGATTCCCGCCACCTTCGTAATCTTCATGACGCCGCCCGTTTGCCGAAGCTCTCGCTTCGCTTGCCGTACGCCCATGATGCTTCGCTCGCGCAGTTCCTCCGGTATATCAATTTTCTCTATTTCCTCTATAATTCGATTGCGCTGGCTCATGAGATTTCACCTCTCTTCAAACTCTTCCGAAGCTTGCTCAATCCCCGGTATAGTATTGTTTTCGCGGAACCCAAGGGAAGCTCCAGCATGTCCGAAATGTCCTGGAACGTATACCCCTGATAAAACTTGAGCAGGATGACGCTCTTCTCTTGGCCATCCAATTCGTCGATCAATTCTTGCAAAGTTACAGCCAAGGGAATATCCTCCTCGCAGGAGCTTTCTATTTGCTGCTCGGCATACTCGGGCGAAAACGGAATGATTTTATTGCGCTGCTTCAATATATAAAGAGAGCGATTAATCGCGATTTTGAGAATCCAGGTCTTAAAATACTGCGGTTCCCGCAGGCTGCCGATCGATTTAAAAGCTTGATACGCAGTTTCTTGTACGATGTCGAGCGCATCTTCCTTATTCTTCACGTACATGTAAGCCATCCGGTAGATGGCTTCCTCGTGCTGTTGGAATAGCTCCAGGAACGCCTTGTCGCTTCCCTTCTGCGCTTTCTTCACGAGCTTATGTATATCCATGTGGCATCGTTATCTCCCTTCCCTCTCATATCATTAGAGCACGGAAGAGAAATTTTGGCTTTGAATGAATAAAAAAAGCCATCCCATAGGATGACTTAAAGCAGCTATAACGGACGAGAATCCAGTTATAACGAAGCTCTTTACAATGAATTTCTCTATTTTCAATACTGAACTGAAAAGGATCCACGCTTGTGGATACTTTTTTTGTATTAATCAAACTGTAGAATTGACTCCTCGCTAATTAATGTGCCATTATTTTTTCCTTCACATATGTCACGCATCGTCCCCGGCCGATCGAAGTTGAACACATGGATAGGCAGACGGAAGTCCCTCGCCAAAATAAATGCGGATTGATCCATCACCCTCAAATTATGCTGGATCACATCGTTGTAATGGAGAGAGGCGAACTTTCTCGCATCCTTGTTCGTTCTCGGATCCGCCTCAAGCACACCGTCAACGCCTTGCTTCGCCACGAGCAGAGCGTCGCAATTCACCTCAATTGCCCGCTGCACGGAGGGATAATCGGTGGTGACATAAGGCTGGCCGTTGCCCCCGGCAAATATGACGATATACCCCTTCTCCAAATGGTGAATCGCTCGCAAGCGAATATACGGCTCTGCAACAGAAGTAACCGGCACGGCGGTCATGACGCGCACCTCCTTATCGGTCTTCGCCTTCAGAACGCCTCGCAGCATAAGACTGTTGATGACGGTCGCCAGTGTCCCGATATTATCGGCCTCTGCGCGCTCAATCCCCCAACTTTCCGCCATATTTCCACGAAATATATTTCCTCCCCCAATGACGATCGACACCTCAACACCCAGCTCCACGACGGACATCACTTCACTAGCAATATGCTCTAGTCTGTCAGTAGCAAAGCCGAATTCACTGCTTCCTGCAACAGCACCGCCGCTAAGTTTAATCATGACTCGCTTGTATCTCGTCATCCCCACACCTCCGTAGAAATTGGCAAAATAAAAAAACACTAAAGCAGCGAATGCCTTAGTGTTCTTATGGAATGAAAAAATATGAAAATGAAATATCGAATGAACGGTTCGTCTTCGGCTTCCAATTCATACTCCCACTCCTTCTCATCTTGATTTCCACCTATTGTAAAGAATCCATGTAGAAAAATCAACGTGATCTAGATCACACTTACTGCCTCACGGCGACAAGACCGCTATCCTGCTCAGCCACGTTGTTCCTTGCATGGATGAGATGCACAGCCTTCGCCTTCGATCCCCAGTTCCTGCTTGATTTGATCCATTCGCATTTTTCCCCACTCATACATCATTTCCACGAGAGGCAGCAGCGTCATGCCAAGCTCCGTCATGGAATACTCAACCTTGGGCGGCACCTCTGGATATACCTCCCGATGCACAATTCCATCCTCCATCAGTTCGCGCAGCTGGTTGGTCAATATTTTATGGGATACTTTTGGGAACAAACGTTGGAGATCACTGAAGCGATGCGGACCTTCAACACCCAAGTGCCAGAGAATGACGACCTTCCACTTTCCACTGATAATGGACAACGTCAACTCCTTCTCACAGTTAAAATCACCGTTCACGATTTTCTTCTTTATTTCTTCTCGCAATGTATCTGACATCGATTTCAAAACTCCTCATTTCTTCAATAAGTTAACCTATAGGTAACCTCCGCACAAAAAAGTGCATTCTTCACAGCATAGAAAGGTGTCGGTACAATAAGACACATCTTACAGCGATGATCGCAATATCAAATCCACTTCATACTCAGAAGTGATTCAGTACATGCTGCAGCATGTACCTGGCACCAACTTAACTGTGTACCACGAATAGGAGGCCATATTTTATGAATAAAAAAGCTTTATTTATTATACCACCTGAACGATTTAATGAAGACGAGCTGTTCCAGCCAAAAGCTGCCTTGGAGCAGGCAGGAGTGAACGTCACCATTGCCAGCACCACAACCGGTGAGATCACAGGCGACTTCCAAGGGAAAGACACGGCAGAAGTCATCTTCTCCGATGTGTCTGCTGCCGACTATGACGTCGTAGCTGTAATCGGTGGCTCTGGAACAAATGATTATCTATGGGATAACATGGAGCTCCAGCAATACTTGAAGCAGGCGCATCAGGATCGCGTGCTTGTATCTGGCATTTGCGCAGGCGCTGTTACGGTTGCCCGTACTGGACTGCTTGCAGACAGAGAAGCAACATGCTACCCGCTTGATATCCAAATTGATCAATTGAAAGCGAATCATGTTACGTATATCGCCAAGCATGTGGTTGTCCATGATGACATTATTACCGCCGACGGCCCGGATGGCGCCGCACAATTCGGTGCAAGCTTGGTACAAGCGCTCGACTAATCAACTAACTATATGCTTTACGCAAACAATAAGAAGCCTTCGGATCAGATTGAACTGCCGAAGGCTTCCCTTCTTATGTATTATAGGCACGCTTGCCTGATAGCTTCAATGCTTCGGTTCTTCGGTGCATCATAAATGCATTAATGATTGCCCCTGTTGTGCTTACCCTCTATTAAATCTAATGTCTGTCACTTTGCCGCTGTCCACAAACCCAATTTGCTGGTATACATTATTGGAGTCGGGATTAGTCAAGTCCGCATACAACATCGGCAGCAGGGACTCTCTATGCAGCAGCTCACATACCTCCGCTACAAGGGCACTCGCATAGCCCTGTTTCCGTGATGCAGGCGGCGTATAGACCGCATTAATCCGTCCATGGCGTGGCGATCGGTGCGCAATATTTGCCATCGATGCCGGCCGACCATCGACCATCCAGAAATATAGATTCCCTTGACCAATCAATCCTTCAGCCGCCGCCAATTGGCTCTCAGGCGTGACGGTTACTCCATAAGCACTTTCCGAGAATCCTGCCAAAAACGAAGCCACGATACCCGTACGATTTACCAAGGCCTTTTCCATTGTTCCGCCTACATGCTGTGGCTTGAGCACTTTCGGACAGCAATACGATTCCATCCCCATGTGGGTGTCATAGTGCAGCTGTTTTGCATTCGCATACAGATTGGCGAATCGTTCCACTGTGTTCGGCAATCCCGTAATGCCAGGCAATTCATGCGATTCAAGCACTTCCGCAAGCTCTCTCAAGCGCTCATCACGTTCCGAATCCGTTATCTCCTTCGACATCCAAAGCCACCCATTATGTCCAGGAGACTGTGCAAATATCAAGGTGCCATCCTTCGACTTGAGACAAGTTGCC
This sequence comes from Paenibacillus suaedae, assembly GCF_032337355.1. Lineage (NCBI taxonomy): Bacteria > Bacillati > Bacillota > Bacilli > Caryophanales > Paenibacillaceae > Paenibacillus > Paenibacillus suaedae. The sequence goes on from NZ_JAVYAA010000005.1 coordinate 223,013, forward strand.
CCGTCCAACTCGCAAATGCGGTACAGCAGATTGAACGGCACCTCGTCCCGTTGAAAATAAGGGTTATTTACCAAGTCATCCGCTGTGCTCCATGATTCCAACATGCCATCGCCCCCTGAAATTTTAACTGATTGTACGCCTATGACATTTATCCGTCAATCCCAATCAAATAGGCTCAATGGTGGCATCATCAAACACACTCCTTAGAATAGGTCCGTAGCACAATAGATATCCCGCGCTCTTAGTCACCCAATCGGCTTTTTCCCGTGATACTTCGATGGATTCAGGCAAACAAAAAGAGACGCCCCTTAGCTTGCAGCAACAAGCCTTGGTGCGTCCCTTCGTTATTATTATGAATTCATCATCTGCTTCACAAGCTCACGGTTGCGTTCCTTGAACACATCGTTGTGGGAAGATACCATTCCCCAGCCATTTGCATCCGGCTGAATGAATTGCTTCGCCTTATTCACCGCGTTGGCCGCATCCTGGAAGGCGCCTGCTATTAAGTGCAGCTTCCCGTCATGATACAAAATATCCCCTGCTGCGTACAGCCCTGGAATCGAAGATTCACTGCTGGCATTGCCAGCCACATAGAAGTCCTCTACCTGCTCTATCTTCAATGCACTGTTGCCAATGAGGCTCGAATCCCGCTCATAGCCGTGATTAATAATCACTTCGTCAATCGGCAATATCTCAGTTTCGCCTGTCGCTTGATTCGTCAGTTCTACTCGCTCAATCGTCTCATGGTTGTCCGCTGCAATCAGCTTCGTAATGGAAGTATTGAAGAAGCACTCAATAGAGCTGTTCATCAGCTGCGTTATCGTTGCCTCGTGACCGGACAAAGACTCCTTATCCTTCCGGTAAGTCAAATACACTTTCTTCGCGACCGGTTCCAGTTCGTTCGCCCAATCAATGGCTGAATTGCCGCCGCCTGAAATGACCACGACCTTATCCTTAAACTTCCGGAGCGATTTTACCGTATAATTCAAATTCGCTACTTCGAAGCGCTCCGCACCCTCAATATCAAGCTTGGTTGGGTTCAATATCCCGCCCCCGACTGCCACGATGACCGTCTTGGAGTAATGCTTCTGACCGGAGGCTGCTTCCAGTACGAAGATGCCATCCTCGTTGCGAGCAATCGATTCGACCTTCTCATTAAGTACAACCTCTGGGTCGAATGTCAAACCCTGCGCCACCATTTGCTTAATTAACTGTGCTCCTGTAAGAGGTGTTAGTCCGCCGACATCCCAGATCATTTTCTCTGGATATACATGCACCTTGCCGCCAAGCTGTGGCTGATACTCGATCAGCTTTGTTTTCATTTCACGTAGTCCACTATAAAAAGCAGAGTACAGCCCTGCTGGGCCTCCTCCAATGACCGTCACATCAAATAATTGTTCCTGATCCATTTCCCTTTCACTCCTCAGAAACTCGTTGGTATTGATTATCATTATCAATGATATCCGATTCATCACCCTTTTACAACAAAAATTACTATTGACAACCGATATGCAGGAATTTATATTATGGAAAGAAATGATCTTGATAATCATTATCAATTAATGTCGATAACGCTCGTTCTTTTCCATAAATAAATGGAGGTTGAAGCATGGCTCGCCTATATACAGATGATTTAAGCATTGGTTACGGTGAACGCTTAATTGTCAAAAATCTAAGTGTACCTATTCCCGATAAAAAGATCACAACGATCATTGGCTCCAATGGCTGCGGTAAATCTACACTGCTCAAAGCAATTACTCGCATTATTCCCCACCAATCCGGTAATGTCATCCTCGATGGTGAGAACATTGCCAGAGAAAATACGAAACTGCTGGCGAAGAAAATGGCCATTCTGCCTCAAACCCCGGAAAGTGCTAGCGGGTTAACGGTTGGCGAGCTTGTCTCCTATGGCCGATTCCCTTATCAGCGCGGCTTCGGACGCTTAACGAAGAAGGATATCGAAGTCATCGACTGGGCATTGGAAGTGACCGGAACGATTGATTTCAAATATCGCCCTGTAGACGCCCTCTCTGGCGGTCAGCGCCAGCGCGTCTGGATCGCAATGGCCCTCGCTCAAGAGACTGAGATCATCTTCCTCGATGAACCGACAACGTATTTGGACATGGCCCATCAGCTTGAAGTATTGGAGCTGCTGCAGCGCCTGAATGAGGAGCAGGAGCGCACCATTGTCATGGTTCTCCATGATCTGAACCAGGCCGCTCGATTCGCCGACTACATCATTGCAATGAAGAACGGCGAGATCGTCAAGGCTGGTGACTGCGAAGAGGTTATGACCTCAGATGTACTGAAAAAGGTGTTTCAAATCGATGCTGAAATCGGACGGGATCCTCGAACGAACAAGCCGATGTGTATCACATATAACTTAATTAAAGGAGCAACAGCATCATGAAGAAGTGGTTCATCCCCTTTATGCTCATATTCGTGCTCGCAATTAGCGCCTGCACAAGCCCTGCTGCCGAGCCGAAGAAAGATGCAGCAGAGAACAAAGAAAACAAATCTGACACGATTACGTATCAGTCAGAAAATGGGCCCGTGAAGGTACCTGCTGATCCGAAGCGTGTTGTCGTATTATCTTCCTTCGCAGGGAATGTCATGGCACTGAACGTGAATCTAGTCGGTGTAGATACATGGGCGAAGCAGAACCCTCGCTTTGAATCGAAATTGAAAGATGTTGCTGAAGTGTCTGATGAGAACCTGGAGAAAATTATTGAACTGAATCCGGATCTGATCATTGGTTTGTCGGGCATTAAAAATATTGACAAGCTGAACCAAATTGCCCCTACCGTTACATTCACTTACGGCAAGGTCGATTATCTAACACAGCATCTGGAGATCGGCAAGCTTTTGAACAAGGAAGCCGAAGCGAAAGCTTGGATCGACGACTTCAAGAAGCGTGCTGAAAAAGCTGGCAAAGACATTAAAGCCAAAATCGGTGAAAATGCAACTGTCTCGGTTATCGAGAACTTCAATAAGCAATTGTATGTGTACGGCAACAACTGGGGACGTGGAACGGAGATTCTGTACCAAGAGATGAAGCTGAACATGCCGGAGAAAGTCAAAGAAAAAGCGTTGGGACCTGGCTACTTCGCACTCTCTACTGAGGTTCTTCCGCAATTCGCAGGCGACTATGTCATTCTCAGTAGAAACAAAGCTGGCGACAATTCATTCCAAGAAACGGAATCGTATAAAAATATCCCTGCCGTGAAGAACAATCGCGTGTTCGAGGTTAATATGAATGAATTCTATTTCAATGACCCGCTCACATTGGACTTCCAATTGGAGACATTCATTAAAGATTTCGCGGCAAGCAAGTAACGTCTGGAGAAGGAATTCTTATATTTAAGAATTCCTTTTCCTGTATTCTAAGCACCATTATGAGAAAGGGACATTATGCATGGTGAACTCGAATCAACGTACGATTCCGTTTATAGGCAAGTTAATTGTCGGAATCCTCTTATGTGCAGGAATGTTCGTCGTGGCAATGGTATTCGGCGCCGCTGACACTTCGCTGCGCGATGTGTGGCTTTCCCTTACGTCGAATGCTACAAGTGACAACATTTCCGTTTTACGAGATATCCGTCTTCCACGCGAAATAGGCGCGATGGTCGTCGGTGCCGCCCTAGCTGTAGCAGGTGCGATCATGCAGGGCATGACACGCAACCCGCTTGCTGATCCTGGCCTGCTCGGGCTTACTGCCGGCGCCAATGCAGCGCTGGCCATTACACTGGCATTGATTCCTGGCGCCAACTATTATGCGATTACGATTGCTTGCTTCATTGGTGCAGCGGTTGGTGCATTTATCGTATTCGGCATCGGTGCAATGAAGAGGGGAGGCTTCTCCCCGCTTCGTATCGTTCTAGCTGGCGCTGCCGTCACCGCTTTCCTCATCGCGGTAGCGGAAGGGACAGGGCTTTATTTTAAGCTATCTCGGGAAATTTCCTTATGGACTGCAGGTGGCCTTATCGGTACCAATTGGAGTCAGCTTCAAATTATCGTTCCCGTGGTCCTCGTTGGTATCTTGATTGCAATTGGCTTCTCCAGGCAGCTGACCATCCTAAGCCTGAATGAAGAGGTCGCTGTGGGTTTAGGTCAGAAAACACTCATGGTGAAGATCATCCTATTTATCGTCATCGTTCTGCTTGCCGGCGCATCTGTAGCACTTGTTGGCAATATGGCCTTTATCGGACTCATGATTCCTCATATTGTACGAGCTATGGTCGGCACGGATTATCGATTTATATTGCCAATGTCCATCTTTACGGGCGCTACTTTCATGCTGCTTGCCGATACGCTTGGACGAACAATCAATAGCCCATACGAGACACCTGTAGCAGCCATCGTTGCCATGCTGGGTCTGCCCTTCTTCCTGTTCATTGTACATAAAGGAGGCAAAGCATTCTCATGATCTTACCCTCTCTGTTGAGAAAGCAGCGGCTTATTCTCGTATTGCTGCTCGGGCTTATTCTGTTAACTGTCATCGTCGGAATGGGTCTCGGATACTCATCATTATCCTATGATCGGTTGCTCCCTACCCTGCTTGGGCAGGGGACGTTCAAGGAGGACTTCGTGCTGTATTCTATCCGAATGCCGCGCATCCTGATTACACTCCTATCCGGCATGGCTCTGGCTTTATCAGGAGCCATCCTGCAGGGCGTAACACGCAATGATCTCGCCGATCCCGGAATACTTGGTATTAATGCTGGGGCCGGTGTATCTATTTCGGTGTTCTTCCTGTTCGTTCCCATAGACATGGGCTCATTCGCATATATGCTGCCTCTTGTCGCCTTTATCGGGGCTGTGCTTACAGCAGCTCTTATCTATCTATTTTCGTATCAACGGACATCAGGGCTGCAGCCTGTACGGCTGGTGCTGACTGGTGTCGGTTTCTCCATGGCATTATCAGGAACGATGATCGTGCTTATCTCCTCTTCGGAAAGGGCCAAGGTTGATTTCATCTCGAAGTGGCTTGCGGGGAATGTATGGGGAACAGATTGGCCATTTATCTGGGCGATACTGCCTTGGCTGGTTGTATTGATCCCCTATACCTTATATAAAGCGAATCGTCTGAATCTACTGGCACTCAATGAGCCTGTCGCAATCGGGGTAGGCGTATCCATCGAGAAGGAACGACTGACATTGCTGATTGCTGCCGTTGCACTAGCTGCCGCAGCCGTCTCCGTGACTGGCGGAATCGCCTTCATTGGATTGATGGCGCCGCATATTGCCAGAGCATTGGTCGGCCCAAGGCACCAGCTCTTCCTTCCGGTAGCGATACTGCTAGGCGGCTGGATGCTGCTGGTGGCGGATACGATTGGACGCAACGTGTTGGAACCTGATGGCATTCCGGTCGGCATCGTCGTCGCACTGATTGGTGCACCATACTTCGTCTATTTATTATTGAAAAAGTAATATAGATGTTATGCCCCTCCTACTCCTTCAACGAGTTAGAGGGGCTTTTTATATGTCCATCTTCCGTGCAAGAAGAACAGAATATCTAATCTTCCGTCTTGGCTTATTGCTACTTGAACTATCGGGTGATTGATGCGGCGGATGAATTCATAGCTGTTCCATGTACTTTTTAGGCGTAAACGTACTGAATTCCTTGAACTCCTTAATGAAATGATTCTGGTCGTAATATCCCAGCTCCATCATCTCCTCCATTACCCCCTCATAATCCGAACGCAGCAGGGCATCCAATACATGTTGAAAGCGCACGATACGGCTGAACAGCTTCGGGGACATCCCTACATATTCATGGAATACCTTCGCAATATATCGTGACGAATACCCTGTATGCTGCGATAAATCGGACATACTTCGCGATCCGCTGCTGCTAATGATTTGCTCCGTTACATGCTTCAGCCAGGGCGGTGTCTCGTCCTCTTCTTGGATAAGCTGGCGATAGAACGATTCGAATATCGCGATTCTTGCCGGCATGTTGTTCGCTGCTGCAATTTGCTCCAGCAGTATGGAGGAATTGCGAATCACATCAGCTAGTGGGATCTCGCGATCAGTGAACTCATGGGCGGGATAGCGAAGCACATGACTGCCATAGCCGGGAAAGAAGCGAATCGCAAACACATCACAGTTCCCTTGGCGGAACCCGCCTTGCTTGCCTGAAGTCACCGTTCCGCATACGTTAGCGCTTGGGCGATCCTGATCACAGCAAATCATAATATCAATACTTCCATCAGGCAGTATCATCATCGGATGACTGCATGCTTCATCTAAGGAAAACGTATAATACTGAATCCCCATCGGCTTGGGATAAGCCGACAGCCGATTGTCGAAGTAGTTCATCTGCTTCCGTTCAAAAGATGGCTGATGAGGGAAATATCCCAAGTTGTCAGGCTGTGCATTCATGACATAATCACCCCCCACATTAATTGCATTTATCCTATCGGATTAATTATATTAAAATCAAATCTTCTGTTCGCTGTCAATCCTCTTCGCCCCTCTCTTCCTCTGGATCTCTCATAGCTGAAGTAGCTGTCCTTATCAACAAATTTAGCGTTGTTCCGATTTTTACTATATTTACACCCCGTTATCCCGTATGATGGCAAACAAATAACCGTATAGGATTACTCGGATATAGAAGTCGAGGGAGGAACGCCGAATATGAACAAGAAGAAAAGGATACTCTGGGCATTGACCGTAACAGCTGCAGTGGCACTCACCGTAATCGCCACAGGATGCAGCAAGGCAGCCGATCAAGCATCATCTACCGGCGAGCAGAAGGTCAAGACCTTGCTAGTCGGCACGAGCGGCGGACCGAAGCCTTATGTATATGTGGATCCGAACAACAACCTCGATGGCTACGACATTGCTGTCTTGAAGGAAATTGACAAGCTGCTCCCGCAATATGACATTCAGTTTGAGAAGACCGAGTTCCCAAGCATATTCGCTGGCATCGACTCTGGACGATATCAAATTGGCGCCAATAACATCACCAAGAAGCCGGAACGCGAAGAAAAATATCTATTTGGCAACGAATACTACTACTTCAATCGCACCGTGGTAGTGGTGAAGAAAGGCCGTACGGACATTGCATCCATTCATGATCTTTCAGGAAAAACGATCCCAATCAGTCCTGGTGGTGGATTCGAGCAGCTGTTTGTCGAACAATTCAACATGGAGCATCCGGACAAAGAGATTAAGCCTGCTTACACCGAACAAGATCAGATCAAAACCTATCAAGACATTTCCAATGGAGCAGCCGATTTCACCTTTGCTGAAAAAGTCATGCTGAGAGACATTGAGAAGGAATACGGCATTGCGCTTGATACAGTAGAGCTCCCTAAGGAAGAAATCGAAAAGATTCAAAACCCGAAAGCCTATTTCATATTCAGCAAAACAGGCGACGGCCCTGCCATTCGCGATGCATTCGATGGTGCACTGCGCACACTGCTGGACAATGGCAAGCTGAAGGAACTGTCCATTCAATATTTAGGAGCCGACTATACGAGATAATCAAGCCTGCTCCATTCCAAATATCCATAAAGAAGTGATGTGCATGCCCAATTTATTTGATGTAGAACTCGTGTTCAGTCAAATTCCTGAACTGCTTGCGTACTTGCCGATCACGCTAGGAATTGCCTTTGCATCCATGCTTCTTAGCCTGCTGATCGGCCTTGCGACGGCACTAATCAAGATTAAGCAAATTCCCGTGCTCCGCTCTCTGTCGGCATTCTATGTCTCCTTCATGAGAGGGACACCGATTATCGTTCAGCTCTATCTGGCCTTCTATGCGGTTCCGATGGCTATGCAGTATATCAATTATTATTACGGGACGGACTACAATACGAACCATATTCCGCCGATGATCTTCGTGCTCATCACCTTTGCCTTGAATGAAGGAGCCTACAACTCAGAGAGTATTCGGGCTGCTATCCAATCTGTCGATAAGGGTGGCATTGAAGCCGGATATTCTATGGGTATGACAACAACGCAGGTTCTGCGCCGCATCATTTTGCCCGAAGCGCTCGTCGTTGCACTGCCAACCCTCGGCAATTCTCTAATCGGGCTGATTAAGGGCACTTCACTTGCCTTTGTATGCTCGGTTGTGGAGATGACAGCCGCAGGCAAGCTGATGGCTTCCCGCAATTTCCGCTTCTTCGAAGTGTATGTGTCGCTTGCGATCATTTACTGGCTCGTGACAATTGTGATAGAGCGCCTAATTGCGCGTTGGGAAAAGCGGCTGAAGGTCAACGAGAGGAGGGTGGCAGCTGATGATCCGAATCCAGGGCTTACACAAAACATTCGGTAAACATGTCGTGCTGCACCATGTGGATCTGACGGTTGAGGAAGGTCAGGTTGTCGCCATCATCGGCCCTTCGGGCTCAGGCAAGTCTACACTGCTTCGCTGCCTGAACTTCCTGGAGACACCGCAAGCGGGCTCAATCGCACTGGGCGACTATGAGCTTAATATGTCCAAGGCGACGAAGCGCGATATTCTGTACTTGCGCCGCAATACCGCAATGGTATTTCAGCAGTTCCATTTACTGAAGTACAAGACAGCTCTTGAAAATGTTATGGAAGGTCTCGTGACGGTACAAGGAATGAAGACACAGCAAGCCCATGACATCGCAAGCAGCTACTTGGATCGAGTCGGACTTCAGGATCGGAAAGACTACTACCCTCGCGAGCTATCAGGCGGTCAGCAGCAGCGTGTGGGCATTGCCCGGGCACTCGCCCTTCAACCGAAGGTAATTCTGCTCGATGAGCCAACCTCTGCACTTGATCCGGAGATGGTCGGCGAAGTGCTTGCCGTTATTCGGGCAGCTGCAAGGGAAGGACGGACGATGATTATCGTGTCTCATGAGATGGGGTTTGTTCAGGAAATTGCAGATAAAGTGATCTTCTTCGATCAGGGTTCGGTCGTGGAAGAAGGAACACCGAAAGAAATCTTCAGAGCTGCGAAGCACGAGCGGACGAAGCAGTTCCTCTCCCGTGTCAGCCGACCTGCTGATTATGTGATTTAACGCTAAGAGATATAAAAAAGGAAGGTGTGTGAATCATGTCCAACGCTACAACGACTTCGGCGCCTGTATTATTTCTTGCACATGGATCGCCGCTCATCGCCATTCAGGAGAATGACTATACTCAATTTTTAGCTCAATTTGCCAAGGATCTGCCTGTAAAGCCAACTGCCTTCGTCGTATTCACTGCACATTGGGAAGTGGAATCCAGCACGCGAATAACGTACACGGACGATACCTACCACACCATTCATGACTTCGGTCCGTGGTGGATGGATGAGATGTTCGCCGTACAATATCCTGCTAAAGGAAATAAAGAGCTGGCTCTCCGTATCCACAATCTATTCAACCAACACGATATCCAGAGTGAGCTGGACGCCGAGCGAGGGCTTGACCATGGCACATGGTCCTTGCTCAAGCAGTTCGATCCGAACGCTTCCACTCCTGTCGTACAGTTGTCAGTGAATCCGAAACTGAGCGCCAGGGATCAATTCTTGATTGGCCGTGCCATTCGGGAGCTGCAGCATGAAGGTGTGCTCATTATCGGAAGCGGCGTGACCGTTCACAATCTGAGCCTGCATAGCGACGTAACTGAATCATGGGCGCTGGAATTCGACGATTGGCTGATTGACAACATTGAACGCAAGAACTATGATGCTCTATTCAACTATGCCGAAGACGCTCCCTACGCGAAGCTTGCTGTGCCTACACCGGAGCATTTCGTTCCGATCCTGATCGCACTAGGAAGCGGAGAACCAGAACGCGAGGCTAAGGTCATCTACCGAGATTATGCAGGTCTACTTAGCTATTTGTGCTATCAATTCTGATCTAGGCCTGAGGGTATCTGCGGACAGTCTTGTTTACACGCCATATTGGCCATATTGAATAATTTATAACGAAATGGAGGCGACGAAGATGGCGGATTGGTCGCGAGTACTGCCATTTACCCCTGAATCAGCGGAGCTTATCCCTGAAGCGATCGGAATCTTCGTGTTCCTGACGAAGCAGCTGGACAATCGGATGTACAAAGTCATCTATGTGGAACAGACTGCGAATTTGCGTGCACGCTATCTCGATTACGTGAATGGAGAAGAGCCGTATCTGCTTGAACATGCCGTAAACTATCGATACGTTGTCGAGCCTCAGCAAGAAGCGCGTGATGCGGAAGAGAGGCTTGTGCTTACTGAAGGTTCCCCCACATTGAACTTGATTAGAAGCGGTTCTCTATCCATCATTTAATCACGCCCATTCACCCTCGTATCATCCTCCGTCGAACAAAGGCCTGCTCTCATGGGTAGGCCTTCTCGCGTATGGGAAGAGGGCATCCTCCTTCCCCAAAGCATCCCTTTCAAGGTACTGAAACCGATATGAGATAACGGACATGCACAATTGCATGCAATCCACTTCCTCTATCCAGCATGACAAAGGCTGTCCTCTATGACTAGAAGACAGCCCCATTCCCCAATTCTAGCTATTTGCTAAATCGATTAGATTACCCCTTAACGCTTCCTGCTGTCACACCTTCAATAATTTGCTTTTGCAGAACACCATAAATGACAATGACAGGCACGACGCTGATCGTAATGGCCGCAGTGAGCGCCCCGTAGTTCATATTGAATTTGTCGGCAAAGGATACAACTGCAACCGGCAGCGTACGCAGCTCCTGATCGGACAAGAACAGGTTCGCCATAATGTACTCGTTCCAGTGGCTGATGAAGTTCAAAATAAAGACCGTGACAAGAGTTGGCATCGTCAATGGGATAATGATACGGCGCAGCAATCCGTAAGTGGACAGTCCATCCATAACCCCTGCTTCTTCAAGCTCTGTCGGAATCGACTTGAGGAAGGCAGCGATGACGAACGTCGTTAACGGGATGCCGAATGCCGCATAAGGAATCATCAGGGCGAACGGCGTGTTGTAGATGCCGAAGTCCTTAATCATCATATACAGTGGTATAAGCAGCGATGCGGGTGGAATGAGGATCGACAGTAGCAGGAGCCCCATTACGAGCTTGCTTAGAGACGGGAACCTCATCCGTGTAACTGCATAAGCAATCGCTGTAGAGAGGAGTATGGTCGCGGTCGTCGCGATCACGCTAATGTATAAGCTGTTCACGAAGTACCGGCCTATATGTGCACTCGACAAGGCATTATCATAATTGTCCCAGCTTAACTTCGCTGGCAATCCCCAAGGATTATTGAAAATCTCTGTATTGTCCTTAAAGGAAGAGAGCACAACGAACAATATAGGGAAAATAACGATGACTACGTAGATGAGAAGCACGGCATGAGACAGAATACGCTTGGATCGATAAGCCCTCATTAGTATTCCGCCTCCTTCGACGTCTTCTTGTTAATGATATGGTAAATGAGCGAGAGAATTGCGGTAAATACCGTAATGATGATCGCAATGGCATTCGCATAACCGAAGTCGCCAAGCGCATATGCCTGCTGATACATGTACGTCGCCATAACTTCAGAGCTGCCGAATGGCCCGCCGTTAGTCATGATGAGTACAATATCCAGCGCCTTCATGGCACCCGTGATGGAGAGCAGCATCGTTACTACAATGACTGGGCGAATGAGCGGAATGGTTAGCAGCCATGCCTTGCGCCAGCCGACCGCACCATCTATTTCTCCAGCCTCCAACATTTCCTTCGGAATCGCGAATATGCCCGCCAACACAAGGACAATGTAGAATCCTGTCCATTGCCAAGCATTGGTCACGAGTACGGACAGCATTGCGGTATTCTCATCCCCCAGCCACAATCTTGTCCATGTATCGAGGCCGACTGCTTTCAAGATTTGATTGAGCAGACCTGCATCGGGAGAATAAATGAACTGCCAAATAACCGCAATCGAAGCGGTTGAGAGGATACTTGGCATAAATACAGTCAGCTTGTAGAAATCAAGCATCCGCCTTACACCGCTGACCAATATGGAGACGAACACAATCATTGGTACCTGAATGAATACGGAGAAAGACACAAAATAAATATTGTTCTTGAACGCGATCCAAAACTTCTCATCAGACAATGCCTTGGCGAAGTTATCGAATCCGTTAAAGACTGGCTCCGTAATGCCGTCCCAACTCGTTACGGAATATTGAAGCGACTTGAATAGAGGCACTAAATAGAACGTAATGTAAAGTGCCAGTGCCGGAACTACAAATAGAAAGAAAGCGACACGATTCCGGAGTATCTTGTTCATGATTCACATCTCCCATTATCCGGTGAGCGTGGGGCCATAACCGGGACAAAATGATAGGAAAACACTTGCTGGAGTCCGTTCATAGATGAAGGCTGCCTGATCAGCTGCTATTTCTTCCTGGTCAGAGCTGTAATAGCTGTTATGCCTAACGAACCAGCATGTACGCATCAACCCTGATAAGAAAGGGGAACCACAGCGCTGCTGCGGCCCCCAACTATGCAATACGACGAGATTATTTCCCTTCTTTATTGCCCTTTTCTTGAGCTTGCTGCATACGCTCAGCTGCCTTCTCAGGCGTGAGCTTGCCGCCAAGAACCTCTTGTACCGTTTGCTCTAATGTTACCTTCACGCTCTTCTGTACGAGCGCATCAAATGCCGGGAATGCACCCTTCGCCGATCCTTGAGATTCGCCGAGCGCCTTCACCAATTCCGTACCACCCTCGACACCGCTTACACCCTTCATAGCAGGGATACGACTGGATTCAACGAGGCTTCGTTTTTGTTCCTCGACTGTGTATAAATTTTTAATAAATGCTTTAACGGCCTTCAGCTCATTGTCCTTCAGCGTAGCGGAGAAGCCATAGCCGTTCGACCAACCGCCATTGATCAAGCCGTCGCCAGGACCGCCAACATCAGGCATGCGGAAGAATCCAGCTACATCCTTCACTGTAGAAGTATCCCCTGTAATTGCATTCGCTGCCCAGCTGCCATCGAACAGCATCGCAGCCTTGCCTGTGTAGAAATTCGCTTGACCTTGTGGATACTTGAGACCAAGTACGTTCGGGTCAATGTAGCCTTTATTTTTGAAATCTTGAATGCGCTTAAATGTCTCGATGATTGCTGGATCTGTCCACTTTGTCTTTCCGGAAGCAAAGCCCTCTTGCAGCTCTGGTCCGCCCAAGCCGACGAACAGGGAATTCACAAGCATGTTGGCTGCCCAGCCATCCCCTGCGCCTGAGCCCAATGCGATTGGTGTAATACCTTTTGCTTTCAAGGCTTCACACACTTTGATCAATTCATCCCATGTCTTAGGCACTTCTACGCCCGCATCCTTGAACAGTTTTTGGTTGTAGAAGAAGCCTTCAATATAACCAGCCTCGGGGAGGCCATAAATTTTACCGTCCACTGTAAATTCCCTTAAGTTGAAGAATGCATCCTTCAAGCCCAGTTCATCCAAAATCCCAGTCAAATCAAGCAAACGTCCTGCCTTAGAGTACTTCACTGTGTCATCGCCACCGAACAGGTTGAAGATCGGAGGCTGTGTACCGGCAGACATCTCCGCCTTCAGCTTCACGTCACGGTTAACTGTATCCTCTACCCCGTCCAACTTGAACTTCAAGCCAGGAACATCCTGTTCTGTCTTCGCTACAACATCCTCCAGCTGCTTCAGCGTCGCCTTCGCAGTGTCACGGACGTTGATGTGACGAATGACCATGGAGAATTCTTCAACCTTCTCCTCTTTAGCAGGTTCTTGCTTCGCAGGCTCCTGCGGTGTTGTCGTTGTTGCCTGCTCCTTCGCTGGTTCAGCCGGTTTCCCCGCATCTTTACTGCCGCAACCAGACAAAGCCATCATGCCCATCAAGGTGATAATCATTAACAACATCAAGCTTTTTTTCATCTCATAACACTCCCGCATGTTCAAATTTGTCCAAGCCTAAAAAAATGGCACTATCCTACCATTCAAGCTTCTGCGTATCTTGGAGTTAGCGAAATGAGGCTGTATCTTGTTGACTGTTGTTGGTATAACCCTCTTTTGAATTGTTACGGTGGATATTACAAAGTCATTGTGGCAGCGATCACCTCCTTGCCAGAATGAAAAGCGGAATGAAATATGATCATGATGTAGGCGAATGCTACCGAGAAGTTGTAAAAGTGTGGTCTGGCAATAATTAAAGCGCTTTCGAAAGGAGTGAGAACTCGATTAATTAAAGCGCTTACGAAACTGGGTATGCCCTATACGGTGATGAGGATAAGATGAATGTCTATTCGGGAAAAAGTAAATTTGGATGTGAATATAAGAATGGATATGCGGTAGTACCGGAACTACTCGTGGCTGGTGATGCAGGCTCGATAACTACTAGGTCTAATTGCTTACATTGTAGAGGGATACAGGATGCTACTACAAGGGTGAATTCCTCTACTCGAGGGATAAATTTAACGAAAATGGAGCCTATATTAGCTATAAATGAGCAGAGCACTTCCCATATGCCTAAGAGTGAACGGCTTATGTCAGCCTACTCATCTCTACAGAAGTAAACGAAATAAGCCATCCCTAGAGAGGAATGGCTTAAAAATACAAGCAGACCTATTAATCTCGGTTAGCGATCTTGGCAAGCAAACGAATAATCTCAATGTACAGCCATACAAGCGTCACGAGCAATCCGAATGCACCATACCACTCCATATACTTTGGAGCGCCCTGTTCCGCACCTTCTTCAATCAAATTAAAGTCAAGAATGAAGTTCAATGCTGCAATGATGATGATAACGACAGATATTCCAATGCCTATAAGCGAGCTCTCGTGCAAATAAGGAATGGTAATACCGAAAAATCCCAAAATAAAGCTGAACAAGTAGACAAGGGCAACTCCTGCTGTCGCCGTAATGACACCTTTACGGAATCCGTCTGTCGCCTTGATTAGCCCAAGTCTGTACACCAGCAGCATGCCCATGAATACGCACATTGTCAGCAATACTGCCTGAAGGGTGATTCCTCCTTGCCATGCTTCGAACCTTGCAGATATAGCACCTAAGAAAAGTCCCTTGGCTATCGCATAAATCGGCGTAAGGAACGGGGCCGTTGTCGGAACAAAGCTGATAATAAGTGCTAGAATCGCGCCGCCTATTACTCCACCTATTAAATATGGATTCATATTGTATCCATTCGCGAACATGGTCCACGATATGACTGCCGCTCCAACAAGCAGCGCCAGTGCCATGAACGATTTATTGACGGTACCGCCGATCGTCATTCGTTCTTGATTTTCATAGTTACCCTGATTTGCAAACGTTTCTTCATTAAGTGTTGGATTTCCGCTACGTCCGATCAAATGAATAGACCTCCTAATTATTGGTTTCACCTATTGTATCATATGCATGTCAATCAGCCTATATGGGTTATTGGATGAATCATGTAAACCTCTTAAAGTCCTAACCACGAGAGGTGAATCTACTTATTTTTTTACACGTATAGATGCACAAAAAAAGTGCAGCAATGATCTCTGCACCTTGAAGTCCTTATAGGCCATATAAGAAGAAACCCATGTTACCTGCTTGCTGTTGCTTCCATTGGATTCGCTTCTTGTATCTCTGTAATGCGCTCAAGCAGCTGCATGATCGAACTGCCCAGCACTCTTGCAAGACGGACGGGAACTGCATTTCCAATCTGCGTATATTGCTGAGATAATGTGCCTGCTACATGATATTCCTTCGGGAATTCTTGCAGGGCAATGTATTCCTCAATGCTTATCGGACGATCCTCATACGGGTGTCCGAGATTCGTACTCTTCTGAATGGGCGAGGTCAGCAGCGTTGGGGCTGGCCGATCGATCCATAGGCGCCGATAGAAGCCTACCTTGCCTCCGCCCGACTCATAGGCGCCGCCCATAGCCAGTTCTACGAACTCTTCGGGCAAGCTTCGCCAGTTGCCTCCACCCTGCGGAATCATGTGCATGTAATACAATCTCTCCGGTGAATACCGAGGGTAATGGTGCTCTTCTACGTTCAAGTCGCGCAAGACATCTCCAAGCGTCACCCATCTCAACAGCCCTTCGCCGCCCTCAGCGTCATGTGTCTTGGCGGGAAACGCATATGTTGTACTCAAGTCCTTGCGTACGCCGACAAAGAATACCCGCTCCCTCGACTGAGGAACCCCGTAATCAGCTGCTTTCAGCAGTTCATAGGTCACATTGTATTCATGGAAATGCTGGAGCAAATGTGCGAGCGCACTGCCGGGCATCTCCTCCGGCTCAAGCGGAGCATGCTCCTCTCCCCGCTGGCGGAGCGGTCTGTGTTTCAAAGAAGCAGACAGCAGTCCGCGCACATTTTCCAATAGAAAAACCTTGGGGCGTGTCTCCTCCACCAGCTGCGCGAACTTCAACATCGCATTACCGCGCGGATCTTCAAATGCCTGCCTTTTACCCGCCGTGCTGAATGATTGACAAGGACTGCCGCCGAACATAAGGTCAATGTCCTGTCCCTCATCCAAGCCTGCCTCTCGATAGATGCGCTCCCGAGAATAGTCCGAAATATCGCCTTCGACCACATTCATATCCGGATAGTTTGCCCGAAGCGTCTCACAAAAGATAGGTTCTATTTCAAGTGATAGTTTAATATCGAAGCCTGCCTGGTGAATGCCTGTATCGAGTCCACCAGCACCTGCAAAAAAGGAAATTGCCGTTGCCATAATAGCCACCTCAACCTGTTGTTCTACCTCGTATTATACCATCTCCCTCCTGACAGGTCCATGAGCATAACCGACTTGTGCTTGTTTATTATTTGGCAGTTCCCGCCGCTTCCATGATCAAGTGGTATAGTGGAAAGACAACGTCGTACGACGAGTGCAGATCACTTGTGAAGCACCGATCTTAGCGTAGGCGAATATCCTGCCTGTAAGTTTACAAAGTCACAGGAGGATGTCTTGCCATGATTCCGATGATTCCTTATTACAGCTACGAAACGCAATGTCGCCAAGTCCCCCTTACCTTCCCGCCGCAGCATCAGAATGTGCAGCCAGGACTTGAATATTTGATGCACCCTCTGCCAATTTCCGATAATCCAGGTTACAAAGGCAGCGGCAAACTGGCGGGCAAGGTAGCGATTATTACTGGTGGTGACAGCGGCATCGGACGTGCTGTTGCAATCGGATTTGCCAAGGAAGGAGCAGACGTTGCAATCGCCTATCTATACGAGCGTGTAGATGCAGAGGCAACCCGCCAAATGGTTGAAAGCTATGGAGCGCGATGCTTGCTGCTTGAAGTCGATCTCCGTCAGCCAGCACACTGCCAAGAGGTCGTCCGCAGAACAATCGAACACTATGGTCGGCTTGATGTGCTTGTGCTGAACCAAGGCGTTCAGTTTCCTCAGGAAAGTTTGCTCTGCATTTCTGACGAACAGCTGGAAAATACGTTCCGCACGAACATATTCCCAATGTTTTATTTGACCAGAGCCGCCCTGCCTCATCTTCAGCCGGGATGCTCCATCATCTCAACCGCTTCTGTAACCGCATATGCAGGCGCTCCATTGCTAGTTGATTATTCCTCTACCAAAGGGGCCGTCGTATCCTTCACACGTTCATTATCACTGCAGCTTGTTGATAAAGGCATACGCGTCAATGCTGTCGCTCCGGGCCCGATATGGACGCCGCTTACCGTATCCAGTTACTCAGCTGACTATGTCTCAACCTTTGGACGCGACACCCCAATGAGACGTGCCGGACAGCCATTTGAACTTGCACCGACTTATATTTATTTAGCTTCCGATGATTCCTCCTATGTCACAGGTCAGGTGCTTCATGTAAATGGAGGTATCATGACTGAAAGCTGAGCATACGTAGAACAACGTTGTCAGCGTGACACTCCCGTCGCTCTGCGATGCCCAATTCAACCCATACAAATTGAATAGCGAACACAATAAAACCCACCTGTGACAGTCGTCTAGGTGGGCTTTACATTTTCGCATAGCTCGCTTATATCTTTTTTACAAACTCAGACTTCAGCTTCATGGCGCCAAAGCCATCGATTTTGCAATCAATATCATGATCGCCGTCAACAAGGCGAATATTTTTCACCTTTGTTCCGATTTTGATCACGGAAGAGCTTCCCTTTACCTTCAAATCCTTAATGACGGATACCGTGTCTCCGTCGTTCAATATATTGCCGTTCGCATCGCGAATGACCTTGTCATCTTCCGAATGGCTAGCATCTGCATTCGCAGACCACTCGTGCCCGCATTCCGGGCATACCAACATATTGCGATCCTCATACGTATATTCCGATTGGCAGGAAGGGCAGTTAGGCAAATTAGACATGTTTCATATCTCCATTCATTCTATATTTTCAAATCAGTAAGCTCTAAGTATATGGGATTGATGGCAAGGATTCCACTATATATGGGATTTGTCCGGAATCTGTAAAATATGCACGCCCATTGCAGTAGCTCTGTAGAAGACGTAGATTGAGGCGTTCCCTACTCGAAAATCGAACAATAATCCCAATTTTATATACGAAAGTCAAATTAATTAAAGCGCATACATGCTACCATGGGAGTACTTATTGCGCAAGTCACTAGAACTAATTCGGCCTAGTTCCTTACTGGCCCCATACCTTGGAGGGATTCGATATGAGTAAAACGATTGTTGCCATTATCGGCTGCGGGACGATTGCGAACAGTGCCCACATCCCGTCTTATATGGCGAATTCAGAGGTAGAGATTAAGTATTTCTGTGATATTCGCAAGGAACGGGCAGAGCAAGCTGTCGAGAAGTACGAGTGTGGGGAAGCAGTTGAGGATTATCATATCATTCTGGATGATCCGGAAGTCGTAGCTGTGTCCATCTGTACACCGAACTATTGCCATGCCTCCATCGCGATTGATTGCATGCGCGCAGGCAAGCATGTGCTGTGCGAGAAACCAGCTGCCAGAACGTATGCAGAGGCACTGGAAATGCAGAAGGTGCAGCATGAGACAGGCATGACGCTGAACATCGGGGTCGTAAATCGGTTCAATACTGGCGTGAATATTATTAAAAAGATGATTGCCGACGGCGATTTGGGCGAACTGTACCATGTTTACGTCAGCTTCCGCTCCCAGCGTTCGATCCCTGGTCTTGGCGGGGACTTCACGAACAAGGCTGTTGCCGGCGGAGGCGCACTCATTGATTGGGGCGTGCATTTCCTCGATATCGTGATGTACTGCACGGGCGATCCAGATCCGCAGACCGTAACCGGTCAGGCTTATAGCAAGCTGGGCAAGGATATGGAGAACTACTCCTACATCAACATGTGGGCAGGGCCTCCGAATTATGCAGGCACTTACGATGTAGATGACTTTGTAACGGCAATGATCCGCACTTCCGGTCCTTCCATTACAGTCAATGGCGCTTGGGCTCAGAACATTGGCGTAGATGAAATGTACATCGACTTCCTAGGCGATAAGGCTGGCATCCGCCTGCAGTACGGCGCAGACTTCACGATCTACAGCGCGAAGCATGGGGCTCTGATGGAGAGCACGCCGAAGTTCAATAAGACAGATATGTTCCAGAACGAGATTGACAGCTTCATCTCCTGTATTAAATCCGGCGAGAAGCTGCCTTCCCATATTGATACGGTTATTCTGACTGCCAAGATGCTGCAAGCTATTTACGATTCATCCGAACAAAGAAGGGAAATCTCGTTCGCGAAGGAAGGTTCGTTCGCATGAAGAAGATCGGGTTTATCGATTATTACTTAGACGAATGGCATGCCAATAATTATCCAGCATGGATTCGCAATGCTTCTGAAGGAACCATGGAGGTCGCCTATGCCTATGGCCTGAAGGATTCGGAACATGGGCTCAGCAATGCTGCATGGGCGGAGAAGCATGGTGTTCAGCTATTGGACAGCATTGAGCAAGTTGTCGCGCAGAGTGATTACCTAATCGTGCTCGCCCCTGACCATCCAGAGCAGCACGAAATCCTTGCTGAGCTGCCGCTGGCTTCTGGCAAGCCGACGTATATCGATAAGACGTTCGCCCCTGATCGGGCTGCGGCCATTCGCTTGTTCGAACATGCTGCTAAGCACGGCACGCCGCTGTACTCCTCATCGGCCCTGCGATATGCAGCGGAATATACCGAAGCAGACCGTGATGGGATTGAGGTTATATCCAGCTTGGGGCCTGGTGCATTTCATAACTACTCCATTCATCAGATCGAACCGATTGTTTCGCTGATGGGAGCAGACGCGAAGCGAGTAATGTCTATTGGAACGAAGACAGCCCCTGCGCTGCTGATTGAATTCGGGGATGGCAGGCAAGCAACAGTTCGCCATCTTGGCGACGAATGCCCATTTACGATGGCGGTGAAATATCACTCAGGCAGCAGCCGCATCTTGAAGGTGGAATCGGACTTCTTCCAGCTGTTCGCCCGCGACTTGGTTGCTTTCTTCGAGTCTGGTCATGCGACCGTTCCGTCTGAACAGACAATTATGATTATTTCCATTATTGAAAATGGAATGAAAGCATTGCAGCAGCCGTATGAATGGATTGAGCTCCCTTGCGCTGCTGTCCATTCGTAATGCAAGAGAAGAGTGGAATGGACAATTTGCATTTCATGAACCAATTCGTTATAAAGGAACAATAATAATTGGGCCGCAATAGGCTCTGGTTCAACATGAGGCAGATGCAGTGCAGCAAGAAGCCGGCATAAGAGGAGGTATTGTGATGTTTTCATTTCGTTCGTTTCGTAATTTCGGATTAACCGGTTCCCATACGGATCGCTTACCTCCTCCCATCTTGCTGTCATCGATCACGAATACATCGCCCAAGCAGAAGCTGCATCCCTGCTCACCACTTGCGAAACAACATTCCCCTGCCCTTGTAGGGCCTACGATCCAGGTAGATCCGACTTTCCGCTATTATCAAGATCGCTCGGCAGCCAGCATTGCTGATGAGATTATCCAAAATGGCTTTGTGGGTGTCCATTATTTCGTCGTTAACGAAAACAACGTCAATCGTGAACTCATTGAGGCATTCAAGCAGAGAGGGTTGTACGTATGGGCGCTTGTACTCGGCAACGGATCTTACTCCGTAGAGGGATTCCCTCCGGAATGGCCTAGCTGGCAAATGGAACTGCTGAAGCCTGTGAATGACGGTTACTATCGCTTCTCCCCGCATAGTAAGGACTATGTCCAATGGAAGAAGCAGAAGCTCGCCCAATTGGTACGCGATTATCCTTTTGACGGGATCGAGGTAGCAGAACCGTATTTCCCTGAATGGGACGGAATTAAGCGTGGTGTATACGGCGATGTTGGCCCCCTTGCCCAAGCGGCATTCAAGGAACAGTACGGGCACCCACGCATTCCGAACTTCACCAATCCGCGCGAGCCGGACTATTATCTGACCAATAAGGCACTATATCAGGATTGGGTTGATTTTCGCGTCAAAGCGGTGAACAGCTTCTTGAATGAGGTCATGAACGGAGAAGGCGGAGTACGAGAAGCCCGATGCGACATCCTAGTGGCTACTTGGTCGCTGGCGATAGACGCCGGACCTGACTCCGTTGCCAAGCTCCGCGAGCTGCAAGGTCTCGATGCTGCGGCGATGATCTCGGCCGTTCAGCCTGACCTTCACTTCCTGCAGACGCATTGGCCAGATTGGATGAAGCCGCAGAGCAAGCTGCCGCCACAGTATATTCGCAGTTACCAGAACTTTGTGGATCAGATACGTGCCGTCCATCCGAACATTCCGCTAGGTGTGCAGGCTGATATCGGCTCTACCCTATCGATGGTGAAGGATCGCAGATGGCTTCAAGAATTCGGCGAGGTAGCACAGGACATGGGGTTCTCTACTTGGACTGCCTATGAATATCATCTCGGCAAGTATATGTACGACGAAGCCCCTGTCCCGACTGCGGTCGCCAGACCACAGCGAGATAAGGTCGTGATTTCGTTTCAAAAGCGGATTGATGAAGCTTCCGCCAAGCGTCCCGGCAGTGTAAGCATTGTAACGGGCAAGGCAGAGCTCCCCCTTCCACCAGAACTTATTTCTGTCGACGGCAATATGCTTATCATTCAATCCGATCAACTGCCGCAGTCAGCATTCTTCCTGCGAATTCAACAGATTGCGGATACACCTTCCTATTGGCTGTATAACAAGGATAAGCCCGCCAATGTGATGAAAGGCGTTACGATTGTGACGGTACAATAACAGACAACAAACAAAAAAGCAATCCACTTGCCCCGAGGCCACTCGGACGGCTGTTGATTGCTTTTTGTGGTGTTCGGTTCATAGACGGATATCCTGCACTTCTTAGGTGTGAGAGCTGTCTTCCTGCTCTTCTTCATCCTCAACATATTCGAGAATATCGCCGGGCTGACAGTCCAAAATCTTGCATAGCGCATCGAGTGTAGAGAAGCGCACCGCCTTCGCTTTATTCGTCTTCAATATCGACAGGTTAGCCATCGTGATACCCAATTGCTTCGAGAGCTCGGTCGAGCTCATCTTCCGCTTGGCCATCATTACATCCAGATTCACGATAATTGCCACAACTATAACCTCGCTTTATATCGTTTGATCGTTTTCCTCCTTGATTCTCGCAGCCTCCTCAAACAACTGAGCCAAGGTTAAGCTCAATAACCCACCTGTTAGCGCAAGGAACGTTACGACTACCATCGGGACGATAGTCGCCGCATATAAGAATAGATCGTAAGCGTATATCAAAAATACGGAGCAACCATTGAACAAGACAATCTCAATAAATGCACAGACTGCAATGACCTTCAATGCCTTTGCGGTATGATGGGTGAACGGATTGCCGCCTAACGCTATTTTACTAAGTTTCTTGAGCTGAAATAAAGCCATCACAAACGGCACCGCGCATAAATAGATACTGCTCGTTATCACGGTCACCATGTCCTGATCGAGAATAGAATAGGCACTCTTTAAAAAGGCAGTCAGCAGTAAAGGAGTCGCCAAAAGTGCGAGCAAGGTTAACACAATACCGCATGCCACAATGATGTTCACAACTCTTGAACTCATGGATGTTTTCATTTCCCCAGCCTCAACTTCCGTTTTCTATGGATTTGAGACCCATTGTAGATCAGTATTTATTGTTAGTCAATAAATATTAACCTCTTAACAATAATTGCAGCGTTTTGCAGACTTGTTACAGATAAGCTGAACATCCTTCCACATCAGTTTTGGCGAAGTTCCTTTTCCAAAAACCGATATATATTTGCGGCAGCACACTTTAACGGATGTACCGCTGATCTACTGAGCATTCCGGACAGCATGTCCACTTCGGCTCCGCCTATCGCTCGTACAGTTATTCCTTCAGGTATCGGGTCCACCATTATTTGTGGGACTAAAGCAATTCCTAGCCCCCTTTGTACGTAATGCTGCAATGCCGTCATGCTGCCAATCTCCATGGTGTCCATAGATAACTGTCCGGCTTCCTGCAGGATGAAATCAAGCTTTTTACGATACGGACAAGTCTCTGCCGTGATCAATAAGCGATGCCCCTCGATATCTGTCAGCTGAATGGTATTTTGTGCAGTGAGCGAATGATTTTCTGGCAATAACAGAACAAACTTCTCCATAAATAACGGTTCGAAGTGAAGATCGGTGCCTACTTCTGGAGACGAACAAATCGCAAAATCAATTTCACCGCGAAGCAGCTTCTCCGCCAATACAGGCGTGCTCGCAATTTCCACAGCAATACGAATCCTCGGATAGTTATTCATGAATTGTGCGATCTGAATAGGCAGCCGATGGCTAGCCGTCGGTTCTGTTGCGCCAATGCGAACTGATCCCGCTTCCCCGTTTTTCATATCCGCTATATTGATCTGCAGCTGTTCCATGCGATTTACAATATCCAGGCTCTGTTCGTAGAACAATCTGCCTGCCTCTGTCAGTTGAATCGTTTTTCCTCGGTCGAAAAGCTGTGCGCCTATCTCCTTCTCCAGCTTCTGTATTTGCATCGTAATGGTAGATTGAGCGTAGTTCATTTCCTCTGCCGCACGGTTAAAACTGCCGTATTTAACGATACACTGGAATGTTTTTAAGGTTTTGATGTCCATTAGCGTACTCCTGCTCATAAGTTCAATATTATTGAATTATATCTTCAAATCATTCAATTATACAAATAGATAGGCGGCCGATACAATGGACAATAGGATGAACAAGGAGAGGGGAATACATATGAACTTGAAGCATAAAGTGGCAGTCGTAACGGGTGGAGGCACCGGAATCGGCAGGGCGGTCGCTCTTACTCTATCGAAGCGTGGAGCAGCAGTTGCCATTAACTACTCGCGTTCCGAGGCCGATGCAGAAGAAGTTGTACAACTCATTCGTGCGGGTGGCGGGCGCGCCATAGCGGTTCAAGCCGATATTTCACAAGATGATGAAGTCAGAGCAATGGTTGATGAGGTTGTGCAGGCCTTCGGGACGATTGATGTACTGGTGAACAACGCAGGCATTACGAAGCATATTCCGATGGAGGATCTCGACGCTGCAACGGAGGAAGTATGGGATGAGATGTTCGACGTAAATGTGAAGGGGATGTTCTACTGTGCGCGGGCCGTCGCGCCTTATATGAAGGAGAAGCAGTGCGGGGCGATCGTCAACGTCGGCAGTATAGCTGGACAGACGGGACTCGGCTCTTCCCTTCCCTATGCGGTATCCAAGGCGGCAGTTCATGGCTTGACCAAATCCTTAGCACGAGCGCTTGCACCCAGCATTCGGGTCAATTGCGTCGTTCCGGGAGCGGTAGCAACAAGATGGTGGCTCGGACAGGAAGAACGGATGCAGCATCTGGCTCCTAATCTGTTGCTGCAGCGGATCTCCACGCCGGAGGATATTGCTCAGTTCATCTGCTCCGCCTTGGAGCAAGAAGCGATGACGGGGCAAATCATCACGGTAGACAGCGGACAAACCCTGTAATTACGAGGGGCTCGTGAATATACTTGCAATAAGGTAAATATCCTCCTGCACCTCTTCTGCGGGAGGATATTTGCATCTTACAGCTAAACTGATTAGCATGCTCGATGGAAATGGCATTCTCTTCAGACGATCCCCATTTACATGATGCAAAGGAGTGAACGGCATTGGATATTCAGTGGAAAGCAGCCGACATTGGGAAATGGACTCGCTCAGGCATTATCTACTTCACATCCAAAATGGAAATGCTCGAAGGCTTGCCCTGCAAAATGTACAGGCTGTACAAGCAGCATAGTCTGACCTATCATTGCCACGACTATTTTCAAATTTGGTATGTGGCGAAAGGAGCTTTCTGGCATACCGTCAGCAATCGGCGATTCGAGATTGAACAGGGCGATATTTTTGTCATCCCCCCATTTACCTTGCACAGTATTGATATTCCCCCTGAACAGAACATTGAAATCTACGGCTGTGAGTTTATGCCTTCTTTTATTAACGAGCGCTTCGAGGAGAAGCCGATGGAACCTCTCTTTTTCGATGTTGCCTATCTGGAATATTTCCTCAGCCGCGATGATAGCGCACAATCGAGAATTACGCTCGAACACATTACGGAAATGCGTGTCCGTCATGTGCTCAAAGAAATGCTTGCCGAATATGAGCGGCGACCCCCCTTTTTCCAAATCGTACTGAAATCCAACCTGCTCCTCCTCCTCTCGATGCTTATCCGGGAAATTAACAAAGATCTTGTGCAGGAAGGATACGAGAAAACCGAGAAATATCGGTCGATTATGACTGGGGTCATCGATTATATCCATGCAGCCTATCATGAGGATCTCCATTTGGACACGCTCTGCTCGCTCGCGAAATTGTCCCGCTCTACCTTTTGCAGCATATTCAAGGCATGGACAGGCAAGACGTTCAATCGTTACCTAGCGGATCTTCGCATGTTTCATGCCCTTACGATGTTGAAGCAGCCTGAACTGTCCGTTACCGATGTCTGCTATGCGATCGGATACAACGAACTTTCTTATTTCTGCCGCATGTTCAAGAAATACACCGGCATTTCCCCTACCTCCTACCGCAAGCAAGCGATCCAGCAGGAGCCAGGCACGCCACGCATACGATAATCCCACTTTTGCACACGAAAATGAAATCAAAATAAAGCGCATACATGCTACCATGGGAATACTTCAAGTCCAGAAGGGAGGGAAATTGACGACGATATTTGAACACTTCCGGATAGCTCGGTCTGCATGCCCTATGCGCACGGTATGCTTCATCGGGAGATCGGAAGTATACATTTCTGAATGATGGAGGGGGAAAAGTCATGAAAAGAAAGCCGTTGATGTGGTGTCTTGCATTCATTCTCGCGTTCTCCATGCTTGCAGGTTGTTCTGGGGGGGACACCTCCAGCGAAGAAGGAGCGTCTGGCAATTCATCCTCCAAGGAGAAGGTAGAACTGAGCTTCTGGTATGGATGGACTGGACCGGAGGCAGCAGCGCTGGAGAAGCTGATTGCCAAGTGGAACTCTGCCAATCCGGATATTCAGGTGAAGGGGTTGTCCCAGAGTGATTATCAGAAGCAGTTGACCGCCATCACGGGAGGAAATCCCCCCGATATCGCGTCCCAATTCGGGCAAAACGTAGTACCTTGGGGACTTCGCGGTGCCATGATGCCGCTTGATGATTACATCATTAAAGACGGCGTTGATATGAAAGACTTCGTTCCCGCTGCGATTAGCACTTCCCAGCACGACGGCAACACATATGCCATACCGATTGCCATGCACGTAACGATGCTGTTTTATAACAAAGATATTTTGAAGGAGGCTGGCTTTAGCGGGCCGCCGGAGACGATCAGCCAACTTAAGGAGTACATCAAGGCACTTAGCATTGTGGAGAATGGAGGTCGCCTGCAGCGGCTCGGATTATGGCCGGGAATGGATACGTACACCTTCGCGAATGCGTACAATGGCTCGTTCTACGATGAGGCTGCGAAGCAGGTAACACCCGACAATGCTGGGGTCAAAGCTGCACTCGAATTATCCAAGGGCATCTGGGATCAGTACGGCTCAGCCAACTTGGATCGCTTCTCTTCCGGTCTCGGGCAATATATGTCCGCTCAGAATCCGTTCTTCTCCGGCAAGTATGCCATGACAATCGACGGCGAATGGCTGCCGACCTTCATTAAGCAGTTCGCACCTAATCTGAACTACGGCATAGCTCCTATCCCTTACGACGAGAATCACCCAGACCTGAAAAATCCGGGCAATGTAACGACAAGCGTATTCTACATCCCGAAGGGTGTGAAGCATCCGGAAGCTTCTTGGAAGTTCTTGAAGTGGATGACAGAGCCGCAGCAGATGGCCGAATTCACGGCAGCAATCGGGAATTTGCCGACGAAGCTGTCTGCGCTGAAAAATCCCGCCTATAACGATGTGCCAGGGTTCAAAGAGTTCTTGGAGTACTCCACGAGCCAGAACTTGCGCTCCTTCCCTGCCACTTCCTTCGCCAATGAGTATATTGCAGAGTTCGCCGTACAGGTTGATGCCATTCTAAGGGGTACCGTAAGCATGGAAGAAGGCTTGAAGAAGGTGAAAGATAAGATTCAGCCGTTAGTGAAATAAAAGCTGTATAGATTATGGCCTTCGCATCCGGCTACTTGCAGCAAAGCCAGAGCCGATTCACGTATTGTTGACGAAAGGAGGGCACTCAAGATGAACGTCTCCTCATCCATTGCCCCTTCTAGGCAGAAGAGAGGCTGGTCGAAGAAGGAGAGGCATACTTTCCTCCTCGGCCTAGCGTTCGCCGCCCCTTGGATTATCGGATTTCTAGCCTTTACGGTATATCCGTTCTTCAGTTCCTTATATTTCAGCCTGACAGAGTATGATCTGTTCAGCTCGCCCAAGTGGGTTGGATTGAATAACTATAAGCAAATATTTGAGGATGAGAGCTTCTATCGTTCACTTCGCAACACCTTGTTCATGACCTTCATTGCCGTGCCTATTACGCTTATTGTCTCTCTGTTGATTGCCCTGCTGTTGAATACGAAGGTGAAGGGAATCAACTATTATCGGACGATTTTCTATTTGCCTTCCGTCATTCCGATCGTCGCCAGCGCCCTCTTGTGGACGTGGATGCTGAACCCGGATTTTGGCCTAATCAATACCCTTCTACGCTCCTTAGGTCTTCCTGATCCTGCTTGGCTGCTGGATCCCCAGTATACGAAGCCCTCATTAATTCTCATGAGCTTATGGGGAACCGGTGCAGGAGCTCTCATCTTCCTCGCTGCCTTGCAGGGCGTGCCGAAGCAATATTACGAAGCGGCTCAAGTTGATGGGGCGAACTGGTGGCATCGATTTTGGAACATCACCTTACCAGGACTGTCACCCATCATCCTCTTCCAGCTCATTATGGGCTTAATCGGATCATTTCAGATTTTCACGGAATCTTACATCCTGGCGGGCGGGAAGGTAGATGGGGGCAAATCGCTCGGCGGGCCGGATCAATCCCTGCTGTTCTATGCAGTTAACCTGTATCAAGAAGCATTCGTGTACTTGAAAATGGGCTATGCCTCTGCTCTTGCCTGGATTCTATTCATCCTTGTCCTGTTCATTACATTCGTGCTTATGAAGACCTCGGCACGCTGGGTCTATTACGGAGGTGACTGACGTGGCCGCGAAGCTTCGAAAATCGATTTTGCCGCATGCCGTGCTTATTCTGTTCTCGTTTCTGTTTCTATTTCCGTTTCTATGGCTGGTCATGACCTCCCTAAAGACACCGGATGAGATCTTCCAGCTTCCGCCTAACCTACTGCCGGACACTTTCCAATGGTCCAACTATGCAGCCGCCCTAGAAACCATCCCCTTCGCCCGGTATATGACCAACACGCTCATCATCTGTACCGTCAATATTATCGGACAATTATTCGCAGCGCCGCTTGTTGCCTATTCCATATCAAGAATACCGTGGAAAGGGCGCGGCATCATCTTCTCGATCGTTGTTGCCACGATGATTTTACCCGCACAAGTTCAGTTGATCCCGCAATATATCATCTTCACAAAGCTTGGGTGGGTGAATACGATTTTACCGTTAACGATCGGAGCTTTCTTCGGGGCGCCCTTCTTTATCTTCCTGTTGCGGCAATTTCTAATGGGTATACCGACAGAACTGTCTGAGGCCGCCAAGATAGATGGGGCTTCTGAGATTCGAATTTATATCCGAATTATCCTGCCTATCCTGAAGCCCGCCCTCGTTACCGTGGCATTGTTCTCTTTCGTATGGGCGTACGTGGATTTTATGGGGCCGCTTATTTATTTGAACGATTCAGCCAAATGGACGATAACGCTTGGCCTGCAAGGCTTTCAGCAGGATCACGGGGCACAATGGGAGAAGCTCATGGCCGCCTCTACCGTAATGACACTGCCGATGATCGTCCTCTACTTCTTCGGGCAGAAATACTTTATGCAGTCTGGCTCAGCCTTGACTGGATTTAAATAAGTGAGGAGGGAAATCGAATGAATCGCGCCACAACGATGCATAAGCCGCGTACGATCTACATGGCAGGGATATATGCGCTCGCCTTACCGGTACTACGATAAAAATGGAGCTCCGCATGTATGTATCGTGGGCAATCTATCGTTATGGTTGACAAGGAGAATCACTAACGGTTAAGTAAATAGGCTGCCCCCTGCCTTCTAACATTAGGGGCAGCCTATTTGGCTGTGGCGGCGTCACTCCGTTCCATTCGCCAATAACTGATCTCGCACTTCGGTTAGGGCGAATCCCAACAAATTATCGCCCCGCCATTTCATCGGATTCTCCACATCTGGATGATCCTTAGCCATTCCAATACCCCAGATGCGGTCAACTGGGCTTGCCTCCACTAAAATCCGCTGCTTGCTCGCCTTGAGAAACGCACACAGTTCCTCATTTTGCGAAAATTTCGCGAAGTTGCCTCGCTTCACGATGTCATAGCATTCGCGGCTCCACACCTCGTTGTCAAACCGTTTCACGGCGCGCCCGAACGCCTTCATTTGCTTCGGATGCTTCGCGTTCATAATGGCTTCCAACATCTCGTTATCACCGAACAGCCTTGCCTTTTCTGCCATCATATACTGCTCCGTGCAGCTATATTTATGGCCATCTACTGTAAAGCTAGCTGTCCACCATTGGCTGAAGCAGCTCTGATTGATGCTTCCGTCAGCAGGAGGCGTATGCCCCCAGAAGAATAAGTACTTGAGCTTCTTCCCCGCTTGGTGCGCTTTCTGTAACGCTTCAAGATTATATATCATCTCTATCACCTCAACTTGGTTCATCCTACCATTTTACTATAATTGCAATCAAAAGGCGGTCTCCATCGAAGGTTCTCATGCCTAAAATCAGAAACGCCTACTATTGCATTGCGCATATTTCTTCACACGTAATAGTGTTAAAATAAAGTATCCAAACATAAAACACATGTCATGCGACATTCTTTTATCAACCGAGCCATATCTACATGCATACAACAAAGGAGCGTACAACCATGACAGACGCAACAACTTGGAAAAACGGTGCTCACGGACATAGATTCATTGCTTCCTTCAGCGGAGGAAAAGATAGTACATTGGCACTCTATAAGGCCATGCAGGGCGGAGAAGCAGTAGGCTTAATCGTCATGCTTGAAGAAGAGGGCAAGCGTTCCCGCTCCCATGGCATGCCGCCTGAGCTTATCCGGGCACAAGCCGAGGCCATCGGGCTGCCTATATTTGCAGGTGCGGCAAGCTGGACAGACTATGAGTCCGTATTTATGGGGCTGTTGGCGCATGCGAAGGAGCAAGGTGCCGAAGTATTAGTGACGGGGGACTTGGACGTACCGGAACACGGCTGCTGGCATGATCGAGTAACGAAGAATGCAGGGCTAGGCTTGGGAATGCCTCTCTGGGAAATGGATCATCTGGGAGCAGTTCAGGAATTCATCAATCTCGGATTTGTTACGATGCTGGTGACAGTCAATCTGTCGAAGGGCATGAAGGAAGAAGATTTAGGACGTGTGCTGACTCACGAGTTCGTGGAGGAGCTCCTCGCACGCGGAATTGATCCATGTGGTGAAGGTGGAGAGTTCCACACGACCGTAATCGACGGCCCTCTATTTAAGCACCCGATTCCGGTTCGCAAATGCGAAATCGTAAGAGACGGAGATTATGCATTTTTGCCTTTGGAGTTACAGAATTCGTGAGTCAGCAATAGTGGCTTGAACATAAAAAGCACAGTGCTTAGCCATTCGCTAGATGCTGTGCTTTTTCTATCCATGATTACGCCTTATTCCCGAAGACCACCTCCACCACCTGCAGCGCCGAAGCTGCACGCGGCCAGCCTGCATAATACGCAAGGTGCGTTATCACTTCCACGATTTCTTCCTGCTGCAGTCCATTCTCTACCGAGAGTCGCAAATGATAAGGAAGTTGCTCCATCAATCCTCCAGCAACTAGCGCAGAAATCGTAATCAGACTCCGATCCCGCAGCGATAATTGCTCCCGTTGCCACAGGTCTCCGAACAACACATTCTCCGAATAATCAACAAATGCCGGAGCTAATCCTCTTAACGACTCGCTTACATGCGGTTTAATTGCTCGATGAGCCATGCTAATCACCCCTCTTTGTCTGACGATCCAGCATTTGAGCAATGCCATTGCCGAACGACCAATCATCGAATTCATTATCAACAAGCACAACAAATACATCTTCATTTCTTATACTCACCGTGTTCGACAACTCCTCAGCCAGCATCGCATAAAAGCTTGTTTTCTGCTGTTCCGTCCTCCCCGATTTAAGTGTGATATGGATATAGAGCAAGCCATCGCTCCGTTCAACATTCAAGTAATTCTTGCTGTAGAAAAATTCCTCCGCCCTATGGGCATGAAAGACTTGAAAATAATCATCTTCCGGCACATTGAAGTGTGTGATCAAAGTGCACATGATTGTCTTACTGATTTGTTCAAGTAGGCGGGTGTCATATTGCTCCTCCATGTAACTAACCCGAATGAATGGCATATCCGATCGACTCCTTCTCTGAGATGCCTCCATTGTACGCCCGCTAATTTCATTTGTATAATTGAATAAAATCATGATCTTATTCGATTATTTCGATAGAGGTGACAACAAGCAAATGGATCTCAAAGAACTAACCGCATTCAAAACCATACTTGAAGAAGGGACTTTCTCCCGAGCAGCCGAGAAGTTGAATTACGCACAATCTACCATTACGAGTCAAATTCAACGCTTAGAAAAAGAGCTGGGCATACCCTTGTTCAACAGAGGCTGGGATGCGGAATTGACCCGTGCCGGCCACATGCTGGCAGCGGAGATTGACAGTCTCATTCAGCATTGGAACTATATCTCGGAACAGGCGAAAGCATTGCAGCAGGACGAAATTGGGTCAGTACGGATTGGAGGAATTGAATCCATGATGGAGACGGTATTCCCAAATGCACTGCGGAAGTTCCGAGAGCATAAGCCGAACATGCAATGTCACGTTGTGGCGGGAAATACCGATTTCCTTTCCCAATCTATCCTGCAAAAGGAGCTGGACTTTGCCATCTGTGGCGAGCCTTCCGACGCGTCTCCCTTCTATTTTCAGCCGCTGTATCAAGAGAGGATTACGTTCATTGCAGATCAGGCGCATCCTTTGTGTGCACAGGAGAACATCTCATTGGAAGAGGTTCTCCATTACCCAATCATAGCTGGCGGGCCAAACTGCTTATATTCGCTGCGTTTATCAAAGCATTTCGCCAGATTCGAATCATCACCTAACCTGAACACCGTAAGTCAGATTTCTTCAATCCCACACTTTGTGAAGAATACTTCTGCCGTGGGCGTCGTATTGGATACCACACCACTGATGCAGGAAGTCGCAGCAATTGACGTCAACATCGCCGATCCCCTGATTCAAATCGGCTTCTTGCAGAGGCGAGGCGCCCAGGAATATATGCAGTCGCCCTCTGCTAATCTGCTCATGCAGATCATTAGAGAAGAAATGGAGAGAGGTAGCAAACACGGTAAACACAGCTAGTCTTATCTCAGCAAAACAAAAAAAAGAGCACCTGCTATTATCCAAGCAGATGCTCTCCGACTATAATGATCCGTTATCCTTGTGCGAGCAGCTCTTTGAGCTGCTTGATTTGTTTGCGCTCTCCTGCAATGACGAGTGTCATATTGGGCGTAAGCTGTACCTCAGGATCGGGATTGATATACTGCTTTCCTTTTTCTATAGCTGCCAGGATTGTTGCTCCCGTACGCTGACGGATTTGCAGCTCGGCAATGGATTTATTAATGCATGGAAAGGACGGCCCCACCTTGCACCATTCAATGACAAGTTCATCAAGTTCCACTTGGATAGTATCCAATGCCTTCGGCTTATAGCTCATGCCGCCGATAATAGATGCAAGCTGTCTTGCTTCTTCATCCTCCAGTGTCACTTGGGAAATGCTCTGCTCTGGATCGTCATCTTCGAAATGGTATACTTCTCTTCTGCCATCATCATGGATAACGACGACGACTTTATCCCCCGACGCAGCTTCCATCTGATACTTTTTCCCGATACCCGGTAGTTCCGTTTCCCTTATCGTTGCCATATGGCCTGACATCTCCCTTCAATCCTATTTATTTGGTACGTTTGCTTTTTCTTTGGTATTGCTCCATTTGAATATGCGGTTCAGACCGCTATACACATATTTCGACTCTTTCGCCAGCAGTGGGCCAACTATAGCCAGCACGAGTACATACAGCGCGGAGAAAGGTTTAAGTAAAGGCATCAAACCGGCTGATATACCTAAGTTCGCCACTATGATGGTGAATTCCCCCCGCGCCATAATGGTAAGTCCAATATTCGTCGAAGCCTTATAGGATAATCCTGCCTTACGTCCTGCCATCCAGCCTGCAACCATATTGGACACCACCGTGAGCAGCACAGCCCCTAGAGCCATCCATGCAGCATCACCCAGCGTCAGCGGATCTATGCTTAGACCGAAACTGAAGAAGAATATCGCACCGAAGAAATCCCGGAAAGGAACAACCAGATGCTCTATTCGTTTGCTGTGCTCTGTTTCTGACAATGCAAGTCCAAATAAGAGCGCACCGATAGCTTCAGCTACATGCAGGGTTTCCGAGAACCCGGCAATAAAGAATAGCAGGGAAAACACGACTATAATAAAGATTTCGTTCGATGTGATATTTAACAGCTTGTTCAATACTGGCGGCCCCACTCTTGCGATGATGAAGAATACGAGCATATACCCCATGGAAATCCCTACGGAGAGCAGAACTCCGCCAATAGATGTAGCCCCTCCAAGCAGAAGGCCGGACATAACGGATAAGAACACGGCCAGAAAGAGATCATCGAACAAAATCATGCCCAATATCAGCTCTGTTTCGGAGTTGCCTGTACGTCTAAGATCAACCAAAACCTTGGCTACGATGGCAGTGGAGGATACAGACATCAGCCCTGCAATGATTAACGTTTCATACAGCGGAAAATTAACCAAAAATCCGTAAGCCATTGCCAGCACAAAGTTCAGTACGACATATACGGTACCACCAAATACAATATTGCGCCCAGACTTAATTAACTTCGAAACCGAGAACTCTAGACCAATGTAGAAGAGCAGGAATAGTACTCCCATCCGCCCGAGAAAAGCTATTATGTACTGACTCTCTATAAAGGTTAAGTCGAACAAGCCGATCACTGGAGCATGCGGTCCGACCAACATACCGAGAACGATGAGGAATGGTATGATCGAAAACTTTAGTTTCCCAGCGATTAGCGAGGCGGCGGTAACTAACAGCAAGGCGGTTCCAACCTGAAAAATCATATGATCCATATGGCGGCTATCTCCTTCTTTCAAAATCCTGTAGCCTTATCCTGCGCAACAATATTCCTTGCTATCCAAATTCGAACAATATGACACCTGTCATCCTAATTCCTTTACAGCTGTGAATATTCCACCGCCCCTCTTCCCCACTACAATAAAGCTGCAAGATGAATATGAGGGAAGGATGAGTACATGTGGAACAACGTCAGGAGAGAATCCGTCTGCTCGATATTTTGCGGGGATTTGCAATTCTAGGCACATTGGGGACAAATATTTGGATATTTGCACATCTAGGAGATTTATCTTACCTCACCACGTACGCGTATACGGGCTGGTGGAAGCTCGATGATCTGCTCCGCATGATCGTATTATTTTTCGTAAATGGCAAGATGCTCGGCTTATTAACGATCATGTTCGGAGTAGGCATGGAAATGAAGTATCAGCAGGCGAAGCGTGTGGGCAAGGCCTGGCCGGGCGTCTATATGTGGGTGCTTCTTGTTTTGCTATTGGAGGGCTTGCTTCATTTTATTCTCGTAATGGAGTATGACATCTTAATGAGCTACGGCATAACAGGCATGATTGCCGCTTTCATTATTCGTGGTGGCGATCGCGCCATATCTATCACGATGAGAGTGATTGGCAGCGTACATGTCATCGCAATTTTGAGTATCCTTATGCTTGGGTTAATGGGCGCCAATATGTCACTAGGGAACTTTGATCAGGTGGTCACTCTCTACAAGGACGGTTCATGGCTGGAGCAAGTCCAATATCGACTATCTCATTTCGTACAGCTTCGCTTTGAGCCCATTTTTGTCATTCCGTTGAATGTGTTTCTGTTTTTACTCGGCGTTCGCCTTATGCGCTCCGGAGTGTTCGCTCCAGATGAGAATGGGCAGCGACAACGCAGCAAGCTTTTGAAGCTGGGCATCTACGTCGGGGTGCCATTGAACCTGCTTATCTTCATACCCGGCGGCATTTTCGACATGCCCGTCCGCTATTTATTTGCTCCCTTTCTGTCGATTGGGTATATAGCACTCATTGGTAAAATGGTACAATATAACAAACTAGATCGACTGTGGCGCCTGCTTGAAAACACAGGGAAGATGTCGTTAAGCTGCTATGTTATGCAAAATGTGATTGCTTCCGTGCTCTGTTATGGCTGGGGCTTAGCATTAGGCGGCAAGTTGAATTCGTTAACCATTATCGCAATCTGGGTGGAGATCTCCGTGTTCCAGCTATGGTTCGCTTCAAGATGGCTGCGGATCTTCAAGCTTGGCCCTATGGAGTCTGTCCGCAAGCGTGCGGTAGGCATTTTTCAGTCTAGGTGAATCTGGAGGCTATCGATGAAGATCTACCCAAGAGATCAGATGAAACAGTTTCTGCTCATAGATGTAATTGCGATCGTATATTTGTGCTATTTTGTCCTGAGCACGCGTTCCGATCTTGGTCTCTTGGGATCCCTTATGATCCTAAGCTTATTTTTGATTTCCTTCTATATTGCATTATGGCATCGGAATATCTATCTGCTGGCAGCTGTTGTATCTGGTCTCGGCACGATTGCGGTACTCAGTATCTTTATTGACCCCAATCTTCTCATGTTCGGATTTATATTCGCCGATCTGCTCGGCAGATCGAAGACCAAATGGCAAATCGGCGTCGGAACTGCAGCCATAGCCCTTATGTACGCGGTAGTCGCAAGATGGGGAGAAAGTGATTTCTATGCCAGGTATATGATGCATCTCCCCATTATCATTATCCAGATACTCCTGCCTTCTATCCTATACATAAGAGCGCGAGCGGTCAGCCTGCAAGGCCAGCTGGACTCTGCCAATGAACAGCTTGAACAATATGCCCTGCAGGAGGAAAGACACCGCATCGCACGCGATCTCCATGATACGCTGGGACAAACCTTAACGATGATCAAACTGAAAAGCGAGCTGGCTGCTAGATGGGTAGATAAAGACCCTAAGCAGGCCAAAGAAGAGCTGAACGACATCCTCAATACCTCGCGAATTGCCCTTAAGCAAGTACGGGAACTCGTTTCCGAGATGAAGTTCATTTCACTGACAAGTGAGCTGACACATTCGCGAAAGCTGCTGCATACGGCTGGCATTGAGCTTGAAATTATAGAGCATGGATCTCCCCCACTGCTATCCAGTGTCGAGGAAACGATGATTGCTCTCTCTGTGCGGGAAGCAATTACAAATACGATTAAGCATAGTCAGGCGCAGCACTGCACGATACAGCTTCAAGTGATAGATAACAGGTACATCATATACATAACTGATGATGGTGTCGGGCTAAGCCACAAAGAAGGCGGAAATGGCATTCCGTCAATGAAGGAACGAATGCACGCGCTGAACGGCACTCTTACAGTGAAATGCTCGCCTGCCGGAGGGACTGCGGTTGCAATGATGCTCCCCCTCCATCATCTCGGAAAGGAGAATGCAGCTACATGATTCGCGTTGTGATTGCTGAAGACCAGCAGATGCTGCGAGGTGCCTTTGCCTCATTGCTGAAGTTCGAAGATGATATTGAAGTATTGGCGGAAGTGGCGGATGGGAAGCAGGCATGGGAAGCCATACAGCAGCATAAGCCTGACGTATGCGTGGTAGATATTGAAATGCCGCACATGAACGGCTTAGAGTTGGCAATGCAAATTAGAGATGCCGGCCTTCCCTGCAAAATTGTGATCGTTACCACCTTTGCCCGACCTGGTTATTTGCAAAAGGCAATGAATGCCCAAGTGAATGCCTATCTGCTTAAGGATGAACCGATCGACTATCTCATTGAATCCATTCGTAGGGTCATGGCTGGAGAAAGGGTGATCAGCACCGATCTGGCTGCAGTGCTCTTTATGAACAATGAGAATCCATTAAGCGAGAGAGAAGCTGAGATGCTGCGGCTAACGAAGGAAGGCTTGACGACAAGCGAAATCAGCAAATCCCTCTTCCTGACGATTGGCACGGTACGAAATTATCTATCTTCTGCCATTCAAAAGCTGGATGCCGAGTCGAGGCAGCAGGCCGCGGCCATTGCCGAGGAGAAGGGATGGCTTTGAAGGGATACTTTTAGATAAAGAAGTATCCTAACACTTCAATTGTCCCTAGTCCTCTTCACTCCTTGCTATAAGAAATGTTCAACTTGCTTCCACGTCAAATACTATTGATTTATGTAGTATTATATATCGGTCATTCATCTTTCTCTAAAACAAAAGAGTAGCATTACTTTTTCTACTGAGGTAATCTGGCATTTACTGCTTTTACCCCAGATACAATTTCGGGTGATAATGATTGAGCCTTACTAGTATAGCTTTGTAAACTACCTGATGGGTCAATTGCCAAATCAACATATTTTTCATAGTTTTTATATAGTTCAAATAATTCGTTGTAAATACTTTGATATTCTTCCGGTGGCAAAGCTATTTCTTTAATTGCAGATTGAATACTAGCTCTGGCACTATTTATTGTCTCAATGTCGCCTGTCTTTTTGTAATGCGTTTCTGCAATGGTAATTGCCTCGTTGAAATCTTCTACTTTGGAGTACTCATTGTCTTCAAGAAGCCCGACACCCATATGATGTGCAGAATAAATCGTATTGACATTGGTATTGGTTGTATCCAACAGTTCAGCAAATTTCTCAAGTGTAATCCCGTTTTCGATTGCTTCCAACCATATTTTTGAATAGCTGTTGATTACTTTTTCTGAAACGGAAGAAGAAGAAAGGATTTTCTCATTTATTGATTTTACTTGTTCTATATATTTTTGTTTCTCTTCCTTATCACTATTACATCCTGCCAATAATGTAAAAAGTGAAATTAATATGACTAGGATTGTTACCCGCTTCATGTTTTCTCCCCCTCTATTTATATGTAGTTCAAATGTACCACCAACCCTCCGCATTTAACAGGAAATATTGCCCACAGGGCACAAGGGCTTCTAACATATTTCGATTTATAAATCACATGATTAACGCCCCCTGTCAGACCCCTAACAAGAAAAACCTCAAGCTTTATAGAGTTATGCGAGGATCACCAACAAGGAAGTGACGGCGAATTGGTAAAGATGCTCGTTACCACTGATGGTAGCAATCCAGTAGACGTTAAAAAAGATGACCCCTTATTTCGTAAAGGAATCATCTTCTTTATTTTAATTCTTACGATTTACAATTTAACCGCTAACACCTCATAAGGCTTCATCATAAACGCAGTAACGTCAATTTCAGCGCGGTCGTAGTTGCTCATAATGATCTCGGATACCTTACCATCGACAGTGATTCCATGCTCCTGCTCGGATATGTTCGCTGCCACGAGCCATTTTTCACCTTCATAGATGCGGTAGTATGCAAATACCTCTTCCGGCGTATGCTCAATAAGCTCAAAGTCGCCCCATACGATAATCGGGTTCTCTTGGCGCAGCTTGATTAAGCGCTGGTACGTATAGAAGATCGAATTCGGATTGTCGAGATTACGCTTCACGTTAATCGTCTTGTAGTTGTCATTCACATGCAGCCAAGGCGTACCCGTCGTAAAGCCTCCGTTCGCGCTGTCATCCCATTGGATCGGTGTGCGAGCGTTGTCTCTTCCTTTGGCATTGATCGAGGCGATAATGTCCTCTGCCGCGTATCCCTTGGACAAACGGTCATGATACATATTGATGGATTCAATATCCTCTACCTCATCAATGCTCGACACAGGGCGATTCGTCATCCCTATCTCTTCACCTTGATAAATGTAAGGCGTCCCCTTCATCATATGGAGAAGAACCGCGAACATTTTTGCGCTTTGCTCATGGTATTCCTTATCGTTGCCCCATCGGGACACGATGCGCGGCAGGTCATGATTGTTCCAGAACAAGCTGTTCCAGCCCTGGTCGCCTAGCGAGGTTTGCCACTTCGCCAGCACTCGCTTCAATTCGGCAATTTCCAGTGGCTTCAGATCCCACTTATCCTTACCTTCCTGTTGATCCAATCCGACATGCTCGAATTGGAACACCATGGACATCTCCTTACGCGCTGGATCGGAATACAGCTTCGCGATTTCCGGCGTCGCGCCCCAAGTCTCGCCTACTGTTAAGACGTCGTGGGAGCCGAATGTCTTTTCGTGCATTTCCTGCAAATATTCATGCAGCTTCGGTCCGTTGCCCGTAATTTCTTGATCCGGAATTTTGCCGATGAGATCGATGACATCCATGCGGAAGCCGCCTACACCTTTATCCAGCCAGAAGTTCATCATGTCATACACTTCTTGACGAACCTTCGGATTCTCCCAGTTCAGGTCTGGTTGGCGCTTGCTGAATAGGTGCAAGAAATACTGGCCGCTCGCTTCATCGAACTCCCAAGCCGGGCCGCTAAATATAGAGCCAAGGCCGTTCGGAACGCCACCGTTGACCGGATCACGCCAAATGTAGTAATCGCGGTATTCATTGTCTTTGCCCTTTTTCGCTTCAATGAACCATTTATGCTCGTCAGAGGTATGGTTTACGACAAGATCCATAATGATCTTGATGCCAGCCTCATTCGCCTTCGCAATCAGCTCATCCATGTCATCCATTGTGCCGAACTCGTCCATAATATCTTGATAATCGCTAATGTCATAGCCATTATCATCATTCGGCGATTTATATACAGGGGACAGCCAGATTGCAGTAATGCCTAGCAGCTTCAAATAATCGATTCGATTGATGATCCCTCTCAAATCACCGATGCCATCTCCATCGCTGTCTTGGAAGCTGCGCGGATAAATTTGATATACAACGGCGGTCTGCCACCATTTCACGTCTTTTGCTTGTTTCATTGTTTCACTCATCGGACACCAATCCTCTCGGGTTGAAATATGAAGCTATCTGAATTAAACGTAAACGTTTACGTAACGCGTAAAAATCATCTCTATTTCATTTGACGTGCAATTGCACATGGATATACTCGTCATTACTTTGCATTTAATGATTTGACCGACTTGCGTACCACTAATTCATGGGGTATCACTTCGGACTCAATCTGTATCCTATGCTGAATCGCATCAATTAATTTCCGGCAGCCTTCTCTTCCCATCTCAAACAAGGGCTGCGCAACTGTCGTTAACGGGGGTATCGACATACGCGACACCTTGGAGTTATCGTATCCGACCACGGACAACTCCTCTGGCACCCTAATGCCGTGCTCAAAGCATGTCGAT
This sequence comes from Paenibacillus suaedae, assembly GCF_032337355.1. Taxonomy (NCBI): domain Bacteria; kingdom Bacillati; phylum Bacillota; class Bacilli; order Caryophanales; family Paenibacillaceae; genus Paenibacillus; species Paenibacillus suaedae. Next base: position 263,876 of record NZ_JAVYAA010000005.1, read on the forward strand.
ATAATGCCGAGTGCAGCCTCATCGCTCGCACAAAATACTGCGGTAATATCGGCTTCGTCTTCAAGGAACTCCTGCATGGCCTGTTTGCCGGATTCGAAGCTGAAGTCTCCGGGCTTAATCAGGTTCAAGTCTACCTTGAACCCTTGATCCCGCAAAGCTTGTGTATATCCATCGATTCTCGGCGCACCAGATATCGGATCTTTTGGATTGGCACCAGCCATCCCTATCTTCATATGTCCATGCTCAATGAGATACTTAACTGCGGTATATGCAGCACGTAAATCATCCACTTTGAGATAAGGTACATCTTCCCGATCTGTCTTGGTGGAAAGCAAAATAAAGGGAATACCCAATGATGACATAGCGTCGATTGCAACCTCTTGCAGCTCGATGGACACGATAATGAGGCCATCTACTCTGCGCTCTCCCATTAACTTTAGACAATCTTGAATTCGGGAGCCATGGCTGCCGGCATGAGTCAGAATCACGCTGTAACCGTGCGTATACGAAGTGTCTTCAATCCCTCTAATAATATCTCCATAAAAAGAAGTCGCCACGTCCGGCATAATGACACCTATCGTATTGGTCGACTTCTGCACCAAGCTTCTTGCATTTTCATTTTTTCGATATCCCAATTCCTTGGCTACGGCGATAACCTTCTTCTCCGTCTCTTCGTTATATCCGCCGAGATTATTAATGACTCTCGATACGGTCGCGGTAGAGACATCAGCAACTCGTGCAATATCCTTGATTGTAGCTGCCATCTAACCACCTCTCGTGGGTAAACGTTTTTCATAATTCGAAACTGAATAAGACCAGTGAAGATACTATGTCTTAGTTAAACGTTTACGTAATCAATATTAGTTTCTCAGCGCTGTTAAGTCAATGCTTTTTTTGAAGCGTTTTCAGTCATTGAAATCTATGTCCTTCGCACCGTTATGCAAGAGATACACTGCTACTCTATCTTTAGCATTTGCCCCACATTTCGGTGAAATTACTCCTAACTTATTGCTCTTATAAACTGGACATCTCTGTGTAGGCGCATTCGTCATCTGTCGATCCTGATACTTGAGCATGCTCTCCTGTGCGCGCAAACATTGTCTTTGCGACAGTGAAGAAGGCTTGTACGGCTGGCGACGTGCATTGGAGAGGAGGACTGGCTAGGGCCACTTTACGCCAGCTCGATTGCTTCAGATTACCGATACCGATGTTGGGCTGATTTTTGAACGACAGCTCAGGCCCGATGGTAACACCAAGCCCTTCCTGCACCATACTGGAGATGGTATTACAATCCTGCACCTCAAAGCGTATGCGGGGAGTAACTTGAGCTTGCTCGAAAATTTCCTCTACATTTGCGCGATAAAGCCCTTTCGGCATAATAAAATCCTCTTCCTGCAGATCATGCACATCAATTACATCTTCACGTTGAAAGCGATGATCTGCAGGGAAAGCGACAACCATCTTATCCTTAACTAAGGGTACAATATGCAAATTCAGTTCTTTGTTCTGCTGGATGACGAAGCCGATATCAATGACTCCTGTCTCGAACCATTCCAAAATCTCCTCATAGGTTCCTTCATAAAATGTAAAGGCAATGTTGGGATGCTTTTGATTGAACTTCGAAATGATGCTTGGCAAAATATTAGCTGATGCACTGGGAAAACTGCCGATCCGGATCGTGCCTGCCTCCAGATTGGAAGCCAAGGCGGCTTCTTGCTTGATGATTTCCATTTGGTTCAATATTTCGCGCATCGGTATCAGCATCTTCTGGCCAACCTCTGTCAGTAGAAGACCTCTTCGACGATCACGAATTAATAGTGCAACGCCCCACTCCGATTCCAGACTAGCTACTGCGTGACTTACGGCAGACTGGGTCATATTCAGCTTTCCCGCTGCTTTCGTAAAGCTTCCCTGCTCCACTACATGGGAGAAAACTTCAAACCTGGCTATTGTCATAAGTAAAACCTCATGTCATATATGAATAGGATTCGTTTGATTCATGCTAACACGGGATATATACTGATGCAAGAAATCGATATTCATACTTGGCGCGCGCCCTGACAGTAAAGGAGACCAAGTTGATGAATCGTGTAGGCATCTATTTATTGGCGTTAGGCGCTTTTATTATCGGAACAGTGGATTTTATCACGGTAGGGATTTTGAATATGATAGCTGCGGACATGAATGTGTCCATTGGGATGGCAGGCCAGCTTGTCACTATTTTTTCTATTTCATTTGTTATCGGATCATTGATTCTCGTTGCGTTGACGATCCGATTTGAACGCAAAAAAGTATTGTTATATTCCCTTGCTATCTTTTTGGTTGGCAATCTTACAGCGTTTCTAAGCACCCGATTTGAAATTCTTATGGTCTCACGCGTTCTTTTGGCTGCGAGCGGCGGTCTGTTCACTGTGATCGCTACCGTGTTCGCTGCTAAGCTGGCCTCACCTGGCAAGCAAGGTGCTGCTATTGCTACAGTGACTACTGGCTTTAGCGCTGCACTCGTGTTCGGAATGCCCATTGGCACGCTGCTAACTTCATACATGGATTGGCACTTCATTTTCCTTATCCTGGGTGCAATTACCATGCTTCTCATTATCATGCTGGCATGGATGATCCCAACCGCTCCAGGACAAACGCCAATACCGTTAAAAGAACAGCTGCTGATCATCAAGGATAAACGAGTATTCAGCGGTTTATTGACGACATTATTTTGGATCATCGGCTATACGATTACGTTTACTTACATTTCTCCGCTTTTACAGGAGATAGGGCATTTTTCCGTTGAAATGATTAGTACGGCACTCCTTGTTTTAGGGATATTTGCCTTTTTCGGCTCTCGCTTCGGCGGCTATGCATCTGACAAATGGGGCGCAAACGTAACGATTCGATCCAGCCTCGTCCTGCACGTACTGGCGCTAATTGCTTTGCCTGTGGCGCTTGGTTCGACTTGGGGGGCTATGGTCACGATCATGGTATGGGGATTCTCTTCTTGGACGACAACCACGGCCAATCAAATCTATCTCATTTCCTTGAAATCTTCCGCTTCCGAAATCATATTAAGCTATCAGACAGCCGTATTGAACATTGGCATTTCCTTAGGCGCGGCCGTAGGAGGCGTACTAGTTGAACGAGTGCCGATTTTCCACTTCGGTTGGATTAGCAGTGTAATGGTGCTTATTGCTTTCGTTACAGCGTCCTATTCCTTCCTGTTAAGCGGGCGTATGAAGAATCGAATGGAGAAACTCGACTTATGCTGTGAAAGTCCAAACAAAATAAAGTATTAGACTGCCGCTGTTTTGTTAACTGAAGGATACGGCTTTTATGAAACACCAACACTTCTTTTATTTAACTTCTTAAAAGCAGAGTATTCACGATTTGATCTAATAAAATTTAATATCAAATTGGCGCATTCATCTGGACTCAAGGTTTCAGTATTTAGTTCAATGTCATACTCATTAAGGCAATAAACTTTATCATACTGAGAGATTGCTAAACCAATCTCTCTATCTCCCCTTAGTTTTTCTCTCCTAATAAGCTCCTCTTTCGAGCATGTTACTCCTACAAGCAGTACAGGATGATCCATTAATAAACCTAGAAATGTATTAAATCGATCGTCAGTATCATTTACTGTATCTACAACGATATTCGTCCCCATTACCGACATAAATTTAATTGTTGAATAAAACAAAGTAATCAATGGTTCAATAATGATATGGGTTGGGCCTTGCGCATCTTCTGCATATTTGGTGTTAATGAAATCAATGTAGTTATGAAACAATCCATTAAAAAAATCATCAATTGATAAATGATAAAACGAGATTTCATTTTGGTTTAATAGTTCAGTCGCTATGGAAGTCTTTCCGGAACTTGAGGTTCCATTTAGAAAAACGATTATCCCTTGCTTCAATTTAATCGCCCCTTCAAAAAATAATCATTGCGTTTGCGCATCTTCTCTTCCAGATAACGTCTTTTTTGCAAACATAGTAAAATCCGTCATATCTAAGGTATTCGTGTAGTGATTAAGCAATCCTGCCCGTTAGCTTAGTCAACGAGCGCCAGGCTACAATTTTATTTTCTTAGTCTAATACTTTATTTTCTCCTGACAGTGAAATCAAATAAAAACATACAGAAGCCCACATAAGCTGTGTTCAGCATATGGTGGGCTTCATGACCTTTTATAACCTATATATTGCATGGACTGCCGAAATCGCCTCACTATTAAAAACAAGGGCGGCAAGTCAAGACTGGATAACCGATGTCCTGACTCGCCGCCATCTATAGAGCCTAAGCATGTGCACTCATATAAGGTATTCCGCCATAATCTGCTCGATATCGTAAGGAGTAACTCCTTCGTCTACCGAGAAGATCGTACCCGCTTGATCTGCCGTTGCAACAACTTCCCCTCTTGCTTGGGCATGGAGCATGAACAGATCATACAGATTCGGCTTTTGCAGAGTCGTCATCGCCTTGCCGATCAAGACCATCCCTTTTTGATTCCCTTCTACATTGTTGCAGTAGTCTGGATGTCTTGTCAGCGAGAGATCGGTCCAAATTACAGTTCGCTCTACCAAATCCAAAATAACAGGAATTGCAATCCTCGTATCAGCCGTTACATCGATCTTATTGGCGACCGTCGCAGGCTCGAATATCTCGCCGGATCCCGGCTTCTTGCGCATCATCCAACCTGCGAAGCACTCCGGCAATTCGCAATAAGGCTGCATCGTAAAGGAATGAAGCGAAGCGACAATATAACGACCGCCATAATTCACAATGGATGGAATGTGCAGATCAATAAATTCACAGGCTCCTTGTGGAGCGGACACGATGTCTCCGCTGTGCACAGCTCGGTACTTCGAGGATCGCAGATTCGTGTATGAGATATGCTCAACATACTGCCAATTGTGATCGTACATGACAGCGGACAGATCGATATCCACACGGCCGGTAGGAATGCTGTTCACCGTACCTTCCTTCCACCAGGTGAAGAAGCGAACCGTGTCCCCTTCCTCCATCGGCACGCGGCTTCCCCGAACGATCGTGTGCAGCGCCTTACTCGCCGAACGCTGGGAGAACGGGACATTATACCGCTTCATACGTTCATCGACATACACCTTTCCGAGCGATGGAAGCGCCGAGAACCGCTCTATAAGCGTCTGTTCGCACAACTGCACAATATCTTGGCATAGAGCTGTATCAAGCTCTGGGAGCGTATTGGGAATCGCTGCAGCCTTGGCGACATTCCCTTTCGGGAAGAAGGTACGAAGCTCCTTGGGCTCGTTACGATGGGTAAAATGGGACTTCACTTGCATGAGTACAGGGGTCGACACTTGATTCGCGATTTCGCCGAATGCCAATACCACGTACTCCGCTTGTTCCGTGATTCGCAGCAAGTGATCCAGTCTTCTCGCGAACTCACCTGGGCGCTTCGTCAACAGATCAATTAGCGTCCACACATTCTGATATTGGAAAGCAAGCTCCACACTGCTGTTATAAGTCGTAAAGGGCTTGTTATTGCGCAATATATCAAAGGCTTCCTTACTTCTCCCAAATTGCTGCTTATATTCCGATGGATGCAAAATCTCGCCTAACCGAATCCAGCGCTGCTTATATCTCAGCATATCCTCGGTAATCGCTCCGCATTGTTCCAGCAGACCAAGCAGCAGCCGTCTCTCCGGCCGTTTGAACTTGCGGAAGCGCGTAGGCTCAGCCAGACTAACGTCGCCAGATGACCAAGCGACAGCGAGACGCAGGACATCGGTAGCCGTCTTGAAGTACGGCCGGATCACATTCAGGCTCGCCTTGTCATGCTTCAATAAGGAGCCTGCCACGAAGCCGACATTCTCCTTGAATGGAATCTCGTCAGGAAGAATATCCCCCAACTCATCTACATCCGCATCTTCGATAGCGGCGTCGATATCGTTCTGATCTGTCTCGGAAATGGATCCCTTAGCCTGAATAAGCTGGCGAATCATCCAATGGAATTCTGCTCTGCTGCCCAGGTCAATAACCTTCAGGTCGATCTGACCCAGCAGTGGCGGTCGATCTGCTGCCTCGTAGCGTGGCACATCCAAGGTCACATAATGATAAATCGCATTCAGGTACAGCTCCACGTCATCTTCCTGCATCACCTGCTCCGGGAAATCCGGATACATCGGTGTGTATGCCACATGGGCACCTACCATTACCTTAAGATCGGTGACCAGTTCCTGATAGAATACAGTGAACTGATCCCTGGACAAAGTACGGACAACATTTATTAATGGCTTGGAAAACGTATACCCAAGCTGCTCTATGTTCTTCAACGCCGTAGCCAAATGGGCTGCAGAGATTCGATGATCTTCTTGCCCTTGGTTCACAATCAATTTGTTCGCTCTTCGCAGATAGATGGTATTCATCATCATAAAAAGACTCCAGGAAAGCCATATCCCTAATTTCAATGGGAGATTCAATAGAAGGAAGGAATATGATAGCCTGGATGCCCCCTTTCCTAATTAACATCTTCAGGAGAGCTGCGACCCTAATTCGCCAATGAGTTAGAAGGAAGGATCGCAATAGCCTGAAGGTCAAAAGCTCAAAGCCGAGTGGCCTCAACCTCTGATGCATCCATCTTCACATACTTCACACCGCGCGAACAGGGTGAAAGTATTACGACTGCCGCGATTTGGTCATACAAAATTGAAGGTACTTAACCTAAAAAAGTCGCCAGCTCTCTCAATGATGTGAAAGAGCTGGCGTTTTAGATTCTAGACAAGAACTAGAATTATTTATTATGACTTGCACGTATTGATTCGTTTCGGATTTAACTCGAACAAATCATCTTCCAACTCTGATAATTTGTCTATTAAGGCATCCATACCGTGCTCCAACTTATAATCCATTTCCTCTTTGTACAGAGGGATCAGGAAATATGTATGAACTTGATTGCCATCCTTGGTCGGAATGACGCTTACTTCCTCTGTTAATTGATAAAGTACAACCCCATTCAAGCCTGTCCCATCGGCATAAGGCTCATAGTCCTGAAAATTCGGAATCGTATGTCCATATCCCAGCCACGTGTTATATAGATGTGGAAAACGAGCCATCTGCTTCATAAGCTGGATCGGCCAATAATTGTTATCGTCCTTAAACGCCTCTTGGCTTAGCTCCCACGAAGCCGGAAGGAACATCATCACTTCCGCCCGATCGTAATTGCCATCCATTTCCGCTCGTATCTCATCTGGAATCGTCATCGGCAAATCACTCATGCCGGTCGTATACAACACCCAGAATGGCTCTTCTTCCGTAGGTTCCATAATATTGACATCAATATGTACCACATCAGATATAAGTTCATGAAAGACGCTGCTATTCCTCCCCGGAAATACTTCTTCGAAATGGGCTACGATTTCTTCCGTGTATTCCATTGGTGCAGGAGGCTCATAACCATCATTGGCACTTTCGCCATATGTGTAAATTGTAGTGCCGTCATTCGCTTTCTCCCCATCATTCTTGCCGCCGAATACCTTCTTCAGAAACCCCATCTTATCCCCTCGCCTCATTAGTAATTGGTAAATATTAATAACACAAGTCTACCATAGGACAGGCCTCTCCTCCATTCATCTACGCTCATATTGCAGCTTCATTTTGGAGTTTTGTAACAATTTCGACGCATATAGACGCATATAATCAAAGTCTCTTACTTTCGATAATCTCAACGAACTTTGTTGATGCGGGAGACAACGATACACTTTTCAAAAAACATATGCCAATGCTTCTCTTCGGAATCTCCTCCACCAATTGAACCTCCTGCAAAATCCCCTTGTCCAAATACTCTTGGGAGAATTCCCTCGTCACACAGGCGACGCCTAAATTAATTTTAGCGAACTCTAATAACAAATGATGTGAACCCAGCTCAAAGTCCGGCGAAATCTGTATGCCTTTTGACAAGATATAGTCCTCAACATACTTTCTGGAATTGGACTTCGACTCAAGGAAAATGAGCGGCAGCTTCGCGATCGTGTCAAGGCTGACTGGGCCAGTTAACAGACGCTTGAACTTCTCCCCATATACAAAAATATCTTGAATATCCGCACACGGTCTCAGCTCCAGTGCAGGATCCTCCAGCGGAAAATTGCATATGCCAATATCCACCCCGCCTGACTTGATCAGCGCACATATTTCAAGAGTGGTACCGTTAATAATCTTGAACTTAATATTGGGATACCGATTATGGAATTCCTCCAAATAGGGGAGCAAAAAGTATCTCGAAATCGTATCGCCAACCCCTATTTTCAACTCGCCTGTCGTTAAATTTTTTAACTCCAGCATTTTTTCCTCGCCGACATAAATTAGATTCATCGCCGAATTCGCATACTCGAATAGAAGTTGGCCTTCGTTCGTCAAAAATACACCCTTCGATGTCCGCGTGAATAGACGCGTATCCAACTCCCGCTCCAGCTGCATGATCGCCTGGCTGACAGCCGGCTGCGTCATATACATATCCTGTGCCGCTTTAGAGAAGCTTTCACGTTTCGCAACCGTACAAAATACCTTATATAAATCTAACTTACTCACTACATAAGCACTCCTTATACCTAATATTCGATATATTAATTTCACTTATATCATTAGACGGGTGTATAGTACAAATAGGAACGCCAAGTCATGTATTCACTATAAGCGACCTAAGGAGCGATTATATTGGAAAGAATGGTTGGAACAGTCGTTAGAGGCCTCCGCTGCCCTATTATTAATCAAGGGGACAGCATCGAGGAAATCGTTGTAGATAGCGTGTTGAAAGCATCCGAGGCGGAAGGCTTCCGCATTCAAGATAAAGATATCGTTACGGTTACGGAATCCATCGTTGCTCGTGCGCAAGGCAACTATGTGACTATTGATCATATTGCGCAGGATGTACGTGCTAAATTCGGAGATGAGACGGTTGGAGTCATTTTCCCGATCTTGAGCCGCAATCGCTTTGCGATCTGCCTTCGTGGTATTGCAAAGGGCGCTAAAAAAATTGTGCTCATGCTCAGCTATCCATCGGATGAAGTAGGCAACCATTTGGTGGATCTTGACCTGCTCGACGAAAAAGGCATCAATCCTTGGACGGACGTGCTGACAGAACAGAAATACCGCGAGCTGTTCGGCTATAACAAACATACCTTTACTGGCGTCGATTATATCGACTACTATAAATCGTTGATCGAAGAGTACGGCGTGGAATGTGAAGTTATTTTCTCCAACCATCCAAAGACAATCTTGGAGTACACGAAAAACGTACTGACTTGCGACATTCATACGCGTTTCAGAACGAAGAAGATTTTGAAGGCCAATGGTGGAGAACGTATATACGGCCTCGATGACATCATGACTACATCGATTGAAGGCAGTGGATACAACGAAGCATACGGCCTATTAGGCTCCAACAAATCCACAGAGAATATCGTGAAGCTGTTCCCGCGCAATTCCCAGCCTATCGTGGACAACATCCAACGCGTGCTCAAGGAAAAAACGGGCAAGCAGGTTGAAGTAATGATTTATGGGGATGGGGCATTTAAAGATCCTGTGGGCAAGATTTGGGAGCTCGCTGACCCCGTTGTATCGCCAGCCTACACAGCAGGACTGGACGGTACTCCGAATGAAGTGAAACTGAAATACCTTGCCGATAATAATTTCGCTCATCTAAAAGGCGAAGAGTTGAAGCAAGCGATCTCCGAATACATTACCAATAAAGGTGCAGATCTCGTCGGAGCGATGGAAGCGCAAGGCACAACTCCTCGCAGATTGACCGATCTCATCGGCTCTCTGTCCGATTTGACTTCCGGCAGCGGAGATAAAGGTACACCGATTATCTTTATCCAAGGGTATTTCGATAACTATACGAATTAAAACAACAGCATCTTATTAAACCGGCCCTCTCCGCCCAAAATGGTGGAGGGGTTTTGTTTTATTGAAAAAGCCTTAATCTTATTTTGTTCTATAACTAATCTGAATTCTAGAAGTAGAGATAATGGTTCGTGTAACTACATAACATAGACCTATAAAATTAGGTAAATATACCTGATAATTTATTGTTTGTTTGTTGACATTATTCGTTAAATGGAATACTGTAAAAATACAGCAATAACTATATTTCTACTTATTTGCATTGATTTATTTTTCTGTTTACATATGATCGACAATCATCATTGCTTTATTAGACTCTACGACGCTGTAGAGTCATTTTTATACCTTTTAGGAGTGAACACCAAATGGACTATATTTCAATTGCAGAAACCTCTATAAAATGGGGTATTAGTCCTAGAAGAGTACAAACATTATGTGCACAAGGACGAATAATTGGTGCTACTCGGTTTGGAAAGGCTTGGGCAATACCAAAAAACACTGATAAACCCGCGGATGCACGAGTGAAAAGTGGAAATTGTGCAAGAAAAGGCAAGACAGAATCTATTTAACTTGGAGTATGATGATGGCTAGATTTCCTGAATTTAACACAACCAAACCTTTCCTTCGATGGGCAGGTGGAAAAACGTGGCTAATAAAATATCTCAACATGATAATTGGTGACTCGAGATTTAATAACTATCATGAACCATTTTTGGGAGGCGGCTCTATTTTTTTCACAATCTCTCCTGAAGGTAGATCATATTTATCAGATCTTAACAAGGAACTTATTGTTACATATAAATCAGTAAAAGAAAATCCATTTGCTATTATTAATTCGTTAAAAACATATGAAAATACTGAAGATTTTTATTACATAATTCGAAGTCACGTTCCAAAAGACCAATTTGATCAAGCTGCCCGATTTATTTTTCTAAACCAGACTTCGTTTAATGGTCTTTATCGTGTTAATCAGCGTGGTGAATATAATGTTCCCTTTGGATTTCGTAAAAAGGACTTCCTTGAGGAAGATAAGTTAATCGCTGCTAGCAAATCTCTACAAAATGCAATTATCTCCTGTGGAGACTTTACATGTAACAATCAAAACATTACTGAAGGAGACTTAGTATTTTTAGATCCACCTTATACTGTCTCACACAACAATAATGGCTTTATAAAGTATAACCAAAAGTTGTTCTCTTTAGATGACCAGAAGCGCCTAAGCCAGTATATTGATTATATAAAGTCACAAGGCGCTTATTATATCTTAACAAATGCAGCTCATCAAACAATTTTGGAACTTTTTGAAAAGGGAGACACAAGATTAGAACTTAGCCGAGCAAATTTAATCGGAGGAGATAAAGCAAAAAGAGGAATAGTTTCTGAATATATTTTCACAAATATTCCGGGAGGGGCAAACCGATGAGCTTTATGGAAAAGTTAGTTTCTGATAAAGAAATCACTGGATTAAGAAGAAAACGAAGTCAGATATATTATTTTGAAAAATTTGAGCCTGAACTTCAGGAAAAAAGAGAAAGCGAAGGATGGGAATTTGATAAAAACCTGAAAAATTCAGTCCGCATGAAGAAGATTAAACCTTTAGATGAACGGTTCGAAGATGAGGTTTGGACTCTATTTTCCACTTTAGGATTCTCTTATATGAATAAAGATCGACACCTTGAAATTCCTTATGGTACCCCAGGGACAGCCACCACAAAACAAATAGATGTATTTGCAGCAGACGAAGAGACTATTCTATTTATAGAATGTAAGTGCTCTCATATAGGCAAAAAGGGCGATTTTAAGAAAGAAATAGAATCGATAAATGGAATACGTAATGGACTTTTTTCTGAGGCTAGAAAGATTTTTCACAACAGAAAAATGAAGTATATATTAGCTACAAAAAATTACGAAGTTACGGATAGTGACCGGGTAAGAATGAAGGAGTTAGGAATTCACCATTTTGATGAGTATGCCATCAGATACTTTACCGAATTATCAAAGCACTTGGGAGATTGCGCACGGTTCCAACTCCTTGGTAATCTTTTTGAAGGGCAAAAAATAAATGGTATGGAGAACAAAATTCCGGCTATTGAAGGCAAGATGGGCGGATTTACATATTATTCATTTTCAATAGAACCTGAAAAGTTATTAAAAGTCGCTTATGTTCTTCATAGAAATGAAGCTAATAATGACATAATGCCTACTTACCAGAGAATTGTAAAAAAGAGCAGACTAAAAGAGATTCAAAAATTTGTTGATTGTGGTGGATTTTTCCCGAATTCTCTTATTATTAATATTGATACAAAAGGAAAGAAACTGAAATTTGATATTGCTTCACCACAAGCTGAAAAGTCAATTTCACGAATTGGTATATTGCATCTTCCACAATTGTATCGCTCTGCATATATTATTGATGGACAACATCGGTTATACGGATATGCAAATTCAAAATATGCAGGTACAAACTCCATTCCTGTGGTCGCATTTGTAAACCTTGCCCAGGAAAAACAAGTAGAGTTATTTATGGAAATTAACGAAAACCAAAAGTCAGTATCCAAGAACCTCCAAAACACACTTAATGCTGATCTCTTATGGTCGTCTGACGATTGGAATAAACAAAGGAAGGCCCTACGATTATATGTTGCCCAAAAGTTGGGTGAAATACAATCATCACCTCTCTTTGGACGTATCATAATAGGGGAAAATGAAATCAGCTCTACTTGCTGTATTACAATTGATACTATTGAGAAATCTCTAAAATCTACAGATTTCCTTAGCAGATATAGCAAAGGAAATATTATCGATGTGGATGGAACATTTGATAAGGGAAACAACGAAGCAACTAGTAAAATTCTCTTCCCTTTTATTACTGCATGTTTCAACTATATTAAGGAAAACTTATCAGAAGAATGGAACAAAGGAGAAAGTGACCAGGGGATACTAACAATTAATAATAGTATATATGGCCTTATTAAGATATTTAATGATATTGTAAACCATTTATTTACTTCAAACAAAATAAATCCAAAAGTCGATAATCCTAATGATGTCGCCAAAGAAATCCAATATTATCTCGCCCCTCTAGTAAACTTTTTTAGCACAATTTCTGAAGAAAGTCGAAAAGAAATCAGAACGAATTACGGAAGTGGGGGGAGGACAAAAGTTTGGAGAACTTTTCAAAAAATCATTTCAGAACACAGGATAGATTTCCAACCTTTTGGATTACATCAATGGATAAAAGATAATACCAAACAATACAATGTTACTTCGTTTGAAATGATCCACGATCTTGAAAATTTAATCAAACAAGACTTTGAGTCAAAATTAAAAAGCAAGTATGGAGAAAGATGGCTTACTGCTGGTCTACCACCAAAGGTATATAAGCAAGCTAATAATGTAATGGGAAAACAAAATTATGATAACAGTATAAATGGTGTGAATAAGTCCGTTTCTATTTGGGACTGTGTTACAATTTTACACTGTAGAGATATAGCAATATTTGGCCCCAACTGGACGGAATTATTTGAAGCATCCTATACTCGTCCAGAAGAAAAAAAGCTACCAGGTGGAAAAACAGCTAAAACAGAATGGATTACTAAATTAGCCACCATCGCTAATAATAATAACTCAAACTATAGTGTCTCAGAAGAAGAATATCTATTTTTAAAAGCACTTAATGATTGGCTCCTTGCTAATCGATTACCAATTTGACTAACGCTTGTTCAAATAGTACATATAAAGCGAAACTGGCGTTGGTAGAGACCAACGCCAATTATTTTTTTGAGGCATATAAAATGTTTAAAATTATGTATTACTTGCTAATATGTCGCGATTCACAACAAAAAATTTACACGAACAATATGGTTAATTGGAGTGGTAATTATTTTAAAGTGGTTTCATGAAAAAATTTTATCTTTCTATGGATTTATATTTTTTAATTTCATAAATCTTATGTTAATCCTATTGACTCATAAATACCTGATTTTCAATTTACTAATGATCGTATCTATAAGCTACTCGATATATGCGATGTTTGTATTGTGTTGGAGAGTTTTTAAGTCGATAAAGGGATTGGAGGAATTAGTGCATTTTTATATCAACTCTTTCTCTTATGATTTGAACCACAGGAAAAGTATTTTACACAATGTCATTAAATTGTTGGTTGGATGTTTTTTATTAGTAATTACATTATTATATGAGGTAGAAGTGTTAGCATATCGCCCATCTATACTCGTTAATAAAGATGTTATACCCTTTATCTTCCTGATTTCGTTTTCCTTCATCATAATACTTGTATTAAGTCATTCTAAAGTCAGTCCACTATTAATGATATTTGCTTCAACGTTTTTTGGTCTTATGATTCTATTAATTTCTTTAATGGTACTGCTATTATTCATTGCTTCACTATTTACTCTATCCTTAAAGTCTCTCAAAACAGGCGCACCTTTATTTGCTGTTTCGGAGATTCAGGATATTATTGATAACCTCATTAAAATAGGGATAGGGCTGATTTTCATTGCGTCGGATAGGACATATTTTATATGGAACTTACTAATTTCAGTTTTAATTCAGGTTCTTATTATCTTTATTACACCACCATATTTGTTGAAACGCTCAAAAAATGCTCTCACTTTTGTGAATTACATATTTAATGCCTTGATACTATTGCTATTATTTGTGTCACAAGATGTGATAAACGGTATTAATTCATCTATTAAAAGTTTTCATTCAATAGGTATTGAGGAATTGCTCAATCAAACAAATAACCATACGTTTAAAGAGCTGTTTGATAAGTTTATTAACGTGACTTTAATACCCTATATCATAGGTTCATTCATAGGATTACTTCTGCTGGATCGGAAAGAAACAGCCCTGCAGCAAAAAGCTAGAAATAACTATTTAACCGCTTTACATCTTCATAGTAATGAAAACATAAAAGATGTAATAATTCATCTTAAAAAATCTGTCTACTACGGTGGAGAAAGCTATGAGTTGCTTATCAGAAGTAACAATGGCTTTGTTACTTATTACAACTCATTATTAACTAATGAGCCAATTAATAGTTCCTGGGGGCAACGTTTTACTAGTACTGTTTCCAGTCGTATTTTGTTGGCAGCGAAGATAGTTGCTGAATTTTCCAAATCCGTTACATCGAAAATCACAAAATTACCAATTGTACTCCGACAGTTTGCTGATAACTACAATCTTCGAATTCAATTGACTTTGCTAAGTATTGCTTTTAGCGGGTTCGCTGCATTTGCACTACTAGATTTTATTTTAATGAATTACGAAATCAATAAAATATTTCGATTTTTAAAAATATTATTTAACTCACTATCAATAGCCTTTACCACAATGTTTATAATTGCTACCGTAAGTCATTTGTACTATCGCAAGAGCTTTCATATAGTAGTTTTCTATTTTATTGCTAGTTTTTTCTCGATTTTCATACTTACTGTTGAGTATTTCCTTATAAAGTTGTTCATAAGAAGTATCGTTCAATAAGACGGGAAACGTCGTTTGGAATAACGATAAGTAAAAAGGAGGGACAGGCATGTTCATTGGCGAAAATCTGGCCAATTTACGAATCATGCACGGATATTCGCGCAAACAACTCTCCGACATGTTAGGGGTTACCGAACAAGCAGTCTGGCAGTACGAGAACGCGTATACGACACCGAAAATGCAGATCGTGAATGAATTGAAGCGAATCTTTAACGTAAAAAGCAAATACTTTTATTCGAAAGACATACTTGCAAAATATAGGTCACCTGCGAATGTCGACGTCATGAATATCGCTTATCGTTCCAAGGTGTTGAATGTCATCTCTAAGACACAGGCGGAAGCCATGCATCTCGAGTATTTAGATTCTTTTGTAAACTATATAACGGCTAATGTAAGCCATCCGACCCTCAAAATCATCAAACTTCGGGACGAAGTGATGGAGTATGTAAAGCATACAGATGACGATAGAACTGCCCAAATCAACCGTGTTGCTCATTTAGCGAGGAAACGGCTCGATTTATCGACATCCAATAATGATGATCTCTTGTTCCAAATCGAGAAAAGCGGCGTGTTCGTGTTCGAGAAGGCCATTGGCGAGGAAATCGATGCTTATAGCCTGTGGACTCGAAATGACCGCTCCTATATTATGTTAGGAAATATGAAGCAATCAGCTTCTAGAAGAAACTTTGATCTTGCTCATGAACTCGGGCATCTTCTGCTCCATTACCAGCTTGAGTTCGCTAACTTAGATCGAAAAGAGCACAAAAATATTAAGAATGAAGCGAACATGTTTGCCGGAGCTTTGTTATTGCCGGAAGAACAATTCACACTGGATATGAAGGATATCTCCCGTCCTACCAATCCAGATGGCTATGTAGATTTAAAGAAGAAATGGAAAACATCCCTTCAAGTGTTAGGCTATAGAGCCGCAAACCTTGGAATCATTGAGGCCAAAGAACATCGGAATTTCTACGCGGCATTGCACCGCAAAGGTTATTTGAAAATGGAGCCGCTTGATGATACCATTCCGATCCAGAAGCCAATGAAAATCAAAACAATCATTGATTTTGCTTCAAAGAAGGGAATTATGGATATTGGACATATGATCGAACACGACTGGAAGGTTGAAGTATCCTTCTTTCATCATTTGACGGGAATTGACCCAAGCTTTTTCGAGAAGTATATGGCTAAAAATTTGGACTTTGGTCTGCAAAATGTTACCGAAATTACGGAACGTATTTCTGCCAATAAAATAAAAGCATAGATATGAATCAAAATCCCCTTTACGCACACTTAACGTGAGTCAGGACACCCTGAGCAAACGAGTGAACGGAAAGGGGATTTTTTATGGGACAGATTCCCCTCCCCTCACTGATCGAATGAGTCATTGCCCCCTTACTTCTTCTCTGTAGCAAAATAAAGTATTGCAGCGATTGGGAAAGCCATTCCGATCCATAACGCGGCACTCCATCCTCCCGTAGCGTATATCCACCCTCCAATTGCGGATCCGATAGCACCTCCAAAGAAGAAAATAGCCATGAAAAGCCCATTCAATCGACTACGAATTTCCGGATTCAACGAGAAGAGCACGCGTTGTCCAAGCACCAGATTTGCGGATACACCGGCATCCAATAATATGGCTGAAATGACGAGAACGGCTACTCCGATAGGTGAACCCGTACGAATTATAAGCGGCAACAGAACAGAAATGATGACCGTAACGAGTGCAATCCCTGTTGCGGGTCTAGTCCAGCCGCGGTCAGCCAACCGTCCAGCCACAGGCGCTGCTACTGCACCCGCAACTCCAACAAGCGCGAACAATGCGATTTCTTTCTGAGAAAAACCAAAGATCGGGCTTGATAGAAGTAATGGAACTGTTGTCCAAAATAAGCTAAACGTCGCAAACACACATGCATGATATGCAGCCCGACGGCGTAAGATCGGGGTTGTTCGCAGCAAATGCCACATCGAACCAAGCAGAGCTGTATAGGAAGTGTCTAACGAAGGCTTTCTTGTAGGCAACACCTTCGACAGTACGATCGCCAAAATAAGAATAGCTGCAGCGGACAAAGCGAATACGGCATGCCAGCCAAAGAAGTCAGCTACCAGGCTAGACACAGGGCGTGCGAGCATGATCCCAAGCAACAGTCCGCTCATGACATTGCCGACAACACGGCCGCGTGAAGATTCGGATGCAAGGTATGACGCAAAAGGTACGAGCACTTGTGCTGCGACTGATCCTACACCGATTACAAACGAAGCTGCTAAAAACGGGAAAGCTTGCTTTGACAATGCCGTAATTCCAAGGGCAACCGCTGTAAGAAGCAACGATATGACAATCAGCCTTTTATTTTCAACAATATCCCCCATAGGTACGACAAATAGCAACCCGACTACGTAACCAATCTGCGTTAACGTTACAATAAAGCCGGAACTGCTTGCAGACAACCCGATTGAAGAACTAATTACTCCAACTAAGGGCTGCGCATAGTAAAGATTGGCTACAATGATACCGCATGCGGTAGCTAGGAGTACGGTTAACCATGTCGGAATATTTCTCTCGATTGTTTGTTTTTTTGAAGCAGTCATTATAGGCTCCTCCTCTTCCTCTTTTAAATACTGAACGTATAGTTTATAAATTCGATAATCAAATAATATACTGAACGTTTAGTTTTGTAAATAGGCAGCCTCAACTTTATTTTTTATTCATAATTGGTATACTGAACGTATAGTTTATTTATCTCGGAGAAGATATGTATGGATGAAAGGTGATGATTAGATGAATGGAAAAAGAGGCCGGCCGCGTAATGTAGAAGCGCAAAAGTCTATCCTTTCCGCATCTTACGAATTATTGTTGGAAAATGGCTTTCAAGCCGTAACCGTCGATAAAATTGCCGATCGTGCCCAGGTTAGCAAGGCCACGATTTATAAATGGTGGCCTAACAAGGCTGCCGTGGTAATGGATGGTTTCCTGTACGCCGCTACGACCAGATTGCCAGTGCCTGATACGGGTTCGACATTTCAAGATATTCAAATTCACGCTACAAATTTAACCCGGTTTTTGACAAGTCGGGAGGGTATCATCATTACGGAGTTATTAGGCGAAGGTCAGTTTGATTCAGGGTTGGCGGAGGCCTATCGATCTCGGTTTTTCCGTCCCCGTCGACTTGAAGCAAGGGGTATTTTGGAGAAAGGGGTTCAACGCGGAGAATTGAAACAAAATCTCGACATTGGTATATGCATTGATCTCATTTATGGTCCAATTTTCTATCGCTTGCTTGTAACAGGCGAAGCGTTGGACGAGCCCTATGTGCAACAATTGGTGATCAACGCATTTGAAGGAATCCGATCAATCTGAATCGAATTTGCTACAACATCCAATTAGTAGCGATCGAACAACATTCTATGATCGTTTCTTTCATGCTTTCCATGAGCAGCCCAAACCCTGTGGTGGATTAGTGCGGGGAAGGAACATAAAGCGCCTAAGCCGAAGGCTTCTTTCCTTGGCTTAGGCGCTTAAACGATCTATAGCTACTTTTCATTTTTCTTGATTTAAGTCAATGCTCCATCATCATCCTCTGCTTACAATAAGATTCATAACGAACACCTGGAGGGATTTGATGATGGTTACGACACACATACAACGAACCGATCAGCGTACAGCTGCCCTGACTGCTGGCATAGCGCTGATCATTATGACGCTAGCTTCCTTTTTCTCGTACGGCTATGTCCATGCCAGCCTTGTGGTACAAGGAGATGCCAGCGCCACCTTTCATAACATCATGTCATCGACCACACTATTCAAGGCTGAAATCTTGGGCTGGCTGATGATCCTCATTGCCGATATCGTGGTTGCTTGGGCTTTCTATATGGTTCTAAAGCCTATCCATCAAGGGCTTTCCTTGCTCGGCGCATGGTTCCGACTCATCTATACAGCGATACTAGGGATTGCTATTCTAAACTTACTATTCGTGCTGCTGCTCACGGGCAGTGCAGATCATTCAGCAATCTCCGATCAGCTTCAGACACAGGCGATGTTGTATGTACGAGCTTTTGACGCCATCTGGTCGATTGGGCTAATTATTTTTGGCGGGCATCTGTTGATTGTCGGTTACGTAACCCTGAAATCAGCCAGTATACCGAAAATCATCAGTATCTTGCTGCTGCTTGCCGGTACAGGCTACATGCTCGTCCACTTATGCAACGTGTTCTTCCCTCAATATGAGGGGATCAAAACCATTCTTACTTACGTATTTACGATACCCATGATCGCCGGCGAATTAGGCTTAGGCTTAGGCTTATGGATGCTGTTCAAAGGTGGAAAGGACGGAAAGACCCCTATTGCAGCCTGACTATTGATTATTCCTTGTCTTGATGTACCCGCTTCTTGATTCTGCTTAAAGACTCTGGCGTAATGCCAAGATAACTCGCCAGCTGGTGCTGCGGCACACGATCGATTAGTCCGGGCCGATTTCGCAGCAATGCCTTGAAGCGCTCTTTCGGCGTCGAGGCGATAAACGCAGCATATTCATCTTGGACTTGGCCAAACTTTTCTTCCACCATCTGGCGCGTTAAGGATTCCAATTGACCATATTTTCGAAACATGTCCTTTTCAACAGCCAGCTCGCCAACAACTAACACGGTATCTTCCAGACAGGTAAAGGTATATTCGGACGACTTATCTTGTCTGTGAGCATTGATGCTGGTGATGGCTTGCTCCTCGGTATAGAAGTTGATCGTAACCTCTTTGCCCGATTCATGAATCAAGTATTGCCTTACACATCCCTGTAATACAAAATAGCAATTCGTAGGGACATCTCCTTGTCTAAGGAGCACTGTTCCTTTTTTATATTCCTCTACATGAATATCTTCGAGAACAGCCCGCTGTTCCTCTTCAGTAAGGGCTGTGTATTTGGTCATGTATTTAACCAATAATTCCTTCATGCTTCTCCCACCTCGTAGAAAAGGTCATCTCCATTTCACTTTACCATTTATTATAAAAGGGTTCACCATACTTCAACACCAGTGGAAAGGCCAAGGTCGTGATCACTTGGATTGATGAAATTTGTACAAGCACTTTCTATCATTCAATACAACCAAACCTACAGCCACGATCAAATAGAATGGGGCCGTAACGACAATAATACGCAATGGATCTCCCAATTGAATCCCCATAAAGTAATTAAAAAGCTGATGAATGAGAATAGGGATAATCAGATTGTGATTCAAATTATAAAATACCGTTATGATGATCGATACAGAGATGATGGAGACCAAGAAGCAGACAATATACAGCACTAAATTCATTCCTGAATAGCCTGTCATCAGCCATAACGGAGCATGCCAGAATCCCCATGTGACTCCAACTATAATAGCTGATTTTAACGGACTGAATCGTTTTTGCAATTCATCGAGTACAAATGCACTCCACCCGAGCTCTTCCCCTAGTGGCCCCAGAATCAGATTATAGCCAAATACGAGAAGCAGTGTCGTCCAGGAATCAGCTAATTGCTCGCGTATGGGCACATTCCAAACTGCAGTTACTACAGAGAGACTCCCTATTAAAACAAATAATTGGAGCAAAACAACGCTCAGTACCGTTGATAGGCGTATCCTTGCACGAAATTGACCCTTTATAAAATCCATCAGGTTTTCTTGAGGCTTGATTTTACGAAACATCGCGATGAACACAAAGGTAGCTGTCCAAGCTGATAGCACTTTTAACACTTCGGCTAATGGTTGAGATTTGATAACCAACATGGATAACCCGATGAGAAGAAGAAACACATAGAATATGCCATAGGTCCATAGAATATATCTTTTTAGTATGCCATTCATATTAATCCCCGCCTGTAACTAGTTTATAAAACAAAAAACCAATAGAACAATTTGCGCGCTCATGCTCCACTGGTTTCCAAATATAAACTATGGTGTTACACCCAGGTCAATAGATCGATCATAAAGTCCCTATTTTCCCTCGACAGGAATATAAATTTCTAAAAATACGCGCTCCATGTTATCCAAATACGTGATCAGACGGGTAATCACAAAAGCGACTCCTTTGGGTGCAAGCCCCTGTTCCCGTCCCCATGCTAACGTATGTTCAAAAACCTGATGCTTAATATCCCCGCTCCCGTTTTGGAACCTGCCATCCTCCACAATCGTGTAGATGCATGTGGGGAACTCCAAATAGCATCCTTCTTCTGTTGGCTTCGCTTCAAGCTTCTCCACAATGTACATCTTCGTATCCAGGAATCCCGTTTCATCAAACGTAAACTGCCTCATAATTTTACTGAGAATATCGTCCTTCATTGAGTCCATATGCTCCAATATAACTGGATACTCCTGAAAGGCTGTGAAATCAGATATCTCCCCCATTACTTCACAAGCGGGGAATTCCCTAATAGAATATTGGTTGAGATGTTGTTTGATATCCTCACAGAATTGTTGGGTTTCCTTTATTTTTTGAAGCATGTGTGCTTTCAGCCGTATCGTTTCTTCTAATTCGCTGGCTTTATCCCCCAGTATAGCTCCAAGCTCTTCGATTTCGCTGCCTACCTGCAGCCTTTTTACTTCTTTTATCGATAGATTTCTCTTTTTATAAAAGTCAGCCACCATCAAGGTATAGATATCATAATAGTCATATTGCCTATAGTGATTGGATTCATTGTGCCTCGGATTCACAATCCCTTGTTCCTCATAGTATCTAAGGGCATCCCTAGTCACTCCAAGGATATCTGATAACTGGCTTGTTCGGTATGTGTTTCGTTCCTCCATTTCAAGTAGGCCTCCTGATGTCCGTACTCTCCTCTGTTCAGAGCAACACCCTGTTCTCTAGAATGTTTTTCATACTAATATGGGATTTTGAAACTCCGATTTTTGCAAGATCATCTTGAAACTGGGCAAGCTCCTCGATGGATGCCGTTTGTACCTTGATCAGATAATTGTATTCTCCGCTAATGCGATATAAATCCGTCACTTCCTTGGCATTTTCACAAAAATCAACGACTTCTTGGCACTGTTCCGTTTTTAACAGAATAAACGTGGTCGTCCCTCTGTTCAAATTCCGCAAATTAAATTCAGCCGTATATCCGGAAATGATATTTTTTTCTTCCAGCTTAATCATTCTTTCTTTTACGGATGGTTGAGACATGGACACTTCTTTGCTGATCTGGGAAATCGACATTCGCGCATTCCGCTGAAGTAATTGCATGATCTTTTGATCAATATCATCGAACCCATTTTCCATACGATGCACACCTCAAATACGAGATTTTAATAAAATAAACTCCTCAGCCTGCATAACCTTATATTCACATGCATTCTACTACATGTTCCTCACTTTTCGCATTCATTTCTCGAATTCATCCCCCTATAATTAGAACCATCTCTAATGAGGAGGCTTATAAATGAGTATACAAGGTCTTGCCCATGTGGCAATCCAAGCCAAAAATTATCAAGCAACCATTGCGTTCTATACGGAAGTATTAGGGTTCAAGAACGGCCATCACTGGAGTCTGCCCTCCTTTCAAATTAAAGAAGCCTCCATGCTGATTTCACCTGACCAAAGAACTTGTATTGAGGTCTTTGATAACGACGCGGTCATTCCTGCTCAAGGAAAGAGAGCACATTCTGATGATGAGGTAGCTCATGGGGCATTATTACATCTCGCCTTCTATGTCCAAGATGTTGAGGATATGTACCAGAGAGCACTCGCATATGGAGCCAAGCCATTTATAGAACCGGCGAGTCTGTCCCTTGGCGAACCGCCACTTGTAGTCAGAAACGCTCTCATTCACAGTCCCAATGGGGAGGTTATCGAATTTATTGAAGATGTAGATTTTGATATGTCCTCCAGAGGGTCCGAGAACCATGGAAACTAAGCTCTCTAACAAAAGGAATCGCCGACGATACATGCGGTACGGTTCAGTTTAATAAAAAAACACCTCCATGGGTATCCCCCTATCTTACGACATAGGAGCATTCCCTTGAGGGTGTTTTTCCTGATTCGTGGTATGGGGGAAATCCCAGAGAGTCTCTCCCTAACGGCGAGGCTTCTTCCCCACCGGAATACTTTGGGCAAAGCGAAACACATTATGGGGATCATACTTGCGTTTTACCTGCTTCAGTCTAGGAAAGTTCACACCATAGTAAGCCTTGGGCCAGTTTTTTATTTGCAAATCAGGAAAATTCACATAATCCCCTACAACGAAGGGACGTAATGCTTTTCGAAATCTTTTCACCCACTGAATATTCCGCTGCTGCTCGCTATTGTTCCTCCATCGCGCAGATAGCTCATAGATCGTCTCCGCCTTCCGATGGGGATAGGCTGTTGCTGTTGGTGATACTCGGCTCACTGCGCTTCCTGCACCACCTAAGCTTTGAGACCATACAGTAGAATGCCGGTTAGGTGCTTGAGACAGGAATTTCCGAATAATCCGAATCCCCTCGGGAGGCAAAGGATGGAACCCGTAAGCCCCAGTTATTTTAAACTTCGGCTCCAAATTCAGATCCCCCTTGGCAAAAAACTTGGTTGCCTCGATAAATGGCACGGTTCGCACCATGACCTTCACCGGAGTCCCTGCTTTGAGCAAAGGTCTGATTAAACGGCGTAATTCCTCTTTGCTGCCCAGCAACTGTCCAGTAGACACGATCGTCCCTACCTGCTTCGCAGCCACCTCAATCGTTGAGGTTAAACGGTTCGTGACAGAAGGCGCCCAGCGCTGCCAAGCCGGGAGTACCCTCTCTAAATGGCGCCACTTCCAGGTTATGCTGTAGATGGAGACGGACTGAATAGGGCGTACCCGAAATGTAAACCTTGTAGCTATGCCAAAGTTCCCTCCTCCACCACCTCGTGATGCCCACAATAAATCAGAATGTTTCTTCTTATTTGCTACGATTGTCTTCGCCCCATACCGACCTGATGCGACAACCATCTTTACTTGTTTCAAGTTATCGCAGGTAAGTCCATATTTGCGCGACAGAAGTCCAATTCCGCCTCCCGAGGCAAGCCCAGCAATGCCCACATCGGGTGCAGTCCCCGCCGGAAGGGCCACACGCTTATCCCACAGCTTCCTGTACACTCGGGCAAGCGGATTGCCCGTCTGCACATGGGCCACCATCCTCTTGCGATCCACCTGAACCTTATTCATCTCGCTCACATCGATAATAATCCCGCCATTGACAGACGAAAAGCCCTCATAGCTGTGGCGCCCGCTGCGCGCCCTCAGCCGTACCCCCCGCTCGCGAGCCCACTTGACTGCGTTAATCACATCCTGCGTTCGTCTGCAGAAGACGATAACCCGCGGAAACTTGGAAAAACGCCTGTTGTACTCCATTCTTGCTTTATGATATGAAGGGTTCCCCGGCCGCACAATCCTTCCCGTTAATCGGGTTGCCCCTTTTTTCTTCTGCTTTGCCATCGAATGTCCACCATCCTCGTCCATGGAGTAAGCTATACTCATCTGCTTATTCCTATGTCGGGACATCTGACCTGGTAACGGCACCTGCCTTGTAGGCATTGTTTCCTCACCATTTATAATTCGTTAGCTCAATTCCGTTAGCCGCCTTTACAATCATTTTCGTGACAGCCTTAAACATGGCTTTCATTAGGAATGGTACACGAAGCATCAAGTTACTTCAGAACGTTTCCCCTATTTGTGGCCTGTTGTACTTGCGGGTGCTTATTCAGCTGAGGATGATGATGAAGATGACAGCTCCTATTGTTTCGAACTTGATTATGGTCTCGCAAGGATACTAGATGGAATTGAGCAGTATATTCGTTAATTACATCGTAAACAACACAAAACAAGCCCAGCACGGTGTTTCTGGTGCATGGGCTTGTTTTATTATTTAGGGGGAGAACCACATATCAATCTTTATGCGAGGTCAGTGGATCAGCTGCCGTAGACTTCGAGCTCATAAAGCGAATACCAGTAGCCGGTACCCTGGTTCGTTGCATACATGCGGACATACCTCGCATTTACTGGTTCAAAGTAGATATCGTCAATGCCGCCATCGCCCGTTGATGTCGTATACATATCCGCCCAATTGAGGGCATCGTTCGACACCTGAATCCTGTAGCCCTTCGCATAGGCAAACTCCCAGTTCAATTTGACCTGATTGACGCGATATTGTTGTCCAAGGTCTACGTAGATCCATTGCGGGTTGGAATATAGACTGGACCATCTCGTCGTCGGATTGCCATCTACCGCTTTATCAGCCGTGTATGCGGCTGTCTCGTTGGAAGAAGCTGTTGCCGATTTATTTAGCGCTAGATTTGGCTTGCTGCCATAAACCTGGAATTCATACAAGGAGTATCCGTAGAAGGTGTAAGCCCTTTGCGTCCCGTACATTCGTACATACCTTGCATTCACCGGTGTAAAGAATATATCGTTGATGCCACCATTACCCGTTGTCGTGGTATATACATCCGTCCAGTTGGCCGCATCATTGGATACTTGGATTTTATAGCCTTTTCCATAAGCAAGCTCCCAATTCAATAGGACTCGATTAATGTTATACGACTGACCGAGGTCAATCGCTACCCATTCTGAATCTGTAAACTGACTAGACCATCTTGTCGTCGCATTGCCGTCCACCACATTGTTCGGCGTAAGAGTTGCGTCTTGGTTGGAAGATGACGAAGCTGTCTTATTTAACGCTAGATTCGCTGTGGTGGCGGACCCAACGCTATCCCCATATACCTGAAACTCATAAAGGGAGTACCCATAGATCGTCCCTCGTTCCGTAGCGTACATTCTCACATACCTTGCCGTTGTTGGCACAAATCCAATATCGTCGACTCCGCCAACGCCAGTCGTGGTTGTATAGACATCCGTCCAATTGGTAGCATCGTTCGAAACTTGAATTTTGTAACTCTTGCCGTATGCGGTCTCCCAGTTCAGCCTAACTCGGTTAACGTTATAGGCTTGCCCGAGATCAACGTAGATCCACTCCGTATTTGTATATTGCTGGCTTGACCATCTGGTGCCGAACTTATTGTCGACCGCCTTATCGGCGGATACAGAAGAACTTTGGCTTGAAGAGGCTACAGCCGTCTTGCCGCTTGCCAGGTTTCCCGGAATCGTGTACGTTCCTTTGGTGAATTTGTAGATGTCTTCATACATTTGTCTGCCGTCATAAATGCCGCTTACGCCGTTGTTGTTCTTGTTCTTATAGAAGTTATATATACCGAAGATATCTTGGTACCAGCCTTTGATCGCCCCTGTCATGTACCCGTATTCTGCGCCAGCCTTTAAGTAATTATCGAAACGGTTCTTAAAATCGGGGTCAGACATCGCTCTCTCGTCAAATTCCATTTCGATGCCTTGATTGTAGGTTTGAGCTTGGGTAGTAACAGCGGTCATTCTCGAATAGTCTGAACTCGGGACGAAGTAGTGGTTGGGCTGCTGGATACTGAAATCAAAGGTATAGTTATGCGCGTTTTTGCTTTGTCCTGCACCAAAGTATGGAATCCAGCAATATTTCAAGCCAAGCGAGTGCAGATAGTTTCCAGTGTTATTAATCGCATTAACCTCACCCTGATTGCCGGTGTCTATATCTTCGTGGAACCAATAGAAACCCTTTAATTCAAGGTTGCTGTATTGGGCTTGGTTCCATTTGCTTCGTACGGTGTCGATATACCATTTGGTTACCTTGGTCAAGTTGCTGGGATTGGCTTTTAAATTTTCACTGATGCCGTCGTTATCGACATCCCCGAAATTGGTTATTCTACTGTTGGGATAAGGTATCATAATATATACCTTGGATTTGTAGTTTGGTTGGTTTAGCGTGGCTGCAACCTGCTGGGTAGCTTGATTCAGGGCGTCCAGCTGTTGATTGGCAGTGAAAATACGGTTGATGTACCACTCCCAATCCGTCTTGTAGGTAAACTTGGCAGGGTCAGCCGAATCACCGAAATCCCGATAGTCAGGCGTATTGATTCCTAGGAACAGGAACGAGTCAAAGAAGGTGTCGTCCATCACATTATTGCTGTTGTAGTGCGCAACATAAGGCAACAATGTATTTTTGTCATACGTGCCGATTTCTTTTCCCTCGTATGTCGTTCGTCCGCCGTAATATCCGGTGTACAGCAAGGCCATATTTTTCACGTTTCCAGATGCCGCGGTGTTGGGTGGAAAATATCCCGTCGCAGCGGCAAGGTCAAGAGGCTGCTCTATGGCAGGCTGTGGCTGTTGCTCGAGATCAGATTGGGGCTGTTGATTAAAATCAGGCTGTGGCTGTGGATCGGGATCAGGCTGAGGAATTCCCCCTTGCTCCGGCTGAGTAGGAGTTTCAGGCAAAGGCTGTTGATCTCCCTGCCCCTGCGTAAACTCCGGCGGTATATCCCCCTCTGCATTCAGTACCGATGGATGGACAGAAAAAACAATCGAGAAGATTAGCACAAGTGATAACAACAACGAACCTCGTCTTGGATACCTTTGACTCTGCTTCATTTTTCATCCCCATTTCTTAGATTGAAATGACAATTACGTTTGTACAAGTCTGGTACATGAGCCTGACCCTGACGCCCAATTATTCCAAGTAGCCTCTTCACCATAGATTTTATGAGACATTTTTATGCGCAGTAATAGATAGTTGTTTACTTTGATATACACTTCTTTACATCCCAAAATCACGATGACGATGTACCCCGCTCTCTCGTTTCCTTCGCATGTAACCTACACAGTATCGTTAAATATTGACACATAAAGTAATGTGACGGTATGATCCATATTAATTTCATTTCAATTCATAAAGGTGGCCTATGAAAAAAAAACTACAAATCTACATATCGTCTACTTTTTCTGATTTGGTTGAGGAAAGATACACCGCTGTAGAAGCCGTGCGTAAAGCTGGGCATATTCCTGCAGGAGTTGAGCTATTCTTCAAGGAAACTTCAATGGACATTAGGAAAAGATGGATCGATGAATCCGATATATATATTCTAATTCTCGGAGGATTCTATGGTTTAACGCTTCCTGATGATGAATCAAAGAGTTATACGCATTGGGAATATGATTATGCGGGCGAAGTTGGTAAACCCAGATTTGCTTTTGTAGTCACAGATGAAGCATTAAGACAAAAGCCATACGACTTTGTAGTAGGGGAGTATTATGAGAGGCTCCAAGAGTTTAAACAATCCGTATTTGAGGAAGTACCTACCTATTATGTTGAAGACATACGGCACATTAAGATGGTTATGCGTGATCAATTGCCAGAGTATGAAAGAAGAGATGATCTGCACGGCTGGATTGCTGCCAAGGATGTCCCAGACGTACAAAAGTTATTGGAAGAGAATGCGAGTTTATTGAGAGAGAATGCTAAATTACAAGCTGAGCTGGAGAAAAATAAAAGAGAAAATCAGTGATAGCGAAGTACAGTGCTTCATCGTCAGATGGGGGCTGTACTTTTTTTCTTCCCATAAAAACATCCTTTGAGTACAATAAATATCAAAAGATCTGGGGATAGGCCCATGGAATTCCATTAAGAAGGAGATAAACCATGAAATCCGCATATGAAATTGAAACCGAGCGTCTTGCTCTGCGCGTTTTTGAAGAAGAGGATGTTGAGGCTGCTAAGCGGTTTTGGGGCGATGAGGAAGTGATGCGGTACTGTCTTGGTGCCTCCGCCCATGAGAAGCTGCCTTTGACTCTTACAGCTTACCGCGAATGTCATCAGGCAAAGGGATTGTCCGTCTATGCGGTGGTGGAAAAAGAAACGGACATGGTCATAGGAGCCGGCGGTTTTAATATATCGGGAGAAGTCCATGAGGTTGAACTCATTTATCATTTTGCCAAGTCAAGCTGGGGAAAAGGATATGCGACAGAAGCGGCAAAGGCTTGCTTAGAGCTTGCCAAAAATCATGGCGGCGTGAAGCGAATCCATGCTTCTGTTGACCCTCAAAATGCGGATTCCAGCAGGATTCTTGAAAAAATAGGTTTTACATACGCCGGCACGGAATGGTTCGAAGATACACAGCAGGAAGAAGCCGTTTATGAAATCATGCTGAAATAAAGCAAGGAGGCGTATGATGAAAATTCGCGTACTAATCGCCGATGACAACTCATTCATCCGCGAAGGGATGAAGATTATTTTAACCACATTCGGCGAATTCGACGTACTTGCCACAGTGGAGGACGGCCGAGAAGCCGTTGAATACTGCCAGGCTCATGAAGTAGATGTTGCCTTGCTGGATGTACGGATGCCGAATATGAACGGAGTCGAGGCCACCAAGCTGATTAGCGAGCAGACGGCAACCAAACCGCTCATTTTGACAACGTTTGACGATGATGAATATATTCTGGATGCAATCCGGTTCGGCGCAAAGGGATATCTGCTAAAAAACACCGACCCGGAGCGGATCCGCGATGCGATCAAAAGCATACACAACGGGCAGAGCGTCCTGCAGGATGTGGTGCTGGAAAAGCTCAAATCCCAGATGTCAGGGAGCCGGGAGTCGACGGAGAGTAAAATGTCCGCCCCGACTGCATCCATCGGAATGCAGAAAGCAGGAATCAGTCCTGAAAGGGAGCAGAGTTCCCCCAATGACGGGCCCTTCGACCGCAGTTTGTTTACGGAACGAGAGCTGGATGTCATGTCGCTCATCGCGCAGGGCCTATCGAACAAGGAAATTTCTAAGGAAATATTTATTTCCGAAGGAACGACGGCAAATTATATCACAGCAATTTTGAATAAGACCGGGCTATCGCACCGGACACAGATTGCGATTTATTATCTGACGGGCAAAACCCGTTAGAGAAGGGAAAGGCTATCGCATGGAAGTTTGGACGGTTGGCAATAAAATGATCATGCTGCTGTTTGTTGTCATCGCTTCTTATTTTACGGCGGCAGCGGCCGATCCATGGTTTGTATTCTATTTTCTAATTTATTTGGCGCTGAATCTAGTCCTGCATATCGTGAAGAAGAGCGTCACCAAGCAGATAATTATTTTGGGAATTATCATCTATTTGGTCAGTTGCACGGTTCACTATCCGTATTTTGCACTGCTGCTTCCGTTTAGCATGAATGAGCTGTCGTCCTTTCATCCGCGGAAAAACGGTTATTTGCTGATCGCCGTATTCCTTCCGATATTGTTTTTGCGAGGTGAAATGGTGATTTTGTATGCCTTTGTAGCTGCTTGGAGTTTCTTCGGTTATGTGATGGTTCGACATTATATAGGGAGGGTCATTAAACAGGAGGATGAGCTTGAACGGATGCGCAAGGACGTGCAGAAGCTGGCGAAAAGCCTCAACGAAAATCGGGAATACGCCAGAGCGTCGGAATATATGGTCAAGCTGGAGGAGCGCAACCGGCTGGCTCAGGAAATTCATGATGGCATCGGGCATGCGATGACCGGCGCCCTGATTCAGATGGAAGCGGCCAAACGCCTTCTGGGCAGCGATTCGGCAACGGCGGAGACGCTGCTGCAAAACGCGATCGGCATCTCCAAGGAGGCGATTGAAGAAATCCGGATTACGCTGAAACATAACAAGCCTCCAATGGAGCAGCTTGGGTTTAGCCGCTTGAAGACCGCGGTTGAAGCTTTTGCAGGCCAAACGGGACTCATGACCTCGGTCGTCCATGAAGGAAACATCGATCAGATCACACCGCTTCATTGGAAAATTATTTATGAAAATGTCACGGAGGCTTTGACCAACAGTGCCAAATATTCCGGCGCTTCGGCCGTTCATGTGGAAGTCCGGGTATTGAACCGTTTTATTAAAGCCGTCGTAGCCGATAACGGCAAAGGTGCCTCCAAAATCGTCAAAGGCCTCGGCTTGATCGGGATGGAGGAGCGGACTGCACACGTCAACGGGACGGTCGTCGCCGACGGCACCCGCGGTTTTAGCATCACAACCCTGATTCCGTACGGTGACTAATGAAAATTCTCATTTGCCGTTAATCCCACTCCTAACAAAATATGAATTTTCTCATGTAAAAAGGATGAACTTATGCACTGATATAAGAGCATCCTTTTTTATTATGATAAAGTCATCCAAAGAACAACGAAACGGAGTGAATGATAGATGAACGTATTGGAAATCCGAGGGCTTACGAAGAAATTTGGCGATTTTATCGCTGTAGATAACATGTCGCTGTCCATTCGGGAAGGTGAGATTTTTGGTTTTCTCGGATCTAACGGAGCTGGCAAGAGCACAACGATCAATATGGTTTCGTCGCTGCTGCGTCCAACCAATGGGGAAATCTGGATTCTGGAGAAGGACATCATGAAGCATAGCCGCTTTGCCAAATTGAACCTCGGCGTTGTCCCCCAGGATTTAGCGATTTATGAGGATATGACTGCGTATGAGAATGTAAGCTTTTTTGCAGGGCTGTACGGTTTACGGGGGACCGAGCTGAAGGAGCGGACAGAGGAAGCGCTGACGTTTGTCGGTCTCGGCGACAAGGCCAAGAGTTTTCCGAAAAATTTCTCCGGCGGGATGAAACGTCGCCTTAACATCGCCTGTGCCATTGCGCATAAACCGAAGCTGATTATTATGGATGAACCGACCGTAGGGATCGATCCCCAATCGCGCAATTATATTTTAACCTCGGTGCGAAAGCTGAACGAATCCGGCTGTACGATTATTTACACAAGCCATTACATGGAGGAAGTCGAGGAAATTTGCTCCCGTATCGCTATTGTGGATCACGGAAAAATCATCGCTGAGGGAACCAAGGAGCAGCTGAAATCGACGGTCACCGACGTCAAAGATATTCGCATTGAATTGAAATCGGCCCAAGGCGGGGAAAGCGAAGGTTTAAAGACCATTCCGGGGGTGCGTAATGTACTTCAGGATGAACAGGTAATTCGGATTCAGAGTGATGCCGCGGTGGATAACTTGAACCGGATATTGAAGCAGCTTATGGATAATGGCAAAGAAATCCGCGCGGTTGAAGAACAGGAACCTAATTTAGAAACGGTATTCCTTACATTAACCGGGCGCAATTTACGGGATTAATAGATCGCGGAAAAGGAGGTTACCACGGTGAATATATTATCGATTGCATTAAAAGAAATAAAGCAGGATCTCCGCGATCGGCGTACGCTGGTGTTCATGCTGGGCTTCCCGATCGTCCTTATGTTAATCCTGGGTATGGCGCTGAGCAATGCATTCAGTTCCGATGTCAAAATCGGAGAGCTGAAGGTTTTGATAAAGGATTCAACCGGCGGCGGAGAGTTGTCTCAAGCGTTTAACGCTTTTACGAAGGAAGTAGGCAAAACGGGAGTGAGATTTGAGTCTCTTCAGCCTGGGATGGATGGACGGACGGAAGTTGAAAATAACCGTTATGTGGATTATGTCGAGTTGACTCCGCAAGGAATTTCCCTTTACGGCAGCAGCCGCGATACGATCGCAAGCAATATTGTGCAGGGGATGCTGGCTTCTTTTACGGATAAATATAATGCGGCTGTGGCGGTAGCCAAGATCGAACCGGCCCAAACCGAGGCGGTATTCGCGAGCAGCGGAACAGACTACATCAAAGAAATGTCCATAACGCCGAACCGAACGCCAAGCTCCGTCGATTATTATGCGCTCGCCATGACCGTGATGGTCGGTATGTGGGCGGCCATGTCAGCAGGCGGGCTGATCCAGAGCGAGATCAGTCGCGGCACAGGAAATCGGCTTATCATTGCTCCGGTAAGTAAAGGCGAAATTTTTACGGGCAAGATTTTGGGCGGAATGATGACGAATGTATTGTGCGTGATAGCGATGGTCCTGTTCAGCAAATATGTGTTTAAAGCTTATTGGGGCAGCCATATGGGGATAGTTGCCATCGTTCTGCTGTCGGTGGTCATCATGGCGATGGGCCTTGGCCTTGCATGCGGCTATATGATAAAAGGCAGGGCAGGCCGCAATTTCGTCAGTTTGATCGTTCAGCTCATGTCTTTTTTCGGAGGAGCCTATTTCCCAATCGGCGATGATTCCGGCAGTGGCTTGATGGGGTTCCTCATCAATTTGTCACCCATCCGCTGGGCTAACCATGGTCTGACGCAAGTGATTTACGGAAATGACGTATCGGCAGCCTGGCCGGTTGTTTGCATAAACATCGGCTTCGCCGTATTGTTTCTAGGTGCATCGATTATCGTGATGAGACGCCGGGAGGGATTGTAAGATGTGGAGTGAGATCTGGTTTCTAGCTACCAAAACGCTGATTGCGACATTTCGCAAACGCAGTGCGCTATTAATATACTTCGGTCTGCCGATTATCGGTATTTTGGGTTCCATACTGTTGTATGGCCAACAAGGGCAGACACAATTACGGGTTGGCGTGGTTAACGATGATCAGGGTCAACAGATTGCGGCGGATACGATCGGTTTTGTGCAGCGTCTCGACCATGTGCAAATCGTAAACGTCACGGCAAGCGAGCTCAAGGAACAGCTGGCTGCGAGCAAGTTGGACAGCGGCTTGATTATCGACTCGGGTTATTCGGAGAGCGTGCTGAACGGGAATCCAGGCCATATTTCCATCGAATCGGTGAAAGGGGCTCAAGTAACGGCGTACATGAAATCGATGCTGCACGGATATATCGATAATGTCGCGGCAATGGCGAAAATATCTGGAGGCGACCAAACCAAATTCCGGCAGCTGTATGATACTTACCATTCCTCGGACTTTAAGCTGACGTCCCAATCCGTAAATGATACATCTGTAACCAAAGCAATGTCGTTTCAATCCATCGGGTTTCTGCTCTTGTTTATGATGAACTCTGCGACCGGGCTATCGGAGCTGATTTTGAAAAACCGGGAGAACCGAACCTATTACCGCATTCTTTCTTCTCCGATCAATGCGAGGATCTATGTGCTGGCGAATGTTTTGGTGAATATTATCGTCATGATCGCGCAAATTATCGTCGCTTTGTTCTTCATGCGGGTCGTGTTTAATCTGGATCCAGGAATCTCAATGGGGGAAATGCTTATTATTCTAACGCTTTTTGCGCTTGTATCCGTCAGCGTGTCGCTGGTGATTGTAGCTTTCTCCAAAAACTCGGCGATGGCTGGAGCGCTTCAAAATCTGATTGTGACTCCAACCTGTCTGCTCGCGGGCTGCTTCTTCCCGAGAAGCATTATGCCTGAAATGCTGCGTCGCATTTCCGACTTCATGCCACAGAGTTGGGCGCTGCAGTCGATCGACAAATTACAGTCCGGAGAAGCGATGGGCAATATCTGGTTTCAGCTAACGATTTTATTCGCCTTTGCGGTTGTTTTCTTCCTGATTGCAACGTACAAATTCGGACGGAACAACGATACGAGGAACTTCGTTTAGCTTTCATGGCTTGCAGTGAAATATATTGGGGCATAAAAATAGCAAAGAGGTTGCACCCGGGTAAGCCGGCGTGCAGCCTCTTTGTCTTGGGCAAAACGAAACATATAATGCGGATCATACTTTCGTTTCACCCGAAGCTGATTCATTTCATGCTGATACTTTTATTGGATTGAGCTCATTAACTCAAAGAAATATTGGGGTTTATGGGTCTTATTTAGACTATACCAAGCATCTAATGTTGTTTCTGAAAACACACCCAATGCTCTCAAGATGTGTGCAGAAAATTCCAATGGTGCTACTCCAGATGCCGTTATCAATTTCCCATCCGTTACAACTGACTCCCTCCTGTAATGCTGCTCGCCTGCATAAGTGGGACAGACCATCTTCAGGTATTCCAGATCATTGCTTGTGTGCTCTCGAGAATTCAACAATCCTGTCTGGGCCAGTCCTATTGTGGCACCGCAAATCGCGGCAACCAGTATACCTTCTTCTATACATCTCTGGGCAACTTGTAAGATCGGTTGGTGAATGGGTGCTGTCCATGTATCTCCACCAGGCAAAATCAATGTATCTGTACTTGCCAAGCTGCACTCATCCAGACAAATGTCAGGGAGTACCTTCAATCCACCCATCGTTGTCACAGGGGCCTTTTCATTCCCCACAGCAACAATTTTTGAGGGGGACATCCCCTTCTTATAAAATCTTCCCGAATTCAATTCAGCAGTTACATAACCAATCTCCCAGTCTGACATTGTGTCAAATACATACAGATATACCGTATTACTCATGTGTACGTTCTCCTTCTCTACCCAATATTCAACGGATTCTCATCATCTATCGGTAATCCATGATTGTCTTCATCATAAAATAACTTCACTGACAACTGCTGTCAGTGAAGTTATTTTCGTTGATAATATTCCATTAATTCCGATGCAGCAGCAATAAGTTTATCCTTCAACAGCTGTGGCTCGATAACTTGAATCGATTTCCCATAGGATAAGAGAAGATGAGGAACATAAGTATCCATTGATGCTTCCTCAAGTACAAAGATTGCTTGATTTGCCGTCCTCTCTTGCAAATAGTGCCCCAAGAACCCGTGCAGACATAAGTCGTCCAATGCCTCTGCTCTGCCCTCGATAATTACAGAAAACGCTCTGTCATTGCCCACCAAATCAGGCAGCAAGTTTTGCTTAACAAACTCACGAGCTGAAAAGGCTTCGGGACGCTTAAATCGGATGGACGTACGCTTGATTTGTACAATCCGTTCTGCCCGGAAGATGCGGAGCTCATTCCTTAGGTGGCAAAATGCAACGGTATACCATTTATTATTCCAGTTCACTGTCCCATAGGGGTCTATGACCCTATGCTTGGGTTGCTCCTCCCGGACTGTGCGGTAATCGATTTCTAGAGAGCATTCCTGTTCTACAGCCTGCTCCAATTCCAGCAATACCGGCTGAATAGAAGGAGCTCCCCCTTGGTTGATTACTTCAAACCCTGCTAACTGACGATTAAGTGTGCGTTCCTGCTCCTGGTTCGAATACTTTTTCAACTTCGATGTCGCATTGTCTAATGCTTCGCCTAGAGGATATCCCGCTTCTTTTGCAAAGATGGCAGCATGAAGGAGCGCCTTTTTCTCCTCCATATCAAATAGCAGAGGGGCTCTGATAAAATGATTGAGCAAGCTATATCCGCCATAATGACCTGAATCAGATACGATAGGCACTCCACTGGCACATAGTGCATCAATATATCGATAGACAGTCCTAATATTTATTTCTAGCTTTTCGGATATTTGTTTGGCAGTCATTTTGGCGCCCGAATTCAGCAACCACAATATTGCCAGCATATTATCGTTTTTTGGCATCGCATAACCCTTCGTAATTCACTCAAGATTTAAGAACTAACACCTTACATATTTCCGTTTGAAGCCGATCTGCCCCTTCTCTACCGCCTTTTGAATATTCACGGATGCATTCAAGAACTTGCTCTTTCCAGAATCGCGATTGACCTCCACCGGGCCCACTTCCTTTGCGATCTCGACTGCCTTATCATGAAGCGGCTGATAGGATACTCCCACGGTGTAGATAAAATTATTCATCGCGTACTTCGCACGTTCAGGAGCATCATGAATCGTATTTTTCACAAGTCCCAGCATATCGTCAATTTTGGCTTCAGAGAAATCACTGTCCGGGCGATTTCCGAGCATCCAGCAATAACAGCTCCAGCCTGCTGACATTTTAAGCTCTATATCGCTTGCAATCCATTTATCGGAGACTTCCTGCGCAATATCTGTCTCTGCCAGCGTTACGGCCACCACATAATCTGATAGCATATAGAAATAGGCTTGATCAATCCACCGCTCGAAGTCCGCCGCAGTCATTGCCTCAGGATCCGCGATCACCCCGGCAAAGTACATGGCGTCGTAATTCCCTGTAGCATAGAGCTCCTCGGCTAATGGCTGATTGCGTTTTATTTTCCGGAAGATAGGCTTCATCTGACCTGTAGCTACTCCAAAAAGCGGCTCATGCGCGCCATTGGATAGGTATATTTTCTTGGTGCGTTCCTTGCCGAGAGCATCAAGCTCTTGCATGACCGTCTCTAGATTCATGATTCATACTTCCTTTGCAATAGGCTGTCTTACGGAATAAGCTCTTCTTCACTTCAATATATCATAAAGCAGCCTGGATCCAATGAAATCAGAAAGAGAACTATCTCATCCGTTATCGCTGGGACTTGTACAGTATTCCCCATTATTTGGATCCACCTATTTCCCATATTGCGCTCGAAACTGTAGCGGCGTCATACCGGTCACTCGACGGAACGTATGGACGAAGTGACTATCGCTTTGGAAGCCCACAGATGCAGCAATCTCCTTCACAGTAGGGCATCTCCCAGAGAGGAGCATATCCTTCGATTTCTGAATGCGGAATTGCAGTAAATATTGATAGGGACTTATTCCCCAGCTCTTGCGGAATAACGTATTCAAGTATTGCGGACTGACTTGCAGCGTATTCGCCATCCGCTCCAGCCCGAGATCAGGGTTCCCGTACGTTTCTTCAATAAGCAAATATAGAGGCGCTAGCCTCTCATGACCTTCAGATAAGGAGGGTTCACTGCCAGCTTGTCCGAACTGCTTGATAAGCGTCAGGAAGGTATATACCTCTAGCGAACCGTTAACCCCGGCAAGATCGAAGCTATGATTGCATTTATGATCGTATTGCTGGTGGATTTCTGCGAGCGGTGAATCGGCACCCCAACTCAACGGCTTCATGTGTTGAAGATCAAGTGACGCTGTGATGGGATTGGCGAGCGCCCCGTCGAAGGTCATAAACCATGTTGACCAGATGCTAGTTTCCGCACGATAACTGTGGCTTACGTTCGGCTTGAGCAAGATGCCCTGATTCGGATACAACTTCACCGTTGTGCCGTTCACCGAGAATTCACCGACTCCCTCTACCGTATGCAGCCAGTGGAAAGCGTGATAGCCATGTTCCCGATAAATGGATCCCTGGTGCGTCATCAAGCCGACACTGCCTAGGTGAAGCGGCAGCCCCCGGTCACGCTCCGTTGTTATGAAATGCCTGCCATAGCTGATGTCCATAACCGCTCCTCCAGTTTCATTTTTTGATATTGAAAGCGTTATATCTGATATTTTATAACGGACTGGGTTCGATTAGAATAACTTACAAAGTTGATATTTATTATATCCTTGAAACGGGAGTGATCACGATTATGACGGTGAAGCTTGGATTTATCGGAACCGGAGGAATCGCCAATCATCATATCCGCAGCTTAGCTCAAATCGAAGGCGTATCCTTGACTGCATTCTACGATGTTGACCTTGGCCGTGCACAGAAAGCGGCTTCAGAGCACAATGATGCGAAAGCGTACGCGAAGCTGGACGACATGTTGGACGACAGTAAGCTCGATGGCGTCTACATTTGCGTTCCACCGCTGGCCCATGGGGATGCCGAACAGCAATTAATCGAACGGGCAATCCCTTTTCTAGTAGAGAAGCCGATCGGCATCAACCGCGACACCCCCGCCGCCATCAGTCAGGCGATCAAGGACAAAAATTTGATCACGTCCGTCGGGTATCACTGGCGATACAGCGAAACGGCACACTTAGCTAAGAAGCTGTTGGCTGAGAGGACTCCCGGCATGGCACTCGGATACTGGATGGGCGGAATGCCGATGGTGCCTTGGTGGAGAGTGATGACAGGATCAGGCGGACAGTTCGTCGAACAGACGACGCATATCGTCGACATGCTTCGCTTTTTGTGCGGCGAAGTGAACGAAGTATATGCCGCATACGCGCTTCAAGCAATGGGCAAGAAAGTCGAAGGAACCGATGTTCCCGATGTCGGGACGGTTACGATGAAGCTTGCGAACGGCATGGTTGCCACCATTTCCAACACCTGTATGATGCCCGTTGGCCACCACGTCGGACTCGATATCTACACGGACGAAGGTGTGCTCGAGGTGCGTGACACCTCATTGAAGGTGATCGAGTCGGAAGGCGTCCAAACCCACGGAAATACGATTGATCTCACTATCGCTGAAGATGAAGCGTTCATCCATGCGATCCGTACTGGCGACACCTCCCGCATTAAGTCCAATTATGAAGATGCGCTCCGAACTCACGAAATTACGATTGCAGCCACTGAATCTGCCGTCTCCGGCAAACCTGTATTGCTTGGTTCATTCTAGTGATTGGAGGGGATCGACTGTGAAGTTCTCATTGTGCATCGGCGCTTATAGCGGGAAAGATGTCATTTATCATTTGGAGAAAATTAAGGAGCATGGCCTGCACGGATTGGAGTATTATTCGTGGTGGAATCTTGATGATCTGAGACGAATCGCGAAGGAGCAAGAGCGCATCGGGGTTGGCATCAGCGCGACATGCACGAAGTTCTTCAATCTAGTTGATGAATCGTTCAGGGACGATTACATTGCCGGGATACGTGAAACGATTGAAGCGTGCAAGATTCTAAACGTCACTTCAATTATCTCCCAGACGGGCAACGAGCTGGAAGGCGTGCCTCGCGAGATTCAGCGCTCCGCAATGGTGGAGACGCTCAAACGCTGCGCGCCGCTACTCGAGGAAGCCGGAATCGTCATGGAGGTGGAACCGCTCAACGGGCTCGTCGACCATTACGGACATTTCCTTCAGCGCTCGGATGAATCGGTGGAAGTGATCGATCGAGTAGACAGCCCGAACGTCAAGCTCGTCTTTGACGTCTACCATC
Source organism: Paenibacillus suaedae (assembly GCF_032337355.1). Classification (NCBI taxonomy): domain Bacteria; kingdom Bacillati; phylum Bacillota; class Bacilli; order Caryophanales; family Paenibacillaceae; genus Paenibacillus; species Paenibacillus suaedae. The sequence goes on from NZ_JAVYAA010000005.1 coordinate 303,772, forward strand.
AGCAGGTCACGGAAGGCAATGTCATTCGCAACGCTACCAATTATATCGACCGAATCAATCATTTCCACATTGCAGACAATCCAGGCCGCAATCAGCCAGGCACAGGCGAGCTAAATTACGTGAATATTCTGCGCGCGATTAAGGAAACCGGCTTCTCCGGATTCGTCGGCCTGGAAGGCGGCTATACAATCGACACCGACGAAGCGGTGGAGCAATTTAAGCGGGACATTGTTACGCCAGTGTTCGGAAGCTTGCAGTCATACGCATAGCGGAATCGGCACGAACCTTCCCCACACTTTAATTTTCGACGTCATTTATGGTACGGCTCTCCGCGCTGTCTGAAACGGCAAGTTTTTTCACTTCAAAATGAGAGCAAAGTGGGCCAGTCAAAAATGACTGGCCCACTGTCCTACCCTAATCAAGATTACTGCCTAACCTCCAAACGACCTCTAAAAAATAACTCCGATGTTCCAACCTGATCCAATTCACCATCTAATATCCGTTTAACATCTTCCAATGTTTCATAAAGAGTCAACCATTCACCTGTCTTCTTAGTGAACGGTTCGGAGACAAAAAAGGGTTGTGCAAGAAAAGATTCAAGCCTCTCCCCCCGATTGTAAAGTTGCAGATCTAATTCAGAAATTTTGTCAAACCCTTGTGTTGTCACAAGTGATCTCAATTCTCGGTAACGGCGAAGTAGTTTTCGAGCACGTTGTTGAGTCGAAAGGTGAACAGCGTCTAAATGTGCTCCTTCCAGGACTGTAGATGTTGACGCAATGGGATCAATCGCTGGGTAAATGTTGCGGCTAATTAATTCTGCGTCAAATTTCCAGAGTGTGTCCAAAGGACCGTACGCACCTTCATCGTCGACAACCTCACATTTTGTGTCGACAAGAGCAATTGTAATTGGTCTAGCCCCAACCTCTTTAAGACTCTCTCGCAAAGACAACAACTCACCGGATAATACCTTGCTCCGATCAACCCCGAGGAGAATATCCTTTTCTTCACGAAGATTCACAATGCGTTGATATACTTCATCTTTTGTTGTGTGATTAAATTCGGATTGTGCTTGCACATGGTTGATGCCAGGAGTATCAGAGCCCGGATCCCAAAAGACAGTTGCAAATCCCCGTCTCTTCATTCGAAGCATAAATTCCGCTAATAACACCAACTGACCCATGTTTGGTCTTGCCACAAAGCCAACCGTTCCTCCACGCGCGACCGGAGCAAGTAAATCCAAGGCTTTGATCCCCGTCTCAATCATTCGCACTCCACTCCCCCTGATAATGAGTTCATCAAGACTACATCCTGCTAAAGAAGCAAGGGCTACCAAAGTTCTAACTTCAGCTCGACCAACTGGTATTTTCCCCGTACAAAGATTGGAAACAGTCGCAGCTCTAAGCCCAGCTTCCCGTGCTGCAGAAGTAAGATTGGGAACTCGACGTCGCAACAGCGGAACGTTAAGCTGTAACTCTTCATCCATATTTTAACACCTCCTTACTCTGTATAGTAAATTAAATTACTCTATAAAGCAATATCATGTAACTTGAAAATGTGAAAAAAATTTTCCCACCCGCAGACTCAAATTGAACAATGAGCTTTTCAGATATTTATTATTTTTTTGAAATCTAAGACAGCCTTTTCTAGGGGGTGTGCATTTTGAGATTAATTAAGATTCAGCAGGACATTGACACGCTGCACCGCGCGGAAGAACTGCCTACTGCGCTCCTCGTCCAAGTAGAGAACTACTTCAACCAGGTTATATGACTATGGAGCTATCGGCTTACAATCACTTGAAAAAGCCCCTGCAAGATAAATCTCACATGGGGCTAGTAAATTTTACAGCGAACCTTCAGGATTGCGCTTGATATACATAGCGAACCATGATTTGGCATATATTTTCATAACTTTCTCAAAATGATTTGCTTACCTTTTGATATTTGTATAAATTTCAGGTATTAGAATAACATAATGGCGAACTGCCCAGCGAAGGAAGAGAGTAGTATGTACACGATCAGCAGATTTTCTCAGCTATGCAAAATGAGCGCACGCATGTTGCGACACTATGATAAGGAAGAACTCTTAAAACCAGTACATGTAGATACAACGAACGGGTATAGATATTATGAGGGAAGTCAATTAGAGACGGCATTATGGATCAAGAGACTGAAAGAATATAAATTCTCCCTACCGGAAATTAGAACGATCCTCCAGACACCAGACAAGGAAGCATTGACCAGACTAATTCACTCAAAAATCGATGAATTATCTAATGAGATGAATAGATTTAAACTGATTATCGCCGAAATGCAGGAAATGATTGAAGACAAGGCGGATCTAGTTCCAGTAGAGAAAAGATCTTATGATGTCCTGCTCGGCATGAGAAACGAGATCCGAATCCTAAGTCAACGGGTTCAAATGAAATTGGATCACATGGATAAGTATGTTGATTCCCTATACGGAAAAGCGGAAGAGCGTAATATTCGCTTGCTGGGTGTCCCATCTGCTAGTTTTCTCGATGAAGAATATACCCCTGAACACAGCGATATTGAGTTGATGATCCCGATCGTGCATATGAATGACGAAGATACATCTTGTGATTGGCAGATTAGGACACTCCCCAAAACGTTCATTGCTACTACCTTGCATATTGGAAGTTATGACTATATTGGATACGCGCATATGGCTCTTGAAGAATGGTTGGAAAGCAACGGCTATGATTTGGATGGGTCGCCTTATGAAACCTACTTGAAAGGCCCAGAATGTGATTGTCCTGTGGAAGAGTATGTGACACAAGTCTGTTTTCCCGTCCTCAACAAAAACAAAACCATAATGGCTTGACCTTGACACAATGTCAAAGCTTATTCTACTACATGAGAAAGCAACTAGAGAAGGTAAGGGGATTTGAACATGAATAAGATGATTGCAATGTGCACTGGAGCAGTACTAACAGCTGGGATTTTATTAGGGTGCACGCAAAGCAAAGCTGATGAGGGGCCAACCATGAACAAACAAAATGCAAGCCACTACACCATGCCTGATGAGAGCAGCAAGCATGAAGGCACTTGGTTGCAATGGCCGCACAACTTTACCTATGGCAAGGGTCATAAAGAAAAACTGGAATCCATTTGGATCGAGATGACAAGTGCTCTAAGCGAAGGGGAAAATGTTCATATTATTGCCTACGATAGATACGAAAAAGAATATATTTATGATCTTCTGTATGAAGAGGGCATCAATATGGACAAGATCGATTTTTATATTATTCCTACGGATGATGTATGGGCAAGGGATACGGCTCCGATTTTTGTATACGACAAAGATAACAATCTTAAACTTATGGATTGGGGCTTCAATGGATGGGGCAAGAAAACCCCATACAAAAAAGATGCCGCCATTGGGAACAAACTAAGCAAACAGTTGGGAATGGAGAGAATCAACCTAAATGATGTTGTGCTGGAAGGCGGCGCATTTGAATTAGATGGTAATGGTACATTTTTATCAACGCGCAGTGCAGTTACGAATAAGAATAGAAATCCTAAATTATCAGAAGCAGAAATTGAGGAAGTAATCGAAGAAAATCTTGGCGCTACGAATTTTATTTGGCTAGATGGTGTGCCAGGTCTAGATATTACGGACTTCCATATTGATGGTTTTGCTAAATTTCATGATAAGTCCACACTGATTACAATGAAAAAAGAGGACTTGCAAGAATGGGGCGTCTCCAATAAGGATATTCGCACATTGATGAACGCTAAGAATGCATATGGCAAACCTTATAAATTTGTGTATTTACCGATTACCAAAAACAATGTCGTGCTAAATAGCGGAAAGAAATTGGGTTACAGAGGTTCATATATCAATTATTACATTGGAAATAACGTTGTATTAGTACCAAATTATCATGATCCGAATGATAAAATCGCAAACGCTGCAATTCAGAAACTATACCCTGACCGTAAGGTTATTGGAATTGACGTGAGAGAACTTTATAAAGATGGTGGAATGATCCATTGTGTGACACAACAACAACCCGCTGATGTAAAATAATTGCGCTTGTCTGTAACGACAAGTTTTAGGGCCAACCTTAGCGGATGGCCCTTTACTCTGTTTATTTCTTGTGACTCAAAACTTATCCTGCCGCTTTGGGCTCTATCAACATGATATGGCATTCCTTTTCGGTGAAAGGCTTATGCTCGGCTCCCCCTGGGACAATAAACATCTCACCCTTAGAGATTTTCACCTGACCATCACGAAAAGCAATGAACATTTCCCCTTCGAGCACAATAAATACCTTATCGGCACCTTGATGCTCGTGCCATATAAAATCCCCATCAATTTTAACAAGCTTGAATTGATAGTCATTTAATTCAGCAACAACTTTTGGAGACCAGAGATCGTTGAATGCAGATAGCTGCTCATTCAGATTAATAGCTTCGTAATGCATATGAATCCCTCCTTGATTTTAATGATATGCTCTCGACTTTTTAGAGTTTATGTAAGGCATTTGTTATATTTCGCAAAGCGTATTCGATAGCTAATGGGCCACCAGTAATAGCGGAACTATCCATTAAATAGACATTTCCCTTCTCTACGGCATTCAGTTTATTCCATACATTACTTTGTTTTAAGTCATTCATTAATGTTTCCTTTTTTGTAATGTCACCTATAAGGAAGATATGGTCTGCTTGAACCGTTGAAATTCCTTCAAACGTATTAAATTTATTAATAGAACCTTTAAATGTATTATCTGGTGTAAGTCCCAGTCCCTTTTCTTTGTCAAACGCAAGTGTATAGACAGGATTCCCTTCACCTAGAACATTAAAAGTCTTTCCATCCCAAGACAATATAAATGCTACTGACTCTCCTTGAATCGTCTTTAATGCTTCGCGCCCCGTTGTGATTTCTTTCATCATTTTATCAATAACTTTTTCCGCTTCATCTTCTTTACCAATAATCTCGGCCACTGTACGGAGTCCATATTGCAAATTTCCATAAATATCCTTGTTTTTATCATTTCTATCTCCACATTATTGATAACGATTATCATTGTCAACATGTTTGGGCAATAAAAATGCCGCTGCCCGGCAAATGTTCAAACAGCCGGGTAACGGCATCCAATTGTGATGCTCTCACAAACAGGGGGGCGTAAGAATTAAAAATCGCGGAGCTGGTCGGTATATTCCCACAGCGCATGTTCATCAATTTCGAGCTGATTCGCCCGCAATTCCTCAACAATCCCGGATACAAGTGGAGTCACAGCATCAAAAATCTCCTCCCGTTCCTCGGTATAAATAAACACCTTGCGCTTGTCGAGTTTGTTAAAACCTTCAATATAGGTAGAAAAGATGTGTTCGAGCTGCAACTGCACGTCCTGGGATGACATATCACCTGTTTGCGCCTGAGCTGCAAGCTCCCGTAGTTGCCCGCGTATTTGTTTGTACAGCGAAGCAGCTTTTTTCGCTTGCGCAGGTGTAATTCCTTCCCGACCGTCCCACGCCCGAAATGGATTATCGAGATTGTCGGCGAGCCATTCTGACTTGCGCGGTTGACGAATGTACAAATCCAGACCTTGCTTGGCTGCTTGCTTGTAAGCTTGCTTGATCGTCTTAGCAGCATCATCCGGTAAGCTGGTCATCCATAACGTGTGCAGCTGCGGCAACTGATCCGGGCGTGGGAATTGATCTCCTGAAAAGCCAAACATGTCTTTTGTCGTGAACATTTGAAGTTGTTCGAGCTTGTACAACTGCTCTATTCCACGGATATAGCCTGGGTTGCCGCCCACATCCAAGCTCTGTAGCCAAGGAAACCTATCGATGACGTCTCCTAAATCGATGTCATCGACAGCGTACAGAACCAGCTCAGACAAATGCTCGAGTCCCAATAAGCAACTGTAGGAATTCACTGCCTCGCCATTCAGTTGAAGCCTGATGCCGCGCCCTTCCCGTTCATGCTTAATATGAACATCATGCTGCAAACTTCCCCCAAGTATGATCTGGTTCATGTCGTTAGGCAAAAGCAGCTCATGGATGTTTGGTGGCTTTATTGTAATTTCTGTGATGAGCGTGTGCTGCAAATCGATCCTTTCCACTTCTGCCTCGAGATCTATTTCCAGCTTGTAAATAAAATCATGAGTCCTTACATAGTTCTCCAGTGCAGAACTCCAATCGAAAACCTTCAAGGATGTCAGACAAGGCAGACGATCCAATTCTGTGTAGTCAGTTAGATCCGGAACCTCATCCAGAGAAATGGATCGAAGACCCCATGGCACCATGACTCCAGCTATTTCTACCTGCTGGCTGCAGTCCGCCTTACTGGCCGCTTTGAAATTATGCCGTTTGTTCTCTGGAATGCGTTCCCACTGCAGCTGACGATACTGCCTGTTCTCGCGATCCCAGTCTCCGTAACTTCTCGGTAGCTCATGTACAAGGACTTCAAGATTCCCAATATAGGTATAGTTCGGAGGAATCGGGCCTTCACTAATGAGATGATCCAGCTCATTCCAGAAATAATAGTTTAATTCAAGTGGCTTTACCTGTTTCAACTGATCAATGGAAGGTAGCTCCCCTCCGGTCCAATGCAGCATCAATGCGGCATAACTGTCTTCCTCGTCTGGTTGATTTGCTGGCACAATATGCGTAATCTGGCATGCAACATAAGCATTCAATAATGAATTCCAGAATCCGAATACGTCCCCTGGTTGTATCGTCATGTATTGCTCCTTTCCGTGTTCATGCGATCAAGGGCAAGTCGAAGCCAAAGTAGTGCAGAGTCCCCGTCCTCTCCATTTCTCATAACAAATCATTGTAATAGTCCTCAGCCTTCAACATCATTATACTATAATAATGGAAAATATTATCTGCCCGCTGCAAACCTCTATACCTTCCCCACACTTCAATCTTCGACGTCATTTATGATACGGTTCCCCACATGTCATGTTTAAAGCGTTCCACCTACATCCTCACGACGCGACCCTTCGATAACTGCTTACCACCGAATACATTCGCAATGCTGCCCGCAATAAACAACTGCGCAGCGAAGTAGGTCAGCATAATCCAAAAGCCTGACGCCGGCACGGCGCTGACGAACTTATTCCAGGCCAGAATCGAGTCCGACACGGCGAACAAAATCGCCCCGACCGAAGCATGCCAGTTCCGGCTCATGATGGCGGTCCAGCACATGACTGAGATGACACTCACGTAAACGGCGACCGACAGCAATAAGTCGCTATTATCGCTGTTCGCCATGATCCCATTGTGCAGCTGCCAACCGATAAGCCACGAGTATAAGCCGATTGGTATCACGCACACCAACGTTAACAACGAAAATTCCCAACGCCTTATCATGGCCGCTACATAAAACAGATGCCCTACCAAAAAAGACAACAATCCGAGCATAAACCACTCATTTCCGTTGTTCAGCAGCAACGCGTCACCAACTATGCTAAAAACCAATCCAATCACGACCAAAACCTTATACATCTTCAACTTGTCCGCAGACGGCGAACTGACTGCGAGCACAATGATCAGCACCATCGGCAGAAGCTTGAAGACCCAGTTTAGTACGCTACTGTTCAAGGACAGCGTTGCCAAGTGAATCACACCTGTTACGATAATTGCAAAAACCAGCCATTTCCGAAGCATAAATCAAGTCCTCCCCATCATTTTGGGTATTTGCTTGAACTGATTCTGACTGATACGTATGCCTATTTTCGCGTCCACATTACTCAACTGGCTGTCTGATGCGACTGCGGTGCTATTATGAAAAAAAGCCCTTAAGCGATATTAAGGGCTAGATATTCATCTACGTTATTTTTTCTTTACTGGTATCCAAATTTCCCCAGTAACGTGCCCTTTCATTCCATAATACATTTCGAAGCTAGGGCCTTCAACCTGTTCGTATTCAGAAGTCGGAAACCATTCGGTATATATTCGTTCCCATAGTGTTTGCAAATCACATTGCGGTTCCGGGAAAACAGCCCATGTTAATGCCGGGACAGAAAGCTTTGTGAATCTCTCCGGAATTTCAAGCCCCTTAGGTAAGTGATAACATATCATATACTTGAAATATTCCCCGCCTTGATCATATAAAGCAGCGTGCAGTATGGTGTTGCTAAAACGACCCAGTAATTCGTTCATAAGAACAACACTGCCATCATTATCACATTTTTCACGGAATTCAGGTACTTCAGAAAATGCTGTCTTCCTGTCCGAATTCACAAGACCATAAACTCCAAACATCTCAAAAGACTCTTTTTGTTCAATTCGGTAATTCATTTCGATATCTCCTTTGATTGAAATATGAAAGGACATTCGAGGATAGGCTTTTAGAGAAACACCTTTATCGCGCGCAGATATCGGCATGATCCCATGAAGATTCTTAAACGCCCGCGAAAACGCTTCTGGCGATTCATATCCATATTTCATAGCTACATCAATAACCTTTGCATCTATTGTCTGCAGTTCGAATGCGGCCAACGTCAACCGTCGACGTCGTATGTACTCAGATAACGCGACTCCCGTAATAAACGGAAACATTCGTTGAAAATGATAGGTAGAGCAGCAGGCTCTCTGCGCTATTTCATCATAGGAGATATGGTCTGCTAGATTTGTTTCGATATATTCCATGGCGTTATTCATCCTATCTAACCAATCCATCGTGTTCCCTCCCTTCAAGATACATGTTATCGGAGATAAGAAATGAATACCGTGCATTTCCTGCACGAAAAAGTCAGCCTGTCGAAGATAGCATCTTTTGACCACAAGATATACATCAGTATATAAAGACAGAGCCACTCCTGACAATGGAGTGGTTTCTCTGAATTGAACTTCTCTTTTCATGATAATAAAAAAGAAGCAGACCCTAAGGCCTGCCTCTTATTTTACTTTTGAAACGTAACAATCTCACTTACACTGCCCAGCTTCACGCTCGTCTCGCTCGGTTTAGTCTCGGCAATGATCTTACCGTTACGGAAAGAATATCGTACCGCAGCCTGCTTGCGAATGGCCTCATACTCATTCTCCGCATTCAATACGATAAAGTTGGCTGGCTTCCCTGCCTCAATCCCGTATTTATCCTCAATTTGCAGCGTAGTCGCGCTGTTCTTCGTAATCAAATCGATGCTGTTCACGATCTGCTCATAGCCCATAAGTTGCGAAGCATGAATCCCCATATGCAGAACTTGAAGCATATTGCCTGTCCCAAGCGGATACCATGGGTCAAAAATATCATCATGACCAAAGCACACATTGAGTCCTGCTTCTTGAAGCTCTTTTACCCGTGTTAATCCTCTGCGCTTCGGATACGTATCAAAACGTCCTTGCAAATGAATGTTCACAAGTGGGTTGGATACAAAATTGATCCCCGACATCTTCAGCAGACGGAACAGCTTGTACGCATACGCATCATTATAGGAGCCCATCGCTGTTGTATGGCTGGCCGTTGTACGTGCGCCGATGCCGCGTTCGTAAGCTTCCTTGGCAACTACCTCAACGAATCTAGACTGCTCATCGTCAATCTCATCACAATGGATATCGACGAGACGATCATATTTTTCCGCCATATCAAATGCGATTCTCATCGAATCTACGCCATACTCGCGTGTAAACTCAAAGTGCGGAATGCCGCCTACCACATCGGCCCCCATTTTCATAGCTTCTTCAAGCAGCTCTACTCCATTTGGATAGGAGAGAATACCTTCCTGTGGAAAAGCAACGAGCTGAAGATCCACATAAGGAGACATCTCCTCCTTCACTTCCAGCATCGCCTTAAGCGCTACTAGAGTAGGGTCTGTCACATCCACATGGGTTCTCACATGCTGGATGCCCTGAGCGATCTGCCACTTAAGCGCAGTCTTCGCTCTCGTTTTGACGTCCTCTACAGAAAGAGTTTCCTTCCGCTGCGACCAGCGCTGGATGCCTTCAAATAGAGTACCGCTCTGATTCCACTCTGGCTCCCCTGCTGTTAAGGTTGTGTCTAAATGAATATGCGGCTCAATAAAAGGAGGAAGCACCAGGCTCCCGTTCACATCAATGACCTCATGTCCTTCTGTGGGAAGCGGACTTTGGGTAATCTTCTTGAATGCTCCATCCACAATCTCGATATTCCATAAACCTTCACGACCTCTAAGCTTCGCTTGTTGTATAATCACTGTTCATTCCCCTTTTCTCGTTTACGTTAAACTGTTTTTCCGGGAAACACTTCATACCTATAACATACAGCACAGCTGTACCGATCAAGCCATTAATAGGCGGGATGCCAGGGACGAACTGAGCAATCAGAATACCGCCGATCCATGCCAATATCGCAATCCAGTTCACGGATTTGAAGCTCATTTCTTCGAACTTCTTATAGGAGCCACGGTTCAGAATATAGAAGTCCGCTAGCAGAATTGCACCAATCGACGGCAAAATCGAGCCAAGTACCGTCAAGAAGCCTACGAAGTTATTGTACAGCCACATCGCCATGATCGTACCTACTGCTCCATTAAAGACAACAATGATGTTCTTAGGCAGCTTTGTAATATTGGCAAAGCCCAGACTGGATGCATACAGCGCATTTTCATTCGTCGTCCAAATATTTAACCCTAGCACAATGATAGCCGGCATAATCAGGCCTTGCAAAAACATAACATCTGAGATATCCGCTTTTCCATATACAATCGCGCCTACTGCTCCAAATAGAAACATCAACGAATTTCCAAGGAAGAACGCAATGACTGTCGATACAACCGCTGAACGAGTCGTTTTTGCAAATCGTGCAAAATCCGGTGTTAGTGTACCACCACTGATGAAGGAACCGATACAGACGGTCAATGCTGTAGCAAGACCCATCATTTCCTTCGGCTGATAATTCATTAATTCTTGCAATCCGCCTGCTGTTGAAGTCGCTTCGAAGACTGAATAGCTTCCTAATATCGCAATCGACGGTACAGCTACGATGCCGAGTATCGCCAATGCTTTAATTCCATAGATCGCGGTCACCGTCATTAGGATTCCTGCAATCGCAATCAAGACGTACACGTTCATTCCCGTTACTTTCTGAACTGGAACTGCGAACATCGCCACCCCTACACCAAACCAGCCTACCTGCGTAAAACCTAGCAATCCTGAAGATAAATAGGAACCTTTCGTGCCAAATGCATATTTCGTCAGCAAGTGAGTCGATAAACCCGTCTTGGCCGCAATATACGCAAGCGCTCCTGTATAAACGCCCAAGATTAGATTCCCTGCCAGTACAATTCCGATAAAAGCACTGAACGTTAAACCATTTCCTAACGCTCCGCCTGACCACATGCTTGCCGAGAAGAACGTAAATCCAAGCATTACGGCGAGTATTTTCCAAAATCCATTCCGATGTGCTTGTGGTACAGGTTGCAATGAGAATTCCAAATCCACTTTTTCCATTATCCATCCTCCAGATCGTCTAGATACCGAGTATGCTCAAGCAGATGGAACAGGCGGGAATGATCGATGGCTTTCAGGAGCAATAAAAAAGGCTTATTGCCCAGTTGCCCTGACAATAAGCCGTTTACGATCGCAGTAAAACAATAGGTACACGTGCATATACACACGTATCCCTATAAAGATCATACATTCCGCTGTCCTTGTCAGCCTCACGGGACTGAATTAAAGGTATCTTATTAAATTGTCACTATTATAAATAAATATATCAGTATCAACAAGTGTAAATATTGGAAGTTACGTAAGCTGCGACGGGCAGGACATCGATGATTGGCTGTCATTCCCCTCCAGAAGATGGTTTCGTCACTAAGTCATAGATTTTACGAACTTTTTCGTCCAGCAGATCCAGATGCACGATTCTCGCTTCACGTATATATTCTTTCCCCTCCACGTAAAGCAATAAAACGGGCGCGGTGAAAACAGAAAAACTCCCGGCAACCGCCGGAACTTCTTGAGCATTGATCGTCGCCAGTTGGATATCCGGGTATTTCGTCAATAATTTCTGTACCTGTGGCTGCAATCCATGACATACACTGCAGCCTGTCATGGTGATATAGAGAAATGATAATCGATGGCTCCTTATAAATTCATTTGCCGATTCGACACTTGTTAATTGCTCGAATTCTCCCATGGGTACCTCCAAGTATAAAAATTTATTATATTTCGCAAGGGGTGGGCTGTATTGGAATCCCCTGCTTAAGGTACGGTTCTCTGCGCTGAATGTAACGGAAAGTTAAAAAAAGAGTCCTGAAATTTCAGGACTCTAAGAAACTAATCATTTCTCTGCATGAATGACCAGAACATGCTTTCAATGGCGAGTTTCTTCTGCTCATCATCAACAGGAACTTCATTTAATCGTCCAAAGAATTGAAGCAAATTATACGTGTTGCTTGAAAGAACTTCAGCATATTTTTCTTTATACTTTTTGAAGGCTCTGTCACCAATAATATCAATAAGTTCTCTTCGTACCCGATATATGAGCAAATCGTTAACCTTCTGTGTTTTCATCAACTTAATAACTTCCACAGCATTTTCAACATGCTCTGGGAGCTTTTCAAGCTCCATCATCTTTGAAATTACGGAATTGATTTCTTTTCCAAAATGACGAATTCTAATAATTTTATCCAACACAATGGGAACTGACGTCCCATCCTCGTTTTGAACATGACATGTTGGAAGAAGCTCAACAGAATGCGTCTTTGCTTCTGAATTTCGAACCGTAAAGCCATACGAAACAATACCGATACCCGGAATTTTAAATACTTCTTCGGAGGTAAATTTAAGTGTCATCCGAGAATGTCTAATGTCCTGAGATGTTAAATTAAATCTGAATCCAAGCTTATCCAAAGCCCATATTGTACAGTAAAGCAGAATATGATTATCAATCTGCTGATACATCTCTGGTGAAGCAAAACAGCGTGCAATTCTTTGTCCATTCTCAACAACAGTTCGTAAAAGAACCTTTTTCTCAGCCAACTTCCCCTTGAACCAATAATTAAAGTTATGCTCCAACAGGGAAAAATGCTCATCAGGTTCCTTTAATAAAAAACTAGCGTACTTTCCCATGCTACATTCGGAAAATAACTGAGAAATAGCTTCATATGTCGTGATGAATGTTTCTTCAATACCTTTAACTCCAAGAAGTAGTTGAGTGTCTTTATCAGTATCTTTCTCAGTACCAATCAACTCAAGGTCTCCTAGCTGGATAATATAATCCTGCTTTGTCCAAGTTGTTTTCGGAATCAAAAGCTTGACTGGATTAACGAGACCATTAATCAATACAGTCTCCTTACTCGCTGCAAACGCTTCGCCGTCAACTTCTTCAAATACCTTTTGGTCAATTTCAGTACCTCTATCCAACAATTCTATAATCTCATTTTTTCTCAAATAATTTTTCAACAAAATCAATCCTTCCTGTTGTTTTGTGGGACAGGAAGAAATCCCCTATATGTACCCCCTAACTTTTTGCCGCTCTTACAAAATCCGTCTCATATTTCCGAACGAAAAGGCGAACATAAAATGAACATTTTATAATGGTACTATTTTATTCTTGCCTAGTATGACTGAAATCTGTTAGTATAAATTCATCGTTAATGGAAACGGATAATTATATTAAGTAAGTAATCTCAATGTCCCCACATTGAGAGACCTACCGAACGGACATCGGAAGACTCTGTCCCAATTTTATTGTATATTTTTCCTATGCTTAAAGTCAAAAAGGTTAAAGTCGCTATTCGGCGATTTTAGCCTTTTTTCGTCCAAATTCGACCAAATCCCTTAACTATTACATGTGGAATCTCCCTGTATCTTGTTAGCACTCCGTGTTATAGAGTGCTAACAAGATTTTTAAAAGTTTCCGTGCCCCTTCTATTTTGAGGGTTATTTCTATTCTCGTAGGATCTCATTACCCCGTCCCTTCCAAAGCGCTTGGATGCACCCGTGAAAGCCTTGCCCTGCAAAGAATCCTCCCGATCCCCTCCGAGAAACTTGCCGTCAATTGTGGTACGATCCAGCCTACCGGATCTATCGATAAAAACGACAAAAGAGCCGGCGCCGCCAGCTCTATCCGTCAACAGTATATTTGAATGCATTCCAGTCTGGCATTACACCTATTAATCTTCTAATTCGTCCTCAAAATCATCATCATCCAGCACGTAAGAACAAGAATTATGTTGAATAAAGCGTACGGCATTTAATCCTATCATTTGAGCAGCTAGGCTAGTATTGCCGTCCGGTAAAATAGGTGCGATCGAAAGATCAGCGACTTTAAGATTGGTTGTACCGAATACATCCAGCTGTCCGTTGACAACCCCATCTTGAACGCTTTTCCCCATCTTGCACTGCCCGCCATAATGATAGAAATTTGAATACGATGCTCTTACGAAATCACTAAGCTGCCGTCTTTTTTCTGCCTCATCGGTTATTTGGAAAAATGCCTCCGGCGGGTACACCACAGCTTTTATCCCGCTATTATTTACTCTAGCCTCTTGAATAATGTTGTACATATTAATATATTGATCCACCAAGAAATCCAGATCATTGGTTGCCTGTTGCAATGGGTTAAAGGAAAAGGACGGCAGTGCTTCGGGATCGCTGTGGGAGGCCATAATCGTCCCCTTACTCCGTGGATTAAGGTCTATAAGACCAAAACTCATAACATTGATTTGCTTATTTACTAAATCCAGCTCCCACCCATTGCTTGCTATATCTGAAGCTGGAATAAAGAGTGGTGCGGGGACTCCTAGAATTTGAAGGCGGCGGCCCTCCCCTACATTATCCTTATTTTCAGCTGTAAATGCGCCTAAAATAATCGGTTGATCAGGATCATCACCAACTACCGGTAGTATCTGTGATGTTAGGCGGAACACAGAATATTGCTGCCGCAACGGAGCAACAGTTAGCTTCTATGCAGGAGGTTACATCTTCTGCAAATATACTGTCCAGCATGGCAGAAGAACTCCAAGAGAAAATAAAGCAGTTTAAGTTGTAACAGGAGCAGAATGCTTAATTAGCGGTCTGACTGACCAGATAAAAAGAGGCTGTCCCAAAAGTAGATCAATCTACTTGAGGGATGGCTTCTTTGATTAGCATAATCTGCCGAATTCAACAAATTACCATTCATAAAAATTCTCTTCGATCATTTCCTCGAATGTATTGGCTAATAACTTGATCTCCCCGGTATCGTGATACCCGATGAAAACCTCTCCTGTCTGATTCATGAAAATCGGATCGCCGGATCCATCTATGGAAATGACATAACTGGTTCGTAAAACCTCTGCAAAGGGATGTCCCTTGAATTGCTCTCGGAACCCCAACGTCAAATCGACAACCGTTTCATTGCCGAGACTAGAGCCATTAGAGAATGCATGTATCGCAAGACCTGCATATGCTCCTCCAAACGTCTTGATAAAGTGTACGTAGTCCTCATGAAAGTTTACATTTAGCCGTTGCTCCGCACTAACAATTTCCTCTTGGCTTGCCGGAATGCCTACTAGTGTTTCATTATCTTCCTGATGAAGAAAAATCTTTAATCTCTCCATTAACGCATCCTTCATAGGTAATCCCCTTCTCAATAATTCCCCAGTTTAGTTCAGCAGTTGTTCCCCGTTTACCATCTCCTTTCAATCAGTAATCGCGAGCTGCATCGAACCAGCGCCCGACCATCTCCTCCGTTATAGGGTGGCCAATCTGGTGATCGGACTGGCTGAGTTGCCATACTGCTTCGCCAAGATCTTCTCTTTCGGTTGTTTCGATGCCTTTGAGGGTATTGAAGCGCATGGTGAAGGTGGTAATGGCTGCCTCGGCATCGGCAAGGCTGCGAGCCTGCGCCAAGGATGCCTGTGCAGCATTGTAAGCTTCGTTAGCCAGTTTGGCCAGACGTTTAGGCCAAGACGAGAACGGGCGGCCATATTCGCTCTCCCACCACTCAGGCTTTCGCAATTGGCTCACTGAAGCATAGCCGGCCCATGGGCGTGTCTTGGCGCGTGTTTTCACTTGCTGCCTTAAGCGCTTGCCCGCGGCCTCTTCCACATTGTAGGCGATAAATCCTTCAAGCAACGGCCACGTGTCCAAGGAGGGCATGTCCTCTAAATCAGACATGAAGCGCAGCTCCAGATTCGTTAACCGGGCATGACGAGCCAACAAGTCCATGTCGCAAAAGTTCCCCCATAAGCTCAGTGAGTCAAGATTGGGGAACCGGTCTAGACAGTCCAGCGATATGGGCTGTCCCAGCGGCGTGTTTTGCAGCGTCAGGCTCGTCACCTGGTGCAATTCACCGAGGTCGGGCAGTCTGAAAGGAGGATCATTCTTGCGTCGGCCGGTGCGCGGCGCCAGTGTCAGAGAATACGGCATATTTCCAGTGGCCGATAAGCGTAATAGATCGCCAGACACGCTCAGGCGGAAAGATCCCTTCGGAAGCTTCAAGCTCAGACGCTCTGCGGACTGGCCCAGCTCGATATGCAAGACATGCACAATGGACTGACTGGCATCCACCACCGTATCTGCAGACAGGATTGGAGCCCACGTCATCTCTTCAATAGGACGTGTCCGCGCCCAGTCCAAGAAGCCCGTGTCACTGCCTGAATAGTACAAAAATCGCGGCCAAGGCGAGCCCGCTGGCGTAGAAAAGGCATCGAATACGGTCCAATCGATGCGCGCGTCTGGCTCGACGTGAAGATCCACCCTTTTCCCCAGTTGCGGCGGTCCGATTGATAGGCTGCCCACGCCGGGCCGAAGGACAAGCGTGTGGCTGTGAGGGCCCGTCAGGTCAATGGGATAACTACCATCTTCTGTAACAGAATCAGAAGAGTGAGCTTGGTTATGAATTGGCACTTCCGTCATCCTTTCTTCTACCCTTGATTACATGTTTGATGCTCATTAGCTAATATAGCCCTATATAATTAGGTATCTTATTTTCATTATAGTGATCGATTGTCTTGAATCTACCTACTTATTACCTGAATTTTGGAAATGCGCACGATTCACTCCTTCATGAAAAAAAGGGTGTCTCTCCGTCATTTTAGGACTTCGAGACACCCTCTTTTGAACGATTCCACATCTTCTACATGCTCGCCCTACTATAAAATTAAAACGTATTGTATACCTCTTCACATTCTTCTGCAGTCGGTTCATAGAAACAGTGCTTCTTCCATCGTCCTGCGAGTGGCTGATTATACCAAGTGTCCGGACATGGTCCGGGATTCTCGAACGTTCCTGGACGGAAATACCATAGGGAGAATTTAGCTGGCCAACTCCGCTCCCCATTCACAGCCCGTCGCGCCAGACGCCGTTCCCTATCTCTTGCGTTTTGATAGTACAAACCATGTTGCAACGCTTCGAACGCATGCGGCTGGTTGATCATTTGGGGAATTGTCCGGATGCCTTTAAAATCAGAGCAATTCGCTCTTACTCGGTTAATGCCAACATTTCCAACAAGGAGCATGCCCTGTTCGCCTTCGGTCTCAGCTTCAGCTCGAAGCAATCTTGCCAACATATCAATATCCTGTTGCCTGGCTTTTACGACTGCCATTTGCTCACCTCTTTAGATTTCTCTAGACTCATCATATTGTAGGCGAAGCGGAAGTGTTACTCTGGCAGAAATAAAGAGCGTATCAATCAGGGCAACCTGAGATCGGTGCCCTGAATTACATACGAAATTAATTTATTTTAACGTCATCGCGCAATACAAATTTGCTTAAGTCATTCTGCAATTGCTGTGACATATCCCTTAACTCTTTGGCGGAAATTTGGATTTTCTCCGCGGAAACTAGTTGTTCTGCTGTACCTGTAGCCATTACCTCAGCTTCATTCGATGTACGATGAGAAATATCGGATACATCTGCAATAGAAGCCGCCACTTCCTCCATTCCAGCTGACATTTCCTCAGTGGTTGCGGATACGTCCTGAATTTGTTCACTTACAAGCTTAACCTCACTAAGAATGCAATCAATGGTCTCCTTCGTTCGCTCAATAGATTCCATTCCCATATTCGTCTCGATTTGTATCGAATCCATAGCGGATACCGTTGCTCCAACAAGAGATCGAATATCAATCAATAGGTCAGAAATGGATTTCCCAGAGCTTGATGTTTCTTCAGCAAGCTCTCCTATCTCTTGTGCAACTACGCTAAATCCACGACCATGCTCTCCCGCGCGTGCTGCTTCAATATTTGCATTTAAGGCAAGCAGCTTTGTTTGCTTTGCAATCTCCAAAATTGACTCTATAATTTGACTTATACGTACTGAATGCTCATCAAGCTTAGCTACAATCTGGGCAGAGTCGGCCTGAGTCTTCTTAATACTCTCCATTTGATCCATGGTTTCTATCAGTTGCTGATTCCCAATTACTGCATTTTCACTTGCGCGAATGGCAACCGAAGCAACCTCAGATGCCGCTTCCGCAACTCGTGTAATCCCAATCGCCATCTCATTCATTGCAGATGACGCTTCCACTGTCGTTCTCTTTTGTGAAGCTGTCCCATCCGATACTTTCTGCACAGAATCGGCAACTTTCTTCATATCCTGTATAGATTGATCTGAGATTCCAGTTAGTTGCTGGGAGGATTGAAATGTTGTTAAGGAAATTTGTTGATTTAAGCTAAGCACTCGATTCATCGATTTTTGCATTTCATTAAAGGCCGCACCTACAAGCTGCAGCTCATCCTTAGTATTCAGTACAATGTCTTGGGAGAAATCCCCCTTCGCCATCGACTCCGCTCTTTGCTTTAAGATACTCACTGTATCCATAACACTCCTAAAGAATGCTACATAAAATATGACTACTAATAGCAAGACTACTACCATGATCACTAATGTTACATTGCGCTCAGCAGTGTAGTCATCAATACGTTCTTGAAGAATATGATCTAATTCCATTATGGCTAGTTTGAATACCTCATCCGCTGTTGTGATCGCAACCGTCCCTTGAGTGAAAAAGGTATCAGGATTCATGCTCATCTCTTGCTTATGTATAATTTCTTGTTCAAGTAAAACAAGATAGTTTTGAATATTTTGTGCAACCTGCCCTCCCTTCTCAACCAGATTCACATTAATGTTACTCTGAGATTCCGCAATTTTGGAAAGGGATTTATTTAGACTGACAAGAGCAGTCTTACTCTCATATTCTCTCAGGAGTAGCTGGATTTTCAACTCATCCGTTAGTGTTCTCGATGCAAGAATACCATTGCCAGTTCCCCGAATAAAAGCGGAGTTTTCGATCAATGCAGGCAGTTCCTGAACGACCAGCCTCATCAAATAGTATGAATTAATTTCATTATCAAGTGATAATTCAGACTCATCGGCACTGCTGACAATAAGTTCTTCTATCTGCTCCACCAGTTTTGAATGACGAACAAAACTATCTGATGCCTTTAAGCTTTCATAAGAATCACGCAGTTCAATCCATTCTCTATGAATAGAAGCCCATTTTTCATATGACTGGGGCAGGTTTTTTTTCTGGAATTTTGTTTCGATGTTTTCAATCAATTGAGCAATTTCTTGTAGCTTCGCCTCAATAGCACTCTTTGCTTCTTTATTTCCATTCAAGTAACCATTAATAAGCCCACGTTGTTGTTGTACTTGTAGCATGAAGGGCATTATTTCACTGATCTGCTCAACCCCAGCTTGTTCGCCTTTGATGAATTTTATTTGAGTTTGCTGTGTCGCGTTCCAATTATATAGAAGGACTACTATTGGAATAATAAATAGTACACTGATGAGCATAAACTTTTGCCCATATTTTAGCCTCGATAGAATCGAAGTAAATGGACTTAATAATCTTTCTAACATACTTTCTTACCCCCATGATGTATTCTCTTAGATGTCCAGTATATTTTACCGATGAAGTTTACCAAACACTTGTGATAAATATCATAGCCAGCAACCTTTTCTAGCAGATAAATAGGATGAAGCCATTTCTCTTGAAACGCTGGAATGATGCTCACCCAGACATCTTTATGAAGTTGGTTTCCATTCATGAATCTTGCTGGAGTGTTAGTTATGCGCTAGACGCTGAAGTCATGGACGCGTTTTGCGTAATCATGTATGGATAAAAGCCTCGCCCCAGTGATGATTGTATTTAAAGTGATTCAGCAACATCATGGCAATACAGTAGCCTATGATTGCTTAAGACGATCGCGAGAAGCTTTATTCGCATTTAATCGAAATATCGCGAAGGAATCCGTCATGATTGACATCGTAAATCAGCTTGGACTGGATGGAGAAGCGATCATTCAAGATGCTGAACATCAATCCGGACAATCCTTATTGAATGAGGATTTTAGACTCGCTAGAAGCCTTGGTGTTCGAGGCTTCCCAACGATCGTCATGATCAATGAAGAGAATAAAGGAGCCAAAATCGTAGGTAGTCGTCCGTTGGAGTCTTATGTTGAGGGCCTTCAGCAAGTGTTAAATACGGGAGAAATTAAGCCAAGGCAACAACCATCACTTTCGAACTTACTTTCGCAAGAAAAGCTATTATTTTCTAAAGAAATTGAAGTGATGTATGAGATCGACAAGTCGGGGATCAACGCTTTTGTTGAAAAAGAACTTGCACCAGGAAGTTATGAAATAGGGGATCTCTTAGGGGAGTTCTACTATACAACAAAGAGTTCTTGATGGGGAACGTTGAAAATGAGCGAAAATAACCATTCCTCTTAATTTCGGTGCGTTTGCCATGTCTGCCCACGACATTCATAAAAAATTTATAATATTCCCCCTTTCATCTTTATAATTTTTTTGTAATCTGGAGCAAGTTCATATTTGTGGTAAAGGGAGGGATATCGGCATGAGGTTTTGGGAAATAGGCTTGATCGTTGTTAATTTTGGCCTGTTGTACTGGACGGTAATCGCGAACAAGAAAGGCGGACGGGGATGGTTCATCCCTTTAGGGATCGCCTACGCTTTGGTAATTGTGCAGATTGTCGTGGAAGGTGGACGGTGGGAGATGGTTCCGGCCTACTTGACGCCACTCTTATTGATGGCTTATTTCTTCATTAACAAGCGGAAGAAAGCCAGTAAAAGCCGGATTGCTGTTACCGTTCAAGCGATGCTATTGATCGTATATTTGTTGGTCTCGGTCGTGCCACCTGCGATGCTGCCAGTATTCTCGTTTGAACAACCCACGGGGCCCTATGCGGTCGGAACGACGGTTTATCATTGGGTTGACGATGAGCGGCGAGAAACATATTCGGATAACACTGCTGATAAGCGCGAGCTGATGGCGCAGATTTGGTATCCGGCCGCCAAAGGCGTCGGAGAAGAGAGAAGCCCATATCTCCGGAACGCGTCTAAGATGACGACAGCCATATCAAGCAAAATGATGGGTCTTCCGGCTTTTGTGCTAAGCCATCTAGGGTTGATCAAGACGCATGCTTTGGTGGAGGCTAGGCTCTCGGACTCGGAGAGCCGGTATCCGGTTCTGATTTTCTCCCATGGGATGAACGGGTATCGCAATCAGAATATGTACCAGCTAGAGGAGTTGGCCAGCCACGGCTATATCGTAATCGCTATCGATTATGCCTACGAAGCTGCTGCCTCCGTTTACCCTGACGGAAGAGTCGCCGTGAGTAAGACCGACCCTAACTTGACTTCGATTGCTCAGTATGGGGGGCATATCCCGCTTTGGACCAGCGACGCTGCGTTTGTGCTCAATCAAGTGGAGAGGCTCAATCAGAAGGATACTGCGGGTCGATTCACAGGCAGAATCGATCTTGAACGAATCGGCATGCTTGGACATTCATTCGGTGGAGCCGTTACGGTGCAAATGTTACAGAATGATTCGCGTGTGAAGGCTGCCCTTAGTATGGATGGAGGGTTTTATGGTCCGCCGGTTTCGGTCAAAGGATTCGGAAAGCCTTTCTTCATGATGTATTCAGACGAGACGTACAGCAATGTAATGATTTCTTACGATGATGTCGCCAAACAGTTAGGTGGGGTAAGCCGTGAAGCGTTCGAAGCCCCGAGGAAAGAATATATCCAAAAATCGGGCTATGCTCTGGCAGGCGGAGGGATGTCGATCCTTATTCCGGGTTCAAAGCATGCAAGCTACACCGATCTTGCGTTATTCTCTCCCCTGCTTGGCCTCAGCGACGAAAACCCACGGCGGGATCACCGCATCGTGAACGAATTCAGTGTTGCCTTCTTCGATCGGTATTTAAAAGGGAAAGACGATTCTGCGCTGCAAGTTCTGGCCGCCAAGTACCCAGAAGTGAATTTCAAGGTGAACAACTGATCCATAGCATCGATTCTTACGTCGCATGCTCTCCACAGTGACCCACGTTCTTTGGCGATGGGTTGAAGTTCTGCCCCCGCAACCAACTTACACATGTAGCTCGGCACATATATCAAAATGCCTTTAATCCACATTCAGCGGGTTAAAGGCATTTTTGCGTTATCTTATCATTTCACGGCTCTTTGGGCGATAGGAGCTCTGTCTATTATTTGTATAATACCTTATCTACATTGTACTTAGCCTTGTATTCGTTAATAATGTACGTCTCGTATATTTCTCTATGGACGGCATCCTCAACCAAACAAACCTCGATCTTGGTTACTTCCTCCCGATTATCTTTGATGACCGACACCGTATCCTCGAAATGCTTCTTGATCCGAGGTCTTAGCTTCCGCGCCTTGCCGACGAATAGGAGTTCATCCTTATCATTGTAGAACATAAAGATCCCCGCTTTATCTCTAGGAATCTGAATGAAATCCGTAAACCCGTATATATGGCTTAATTTAGGATCAATCTGTTTGTAAATCGTGACATCCGGTGTTGGAATCGTTATTTGTATCATAAACATTCACTCTCTCTTCTGTGTCATTGTTATTTTCGGTTCGCCTCATGTTCTCGAGTCTAGGTTATATTCTATCTATTATGGACATACCTGTCTATTCCATGCAGGAAGTTCGATGGTAAGGTACTTAGTTTCAAGGCAGGAAAGGCGCTGGGCTTATCGCGCCATATATTCTTGACCTAGTACAAAGACCCCTTTTTCGAGGGGTCTTCTTTTCAATAAGAGAGGTGTATTTTAAAGCAACTTAATCAGCTCTTCTAGCTCATCAACCAATACTTTTGCAGATTCAAAATCAGTATTTTTTAAAGCCATTTCTATCTTCATTTCAACTGCTTTTTTATTTTGTTCAGCTTCTAAATAGTCTTTATTAAAATGACTAGCATAAATCATCTGTCTAAACTTACGCATACTCATTTTTCTTATCGTCTTATCGTCGATGATTAAAACATAATCCATACCATTTACAACAGAATAGAAATCATGAGAAATCATGAGAATCGCACCTTTGTAGTCTTCAATGGCTTTCTCCAATGCGATTTGTGAATAAGTGTCTAAATGGCTTGTCGGTTCATCTAGAAGCAATACGTTTGCTTTACTGGCAGCAACTTTGGCCAATTGAAGCGTATTTTTTTCTCCACCAG
The DNA here is from genome assembly GCF_032337355.1 of Paenibacillus suaedae. Taxonomy (NCBI): domain Bacteria; kingdom Bacillati; phylum Bacillota; class Bacilli; order Caryophanales; family Paenibacillaceae; genus Paenibacillus; species Paenibacillus suaedae. The sequence goes on from NZ_JAVYAA010000005.1 coordinate 327,165, forward strand.
ATAGAGATTCTATCTTCTGATTAACGATTTCTCCTTCAAACCCATAGCCAGAAATATACGATCTAATCTCATCATACGTATTAAATCCAGCATCGATAAATTCTTCGAGTATTGTATTAGAATCCTTTAGCATTTCGCCTTGAATCTGAGATAAATAAGCCACTTTAACATCAGCATTTATTTCAATTGAATCCTGATTATTTTTATAGATATCTCGGAGTAAAGTCGTTTTCCCGGTACCGTTTGGACCAATAATGGCTACTTTATCCGTAGATTTTATCTCAAAGTTAACATTGTCTAGCAGCAACTCATCATAGGCAACACGATAATTATTAACATTTACAACAACGGTATCTTCCAGTTCATGATCCATATCAAAACGAATATTCGGTTGCTTTATATCAACAAATGGCGCTTTAATTCTACGTGCTTCCAATCTTTCTTGAAACTTAACTCTGGCTTTTAGTGCTCTCCCTCTAGATGCATCTGCATTAACAGTCGCGATAGCTCTAAGATTATCAATGATGTTATCGTATCTCTCAATTTCTTCTTGTTCAGCGACTGCGATTTCTTGCAACTCAATTTTAGTCTGAAGTAATGAGAAGTTATAATCAATATATCGCCCATCAAACTCTTGGATCTCTTTATTTTCAAGGTGTATAATTTTGTTGAAGCAATGATTCAATAGATATCGGTTGTGCGTAACAACTAGCAGCATTCCTTTGTGAGAATTAATAAGATTTCTGAGCGCATTTAGGTTTTCAAAATCTAAAAATACATCGGGTTCGTCCATAATCATTAAGTCTGGACTACTAAGCATTTCCTTCATCACTTGAATAAGTTTGAATTCCCCACCACTCAGATCGGATACCCTAACATCTTTTAGCTTCATGAGGTTTGCTAGATTTAGTTTCTTATTAATTTTGCTCTCGAAATCATCCCCACCGATTGAATCAAATGCGTCTAAAGCTAATTGATACTTTTCTAATAATGAATCAATATCCGATGATGTTTCCATCTCTGTACAAATAGCTGTTATTTCATTTTGTATCTTAATAAATTCTTCCGCTATATATTCAAAAACTGTTGTTTCTTTTGTTTTGTCTTGTTGAGAGAATTGACTTACATGCCCAATTTTGCAAGTCGGGTCAACTTCTAATTTGCCCTCGAACAAATATCTTTCTGGATCCATCAGTATATCTATTAATGTACTTTTCCCATTGCCACTCGTTCCTATAAAAGCACAATGCTGTGCCTCTTCAAGCGTAAATGAAATGTTTTTATATAGTTCTTTTTGCGGGAATGAGAAGGATAAGTTATCAACCTTTATCACAAGTATTACCTTCCTTTATAACTAAAATAGTGTCTATTCTTAGGTGTATTACAAAATATAGATTTTGAGTGTAACACTGTTTACAACCAACTTCAAACCATTTGAATCCCATCGCTTGGAATATCGGTAAAAAGTTCCATCCTGCTTCCTGACGAATAGCCTAGCTGTTCCATTTCATTTGAGTTGTACAATAAAAACTTGCCGTTACTTATGATACGGTTCAGCTTAACGGGGCTATCAGCGAAAATGAAGAAAGGAGCAGCCAAGGATGCTCCTCATTCAATCACTTATTTATCACCTAGCTTTATCCCTGCTATTCAACCTGTTATGTACATGAAAAGTTACCTTTGTCCCTGTACCTAACGTACTTGTGATATGAAGTCCTGTTCCGAAGTGCCTTTTTAATCGCTGATCCGTATTAATCAATCCTACGCCTGAACGACTATCCACTTTTCTTTCTAATATTCGTTGCAATTGAACCTCGTCTATTCCATCCCCATCGTCTTCAACGGTTATCTCTGCATGCGTCTCATAGACAAAAATCCGAATAAGAATCGTTCCTCCACGATTGCGCTTCATTATGCCATGTCTTATCGCATTTTCAACGAGAGGCTGGATCGTAAGAAATGGGACTTTTATGTCCCCGTAGCCATCTATCTCCCAAATAACCTGTAACCTTTCTTCAAACCGAGCCTTTTCAATATATAGATAAGAACGCACTAGACTTAACTCCTCTTCGACCGGAACAAGCCTATCCATATTTTGAAATTTAAATTTATTCCTCAAAAAATTGCTGAATTCATCGAGCAAATTACGCATTTTATCCAAATCAATATCGCTTAAAGCTGCTACAGCATTCAACGCATTAAATATAAAATGAGGCTGGATTTGCGCTTGCAGCCAGGCAGCTTCTAATCGCAGTTGTTCCCGAACGGATTGTTTAATCGTAATTAACGCCTCGATCCGTGATTTTATTTCTATTGCTTCCACTGGCTTCGTCACATAATCGTTTGCCCCCGCTATAAAACCGCTCTGAATATCTTTCGGTTGGCTTCTTGCGGTAAGGAGCAGAACGGGAAGCTCTGTAAGTGTAAATCGCTCGCGAATCATGCGCGTCAGCTCATAACCGGACATCTGCGGCATCATAACGTCGGAGATGACCAGATCCCAGTCCTTGGTATCCAGCAAAGCCAACGCTTCTTTACCGCTCGTTGCCATCGTTACTTCGTATACGTCAGGTGGCAGTATGGCTTCAAGCACTTGAAGATTGACAGGATCATCATCGACGATTAATACGAGCGGACGATTACGATTTATTTGGAATGGAGTTGTTGGTGTTGCCCCTTTCGCAGCTAGCGGAAGTTCCATTTGGTCCAAATCATCAGTAGAGGCTATTTTTTGCATCGCCATCGATTGTAATACGAACGGTTCCAATCGGTTCGAACCTTCACTTTCTTCCTCCGCTTCCTCATCCGCCAGATTTAACGAAAATGTAAATTTCGAGCCTTCCCCTACAACAGAGGATACATCTAACGTACCTCCATGAAGCTCAATCAACTGCTTGCTTATGCTTAAACCTAACCCAAAACCGCCTTCTATCATCGTCACACTCGTACTGCCTTGCTCATACGGACGGAATAAGCGCTTTAGCATGTGCTCATCCATTCCGATCCCCGTATCGGCAATCACAATATACGCTCTTCCGTCTTTGGCAAAAGCTTGTATCGAAATTGTCCCTTCATTCGTATATTTCACAGCATTATGAAGTAAATTGAACACGATTTGGATCACTCGATTCTCATCCGCAATTACCGGGGGGAAATCTTCCGAAATCTGATTTGCAATTGTGATAGACTTTACTTCTGCGTTAAATTGCAGCATATCCATTACTCCAGTCATAATTGGCTGGATAAATATTACTTCCTTTTGTAGACGTGGATTGCCTTCCCGTAAACTCATCACGTCAATCAAGTCGTTTAATATCCATGACAACCGACGTCCTACAGATAAAACCGTTTCAAGCTCCTTGATACTCCGTTCCTGCAATAGATGCTGTTCCCTTTTTAAAACGGATTGTGACATGTTAAGCATGCTATGTAGCGGATTTTTAAATTCATGTGAAGTGTTTGCCAGAAATTGATCCTTATGGTCATTCATTCTTTGCAAGGTTGCAGCAAGCTCTTTGGTGTTCGCATGCATGATAAAGTAACCCTTAAACCATTCAGAGGCTAAACAACCCATCGCAATAATCATATCGAACGGATAGTAGACAAGACTCAAACCGCTATTCAGCAAGATTAACGACCAAAGAGAATGGTTCACCAACGCTAGAAAAGAGAAAAGCAGTAAAAGATTGCTCTTTAAATCTTTGATTACTTTTTTAAACATTGTAATTAACGTGATAACTCCAGCAACAACAACTAATAAATAATAAACCGGAAAGAGCATAATCACTTGAGGTGGATCTAAAAACAACGTGATGCCGGCAGTCCCTAGATTCATTACTTTATAGATAGGGTACATCCTACGCCAATATGGAAGCTCGCGATGATTCATACACTGGAGCAAAGCATAGGCTGCAATAACGAAAGCAATATTAGTCAGCCTAAAATCCCAATTACTTCCAATATAAAATAATTGATGGAACAACTTCTCATCCGTACTAAAGACACTCGTGATCGTTACACATAATGCAAGCAAACTGAAATAAAGCAGCTTCTTTTCCTTATTTCCTAGTACATACAAAATAAGTGCATAGACAGCATGCATAATAAATATAACCGCTGCCAAAAACTGCATAAAAACGGAAGCATTCGTCTCTTTGGCTATAGCTTCTTCTGAACCAAATTTAATGGATCGGACAATGCCCCCGCTTCGACTATCCACATAATTCGCCGCCTGAATGACGATTTCGATTACACCGTTGTCATCTGCTGTAAAGGTTGTAGAATAAGGTAGGTCTTTCGAAATATATTCATCCTTTGTTGTCGCCACCTGTCCAGAATTAATAAGCAAGCGACCGTTTACATATAATTCTGATGCAGTGCGTACGCTGGGTACACGAATACTATAATTAGGATGCTTTGCAGGGTCTACATAAAGACGCAAACGATAAGAGCCATATCCGTATGGAGATGGCTTGTCAGCATGCAAAGCTTCATTCCATCCTCCCGGTACCTGAATATGCATTGGCGCATTATCGCCTAACAATTGTTGCCGACTACCATCTATCAACCATTGCGAGGGATAAAACTCCCATTCCCCATCAAGTAAGAGAATGCTGCCATCTTCTGCATTCCAATTGCGCAAATCGAATTGCCCATTATGAATTGACGCCTGTTTGGGAACATGAAACGCTTCCATCCATAAAATGCGCAAACCGGTTAAAACAACTAATATGAACACTAGCAATAATATAATATAGCTCTTTTTCATTTGATATTTGGATGAGTGAGTTTCCAAGAAGTATTTCTCCCCTAGTCATTTTCTTCTAAGACATTTAAATAATCACTCTCCATAATTTACCACAGTTAATATAACAGAGAAACGGACGATAGAGACATCTTTATGTCTATTAAATAGAAATACCTACTTGGAATTACGCGAGTTTGTTGTTCAAAGGAAATTTCGTGCTTGGTATTTGTTTCATCAATTAGTTGGCTCGTTTTTGGGTTTAATGGAAGTCATTTTAATTTGGGTGAGGTTTTCTAAGTTGATTTCAATTTGTAATTCGGTATGCTCATTAATAGCGATTAGGATTTTATCTTTAATTTCTAAGCTTTTTATAGGGTTTGAATTTTCAAAAAATATTCCCCATACCAAACGGTCTTCAGCATCCGTACAAGCAATAAATCCTTCATTTCCCATTTGACCATCACCGCCACAGATTTTCCTGTCTTGATAATCAATACTGACCCATTCATCAACGATCGTCCAACATTCAACATTATACTTTGATATGCTTTCAATGGTTGTGTCACACAAGGGAGAGCAATAAAATTTACTTTCATTTGTGTTGGGGTTATATGCGCTGTAACAACTTAAGATTGTTACAGTGCCATTTGGAAAGATGATGCTATTAATGCCGGGCAGTTCATGCTTTTCAAGATTCCAATGTTCCGCAACAACAATATTCATAATAAATCCCCCTTTATATCTTAAGTTACTAATATATACAGCTACTTGTTGAGGACTATTAAGCTATATAATCTAGTAATCGTTTCCTTAGAAATTTTTTCACTGTATAGGCCTTCATTTTGCTTCCAGTGTAGCAATGCCCTTTTTCATAGAGATCGTGAACTGAGGATAAGCAAGATTGTATTGAACTCCAATGCCAACTGTAGATAGTAAGCGTTGGGTGTACATACTTACAATTTGAGTAACTTCGGAACCCCGATTGTACTTCTCATAGAAATATTCCTTGATCTCACACGAGGTGTCATTACCAAAAACCTCAGCACTCCATGTTCCCATACGCTCTTCACCAGTCGCATAACGAGAATCGGAGACGGGGGAGCAGCAAAGGTTTCGGCTGCGTCCAATTGTTCCATCTCCGGCGAAAATTTTTCGCCGTCACTTATGGTACGGTTCTCCGTATCACTCTAACGACGAAGAATCAGGGCCACCTACAAGGTGGCCCTGATTCTTCTGATTGAAGCAAACTAAATGAGTAGAATTTAGACTGTTGTTATATACTCCACAAATCTCTTGTATTTACTTTTATTATTTAAATAGAAGTCTATTCCCATTTTTTGAAGTTGGTTCATTATATTGCTACACTCTTTTTCGGAACTGACACCTTCTACTTCGAGTTCATATGATTCATTGCCACCTGGAAATATAGAATGATCCAGTTCTAGAATATAATCACTAAATAATTTTAATTTTAACCTCTCGTTTTCTATTGAACCCAAAAGAAACAACTCAGAAGAATCGACAATATTACAAAGATCCACTTCGTCTTTATTAATTCTTTTAAAAATCTCTGATGGGTTTCCTTTGAGATACTCAAATTCTAATTCTGTGATAGATGTTTCAATTTCCTTTGAAGAAATAAAGCTATTATCACTATTAGATTTAATTTTTGCGCATAATAACCACTGTGTATCTTCATTACGGATTCTTAGCGTTACCCCTGATTTTTCCAACTTGAAATCGCGAGAATCAAAATAATAGTTAGTTTGGCGTATTGGCGTGGGGTTTTGTTCAACACTATTAATAATTTTTTTATATGAGTCATGTTGGAGTAGTAGTTTCAATTCCCTCTCTATTGTTGCCATAAAATCATCTCCTTCATTGTCTCAATTATGAATCTTCCTCATACTATTCTAACACTCTATACTCTATCGGATACGCCAATAAACTTGGATAATATGTTTTTTGATGCATACTTTTTAAACGTTGTTGCGTTTTCACTATCGATACTATAAACCCTTAGTATTCTCAAACCATTATTCAATGAACTAATAATCTGGGAACCTTCTCGGATTTTTTGGGGAGACACAACATAATATCCTCTACTTGATTTTTCAAGCAGCAACGCACCGGAATCCATATCTTTTAATGGGAACCGTTCATCTCTAAATTCTCTAAATTCCCCTTCTCCGAATTCTTTTTTCATTGTTATAAAACTCTCAGCAAAATGTTTACTTATTTCTGTAACTTTATCTTTCTCGTCAATGAACTCTTCAAACTCATATATCCTCTTCCATAAATCCCTATCCTTCACAGCCTGTAGTGTGTCTTTTCTCTCCCTACTCAATACTGAAAGTAAGTTATCAATAAACTGCTCATCACTTAAGGAAATATACAGTTCTTCGAATTCCTTAGCTGTTAATTGTTTTTTAGACCAACTAGTATAAGTAAGCCCTTTTTCTTCTGCAACAAAGTTTAGCATTGCTCTACATGCTTCATTAGTTTTATGACCGTAAACCTGAACATACATCTCATATCTAGCCTGAAGAAAATTCTCTACAGCATGAAGTCCACTTTGTTTTAATCCTAGTCTTAAATCCCCTTCATTATTTACATAGGCTAACATAGACTTAAGTACTCTGCTTTCAGAATAATCACCATATGGGACTCCTGCAAAATAACTATCGCGCTTAAGGTAATCCATTCTATCACAGTCTATTGGTGCACTTGCCACTATGTCATTTAGTAAAGGTAGCACATCAACGTCTCTATTAAATGCTTTAATCTTTCTGGTTCCTAATTCTAGCTCAGGTTTCAATATTGTAAGCACATTACGAATTTGTTCCTTACTAATTCCATCAATTTTACTCAAAACCTTATAAGCAAAATATGAAGACACATGTTCATGCTCAATCCTTACATCCGATTTCCCTTTTTTCTTTTGCTTTTCTTCAAATCGAAAAAGTACTATTCCCATATTGTCTATAAATTCTTTGTCTGCGCCAGCAAGTTCGTCACTACACATAATCTCCATGAACTCCTCAATATTAGGAGCAAAAGCATCAAATAGATGTGATAACGGGCCATGGCCAATATCATGTAACAAAGCTGCTAAGCGTAGTTCAATGAAAGTTTCCTTTAAGGCATCTCCATTGTTATGAAGTAACTCTCCTAAGTTTACTCCTATACCACCTTCAAACGATTGGACGTCTTCGGCAATATCTCCTCGTAAATATGCAATATAACCATTTTCTATGATCGAATGCAGCATTTTATGTGCATAGTTCATTACTCCAATAGAATGTTCAAATCTAGTGTGCTTAGCTGATGGAAACACCTTATATAGAAACGAATTTTGTCTAACATGATGTAATCTACGAAAAAGCGGATCTTCTATTACTAACATTTCGTCCATGGTTAGTTTGATTACCCCATGGATTGGATCGATTATACTGCGTACTAACTGCAAGTCTTTTAAGAGATTCATAGCACACTAACACCCTTTCACAATATTTACTATTATCATTCTTCAAACCCTCCCGAAAAACCTTCCATATTTCTACAATAGGTATCTTTCATCCAAAAATAAAATTTTCCTGCACTAATATAATTACATTACAATTAATCAATTAAGTACGAGGGGAAAATAAAATAGCCCGAAACCGGGCTATCTCTTTAATTTACAGTATGCTTCTCAAATGAGTTCTAACTCCTTCAGGCAGTCCCTCTATTGGGAAATTAACCAATTGGGCTTTATCCGTATAACTTGCAATTTCAAATATCGTATTAAGTAATTTTGCCCGTTCATCGGCTCGTGACCAGAGGAGACTATTCTTTTTATTTAAAACATGATGAATTTCTTGAAGATAATTATTACAGTCATAAATGTAACGATACTCATGCTTGACTTTCCTATCATTAAAAAAACCTGCGTCAAAAAATTGTACACTACAATGAATATTTCCAAATTGTCTTTTTATCTTTACCTCTGTATAGTCTTCTTCGTAAATGCTTGAAGCCAACTCAATTGGGGTTACCCCTTTATCCAGCTCAAAATACACCAGCTCTTCCACTTTCATTTTTAGAACATCAAGAAATCCCATGTAATATCCTCTCCAGTTCTGGTCGTAAAATATCCTCCAGATACTCTTGTGCACTTATTAAATCTTCAATTTCCATTACGTCTCTTCCTGCAAATTTGATTTTAATTTTTGTATTCATAAAGATGACCAGTACGCCATCATTATTTGTTGTCGGCTTCGTAAACTGCGGTAGTAAACGTTTGAACTTCGGATAGAGCGTGTTTGCCTTTGGTTCGATGTTAAACTCTTCAAGCAGATCAACCGCCACTAACTGAATTTTTTCAGTTAGTATTCTTCTTATCATTTTTCTTCGTTCAAGGGGTCTCTTTTCATTATAGATATGATTAAATTCATCAGTTTTAGCTCTAATTTTCTTTCGAGCCATCTTCTCCAATGTTTCCTCAATAAGTTCATCATCCATACCAATGGCTTTTAACTCTTGTCTTTTAACTTCGGTTTCCTCTAGAATTAAGATTCTCGCTTTTTCAAATTCACTGTGAAAGTCAATAAGTCCACTGTAGGAGTCAATCTGCTCAGTAGACTCCCCATGTATTACAGCTTGCCCATAGAAAACTTCCCGCTTTTCATATTCGTCGTCACCAAATTCAATTTCACGAACCTTTTTATATCGGCCAATATCCTCAACTTCCCTTTTGAAGAACTCCCAAAGTTCATCTAATCCTAGTTCATCATGGTAAATTACTATTGCATTATTATCAACTTCATATCGCGTAATCTCATTATCAGGAATCGCTCTTAATACTCGTCCAATTACCTGTGCAAACCTATTTAGGCTTTTATATGGACGGAACAATGCGGCAACTGTCAAATATTTATGATCGTACCCTTCACCCATCATATCTACGTTAACTACTACATTATATTTATGCTGTTCGATTTCTTGGAACTTAATATCTTGCTCATCGCGCGGCATTTTACTATGAATTAACACGGCATTCATGCCTTCCGATCTGAACAACTGCTCTAATTTTTCTGCATGCTTTATACTACACGCAGAAGCCATGATTTTATGTGGCACTTGAGGAGATACTTTTCGAAGTTGATTTAACTCTTCAATGCTTTTTCTTATTATCTCCAAAGAACATGCATCAGACATAGCAACGGATTTCTGCACCCATGCCTCATCTTTTAAATCTTTAGCCTCTTCAAGGGAGAGTATCGTTCCGTCTTCTAGGTAAAAAGTTATTTTCTCTGACTCTATGGTTTTGTTTCTAAGCCATTTAACGTACCTGCTCTCCATTACTTCAGATAACTTTGTTTCATGTACTTTTTTTCCAGGAACAGCAACCCCATCTCCTCGATATGGTGTCCCAGTTACATGCAGTACCTTCGCGTTTGAAAAGTAATTTAATGCTCTCTGCCACGAATCGGCAGGTGCATGGTGTGCTTCATCAATTATTATCATATCAAAATGGTCCCTTTGAACTCGGCTCAATAAACCATTACTAGAATTTAAACGTTGAACATTGGTATAGATGATATTGGCGTTATTTAACTCGCTATCAAACACTTCATTCTCAAAGGAGATAAGAACAGGATTATCTTGTATATCGAATAACACATTTGTATTAATCCAGAAATTTTCGTCTAGGGCTTCTATAGTCTTGGCAATACTTTTCTTTGTTACGTGCCCCGGTGTAATGATTAGCACCCTTCCCTCACATATACCAAAAGGAGCGATAGCGATTAATCCACTTTTTCCTGTCCCGGTTGGAAGTACCACTAAAGCCTCTTCTTGTGGGCTCAATGCAAAATGAGATTGAATTCTTAAATAAGCCTCAATTTGAGGCTTACGAAGCTTATTGTTTCCTTCAATAAAGCAGGGGGTCTCTCTGAAATACATAGTCCCATCCGCATCCTTCCCTCTATAATTTCAAAATATGACTTAATTCGACATACTCTTATAAACTACAAAACGACATCCGTCATAGAACGGTGTCGTCTTTTAGGGCAATATTACCATATAAAATTAATTATGAATACACTCTGTCTGTACTTACAACTGCTTCACTTCTCCATTCCTAACCACAATATCATTCTCCGCCCTACTTATGATACGGTTCCCCTCGATTAATCTTCACGGCACGGTAAATTTGCTCCACGAGTACCAAGCGCATCAACTGGTGCGGCAGCGTCATACGGCCGAAGGACAGCTTCGAATTGGCTCGACGGAGAACCGCATCGGATAGCCCGTTGGAACCGCCGATCACAAAGGCTACATTGCTTGTCCCGTATGTCGCCAATCGATCGAGCTGCGAGGCCAAGTCCTCGCTCGACCAGAGCTGACCATCAATCGCCAGCGCCACGACATGGGCATCCGGCTTAATATGACCAAGAATACGCTCGCCCTCACGATCCTTAACCTGCTCCAGTTCGGCATCACTCATTTTCTCTGGTGCCTGCTCGTCCGGTACCTCGGACACTTGGAATTTTACATACGGTGCCAGCCGCTTGCTGTACTCCGCAATGCCCTGCACCAAGTATTTCTCCTTCAGTTTCCCTACGCATACCAATTGAATGTTCATTGTTGTCGTTTACCCCGTTTCCTGATCTTGATCGTAATATAGAAAAGGAGAGCAGCGCACGCTCTCCCTTAATACAGCCATTATGCTTCTAGTGTACCCGACATCTGCTTCCTTCGTCCATGTTGGTACTCTCGCTGCTTGATCGCAACGTCCACTACCCCTTCAAAATTTGAACGATGCCATGGCCCCCATCCACGATGACCCGATCCCCTGTCTTCAATCTCGTTGTTGCATTGCCACAACCTACGACAGCGGGGATACCCAATTCCCGTGCCACGATAGCCGCGTGAGAGAGAGGTGCTCCGACATCCGTAATAATGGCAGCCGCTCTTGGGAACAATGGCGTCCAGCCAACATTTGTCGTAGATGCCACTAGAATCTCGCCCGATTGCAGGTGGTTGCCTTCCTCAGGTCGGTTCAGAACCCGGACAGTTCCCTCTACTCTGCCTGAAGCGCCCGCAAAACCCGTGAGCCCATTCCCTTCTTCCACAACTGGAGGCATGGATGCATCGAAGACATCGACTCTTCGCTCTGGATTGTTCGCCCACTGAAACGGATCGAACCGCCCACGAATCAACGTAGGCAGCGGCGGCAGCGCCAAGTATTTCTCGTATGTCTCCTTACGGGCAGCAACATGCTTCATACCTGCGCCATCCCCCGCAAGCAACCTCTGCACTTCTTCCATATACAGAAAGAACACGTCGCTCCTCGCCCCGCTAATCTCTCCCGCCCGCAACGCAAATGCACGAATAACGCGGTACACCCGCACAAATTCGGATCGCGTCTCCTCTCTTAGATGAGCATACTCCGAAGCCTTGGCAATCTGCTTCTTTATGTGCTTCGCTTTTTGCGGATATTTCTGCTCAAACCGTTCCCAAGCAGCTTCATATTGCGACCGCTGACGGTTCAGAAGCTGCTCCACATTCGTGTCCGATCTCTCATATTCTTCGATTTGAATCTCTAGCCACTTCGAATCCTCTCCCGGGTGAGGAAGAGATAGTTCAAATTCATGCGGGCCGCGATGGCCGTATTGCTTCAAGTATTCTTCTCGACTCATCGTCCCCTGGAGCACCTGTGATATGCCGATAACCGGCCCAAGGCTGGCCAATCCGGACTTTCCTCGCAAATTCGACATTAACGCATTCGCAGTCTCCGTACCAGAGAGCTTAGTAAGTTCCTTATTCAGCTTATAACTCGCATCCCCGAATTTCCGTCCGCCTGCTATTAAGCCCCACCATGACCTGCATGTATAAGGCCACAGCTCATCACTCCATATGCTACACAGTTCCTCACACGAACTTGTTGCCTGAATACGCTTTGTCATCCTCGCACACCAATCGGGATTGTCGGCGAGGTACTGCTCGATATCCTCAAGCGTAGTCTTGACCTTCTTCGCAAAACGAAAAATAGACGGAGTTATTTTTGTAAACACATGCCAACGAGAATAAGGGTATACGGGAAATTCCATTCCCTCTGGAATCTTGCCAAGTGTTTGGGACAATTTATCCAGACTGATGTCTAGCGGTATTCCCAATGCCGGAAATATAGACACTGGCAAACTTATATTTGTATATGCCCTCCCACATATATTGCCCGACATAATGCGGAAGCCCGATATCATATTCGATTCCTCATCAAGAGCTCTTAATACGGATCATGTCAGCGGCGTCATGACGTCTGGAGTGGCTTCACCGATATTCGTATTCGTCCATAGAAAATCGCCGGAGTTCGTTTCATTCCATTCATACGTATCCAGATTCCCCAGCACTAGCGTAGTGATCGGTCTCGTCTGGAGAATATATAGTTTACCTTCTGCTACAGCCCACTCGATATCCTGTGGACTTCCCAGTTCTTCTTCCAGCTTAGACGCTAATCGATACAGCTTGGATGCATGCCGCTTACACTCATCTGGGCCTTCGTACCTTCCCTTTGGTCTTTGGAGCACAAATGACAAAGCATTCGCCTCACCCGATACGAGCTGTTCTCCCAATCCATGCACATAATTGCCTACCATAGCTGCATAGCTGCCTGTAATCGGATCAGCAGTGAAAAGGACACCCGATAGCTCGGAACGAACCATGATTTGAATGACGACCGCGATTTCATGCGCCTGCTCCATTCCTTTTACGGCACTATAAGCCTCCACCCGTTCAGAGCTTTTGGAGTCATATACCCTCCTAATTGCCTCTCGGATTTGCTCATCCGTCGTTACGTTTAGTACCGTCTCGAACTCCCCTGCATAAGATGCTTGCGCAGAATCTTCGCTAAGCGCCGAAGATCTTACCGCGAATGCCACCTCCCCATGGTGGCTGCGCATACGCTTCACATAGACTTGCACGGCTGACCAAGCCTGTACATGTAGCTCCCCATCCTGAAAAGCCGACGTCAGTACGACGATACCCTCCGGCACAGGATATTTATGCTGATACATCCAAGCCAGCATGCTTCCTTTGCCTCCGGCATCTGCTTGCAATGCTGGCGTTAATTCCTCGAAATGCACAACCATTTTTCCCATGAGCAGCTGCTCCTCCCATATGCTTTCCCCGAATACATACGGATGCTGATTGAACCTCATGATGGCGATTGATGATAATCGTTATTCGAGAAATATCGCTTTCTCCCTTATTTGTAAAAGCTCTGTCTAAACATGTCGATATATTCGTCCGCTTCCTTCACCATATGCACATAGTCATCAGAGTTTATCTGCATTGCATTTGCACGTTTCATCTTATCCTTTAGAAATCCATGGAACGTCCAGACGATGATATTAATTGCTTTGTCGATATCCAAGCCTTCCTTGAACTTAGAACGATCGAACCCTGCAAGCACTTTGCCGAACGCTTCCTGCGTCAGTCCCTTATTTCGCTGCTCGATGTGCGGCCTAATGTCGCTTGCCGTCTCGATATATGCGGCGTTTAGAAATTCGAACAGCTCCGGATACTGCATAAGCAGCTCCCATCTCACCTGTTGAACCTGCCTAAATCGAATAAAGAAATCCTTCTCCTCTAGATCGATTCTACCGTAAAAAAGGCTCATAACCTTCTCAACCCCATAATCATACAAAGAGAGAAACAGCTCCTGCTTGTTATTGAAATAATGGAACAATAAGCCTTTCGATATCCCAGCCCCTTTCACCATCTCATTGGTCGATGCATGCTCATATCCTTTTCGTACAAATTCCTTCATGGATGCGTTTATGATTCGATCCTGCTTTTCTGTAGATAGGGTCATAAACTTCGAATTCATCGCGACTGTCACCCTTTAGTTGTTTACTTCGAGTATTTGGTAATTATTATCATAATTGTATTGACCACTTTGGTCAATATGCAAATTGAAAAGCTTTGCTCTTCTTTCACAAAAAAATAAAAACTTTTATACCCAAACGCGTAAAAGCATGATAGAATACGTCTATGCAAATATTTACATGGTATTTATCAACAACTACTACTTGGAGGTGTTAAGAATGGCGACGATCATTCTGTACATGGCTTACCTGCTTATTCCCGTACTCAGCTTCCTGTTTCTGTTCAACCTGCTCGACAACAATAAGAAGAGAACACAATACTCCGTCACCTACGCATCCGTGATGTCGGCATTCTGCTTCATCGTGTTCTTGTCGGGCCAACTGTAACCTAGCAACCATTATTTTTTTACAAAATTGACATGCAAAAGGGGCTGGATATCCAGCCCCTTTATTTGTGCTACCGTGTTAGGTTATGTCTTATTCTGATACACGGTTCATGATTCGCTCCAAGAAGACAGCAGCCTCTGCTCTCGTAGCATGTCCCTGCGGAACAAGCTTCTGTCCGTTGCCTTGGATCAATCCCTCACGAAGCAGACTTGCCAAGCTTTCCTTCGCATAATCCTGAATTTCACGGTAATCTGTAAACGCCTGAAGCGCATTTGCATCCCCTGTCGAGCTCAACTTGCTGAATTGCACAAGTGCACGCGCCGTAATCGTGAACATTTCCTGCCGTGTAATCTTATCGTTCGGGCCAAATGTCCGTGCGTCCCTACCCTGCACAACTCCATGCTCTTTCGCAGCAGCAACAGCATCTGCGTAATAGGCATTCGCAGGAACATCCTCAAATCCGCTCATCGACTGCACAGATTGCAGATTCAACACGCGTGTCAGCAGGACGATGAAGTCTGCACGTGTAACTTGCGTATTCGGAGCAAAGCGATCCGCTCCAAGACCCTGAATGATTCCTCTGGCAGCTAATGACTCAATAGCTGTTTTCGCCCATTCCAGCTTATTGATGTCATGGAACGTTACCGCAGAGAAGCCAACTGCATACGTACCAAGCTGCTTCACTGCAAATTGTACCGTTCCTGTCTTTGCATCATACTTTGCATTTGGAATGATAGCAGGGCGTCCTTGCTCATCTACACCCCATACAACGATTGCATGTGGACGAGTCAACTCATCTGTGCTTGGCTGATACGGAATCGCTACCTGCATAGCTGCTCCGACTGCAATGTCCTTCAGCGCTTTTCCATCTACGCGCAGTTCCAACTGAACGGCCGGACGATTTGCAGTACGTCTAAGCAACTCTGTTCCCCATGCACTTTGATCTGGTTGAACGATGGCAACATCAATCGTCTTAGCTCCTTGAGGAGTTTTCCCATTCGCCACATTCGAAGGAAGCGTCACACCTGCATGAGGTGTAACGATCTCAAATTGCTGCCTCAACGCTGTATCCGTCAATGCTGATGTTGGCATGGATACAAGAATATTCTGAGCCTCTTTGTCTGCCGACACTTCAATCCGAACCTTCTTCACACCATTCGAGTCCGGCTTCAAGCTGTCAGCAGCTTCCCCCAATACCTCAGCAGGGATGACTGCCTTCGCTGTTGTACTACCTGCATCCCGCTTCGCTTGTACCACAATCTTGCCATTCTCCAGCTTCGCTGCTCCTGGATCTGGCTTCGGCGGCTCTGGACGCTTGTTCTCTTCTTTGGAACCGTTCGAACTCGAATTGTCCGTTGACGGATCCGGAATATTTGGCTTATCTTCTAGTTCTACCTTCAGTTGAAAGTCTGCATACTTCGTTGCATCTGCCGCACTCATCGCCCGAATGACAGTTGTGCCCGGCTTCAATGCCTTCACAAGTCCATTCAGCGATACATTTGCGACTCCTTCTGAAGAAGAACCATACACAGACCATACAACAGATTTATTGCTTGCGTTGTCCGGCAATACCGTTGCATTCAATTGCAACGTATCTCCGACTTTCAACGTTCCTTCGTTACGGTCAATTCGAACTTCGTCAATGCGAACCTCTGGCAAGCGATCGACCGTAATAAGACTATCTGCATACACCGATTCTACGACGCTCGTCGCCCGTACGATTGCAGTCCCCAGCTTAAGTCCGGTTACCACTCCATCTGCGCTTACCGCCGCAACGCCATCCTCTGACGATCCATAGACCGACCACGTAACAGAACGATCATACGCTTGGTCTGGCAGAACCTTTGCATTCAGCTTAACGCTTTCGTTCACAGCCAAGTTTACACTCGGCTGATCAAGCACTACCGAAGTAGGAGGCTTACGCTCCAGCTTCCGAATCGAGAACTCATCAATGACTACATCATTGATATTCTTCACGAGGAACTTCATCTCGTTGCCAACAACCTCAACGGCTACATAAATTTGCGCCTTCGTTCCGTCTATTTTGTACTGCCAGTCTTGTGCAACAACCTCATAGAACTTCGGCCCAGAAGAGCCTGCAATGATGTAGGTTGTACCCTCTCCCTCCCCGACGGGCTTGCCGCCGCGGAGTGGATACGTACGCAGGTAAACATGATCATGGCCATTCAAGGCTACGTCCACATTCAGTTCATCAAATGCGGATGTCCAAGCTTCGCGAATCCGCTTCTCATTATTCTTGCTGCCATATGGACCACGATGGAACGTGACGATTTTCCACGTTTTATCCGTTGCAGCCAAGTCACGGCGCAGCCATTCCTTCTGCTCCTCGAAGTCGTACTCACTATTCAGCACTGCAATATGAGCGTTATGATAATCAAATGAATAATTGCTGCCCTTTAAGCTGTCTATTCCATTCTGAGGATTGTTGAAATGGGCAAGGAAATCATCATTTTTCCGAGTTCCCGTTACCTCGTGGTTGCCGACCACCGATACAACTGTCGTCTTCAAGAACGTATCCTGTACGGCCTTGAACCACATATTCCACTCGGCCTCTTTAAATCCGTTCTCTACCATATCGCCAGCCTGAAGGATAAAGTCATAATCAGGTTGATCGGTCACTGCTTTTCGCACAATATTGCTCCATAGTTTGAACCCTGCCTCATCTTCGGATTGGGAATCGCCGAAGAAGAGGAATTTTGTACGTGTACCGTCCAGCTCAGCCGTCTTGAATGCGCCCTGCTCACTCACCTTATCGCTGCCGTTGCCAACACGGTATACATAATCCGTTCCCGGCTCAAGTCCTTGCACAACTGCCTTGTGTACACGAACCGTACCGATATCCCACGTATGGAACATATTGCTCGTACCGTTCACACGAATGACATTCGCATTGTTAAAATCGACGAAGTCTTTCTTCTTCACGAGCTCTACTATTGAAGCATCCACGTTAATCTTCGAATGCCATGTAAATCCGCGAGAGGTTGCAGGATCCTCTCCCATCGACACACTGATGTTGTAAGGCAATTCGCTGCCCGCTAGTGGAGATACCTTGAACTTCACAACCGGACTGAAGCGTACTCCCTCGTTCGCTTGCAGCTCGTATTCGCGTACCGTCCCCGTCAGTTTATTCGTGGTAAGCTTGCCGTCAGCGCCCGTTACACCTAACTCTATTCCATCACGTGTCACGATACGCGCTCCCTGCACCGGAGCACCAACCTCATCTACAACCCCAAGCACAGTGTCTTGCCCCTCAGCTACACCGTCTGCATTCCAATTCAAGCGTAAATGATACTGAATAGCTGCGTGCATAGGCAGACCGAAGAAGCTAAAATCGGTATTTCCCTTATCTGCCAATGCAATGCTTCCGGATTGAAATTCAACCTTAAATGTGCCCGACACATCCGATTTCAGGTGATATTCAATCCGTGCAAGCGCTTCGTCATCCTTCAAGTTCAACTGATTCACATCAGACAGCTTCAGGTTCACTTTCCCATCCGGGGCAATATGATGCTCGATATTAGCGGGAGCAAGTTTATCGCCTGCAACTACTTCTATTTTTTCTATCAAATTCGGGTCAACCTTAAATCCGACTTCAGCACGTTTAATATTGGAAGGCTTATATCCTTTGACCTCTACCTTATAAACATTGCCTGCATATGCATTGTCTGCTCCCGTATATACCAGCCTCGATGCCCCAGTATCGACTGTGAACATCCATTCTTTCTCTGCTCGATTCCCGTTTAGGTCACGAATTTTGACCATCACGACATGAACCCCGTCTGCCAAAGGTACACTTGGTGTGTAGTGAATTTCGCCCTTAGGTGGATAAAATCCATGCTGCACCAGCTGTCCGTCCACATACATGCGTACCTTATCAGGATCAATTAATGTTGTTCCCGGATGCTTAATCGGATCATATCCGAAATCTTCCCCGTACACATGAATTCTTGGAGTCGAGGTATGAATCGTGCTGCCGTCAACTGGAGAGAAGTCCTTTAGCACTGGAGGATCCATGTCATCCGTGTTCGGGCCATACAGCGCTCGGATTTGATCGATATAGAGAGTCCCATCGTTCTTGTTTGTATTTTTCGTCTCCATATATCGAATCGGCATGGAAATTTGAAGCGGAAGAGGCCTTCCCTTTGGAACCGCTGCCTCGATATATTTCCATCCTTTGAAATCAAGACCCGTCTTCTCATCCGTATAATCAATATCTACTGCAGCCCCATTGCCGTCTCGCAGCTGGCCGCGCAACCAGTGCTTTTGACCGTCACCATACACCCATACGCTGATTTTTTCCGGATAGCCAGGAATATCAATATATTGATCCTTACCTTTTGTATTGATGTATGCGCCTGATATCCCCACTGTATCCGTGAAGTCATACTTCAGCTTTGCTGCTTTGCTGCCGAATCGAACATATTCCTCATCCGTCGTCTCGCTGAGCTCCACGAACTTGTATCTTGCACCACTTTCTACAAAGTAACGATCCAGACCATTCTCGAAGTCTTCCAACACGACGGGCTTCAGCCCTATATTTACATCCATTGATGCCTCGACATTACCGTACTTGACGATAATCCTGCCGTTCTTATCCGTTTCCGACGTCGCGGTAAATAAACCGTTAGCATCAATAGAACCAATCGGGCCCTCGACCTTCCACTCAAACTGGCGATTATCAGAGACTACGACTTGCCCATCTCGAACAGCCGTGACCTGCATGCTTACTTGTTCGCCAGAAGAGAAAGCCTTTACCTTGTCAGGCAGTATGAGGTCTGTCAAATCCTTCACAACCTCGACTTGACCTTGCCCCCTCACGTTACCTGTTGCTGCTTCCACATTTGCGATCCCTGCAGCAGTACCAGCCGTGAACTTGCCATCCCCTTCTATCACTCCAAGCGAAGGATCAACTGTCCACTGCAATGCACCTGCATAGGGAGCAGGATGTCCATTTGCATCTACCCCAGCTGCTGCGAATTTGAACGTTGAACCAACGAGCACTCGCTCCATATTCGGCTGTACGAACAGCTTCGATGCAGTACCTTGCTCTGGTGCCTTATTTACGAGCAGCAATCCGTTTGCCGTCTTGCGCTCACTGCCGTCAGATGGACGATTTAGCACCTTGCGAGTTAGTTCACCCGGCAGCTTCGCTACGAACGTGGACGAGCCGCCACCATCTAGGCATAGCGCATTGACGACACCCATGTCCTTCAGCACCTTGCCGAAGTCATCATAGGATACACCTTCGCTAAATCCAGGTGCACGACCGTCGATCACCATCATAATAATGGAACCGTCAGCCTTCGTTCCGATTGCTACTCGTGGATAGAGCGCCTTATCTGTATGCTCTTGTGCCACGCCGTCCTTGACCAGCATGAACACACCGCCGACTGCCATTTTAACGTCTTTCCACTCATCCTCCAGCTCGAAGCTTGCGGAGATTTCATCCCCTACCTTCAGCTGACTGAGGATTTTGCGGTTCTCTGTTCCAGAAGCAGACAACACAACCTTGCCCGGGGCAAGCGGCGAGTCCCCTTTGTCTTTGCGTATTTCCGCGACCTTGAGTTTTAAAGTGCTGCCACTCTTCACTTCTCCCGACAACACATCGAGGATAACTTCGTCGCCTATATCATTTGTTTTGGTCGAAGTATGGAATGCGGATGTAAATAAGGACAGCTTGTCGGCATTTTCCCGCATCCGATTAATTTCCGATATTTCATAGTCTTTTCCGCCAATGTGGAGGGTACGCTTCAACTCAGGACTCAGTCCATATATGGACGTTCCATCCTTCTTCAATCCATAAGCATACCAATCCCATTTAGGCGGCGGACTCACTAATATTTCGCCGTCACCCATGAATAATCCAAGAGGCACGCCTGTCGTCATATCATAGAAGTCGCCGTTAATGGCTGCGATGACCCGATTACCCGCCTTGTCGGCATTATCGGCCATCTTCGTCACACCCGTCATACCGTACACTTTTCCGTCCGTCATTCCAGGCTGCAAATCCAAGGAGGGATTCTTCGGATCGAATTCCACGTAATGAACCTTCTCTTGCCCTTGTGGGAGCTCCATATTGTTCCAAATATAATTCGCTCCTGGTGCAAGTTCCATCTTGCGCTCATCCGTAACTTTGGCGAAGCTTCCTGGAGCAGCACTTGACGCCATTGCCATACTAGTCCCTGTCGATGCAATCGTGGACCAGATCATACACAGTGATAGAACAACCGCCAACCGTTGTCGGATTTGTTTCATACGTAATGCGTTCCTCCTACCATCGAAATGTTCGAGAGGCCTTGTCCTCTCTATAACATGACCTAGTATAGTCGGCTGTCTCTGCAAAGTAATGAAACACATTTATCATTTCTTCGCCGATTCTACTCTTTACGGAATATAAAGATTTCTAGATACCGAACTGCTTCCGATACTCAAGCGGCGTCATATTCACGATCTGCTTAAATACTCGATTAAAATACTGCAGCGTCGTATATCCAGCAGCATTTGCAACCTCATACACTTTGAGATGTGGGTTCAATAGAAGTTCCTTCGACTTCTGTATACGAACCAGATTCACATAATCAACGAAGGAATAGCCATATCCGCGCTTGAATTGAGCACTGAAATAAGAGATACTCATCCCATATCGTTCACTTAATTCAGACAGCGACAGTTCCTCATGATAATGAGCGTGTATATAATCGCCCGCCCGCTGGATAAGCAGTCTTGCATTGTTCCTCCGCAACATATTCGTACGAGCCGCCCAATGCTCAGCCATACGCTGAAAATGGGGACCAATATCCGCTTCCCGCTCTGGCAGCAGATCCAAGTAAGTGATTTCATGCTTGCGGAACAAGCACCGCCACTGGGCATCCAGTTCCCGTAAACATTGGAATCCGGCCTCATCTGCGGTACGAGCATTTCGCATTAAACCCTGTACCAGTTGTTGCTGCTCCTGCAGCATGTCGACAGCTGTGAGGCTTCCGAGTTGGTGGAAGAACCGATAGATGTGCCCATATTGGGTGTGATATACACGATAATATCCTGCCAGCTTGCTGGCTCTTCTGAGCGCATCACTAACCTCATCACGCTTCCAAGGCTTCGGCAAGAACGCAATGGCGCCATATCGCATCGCTTGAAGCAAGAGCTGGTGATCCGACGAACGTCCTGTGAGCACCACCACGATCGGATGCTCCCTCTCAGATAACCCTCTAGCAAGAGTCAGACCGTCTACCCCGTTTCCTGACGTATCCGCTATTATGACTTCAGGCCATAATTTCTCAACCTGTTCCCACGCTTCCGGCTGGCTCCCTGCTTGTCCAATGACTGTATATCCTCCCTCTTCCACCATCTGCACGGCTTGCCTGCGCTCAATAACATCTTGATCCGCCAGCATGACCCGCAACATCAATATCAATGTCCCTCCTTCGCTACTTCTACTTGGTAATCAACGTTAGCATAGTCCGTTGCAATCTGGTCATGTTCACCCCAATCTTATCCAAATCTTAATAGTTAGGCGCAAACCCGTCCCCCTTTCATTCCCTTCCTTTATAAAGTGTTCCATATGGTGCTTGATGATCCCCTTCCTTATGTCTACTATTGATTACATGCATCTATACAAAAAAACTGCCGCACGCACTCTTCGATTTTCCATCATTCGCAATCGATACCTCCCTCTCTCAACAGGCTCACGTAAATTTACCGATAATCCGTCACCTCCGTATGCAAGCGCTTACTAAATTGTCTAAACTTAACTCCTCTGCTCGATTCAGCCTTGATTCATCAACGCATCATCAGTTCGTTCTAGTCCTTAATTTTGGGCATCACCTCCTTTATCGCATGTTTCCTGCCCGAACTACGCACAATGATAGCAATGCTGTCAATTTTAGAAATGAACGGGAGAACAGCCTTCTATGAAATCCTTCATCAACCTGTATGTAACTGATTTGAAACGCATTACGAGCAACTGGGCTGCCGCCATTGTCATCACTGGCCTTATCGCCCTGCCATCCCTATATGCATGGTTCAATATCCTGGCATCCTGGGATCCGTACAGCAACACCAAGGGGATATCCATTGCTGTCGCCAATAACGATACCGGCGATACACTCCTCGATAAGCCGATTAACATTGGCAAACAAATCATCGAATCGTTAAAGACAAACGAGGCCATCGGCTGGACATTCATGGATGAAAAAGAAGCACTGCGCCGTGCCGAGCGCGGACAAGTGTATGCCGCCATCATCATTCCAGCCGATTTCTCTGCGCGTATCGGTACCGTACTGACTGACAATCCCCAGAAGGCCGAGATCGTCTATTATGTAAATGAGAAGATCAATGCCATCTCGCCTAAAATTACGGGCAAGGGAGCCTCGGGCGTCATCCAGCAAGTTAGCTCCAACTTCGTTCGTGAAGCGAACCGCACCATTTTCAAAATATTTAATGAAGTAGGCATAGAGCTAAAGAATGAGCTGCCCACCATTGAGAAGGTCAAGAACCTTGTCTTCAAGCTGGAGAAAGGATTCCCCGAACTCATACATGTGGTCGATGTGGCACTTCGCGATACGGCAAAAGCAAATGACATTGTCGCTTCGGCCCAGCGCAATCTTCCACTGGTATCCCAAGTTGCCGAGGAAGGCGCCCGCTTTTCTCGCAGCGTCGCCGATCTGCTTAATTACAGCGAGCAAGGGATTGATACGATTTCTCCCTTTATCAAGCAGGATCTTAACTCCATCCATCAGACAGCACTGGCTATCCAAGACCTGACCTCCATTCTGCAGGATGCGGGCAGTGATCCTTCTATCGTGAAGGAGGCACTTAACCGTGCAGAAGGACGGCTGGATACGGCCGTCACCCTTGTGAATGGTCTGAACAACTGGTTCAATCGGCTCAACGGGCTTGTCCCAGGCGATCGCTTCAGCAGCACCATAGGCCGTCTGCAATCCATACGTGACAAGCTGGAGCGACAGTTAGCGATTGTTCGACAGATCTCAGGCGCGGTGGAGCGCGGTGAACAAGTATCGGCAGACCTGATTAATCAATTGAGTCGGATTTCCAAGGAAACAGCGGATGCCACCGGCAGCATACTGAATCGATATGATGATGAGATTAAGCCAAATATCGTTCAGGGCATCCAGACAGCCAAGCGTACCGTAGGCAATGCCCAAACCGTCCTTCAGGATGCGGTGAAGCATATGCCTGACGTGAAGACGATCCTGAACGATGCAGCTAAGCTAATTACAGTCGGCAGTGAAGAAATTAAGAAGATACAGCAAAGTCTGCCTGAAGCGCAGTCCAAACTAACTAACATTGCAGATCGGATTCGCGAACTGGAGGCACGCGGTGATATCAACGAGATTATTGATTTGCTGAGAAATAACTTCGAGAAAGAGAGTGAGTTCTTCGCCGAGCCCGTCGTGTTGAAAGAACATAAACTGTTTCCAATACCGAACTATGGTTCGGCCATGTCACCATTCTTCACTACATTATCTTTATGGGTCGGCGCCCTGCTCCTGGTGTCGCTTCTGACGGTGGAGGTACATGAGGAAGGCGCAGCGTATAAGGATTATCAAGTATATTTCGGCCGCTATCTCACCTTTGTAACGATTTCCCTGCTGCAGTCTTTACTTGTGACCTTAGGCGATTGTTACCTGCTGAAGGCATATGTGTTGAATCCATTCTGGTTCGTCATCTTCGGCATGCTGCTTAGCGGCGTATTTATGCTAATAGTATATACGCTCGTATCTGTTTTCGGCAACGTGGGCAAGGCGCTGGCCATCGTGCTGCTTGTCCTCCAGTTGGCGGGATCTGGGGGTACCTTCCCGATTCAAGTAACGCCGCCGTTTTTCCAAGCGATTCATCCGTATTTGCCTTTTACCTACGGCATTAGCATGATGCGTGAGGCAGTTGGTGGGATTCTGTGGGATGTGGTGCAGCGCGACCTGCTCATGATGTGTGTCTATATTGCGATCACGCTCGTTATTGGTTTGTTGTTAAAAACACCACTGAATCGCTCTAGTGCCAAGTTCGTGCGCAAGGCGAAAGAGAGCAAGCTGATCCACTAGTGCATATCCAACTGTAATCCAACGACCAGTACAATCAGAATGGTCGCCAATAACCCTTTAACCATATTAGCGGTAGCAGTACAATTAAGCTCCCCGTGAGTCCTAAATCGAACATTTCACCCCCTTCCTTGTTCATCGAACCATGATACAATGGAAGATGCCAACATGGACAATCGGGGGAACGCTCATGCGCTTATATCAACAAGTATGGACAGACGTGAAGCAATGGGATCGGAACATTAAGCTGTTTTTTGTCGCCAACTTATGCTTCCAAGTGGGCGGTGGCATGTTCATGGTGCTTTATAATTTGTATATTCAATCACTCGGATATAATGATGATATGAATGGGACACTCATCAGCCTGCAATCTCTTGCAACGGCTTTGATGTTTGTTCCAATCGGCTTTTTAGGGGATCGCACGAGCCGGAAGAAGGTTCTCATTTTCGGCGCACTGCTGACAGGAATAGGATTCATTGGACGCGCCTATGTTGAATCTGTGATGAGCTTGAACATGCTCGCGATCTTCTCAGGACTTGTCGCTTCGGCATTCCAAGTCATCGCAGTCCCATTCCTTGCAGAAAATGCGCAGAAAGAACAGCGACTACAGCTCTTCAGCTACCACTTTGCTCTAGGCTTAGCCGCTCAGGTGCTCGGCAGCATGGGGGGCGGCGCATTGGCCGACATACTTCAATCCGTCGGATGGAGCAAGGTTGCTAGCTTGCAGACGGTGTTGATGCTAGGGGGAACGGCTACATTAGCCGCCTTTCTGCCGTTGCTCGCCGTTAAGGAGGTTCGCAAGCAGGACGTTCTTAGGGTAGAAATAGAGGCTGAGGATAGGAAACCAGCACAGGCAGCGGCTTCAGTAGAAGCTCCTGTACAAGCTGAGACATCCCCGATGCCTCAACCGGCTGCAGAATGGCGCGATATCCGCCGCCTCACCTTCTGTCAGCTGCTTGTAGGCTTAGGCTCAGGACTCGTTGTGCCTTACTTGAATTTATATTTCACGAATCGATTTAACGCTTCTATTACCGCTGTCGGCTTCCTGATCTCACTTGGGCAGATCATGACGATTATCTCCATGCTCATTGGACCAACACTGGTGAAGCGGATCGGACAGGTGCCTGCAATCGTCGTGTTCCAGATGCTGTCCCTCCCCTTCTTGCTGCTTACTGGATTTACAAATGCAATCTCCATTGCCATCGTGAGCTTCCTGTTCCGGCAAGCGCTTATGAATGCGGCGAATCCGATTCAATCAGCAGTCATGGTTGACCGTATCTCGGATTCACGTCGTGGAATTGCCAACTCCTTAACACAGACCGCCTTCATGCTTGGCTGGGCGAGTATGGGAACCGTACAATCGTATCTGGTCACCACTTACGGTTACTATTGGGGCTATGCGCTAACCTTCAGCATTACCGGTGTCCTGTACGTAACCTCATCCATCTGTTATTTCACGATGTTCCGAGAGAAACGGATTCCAAAGGGTCTTCAGGCGGAGGGAGTCACTACATAAAACAGGATCAGCAGCCTCCTCGCTCTGGACAACATCCGTAACAATAACAAAATCGCTGCCTGATAACCCAGGCAGCGATTTTTATATAATCTATATGATGATTGCATAATACGACTATTTACCATTTACCCTAATAAAACCTCTTACTGTTCTACTACAAGACTATTCGCCTGCAAATCTACAATCTACACCTACAACAGCTTACTTTCCTTCGCTTTCTTCAAGAACTTATCGCTGTTCTTATTAATTGTCTTCTTCAAGCCTATACCAAGTACAAAAGCAATTCCGATATAGATCAATAGGATAAGTACATGCTTCGTCACAACATCCCATAGAATTCCCCCGACTGCCTCACGCATAATGCCTATCGCATGTGTGAACGGCAGGAACGGATTCAGCTTCTGGAAGAACTTCGGCGTCATTTGAATCGGGAATGTACCACCAGAGGCCGCCAATTGGAACACAAGCAATACAATGGACAACGCCTTGCCTACATTACCGAATACCGATACCAACGTATAGACGATGCTGACGAATATGATACTGATGAAAATCCCGAACGCGAAGAACCAGAACTTGTGCACGACATAGGTTTTGAGCAGGAACATGTCCCCCAGTGTCACGATCATACTCTGACATATACCAATCGTCACGAAGGTCAGCCAGCGTCCAAAGTACACTTGGTAGCTCTTGTAGTCATGCTTATTCTCGATGTCTACAATCAGCATGGAGATGAGCAGCAAGCCGCCGACCCACAATGCCAATGTCGAGAAGAACGGTGACATCGCTGAACCGTAATTCGGTACAGGGAACAGTTCATGCTGATTAAGCAATACCGGCTCCGCGAAGAACTTGCTTTCCTTAGCCGCATCCTTACGAAGCAAGTCAATGACTTGATCCAGATCACCTTTTTCTTCGAATTCACGGATTTTGGATGCAATATCTTTTACTTTCTTTTTGATTTCTGGGAATTTGTCACTGAATTCATCCAGTCCATCTTCCCCCGTGTGAATCTTGCCCTTCATATCAGCCAGCTGGGTCTCGACCTCTGGAATCATTGAGAACATTTCTTTTTTCACGTTCTTGATGAAATCCAAGCCTTTGCGAGAATCTTTGACACCCTTGTCGAAGGCAGGTACAACATCCGAATCGATCTTCCCGATTACTTTATCAATGGACGCGCTCGTATCCTTCGAAGAATCATATATCTTCTGCAGCGCATCTTTCGTCGGTTGATTCGCTTTGCCAGCCGCTTCACTCGCACGCTTCAGCATATCCGACAAATCTGCCAGTTTCCCTTTTACCTTATACATACTATCGGCGATGTCTGTAATGGCACCATCATCCACCGTTTGCTTCATTTTCTCAGTAGAGGTGATAAGCTTATCTGCAATATTCTGACCGTTACTGATGTGCTTTTGTGCATTATTGATTTGATCGATTACCTTATCCGCCGTATTGCGGTTCATGATCTTATCTGTCATATCAATGACATTGCGAGTGCTGTCCTGCATCTTATCGATCATCTTCAGAGCATCGCGATTCAATGCTTGCATATCTCCGCGGATCGTATGGAATCGCGGTTTAATTCCATTATCATAATCGCTAACGAGCTGAGCAACGAGCTCACTTGCTCTTGCTGCCGCTTCTGCGCCAATCTGCTTGCCGCCAGCCAAGCGATCCTGCAGCAGTGTGAGCTTCGTCTCCATGCCCTTCAATTGAGCAATCAACAGATCAGTATCTATGCCTGTCACTTGAGCCAGCTTGTTCAGCTGATCCTTGTACTTCTCTAAGGAGCCTAATGTGAGCTTCAACTGATTCGTCATATCCTCGACAGCTGCATTCAGCTTGTCGGTTAATGAAGCATCCGTCGCACTGCCCTGAATAAGCTTGTTGACGCGATCAACTTTCTCCTGCAGCTGACCGAGATACTCTCGATACGTCTTTCCTAATCGTTCTGCATCATCGAATGCCTTCGCTACCGTCGGCGCAACCTGTGAATTCAAGCTTGTTCTCGCTTTATCCAAAATCGAGTTGACTTCGATTGCCTTATTGCGAATATCCCTCAGCTTATCATCTGCAATCGACTTCGCAGACTCTACGGTTTTTTGTGCTTCATCCAGACGCGTCTTCAGATCCTCCGCGCCCCGCTTCGCGTCATTCAAGGACGTGAGCACATTATCAAATAGACCATTATTCTTCAAATTCCGATCTACATCTTCAACCGTCGTAATGAGGCGCTGCAAGGAATTCATCCCAGACTCCACTTCGACACTCTTCTTGGCCAGCTCTGTCTCTACCTTGCCAAGATCGAAGTCGGAGTTCATGATATTCTCCACGACCTTCGATGTATCCGTTGCGACACCCTGAAGCTTCCGCAGATTGTCTTTGACAACCGGCACTTCCTTATGGAAGGAATCACTGCCCTTATCGAGCATATTCTCCGCATCTGTAATTACCGAATCCGGTCGGTTCTCGTAGCGCTTGATGACACGGATGGCAGACTCTGCCTTGCTAATGAAGTCCTTCGCCTTGATGATATCAACTTGGCCTGTCTTCATCAGCTTCTCGATCTCCGGCAGCTTCTCCTCCAATTTGAAGATGTTATCTCTAAGCTTCTTAATGTCCGGCTCATTCGTTTCAAGCTTAAGGCCAACATCATTGAAAATATCGAATATCGCTTTGTTCGCTGTCTCTACGAAGTTGCTGCTAATGTTCGACACCAGCGTCGAGGCTCCTGCCCCCGCAACCTTCGGCGAGATCGCATTTATCTTTTCATTAATATAATAATCAAGCTGTGCCTTCTCTGGATGATCCGAGATGACGGATGAGATCTTCTCAGAGAAATCCTCTGGGATAACAATGGCTGCATAATAATCGCCATGATTGACCCCATTGATTGCCTCATCCTTCGTAACAAATCTCCAACCTAACTTCTCATTTTCCTTTAACTGTTCAATAACCTTTGCCCCAACATCAAGATCCTTGCCTTCTACCTTGGCACCCTTATCCAAGTTCGCAACCGCAACCGATACATCCTTCGTATTGGAGTACGGATCCCATGACGGGAGAATGTTGAACCATGCATATAGGGAGGGCAGGATCACTACTGCTAAAATAACAATAATTGCAGCAGGATTTGTAATAATGTTGCGAAGATCCGTTTTATAAATGTGTAAGATGTTCTTCATCCCACTGCCACCACCGTTCTACTTATAATATGTAATGCGTTATCCAATTCTAGCAATCCCCTTCTGAGCTGCCCCATTCAGCAAATAAAATTCAAGCAAATGAGGAATTTGATCCTGATGGATAGCCTTCGCACGCTTCGGCCATTCCACTACAAGCGCTGCGTAAGTCTTAATAAATAGGAAAGCAGTCAGCTCAGCATCACAACTCTGCAGCTCGCCTGAATCAATAGCTAGTTCTACCTGCTCTTTCACAAAGTGCTGAAGTGCGTCTTCCACCTTGCTCATCTCAGACATCACAATCTCGGTCCCCATCTCCCGCATCTCGTATGAGAGAATAACCATCATCTCATGCTTTGAGCGGAATTCCAACACATTGTGCAGAGTACGGTGCAAGTTCTCTGTGAAGGTTCTCTCTGGCTGAACGGATGACTGTGCAACTTCCAGTATGTCTTGAATGAATCTATTCATAATGGCTTCCAACAGCTCTTCTTTTGTTGGGAAAAAACGATAAATCGTCCCCTTGCCCACATGTGCAAGTCTCGCTATCTGATCCATTGTACTGCCTTTATAACCATATAATGAAAATGACTGTGTTGCTGCCTCTATAATCCTCGTTCTTCGATCTACGATCATACGGATTCCTCCTTTCTGCAAAGAGGCGATTACGAACAGGTTCTAGAACTACAGAACTAAATGTGAATTTCGGTCACTCATTCTTGCTATTATACTTCCAGTAAAATGAATTTGCAAGAAACGACACCTTTTAGACACAAAAAAGCGCCCTATCTCATTGACAGAACGCTTGTAACCGTTTTCCTATAGGTGACTTGCATCCGTTTGTAAGTAGTTCGATAAAACACCACTACCAATCGAAACTTTTATTTTCATCTATGTTTCTCTCAACATCGTGCTTCATTGGCCACTTCACTTCGTCCATTCTACTTCACAGCGCTGCCGTTCATAGATACCGCTCCCCACTTCCGTTCTGCTTCCTGAATGGCACAATCCATTTGAGATGTCGGCTTCATAAGCATCACTCCATGTCCTACTGCGAGCAGAGTAGGCTGTAACGCCCTCAACTTGATTGCGCTTGCCAGCGCAGCCTCGTTATTCCAAGTCGCCATAGCTGGGAATGGGAACAGCGGCTTAAGCATCCCTGATACTGCGATTCCTCCTCGAATTTGAAAAGCATCGCCAGCAATCAGCGCACCATCTCTCGTATCATAGAAGGCCATCATGCCTGGTGTGTGGCCTGGTGCAAGCACGGCACGCAGAGATCCCACCATCTGACCGTCTTGAAGTAGAACATCCGGCTTCGTACGAATTGCCCCTTCCTTCGGCACATCTCCACGAATAGGCGTTGCTGCCTCACCATCTTCCAATGAGCAGTTCCCCTGCAGCAGCTTGGCATCACGCGCTGAAATCATCACCTTCGCATGAGGAAGCTCCTGCTTCAAGGCATCCAATGCTCCGATATGATCACCATGTGCATGAGTAAGCAAGATACGTGTAATTGGCTTTCCAATTTGCTTAGCCGCCTTCAAAATACGAGCAGCACTATAAGGAAGAGCAGCATCTACTAATGTCAGCTCATTTTCCTCTTCAACGAAATAACAATTCACAGGAAACAAGCGTGGCAGGAAAGACAGTTGAATAATATGACCTTGCTTACGCATACGCATGGATGACCATTCCTCTCTAACTAATGTTAATTATATATTAACTAATCATATTAGTTTTTGCAAGAATGAATTTCCTCATCGTGTGTAAAAATCATACCTAATTATGTATAAGACTTACTGTGCATATTCAATTTACGACAGACGAATCTGTCGGTATCCCGATTATTTATCGTTTTCCACTATCCACATGTGGATAATTGTATTTTGCTACCCAAACGCCCCTTATCCACATATTCATCCACGTTATCACCAACCCTGCGCAGCTTGTTCATAAGTTGTTCGATGCTCCCCTATTCACTCGCTTTTCCTTCACTTGCCACATGACAGAACTGTAAGGCTGTGTTGGGTAAATCGATTTGTCCTGTTCTTTGTTGCTGTTATGATAAATGCTAGAACTACGTAAACTCGGAGGTATCTGCATCATGAAGAGACTAATTGCTTTATTCGCAGTCATCACATTGTTTGCAAGCATTCTTGTCGGCTGTGACTACAATCGAAACGGCAAGCAGCAATATTATGTCCAAACCGTTGGCGATCCTAATGACAATGGGGAGTATACCCTACCCGCATTCGATGAGAAAGGCAATGAGCTGAAGCTCACCTTTATGAAAACAGGGGAAAACCGCAAATTTAAAGAGCATGCGTTTTTACGCGTATATGTAAAAGATACGGATCGTGTAACCGCCTACGAAGAAGTAAGCAAGGATGAGCTTCCTACTAAGGTGAAGGATAAGCTGAATATCAATTAATAACGAGCTTCATTTGATCCATATGGAACAACGCAAAAAAACAAGGGCGCATCCCCACCTCGGGGGTGTGCCCTTGTTCTATACACGCAATTGAAGTGTATGAACGATTGTGCCCGAACCTTCATGAAACGGACAGGATCATTCATCCTACGACAAGATTACACGACTAGAAACTTCGCCTCTTGCTCGCAATCCATACAGCACTTGATTGGCCGTTCCCAATCACTGAATTCAACGCCATCCAGATCGACAACGTCGGGGGCATCTTCGAACTCATCTACAAAATTGTCAATTGCCAATTCTACATGCTCTTTACAGACTACGTACATGTCGTTCCCTCTTTCTCGCTTATCTTGCTGTCTTATTACGTCCATCATAACATAAATAGGCCCGGTACGGGTGAAGACATTTGATTTTCCCATCTTTGGATATCACTTAGTTTATCCGGCCTGCTGCGGCTTATCCTCAAGCTGCACAGTCGTCATCATCAGCTTGCCCTCGCGATAGAAGTGAACTTCCATCGTCTCGCCGACCTTCTTCTTCTCATATAAATATTTGCGCAGATCTCGGGTCTGACCGATCGTTTCATTGTCGAAGCGGACAATTACATCATTCAGCTTCAGTCCTGCCTTCTTCGCCGGCCCCGTAGCCTCCAGTACAATAACTCCGTTCTTCACGTCTTGAGGAAGCTTCAGATCATTGCGCTGCTCATCGGTAATCGGAGCATAAGGATTCGTCAGATCGACCGTATATACACCTAGATAAGGCCGAATAACCTTGCCATTCTTCATAATCTCGTCTACTACGGTCATCACTTCATTCGTAGGAATCGCAAATCCGAGACCCTCAACGCCAGTCGTCGCGATCTTCATCGTATTGATGCCAATAACCTGCCCCTGTAAGTTCACAAGTGCGCCGCCGCTGTTGCCCTCATTAATTGCCGCATCCGTCTGAATAACCCTCTGCTCCCAATCATATACACCATCCTGGTTCAAGGATACCGGGATAAGTCGATTCGTATAACTGACGATGCCAGCTGTCAGTGACCCGCCTAGGCCAAGCGGATTGCCAATCGCAACGACGGTTTCCCCGAGACGCAGACGGCGTGAATCGCCAATCTCCGCCACCGTGGATACGCCTGCATCATCAATAAGAAGAACGGCAATATCCATTACCCGATCCTTGCCAATGAGTTCTGCATTTTTGCGCTGCCCGTTCGAGAGCACCACCTCTAGCTTATCCGCCCCCTGTACGACATGCTCATTCGTCAGGATGAACGCTTTGCCGTCATCGCGCTTAATGATGACCCCTGATCCTAGATTCGTGTCCTTCTCTTCATCAGCCTCTGCTGCCACTCGCTTCTGCTCATTGACAATGCTGACCACCGCAGGGCCAACCTTATCGGCTACAGTCACAATACGATCATAGGGATCAACCGTCCCCGTTCGGTTAATGGTCACAGGCTGTGTGACTGAACCTGTTCCCACAATCCAGCTATATAAAATAACGGCTGACAAGGCACTAATCACCGAGCTCACAATAGCCACTTGGACGATGGACCACCTGCGGCCGGATTGAGTTGTCTTGCCCAGTGTCCATCCCGTTCCTGTCTCTCGCTCCTGCCATCTGCGCTTTACCTTGCCAGATACCTTTGTCGAGAAAAAATCATCATCAAACAAGCTCATCCGAACAACTCCCCTCAACCCTCCAACCGGGATCGATCCACGGGTTGAACCACTGCCTTCGCAGCATCATTACACCACGGAATGATATGGCTGAAAATCGTCAACACTATATATTAATGCACACTATGAGCTTGTCATGTAAAAGAAATGTAATAGATTTGCAAGCTTGTACATATTCTATCATACAAACAGGGAATTGAGAGAAACAATCTCCCTCCCCTAATAGAAAGGAGAACTAGATTTATGACGACTTCAAGCACAATCTGGTCGGACATCGACCTAGTCGGACAACTAGCTGATATGAAAGAAGATCAATACCGTCTCACCTTGGCTTTATCCACCCTCATGGAGCTTCTCGTGGAGAAAGGCTTGATTACGCAGGAAGATATCTCCCAGAAGGCCAACGATCTGGATAGATGGCTTACAGACGAACCACAGACTTCGCATGAACCGTATCCCATGCCGTAGGCTTGTCATAATACGTATCTTTTAATTGCAGTTCACTCTCTTTGTAAAAATGGCCGTTGTCTTCCATGACTCCCTTCACCGTCATGCGGGCGAGATCCATCATATTATGATCCCGGCTTAAATGCGCCAAGTATACGCGGCGGGTATTACCCGTAGCAATCTCACACAGCGCCTCGCCTGCCGCATCATTGGACAAGTGCCCCATATCTCCTAGAATCCGTCGCTTAATATTCCATGGATACCGCCCCATACGAAGCATCTCCGTATCATGGTTCGATTCCAGCACAAGCACATCCGAATCGATAATCTCATCTCGAACCTTATCGCTCATATAACCTAAATCCGTTGTCACACTCAGCTTTGTCTCGCCTTCATAGAACTTATAACCCACCGGCTCGGCAGCATCATGAGAGATACCGTATGATTCTATGCGCAGATCCCCGAAATCGCGCGCTTCCCCCGTTTGCATGACAATCCGATTTTCGTCTGCAATTTCACCCACATGCTTCTCTAGTGCTTCCCATGTGTTCTCGTTGGCATAGATCGGCACGTTGTGCTTTCGTGAGAAGGCTCCAAGGCCCTTAATGTGATCAGAATGCTCATGCGTGACGAATATGGCGTCAATCTGCTTGCCCGAGAGCCCCTGTTCCTCCAGGAGCTGCTCTGTCCGCTTGCAGCTTAGACCAACATCGATCATCACAGTTGCGTCTTCATTCTGAATGACCGTTGCATTGCCTGTTGATCCACTCGACAGTACTGAAAATCGCATACTCATCTATCGTTCTCCTTCTTTCCTTCTTGCGGAGTATCAATTGCTCCACTTATCGCATTCACATAATACACTTCATCATTTTCCAAGAGGATGCGCCAAGACGGCGCTGCCACCTGTGTATTGGCCGCATCGAATATTTGACCATGGTAGCCAAGCTGTACATCCTTGACGACGGCCCCTGACATTAAGGCGCTCAAGATCACATGCTCCAATGCTTGAGAAGCCGGCAAGATCTTCTGCTCCTTGCTCTCCTTAGCTTCAATCAACTCTACATACTGCTGCCGGAACCCCTTAATCTTCTGCTGGCTGTGTGCCAGCTCCAATGTCACTTCGAATATCGGCAGGCCATTAGGCAGCCGCTGATACAAGACGAATGTTCCATTTCTACCTGTCAACGGGTCATATCGGTACATCTCAATATGAGGAATATCCCCTTGCAGGGACTTGATCAAATCATTCTCCATGAATACGATCTTCGTATCCTGCGGCTGCTTGAGCGGTTCCATCTGATCGCCCCGCTTCACGAATCGGTACGTGATTTCACGTAAGGCGGGTGTCTCTGAAGGAATCTTGGCTGTAACTTGAATCTTTTTTACTTCCATCATCTTCTTCGCCGCATCAGACAGGGAGGTCCAATCCAGCTCGGAATGCATTTGGTCGCGTACCTCTTGCCAGAGCTGATAGCCCAGCACAATATTGAGCAGCAGAAAAGCATAGATCAATATATTCTTCGCCCGACCCCAATCCATTTGACTCCTCCCTTCTGAGATACGATCTTACGTTCATTTCTTAACAGACCCATCAAGCAATGCGGTGGACCCATCCTTGTACTTTACCTGCCATGCAGGCAGCAGACGAACCGTCTCCTTCCCTAACTCAGGGATGTATACCGGGTCAATCCCTACGATTGGCTTCTTCTGACTGAGTGCATTCAATTTTTGAAGTAAGGCATCTCCAACCACCAGTTGGCGCATTTCCTTCTTCTCTGCACGCTGATGAAGTTGTACAAGAGAACGCTCATAACTCGTAACCGTGCCCTCTTGCATCGTAACCTGCATATACCCGAACCGGAAGCGACTTGTATTGACAATCGGGTAAGAGCCCCAATATTGCTGGAATCGAAAGGCTGTCCCTAATCCACTGGTTGCTCCGTTCAGCACATCCCTCTTCTCATTGTCCGGCAAGGTGACACGATATCTGCCATTCCAGCCTCCATGCTGGTTAATGAAGCGGACTGCTGCCGTGACATCAGAAACAATATCCTGCTGCCCTTCCGTCTGCACGACAGGATCGGAGTAGATAAGCCATTGCAGGCCCCGATTCACTTCCAAGCCGCGCTTAACGTCGGTATAAATTTCCGAATTCCCAGTCTCTATATTTTTCGTAACGGTAGGATCATTGAACAAGCTGCGCTGCATCTGCTCTGCCGTAATTCGATCATAAGGAAGCGTAACCTCAAGCAGTTCAATCGGCTGTTCTGGAACATAATATGATCCGTTAACCAACTTATAAGGCGTCCAGGATCGCCCGAATTCGACCTGCTGCTTCACATCCTGCTCGGTCAAGTCTGCTCGGGTCGATTCATAGACAGCGTCCCCCTTCGCATTGAAGAAGAAGACGCGGACTTCCTTCGTATCCTTCGTCGTATACAGCCATATTCGACGAATACTCTCATTCATAAGCGCAGAATCATCACCGATCGGAAACACCTTCTGCAGCAGTTTCACTGGGATAGGCGCGTGGAAAAGCAGTTCCACTCCCTCATTCTCCTCGCGTATTCGATTCCAATCCACCGCAGAAAGCGAGCGGTATTGGAACCCATCATACGAGCGTCCCTGCAGCCGCTTCACAATAATGTTATAGAACGTCATGCCTGGATATAGAATGGTATGCTTATTTCCTCCGAGGTGAAGAACCAGCTGTTCCGGGAAGATTAGATTCTCTACCTTCTCCTCAGGCCCGAGCGGATCGGTCGTAATGTAGTCACTGGTCGACTTTTTGCGTACATCGAAGTTCGGCATGCTATAGGCAAGGAAGAAGCTCTGCAGCAAGCTTAACAGCACAAGAAATGTTAGCAGCATCGTCTTAAATCGCTCTACCATTCGCTTGCCTCACTCCCTTCCGCCTTCATTGATGTCAACGGAAGCGAGAAGGTAATTTGCGTACCTGCGCCCCATTCCGACTCAATCCATATATCCCCACCATGCGTTCTCACAATTTCCCGGGCAATGGACAAGCCTAGTCCCGTACCGCCCATATTGCGCGAACGAGCCTTATCTACCCGATAGAATCGTTCAAATATTCGTTCCAAATCCTTCTGTGGAATGCCCAGCCCATTATCCTGCACTGATACATGAAGCATGCTGCGAGAAGAATCCAGAACCGCAACCAGCTTCACCTCTCCGCCGTCTGGCGTATACTTCACCGCATTGGACACAAGGTTATCCAGCAATTGATCGATCTGATCCCGATCGATCATCACTAAGCCTCCCTTGCCAATGTCCGGATCAATGACAACTGATGCAGCAATTCCCTTATTGCGGAACTGGAAGGAGAATCGGTCGATGACATCCTCCAGCATCTCCGTCATATCCGTCACCTGCTTGCGCAGCTTCGCCTGCTTCGAATCAAGGCGCGACAGATGCAGCAAATCCGTAACGAGACGAATCATGCGCTCCGTCTCGTTCTGTATAACGCCAACGAAGCGCCCTGCAAGCTGCGGCTCTTCCAGCGCGCCGTCGCCTAATGCCTCAACATAGCTCTTAATCGTCGTCAGCGGCGTCCGCAGCTCATGTGACACGTTGGCTACGAACTCGCGGCGAGACTGCTCCAGCTTCTCCTGCTCCGTCACATCCTGCAGCACGACAATTGATCCTGTCATACCTTCCCCACGGCGATGAACCGGGGTGAAGGATATGCGCAGGATTGTCTCGCTATCTTCATCACCCTCATGTTCTTCTGTTCGAGGAAGCAGCATCCAGTTCAGCTTGCCGTTCACCATCTCATCGATCTGTTCCTGCGGCACACGAAGCACCTCGGACATGGGACTGCCCTCTACCTCGCCTTGCTTGATACTTAGCAGCTTGCACGCCCGTCTGTTGACGAGAATAACCTGACCTTGTTCATCGGTCGCGACAACGCCGTCACTCATATTTGTCAAGATGGATGCCAGCTTCTCCTTCTCTTCCTCATTCGCATTCAGCGCTTCCTGCAAGCGCCTCGTCATATAATTGAATGCCTCACTCAACTGACCGATCTCATCGGTGCCCATGACAGGAACTTGTCCTGCGAAGTTCCCTTCCGCCACCTTCGTTGCTTGCTTCGTTATCTCCTTGATCGGTTGTGTAATGGTATGGGCCAGAATGACACCCAGTACGGCCGTTAACCCAAGTGCAATCGCCATCCCCGAGAGGAAAATCCGATTGATCCCCTCAATTGTAGCGTACAGCTCCTTCATTGATGCGACAATGTATAGGGCCCCTACGAGCTTCCCATTGGAGTAGACGGGCTTCGCCAGCACCTGCTTGCGCACATTGTCCTCATCAATGATAACCTCTTGGTTATCACGCATGCCCTGCAGGGCCCGATTCACTACTGTCTCAGTATTTTTACGCCCTACATATTCCATATGAGTAGGCACAGATGTCGTCAATACCTTCCCGGTTACGTCCAAAACCTGTATTTCCACGCCATTCATATTGATGAAGCTGCGTACGAACTTATTGAGCGCCTCCAGCGTCTGCTCATCATCAAGCGTCTCATCGCCCTTCAGCGTCTGACCCGCGTAAATAGACATGAGCTCTGCTGTGTTCTGCAGCTCCTTCGTAAAGTTGGTCGTCTGCGTATGCTTCATCGAACTGACGAAGTAGACACCGATGAGCTGCATCGCAATTAAGATAAGCAGAACATAAATAATAATCAGCTTCGCCTGAATGGTGCGAAAAAATCGACCTAGCCCCCGCTTCACTAGAATCCTCCACTCCGCGGATTGCGCATCATATATCCCAATCCGCGCCGTGTAATGATATATTCCGGCTTGCTCGGATCATCCTCAATCTTCTCGCGCAGGCGGCGTATCGTTACATCCACCGTGCGTACATCTCCGAAATACTCATATCCCCACACTGCCTGCAGCAGGTGTTCGCGTGTCATGACCTTGCCAGCATTGCGCACCAAGTAGAACAGCAGTTCATACTCCCGATGCGTCAAATCCAGCATAGCTCCGTTCTTATAGA
This sequence comes from Paenibacillus suaedae, assembly GCF_032337355.1. Lineage (NCBI taxonomy): Bacteria > Bacillati > Bacillota > Bacilli > Caryophanales > Paenibacillaceae > Paenibacillus > Paenibacillus suaedae. The sequence goes on from NZ_JAVYAA010000005.1 coordinate 366,548, forward strand.
CTACATACATGTCCGTATCAATGAGCAGTTCATGCAGCTTCATGCCCTGCTTCTCTGCGGCAGATGTCGCAGCATCCTCTTCTGGATCTGGAGTAGAGATTTTGTTTTGGCGCCGCAAGTGAGCCTTAACCCGAGCCAGCAGCTCTCTCGTGCTGAACGGCTTCGTCACATAGTCATCGGCCCCCAATTCCAAGCCTAATACCTTATCAAGCTCTGTGTCCTTCGCCGTCAGCATAATAATAGGCATATGCAAATGCTGACGTACCTCACGGCACACATCCATCCCGTCCTTCACGGGCAGCATCAAGTCAAGAAGCATAAGATCCGGCTTCTCCGATATTGCCAAATCAACGGCAGCTCCCCCATCGAAGGCGCAGATGACCTCGTAGCCTTCCTTCTCCAAATTAAACTTTAAAATATCTGCAATCGGTTGTTCATCATCTACAACGAGAATTTTGCCGTACACGAATCCGCACCTCTCCCTCTACCTTCACATTTCCTACCACGTACTAATACAGTCACAAATTCCGTTCTGCATGCAGCCAGTCCTTATGTCACTCTATTTTACCATAATTGTCTCTACATCCCGAACCCAAACGTTGGAGAAGACGGCATTACGCGGCAATCTAAATATAAAAAAGACGGGACATCCGATTCGTCCCGTCTAGCTTGCGTTTATAAGTATTTAAGAGGATTCTGCACTTCGTCATTTTTAATAATTTCGAAATGCAAATGCGTACCTGTGGAATCGCCCGTATTGCCCATTACGCCAATATCTTGACCCTTCTCCACAATATCGCCGGCATTGATATTAATTTTGCTTAGGTGGCCGTACAAGGTTTTGTACCCATTGCGATGGTTGACGATGATGCAATTGCCATACCCGTTCTTCACACCCGCAAACAGTACGACGCCTTCATCAGCAGCCATAATCGAACGATCCGAGGATACCATGTCGATCCCCTTGTGCATGCGGCCCCAGCGCTTGCCGAATCCGCTTGTCAAGGTTGCACTGTTCACAGGCCAATCGAAGGAGCCTGTCCCTTCGCCGCGCACGACCTTCGTACCGCGAATGACAATCTCCGGAATGGCAGGCTCGACAACCTCTTGCTCAATCCATTCCTCGTGGGATAGCTTGCCGTTGTCCTTCACCAGGCGATAAGACATGCGCTTTAATCCTTGTTTGCCCTTGCGGACAACCTTGGACTCCCCAGAGCGCATATTCGGATCTTCCTTGATCATCTTCTGCGGTTCAGTCACCAAATACTCGCTATAAGCTTCAACCGTCTTCACGGTAATAAGCGGCTTCGTATCCGTCAAATTAAGAATTTGTCCATCCTGCAGACGTTCCTCCCCGACAGTCGGGTTGTTATGGTAGATCGCATCCATAGAGACATTCATCTTATTTGCAATTGACGAAACGGTATCTCCTGCCCTCACAATATATTGGAGCTTATTCGTGAGGCCTGTCGTCAGCTTGCTAATCGCCTCATCCTGCGTCATCATTTGGTCTGGGCTAATATTGGCATTTTCCGTGCTGACACGCTCGCGGAAACTAACAGATTCCAAGCGTGATACGGCTTTCGTGGCCTTCGCAGAGCGCATAGGCGCAGCTAATACGCGCACTTCCTTCGCATTCCCTTTGTTCGATGCAGATGGAGTGTACTTCGCCTTTACCTGCTTCAATATTTTCTCGGCCGTAGCCTCGTCATTCACATATCCGACTGTCGCGCCGTTGATCTTCAGCTCTACACCCTCTGCATAAGCAGGCGTCAATTGATCAAGCTTCGCTAACGTTGCTTCCGTTGTCGGCTTCGCCTTGAATCCAGAATCCTCAATCGTTCGAATTCCCTCTCGATTTATCTTCATATGGGCGTTCGGATACTTAGCCTGTTCCTTCTGGAGCCGAGCTGCATAATATTGCTCGACTTCTTCTAGAGCAGACACCGTGCCCACCAGTTCATTCTTATGGTATACGTGATAAAAAGGTATCGTATTGGCTTGTACATAGGTAATGCCTCCCCATACTGCAGATGCAGCCAATGCCATGCCACTTATTGCGAATACAATCGTTCTTTTTCTCTTTGTCATCCATCGGGTTGCAGGATTCCTCGTCAACCGTTCCCGCCATGCAGCCGTCCATTGTTGCCATCGGTTGCGATCATTCATTTGTTCCTTTTCCTCCCGACGATTTCCGTTGAAACGTACCATGATGGTCTCCTTTGCGAATACAATGCCTATATTCTCATACGTAATGTGATCTTTTTCTATGAAAATTTACAAAAGTTAACGTTTTGTCATCTTTTTTTAATGTACCATAGGTCGAAAGTACATTGCAACTTGACCGAATTCGTCATTTTTTGGACGTTCTTCAAAACAAAAACGCGAAAATGTGCTCTCCTGAGGAGATGGCCACTTTCGCGTTTATTATGCAATCCTTTTAATCGGTTTATTCAGCATATGTTCTCACAAATATGTTCTTCGTGAAGCCTATGAATCAGACTACGGTGTTCCCGTGCTTTCTGTCTTGCTTTCCTTCGCATTTGAACCATCCGTAGTGCTGGCAGTATCCTTCGTCTTCGATTCTCCCACCATCCACTCCCGCATCTCCTTATATTCCTCGTCATTCAGATGCTTCGCGAGAATCTGTTCGACTTCCATAACCTCACTGGAAGTTAATCCTCCCTCCATTAAGGTAGAGATGCGCTGCCAATCCTCTTGCGGGAGCTTCTTCATCAAGGTTGCAAAGATTTGATCCTTCTTCTCCTTCGACAACTCTTCCTTGCTCTTCGCTATCGCGTCAGGTGGCACTATTATTGCCTCCCGTCCCTTCGATTCCTGACCAGATGTTATGCCCCCCATTACCGGCAAAGCGCCATCAGGCGTTGGAGTTGATCCGCTCTCGCCTTCATTTCCCTCAGCAGATGGGGAACCTGTCGTTCCTCCGCCATTAATCTCAGTCGCTCCCTGCCCATTCCCATTCGATCCCGATCCCTGACTATTAGTAGTGGTTCGTTCTGTATGGTTCCCGCTATTTCCCATTATCCCATTCTGACTCGTTCCTGTAGACTTATTATTTGATTGACTAGCCGTTTGTACATCGGAGCCAAGCAGAACACCCCACATAGAGGTCAATGTCAGCGGCTTCCGTTCTATTGGGATATGGAAACTATCCAGGGCAGTCTGAATATATCGATCGACTACGATCGCTGTTGTTCCAACCGTTAATAGGCTAGATAATATACCTACGACCAAAATCGTCATTGCTAACCGCATCACACGCCACACTAAGCGCATCTATACTACCTCCCAGCCAGCTCTTGCTGCCACGCGAGGGCAATATGCCCTCTCACGTGCCCGAGTGCGTATAATAGAGTACTAGCAGCCTCCAATATGACTCTTCTTCCTCTATCTTGTATTCGGGATCCTTGCCAGCTCACAGTCATTTACTGCTTAGTATGCCCAATTATGTACAAAAAAAACGACTCTTCCCGAAGGAAAAGCCGTTTCGTTTCTATATCATGCTGCAATTAGCGGTAGATAGAACGCACTTGATTCGTCTGCTCGCGGTTGCGGCCAACGGAGAAGATCGAGATCGGAATGCCTGTCAGCTCCGATACGCGCTTCACATAGTTGCGTGTTGATTCAGGCAGTTCATCAAGCGTCTTGCAGCCTGTGATGTCTTCCGACCAGCCTGGCATTTCTTCATAAATTGCTTCGCACTTCGCAAGCATATCCAAGCTTGCTGGATAGTGCTCGATAATCTCATCGCCGCACTTGTAAGCCGTACAGATCTTAACTGTCTCTAGTCCAGTCAATACATCAAGCGAGTTCAGGGACAAGCCTGTAATCCCGCTCACGCGACGAGCATGGCGTACGACGACACTGTCGAACCAGCCTACGCGACGTGCGCGGCCTGTTACTGTACCATACTCATGGCCAGCTTCGCGGATGAAGTCGCCTGTCTCATTGTTCAGCTCTGTTGGGAACGGACCATCACCAACGCGAGTCGTATAAGCCTTCGCTACGCCGATAACCTCTTCAATCTTGGATGGGCCAACACCAGAACCGATGCAGACACCGCCAGCTGTTGGGTTCGAAGAAGTAACGAACGGATACGTACCTTGGTCGATATCGAGCATAACGCCCTGCGCACCTTCGAACAATACCTTCTTGCCGTCATCGATTGCATCATTAAGTACAACCGAGGTATCAACCACATACTTGCGAATGAATTCTGCATATTCGAAGTATTCCTGTAACGTAGCTTCGATATCCAGCTCTTCGCCGCCATACATTCTGATTAACTCGTTCTTCTCATTTGCCAAGTGGCGGAATTTCTTCTCGAATACATCCTTGTCGAGCAAGTCGACAATACGAATGCCGTTGCGAGCTGCTTTATCCATATAACAAGGTCCGATCCCTTTGCGGGTCGTTCCAATCTTGTTCGGGCCTTTGCGCTCTTCCTCCAGACCGTCCAGCACCATGTGATACGGCATGATGACATGCGCACGATCACTAATGCGAAGATTATCGGTAGAGAAACCATTTTCGTGAATATATTCAATCTCTTGGATTAGTGCCTTTGGATTGATGACCATACCATTACCGATTACACAAATTTTGTTTGTGTAGAAAATACCGGATGGAATCAGGCTCAGCTTGTATTTCTTATTATCAATCAAGATCGTGTGTCCCGCATTGTTACCACCTTGATAACGCGCAACCACGTCGGCGCTTTCGGCGAGGAAGTCAGTGATTTTCCCTTTCCCCTCGTCTCCCCATTGGGTTCCTACGACGACTACTGTAGACATATTCATACCCCCGGCGGGTGTTTACACACCGTTATTCACTGCTTTTTTAAGCTTTCGCTCCAAGCAGCATACCTAGTTTATCAGTCAAATAGTGCAAAGTCAACGAAAAGCGAACGTTGATATCCGACCTTAACCAAATGTTCGGAAAAACAACGTTCGCTTTCTTTTACGCTTATTATCCCGCAGAAGCGTCCTGATGATTCCTTTCGTAGCTGACGAATTTGTTGAAGTTCTTCAAGAACACCAACTCCACCGTACCTACTGGACCATTACGCTGCTTAGCGATAATAATTTCGATAATATTCTTTTTCTCCGTATCCTGATTGTAGTAATCATCACGGTACAAAAATGCAACGATATCAGCATCCTGCTCGATGGAACCCGATTCCCGAAGGTCGGACATCATCGGACGCTTATCCTGCCGCTGCTCTACACCCCGGCTTAACTGGGACAAGGCAATAACAGGTACCTCAAGCTCACGGGCTATCTGCTTCAGTGTACGTGAAATCTCGGATACTTCCTGCTGACGGTTCTCGCCTGGTTTGCCGCGTCCTTGAATCAGCTGCAAGTAATCGATCAAAATCATGCCAAGACCATGTTCTTTCTTAAGACGTCTACACTTGGCACGGATATCCGCCACCGTTATCCCTGGTGTATCATCAATGTAGACCTCTGCCTCGGACAAGGCTGCGATGGACATCGTCAGCTTCTCCCAGTCATCATCCTCAAGAGCACCTGTACGAAGCCGTCCTGCATCAACATTCGACTCGGCGCAGACCATACGTTGTACAAGTTGTGCCGCGGACATCTCGAGACTGAATATCGCTACCGTCTCCTTCGCGCGAACACCAACATTCTGGGCTACGTTCAAGGCGAAGGCGGTCTTGCCGACTGATGGACGGGCCGCTACAATGACAAGGTCACTGCGCTGGAAGCCTGAAGTCATCTTATCCAGATCCGGGAAGCCTGACGGAATGCCTGTCGTCCCCCCGCCTGTTTGTTGGCTCAAGGTCTCGACTTTATCATACACTTCCATCAATACATCTTTAATCGCGATAAACCCGCTCGAAGAGCGGCGATTCGAAATTTCTAAGATACGTCGCTCCGCATCGCTAAGCAGTCCAGAGACATCCTCGCCGCCAGTATAGCCTTCACTTGCGATTTGCGTGGCAGTCCGAATGAGACGTCGCATCATTGACTTTTCTTCAATAATTTGCGCGTAATAATCGACGTTGGCTGCGGTTGGCACCGCATTGGCCAGTTTCGTCAAATAAGACACGCTGCCGACGTCTTCCAACTGCTGCTTATCCTTCAGCTTCGCTGTAAGCGTTACAAGGTCAATCGGCTGGTTGTCTTCGCCCAGATCGATCATTGCCTCATAAATCATCTGATGGGCCGGATTATAGAAGTCCTCGGACTGAATCCGCTCCATCGCCGTGATCATCGCTTCGGAGTGGAGCAATATCGCACCGAGAACGGCCTGCTCAGCCTCCAGGTTCTGCGGCGGAACACGATCGACATACATCTCGTTCATTCTATTCCTCCGTTACGTGCACCTTCATCGTCGCCTTGACTTCAGGATGCAGCTTCACGGCTACATTCGTATATCCCAGCGTACGAATCGGGTCATGCAGTTCGATTTTACGCTTATCTATTTTGATCTTCATGCCTGCAAGAGCTTCTGCAATCTGCTTCGATGTGATGGCACCGAACAGACGGCCGCCTTCACCAGCCTTTGCCTTCAACTCAACTGTTGTTTCGCCCAGCTTCGCTGCAAGCAATTCCGCATCTATCTTTTCTTGTTCCTTACGCTTATCTTCCGACTTCTTCTGTTGATCCAGGGTCTTAAGATTGCCGTCCGTCGCCGGACGAGCCAGTCCCTGCTTGATGAGGAAATTTTGAGCGTACCCTTCGGAAACCTCTTTGACTTGTCCTTTCTTGCCTTGTCCTTTTACATCCTGCAACAAGATGACTTTCATTCAAACAACCCCTCTTCTGCGTCGATTTCTTCCAGCACGCGCTTCAGCTTCGCTTCTGCCTCAACAAGCGTACCTTGCAATTGAGCTGCGGCATTCGTTAGATGTCCGCCGCCGCCCAGCCGTTCCATAACGACCTGTACATTCATCTGGCCCAGCGAACGCGCGCTAATCCCAATGAATCCGTCATTTCGCTCGCTGATAACGAACGAAGCGAGAACATCGGTCATATTTAATAGCGTATCAGCTACCTGTGCAATGAGCAACTGAGAAAATTTTCGTCCTGGCTCTGTAACCGCAATCGCAATATGTCCATACAGCATCTGTGCGTGACGGATGACTTCCGCCTTCTGAATATACTCATCCAGATCTTCTTTTAAGATGCGCTGGATAAGCAATGGGTCTGCACCTTGTCTGCGAAGGAAGCTTGCCGCATCGAATGTGCGCGAGCCTGTTCGCAGCGTGAAATACTTCGTGTCTACCGTGATCCCTGCCAGTAATGCCGTTGCCTCCAGCATGCTGAGATTAATCCGATTATGGATATATTGCAGCAATTCCGTAACGAGCTCAGCCGTAGAAGATGCATAGGGCTCCAAATAAACGAGAACCGCGTCATTAATGAACTCTTCGCCTCGGCGATGATGATCGATAATGACAATCCGATCCGATTGAAGCAGACGCGGCTCTTCTACCATAGAAGCTTTGTGTGTATCACATACAACCAAAAGGCTTGCTTCCGTAATCATTTCGATAGCTTCCGCTCGAGAGATAAACCTTGACCATAGAATTTCATCCTTCTTCAAATAGTCCACTAGACGATCGATCGAAGGATTGCTCTCTTCCAGCACGATATAGGCTTCAATTCCAAGCATTCGGCATGCGTTCAGCACGCCAATCGACGATCCAATCGAATCCGTATCCGGATTCTTGTGCCCCATAATGAACACAGCGTCGCTCTGCTTAATGAAATCTCGAAGCGCGTGCGCGATAACCCGTGCGCGAACCCGAGTCCGTTTCTCTACCGCATTCGATTTACCGCCATAGAACGATAATCGTTGTCCCATGCGAACTGCTACCTGATCTCCGCCACGGCCAAGTGCAATATCCAAGCTTGACTGTGCCAGCTGACCCAGTTCTGGGATACTATCTGCGCCAGCTGCAATGCCCATGCTGAGTGTTACTGGAAGCTTATTATCAAGCGTCGTCTCCCGAACCTCGTCAAGAATGACGAATCTCGTCTGCTCCAGTGCCTTCAGTGTCTGCACATCCATAATCATGAAGTGGCGATCAGAGGACAGCCGCTTCATCAATACACCATGCTCGCCTGCCCAGGACGTAATCTGTCCATTTACACGCGCGAGCAGGGCAGCCCGCTGCTGGTCGTCCAGCCCTTGGGTCGATTCCTCCAAGTTATCCATAATGACGACTCCGACTGCTATCCGTTCTTCGTCATAACGTTTGCGCAAGCTCCACAGGTCAGTAATGTCCGTAAAGTAGACAACCCGCTCCTCTGGCACAATATCCGCATGTACGATACGCCCACCGATGAACAATTCAGCGGAGCGATCCTTTTCTTTTCCCATATGAAGCTGCGGGAAGATATCCGCCAATTCCTCTCCAACTAACCCATCCTGTCCGGTTAGCTGAGATACATAAGGATTATGCCATTCTATGACACGATCCTCACGATACAAAAGGATGCCATACGGCAAGTCGATGATGGCCTCTTCCCCCGCCCGCTTTACTCGTAATCCAAGCGTTGATAAATACGACTCCGTCTCTTCCCGGAATTTACGTTCTGCCGTGAACGATGCCATAGCGAGCGCTGCAATACTGATCCATGCCAATACCCCGACTCCCCAGTTATACCAGGTCAGCACTAAGCTCATGGCGATCAATACAACGAATGTCCAGCTTGTATGCTTCGTATACCAACGTTGAAACAATAGTTTAGGCATGCCTTCTCACCCTATACTTTTGGTTTGGACAGGTACTTCCGCATCGGAAGGACGAGATCCACCAATCCTACAATTCGAAGTAGTGAATAGAGCAGTGGAATGAACAATGCAGCTACTGTAATGACAATCGGCAGCACCTTGCCCCATTTCTTCATGTGCGCAAAGAAGAAGAGAAAGGCAATCCCCTGCACTACGAATGCCAACTGCAAGAGCGGCGCCAAGTTCAATACAATCATCGTTAAGAAGCTGTCCGTTGACTTCGGGCCAACAAGGTCAAGAATCACAACGATGAAATAGTACACGACAAGAGACTTCGGAAGCATCCATTGGTGTACAGGTTTCATCTTCTGCACATCATGTCCTTGCGCGGTTAATAGACGACGGCTGATAGCGTACGTAATCGTACCCATATACAGCGCACTCACAATCATCATAAATGGAACCATCTTGCTCATGAGAAGCGCAAATTGCTGTTTCATTTCTGCTGTCACTTGCGTCGGGAATAGTGCAGACTGCTCAACACCGACCATCCCGTAGTTCAGCATCTCAATCACAAATTCATACACATTGAAGTCTAGTACCCACTTCGCTACGACGAAGAGGACAAGGGACTCAACGAGAAAGGTCACGGTTCCAGCAACGAACACGTTGAGTGCAGGCTTTCTGCTTTTAAACATGTGGCCAATGACAATGCCCGGAATAATAAAGTACAAGGCGGTTACAGCAACAATCATGCCTGCCTTCCCCATTAACAAGTAGACGACGGCAAGCACGGCAGCAGTGATAAGAGCGAATCTCTGCTTTGATTGCGTTGCATACAGCATCACAAATGGAACCGCCATAAAACTCATCGTCAACACCTGTATCGGCTGCAATATGGATAATAACAATACGAGCGCTACAATCGCCCATAATAAAGACGATGACCAGCGGTTTTTCAATACGTTCACCTCTTGCGCATTCAATCTTTTTCCCCCGGAAAGAAACCCCGAGACCGCTTATTCCGCGGGTATATCCCTATATCTTCCATATTTCTGAAAAGGGCGTCATTTTCATTATACCATAATTACTTCACGTCCATAGCTTTGGTGACGAACTGCTCGCAATATTCGATAATTTGACTGCGCCTCACGATGCCAATAAAACGGTTCATATCATCTACCACCGGGACAAAGTTCTGCACCTTGGCCAAATTAATAAGATCCTCCATATTGGAGTCAATTCGTACTGATTTATTATGCATATTCAGCGAAACTTCTTTCAGCAAGGATTTTGAAGCGTTCTCAAACGTAATCGCGCCATTGGAATTTTTCATGTGCCATAACAGGTCTCCTTCGGTAACCGTTCCTACATATTCCCCTTCATCATTCAAAATCGGAACAGCCGTGTACCGATGATATTCCATTCGTTCGAGTGTTTGTCTCAATGTTGTATTCAATGTAAGACTAACAACCTCATGTTTCGGTGTTAAGAAAAAAGCAATGTTCATCCGTTAGGTCTCCTCCTCAAACGACTCCAGCGAGATGATCGCTGTAACTCCCTAACAATAAATTAACACATTTAGGCATACAAAAACAAAAAGTCAGCCGTAATAAATACGACTGACTTTCCGGTTTCTATACCATTAATCTTCTTTCACTTGGCGTGGTTCCATTAGATTCTCTTTGCTCGTCTTCGGATCCAGCCAGTTGTCCAGCAAAGTCTTAATATAATCCAGATCCTCATCCTTCACCATGTAATACCAGCCGTTGCCAATCATCTTGCCGTCACCATGCAGCATATAGCTGCTAATGCTCGGTACTCCGTCATTCGTGAACATCGTCTTGGCCAAATCAATCATATACTTCGGTCGCATATCCGTTGTAAAATTCTCACCCATAATTTCAATAAGCTCTGGAATGCGTCCGATTTTATCCATTTCGATGGCACGCTGCATAACCGCGTTCAAGAATATGCGGTGACGCATCGTACGGTTCATATCCGAATCCTCACGGTAACGTACGAAGTACAATGCTTCTTGACCATCATAGATCGGCTTGTTCGGCTCTATGCGGAACTTCTCATGATCGGGATCTTTGTTGACGATCGCCTTCGTAATTGGGAGTTTAACGCCATCTAATGCATTGACGACATCCTTCAATCCCTCGAAGTTAATTGTCGCATAATGGTCAACCTTATGCTTGAGCAGATTATCTACCGACTCCATGCTCATCTTCGCACCACCATAGGCATAAGCGTGATTGAGCTTCGTTTCAAATCCCTTGCCGATGATTTCCGTATACGTATCACGTGGAATCGACAGCAGCAATACTTTGTTATCTTGTGGTCTTACAACCGAATATATAATGGTATCAGAACGTCCAATTTCCTTGCCTCGCTGGTCAACCCCCAGCAGTAGTACTGAGAATGGCTCCGTCACTTTGCGAATTACTTCTTCTTTGCCTTCAATTGGCTTATAAGACTTATCAAGCGTCTCTTCTACATGCCCGGATAAGAACATATCGAAGGCCAGAACCGCTAGCTGCTTGCGGAATATAAATCCGCTAAGACCAACAATCGCGATGATTGCCAGGGCGATTCCCCATTTTTTATATTTATTTTTTTTCATTCGTAATCCTCTTCTTCCTTTATGTGATGCAATCATATCCAAAATCCATTTACTAACCGATAGTTCTTATTTCATACATATAAGAAGCATTTTTGTTGCCTTCCATACCTGTTTCAGTATAGCTCTTAGGCATTTTCCGCATTGACCAGATGAGAAACATTATGCTGCGCATAGCTATCCGCGTCAATCTGAGTTCCCTATACGCATACGGTGTTTCATTTTTCCTCATGTGTGTAAGCTTCGGTTCGCTCTAATTCGAAATTGGCAGCACATCATACCTGCTTCACTTCTCAAAGATACCCGCCCCAGTGCGAACGACACGAATTTCCTATACTAGCAGTACCTATTCCCCTAGAAAGTTTCGCATGGTGATTTTTCAAAAAAGACCAGCCATGCTAGCTGCTCATCGTTACTTCTCATTTATTCGAATCATAATAATTGCGGCTTGGATCATGCGAGCGTGCACTTACTCTATTCGTTGAACATGAGCTTCACACCGCTTAGGCCCTACCTAGAACAGTATGTGACGATGAATGTAAAAGACATGCTCACATTCAACACTGAACAGCCTCACAACCCATTATTGGAATATCCACGTTCCCTTATGGTTAAGCTGTATCAGATATAGGATGAGCATGCTCGGTCGATTTTATCTGTTTGTAACGACCGGTAATCAGAACCCTCTTTGACAAATTTCTTTGATGATTATGCATGAAACAATATTTTTATTTTACATGCAAACGATCAAAAAGGAAAATACAGATTTCATGATCCGGATCACTATTTTGACAGAAGTACCAAAAAACCGCCCATTTTTGGACGGTTTTCACACAGAATATGGAATAATGATCATCCGAACCAGCTCTTTACCCAACGTACAACATCTAACGTTAATGGAATGAGTCCAAACCCATGATTGCCTATAGCGACGACACCATACGCATATTGACCGATAGCGACGACTCCTAATGCCACGTTGCTAATTACAACAGCACCGATGGATAAGACACTACTCACGGCCACAGCGCCAATGGACAGCCAATCGCTAACCGCAATCGCCCCTACCGAAAATAAATCACTGAATGCAATGGCACCCACTGCTGCCAGCAGTCCTAAGGATATGGCACCAAATGCAAACAGACCAACACTTATCATTCCTCCAGCGATGAGACCGATTGCGATATCCCCAATCGCGATAAGGCCAATTGCGACCTTACTGTGTCGGCCTACTCGGCTAGCACCACTGCTCCGAATGCTAATGATCGGAAGCTGTGGGGATGGCCATTGATAGTCGATTTCTTGTCCCTGCCAACGTTTACTGAATCGTTCGTGCCATCTCATGATCTAAACCTCCGTACCGAATCCATTTTCATCCTTATCCTGCTATCCATTGTATCACTGCAGCCATATGAAGGAATCCGCCTCGAGACGGAACCCCCCATCCAACTGGAGCAGCATTTATTCATTTGCGAAATCAAGTTTGAATGGGATACAGGCATAGTAAATTAGAAAAAAGGATGGGTTACTGTATTAGCCGCACAAGTAAAGAAATGGTATGTTCTATACTTGTACATGATGAATCCTATGCAACAGGAGGAGGTAGCATGAACAAATGGTTGAAGATATCGTTGTATTTCTTGGGGAAATCGTGCTAATGGCAGGCCCTTACGATCCTCTAGTATTTAAAACGCCTAGATCAAGCTCAGGCTCCGCATCCGTTGTCGCGGTGAATTCGCTCCGCTTGCGAAGGGAACAGGATTAACAGGCTCGATTGTAACCCCTGCTTCAATCCAATCCGCAGAGGGGAACACGATGTGAAGTAACGAAAACGCCCTCTGTCGATAAATTAAAAAAGACATAAAAAAGACAGCTGATATGATATCAGCTGTCTTCTGCACCATCATTACTCCGTAGTGTAAGGAAGCAATGCTACTTGGCGAGCGCGTTTTACAGCGATCGTCAAAGCACGTTGGTACTTCGCGCTTGTACCTGTTACACGGCGTGGCAAGATTTTGCCGCGCTCGCTGATGAATTTCTTCAACAGGTCGATGTCTTTATAATCAATGTGAGTGATTTTGTTCACTGTGAAGAAGCACACTTTACGGCGCTTGTTACGACCTCTACGGCCACCGAATTTACGGCCTTCGCGTTCGCCGCCTTCATTTTGCTTAAAGCTCATTCATGTCAGTCCTTTCCGTTTTAGAATGGCAAATCATCATCGGAAATGTCGATAGGTCTACCGTCATCAGAGAAAGGATCTGCTGCTGCTTGTCCGCGAGAATTGGAATTCCCACCACGTGCTGGAGCATTGTTGTATTGCGGTGCTGGTGCACCGTAATTGCCGCCGCCCATATCATCACGTGTTCCCCCGTTATCACGGTTCGATTCCAAGAAACGCACATTATCAGCAATAATTTCAGTCACGTATACACGTTTACCTTCGTTATTGTCATAGTTGCGCACTTGAATGCGTCCTTCTACTGCTGTAAGCCGACCCTTGCGCAAATAATTTGCACATGTCTCAGCTAGCTGCCGCCAAGTAACGACTGGAATAAAGTCCGCTTCACGCTCCCCACCTTGACTCGAGAACGGTCGATCAACCGCTAACGTAAACTGCGTTACTGCCACTCCAGATGAAGTGTAGCGCAATTCAGGGTCCCGTGTAAGACGTCCTATCAATATCACGCGATTCAACATGCTATCCCCTCCTTCGACGTATCCTTTACGAACTTACGATAGTTTTGGCTATTAAGCCACGTCGCTAACGACAAGATGACGGATGATTTCGTCAGAAATCTTAAGTTGACGATCCAACTCCGCTACTACTGCAGGTTCTGCAGTAAAGTTCACGAGAACGTACACGCCATCGCGGAACTTCTTGATTTCGTAAGCAAGACGACGCTTACCCATCACATCGTGCTTCGTAATTTCTCCACCGCCGTTAGAGATAACGCCTTGGAATTTGTCGACTGTTGTTTGAACAGCTTCTTGCTCTACGTCAGGACGAATGATGTACATCAATTCGTATTTGCGCATTTCACGTTCACCTCCTTATGGACTTCAGGCCTCTGATCTTGTCAGAAGCAAGGAGCGAGAAAACTCGCACTAAACTAGTGTACCAAAATGAAGGATGACATGCAAGTGCATCTTCGTGTCCGCATACAAGCACTTTTCTCCATTCATTAAGGGATACCCCTGCGCACACACTACATAGGCAAGCGATCTCGTTACGCTTCTGCTCTATACAACATGCTTTCAGGAGGTTACACAATGGGCGAGAAAACAGAATTCGAACCGGGAGACAAAGCACCCAATGATGCCATTTATATGGAAGTCGGTGAGAAAAGCTTCCATACCGAAATTCAAGATCCAAAACAAATTAAGTTGAAGAAGGGCGACACATTCCCGGAAACAACGAACAAAGACCGAAAGTGGAAGAAAAAGCGCCATGCTTTGACGCACTGATTCAATCGTTTCACTTTTTTTATTATCCGTGTATAGAAACGCAATAATGATCCATAATAACAACTGACGGTGCGAAGCGAGGTGGGTTCCGTTGAACAATGGAGCGAAGAAGCCTAGTGGAGACATTTAACTTTACGACATAAGAGAAGCGAGGGGTTGTGCTAAAGACCATTTGTCTGCAACACACTTATCGTAATATGGATACCGTAAAGGTTCCATGTGATGTAGGAAGCCTAAGCCATCTGAACATTGTGAAGATAGAAGTCGAATAAGCACCGTCAACCAGGAAGGGATTTCGCGCAAGCGAGATCCCTTTTCTCATTTGCTGTACCCTTTTTATTTTTTTCTCGGATGTATAATTCCGCAATAACGATCCATAATAACAACTGACGGTGCGAAGCGAGGTGGGTTCCGTTGAACAATGGAGCAAAGAAGCCTAGTGGAGACATTTAACTTTACGAAATAAGGGAAGCGAGGGGTTGTGCTGTAGAGCATTTATCTGTAACACACTTATCGTAATGGAATTTTTATATGGTTCCATATGATGAAAACCTAAGCCATCTGAATTGTGAAGATAGAAGTCGAATAAGCACCGTCAACCAGGAAGGGATTTCGCGTATGCGAAGTCCCTTCTCTTATTTATTTCAGCATTTGTTACAACAACACATACATCGTCATCAACAGCTCCAGAGGCGGCAAAAATTTGCCTATAATATGCAAAAAACTCCGAAGCCTAAGCTCCGGAGTTGTCATATCCAATAAGTGGCGGAAAGGGTGGGATTCGAACCCACGCACGCCTTGCGACGCCTAGCTGATTTCGAGTCAGCCCCCTTGGACCTCTTGGGTACCTTTCCATAGCAAGAGTTATCTTACCATAGTCCACACTATATTGCAACATATTTTTTACAAAATTATCTTACTCGGAATCAGGTTGAGCAGAACGAAGCACCTTCTTCATGCTCTTCTCGAACTTCGCGCGTGGGACGAGCACACTATGCTTACATCCAACGCACTTAATGCGGATATCCATACCCATTCGAATGATCTCCATCTCATTTGTACCACAAGGATGAGGCTTTTTCATTTGAACGATATCACCCAGTGCGAAGACTTTACGTTCCATTACATATTCCCTCCTTGTTCTGCTCGTTGATACGTAACGAGGCGTGGGTATGGAATCTCAATTCCCTCTCGCTCTAGAGCCCGCTTCATATCTGCATTAATCATACGAACAACACCTGCTTGGGTAAATGGGCGGCATTCGGCAATAACCCGAATCGTCACTTCTGAAGGCCCAAGCGTTTGAACGCCCAAAACTTGCGGCGTCTTGACTACATTCTCATTGTGCTCTGGCAATGCTTCAAGCGCTTTATTCATGACTTGAATAGCCTTCTCTACATTCTCCTCATAAGCAATTGATACATCCACAACAGCAATCGAGTTGTTTAGTGAATAATTGGTTACCTCGGTAATGCTACCGTTTGGAATGACGTGAACCTCTCCAGTCCAGCTATGGATCCGAGTCGACCGCAAACCAATCATCTCTACCGTACCTTGGAAGGATCCAACCTTAATGACATCGCCTACCGCGAAATGATCCTCCAATATTATGAAAAATCCGGTCATAACATCCTTCACCAAGCTTTGAGCACCAAAACCAATGGCCAAGCCGACGACCCCTGCCCCCGCTAACAGCGGTGCCAAATTCACATTGAACTCCGATAAAACTACAAGGATCATAATAAAATTCATTGCAAGCGAGGTCATATTTTTAAGCAGCTTTCCTACCGTAACAAGCCGCCTCGGTTGTCCGTTCAGGCGGGATTTCTCCTGCTTGGCAATCGTATGATTAATCATTCGATGAACAATGCGAATCACGATTCTGGTTACTAATATAATCAGTACAATTTTAATGGTTTTTACTAAGAGCATTTCCCAAGTTGCCATATCGGTTACCCAGTTCCATATCCCTTGCTGCCATTTCTCGAATACCGACAGCGTCTGTTCAATATTGTCGGTTACTTCTTCTGGCTTATCTGCCGCTGCGGCCCATAACATCTTCATTCCCCCTCTATTACTATCTAGCGTTATCAATGTTAGGACACTTTATTATAAAATAGGAACTTATTCTCGTCGAAGTATAAAAGTTTTCTTGCTTCCATATACTAGATAGTACCTTTAGTAGAAAACGGAGGCTGCTTGTGATGACATTTTCTTTGTTCAAACGCCCGTCAACCCATGAATGCCATCCATGTAAAGTGGTTTATGATGCACCTAACGCACTATCTTCCCTAATTCATTCCTGCCAACACCATTTGCAAATGCGAGCTTCTCACCAGTCGACAACGGTTATCTGCATTGGAACCGATCGTTCAACGGGCGACTGTCTCGGCCCTCTCGTCGGGACACGGCTGTCGAAGTCCACTTCCCGTCACTTTCAAGTTCTCGGGACACTACAGCAGCCTGTTCATGCCATGAATTTGCAAGAGACGATAGATTCACTGCAAGCGAGCGATCCTCATACCTTCATTATTGCAGTTGACGCTTGTCTTGGCCAGAGCAGCAGTGTGGGTTCCGTTCAAGTCGTTGAAGGGCCGGTCCGTCCTGGGGCTGGGGTAAATAAACAATTGCCCCCGATCGGAGATATGCACATTACAGGCATTGTCAACGTCGGAGGCTTCATGGAATATTTCGTATTGCAAAATACTAGGCTTCATTTGGTCATGGGTATGGCCGAGGTGATCGCGGATACAATCGAACAGTCACTCACTTCCTTAGCCCATCGATAAGTACACGGATTAGGAGCCCTTCTTTGCCTCTGCAAGCTCCATTGCTTGCTTCTCTTCCGGGGACAAGGAATAGGAAGACTGTCCATTCTCTATGGGCTTCGCATATACATAAGAGTGATCCCGTCCGTGGATGCCTGTAATGACAACCCCATCCTGCTCCTCATTTAACCATGCAATCGAGAAGCTTAAATCACTCCCGCGCTCTGCAAATGCATTGTAACGCTGTATGCCGACGTGGGATTTCATCTTTTTCAGAGCTTTTTTCGTTTGCTCCATGTCAGCATGATGCTGTTCCGTCTTCCCTTGCAGATGTGCAATATCCTCATGCATGCTGGACAATACAACATCCAAATTTTCAATACCACTTTCCCCCATAATCGCCTCATATTTGCGGCGAAGCTTACGGAGCTGTGACCCTTGGAGAAGAACAATAATAAGTAACAACAATAACAATATGCCGATGCCAGCGGCAATGAGCGGCAACCAATCATTCTGCAATTCATTCATCATAAGTCTTTGTTCTCTCCTGCCTATAACGTGTCCCGTACCTCAAATGCACGGACTTCCTCATCCTTGCGTTTCCCCATTAGTTCGCTTGCTGTCTATCAATATTTATTATCTATAATGGGCAGCTATGATGCGAGCTGGCCGAATGATGAGTCATATTTTCTGTATGTATTTCGTCCATCCTTAGTATAAATTTTTTCATCGGACTCATACAATACTTTTTCCCCACCATTCAACTTGAAAAATCTGCGTTTTTCTACCCTATATCAACTTCCAAAGGCTGCGATGAAGCTGAACCTGTTTATGGTCATTGATGATATTCGGAAATATGCCCTTTTAACGGATCTCTACATTTAGTTATAACACGATCTAACCGAATGAAGAGACAACAAAGTTGTAACCTTTTGTTTCAATATTTTGTAAATAACAAGCTGTTTATCGTTGCCTTGTCCTTCTGGCTGTTTGTTCTGTCCCAACACAAAACTGGCATGCTTAGTGTAATCCCCTCTTGCTTCGGATAACAACCAAGAATGCCAGTTCATGTACAAGAATCCCAACTAAGGCTTTATTGAGCCGACAACGATTGAAGCAATTCTAATAATCGCTCCAGATCCTGCTTGTTAAAGTACGATATCTCAATTTTCCCTTTATCTTTGCTCTGTTTAATTTTAACTGTCGTACGGAATCGTTCACGCAAACTTTCTTCCAATTCATCTAAGTAAGGATCTTTGCGGACAAGCTTCGTTTTATCAATTGACTTCCCTTTTTTGTTCATCTGCTGGATTGCTTCCTCCAACTGACGAACGCTCCACCCTTGTTCAATGGAAGATTTAGCCAACTGTTTCACCTTTGCTTCGTCCTTTACCCCTACAATGGCACGCGCATGTCCCATTGATAGTGTTCCACGTGAAACACATTCCTTTACTTCTTCTGGGAGCTGCAACAGACGCAGAAAGTTAGCGATATGTGAGCGCGACTTACCTACTTTAACAGATAGTTCTTCTTGCGTTAACGTGAACTGATCCATTAAAGCTTGATAAGCAACGGCCAATTCAATGGCGTTTAAATTTTCACGTTGTAAATTTTCAATCAGGGCAATTTCCATGACTTGTTGATCGGAGAAGTTGCGAACAACTGCTGGAATATGCTGCAAACCAAGCTGCTGAGAGGCTCGGTAGCGGCGTTCTCCAGCAATAATCTCATATCCCTTTAAAACACTCCGCACAATAATGGGCTGAATGACACCATGCTGCTTAATTGATTCTGCAAGCTCCTGAATAGACTGCTCATCAAAATGTTTTCGCGGCTGATATGGATTGGGACGCAGCTGTTGTAGAGATACCTCTACTACCTTATCGTCATCATTGACGGATAGTGACGGAATGAGCGCGTCTAATCCACGTCCTAATCGCTTACTCATACGAAATCACTTCCTTCGCAAGTTCCAAATATACTTCCGCACCCTTAGATTTCGGATCGTAGGTCATGATCGACTGACCATGTGACGGTGCCTCACTAAGGCGTATGTTACGGGGAATAATCGTTGTATACACCTTCTGTTGAAAATACTTCTTAACTTCATCAATGACTTGTATACCCAAGTTCGTACGTGCATCAAGCATCGTAAGAAGAACACCCTCAATTTGCAGAGAGGTATTCAAATGCTTCTGAACAAGTCTGACCGTATTCAACAATTGGCTGAGTCCCTCTAACGCATAGTACTCACATTGAATCGGTATAATGACCGAATGGGATGCTGTTAAGGAATTGATCGTCAATATCCCAAGTGAAGGTGGGCAATCAATTAATATGTAATCGTACAAATGTGCTACAAGCTGAAGCGATTTCTTCAATCGTACTTCACGTGATATCGTCGGAACCAATTCAATCTCAGCACCCGCCAATTGTATCGTTGCCGGAATAATGTGCAGACCTTCGACCATAGTCGGAATCGTTGCGTCCTTCGGATGAACATCATTAATAATCACGTCATAAATGCAATTCGTTACATCTGCTTTGTTAATCCCGATACCACTCGTGGTGTTGCCTTGTGGATCAATATCGACAAGCAGCACCCGCTTCCCTAATAACGCCAAACCTGCACCCAAATTTACCGTCGTCGTTGTCTTGCCGACGCCGCCCTTCTGGTTGGTAATGGCAATAACCTTAGCCATTCCTCTTCACCTCAATGTTGTTTCTTTTGCGTTTCTAGCTGTAACGATAACCGCTAACGACCACAAAAACAGAAAAGAGCGGCCTCTTGCCTGCCGCTGCACATATTTGAGCACTACGCATGACAACAATATCGCCGTACGATAGGAAACATACAACGATTAGGCTGGTATCAACCGATAATTAGGTGAATCTGATATATAGGTTACTAAAAAGGTCAGGATGTAAGTGCAAATGTATATGCGGAGCAGCTAGCTTTACGTCCCCCCTGCCAGTAGGATTTTTACTTTCATCAATCCCCTAGCTATAGCCATAAATCCCTCTTCTTATTGAATAAGGCTGCTGCACCCTTATAAGAAATATCTGTCGACCTCTTTAAACAACACACGTTTATAATAAACTACCTTTTCGGTATTTTGATGACAATCTCATAATGATCATCATGATCATGTTCATCCGTTTTAATTTTTAAGCCTGATCCAGTCACAAGATCGATTGACTGTCGAATCGTATTCAGCGCAAGACGTACATCCTTTGTATATGAGATACGCTTCGATTTCTTCGCCTTGTGAACCTCTTTATAAAACGCGACTCGTGCCTCTGTCTGCTTAACATTCAATTCTTTTCCGATAATCTCCTCAAGCAGTTTGAGCTGCAAACTCTCTGAATCGAGACCAAGCAATGCTCTTGCATGTCGCTCTGTAATCTTGCGTTCCATTAAGGCCTGCTTCACTACATCCGGTAGATTCAGCAAGCGAATTTTATTGGCTATTGTAGACTGGCTCTTGCCAAGCCGTTGCGCCAAGCTTTCTTGCGTCAAATTGTGCAAATCGATGAGCTTCTGATAAGCATATGCTTCTTCAATCGCTGTAAGCCCTTCACGCTGCAAATTCTCGATCAAGGCAATGGATGCCGCCTGAGCGTCATTAATTTCTCTTACTATGCCCGGGATCGTATCCAAGCCCAACTTCTTGACAGCACGCCAACGGCGCTCTCCGGCAATGATTTCAAATTGCCCGTTTCGCTGGCGGACAACGATCGGCTGAATAACGCCGTGCGTTTTGATCGTCTGACACAGTTCATCAATACGCTCATCATCGAATATAGTTCGAGGCTGATAGGGACTGCTGACAATCTCATTCACCGGAAGCTGTTTCACTTCATCCAGCGATTGACGCTCCGCAAAACCGAATAACCGAGACAGTTGTTCTTTCATTTCCGTATAATACCACCTAACTTCAAAATAATGCCAGGCACATGAAGAAGCGGCAGTGCTCTGCTCCATTCTTAATCTTCTGCCCTACGTCGCTCAAGGAGGCAATTGGACTGCGATTCCCGCTACTCCTCGCAATTTTCCATTCCCTTTACGTCCTTCGCGATAATGAAGAGTAGGACATCTGACTTGAACCATTTCTTTCCTTCGACAAAATTATACGCTCTGCCTTTATGTATTCTCCAAGCTTGTGCCTTTTTCCTGCCTTTTCTTGTACACGATAAAAGAAAAACTTCGAATGATATCTTTTGCCGTCGTTACACTTCTATTCTAATCACTTTCTTGATAACACCTTATCTATCATGAACATGTTTCACGTGAAACATTTCCCCACATTCTATCACGTTAGCTTCTTTATCCTATCATAAATAATTGCAAAAGATTAGGTTGCCTCCTTAACATTCTATGAACTCTTACCACCTCTATAAATATGAAAATTATTCCATGTAAATAGAATAAAGCGGAGGATGCCCCCCGCTCCAAGCTGCTATATGTTTACTTGTGTTTTTTGAATTTGTACGTTGCCAGCGGCATCTTCCATCCGGATAAATATATTGTGCTTGCCCTTTTTAAGCCCTGACCCTACAAGAGACACGTGGAACATCCTCTTGTCTTCATTGAATCTCACACTCTTCCAATCTCCTGTGTTCGAAGTACTCCACTTCACATCAATCAGAGCCGGCTGCTTATTTCCCGAGGCAATACGAAACATAGGCCGTACCGCATAATCAAGGGTTAGCATCATGTCTTGAACCGTCCCTTGCACAACTCCACGTTCCGCCTTTGCCTTCATAAAGGTTGCCCTAGGGGCTTCACGATCGATATAGATAATTTGATCGTCCTTCATTTCCGAACGTCCATCCGCGAACGCTTTACTCTTCAAGTTATACAACCCATCTGGCAGTTTACGGCCCGTCACATCTGTACCATTCCATTCGTACGTATGCAATCCATTGATAGGATTCGGCTTATTGAACAATAAATATTCACCTTCAGCCTTCTTCCCTAAGTCAATACGACTCGCTGTAATAATCATCCGATCGGCGTCGCCTGGCAAATAATAATGGAATCGGATTGACTTATGTTTGTCCCCGTTCGGCGTGAGCAGTTGATCGTCTGCAAACCATCCCGTCAGCAGCGGATAATGACCGGAACCATGTATCAATTGGAAAGGGATTCGTAGCAATTCTGTTCCGTTCGTAAGCTGGAGGCTCCCAGTAAGGACTCCCGTCTCCTTAAGAGTGGTTAGATCCCATACAACAGGAACACGGACTGTCTCGCCAGGCTGCAAAGTAATGGAAGCAGGATAGGAGATGTCCCATTTCATTGCTTCGGATGACAATGTAACCTGATAGGTCATTTCCTGCGCGGTGCGATTCGTCACTTGGAACGTCTGCTCCTTCTTTGTACCGCAAGACTCTGATCCAACTACTCCATACGTTAACGCCGTGGGCTGTAGGAAGGTATGTGCATCCAGCGCTTTATCTATATTTACGAGTCCTGATCCCTGTGCGTGATACGGATATTCCGATCCATTGTTATCCGTAAGCTTATCCGCTGAAGTCATCAGCGCCGACTTCACCATTGCAGGCGTCCACTCCGGATGTGCCTCTAGAATGATCGCGGCTGCGGCCGATACATAAGGGACGGCCATGCTCGATCCGCTCATATTCCCATAACCCTGCTCATATAGATCACGCGGCATCGAGCTGCGTACATCAATCCCCGGAGCTACAAGATCCGGCTTCATAAGCCAAGTGCCTACAGCGGGACCGCGAGAACTCATCGATGACATTCGGCTTCTCTGCTCTTCTCCCCACTGCCAGACTGCCGACTTGCCTTGCTTCAACATCGTCGCTCCTTGTGGAGAAATCGTAGCCGCGGGAATAAGTCGATGATCTTGCTCATTATGAATATTAATCTCCGGTTCCCACTCTACCTTCTCATCTTGATAGAACAGAATACCGCTAGCCTTCGCTCGGCATGCCGCTTCATAATAAGATGTTACCGAGGAACTGGGAGTCCTCACTACGATCCATTTCCCTTGGTGCTGCTTCTGTGTAATTACTCTAGGACTGTCCCCACTAACGAAGACAACATCAGCGGAGCCCTGCTTCGGAAAAGCAGGTGTATTTCTATCTGAAATTAGGCGTATGCTGCGATCGTTCTTCGAGAGCATTGGTTCATAAGTAGGTAAAGTAGATGCCCCAACGGTGATGACATCCTCCACCAGTCCTGGCGCTGTAATACTCCATAGCTTCTCCCCTGCGTTGCCGCTGGAGTTGACCACAACCACCCCTTTGCTTGCTGCATCCGCAATTGCCTGGGACAGTGGTTCATCTGGAGCATCGATATCTGAATGCAGGGATAAATTAATGACTCTCGCTCCATCTTCAATCGCACGCTGCATTGCCTTTGCAATCGTAGACGTGAATTCATGACCTTCAGGGGCGACCGCACGGTAAATGAGCAGCGAGGCGCCAGGCGCTTGCTGTGCCACAATACCAGCAACATGCGTGCCATGTCCCTTCTCATCTTGTGGATACTCATCACCTTCCACAAAGTCATGTGCCTTCACAATTCGATCCTTCAGCAAGGGATGCTCCATATCTGCACCAGAATCGATGACGGCGACTTTAATCCCTTTTCCTGTGTATGGATCATCTGTCTTCGCTGCTGTATGAGATGGATCGAGCATTGGCCCACCTACAGGCAGTAGCGGTGCTTGAGCAGAAGCCGTCCCCACTCCAAGAGGAGCAGCCAATACCCCAGCAGCAACAATCAAAGCGCATGAGGCCTTCCATATCGGTTTGTACCAGCAATCTATGTTCATTCAATATTTCCTTCTCTCTAAGCTCTTCATGATGTCTCTTAAATCGTAACATAGGATAGAGAGGGAAAGATTTACGCCACTGTAATCTAGCTGCCCCAATTTTTCTCAATCAGTCCTGCTTGCTCCGCTGATAGATTCATAGCCTTCTCCAACTCAAGTAATTGAGGTTTGATAATGCTGTAAGAGCTGCTCTACCTTCGATTGAATCATTGTTCGTAATGATTCAGGCTTTACTGCTACCACATGACTGCCATACCTCATGAAATATTCGGCGATAAATGATTCTTCTCCTGGATTGTAGAATCCTGTAATGACGGTCTGTTCACCGATATCTAGTTTCATAGAAGGATAAGATTCTTTATAGAAGATGTCCTTGGCCTGTTCTTCAATTTCTACCTCAAATCGAATATGGCACACCGACTGGTATAGTTCTAAAGAGCGGCTAACTAGTTCATCAAGTGAAAAGCGGGATTCTTCTGCCTCCACCTGCATGGAGGTAACTTTATCGCATCGGAACACTCGTTGTTGATTTGTATTTACCTCTATCCCTGTTGCGTACCATTGACCGAACTTAGCAGAAATTTTGAAAAATTGAACCCGATAACTCTTGCTGCCCTTATTCCGTGCATATTGAATGGTGCAGATGTTTTCATGAAGAATGCTCTTCAAGATTTGTTCCAAATAAAAACTTACATGATGATGCTGATTGCTTTCCAATTGCAGAACCTTTTTCATGCTACGAATCTTCTTGATTTGTTCTTGCGAAAGGCACTTTTCAAACTTCTCTTGCAGCTGATTGACATGCATATGAAATGGAGTAGATTGATAAGATTGCAGCGTCAGCATGGCGAAATACAGAGCGTAAACTTCATCAAGCGTAAAGATAACCGGTGATAGCAATCGATTCTGCAAAATACCATATCGCCCATGACGTCCATATTCCGAATAGATAGGCATGCCTAATTGTTCTAACGAGCGAATATCACGCAAAGCTGTACTTTTTGAAATCTGGTACTTATCCATGAGGTCTTGTAAATTAAAGAACTCTCGACTATTTAAGTATCTGAGCATGTCTTGTAATCGTTCTGATTTATTCATGCGAATCTCCTTATTAAAGGTGTCATGATTTGATACCTTTAGCAATTATGATAAAACCAAGGCCAAATATCAAATGCTAAAAGATATCTGCCAACCATGATGATCCACAAGGAGACTGATACGATGAGCGCAACACTGGAAGTCGCTATTTTCCTGTCCATGAACGGACAAGCACGGGAAGCCATTCATTTTTACAAACAACATTTGAACGCGAAGGAATTTCTGGTTGTGACCTATCAAGACATGGCGAAGCGTGACAGCTCCATAACGCTTACGGAGGACAACAAGAATCAGATTACTCACTCTGTCTTATCGATTGGCAGAACGAAAATAATGATTGCAGAAGATACAATGAACCCTGGGGAAGCCTATACTGTTGGCAATAACACGTCACTGTGCATTCAGAGCGCTGATTTAGAGGAAGTGGAACGATTTTATGCCAGCTTGATTACGGATAAACGGGTACGCATTATTGTCCCGTTATCGAGCAATATATTCAGCAAAGCCTACGGTATAATCGAAGATCCATTCGGTATTCACATCCAATTGATGTTTGATTCCAGATTGCAATAAGATCGCACAACATCCCCCTCCACTTCCACCACCCAAGACACAAAAAAGAGGTCGAACGATTCGACCTCTTTTTCTTGCTCTGTACTTATCTATCATCTACACAATTGGTGTCTTCAGCGGCGTGCCAGGCTTGCGTGGATACGCCTTCGGCGTTGGACCCTTCTTCGACATCACTATAATGTGACGCTCGGACTGCTCCACCGGAAGCTTCAATGCATGGTCAGCTGTAAATGTGGCCTGCAGCACTTGTAGGCTTCGCTTCGCCTCCACAATCTCTTCCTGTGGATCTGTCCCCTTCATCGCTGCGAATGTGCCGCCTGGACGCACGAACGGCAGGCAGAACTCATTCAGCACGTTCAATCTGGCAACAGCACGTGCTGTCACAAGATCATACTGATCGCGGTGCTCCGGCTTGCGAGCAACCTCCTCAGCACGCCCATGAATACAGCTAACCCCCGTCAATCCAAGCTCCTGCACCAGATGATTCAGAAATACAATTCGCTTATTAAGGGAATCAACAATCGTCAACTGAAAATGCGGGAACATAATCGCCAGTGGAATCCCTGGGAAGCCTGCCCCTGAACCGATATCAGCCATACGCTTGACTTCCTTCATATTGACATGGAAGCCTAGTGTCAGTGAATCGTAGAAGTGCTTCTCGTATACGAGCTCACGCTCGGTGATGCCGGTCAAGTTCATCCGCTCATTCCAATCCACTAACACCCGATAATACGTCTCTAATTGATTCCACTGTGTATCTGTAATCGGCGGCCATCCATGTCCGGATAGCCAGCCTTGGAACTGTTCTTGCAATGCATCCATCACTGGAAATCTCCTCTTCTGCAGTTAATGTCCCCAACCTGCATACTTGGCACAGCCCGCTCACCCGAATTACGACTGAGCGTGCTTCTCGGCTGTTACGCGGTTGTAATGCTCCAAATATACAAGCAGGATTGAAATATCTGCAGGAGTTACACCAGAAATACGCGATGCTTGCCCGATCGACAACGGGCGAATCTTCGCTAGCTTCTGCTTCGCTTCCGACGCAATGCCATGAACCGCATTATAATCGATATCCTGCGGAATCAGCTTCTTCTCCATCTTCGCCAGACGCTCTACTTGTAGCAGCTGCTTCTCAATATATCCTGCATACTTAATCTGAATCTCGACCTGTTCCTTCATTTCTTCATCCAACTCAAGCGGCGACGGGAATAACTTATCCACATGTGCATAAGATATTTCTGGACGTCGCAGCAAGGTAACGGCGTCACAACCGTTCGTCAGTGGAGCAGAACCCGCTTCTGCAAGCATTGCCTGCACGGCTTCATCCGGTTTCACCTTTGTTGCCTTCAAGCGCTCCAGCTCTTGACCGACCAAGTCAAGTTTGTGCTGGAATGAAGCGTACCGCTCATCGGTAATAAGACCAATCTCATGCCCGATATCCGTCAAGCGCATATCCGCATTGTCATGGCGAAGCAGCAGTCTATATTCCGCGCGGGACGTAAGCAGACGATACGGCTCATTCGTCCCCTTCGTTACGAGATCATCGATCAACACGCCAATGTAAGCTTGCGAGCGATTCAGGATGACAGCAGGCTTGCCCTGCACCTTTCGTGCAGCATTGATGCCGGCCATAACCCCCTGCGCAGCAGCTTCTTCATAACCCGATGTTCCGTTAATTTGTCCAGCTGTGAATAAGCCATCTACCTGTTTTGTCTCCAGCGTTGGCCACAGCTGTGTCGGCACGACTGCATCATACTCAATCGCATATCCAGTTCGCATCATTTCCGCGTTCTCGAGTCCCGGGACAGAGCGCAGGATTTGCAACTGAACATCTTCAGGCATACTCGTGGACAGTCCTTGTACATAATACTCAGCTGTATCCTTGCCTTCCGGCTCCAGGAAGATTTGATGCTTCGGTTTATCCGCAAAGCGAACGATCTTATCTTCAATGGACGGGCAATAACGAGGACCTGTACCTTCAATGACACCAGAGAACATCGGTGCACGATGCAAGTTATCATTGATAATGCGATGCGTATTCTCCGACGTATACGTTAGCCAGCAAGGAAGCTGCTCATTATCGGAAGACTTCGTTTCATAAGAGAAGAACTTCGGATGATCGTCTCCAGGTTGGATTTCTGTTTTGGAAAAGTCGATTGTCCCTCCATTCACCCGCGGAGGAGTACCTGTCTTGAAGCGAACGAGATCAAATCCGAGATTGCGCAAGCATTCGGACAGCTTCAAAGACGGTTGTTGGTTGTTCGGGCCGCTCTCATACATCAACTCACCGATAATGATTTTGCCCCGCAAGTACGTACCTGTCGTTAAGACAACCGTTTTCGAGCGGAAAATAGCACCTGATTTAGTGATGGCACCTACACATTTACCGTCTTCCACGATCAATTCCTCGACCATGCCTTGACGCAGCGTCAAGTTCGGCGTTGTTTCTACTGTTTCCTTCATTTTTGCCTGATACAATACCTTGTCGGCCTGAGCACGCAGCGCGTGGACAGCTGGCCCTTTCCCGGTATTGAG
Organism: Paenibacillus suaedae; assembly: GCF_032337355.1. Taxonomy (NCBI): domain Bacteria; kingdom Bacillati; phylum Bacillota; class Bacilli; order Caryophanales; family Paenibacillaceae; genus Paenibacillus; species Paenibacillus suaedae. The sequence goes on from NZ_JAVYAA010000005.1 coordinate 395,152, forward strand.
CATCCGCATTTGGATGAAGGTTTTATCGATATTGCGGCCCATTTCTCCGCCTAATGCATCGATTTCGCGTACAACATGGCCCTTAGCTGGACCGCCAATCGAAGGGTTGCACGGCATGAAAGCAACCATATCTAAGTTAATCGTCAACAGCAACGTATTGCAGCCCATCCGTGCAGAAGCAAGTGCCGCTTCACAGCCCGCATGGCCCGCTCCGATAACTATTACATCATATTGTCCCGCCTCAAATGGCATGGGGCTCCCTCCTTTAACAACTTTCTCTATAAATAAACAGCACTCACGGCAGCAAGACCTTTCACCGTAATCACAACTCTCTATTTTCCAAGACAGAACTGGGAGAAGATCTGGTCAATCAGCGAATCGCCTACAGAGTCTCCAATGATTTCGCCGAGCAGCTCCCAAGCGGTGCGCACGTCGATTTGAATCATATCAATTGGTATTCCCTGCTGTGATGCCTCCACAGCGTCTTCTAGTGCCCGCAGCGTCTTCTTGAGCAGCGCAATATGCCGTACGTTGCTGACATACGTCATATCCCCCGCTTCAATTCCACCGCTGAAGAACAACTCGGAGATCACCTTCTCCAGCGCGTCCACGCCTTCCTGCTCTTTCGCGGACATACGCACGATTTGGTTCTCGCCAAATGCTTCCTTCAACGGAGTATCATCCAACACCGTAGGCAGATCCATTTTATTCACAATGACAATCACTTGTCTACCCGTAATTTGCTCCATCCATTCTCGTTCATCTGGATGAAGCTCATCATTGTTGTTCACGACGAAAAGAATGAGGTCTGCTTCTTGGAGTGCACTGCGTGAACGCTCTACCCCAATTCGCTCCACCACATCTGTCGTCTCCCGAATGCCAGCCGTATCCAAGAGACGCAGCGGAATCCCGTTAATGGTTACGAATTGCTCGACCACATCGCGAGTTGTTCCCGGAATATCGGTGACAATCGCTTTATTATCTTGGGCAAGCGTATTGAGCAGCGATGATTTGCCGACATTTGGTCGCCCAATAATCGCAGTGACAATACCCTCCCTCAATATTTTCCCCTCAGATGCGGTCTTCAATAGCCGCATCACTTCTTCCATGACTTGCCCGCATTTATCTTGAATAAAGTTGCTCGTCAGCTCTTCAACATCATGCTCTGGATAGTCGATATTCACTTCGATATGAGCAAGTGTCTCAATGAGTGTATGACGGAGCGACTTAATTCGGGTAGACAGTTGACCTTGTGCCTGCTTCATAGCGATGCTGAAGGCGCGATCCGACTTCGAGCGAATGAGATCAATAACTGCCTCCGCTTGTGACAAATCAATTCTGCCATTGAGGAATGCACGCTTTGTGAACTCTCCCGGCTCCGCCAGACGAATTCCCTGCTGAAGCAGAATATCCATCACCTTCCGCACCGAAATAATTCCGCCATGCGTATTGATTTCGACAACATCCTCCGTTGTGAATGAACGAGGGCCTCGCATCACGCTTACGAGCACCTCTTCTACTCGCTCCCCTGACTGTGGATCAACAATATGTCCATAATGTATCGTATGGCTGTCCGCCTCTGTTAGCTTCGTTTTTGAACGGAATATGCGATCCACTTCAGCGAAAGATCCTTCTCCGCTTACTCGGATAATCGCTATACCGCCTTCGCCAAGCGGTGTAGATACCGCTGCGATTGGTTCGTAATTCATCCTAATAATGACCTCCGCACATATAGGGTACATTTATATTATCTCATTTTACGTCAAACGCCTAATCATGAAATCCCGTTCAATGAGTCAAATAACGAAAAAATGCAATGAGAGCACCCTGAACCAGGCGCAATCATTGCATTTTCTATCTGTCTATGCGTTCTGAATAGAGGTTATTCATAAGTGCAGCCATGCCTATTTAATCATAATGACTACGCGTCGGTTAGGCTCCTCGCCTTTACTGCAAGTTTTCACCTTCGGATGATCCTGCAGCTTCGCATGAATAATCTTGCGATCCTGCGCCGTCATCGGCTCCAGTACAACCTCTTGCCGGGAACGAATCACTTTGTTCGCGAGCCGCTCAGACAACGATTCGAGCGTTTTCTTACGCCGTTCGCGGAACTGCTCTGCATCAAGAATAATACGGAGATGATGCTTGGAATAACGATTGGCTACCAGGTTCGCCAAGTATTGAAGCGAATCAAGCGTTTGACCGCGGCGCCCAATAATAAGACCCAAGTCCGAGCCGCTAATATCAAGCGTTACCGTGTCCTTCCTCTTATGTACTCCAATTTCCACATCAAGCCCCATCGAGCGGGCAACATCCATAATGAATTGCTTCGCTTCTTCAATCGGATCAATATCGTCTGTAGAGTCAGCATCCATCTCCTGATCTCTATCCTTCGATACTGCTGCTGCCTGCATGCCGGCCACAGCAGATGCTGTCTGAACTGGCTTCGATGACGATGATTGTGTTGTAGGTTCAGAGAGCGGGACATCCTTGTCCGGCAGAAGAGTCATCTCGACCTTCGCTGGACGAACGCCGATAAGTCCAAACAGCCCGCGTGATGGCTTTTCCAGCACGCGAACAGATACGCGATCCTCGGTTACGTTCATTCGTTCCAAACCGTTCTTTATTGCATCTTCGATCGTCTTTCCCGATACAACGAGCGTATTCATTTCGCCGGACGAACCTCCTTATCCTTATCGCGATAAAGGAAATAGTTCTGAACAATAGTAAAGACGTTGCTGTATACCCAGTACAACGGAAGTGCCGCTGGGAAGTTGATCGACATGACGAAGATCAACACTGGGAAGATTAGCATCATGAATTGCATAGGGCCTTGCATTGGGTTTTGACTTGCCATCATCTTCGACTGCACGAATGTCGTCAATGCAGCAACGACCGGCAATACATAAAACGGATCCGCCTCACCCAGTTTGAGCCACAAGAATGTATGCTCACGAATGGCAGAGTTCATGTAGATCGAATTATACAAAGCAATAAAAACTGGCATTTGAATGAAGATTGGCAAGCATCCCGCCAACGGATTCACGTTGTGCTGTTGGAACAGCTTCATCGTTTCTTCCTGCTGCTTTTGCGGATTATCCTTATGTTTCTTCTTTATTTCAGCGAGCTGAGGTTGCAGCTTCTGCATTTCCTTCGAGCTGCGCATTTGCTTAACTGTAAGCGGCAAGATACACAGACGAACAATAACGGTTAGCAGCAAGATGGCGAATCCATACTCCCCGCTGAACCAGCCTGCGAATGTATCAAGTGCTAGTGAAAAATAATAGACCACGTTACGCTCCCAGAAGTTACCCTGCAGCAAATCCTCCGTCTTCAGCGTAGTGGTCGTGGACGTACATCCCGACAATACAACGATCAACAGCACAGAAACCGCTACCAAGAGCCATTTGCGGTTCGAGAACAACTTGTTCAGCGACAATAGCATAACCCCTCTCTTAACCTTCCGATTCCAACAGTAAATATATCACATTTCCCCTGTTAAAGGAAACGATTCAACAGGTGTATCGTGCGATCTTGCTGACAAATTACATTCATTTATATATAGAAGCTTTTCGCATGACATGATGGACGCTCTTGGCAAGCTTGTCATAGTCCATTTCCGTCGCGCCTTTACGCACAATGAACACCAAATCGACATGATCCATAATGCGATCTGCCTGAAGTCTGACAATTTCCTTGATCATGCGGCGCATTCGATTGCGCACAACCGCATTGCCAATCTTTTTGCTCGCCGATATCCCAACGCGGAACCGTTCAACCTTCGGCTGGGCATAAACATACAGTACAAGCTGATGATTGGCAAAGGAACGACCATTGCGATAAACACGGGTAAAATCTGCGCGATCCTGCAGCCGATACTCTTTTTGCATCGGATCTTTCTCCTATCTCTCCGGATGAACTCCGCTCGTCCCTACTCTAAAATGCTTGATTGGTATGATCAAAGTATGGGCACCTGCGTAACGGAATAAACATTTCTTCTACTATATTTTATGTGACGCCTTTATGACGAAAAACGTATGATTTTCGCGTAAAAAGAAAAAAAGACCACCGAGGTGGTCTTGTATTCACGCGATCTTATGCGCTCAATACTTTTCTGCCTTTTAGGCGACGAGCAGCCAACACCTTACGGCCGTTTTTCGTGCTCATTCTTTTACGGAAACCGTGAACTTTCTTACGTTTGCTCACGTTAGGTTTAAATGTCGGTTTCAACGTATTGCACCTCCTCGAACGAGATATGTCATGATGAACCATTCATTGCTACGTTTATCTGTCTGCGCAAAATTCCTTTTTACATTTAACCAGAATACGCGGGAAAAGTCAATCCTCACCGTTTCTCCTATCATCTCTTTTCGATTCAGAATTCACATCATAATGAAAAATACATTCTTATTATGTATAGAAATGATTATCCACACTTCGAACTTCGATCATGCTCGACACATTTTGTTATACACATGTGCAAAACTAAAAAATATCGACAATTCCGCCACCTTGCCTGTGTACAAAAAATAGCGGACCTTTGTCTAGACATGTCGAAAAGAAACAAGTTATGAACAATATCTAGTGGTGTAGATAACATTTATGCACAAGTTATTGAATTTGTGGATAAAATAAGCCCGATCATTGAAATATAAGGCCTCATCTGCTATGATTATATTGCTTTTCGGTTGTGAATAGCGATTGTGGATATTTACTTATCAACAGTCTGTGGATAAGGTTGTGAACAATTTATACTCACTTGTTTAGAACTTGTTCGACATGATCTGCATATTGTGGATAAATAGTTGTAAGAAACGGTATACTTCGACAGCAACATGTCTGATGTTTCGTGGAAAACGCGAGAAATTTTCTCGACTGGAGCACAAGCATATCGACATGTAAGCATAGACCCCGACAATACGCTCTTATCGAGGACAGGTTAGTTCAAGCTGATTTTTCGTCTATGTGAACCTTCTTCCTCATAAAGAGGGCTTTCTGCGCCTTGCGGAGCCTTTTTGCGTCTTGTCGGGGCAATTGTCCTTTTTTCAGGCGTAATTGCCGGTAAGCGCGTCATATGAAGACGCAGCAGGCTTGAAGGAGTGAAACAATCTGTGGAGCGCCAAGCAAATGAACATTGGCAGGAAATATTGTCCGTCATCCAGACGAAGCTAAGCAAACCTAGCTTTGATACCTGGTTCAAGGCCACGAAGGCTGTAAAGTTTACAGACTCACAGCTGCTCATTACTGCGCCGAATACATTTTCGGTGGAATGGCTTGAGAGCCGGTATACGAAGCTTGTCAGCTCAACAGTGATGGAAGAAACGGGCAAGCAAGTGGACGTCAAGTTCATTATTGAGGAAGCAGCTCAAGCGGAAGCAGAAGTCGTGCAGCCACAGGCTTCACCGGCTCGAGTCGCTGTCTATGATGAACCGGCTTCCAATATGCTTAACCCAAAATACACGTTCGATACATTCGTCATTGGCTCGAACAATCGCTTCGCGCATGCTGCATCGCTCGCCGTCGCTGAAGCGCCGGCCAAAGCTTATAACCCGCTCTTTTTATACGGGGGAGTAGGTCTCGGCAAAACGCATCTCATGCATGCGATCGGTCATTATATTTTGGAGCATAATCCCGCAAGCCGCGTCGTCTATACGACGTCGGAGAAATTTATGAATGAATTCATTAATGCCATTCGGGATAACCGCGGAGAAAGCTTCCGCAACAAATACCGCAATATTGACATTTTGCTTATTGACGACATTCAGTTCTTGGCAGGGAAGGAACAAACCCAGGAGGAGTTCTTCCATACATTTAATGCACTGCATAACGAGAACAAGCACATCGTCCTCTCCAGCGATCGCCCTCCTAAGGAGATCGAAACATTAGAGGAACGGCTGCGTTCTCGCTTCGAATGGGGTCTTATTACGGATATTCAGCCGCCGGATCTCGAGACGCGAATTGCGATTCTGCGCAAGAAGGCTAAGGCCGAGAACTTGGATATACCGAATGAAGCCATGGTGTACATCGCCAACCAAATCAATACGAACATTCGTGAGTTGGAAGGTGCGCTTACGCGCGTTGTCGCATTTTCCACGATGACCAATCAGGATATCACGACTCACTTGGCTGCAGAGGCACTCAAGGATCTCATCCCGTCCAGCCGTCCGAAGATGATTACGATCCAGGACATTCAGCATAAGGTCGGGGAGTTCTATGGACTTAAGATGGAGGATTTCAAGGCACGCAAGAGAACGAAAGCCGTCGCTTTTCCCCGTCAAATTGCCATGTATTTATCGCGGGAGCTCACTGATTATTCCTTGCCGAAAATTGGTGAAGCCTTTGGCGGACGAGATCATACAACCGTCATCCATGCCCACGAGAAAATCACCCAAAATCTGCAGCAAGATCAGGAACTTTATAAGGTTGTACAGAACCTGATCGACAAAATTAAAAATCCAACGCTGTGAACAACATAACAAGCCTATACACAATCTATACACATGTGGATAGGCTTTACTTTATGCCTGTTCAAGAGGGTTATCCACATATTCAGTGCCCCTACTATTACTACTATTATTAAAAAAGATTATATAGATCATCATAAGAAGAGCACATATTCGGCATATCTCGACTCAGAGCAACCGGATATAACAAGATTCGTAACAGATAGCAACAGTAGAATGAGCGCAAATTGGCGTTAGGGAGTGAACGTATGAAACTTTCGATATTGAAAAATGAACTAAACGAAGCGATACAAAATGTATCTAAGGCGATTTCCAGCAGAACGACGATTCCTATTTTAAGCGGGATTAAGGTTGACGTTACGTTCCAAGGGGTTACCCTTACTGCTAGTGACACGGATATTTCTATTCAAACCTTTATTCCAGTTGAGGATGATCGCCAGACGATTGTTCAAGTAGAACGTCCGGGCAGTGTTGTTTTGCCGGCTAAGTTTTTTGTCGAGATTATTAAAAAGCTACCATCGCAAGATATTGAGATCGAAGTGAAGGATCATTTTCAAACTTTCCTCCGTTCCGGTACAACAGATATCCAAATGGTCGGACTTGATCCAGAAGAATTCCCTGTTCTGCCTAGCATCGAAGAAAACCAAGTGATTACAGTCAATGGCGATTTGCTGAGAACTATGATTAAGCAAACCGCATTCGCTATTTCTTCCAACGAAACGACGCCAATTTTGACGGGTGTATTGTGGAATCTGAGCGAAGGTAATTTGAAATTCGTATCCACAGACCGCCACCGCTTGGCAAGCCGTACGGCTGATATCCAAGCAGACCCAGCGGTTCGTTTTACGAATGTTGTCATTTCCGGTAAGACGCTGAATGAATTGAGCAAAATCATCCCTGATCAGAACACAATGGTGGATATTGTCGTCGCCGACAACCAAGTGTTGTTTAAAATCGATCGAGTTCTATTCTATTCGCGTATTTTGGATGGGACGTATCCAGATACTTCTAAAATTATTCCGCAAAACTACAAAACAGAACTTATTTTGGACACAAAAAAGCTCATCGATGCAATTGACCGTGCTTATTTGCTGTCCCGTGAAGATAAAACGAACATTGTCCGTCTGCAGACGAAGGAAGATGGTTCGATTGAAATTTCATCCAGCTCATCTGAGCTAGGCCGTGTTACAGAGCAATTGGATGTGAAGGAATTCAAAGGGGATCCGCTTCGGATTGCTTTCAACTCGAAATATATGCTGGATGTGTTGAAGGTTGTCGAATGTGAAAACATCTTTATTGGATTTACAGGGGCAATGAGCCCAATCATCATTAAGCCGACTGAACACGTCAGCAGCTTGCATCTCATCTTGCCATACCGCACCACAAATTAAGATAGGGTTGGTGCATCTGCATCACAAGGAGGATACGACATGAATGACATCCAAATTCGAACGGAATTCATTACGCTAGGGCAGTTTCTGAAGTTGGCTAATTGCGCTTCAACAGGCGGCCACGCCAAAATTATGCTGGCAGAGAACATGGTGAAAGTAAACGGTGAAGATGAAGCACGGCGCGGCCGGAAGCTGTATCCGGGCAACGTTGTCTCAGTAGATGGATGTGGTGAGTTCCTCATCGTTTCATCTCAGGAGGCTTAATCGAGTGTTCGTCAAATCGATCGCTCTGCAAAATTATCGCAATTATGGCGCGCTCGAATTGAATACAGACAATCGAGTTAATATTTTTGTCGGCAATAATGCGCAGGGGAAGACCAATTTGCTCGAATCCATATTTGTGCTTGCCCTGACGAAATCACATCGGACACCACGAGATAAAGAACTCATCGGATGGGAAGCAGAGCATGCACAGCTTCGAGCATCTGTAGAACGGAAGTATGGAACAGTTCAGCTGGAGCTAAACATTTCTCGGCAGGGGAAAAAGGCAAAGCTGAATGGTTTAGAGCAGCGTAAGCTGAGCGGCTTCATTGGTGCGCTTAATGTTGTCATGTTCGCCCCAGAGGATTTGGAGATCGTAAAGGGATCGCCAGGCATTCGCCGGAGATTTCTGGATATGGAGATTGGCCAAGTTCAGCCAAGCTATCTATACCATCTGCAGCAGTATCAGAAGGTGCTCTTGCAGCGCAACAATCTGCTCAAGCAAATGTGGAGCAGCCCAAGCGGACAAGCGAATACGATGCTCGATATATTCAATGAGCAGCTTGTTACGAATGGTGTTAAAGTTGTAAAGAAAAGGAAACAATATTTAAAGAAACTCCAATCATGGGCGGAGCAAATTCATGCCGGCATCACGAATGGCAAGGAAGCTCTTACTGTTGAATATAGTCCATCGTTTGCGATGCCAGACGAAGATGAAGCTGTCTTATTCGAGCAATTTATGTTAAAGTTAACACAAATGAAAGACCAGGAGGTGCGGCGCGGCATGACACTTGTCGGACCGCACCGGGACGATCTTGCCTTCTACATTAACGGCAAAGAAGTGCAAACCTATGGATCGCAAGGTCAGCAGCGGACGACAGCGCTGTCGCTGAAGCTGGCTGAGATCGAACTGATGCACGAGGAAATAGGAGAATATCCTATCCTACTGCTCGACGATGTTCTGTCTGAGCTTGATTCAATGCGCCAGACGCAGCTGATTGAGACGTTTCAGAGCAAGGTACAAACGTTCATTACGACGACAGGCATTGAAGGCATTAATACGAGCAAGTTGCATGATGCAAATATGTTCCACGTGGAAAATGGGCAAGTCATGCGGTAAGAGGTTGTTCTAAGGGGAGTGAGCGCTATGTATATTCACTTGGGCGGAGAAAGAGTCATTCGTTCCTCGGAACTGGTCGCCATTTTTGATGTATCGATAGAGAAATCATCTAAGCTGTCTAAGCAGTTCGTGGCGAATGCGCACAAAGTGAAAAATGTTGAGGCGATAGGCGAGGAAGAAGCAAAGTCCATCGTCGTGACGAAGGGAAAAGTATTTTACTCTCCGATATCATCTACAACATTGAAGAAGCGTGCGCATCATTTTAACGAGTAGGCGAACATTGCATACAGCCTTGTTGACAGCGTCATCTCTAATATTCCACTGCTTAGCAGCTGGGATTTCTTGGGATGATGCTCTTGCAATTACATGCGATTGGCATAATGAACGGTACTGAAATTAGAGAAGTAGGTGAAGGCATGTCTGTGAATCATAACACGTATGATGAGAGCCAGATTCAGGTGTTGGAAGGCTTGGAAGCCGTACGCAAACGGCCGGGGATGTACATCGGTTCAACGAGTGCCAAAGGTCTGCATCATTTGGTATGGGAAGTCGTCGATAACAGTATTGACGAGGCGTTGGCTGGGTATTGCACGAAAATCGAAGTAACCGTACATGAAGACAACAGCGTTACGGTCGTGGACAATGGACGTGGTATTCCAGTCGGGATCCATGAGAAGATGAAGCGTCCAGCTGTTGAAGTTGTTATGACCGTGCTTCATGCGGGCGGTAAGTTCGGCGGCGAAGGATACAAAGTATCCGGCGGCTTGCACGGTGTTGGTGTCTCGGTCGTAAATGCCTTGTCTTCGAGCTTAATCGTTACCGTGAAACGAGACGGACATATCCATCAGCAGGAATATCATCGCGGGGTTCCTCAATCCGATTTGGAAATAATCGGAGATACGGAGGAGACCGGCACAACGATTCGGTTCCAGCCCGATCCAGAAGTGTTTACAGAGACGACGGTATACGAATACGACACACTTCTGTCCCGTATTCGCGAGCTCGCATTTTTGAACAAAGGCATCCAAATGGTGCTTACCGATGAGCGTACTGGACATTCAGAAACTTTTAAGTACGACGGCGGCATCAAGGAATTCGTTGAGTACCTGAACCGCAATCGCGAGAAGATGCATGAGCAGCCAATTTACGTGGAAGGCTCCAAAGATTACATTACGTGCGAAATTGCACTCCAATATAACGATAGCTACACCGAGAACATTTACTCTTTTGCCAATAACATTCATACGCATGAAGGCGGTACGCATGAATCTGGCTTTAAGAGTGCGCTCACACGGATTATTAACGATTATGCGCGCAAGATGAACCTGATGAAGGATAACAACGCCAACTTGAGCGGGGACGATGTCCGTGAGGGTCTGACTGCGATCATTTCCGTGAAAATTCCTGAGCCTCAGTTCGAAGGACAGACGAAAACGAAGCTCGGCAACAGTGAAGTGCGCAGCATTGTGGAATCCGTATTTTCTGAGAAGTTCATGGAGTTCTTGAACGAGAACCCGATGATTTCGAAGAAGGTCGTCGAGAAGGGGATGCAGGCATCCCGGGCTCGAGAAGCAGCTCGCCGTGCACGTGAGTTAACGCGCCGCAAGAGCGCGCTTGAAGTGAGCTCCCTTCCAGGTAAGCTGGCGGATTGCTCTTCCAAGGATGCTGCACATTGCGAATTGTTCATTGTCGAAGGTGACTCTGCGGGCGGTTCTGCGAAGCAAGGCCGCGATCGCCATTTCCAGGCGATCTTGCCGCTGAAGGGTAAAATCTTGAACGTTGAGAAGTCTCGCTTGGATAAGATCTTATCCAACGCTGAGATTCGTGCAATCATTACGGCGCTTGGTACAGGGATTGGCGAAGACTTTGATCTTGATAAAGCTCGCTATCACAAAATCGTCATCATGACCGATGCCGACGTCGATGGTGCTCACATTCGGACACTGCTATTGACATTCTTCTATCGTTACATGCGCAAGCTTATCGAAGCGGGATACGTGTACATTGCACAGCCGCCGCTCTATAAAATTGAGCGCAACAAAATTGTTCGATATGCAGATAGCGATAAGCAGAAGGACGAAATTATGGCGGAATTCGGTGAAGGCGTGAAGATCAATGTTCAGCGTTATAAAGGTCTTGGTGAGATGAATGCAGAGCAGCTGTGGGAGACGACAATGGATCCTGAGAGCCGGAAAATGCTCCAAGTTTCGTTCGATGATGCCAAGATGGCAGATGATGTGTTCGATACGCTCATGGGTGATAACGTTGAACCACGACGTGATTTCATCCAGCGCCATGCTAAGTTTGTTAAAAATCTTGATTTCTAATCGAATCCTACCACTTGGGATCGTGCACTCCATCGCGAAGCACGAAGGTTCGATATAACAATAGAGCCCCAGTTCCACATCAGGACTGGGGCTTTGGTGTGGCAGCGGGCTACAGTTGATGTCAGCAGAGTGAGGGGAGTCCTTATTACTTCAATCGTCCATAAGCTTTGGCATTTCGGACGATGCGGCGATAAGCAGCAGGGTTGAATGTGCGGTACACGTAGATAGCGGGCTTCGTATTGACCTCTAAGATCCAAGGGTGCATGCTTTTGTCAATCGCAATATCGAGCCCAAGCTCCTTGAGACCCTTGTGCCCCTTGCTCAGTCGTGCCCCGACGGACAGCCCGATTCGCTCCAACTCGCTGCGGAGCTGCTGAGTGGAGCTTGCATTTAAGTGGGGCTTCAAGAGAGTTCGCAGCGATTCCATCTTCCCTCCGTTGCTGACGTTCGTTACAATCTTGTGGGCAGCCGCCTTTCGACCGAAGATAGACATAACCTCCCACTTGTTGTTCACATTTTTTTGCACGAACACACGGAGATCGAACTTCCTTCCCCGGTGAGACAGCATGTGGACTCCTTGTTGAATTAAGTACTTTCGTTTTCCGATTCTGGTTTTGATTTTGGCCAGGAGAGAGTCTATTTCGGTGAAGGTGACCGTGGAAGTACCTTCTCTCAACTCGAATGAGTCATTGGCGTGCTGCTTAACACGCATAACGCCTTTGCCATGAGTACCTAGATCAGGTTTCACATACACCATTTGATATTGATTCAGCATCTCCTTCAACCGGAGAGCACTATAGATGGACGTCTTAGGAATATACGAACGTAGTGAGGAGTCCTGCAAAATTTTCGTCTTTTTCCATTTGCTAAATATACGCCGGCTGGACAAACATCATCACCCTTTTCCAAATCAGTCATTTTATTTTTTGAACGGTAGGGAGCAGAGGGATATGAAGTTGATATCAATGTATGATCAATCGGGCAAATAGAAATAGTACAATCAACTATATGTCGTGGAAAATGTTCGGATTTTGGGCGGTTTCATGGAACGTTTAATTGTATCTCTTTTGTGAAAGTAATATAATATAAATAGTGCAGTTAAGGAATTGATGAGTATGATTTTATCCGCATGATCAAGCTAGAGCAGAAATTATCCCTTGTGAACATGGTGCCTTTTTAGTCCATAGTGGTTTGTGTTGCCATGTGGGGAGTTTCGATATGGACTAGATAAAAGATTATTCGTCCGTGGAAATGGTTCGACTCCATTTATGGGGGGGAAGGGCCGTTTTCGCTTGTAGAGAGCAAATATTGCATTTTGCTAGATGATGATGACGCTGTTAAATACGAATTTTAAGGAGGTCCAGCATGGCGGAAGAACAACAACCGCAAATCAGGGATCGCGACATCGGCACGGAGATGCGGGAATCATTCCTGGATTACGCGATGAGTATCATCGTAAGCCGCGCTCTGCCGGACGTGCGTGACGGATTGAAGCCGGTTCACCGACGTATTTTGTATGCGATGTCAGACCTCGGCATGTCACCGGACAAACCGTATAAGAAATCAGCGAGGATTGTTGGTGAAGTTATCGGTAAGTATCACCCGCATGGTGACTCTGCCGTATATGAGACCATGGTGCGTATGGCCCAGGATTTCTCGCTTCGTTACATGCTCGTGGATGGCCACGGGAACTTTGGTTCCATTGACGGAGACTCAGCCGCGGCGATGCGTTATACAGAAGCGCGACTCTCCAAGATTGCCATGGAACTGCTTCGTGATATTAACAAAGAAACGATCGACTTTGCTCCGAACTATGACGGCGAAGAGCAAGAGCCTGTTGTATTGCCAGCTCGCTTCCCGAATTTGCTCGTGAACGGGGTATCCGGTATCGCAGTAGGTATGGCAACGAACATCCCACCGCACAACCTGACGGAAGTCATTGACGGTCTGCAGGCGCTGATTCAGAATCCAGAGTTAACGCCAATGGACTTGATGGAATACATCAAGGGCCCAGACTTTCCAACATCTGGATTGATTATGGGTCGGGAAGGTATTCGCCAAGCGTATGCGACTGGCCGCGGATCTGTTACGATGCGGGCACGTGCGACAATCGAGGACAATAACGGCAAGGCTCGTATCGTTGTTCACGAATTGCCTTATCAAGTCATTAAGGCTCGTCTCGTTGAGAAGATTGCTGAATTGGTACGGGAGAAGCGCATTGACGGCATTACTGACCTTCGTGATGAATCTGACCGCAACGGAATGCGCGTTGTTATCGAACTGCGCCGTGATGTGAACCCGAATGTCGTTCTGAATAACTTGTACAAGCATACAGCGATGCAGAGCAACTTCGGCATCAATATGCTGGCGCTTGTGAATCAAGAGCCTCGCGTTCTTAATTTGCGTGAGATGCTCCATTATTATTTAGAGCACCAGATCGAAGTGATTCGTCGCCGTACCGAGTACGATTTGAAGAAAGCCGAGGCACGTGCACATATTCTCGAGGGCCTGCGCATTGCGCTTGATCATATCGACGAGATTATTGCGCTTATCCGCGGTTCGAAGAATGACGAAGAGGCTCGTGAAGGGTTAATCACTCGATTCGGTCTAAGCTTCGACCAAGCACAGGCGATTCTCGATATGCGTCTGCGCCGTCTGACAGGCTTGGAGCGCGAGAAGATCGAAGCTGAATATAACGAATTGCTGATGAAGATCGCGGAATACCGTGAAATCTTGGCGAACGAACAGCTTGTGCTGACCATCATCAACGATGAGCTTGAAGAAGTGAAGCAGAAGTATGGGGATGAGCGCCGTACAGAAATCACGATTGGCGAGGATAGCATACTTGATGAGGATCTGATCCCTCAAGAAGATGTTATCATCACCATTTCGCATAGCGGATATATTAAGCGTCTTCCGGTAACGACATATCGTAGCCAGAAGCGTGGAGGCCGTGGTGTAGTTGGTATGGATACGAAGGATAATGATTTCGTAGAGCATTTATTCGTGTCCAACTCTCACCATTACCTGATGTTCTTCACGGACAAGGGTAAGGTTTACCGCATCAAGGCGTATGAGATTCCAGACTTGAGCCGCACAGCGAGAGGAACGCCAATTATCAATTTGATTCAAATTGAACAGGGTGAGTCCATTAGTGCGGTGATTCCAGTCGTGGAATTTGAATCTGACAAGTACCTGTTCTTTGCAACCCGCCAAGGGATCGTGAAGAAGACTCCGCTTGACGATTATGTCAACATTCGCAAAGGCGGCTTGATTGCCATCAACCTTCGTGATGATGATGCGTTGATTGGGGTTCGCCTGACGGACGGCGAGCAGGAGATCATTATGGGTACGAAGATGGGGATGTCGATCCGATTCTCTGAGAACGACGTTCGATCCATGGGACGTTCGGCTACAGGTGTCAAAGGCATTACGCTTGATAGCGAAGATGTCGTAATTGACATGGATGTAGTCAATAAGGAGAACGATGTGCTTATTGTTACAGCCAAAGGCTACGGCAAACGTACCCCTATGGAAGACTATCGAATTCAGAGCCGTGGCGGTAAAGGGATTAAGACGATCAATGTAACGGACAAGAACGGTGCAGTCGTCGGCTTGAAGGTTGTACAGGATGGAGAGGACTTGATGATTATCACTGCATCAGGAACAATTATTCGTACAAGCATGTCGGGCATTTCCCAAATGGGTCGATACACGCAAGGTGTGAAGCTCATCAATATCCGCGACGACGATTCCGTATCTACGGTTAGCCGCTGCGATAAGACTGAGGATGATCCTGAGGAATCCTCTGAAGAATCGTCTGAAGAAGCAGAACAAAATCCGGGCATGACAGAGAGCGAAGCACCTTCTGCCTCCGAACCGGAATTAGAATAGAATGATGAACGTGAAGATGCAGCAGCAGTGTGAGCATTG
Organism: Paenibacillus suaedae; assembly: GCF_032337355.1. Classification (NCBI taxonomy): domain Bacteria; kingdom Bacillati; phylum Bacillota; class Bacilli; order Caryophanales; family Paenibacillaceae; genus Paenibacillus; species Paenibacillus suaedae. The sequence goes on from NZ_JAVYAA010000005.1 coordinate 410,648, forward strand.
ACAACAGGTAGGGCGTATTCTTTTATAGAGTGCGCCCTTTTCCTTGATATAAGCAGATACATAACGATAACCGAGTCAAATTCATATGAAGAGGCCAACAGGAGAGTGTAATAACCTATGGTATTCATCCCCGTCTCGCAAGCTAAGCCAGGAGATCAATTGGAGCAGGACGTGATAACAGGGCTTGGCGGAGTAATTATGAATAAAGGAAGAACGCTCAGTGTACGTGATTTGGATGTGCTCGATGCTTTTATGATCAAATCAGTTGCAGTGGCAAGTTCATATCCTTCGCCGATTATGGACAGTGTAGGGACACGTGTGGATGCGCCGGATCGCAAAAACAGTGAACCGACCATTCCTCAAGCATCATCACGCCAGACGAGCCATTTTCAACATGATGCCGGCTTTGTAGAATCATGGCTTCAGATGGTGAACCTACTCAAGAATGTATATAAGACAGCAGGGGCTACCAAGCTTCCTATATTAGAACTGCGCCAGCAAATGGAATGGCTGCTTGGACAGAGCGAACATTACTCTCCAGTCTGCTTCCATCCACAAATTAAAGAAATGCTGCAAGGAAATGAAGAAGACTATGTGTATCATAAATCCGCTGCTGTTGCGCTCACGTCATATCTTATCGGACAATGGAGCGGGTATCCTTCCAAAGAAGGGATGCAGATCGCTTTATCTGGGCTGCTGCACGATATTGGGAAGACGAAGGTCGATAGCGATATCTGGTCTAAAAAAGGCACCCTGACGGAAAACGAGAAGATTGAGATGCGCAGACATACCCATTATGGTTATGAGTTGCTTCGAAATGTGCCAGCCATTAATGATGGTGTTAAGCTTGCCGCATTGCAGCATCATGAGCGTATCGATGGGAGTGGGTACCCTCTAGGAGTAACGGGGGAGCGAATACACCCGTATGCCAAGATCGTAGCGATCGCTGATATCTTCCATGCGATGACACAGAATCGAATATATAAGAGAGCTTCTTCTCCTTATATTGCACTTGAGAGATTGAAGGAAGAATCATTCGGCCAGCTCGATCCCCAACTTGTACGCACATTCATCCATAAGGTGGCCCAGATGCATCAGAACGCATTTGTTAAACTGAATGATGGACGGGTGGGACGCATCGTATTTACGGAGGATTCTCACTTGACTCGTCCGTGGGTGTCGGTAGATGGCAGCATCGTTCAACTTACGCAGGAAAGACAGATATGGATAGAGGAAGTACTCGCCGTACATTGATCCTATTGAGCGGTGCGAGTAAAGCAGTAACCTTGTTATGAATTGGTATCGATAGAGTCTGCTATAAGGCTGTGTGCGGGTGTTAGAATGGCTCCGCAATTAGCTTTATAGCAGACTTATATTCTTTTTAAAGTTTTTTTAAAAAAGTGCTTGCGTTATTATTGTGGGCGTGATATATTATATGAGTCGCCGCTGAGAGACGCGGTGAACGAAGGCGAAAGAGGCAATAAGCTGAAGCGCTGGATTGAAGATTGTTCTTTGAAAACTGAACAACGAGCAACGTTTGTGAATGAGGTAGCAATACCTCGTCAAAAGATATGAGCAGTTCAAACTTAACTTTAACGGAGAGTTTGATCCTGGCTCAGGACGAA
>NZ_JAVYAA010000006.1:0-396763 GCF_032337355.1 Paenibacillus suaedae
ATGCCCTTGCTACGATCCCCAAGTCACCGGCTACTACAAGTCTTCTTCCCTCACATTTACCATAGGGTGAAATCCTGCGAATTCATGAGTCTGAGTGAGGAAACTTAATCATTTTGAGGGAGCTTAATGAAGCAACGTCAGTCTAATACTTTATTTTCTTTCTTCACATACCGAATAAAAATGCACACTGACCCTACGGCAAACTGCAGTGTCATTCCAAAGAGGAATATTCATCTAAATTTATTAATTGAATCAGATATAAGTTGGCAATGTAGCTTAACATTTTAGTTGGAAAGGTTCATATAAAAAAGAACAGATGGAAAGCACATTCTTTCCAATCTGTTCTTATCCAATTCCTATTCGGATTTAATGATTGCTAGATGTCCATCGTTGGTAGACCTACACATATTGCTTCATCCAGCCAACAATTCGGTTCAGACGCTCTACACGAAGCTCTGGGTGCCCGTTGCGCGATAGATCATGATTCGCATCAGGGAACCGCACGAGCTGCGTAGTCTTGCCCAGGCGCTTCAAGGCTACATATAGCTGCTCAGCCTGCTCGATTGGACAGCGCAAATCCTGCTCTCCGTGCAAAATAAGGAGCGGTGTCTGCACATTGTCCACATAGGCGAGCGGTGAATGCTTCCAGAGCTTCTCCGGGTCTTCCCATGGCTGTGCACAGATCTGATACTCGGTAAAGAAATAACCGATATCGCTAACCCCATAGAATGAGAACCAGTTCGAGATCGAACGCTGTGTAACAGCTCCCTTGAAACGATTCGTATGGCCGACAACCCAGTTCGTCATGAATCCGCCATAGCTGCCGCCCGTAACGCCAAGTCTATCTTCATCGATGAAGTCGTAGCGGGCAATCGCCTGATCAACGGATTCCATAATGTCCTCGTAGTCCTTCCCGCCATAATCCCCACGGCAAGCATCCACGAACTTCTGGCCATGACCGAGGCTCCCGCGCGGATTCGAATAGAGAACCGCATAGCCTTGAGCGGCAAGCAGTTGGAACTCATGCATGAAGGAATTCGCATACATCGTATGCGGGCCGCCATGAATTTCAACAATTGTCGGTACCTTATCGCCTGCTGACATTGCTGGTGGCTTCATGATCCAAGCTTGCACCTTCCAACCATCGGTTGTCTGGAACCAGAACGATTCCGGCTGGCTTAGCGTCAGTTCCGCTAGTAAACGTTCGTTCGGGGCTTCAATCAGCTGTTCTTGCCCTGTGCCCAAATTCTTGATGAATAGCTCTCCGGGCTGCAGCCTATCAGCCGAAATGAATACAATCTGCTCTCCGTCCTTCGTGATCGTAAATTGAGTTATCTCCCGATCACCGACCGTTACATATTCACAGCTACCTTCTAACGAGATCCGTGCGAGCTGTACATTTCCTTCAGCTGAGACAAGCGAGTATACAGCAGAACCGTCTGATGTAAAGACGAGTGGCGAGGATCCAAGACCCTTCATATCGGTAACTGCTGCATTGCCTACGTACAGATCAAGGTCGGCAGTAACGCATTCAGGTGCTCCTCCTGCTGCTGGTACGGTGTATACCTTAAGCAGGGTGGCGTTCTCGTATTGTCGGTCATGTCCATAGAATGCAATCGATTGGCCGTCCGGCGAGAATGCAAGCTTCCCGATGACGAGACCAGATTCCGTTATACGGCGGCACACTCTATCCTCACAGTTTATGATATAAATGAATTGACTAAGAACCAGATCAGGGTCAACTTCTTTATCCTCAACACGATTCGTAGAAAAGGCCACTTCCTTCCCGTCTGGTGACCATACGGAATCATGGACATCATAATCTCCGGAAGTCAATTGAACGGATTGGCCTGTTTCGATATGATGAACAAATAAATGAGTGCGCTTGTCGTCCAGCAAGCCTCTTCCATCTGCCTTGCATCTTAACCGATCAACTACGATCACCTGCTTGGCTGACTTCTGACTGTCGTCCGCAAGCTGCTCCTTCTCTTCTTTCTTGGAAGAATCGATACTCGCTGTGTACAACAGTCGGGAACCATCCGGCGACCATGAGAATGCGCTTACTCCGAACTCCGCGCTTGTAATCGCCTCTGCTTCGCCGCCATCAGCTGCCATTGTCCAAATCTGCTGGTGCTTATCCTTCTTGCGAAGAAAGGCCAGCTTCTGGCCATCCGGCGACCAGACCGGAGCGCTATCCTGCTCTCCATGGGTAAATACCTTGCTCTTCGTTCCATCTGCTGACGAGATATGTATGCGAGAGCAATAACCGCTCTTCTCTTCATTGACCTGCTTCGCTACATAAGCAATCGTTCCGTCTGCAGGATTGACATCCGGATCAGACAACCAGACGAACTGGTACAAATCTTCTGCTGTGATGGTACGACGTTCCATTGCAACACCTCCCATGATTGATATACATAGTATGGCATTCTTTTCCGGAAAAAGACAAGTGCATTCGAGCTAACTTCCGCCAATTGCTCCCAATCTCGCAACAGGTTAATAAACTCGACGTGTCTCTCTTTCCTCAACTAAATCGATATTGCTCCGACATTCCGTAAGAAAGCGTCAAGACGCCGCCATCCTTCACCAAGTCCGCTCCCTGCTCCTTCGCTTGGCAAATTACGTTGTAAATAGAGCTGACACTTATATATTGCTTGTATATGTCATCATCAAATTCTCCTGTACGGAAGCCCTCAAACAATGCAGCAGAAATCATAAAATAGCTGGCAAATTGAGTCCGATACACACGGAAGGATTCATCTCCCCTATACAAAAGCATCTCTTCGTTGTAAGTAAGCATATCGAAAGCATGCTCTGCACAGATCTCAGGCAAAAAGGCGTATAGCTCTTGGGCTAAATCAGCATCCTGCAATCTCTCAGCCAATAAATCCGGGAAACTGTCGTACTTCTCCTGCGTATCGCACTCCATGAAGAGGCGTACCGCTGTATGCGTGGCATCCTCAATTTGCTCCGGCTGATATGGATACGGTGTATATGTGTCCTCCGACTGCTGTAAGAAAATAAACTGCTTCTGAGAAGCAAAGCCTTCCACCTGCCACTTACCAGCGATATCCGCTATTATCTGCCCCAATTCGGGACTCGGAATGTCATTAATGCGACACTCGCCAGTAATGTCGTCACCATGCTTTCCGGCATAAATTTTAATATAGCATAGCTTCTGATCGCCGATTCTCTTCGCGATTTCGTCCTTAAGCGTTTCCCAATATGGGGATTCTTCCATCTCAGGCGATGATTCTCCCAGGCCGACGATATTGCTCTTATACGCCTTCCAATGATGCACGGTATCTCCGTATGTCGTATGCAGCGTCTCAGGATTTCTGTCCTGCTCCATGGAGGCGATTCCTTCCATGAGTGAGAAGGCAAAGCCGCCTATTGCGGTTCCGAATGCATTTTTTAGATTACTGCCGATACCCGCCGTCGTTTCGAAAATATCGCGATCCCATTTCGGTGAACTTACTTGAAACTGTAGCATGACCGTCTGATCCGTCCACTTCGCCACATGAGGACGTATCGTAAGTTCCCATTTCGGGATGATGATACAGTCCCCTTCTATCATTTCCTCAGCCTCAAAAATTCCTCTCATCCCTTGATGAAGCAAAAAATGTGCGGGGTCATCAATCTTTTCTTCTTCCCAATCCAGCGCGATTTCTTGTTCTCTCGTCATCTTGTAGCTCCTCCCTATATGTCTGCTTGCTCATATGCTTTATCAAAGGATACCATATTTCAAGGGTTGCCGAGTGACACACCAAAAGAAAACAGCAGCATCACTGATGCTGCCTCTATCCGTTTCACCTGTTTAATTTTTTGCTGCAACTATTTTTCAAAGAAAATATCCTCTAGCGTAACTTGCTTCGGCTCCAATTTATAAAGACGCACTTTGTTGTCCACCAACGTTTGCACGATATCAGGGATGGCTTCCTCATCAGTGATTGTGCAAGTGATTTCCCTTTCTGAAACAGCGAGGTTCTCTGCGATATCGATGAGTTGCTTTTTTATATGTTCCCCCTGCTCGGAAGACAAAGGACTGATTTTGCATAATAATTCGATATGCTGCTGATATTCCTTTCTTAAGTCTTCCATCGTGCCGTATTTGGTAATGACGCCCTGTTCCATAATAGCGATTCTACTGCATAACATCTCCACTTCGTGGAGGTTATGTGAGGTTAAAAAAATCGTCTTACCTTGGATATGAAGGTTTCGAATAATTTGCTGAATATCGACTGCCGATTCGGGATCTAGTCCAGAAGTAGGTTCATCAAGGAAAATAAGTTCCGGGTCGCCGAGCAGCGCCTGCGCTATACCGAGCTTTTTTTTCATGCCAAACGAAAACCCTCTTACCTTGCTTTCTTCATGACCTCGCAGACCCACGATTCCCAAGAGTTCAACGAGATCATCTCGTTTCGATTTCATTCGTTTCAATTCAGAAAAATAAATCAGGTGCCCAAGTGCGGTCATGTCATAATAATAATTAGCTGCATCCGGCATAACGCCAATCTTGCTTTTGATTTCGTTAATCCGGGCATGATTCTCCCCCAGTATATGAATACTGCCTTCCGTCGGACGAACAATCCCGGTCAGCATATTGATAGTCGTTGACTTCCCCGCTCCGTTTTTGCCAAGAAATCCGAACAATTCCCCACGCTTTACTTCAAATGTAACTCCCTTAACGACATATGTATCTTTATATTTCTTTTTCAGACCGTGTACCTCGAGCGCATTCATTATAAGTCCTTCCTCCTGAAAATGAAAATGGACACATATACAAACAGGATGGAAATCACGGTCGGAAAATAGGATTTCCAGTTCGATTCAATGAGATAATAATAAGGAGTTGCATATTTAATGAGCTGAGATGCTTGATTTTCCGTAAAAACGCTCCACATTCCAGCGGCTGGTAACAGTAGTCCACACAGCAAGCTCCCGAAAATCGAATAACTACCTTTGGGAATGATTGTGGATAACAGCATATTCACACCGACGGCAAACGAAATAAACACGATTAGTCGAATATATTCTAAAATATAAAGCTTCCCGATACTTAGGAAAATGACTATGAATGAACAGGCCAGACATACTGCCCAGAACAATAAAATGCCGAGATATTTCCCGAAAACGATGGACGTCTTCGGTACTTTAGTCACGATAAATCGAATGGTTTGGCTCTCCACTTCCCGATTAATCGTATCGTGGGAAAGGGTTAAGACAAATAAAAAACCAAGCACCGTTACAAGGAAACGAATACCTGATACATAGGGATTTGATTCTTCTCCGAACATCAAACTCGGATTATTTTTCACGAAATTCGATATTGAGAAAGCAACGATACAAAACAATAGCACTATCGCAACGGATTTAAAGCTTTTAAATAACGTCAAAAATTCCCTCTTCGCAATTGCGTACATGCCGGTCAGGCCGCCCCCTTTTCTTTATTTGTCATGATGCTCAACCTGATCAGCGCCTTTCTTTTTTCTGTTCCCTGTGAACGCCATAACCAAGCCAACGATCATAATAACGACAAAAATATACTGATAAGGCGTGCTTGAGCGAAACACGATGTAACCAATAAGGCCGATAAGTATAATTAGATGCGCCATGTTATCTCCTCCCTTTTATTTCTTTTTCTGCTTGCCTGCCAGCCAAATGCAATAATGATGAACACGTCGATGATTATATGAAAGTTATAAATGATAACTAACGCTAACAGGCATAATGCACTGTATAACGCAACTAGTTTCAACCTATGTACTTTCGAAATAGGAGGACTTGCAATACGGAATCGGGTGCCGATCAAATAGCAGAAATTTAAGTAAAGAAGGCTTTTTGCCAATACAATGATTGAAATGTCTATAAGCATGTATCTGTAAATGAACCCGATTGATCCGAATAAACAGACAAACAGCAGCCCGCAGCTCTGCACGATCCTTCTTTCCACAAATATGGAAACCGGAAAAAAACGCAGCAGCGAGTGCTTTTCAAGCAGGAAATTCAATCGAATCTCACTGAAGAAGTAAATACTCATAATATAGGCCATTACCATGAAGTTTATCGAGCTGTTCGTGTCCTCTCGCAGCATATAGCTAAACGTAGAATATGCTACGGTCAATGATGCGATAAGAGCATACTTCGATAAAATTTGAATATTTCGTACGTAAGCCAATAATTGATATCCCATAAGCGATTTCCATTGCGAAGGCATGACATAGATGTGGGAGAGCTTAGACATTGAACGGCTTAACCGAATTACGGCAGCGGGGACAGACTTTTTTTGAGCTACTAGCAATTTGGACACAATGATGGGGCAAATGATGGCGGTCAACACAAATCCAGATATTATTATTATATCGAAATAATGGCTGAAAATCACCTGTATGTGATACTGAAGTTGTTTTGCATTGCTGACGAGTAAGCTGATAACCAGCAAAAGAACCGGAAACGCAAAATGATAAAGAAATTTTTCTTTATAAAATATGTAAACATACTCAATCATCTGAGCTATAAAGAGCATGATGAACAGCCTTGTAAACAAAATCAGCACGTCTACCCACGCAACCTGGCACAGAAGAAAAACAAGAATGAAAACTGCATATAACAGCATTTGATCAAGATTTAAAACTTTGCATACATAATTCATCCTAATAATAAGTGCTTTTCTTAGAGGTGTCGTCTTTAGAAACGAAAACAAGTGGCCCATGTTCCCTTTTTTCGGGTCTTCCATAAAAATTGCAATGACATGCAAAAAGAAAAGTATGGAAGGAATGGATTTCAAAACAAGCTCTGTATCTGTTACATACAATAAGGCTACGAACGCCAATCCCCCTGCAATTAGAGCGCTGATAATCGACAGCGCCCACGAAAACGAATACCCAAGTATTCTCGAATAAAGCTGCCGATATTCCTTCATTAACATAACGTCTCTGTCCTCACTCGCTATTTGGCTATCTGCATAATCTGATTGTTCTCTATCCGGTACACGACTGTAGATACTGATTCGAGCAAGTCTTGCAAATGAGTCGTAAATAATACAGACCTATTATTCCTAGCACGTTCTTGAAATAGACTGATCACGGCTTCCACTGAAGATTGATCAAGTCCCTCAAATATCTCATCACATATCAATAATGCAGGATCATATAATAAGGCGCCTAGAAGCAGGGCTTTCTTTTTCGTTCCAAAAGACAATTCCTTCATTAGCCGTTCAAGGTGGGATTCTATTCCTAGCCGTTTGGAAAGATCACGGGCATAATGCAGCGTTTCTTTTTCAGGCAACTGATAAACAGCTACTATGAATCGATAATATTCCAGGGGAGTCAGCAAGTCGCATAGGTCATGACCGTCAGACGGGATATAGGCGGAGTGCAGCCTAATCTGTTCACGATTGTTCAAATGGTGACCGGCAATCGTAACTTCTCCGTCATCGAACGGTTCATAACCTAATATGCATTTTAAAAATATGGTTTTCCCCATCCCATTCTTGCCGACGAGCGCGCAAATTTCTCCCGAGCGGATTTGAAGGTTTACGTTTTCGAATAACGATTGCTTTTGAAATGCCTTGGATAAATTAGAAACTTCTAAAGTAGAATGTGGCATATTTGAATTCTTCCCCAATATAATGTAATATGTGGTGACGGCAGCAAATATAGGTTATCGACAAATCAGATATCAATAACAGGCAAAAGGAAGCAACCGGCAAGTTATTCCTTTTGCGTCATACCCGCTTAGCATGTAATGATGAACAAGTATAGATGACGCCTCTTCTATTCTTGAACCGGGATGATAGGTTCATATCGTAGCGTGCTAAGCGTTTTCTTTATTACAGCCCCAAAATGCGTGCAATAGCTTCCAACACGGACTGGCCGAAACCGGACAAGTAGTTCACCAAAGCATCGTATCCGTTCATAATCGCCTCAACGATCGCCGATCCTGCAATGTACTCAATTGCTTTCTTCACCCAACTGCTGAGACCATTCCATCTGCTGATCAAATACCGAGCAATTCTTGAAATCAAAGCACCCATTCAAAATCCCTCCATTTTCATAGTTTCAACCTACATTTGCTGCCTACCTCAAATATAAGGGTTACTATCCCGAAATTGGAATTAGGTGGAAAACGAATTTTTTGCTTCGGTATCCCGCAACAGTCTCTTCGGTATTACGACTTTTACTGATGAATGTTTCTACTCTTCATCATCTCAATACATTCCCCTCTTGAACGGACGCCCAGCTTTTCATAGATTCGCCTCAAGTAATTCTCGACGGTTCTGGTACTTACAAAGAGCTGTTTTGCAATTTGCATATTCGTAAATTTGCGGAGGACAAAAGACAAGATACGTTGTTCATGTACGGTCAGCACTTTCATGCTGTCATTGGGGGAATATAGTTGGGTTATGCTGGAGATGGGGACAATCGTTTCCCCATGCATAACTGTACTTATCATTCTGGTAATCTGATTCTTTTTCGATTTCCTAGGAAGAATACCGCTTAAACCCAGCTCTGACATGTGATAAAATGAGATATGATCTGAAAGTACAACGATTTTCGATGTGGGTAGAGTTTTATTTATGATCGAAATGATGTCCAATTGATTATCGAATTCTTCCATAGCCACTAGCGCCACATCTATATTGACATTTGGCAATTGGTCAAATGCCGATTTGTCGGGATCCTCCAATAACATTGCCTCTGTAAGACTGACTCCTTCCACAATTTCTTTTAATGCAGATGCTTTTAAAGGGTGATCGCAAACAATTAACACTTTACAAACATCCACTATAATTGCAACCTCCTTATATTCCACGAATATCAACACAAATAGTACTATATTAGGAAAATATCTCCATAGATATGGTAGTCCACTATCCTTCTTCTGTCAACAATATCCCGCTGTACAATTTGTATCATTTCCGTTTTATCGTTTCCTGTCATGCATAATTAAAACGACTTCCTCATAAAGAAGTCGTTTTAATTATGTCCTCGTAATACTCATCATCAGAACGGTATGCTGTCTTACATTGCTCCAGTACGTTCCCACTGGTGAAGAAAGCCTTTATCCAGCCAGCTACCGCCGTCCACGGTAATCACGTCACCCGTAATGAAGGAAGAGTAGCGGGAGACCAAGAAAGCTGCGACAGAAGAAATTTCCTCTTTCGTCCCTAATCGCTTCAGTGCAACGTTATCAATTACCGCTTCCTTCATTTGCTCATTGGCCATCAGCTTCTCAATTCCGCCGGTTCCTTCAATCGGGCCTGGTGCGAGACAGTTGATGCGGATTCCGTATTTCCCCCATTCTGAAGCAAGCGTGCGCGACATGGCAATAACTCCAGCCTTCGCGGAAGCGGAATGCACGACTCCTGGACCTCCTGTCCAAGCATAACTGGCAACAATATTAAGAATCGCGCCTCCATTACCAGCCGCAATCATTTGTTTTCCAACAGCCTGACTGCAGTACCACGTTCCGTTAAGTACGATATTCTCCACTGCGTTCCAGCCATTCACGGTCAAATCCTCGGCCCTGCACACGAAATTGCCTGCCGCATTATTCACGAGAATGTCAATGCCGCCCCATGTCTGTACCGTTTCATGCACCATGGCTTGCACCGTTTCGGGATCACGTACATCGCACTCATATGCCTTTGCCTTTCCTCCATGCGATGTGATTTCTTCTACGACTGGACGCAATCGTTCCATGCTCCTACCACAAATCATGACTGAAGCTCCAAGACGAGCAAAGTAGAATGCCATATCCTTCCCCATCCCGGATGATCCTCCCGTAATTATAGCCACTTTACCCTGCAAAAGATCTTGCTCCATTTCTGCGTTCCCCCTTATTTGCTTCATCACACACAGGTTTCTGCTTCCATTCTGAGCAGATCGGAAATGAGGCATCACACTAGGGAGTTCGCAATCTTATCCGATCGTCACCTTGTTGATATTATGCAAGCGAATACAATACATAATTTTACATTTACCATACCACACGTATTTATATCTGTAAACGCTCTCCTACTTATTTCATTTGAACATCGGTTACATGTACAGTTATATTGCCTCTATACATATTCCCAGCGGGGGATCGAACCGTATTGGCTGCTTGAGCACTTGAATGATTATATGCAGCAATGACGTAGGCATCTGCATTATCCATGTACACAGTGTTATTCATGAATTGATTGTTGATTCCCCATCCGGTTACAACCTCATGGAGCTGGAAAGCATCTACGATCACATTGTTGTTGCCCTGATACCCCACATTATTGCGTATGATGGCATCATTGCCCTTCACATCGATAAAGCTGTCCGCATAGTTCGCCCCACTGATTCCCTCGCCGTAAAATGTGCAATTTTCCACAATAGTTCCGATTGTTCTTTCCTTAATATCAACATGTTCAGCAGTGACATGAGGGCCGAATCCAACATTGCGTATGGTGTTGTAGTGCGTCGCTTGATTGTAGCCAGCCCCTTCAGCAGAACCCACGTATACACCTTCCCCATATCCAGGAGACGTTCTTCCTGTGTGATGGATGCTTGAGTTCTGTATCGTGTTGTATGAGCTGCCATCTCGGAAATGCACACCCTCCATGCCTGTATTGTACACTTCTACATCGCTGATGAGCGAATAATTGGAATGATCCAGGATGATACCCTTCTGTGCATTCGTAAATTTGAGATTGCGTATCTCCCAATAATCGCCTCGTACCCGCAGGGCATATCCCGATGAGGTTGAAGTTCCGGATAGTACAGCAGGATTGGTAGGGTCAGCACTGCGAATTACAATAGGCTGGCCAGATGATCCATTAATGTCTGAGGAAAAACTGCCCGTATATGTTCCCGGCGCAAGCACGATAGAGCTCCCTGGACTAACACTCTTCAATGCCTTGGATAAACAGGATGCCGTATTGCAAGTTATCTCCTTCACATCAATTCTGATGCTTGCTGATAATGGTTCCCCGGCACTACTGCTCCAAGCTAAAGCTTGGGTTGGTACTGAGCTAATTACTAGTAACAAGATCAGGCCGTACATCCATCCTCGTTGTGATCGCAACGTACACGGATCAGCTATTCGCATCCCCATTCCTCCTCATCGTTTTGATACTTAAATATACTTTTCTGACAGAGGGTTCATACGATACAATTTACAATTGCAGCAGTTATAGCTATCGTGGATGTTATTCAGCTGAAAATCGTGCCATTACGATCGTGTTATAATAATGACCGTCTGATAAGAGCTTATCCTTTTTTAAAATTCCTTCTACCTCAAAGCCAAGCTTTTTGTAAAGGCGAATCGCACTTTCATTCGTTTCCACCACATTCAACGTAATTTTCTTAATCCCGTTGGCTTCTGCCCATGCAATCGACTGCTGCATTAGGTTTTTGCCAATGCCGTATCCCCAATATTCTTTCAATACACATACTCCAAATTCAACTTTATGTGAGAATCGTTTCAAATAAGTTCCCGCGCATCTCGAAAATCCGACGATTCGATTCTGTATAACAGCAACGAGAAACAAATTTCTTGAGCTCTCGGAGTCCGATTTGATTATCTGTTCGAATCCGCTGACATCGATGAAGGCCTCTCCTTGTTCGCGATCCATATTTTCGGTCTCTCCGTCAATTTGCATTCTTACTATAGATAACGCTGTCGCGTCGCTGTTCACCGCAGATCGAATCGTATAACTAAGACCGTTAACGTTGAATTCTCTATCATCTATTATCATTTCATATAATCCTCCTTGAAACCAGGTTACCGGAAAGCTAGAACCAAGCATACTTTCTAAACAAAACAAACAAGGATGAGTCTTTAAGCTAGGGAAATGACCCTTTCTGGACTCATCCTTTTATAAAATCTATTTCCTATCGCTTCTTAAATGGAGTACGTGCGTATTCTCCGCCAAATGATTACCTCGTCATACTATTTTGACAGCTTCAAATGCAAGATCGGATAAGGGCGTCCGCTACTATCCGTTTGCGATTCGTCTACGATCGAGAATCCATTTTTCAGATAATACATTTTTGCACGCTCATTATCTGTATTGACATCAACTGAATTCACCCCAAACTCCTTGATAAGCAATTGAATGATTTGTGTTCCGTACCCTTTTCCGATCTCGTCGGGATCTAAAAACAACATCTCCAAATGGTTCTCATTGGTACCCGAAAAGCCGACGAAAGAGCCTTCAACAAACCAAAGACGCACATCAAGATGAGGAAAATACAAAGGGATTTCTTTACGAATTTCCAGCTTATCTTCAAGTTTCAAAAAATGATGGGTAGCGGTTACGGATCTATCCCACAAATTCAAAATGAGCTCATGATCATTTACTGTCGCTTTTCTGTTTTTCATAATAACAATCCTCCTATTTTTTCATCACGCTCCTTTCCACGATTTATTAATGATCTTAATTACACTGCTCCAACCCATGTACGACATCATCATATTCTCCCTTTGCCGTTCTAATCGGTTATTACAAATGAACCTGCCTGTTTTCAATCATTTTATGTATCAGTTCTGCCCCATCGCTTCCAGACTCTCTGGAAGAAGCTGACCGCCATCAACGATGATAGTTTGACCCGTAATATAACCTGCCTCCCTCGAAGCCAAAAAAAGAGCGGCGTAGGCGATATCTTCGACGCTTCCAAGCCGCTTGAGCGGAACGGAAGCTGTCATCGTGTTCAGATAATGATCCCCAAGACCTTCCAAGCCTTCCGTCATGATGTTACCGGGCATGACGGCGTTGATTGTGATATTGTAACGCGCAAGCTCGAGCGCCGCACTGCGCATGAATCCAAGCTGAGCGGCTTTGCTCGCACCGTAGTGCGACCATCCGACATAACCGGTAGCCGGACCCGTAATGGAAGAGGTAACAATAATCCGGCCATACTCCGCTTTCTTCAAAAAAGGCAGGCAGGCTTGAAGGGAAAACAGCGTCCCGCGTGCATTCGTGTTCATCACCTGATCCCAATGCTCTCCTGTCATCTCCTCAATCGTTGCATTCGGAAAAATACCGGCATTGGCACAAAGCACGTCAATCCCCCCGAAAGTACTTGCCGTTTCGCTCGCAACGCTCTTCATCGATTCCAAATCGGCGACATTGCCTTCGAAGGCATGAGCAACGCCTCCGTTCTCTCGGATTTCAGTTGCGGTTTCCTCCGCTTTCGTCAGGCTGCGTGCGACAACTGCGACTTTCGCACCCTTTGCGGCGAATGTTCTCGCAATTCCTTTACCGATTCCTTTGCTTGCTCCAGTCACAACGACCGTCTTATCCTTCAGTGGCGTCAGCATGTAAAAGCGCTCCTATCCCCTGTAATATGTGCTACAATATCCCAGTACTTAGATTCCTTATTATCGTACTACATATCCAAATGTGGAGGCAACTTGAGTTATAAACGCTTGATCGCTCATAAAATCCTCTGAAGTTTGAGCCCTGCTTCTTATGCAGTAATTTGCAGAGGGATGGTATCCCGATGAACATGTACACTCATGACCAAGCCAATCGTAAGCATGTTCGTAAGCAAGGAGCTTCCTCCGTAACTAATGAACGGCAATGATAGCCCGGTTAGAGGGACAAGTCCGATGTGCATGCCTATATTCACGAACACCTGGAAGACGATCATGCCTACTAAGCCAATTACGAGATACCCCCCCGCCAGGTTCATGCTCATATTTGCAATGAGGACAATTCGATAGATAAGCATGAAGTACAGCAGAAGCAAGATGGAAGACCCGATAAACCCGTACTTTTCCCCAATAACAACATAGATGGAATCCGAATACGCATACGGAATGAAGCCCCGATCCATGTAAAATCCTTCACTTCCGCTTAGTCCGCCTGTCCCTATGGCGCTCATTGCATTTTTCACATGCCATGACTTATCAGGGTCGCTGGTTGGATCAAGAAAGGTCTGAATCCTCGACATCTGATGCGGCTTTACAAGTTTGGCCAGTAAATCATGATCCACGAAATAGAGCCAGCAGATCGTTCCAACCGCAATTGCGATCACGGAGAGGCAAATGATCATGTACATCGCCTTCACATTTCCCATCCACAGCATACTTATCATCACGGCGATAAATACGAGTGCGGTGCCTAAGTCCGGCTGCTTCATGATGATTACTGTGGGCAAGAGAAATACTGCGGCAAGTGGCAGGATGTCCTGTACGAAGCGAAGCTGATCCCCTCCCCGCTTCTGCAGCAGATGAGCCGCCAGCAATACTGTAGCAATCTTCATCATCTCTGACGGTTGCAGTTGGAAGCTTCCAATACTAACCCAGCGAACTGCTCCATTAATATTCTCCCCCTTGAACATGACGAGCAAGAGCAGCACAATACCCAATCCATACCATACATAGGATAGCTTCCCAACTAATATATTGTAGTCAATTGTTGCTAGAATCAGCATCGGGACACAGAATACGCCGAACAAGATGAGATTGTTAATATGAATGCCATGCAGTTTCGTATTTATCGTTGCCTCATAGACGGCTAACGTACCAATAGCTACTAGACATCCGACGATAACGAGAGTCAGCTTGTCAACCTTACTAAGTTTACGCAAAAATATGATCATAGGTCTATTCCTTTTGAATTCCTTTCCGACCGCTGCCTTGCAGCTGCTGTCTTCGATAATTATCACGAGAAATGCTAAGAATAATGCCCGTACTTGCCATACATAGAATTAAGGAGGAGCCTCCATAACTGACAAAGGGAAGCGGAACTCCAGTAATGGGAAGTAGACCGGTCACTGCTCCTAAGTTAAGCATGAACTGAATAAAGATCATACTGACGATTCCGGTACCTAGCATAATCGCAAATGGATCATCACTACTCAGCGCAGACATGAATCCTCTTACAACTAGGACAAAGAAAACGAATACAACCAGACATGAGCCAAGAAAGCCGAATTCTTCTCCGATGACCGCAAATATAAAATCCGTATGCGCTTCAGGTAGATAGAACAGCTTCTGAATTCCATGACCAAATCCGGTTCCTGTTACACCACCATGTGCCAATGCATAGATGGATTGAATCAGTTGATAGCCTGAACCCTGTTGGTCATCATACGGATTTATAAATGAAGCAATCCGTTGCAAGCGATAGCTCTGACTGAATGCCAAGAAGATGAGGACAGGGAGAGCAGCAAGAAATAAAACTGCTAGTTGACGCAAATGCACACCGCCAACAATCATGACGGTAAGGCAGATGAAGAGCAGCATAAGAACTGCCCCGAAATCAGGCTGCTTCATAATGAGCAAGGAAATGAAGCTGACGACAATGAGAATAGGCAGCAGGCCTTTCTTAAAGCTTCGAATGCGTTCTCCCTTGTTACTGATAAGTGATGATATGTACATAATGAGGGCAAGCTTCGTAAATTCCACGGGTTGAAACTGAAATCCGCCCACAACAATCCATCTTCTCGCCCCATTCATACTGCTTCCGGCTGCCATTACGACAATCAGCATCACTACTGTTAGCAGCAGGAGATAGGGTGCCGTCTTCTTCCAGACTCGTATTGGAATATTCATCATCACGAACATACCAAGGAGTCCAATGCAAGCGAACTTGACCTGTCTCGACGTGTAATACCATGGATCCTCATGCTTCAAGCTGCTTAACGCGGAACTAGCACTGAAGATCATAGCCGTTCCAAAACATGCGAGCAGCACGACCGAAAGAAGTAAGAGGAAATCAGGTCGGCCTCTTGTGATTGTAGGTTCCATCTCGTATGCCTCCGTTCTTGCACGGGAGAGAATGCAAACTAATGCTTAGATTTAGGCTCCATCAATTGTTCAGCTGTAATTGCAGGATCAAGCCAGTTCGAAATGAGTTCACGCGCATACGCAAGATCCTTCTCGTCCAACTTGTAATACCATATATCATGCATCATCATACCTTCCCCATCTAATGCATAGGTACTGAATTGTGGAATGCTTTCCTTCATGAAAATGGACTTGGCTAAGTCAATCAGATCAGTAGGGGCAATATCTGTTGAGAAGTGATCGCCAGCGAAATCGAGTATTTCTGGAATATGGCTAAATTTATCAAGCTGTACCGCCCGTTCTGCAACCGCCTGCAAAAAGATCCGATTGCGCATCATGCGATTCATATCGGAATCCTCGCGGTAGCGTACAAAGTTGAGCGCCTCAAGTCCGTTATAGATTGGCTTGTTCGCTTCAATTCTGAATTTGTCATGATTCCAGTTTTTATTTACGATATCCTCTGTTATCGGTAACTTAATTCCACCTAACGCATCCACGACGTTCTTGAATCCGGTGAAATTGATCGCTGCATAATGGGTAACGGGATGCTTAAGCAACTGCTCAACACTGTCGATGCTCATCTTCGCCCCGCCAAATGCATAAGCGTGGGCGATTTTGTCTTGCTTGTTCCTGCCTACAATCTCGGTGTAGCTATCGCGTGGAACGGATAATAATAAGATCCGATTTTCCTTACGCCTCACGATGGAGTAGATCATGGAATCGGATCGTCCTACTTCCTTATCCCGCTGATCGATGCCGAGAAGCAGAACCGAAAATGGCTCGTCATGCACTAATGGGTCTTTGATCGTTATCGGCTTATATGTCTCCTCCAGCTTCTTCTCCACCTGATTCGAGAGGAACATGTCAAAAGTCAGGAGGGCAAGTTCCTTGCGCAGTACATATCCCACTGTCATAACGAGCACGAATGACAGCGAGATTACGATCCACTTTTTCTTGATTTTCATAACTGCTCCTTTCTCTTTCATTCCCTACTTCTCTTGAGACTTCCCAGAATGATCCTCTTCATGGATATCAATTAGCCCGCTGTATGTTTTTTTGTCCCATAGTTTTACATCTTTATCTCTCCAGGTGTACACATCCAGTCCATTTTCTCCGCCACCCATTGTCCAACCCAAAATGATTTCCGGCAAGCCGTCCTTGTTGACGTCGGCCATACCTGCATAATCCAGTCCGTATCCATAGCCCTTCGTATTCCAGACAATGTTCCACTGCTTATTCTCATATCTGAGTAAGGCTGCTTTACGCAATTTCTCATTACGCACATTCTCTTCGTATACGATGATTGCTTCATCGTGGCCATCCCCATCAAAGTCGCCGTACGATATTCCTGTATTCCCTCCCCCATGCTTCGGGATTAATAATCGGGAACCGTCTGGTAATGCTCGGCGAACAGCAGCTTCATGGATATGACTGGCGGGTATCGGTGACTGAATGAGGTCGATTGGCGCTGCCGGAACACCACAGCCAACTGTCCAGATAAGAACACCCCAAATCAATACCTGCCGCACAATCTGTTTTTTCATTTGCTCACGCCCACTTTCCTTGCCTGTCCGTATTCCATGTACTAGTGTATATTTTCAATGCTATGAAAGGGTTATGAAATCGTTAAATTTCTCTGCCAATCTCGTGATGAATAGGAAGATAGATTCGAACTTCGGTACCAATGCCCTGCTCACTCTCCATCTCAATTCTGCCTTGATGTAGACGAATAATCTCTTCACTAATAGACAATCCCAGACCGCTACCCGTCGGACTATTCTTCCCTTTGTAAAATTTCTTCATGACCATGCCCAGTTCATGCTCTTGAATACCGGAGCCTGTGTCTCTGACACAAATCATGACTTCATGTTCAAAGGCACGCGCATTCAAATCAATCTCTCCCTGTTCGTTCGTAAATTTAAACGCGTTATCTAATAGGTTAATGAGTACTTGTCTCAGACGATTCTCGTCAGCAAAGATTATAGGGAACATAGGATCTGAATGAATATGAAGCTTGATTCCTAAGCGGGCAGCTCTCGGTGAGAGCAATATACCAATCTGTTGGACTAGACGTGGTACATCGACAAGGCTGAATGCTAATTCCAGCCTGCCGGCATCCAGCTTAGAGAAATCCAATAATTCATCTACCAATTGGGATAGGCGATCGGTCTCGGATTCAATAATATCCAGTCCTTCCGTTACCAAATCATCTTCACGTGTTCCACCTGCTTTCAACGTGACAGCCCATCCCTTAATATTCGTTAACGGGGTTCGAATCTCGTGCGAGACAGAGGAGATAAATTCATTCTTGAGCTGCTCATTGCGGCTAATTCGGGAAGCCATTGCATTCATCGTGTCAGCTAGTGTGCCTAATTCATCCCGATACACCTTTTTGGCGCGGATAGAGAAATTGCCATCTGCCATGACTTCCGCTGCTTTTTTTAATTCGCGGATGGGCCCCGTAATGGTTCGAGATAAAAAGATACTAAGCATAGCTACAATGGCAACAACAAGTACTCCTGCCAATATGAACAAGATGGAAATATAGCGGACAGCATCGATTGTACCGGTCAGTGAGCTGATAAAGCGGACAATTCCAACAGTCTTGCCTTCGGATTGAAGCGGATAGGATACCGAAACAATATGCTCGTTGGTGTCATCGTCAAAACCGCGCCAAGTGCCTACCTCTCCAGCAGCAGCTTGCTGTACATCGGTGTAGCGAATGATCTCTTTGCCTGCTTGCGTACCATATGAATCTTGAATGATGTGTCCAGCAGCATCCATGATCTGCACCTGAGCAGAAGTATGTTGAGAGAAAGCTCGTACGAGCTTCTCCGATTGTTCCGCTACTTCTTCCTCAGCAAAATATTGCTGGAAAAAGGCGGCTGAGATCTCCGCCTGATTAATGAGCGCTCGTTCTACATTGTAGTGATAATAATAGTTCACTGACGTAATCAAGATGACTTCTAAGATGCATACCGTTGTTAATATAACAGCTAAGTAGCTGCCTACTAATCTCTGCCGGATACCTATCATTATTCGCCTCTCTTCCAGCGGTAGCCCATCCCCCATACCGTCTCAATTCGTCTCGGATTCGAGCTGTCATCCTCAATCTTCTCTCGCAGCTTGCGAACGTGGACATCGACTGTCTTCGGGTCACCGACAAAATCCTCTCCCCAAGCTAAATTCAATAATTCATCGCGCGATAATGCCTTGTCGGGATGTTCAAGAAATGCCTTAATCATGCCATACTCCTTCGGAGTCATCTCGATCTTCATCCCGTGTTTACATACTTTATTCGCATCCTTATCTAGGGTAATTGGCCCTGACTCAATTATTCTACTGGATACATGTGAGGACTGATTTGAGCGCCGCAATACTGTGTTGATTCTTGCGACAAGTTCCAGCGGGTTGAACGGCTTCACGATATAATCATCTGCACCGAGCTCTAACCCTTTAATTTTGTCGAAATCCTGCCCCTTCGCTGTCAGGAAGATGATGACCACTTCGGAATCCACATCTCTGATTTGCCGGCATATCTCGAAGCCTTCCATATCAGGCAGCATAATATCGAGAATGACAGCATCCGGTCGATTCGTTGTAAATTGCATTATTGCCTCACTGCCTATCGCAGCTTCTGCCACTTGAAAACCGTTCCGCTCCAGATTAATCGAAATAAAACGCCGTATATGATGGTCATCCTCCACCACGAGCACGTGATTGCGGACGGCTCCCTTTACTTCCATTGTGCTTTCCGATTTGTTCATCTCAGCTTATCCTCCTTAGGTAACGATATATGGACGTAATTGTTGATTGCTCTTGCGCGATAGTATGGTGCCAAACATAGCAAAAAGCCCTCCCTACCAAATGGGAGAGCTAGTATTGAGAATAGTTGCTGCAGCTGAGCACAATTCAAATAAGCTTCATTCCCCCTGGTACAGTTTTGGCACTATACAACGTAAAGAAGCTTGCCGCTTCTTAGCCACATTATGAAAAGCCTTAATCCGGCAATCCCTGTTCTACCCATTGGCATCTCTCGATGTTTCCGGGCAGTGGCCTGTATTCGTATAGGAGCCTCACCTAACGAGGACATATTCATCTTCCTGCATCTTACCTTCAATGTCCGAAACTGTCAATGAAGCGATCGGACAAGCTTCCATATTGGATGGATCTCGATTTAGAACAGCCAAAGAATGTGGCTGCACTTGATTCGAAGGGAGTTTCGATCACATATAAAAATTTTCTTTTCATCATCCTCATAGTTAAAGCGTATACATTTTTCTGTGTTCTGACAATGAGATCCTTTTTCATCCGGTATTGACTCATCATGAGTTTTTATACAATATTTTGCACTGGAAATATCCAATGCCATGAAAGAAGGTGTAACTTCGCCAATCTACAACACCACGAGTTAGCATTAATTGTAATTTTACGCTCAATTTGAAGGAGGAATATGATTTTGACAGTTACGTGTACGTGGAACGCAGGAATGCGCAAATGGTTGGTTGCAGGTGGAATCATGCTCGCGATGTTCGTTGTCACGCTCTTGTTCTCGGGGACTGTATTGGCGCACGGTTACATCGATTCTCCTAGCAGCCGAGCTGATCTGTGCGCGAAGAAGGTGAACAAGAACTGCGGATTTATCATTTATGAGCCGCAAAGCTTGGAAGCATATAAGGGGTTTCCAGCCGCAGGGCCGGCTGACGGCAAAATCGCCAGTGCTAACGGTGCATTTCCAGAGCTTGATCAACAATCGGCAACGCGCTGGAGCAAGGTGAACATTACCCCGGGAACGACTACGTTCCATTGGACGATTGAAGCTAACCACGCTACAACTAGCTGGAAATATTATATTACGAAGCAGGATTGGAATCCGAATGCGCCGCTTAGCCGCGCCTCCTTCGACTTGACTCCGTTCTGCAACGTGGATTATAAAGGCAAGCAGCCTCCGCATTCTTACTCCGACACGTGCAAGGTTCCAAGCCGGACGGGATACCAAGTAATCCTTGCCGTGTGGGAAATTGCAGACACCGCAAACGCGTTCTATAATGTCATCGATGTGGACTTCGGCGGCGGTTCCCCTGTCGATCCGACCCCGCCTACGGCACCATCGAATCTTGCCGTATCGAACGTTACGGCGTATACCGCCAAATTATCTTGGAATGCTTCCACCGACAACGTAGGCGTAACGGGGTATAACATTTATAAAGATTCCACACTCGTTGGATCAACGAATGGAAGCACTTTAGCATACGCGCTAACGGGACTAACGCCGAATACAACCTATTCGTATACGGTGCGGGCCGTTGATGCCGCAGGCAATGAATCCACTAATAGTAACGCCGTATCCTTCAAGACGTCAGCACCGCAGCCGGATACGGAGCCGCCAACTGCCCCATCCCAATTAACCGCTTCGAATATTACTGCTACGAGTGTGAAGCTGTCTTGGACAGCATCAACGGACAATGTGGGCGTGGCTGGATACCGTGTTTATAATGGCTCGAACTTGGTAGCTACCACAAATGGGGTGACGTATACGGTAACAGGGCTTACGGCGAATACCCCTTACACATTCACGGTCATTGCTTATGATGCTGCTGGCAATGTGTCGCCGAGCAGCAATGCTGTAAGCGTCACAACAGCGCCTGCCCCAACGGCCACACCGTGGGCAGCCAATACCTCCTATGCGGCTGGCGCGCTCGTAACTTATAACGGTAAAACCTATGCGGCGCTTGTTGCTCATACGTCTCTTGTAGGATGGGAGCCTCCAAATGTCCCTGCATTATGGTTATTGAAATCGTAAATCGCTGTCTGCCTCTGGGTAGCGTAGACGTAGACTGGAGCCCCTGACTCATCGGGGGCTTGTTTATTGTATGATTGATTCTATGCTTCTGAATTGGTGCAGTACATATCCTCTGCCTCTAAGGTGCTGTAGAATGGTCGGATGACTTGGGTCTGCTTCGATTTTTTCGCGAACTTTCTTGACGTAAATGTAGAGTACACCCTCGGAGGTATCCAACTGATCCGCAAGCTCCTGCGCTGATATTGGTTGTTCGTCTTGATGTACCAAATGATAGAGCAGCTTGAATTCCAGCGTCGATAAGACCTGTTCTTCTCCCTGCTTCTGTATGGAGTGATTTCCGATGTGAAATAGAGTGTGCTTATCACCCAGCATAACTGCTCCATCAATCTCTTTCGCTTGACTCCCATTGATCGGCTCCTCCACGATGTCTACACCCAGCATTCCAGATATGGATTGTTCCCACATCATGATCTTCTTCAAGGTATCCTTCTCATCTGGATTCACGATCATGATAGGCACCTTAGTCTCTGTCATCATGCGGGTGAAGCAAGTGTCATCCTCGATTTGATTCGAATCTAATAAGAATATGCTGCGGGGGGTTGCCTGGGCAATTGCTTCACGGAATCGGTGGCAGTCCTCAATATGATTCAGCTTCATTCTGTCGTCGAATAGATGTCTGACATAAGTAAAGAAAAATTGGTTGTTCGTATACACAGATAATTCCATATCGCTTCCCTCTCTTCGTCATTGCCTTGTTCGCATAGAAGCGTCCGGTTCTATTGTATATAGGGAGAGAAGCAATGTAAATTGTGAAGCCAATATTACAAATACAAGCCCTCCAACATGATTGGCAGGGCTTGTTCCTATATCTGTTATAATCCGTTATCCTTCGAGAATGAGTTGGATTTGATTCCATGTTGATGCAGGAAGCTGGATGCCGCTCGCCGCTGCATTGTCATGAATCTGTTCTACTCGCTTCCCGCCAGGAATGACCGCATCCACGCCTGGCTGCTGCAGCAGCCAAGCAAGTGCGAGATTCGGCAGCGCAAGCTGCTGTTCACTTGCGATTGCCTTCAATTTTTCTACGCGGGCAAGATGCTGCGTGAACACATCGGGCTGGAACAGTTCTAAGTCCTTTCGCCAATCTCCATCATCCAGTTTCATATCAGGTTGGTATTTCCCACCCAATATTCCAAACGCAAGAGGCCCATAAGGAATAAACGAAATATCATGCTCAAGACAGTACGGAATCAGTTCCTGTTCTGCTGAACGATCGAGCATATGATATGGGCTTTGCAATACATTGATTGCATTCGTTGCATTCGCTTCCTTCACTTGTTCAACCGTCGCATTGGAAATACCGATTGCACGAATCTTTCCCTCCTCCTTTAAACGAGTAAGTTCGCCGATTGATTCACTTAGCGGAATGCGCTCATCGATGAAGTGAATATAGTATAAATCGATATAATCCGTCTGAAGCCGCTTCATACTTGCTTCTACAGCATTTCTTAGATAGTCGGGATGATTATTTAACCGAATGCTGCCGTCGTCGAGTTTCTCGATTCCCCCCTTGGTTGCTAGTACAAGACTGTTTCGGCAGTCTTGAATAACTTCCCCAATCAATTGTTCCGAACGCCCAAAGCCATAGGCATCCGCTGTATCCAGTAACGTAATTCCCTGCTCAATGGCTTCTTGAACCGTTTGTTTCCCGATATCTTCATTTACATTGGCGTAGTTGTTATGCCCACCTACTGCATTTGTTCCGAATCCAATCTCCGATATTTGGATGGAAGTTTTCTTTAACGTAGTGTATTTCATTTAAATCTCTCCTTTTCTGAACTATCGTTTTGTCACGAATACAGTTAAGCTGCTTTTGTTACTTCTTTGACGACTGTATCTCTTCTCCAACCATAAAGGGCAACAATAATGGCAACGATCGTAAGCACTGTAGCCGCAATAGGCACTGCTGTGAGCCCGAACCCACTGTGGATGACCCAAGCACCTAGCGATGACCCGAGTGCGATGCCCAAATTAAAGGCGCTTATGTTCAATGATGATGCAAGATTAGGTGCTCCCTTCGCCTTCTCAATGATGCGCATCTGTAAGGCGGGTACATGACCGAACGAGGCCAGACCCCATAACAGAATGGTCAATACTGCCGCCCACTTCACATGGATGGTGAAATACAGCAGGCCCATCGTGAAGGCAGAGAATGCAAGTCCTCCAATTGCTGTTGGCATGATGCGGCGATTAGCAAGCTTGCCCGCCAACGTATTCCCTATTGTCAATCCGACTCCGTACAAGAGCAGAATTGGCGTGATTTGGTCGGATGAAAAGCCCGTGATCTCGGTTAACATCGGTGCAACATAGGTAAAGGCTGCAAAAATTCCGACAAAGCTCAGTATCGTCATTACGAGCGTGAGTTGAACTTGTGCACTCTTCAATACATGCAGTTCTTGCCGCAATTGGCTCTTCGCTTGAAATGTTATGCGAGGTACCCATAGAGCTACAGCAAGTGTGCCTAACAATCCAAGTGCACCAACAGACCAGAAAGACGCTCGCCAGCCCAATTGTTGGCCTACAAATGTTCCTAATGGGACGCCAACAATGTTCGCGACAGAAACCCCGGTGAAGATCATGGCAACTGCACTAGCTTGCTTCTGCACGGGCACTATCTTCGAGGCAACTACCGCACCCGCTCCAAAGAAGGTTCCATGAGCAAATGCTGCCACGAACCGTGCAGCCAGCAGAAATGCATAAGTAGGTGCCAGAGCACAGAGCACGTTCCCTATCACAAACAGCAGCATTAGTCCGAGCAATAGCCGTTTGCGCTCGACCCTGCCTGTAATCGCGGTTAAGAGTGGAGCTCCAATGGCCACACCAATCGCATAGCCAGTAACGAGTAATCCGGCGGCGCTAATGGATACATGCAAATCTTGTGACACCTCTGGAAGTATACCCATCGTAATAAATTCAGTGGTGCCGATCGCAAACGTGCACAGCATAAGCGCCAGCAGGGACATAGTTGAGTTCCTATCTTGTTGACTTCGAATAATGAATCCCTCCGTTTCAGATCGGGTTGTTTCTAGCCGTTAGGCAGCTAGTGAGCGGTTCGCTCTTGCACCTATAACGTTATCAATCTCGGCAGCATCTGTCCTGATTCAGACGTTAAGCTTCGCCTTAATTTTTGTTAAGATAAAGGATAGATATAAAAGTGGATATATGAGAGATATAGATATCATTCATCGTTTACAATCACATGAATACATGGAGGGTTGCTTGTTGGAAACCAAAGAAATTATACGAAATATCGAGGAAATCAGAAACTCCAAAGCACTATGGAAAGAGTTCGAATATGAGGATTCTGACGCAAACTATTGGAAACGATATGCGGCTGCGGTTGCGCTTCAGTATGATTGGAGAGAAGAAGACTATGATTTCATTCGATATTTGATGGAGAATGAAGTGGAAAGTCGTACTCATGACGCCTTCCAAGGATACGGGGATTCCTTGCTGCTCCTCTCTTATTTGCTGGCCAAATTCCGCAAGCTCGAAAATGTATGGACATTTGAGAAAGCAAAATCCGCTAATTTCGATACGTATTGCGGTTATTTTGACGAATTTATCTTCTCAGCTGGAGTGGAACAAACGTGTACATACATAGAGGAAGTTGGACTTACGGAGTCGAACAGCTACCTTTTTGAACGCAAGGATAAATTGAGAACCCTCTATACAGAGCAAGATATCGAATCATTTATGCAAAGAATGGCCCTATGGTTCCCAGACAGCATCGAGAAAGAATCTACAGATAGTCTGTTGTCTCGGGCAATTGATTTTAAGGATGATGAAGAGGCAGATCGATTGTTTGCCATTCTTGAACAGGACGCTGAAACTAGCATCACAACCTTATATTATCGTGCCAAAGAAATCGGTAATTATAAGAAGGCCATCTCTTATAAAGAAAAGGAACTAGATTCTATCAGTGATCCGAGGGATAAGACATCTGCACTCCTTGATATTACCAAACTGCATATCATGAATAACGACTGCGGTAAGGCTTATGAGACTGCACAATTATGGGAACAGCTCCTATCCCAATTTGATAGTTGGCAGGAAACCGGACTGGGGAGATCGATGTGTGAAGCCTGGTTTGATATCTGTCTTGGCTTGAGCAAAGAACAGAAAATGACGACTGCACTCCTCTGCTATGAAAATGGTAAGTGGATGGTCAGCCGCACGAACGCTTGTTACTTAAACCTATTAAAAAAGGCATACGCATGCAGTGAAGTGCTTCAAAAAAAGAAAGACATGCGTTTCTATAAAATGAAAATACAAAAGGAGAAAAAGAAGATAGACCGAATAAAGAGAAGATGATACGCCTATTTATTCTAATCCATCTAAACGAAGTGAGGTAATTTTACGAATGGACATTTCCTATTGGAAAGGCAAACGTATTCGGCTCCGCGCACCTGTTGAGGATGATATCACCATATTCGACAGTTTGGATGACAGCATACTGCAAAATATGGACTCGATTGCATTTCCACGGACACAGGCACAAATGGAAGAATGGATCGAACAAATTTCGCAGGGAGCTTCGGAAAATAGCCATGATTTCTACTGGATCGCCGAGGATGCCGAACAGGGAGACCTTGTCGGTACCGTTGAGATCGATGGCTGCGACCCAAAAAACGGAACCTTCGATTACGCGATATCCGTATTGCCTGCTTATCGGGGCAAGGGCTACGCCAGTGATATGATACTAACCGTTTTGAAGCATTATTTCTTCGAGCTGAGATATCAAAAAGCGACCGTATGCATTTATTCCTTCAACGAAGCTTCTATGAACTTGCACCGCAAGCTGGGTTTCATTCAGGAAGGCAGACTGCGCAGCATGATTTACACTAATGGGAAGTACCATGACGAGGTGTATTTCGGTATGACGAAGGAGGAGTATGAGACATTATACATGAGATAAGTGATTGACGAATTCATAACTTATACGTTCTTAACAACGAGCTGTCGGGCAGTAGTAATTTACTTGCCTAACAGCTCTTTTGTTTTTTCAGTTTCACACATCTAGACTATCTCCGTTCACAGTTGAAATGTTATACATGCGTGTCTCCCCTATTCATCGACTCAATTCCCACAATGAACATAACGATTAACCACTCTTTTTCTCATTCTTACCATGCAGTCAAACGCGGATTTTAGAAAACTGAATTCAAAAAAGATTGACTCCAGATGAGATCCAATATAAACTGAAGCAGTAATTTAGTAAATTAGTAATTTAGTAAATACAAAATTGAAAAGAGGGAGAAAATGAAAATACCCATTACGTTAAAACACAAGCCTGTTGTCGTGTCGGACAATTATGAGCAAATTGATGGCCAATTCGCTAAGAACACAGATGTGAAAGGTCTTTCCCTTGGATTAGCTCAGTGGAATGACAGCCGCAAGGTCGATATTTCCGCCAAGGTATGGAGACATACGGGAGAGAAATGGTCGGAGGATTCGGAGGAACTGCCCCTCCATCGTGTGCTTGATTTATCCATTTTGATTTGCCGATCTGTAGCTCATTTTCACGAAGCATACCGGTTTGAGCATTTGTATGACCCGCAGCAACCCGTCATCGACCGGATTGGTCTGCAAGGAGATGCCATGACGGTGGCAATTGAAACGGAGAATGTGCGAATCAATGAGGACATTAAGCTGTTCAGTCAGGCGCTGAGTGACAACGATGAGATGATCGGCGAGCGTCTTCGCAATTTATCCAAAATATTAAAGGATATGGGGTATTGATGATGTTGTCCAATCGATATGTTCGAACGATTATCCTCTCCCGGGTGCTGCTGCAACTCGGAATTTGGATCCGCAATTATGCGGTACTGCTGTATGTGACCGAATTGACGAACAATAATCCGATTTATGTATCGCTGATTTCAGTTGCGGAATTTGCTCCGATTTTCCTATTCGGACTCATTGGCGGAACCTTTGCCGACCGATGGAAGCCGAAGCGAACGATGGTATGGAGTGATCTGCTGTCTGCCTTGTCCGTTGTAGCTGTGTTGATTGCCGTTTTGAATAACGGATGGATTGCCCTCCTGATCGGATCATTTATTTCCGCCAGTCTGTCCCAATTTTCTCAGCCTTCGGCCATGAAACTATTCAAGCGGCATGTACCAGGTGAACAACTTCAGGGTGTGATGGCAATGTTCCAAACACTTGTCGCCATCTTCACGGTCTTGGGTCCGGTCATCGGCACATTTCTTTTTATACAGTTTGGAATTCACGTATCTCTGATTTTGACGGCTGTCTTCTTCCTGGGATCTTCGTTCATTTTGTCCACACTCCCACGTGATGAGGTAGAACCGAAATCGAGCGATGCGGGCAGCTTCTTCAAGGAGCTGGCGGCCGGACTGCGCTACATTGGGTCAAATCAATCGTTACGCACACTTTGCATGACCTTCGCAGCTGTCGGATTAGCGTCTGGTCTGACTCAACCGCTCCAAATCTTCCTTGTCATCGAGAAATTGGGATTAAACAAACAAGATTTGCAGTGGTTTGTGATGGCCAACGGAGCAGCCATGTTCGTAGGTGGAATTGCCATTATGGGAATCGCCAAAAAGATTAAGCCACAGTTGCTGCTCACGATCGGCTTGCTTGTCGCCGCCGTCTGTACGATGGGAATTGGCGCGTCTTCTCTGATTTGGCTGACTGTTGTTCTCTTAGTGATTAGCGGCTTGTTTTACCCCTGTATTCATGGCGGCATTCAGACGCTTATTGTACGCAATACGGAAGGTTCGTTTATGGGCCGAGTATCCGGCGTGATTACACCTGTTTTTATGGGTATGATGGTCGCTGGCATGTTCATATCCGGTTATTTGAAGGAGATGTCATCACTTCTGACTGTATATGTCGTGAGCGGTATTTTGATTATTGGCGGTGCACTGTTGCTCACCCCTCTCCTTTTTGAAAGAAAACAAAAGATGAGCGAAGCTCCGCATCATGATAGATAGGAGAATATTGAAATGAATGTACATGAAAACTATGTCTTGTCCCCTGCAAGACAACTGACGGATGAAGAGAACAGGCTGATTTGGAAAAAGCCTTCCTCCCATCAGGTCAGCGAAGAAGAACAGCGTATATGTAAAGAAGTAAAACGCAATTGGAATCACGGGGAAATGAAAATTGCTAATATTCTGTTAGAAGGCGATGCCGGTTCCGGTAAAACTCAACTTGCCAAAGCATTGTCTGCGAATTTCAGATTGCCTTATACGAAAATAACCTGCTTTGCCGATATGGATAAATCAGATATTATCGGCGCTATATTGCCCGTCATTCCTTCTGAGCAATTTGAGAAGCTGGAGCCTGAGGAGCAACGCATTTGGCAAGCGATCTATGAGAGCGATAGTTTGCATCACATTACTGAAGTGCTTATGAATGCGCTACAGATTACACAGGAACAGGCCGCCTTACAAATGAAGCAGATGCTAAAGCGTGCAGCAGAATACACCGAGGGCGAAGCGGTTGAGTACCGATTTTACCCATCTGAAATCGTTAGAGCGTATCAAAAAGGATATCTTCTGGAAATTCAAGAACCAAACGTGATTCGTGATGCTGCAGTATTGATGGCGTTAAACTCTGCTCTGGAGCTGGATGGAAGCATGAATCTCCCCACCGAGATCATACACAGGCACCCAGACTTCATCGCAGTCATTACAACAAATCGCAGCTATGCAGGGGCCAGACCGTTAAACGAAGCTCTGCGTGACAGAGTTCAACACACAGAAAAGATGGATCTGCCCGGCAAAGAGGTCATGATGGAACGCGCGATATCCAAAACAGGGTATCAGGATGAAAAGATGCTGAGCGTGTTAGCAGATGTTATTATCATTTTGGATCGAACAGCTCGGGCAAATGCCATCAAAGGCGTGGCTGGAATGCGTTCCTTTTTTTACTGGACAGATGCAGTTGCTGGAGGAGCCTCCGTCAAAGAATCCCTATATCATAAGGTCATCTATAAAATAACAACCGATGATGAAGAAATTAAGATTCTGGAAGAGGCGCTTGAGAAGAATGGTGTGCTTGCTAACTTAGAGGACGTTGCGAATCAGGTAAAAAAAAACGAAAAATCGGTGAACCAATAGAAATCAAGACATGGGGAGATATCGACTCGGATCTTGATTATGATGCTGACAGCCTTACCGAGGAAAAAGGCATAGCACTTAGAAAGTCTGCGGATAGTGAGGATCGTTCATCACTAACATCTGCGGATTCTCACGGCGATATGAAAAGTACAGATACGGGTGAAGACGGCTGCCCCCAATATCATCAGGCCAATCCAGCGCCAATGACTGAGGATGAAAAACAAAAAGAGCGCGATTTTCGCAAAAAACTGAATCGTGCCGCACGGGAAATGGTATCCAATACGATTCATGAAAAGGTGAAGCTAATCGTTCACCGACCAGACTATACGCTAGAAGATCAGCACGATTACGATCGTCTCAGCAGAGGACTCATGCCAATCGTGAGGGAAATTGCTAGAAAAACACTCCCTCTCCTGGAACATGAGGTGTCTTCCGTGTATACAAGGAATCGTTATTATGGAAGCAAGTTTCAGGCGGATAGTGTGGCTTACAGGGATTATCGATACTTTGCCAAAAAACGCCCTCCATCTGAGTCCCCTTCCCTAGTGGTTGGTCTAAGGATTGACGAATCCGCTTCAATGTCTGCGTTTGGCAGATTGGAGGCAGCAAAACAAGCAGTAATGGCAGTCTACGAATTTTGTCAGATTTGCCAGATCCCCATACTCATCTACGGCGACACGGCTGATGTTTCCAGGATGGAGCAAATGTCGATCTTTGCTTACACCGACTTTGAGAAGCCAGATCCAAGCGACCGATTCAGACTCATGAACATCCAGGCCAGAAGTAATAATCGTGATGGAATGGCACTGCGGATGATGGCGGAACGGTTAGCCGTGTCACCACAACAAACCAAGCTGCTCATTAGCATTAGTGATGGACAGCCCAAAGCAATGGACGATTACACAGGAGCTTATGCAGTGAATGACATGCAGCAAACGATAGAGGAATATGAGCGAAAAGGTGTTCGATTCCTTGCAGCTGCAATCGGTCAAGACAAGGATATCATTCATGCCATCTACGGGAATGACCGTTTTTTGGATATTACAAATTTGTATGAGCTGCCAGCAAAGTTAGTTCGAATTATCGCTAGGTATATATAATTCACATTACTCTTTATACTTGAAAAGGAGAACAAACAACATGGATATGAACAAGCGCAAGGAGCTTATTGAAACTTACAAGCAGATCAAGACTTACATGGGGGTTGTTCAGATCAAGAACAACACAAACGGTAAAATCTTCATTGACAGCTACCCCAATTTAAAAAATAAATGGTTCACGCTGCAAATGCAGCTGGACATGGGCAGATTTGCAAATGCTCAGCTCCAGAAGGATTGGAAGGAATTCGGTTCTAGTGCCTTCACCTATGAGATTCTGGAGCAGAAGGAAACCGATAAGGTGACTGACATCCGCTGGGAAGTGAAGCAAATCATAAAGCCATGGCTTGAAAAGTTGCAGCCCTATGGAGACAAAGGATATAACAAGCCACCTAAGGAATAAGTTGTTGGCGTTCATTGCAAGAACTGGCGGGGAGGCTTCCCCGCCAGTTCTCATATTACCCAGATTTCCCGACAGATTGACTATCGTTGATATTCAAGATAAGATGAAACAATCATTTAGTAAATTAGTAAATGAAAAGAGGGTCAAAACATGAAAATACCTACTACGTTAAAACATAAACCTGTTGTCGTGTCAGAAAATTATGAGCAGATTGATGGCCGACTCGCTCCCGATACAGATGCCAAAGGCCTCTCGTTAGGTTTGGCCCAATGGAACGATAGAGGAAAGATTGATATTTCTGCTAAGGTGTGGAGATACACAGGAGAGAAGTGGTCCAGACAGTCAGAAGAGCTCCCTCTTCATCGTGTACTTGATTTGTCTATTCTGATTTGTCGTTCATTGGAGCATTTTCGTGAAGCTTACCGATATGAGCATCTTTATGATCCCGAGCAGCCTATCATCGACCGAGTTGGCCTGCAAGGAGATGCCATGACTGTGGCGGTATGTACGGACAATGAGCGAATTAATGAGGATATTAAGCTGTTCAGCCAAGCACTGAGCAATGACGATGAAATGATAGGCGAACGTTTGCGTACGCTATCTAAAATCTTGAAAGATATGGGGTACTAAAGAAGCTTATCTGATGCATATATTTGCTGAATCAGCAGTGCTTGTTTGTTCGGCAGATACGAAGTCTACATGTTAAGAAAAAGGTGCCTAAAAAAGGCACCTTTTTCTATAAACACACTTCCAGCTCGCCACAGGTCAAGAGTCTGTGATCATAAAGAGATTAATTGGGTGTAAAGGCACCTGTTCCAGCGCTTGAACCATTGCCTACCACAGAAATCGTACCGGTGTCTGTGGTGCGATAGTTGCTGGTAGAGCCTGAATTATGAATTGGATCGCCTGTAAACAACGTGCCGTAATTGGCAGGACTTGCATAATAGTTAAGCGTATTATTTCCTCCTGAATACCAGATGTCGCTCCATTGGAATGGGAACCCGTACATGGCCGCGGCCCACCAAGCCATTTTAAATTTATCTGTCGTATTATCTGTTGGTAATGCACTATTCGGCGCATTTGTGGCAATAACGGCCGTTTCAATACCTTTAATTCTTTTATATGTCAAACATTTATCAGCTTTTACTGACCAATCAGAGATTGATAAATACGTATTGGAAGATATAAGCCAACTTTCAGCAAGATACCAGTCACCAACTCCGACATGGGTCGGCTGGTATACTCCATTTTCGTTCAGATCTCCTCCAATTTGATCTGGATTCCAGGCGTTCATGAACACCTTGAGACCCTTCGAGTGTGCATAATCAGTGACATCATTCTGGATTGTTCTTGTTACAGAGTAGTCAAATCCTGCGCAGTCAAGGAACACACCATATACGCTCATACCACTCCATTTGTTGATTTTTTGCTTAATCGCTGTTGTATCAGGGTTCGGAGTACATCCTAAATTCACGTACCCAAAAACTTTCTTGCCGCCGAGTGCATTTAGATTGTTTATAATCGCGACTGTGTTCGCATGATCGCCATGTGTCGTTTCTTCAAGCCCTGCTCCAAACACGATGATATCAAACTGAGCAAAGGTGTTCGTTGCAGTTGTTACATTTCCACCCGCACCGTTTACGACAGAAGGCCAACCATAATAAATAGCCAGCCGTTGCTGAGGAGTTATAGCTTCAGATGCTCCGGCAGACGGAATAAAACTTGCCAATCCAATGCAAAAAGCAAGCAGAATCAACCATTGATTTTTCTTCATGCCTCTCTACCTTTCTCTCTTCGTATTTGAAATTTATACATCGATATCACTTTCATCCGATGTAGCTGCACTCCCCCTTTTATTCTTGTGACTGACTAGCTGGCATCTCGAGATCATCACTTACACCATCTGCATCCCAAAAAAGACCGCTACAATAATAGTAGCGGCTCATGGTCTTCATTAATACTTTTTATTTTTTTGGTAAACGTGAAATTTATCTCACTTGCAATATGATTTTCCCTGTATTGCGATTCTCTTCCATATGGATGTGCGCATCACTTACCTTCTCAAGCGGGAAGATGGTATCAATAATTGGTTTTATGCTGCTGTTATCGAAATAGGCCAGAACATTAGCTGCAAAATCCTGCGTAAGCCGCGCCTTGTATTCATCACTTCTCGGCGTTAACAGGGTACCTGTCAGCTGAACACATTTTGACATTAAGGCAAACAAATTCATTTGCTCTACCTTCACTCCACCAAGAACGCCGATGAGTACCCAACGACCTTCCTTCTTAATGCTGGCAAGATTCTTCGCCCAATAATCCGCCCCTACAAAGTCCAGAATTACATCTGCTCCCTGCCCATTCGTAGCCCGAAGCACCTCTTCGTCAAAGGATTGCTCCTTATAATTGATGAGTACATCAGCACCCAGGTCTCGACAGAAATCCAGCTTCTCCGCAGAACCGGCAGTTACAATGACGGTAGCCTTGCTAATCTGCTTTGCAAGTTGAATCGCAGCTGTTCCTACTCCACTGGCGCCGGCATGAACAAGCACCGTCTCGCCCTGTTGAAGCTTGCCGATCCAGTATAACGTCTGGTACGCAGTTAAGAATACTTCAGGAATTGCCGCCGCATCAGCAAATGAGAAGGAGTCTGGAATCGGGATCGCCCGATCCATTGGCATGACCGCATATTCGGCATATCCTCCCCCATTTACTAGACCCATTACTCGATCACCAACCGTATAGGTGCTCTCACCATTGACTTCGATGACCGTTCCAGCAACTTCTACCCCTAGAATAGGGTTCGTCGCATATCCGGCCTTGCCTTCACGCATGACAATATCTGTTCGATTCACTGCAGCAGCATGAACTTCGATTAGCAGCTCTCCTGCTTGCGGCTGTGGGCTCGGCAACTCTGTTATCTCCAGCTGTTCTGGTCCACCTGGGTTGTTCACGATTACACCCTTCATTGAGTGCCTCCTTGTTTATTATCTATATTTACATTGTTTGATAGTTATGAAACTATCATATTTAAGACAACCCTTAAAGTCAAGATTATGGTATCGGAGTTCGTTTCTAGGGTATTTTCATGACGTCCCGCCACTTTGTTCTTCTAAGCATTGATTTAGAAGCTTGAGCTGTTTTTGATGGGTGTCATCTATAGTCCGAAAAGATTTATTGCTTGAGTCTGCATACCCATGAAGTAAAATCTCGCCACCTTCAGACATGATATAGGACACCAAATCACCCTTTTCTCCATAGAAAGATAGCAAATAGGCTGGGTATTCGGGGAAATTGGATGCCGAGAAGTCATTTCGAACCCGAATATCTTGAAGTGTACTCATAACGAGCTCAATTTGTTTGTTATCAGTGATGTGAGCATAATTATTGCCTTCGTTATCCCCTGACATAAACTTCTTCAGAAAAATAGATTCGATAATCCATGACTAAATCATGTAGTGAATACGTAATTCGTGTCTGATACACATGATTACCTAGTACGCCCGAAATCAATAACAGGGCAACAATCATAATTGGCATTTTGTATCGTGACATTCCAACCGCCCCCACTATCGTTCTAGTTTTCGTATCTACGTAAATACTACCAGATTATAGAATTCAATAGAGCTACTCTTTTTTGAAACAATTTATAAATGTAAATGAAGTTATTGATCAGATGACGGGATCGCAGATATTTCCCACATGGTAACTGAGGATTGACAGTATGAACAGGTGCAATTGTGTGAACACTGATTCAGAAGCATTGATCCTATTAGCTAATTTGAGGTGTGAATACTTGAATAACCATTTCTCAATCCGTTTTCTATATCTATATGTATTCATCACGGGAGCTTCCGTCATGGCGATTGAAATTGCGGCTTCCCGCTTCCTGGCGCCATACTTCGGTACTTCGATGATTGTGTGGGCGAACATTATTGGACTTATCCTTCTATCACTCTCTCTCGGATATTGGGTTGGTGGCAAATGGGCCGATCGTTGGCCGAGCGGCAAGTTGTTAATGATGCTGTCACTACTGTCCGGTGTCCTTGTGTCCTTATTGCCCTTATGGGGTAGCTTCATATTTCAGTTTCTTACCAATGGCATAATGAATACACCCGTCTGGATTATTTTCTGTTCGTTCTTCGCCGTTTTAATCGTATTTGCTCCCCCTGTATTTTTACTGGCGATGGTGAGTCCGTTTGCAATTCGGTTAGTATCCGATCAATCGAAGGACATTGGCCGTGTAGCTGGCAATCTGTATGCGTGCTCCACATTAGGGAGTTTATTGGGCACATTCGGCACTGCTATGATTACGATCCCATTGTTGGGAGCAAGAGAGTCAATTTATATTTGGTCTGCTGCTCTGATTGTAATTAGCGGTTGGGGACTGCGACATACGAAGCAGCGGTGGTTGGTTTTGCTTCTACTTGTTCCTGTGCTTTCCTATTTCTTCATCTATGACAACGTGTCTACTTCCGCAAATGAGAAAGTCCTCTGGTCCAAGGATACGTTCTACCAATATGTCAGAGTCGTCGAGGCTTCTAATGGAGATATTTCTTTAGTATACAACGAGGGCGGTGGTGTTCAATCGATCCGGAGGGCTAAGCCAGGATTGCATACTGGCGACTACTACAATGATTATTTAGTGCTTCCCTATTTGACCAACTCGCCGGATCAACTGCTCGTATTGGGTTCCGCTGGTGGTACGATTCCTCGGTTGTTGGCTGAGTATGTGAAGCCACAATTTCCAAATATGAATGTTACTGGTGTAGAACTAGATCCCGAGGTTATTGCGCTTAGTTATCAATTTATGGGGCTGAAGCCTGAAGATGCTCAGATTGTGAATCAGGATGCGCGTGTATTTATTAGTAATGCGAATCGAAAATACGATATCATAGTTGTCGACTGCTACTCGCAGCAAATCTATATTCCTGCTCATTTATCGACTGTGCAGTTTTTTGATACCCTTCGATTGTATCTGAATCCAGATGGACTCACTGCTTTAAATGTGAACGTGACAACACCCGATTCTCCACTGCTCTTAGCGATGGCGAAGACAGTGAAGCAGGTATTTCCCAACACGTACATCGTGAAGTCGTCAGGGCAATACAACTACATGATCATCGGATCCATACGCCCGCTGCAAACTGATAATCTCAATCAAATACATCTGAATAGTCCCATTCACCCGCTTCTCGAACAATGGCAGAAAGGGCTAAAGGAAGTGAATGATGAGCTGCTTGCCAACGCACAAGTATTGACTGACAACCACGCTCCAACTGAAATGCTAACAGATTCGATGATTTTTGGGTCAATTCCAGATCGCCCTTAATCCTTATAACGAATAAAGCCACAATACTGAACCTCGAATGTTCATGTACAGTGGCTTATATTTATTTCATTTCTCGTTAATTTCATAACGGATCAGTCGCGGATTTATGAAGATGTTGTGAAGTAAACCGTATATACAGCACTTTGCGTGATATTGGGAGCAGAATAGAGTGATACCGCGTTATTCCTTACGACTGCATTTCCAGGGATGACACTCGTCCAGGTGATTGTAGCTGGTGCTGTTGCTACTGTGGGGTTATATACGTAAACTGGCTGCGCACCAATGTCTGCTGGTCTGATCGAGAACACGATTGTCCCGGTTATGACAGCTGTGGTTACAATCGTTATGGTCGATACAATGCTGCTCGGAGATGGTGAGGAAGCATTGTTATCAACGTCAACACATATTTGAAATAAATAGGTGCCTGCGTCTAAATTATTCACATTGATGGAGCCGGAAAAACCAGATACATTACCTGCACCGAGCACAACATAAGGTATCTCATTAGATACAGCGCCTGGAGAACCAGAGATTCGTTGAAACCCTGAATTCGCCCCGCCAAATAATATAGCTTTCGTGGAAACTGTGGATGATGGCCCTGTGGCGCCAGTTGCTCCGGTTGCTCCTGTTCCACCAGTCGCTCCGGTTGTACCGGTGGTTCCTGTAATACCAGTAGCACCAGTTCTTCCCGTTGCTCCGGTCGATCCTGTCGTTCCAGTCGAACCGGTTGCCCCGGTGATGCCTGTTACTCCAGTACTTCCTGTCGCACCAGTCGAACCGGTTGCTCCGGTGATACCTGTTACTCCTGTTGTTCCTGTCGCACCAGTCGAACCGGTTGCTCCGGTGATGCCTGTTACTCCTGTCGTTCCCGTCGCACCAGTTGAACCAGTTGCTCCGGTGACACCTGTTACTCCGGGCGTTCCCGTCGCTCCAGTTGAGCCAGTTGCTCCAGGGACTCCTGTTACTCCGGGCGTTCCCGTCGCTCCAGTCGAGCCAGTTGCTCCAGGGACTCCTGTTACTCCGGGCGTTCCCGTCGCACCAGTCGAGCCAGTTGCTCCCGTGACACCTGTGACTCCGGGCGTTCCTGTCGCACCAGTCGAGCCAGTTGCTCCGGTGATGCCTGTTACCCCGGTCGTTCCTGTCGCACCAGTCGAACCAGTTGCTCCAGGGACTCCTGTTACTCCAGTACTTCCCGTCGTACCGGTCGAACCAGTTACTCCCGTGGCACCTGTGACTCCGGGCGTTCCCGTCGCTCCAGTTGAGCCAGTTGCCCCTGGGACTCCTGTGACTCCGGGCGTTCCCGTCGCACCAGTCGAACCAGTTGCTCCAGGGACTCCTGTGACTCCGGGCGTTCCCGTCGCACCAGTCGAACCAGTTACTCCCGTGACACCTGTTACTCCGGGCGTTCCCGTCGTACCGGTCGAACCAGTTACTCCCGTGGCACCTGTGACTCCGGGCGTTCCCGTCGCTCCAGTCGAGCCAGTTGCTCCAGGGACTCCTGTGACTCCGGGCGTTCCCGTCGCACCAGTCGAACCAGTTACTCCCGTGACACCTGTGACTCCGGGCGTTCCCGTCGCACCAGTCGAACCGGTTGCTCCAGTGACGCCTGTTACTCCTGTCGTTCCCGTCGTACCAGTTGAACCAGTTGCTCCGGTGATGCCTGTTACTCCGCTCGTTCCTGTCGCACCAGTTGAACCAGTTGCTCCGGTGATGCCTGTTACTCCGGGCGTTCCCGTCGTACCAGTTGAACCAGTTGCTCCGGTGACGCCTGTTACTCCGGGCGTTCCCGTCGTACCAGTTGAACCAGTTGCTCCGGTGATGCCTGTTACTCCGCTCGTTCCTGTCGCACCAGTTAAACCGGTTACCCCGGTGACACCTGTGATTCCGGGCGTTCCCGTCGCTCCAGTCGAACCGGTTACTCCCGTGACACCTGTGATTCCGGGCGTTCCCGTCGCTCCAGTCGAACCGGTTACTCCCGTGACACCTGTTACTCCGGGCGTTCCCGTCGCTCCAGACGAACCGGTTACTCCGGTAATGCCTGTGACTCCGGTCGTTCCCGTCGCTCCAGTCGAACCGGTTACTCCGGTGATGCCTGTTACTCCGGTCGTTCCCGTCGCACCTGCTGAACCGGTTGCTCCAGGGACTCCGGTACTTCCCGTTGCTCCGGTTTCACCTACGGCTCCTGTTGCTCCTGTCACTCCGGTACTTCCGGTTGCTCCGGTTTCACCTACCTCACCAGTGGCTCCTGTCACTCCGGTACTTCCCGTTGTCCCGGTTTCACCCACTGCTCCGGTTGTTCCTGTCGTTCCGGTACCTCCCGTTGCTCCGGTTTCACCTACGGCACCTGCTGACCCTGTCACTCCAGTACTTCCCGTTGCTCCGGTTTCACCTACGGTCCCAGTGGCTCCTGTCACTCCGGTACTTCCCGTTGCTCCGGTTTCACCTGCGGCACCTGTGGCTCCTGTCACTCCAGTACTTCCCGTTGCTCCAGTTTCACCTGCGGCACCTGCTGACCCTGTCGCTCCAGTACTACCCGTTTCCCCTGTCACTCCAGTACTTCCCGTTGCTCCGGTTTCACCTACGGTACCTGTTGCCCCTGTCACCCCAGTACTTCCCGTTGCTCCAGTTTCACCTGCGGCACCTGTGGCACCTGTGGCACCTGTGGCACCTGTGGCACCTGTGGCACCTGTCGCTCCGGTACTTCCTGTTGCCCCGGTTTCACCTACAGCACCCGTCGCTCCTGTCGTTCCAGTACTTCCTGTTGCCCCGGTTTCACCTACCTCACCTGTGGCTCCCGTCGCTCCAGTGCTTCCCGTTGCTCCGGTTTCACCTACGGCACCCGTCGCTCCTGTCACTCCAGTACTTCCCGTTTCCCCGGTTTCACCTACAGCACCAGTCGCTCCTGTCGTTCCAATACTTCCCGTTGCTCCGGTTTCACCTACAGCACCAGTCGCTCCTGTCGTTCCAATACTTCCCGTTGCTCCGGTTTCACCTACGGCACCAGTGGCCCCTGTCGCTCCAGTACTTCCCATTGCTCCGGTTTCGCCTACGGCACCAGTGGCTCCTGTCACTCCGGTACTTCCCGTTTCCCCGGTTTCACCTACGGCACCAGTGGCTCCTGTCGTTCCAGTGCTTCCGGTTGCTCCAGCTTCACCTGCGGCACCTGTGGCCCCTGTCGCTCCAGTACTTCCCGTTGTCCCGGTTTCACCCGCTGCTCCGGTTGTTCCTGTCGCTCCAGTACTTCCCGTTTCCCCGGTTTCACCTACGGCACCAGTGGCTCCTGTCGTTCCAGTGCTTCCGGTTGCTCCAGTTTCACCTGCGGCACCTGTGGCCCCTGTCGCTCCAGTACTTCCCGTTGCTCCGGTTTCACCTGCGGCTCCTGTTGCTCCCGGACTCCCTGTTGCTCCGGTTTCACCTACAGCACCAGTCGCTCCTGTCGCTCCAGTGCTTCCCGTTTCCCCGGTTTCACCCACTGCTCCGGTTGTTCCTGTCGCTCCCGGACTCCCTGTTGCTCCGGTTTCACCTGCAGCACCAGTCGCTCCTGTTGTTCCAGTACCTCCCGTTGCTCCGGTTTCACCTGCGGCACCTGTTGCTCCGGTTTCACCTACGGCTCCGGTTGCTCCCGTCGCTCCAGTACTGCCTGTTGCTCCCGTTTCCCCTATTGCTCCTGTGCTGCCAGTCACTCCAGTGGATCCCGTTGGGCCAGTTGGGCCCGTCGGCCCTGTTACGCCATCAACATACCAGGATTCGGCTAATTGATAAATATCTGCAACGAAAGCGAACCCGGGAGTTCCCTCACCATGATTCATAACCTGAAACGTAAATAAAAATCGAGAGCCCGGAAAAATATCTGAAGAACGAAATGAAGCTGTAACCGAATGATATCGAATGTTCTGCCACGGAATACCCGATTCAATAGAATGCAAATCAGCAGGCAATGCATAGAGTTCATTATCTAAATAATCCGGCGGAATTGGCATCACAGGATTGCCTATTGCATCGATAAGAGTGATACGCATACTGCAAACTTGGTTGCAAAATAGGGTGAAAAAGATAAGATAAGAAATCTCTTCCGTCCCCTCGAGAATTGGCAATGGTACAGACGCCGTAGCAAAACTGCAAACTTCCCCAGCTTTGGCTACTTGCTTGGACCAAATAAATGTCGGGTTGTTTATCTGCTTGAACCACACATTATTGTCACTAGTGAAAGATTCTAGTTTAAGCCATATCTCATTTACATCTACAATATTTACTGCATTCGGGGAATGCCCAGTGATTAATAATACTACAGCCTCGCCAACAGAATCAGCGACAAACACATTCTTATTGCTGCTTGTAATTCGTTGTAAAGGTGTAATTGTCATTCGCAATACCTCTC
This sequence comes from Paenibacillus suaedae, assembly GCF_032337355.1. Classification (NCBI taxonomy): domain Bacteria; kingdom Bacillati; phylum Bacillota; class Bacilli; order Caryophanales; family Paenibacillaceae; genus Paenibacillus; species Paenibacillus suaedae. The sequence goes on from NZ_JAVYAA010000006.1 coordinate 40,932, forward strand.
CATTCAAAACTAAACCATTATCATAACATCTTATGTAAGCAGCTCCAATTTGGAAACCGTTTTGTTTCAGAACCAATTATCGCAGTAATAGGTGCTGCCAATTGAGAGGTAATTGGTTAGTATGGACATGTTGATAGCTTGTTATTTTCACTATGTTCGTAATAAGTGGCGATATTTCTAGAGTCATCCGATCCTGCCCTACTGCAATATGTGGCCCAATGACAGGCTGAACCTCAAGCGTAAGGAGAAAGTCATACCCACGATTCTTGGGATTTTGATCTATTCTCTCTGCCTTTACAATGTCTATTTCATATGGATACACAACAGGATCTACCTTCAATATCTTACTGTAATAAGAATTGACGGCCTCTTGGATTTGGGGCAGAAGCAGAAGCAACAGCATGTCGGGATACAAATCAGAATCTGCCTCTTTAAGCGTTCTATTGACCTCGGCGTTTGCCTGAATGGGCAGGGACAAGACAACTGTGATTAGAATAATGGTTGTAAAAACATAAAATTGTTTCATTTGATTCACCTCATGCAGACTATCTCCAGAATTATGTTCCTCTATACATGTTCAGGTACTAAGATTCGTCTTCACAAGAAATTATTTTGCTCCAGGCAAAATATGTGTTGTTGGTGAAACATATTTGGAATATACTACATTCAAAGCTCACCTATTCATTATGAGAGAAAAACAGTTGAAGGAGGAGAATTCATACATATGGTTAACATGTATCGAATTCTAATAGAGGGATCAATTTACTCAATCCTATTTCTAGTCATCTTGCTCACCTCTCTTGCCTACAATCCAAGAATATGGCTACAGGATTATCCGAAGGATATACAACGGATGGCAAAGCCTAAAGGCAAGACGGAAGAAAGGCAGTTTCTTCTTATAGGCTCGGTTGTCATGCTGCTTACGCTTGCTCCATTGCTATCATCAATTGTACTCGATGGTGCTCAAATTACGTTCTGGAGTACATTCATCCAGTTTTATTTGATTTTCACAATGGTCAGCTTATCTGACCTCATCATCTTGGATTGGTTCATTTTCTGTATCATTACGCCCTCATTTATAATCATTCCAGGCACACAAGGTGCACGAGGATATAAAAACTTTCGATTCCATTTTACTGGATTTTTAAAAGGCGCTATTATTTATGGAGCATTTAGCTTGATATTGGCCGGCATTCGCATTGCAGTAACGTATATTTAATCAAAAAAGACAAGCACCTTGACTCCTAATGATAAGGATGTGAGGTGCTTGTCCGTAATTCAATGTATGATCCTACTGTTGTGATATTACTTAAACGATGCGTATCCTTCATCAGCCATGACGACACTGCCATTAATTGCACTAGCTTCATCAAGGGAGAGCAAGTATACCGTATCGGCTACTTGTTCAGGCTGTGTCAACTTATTGCCAATAACCTTCGCCTTCATCGCATCTACCATGCCTTGGTCTTTGTAGCCTTGAATAATCGGTGTGTCGACAGCACCTGGCGCAACAGCAAGCACTCGAATGCCATATGCAGAGAGTTCCAGCGCAGCGGACTTCGTCATCATGATGACAGCTCCCTTCGTTGCATGGTAGGCGAATGTCCCCGGCGAAGCCAGAAATCCGAACACCGAAGCGGTATTAATAATTACTCCACGAATACCGAGCTCTCTCATCTTGCGTCCAGCTGCGATAATTCCGTACGCAACTCCATGCTGATTCACATTAATCACATCATGGTAATCCTTCAGATTTTGGTCAAGCACAGGAGTCACGCGGCCAATCCCCGCATTATTGAACATCACATCAATTCGGCCGAACGTTTCAACAGCCTTCTCTACGAGTGCTTCTACCTCTTCTAGTTTGGACACGTCAGTTTTGACAAAGATCGCTTCACCGCCCAGTTTTTCAATGAGGGCAACGACTTCTTGTCCTGCTTGTTCATTAAAGTCAGCGACAACGACACGATCCCCTTTTTTGGCGAACTTCAATGCCGTCTCTTTCCCAATTCCACTTGCCCCACCTGTAATAACCGCTACTCTTGTCTCAGCCATGCTCGATTCCTCCTCGTCGAATGTGTACGTGCTTCATTATAACTGTGAGATTATTCATTGACTCTTGCTTCTTGCTATGCCTTTATTGTAACACTCTAGATAATTAACTAAAATTTATATAAACTAATATATAATTAAGTATTACTTAAGTATTGAATTGAGGTGTCAATATGAATATTGAGCAGCTTGAGAACATTGTTGAGGTGGCGAAGACAGGATCTTTAACGAAAGCCGCGCAACAAGCGCATGTAACCCTGTCGGCCATTAGTCAGTCCATTTCCTTACTGGAATCAGAACTAGGCATTCGAATATTCCAGCGTTCACGTGGACAAGGAGCGGTTCCAACGCCTGAAGGTCAAGCAATTATTGGCATTGCGAGTGAAGTATTAGTGAAGATCAATGAACTAAAAGCAGAAGCACAGTCTTATACCAATACCGTCAACGGGCTATTACGAATAGCCACAATTCCCGGGCCAATGCATTTATTAATTGATGTTATATCCCGTTTCAAGCGCGATTACCCTGCTGTCAAATTTGAAATCATGGAAAAAGGCCCCAAAGAAATCGTGGATCTAATCAAGCAGGATAAGATTGATATTGGATTGATCGCTTTATCGGAAAGTCTCCTTCACCAACAGCGCAATTTAACATTTCAGAGACTGCTCGAAGGCAAGCTTGTCGTTGGGGTGAACGAGCAATCACCACTGCGATGGGAACATGTGATAACACCAGATAAGCTAATCAATCAGACGTTCGTCCTCTATGAGGATGAACATATTCGGAATTACATGTCACAGTTTGTTGAAACGTATGGTGGGGTTGATATTTTGTTCATCAGCAACAATACGCAAGCGATTCACAATGCGGTAAAAGAAGGAATTGCGGTGACGATAGGAATAGACTACTCGTTCAAAGAGGATAGTCAGCAAATCATTCCTATAACCTTGGAATCACCTAATATAGAGCGATTTTATTATGGCTGGGTGCATGCCTCAGACAAGCAAATTTCGCACGTGGCGAAGCGTTTTCTGAATCGTTTAAAATCCGAACTCTAACACAGTCATCAAAAAATTACTGTTGACAAACAAATGCAGAGGTCTATAATGTGATTTATCACATGAAAGCCCAAAAGCAAAAAAGCAAGAAAGCAAAACAGTAGAATATCAAAAAGCGTAGAACTAATACAGTAGCTGTCTGTGGCGGAAAATCAGAGACTTGGTGGAAGGTGCGAACTAAGCCGGGACATGCAGTGAATTACAATTAGGGAGCTGACTTCGGTCCGGCAATGCCGTTAAATAGATGAGTGAACAAAAGTTATTTTGTTAATCAGGGTGGTACCGCGGAACTTCCGTCCCTATTTGGGGATGGAGGTTCTTTTTTTATATATACAGGTTGTTCAACAAGTCGACTTATGAGCATCAACCACTACAACTACGACATAAAGGAGTGAAACGAACATGAAACGACAAGTATCAATTGGCTTAGCGCTATTACCTATCCTTGCGCTTATGGCTGCGGGTGCTGCCTCGATTTCCATCTGGAAAGCAGGCATGTTCATCCCGCTTATGATTGGCATCATCGTCACCGTTATAGTAGGGGTGATTAGCGGTTATAAATGGGATGAGCTTCAGGAGATGATGGTAAACGGCGTATCCAAAGCAATGCCAGCAATATTCATTTTGCTTGTCATCGGGATGATCGTTGGAACATGGATTTCTAGTGGAGTCATACCTACCATGATCTACTACGGCTTATCTTTTATTCATCCCTCATTCTTTGTTCCAGCAGTCGCCGTCGTGACTGGCATTGTTGCCATTACGCTTGGCAGCTCCTTCACTTCCATCGCTACGATTGGGTTGGCATTCATGGTCATAGGTGAAGGCATGGGATTCTCCCCCGGCTTAATTGCAGGGGCAGTCATATCAGGCGCATTCTTTGGCGATAAGCTGTCGCCGTTATCCGATACAACGAATATTGCACCAGCAATGGCTGATACGGATCTGTTCAGCCATGTACGGCACATGTTATGGGATACGATTCCCGCGTTTATTATCGCAGTTGCTTTATATGCCCTAGTTGGTACGCGCACAGTAGAAGGTTCGGTCGATACAGCCAATATCGATATGATATTGACCGGAATTCAAAATTCGTTCATTATCCATCCCTTACTGCTGTTACTGCCTGTTCTCACCATATTCTTAATGATTAAGAAACTTCCGGCTCTGCCGACATTGCTGTTCGTAGGCATCATTGGCGGAATAATCTCTATGGTCGTGCAAGGTGATAGCATCAGTTCCATGGTGAACACAATGACAAATGGATTTCATACCGAATCCGGTGTGAAAGCAGTGGATTCCTTATTGAATCGCGGCGGTCTAGTCTCTATGCTGAATACGATCGGGCTGTTGACCATTGCAACTGCACTTGGTGGATTGCTTGAAGGAACATGCATTTTCCAAGCACTTGTTCGGCCAGTCGTATCCAGAATTAAGACGTCAAGTTCGCTCATTGCGACTACTATTGCATCAACCTTCCTTGTAGCCTTTGCAAGTGGAGCGCAATTTCTGGCGATTATATTGCCTACGCGTACATTCGTTCAGACCTACAAGGACATGAATATTGATACGAAAAATTTATCAAGATGTGTGGAAGCTGCCGGAACAGTCGGCATAACATTAGTACCTTGGGGAGTACCCGCTGTGTTCGCAGCAAACATGCTTGGCGTAAGTGCGGAACAATTTATTCCATACATTTTCTTCGCCTTTCTAGTTCCGCTTATTAATATCCTATACGGGATCACCGGTTGGACCATTGTGAAGAAGGAATATCCTGTTCACTCGAACCGTGATCAAGTAACAGCAGGAGGAATTGGACATGAATGAGGTTATCGTCAATATTGTCGGAACAGCACAAGATGCTGGGGTACCGCACCCGAATTGTTTCTGTCAGAATTGTATGGCTGCAATGCACAATGGTACACGCAGACGCGCCGCTTCCTTAGCCATTATCGAACTGGGGCGCAAACAATGGCATCTTATCGATGCAACACCAGATATGCGGGAGCAGATGGCTTCCGTACAGATGAAGTACCAGCTTCAAGGGAAACTCATGAGTAGTATTTGGCTGACCCATGCCCATATTGGCCACTACCCTGGGTTGATGTTCTTGGGCAGAGAGGCCATTGGTGCGAGAGGTGTTCCTGTCTTCAGTGGGGATAAAATGAAGAAGATGCTGGAAACCAACGCCCCTTGGTCGCAATTGGTGGAATTGAATAATATACAATTGAACAGCATTCAACACGAGCGGCAAGAGCAGTTGTCTCCTCTCGTTCGAATAACACCGATTGAAGTACCGCATCGCAATGAGTTATCGGAGACATTCGGGTTCTGGATCGAAGGCCCTTCACGCAAGCTGCTCTACATTCCGGACATCGATCGATGGAACGAATGGGATCGGGATATTTATAACGTAGCGAAGGAAGCAGATATCTGCTTATTGGATGGAACATTCCATTCCATTGAAGAAATTGAGCGGATGGGACGCAATTACAAAGAAATCCCCCATCCTGTCATCACCGAAACGATGGATCGGCTACAAGGATTGGCTGAGCACACTGAGATTTATTTTACCCATTTTAATCACACGAATCCTGTCAACGACCGAACGAGTTCCTTCTCGAAGCTCGTACAGGATAGAGCGTTCTATATCGCTGAAGATGGAATGGAACTTAAATTATAGATTGTTGAACGTTCAACAGCACTGCCTTTCTGCAATGATAAGAAGGCGGTGCTGTTTTTTACTCCACTTTCCAGCGCAGGGATCATCTTTCTGATTAGCGAAGCTTCTGATTTACACTTATGCTGCGGGCATATTAGGGAGGGCGGCACGAAAGGATACATGGATGAATTTCCTAACTTCGACTCAAAATAATGGTGATACATGATCGCATTGATTACTGAATTGACTTGAGATCGAACAAAGGAGAACAAACCTCATGCCGCGTCATTCTATTACGTTTCTGCAAGCCTGCTTTATTATCATCATGTCAACAGGCCTAATGAATCACGTTACCGTTATTCCTCTACTGCTGCGTGAAGCTCATAAAGACGGTTGGATCAGTGTATTGATTGCACTCGTACTCGCCTTCTGCTGGATTCCGCTGCTTTTGATCACTGTTCGAGCCAAGCCGAGTCGCCCCCTACCATTGTTCGCTTGGGTTCATTCGCTAGGTGGCAGCTTTGCCGCATGGATGGTTACAACTTTGATTATTGTGTATTTGTTCTTCTCGGCATTTGTGACATTAGAAGACACGGCAACTTGGACCAAAATCTCATATTTGCCAAATACCCCGACGGTCGTAATCGCTGGTGCATTAATACTCTTGCCCCTCTCCAGTGCCTTAATCGGCATACATTCGATTGCGATCTGTGCCGGCATTCTTCTTCCGATCGTCATTATTCTCGGATATGTCGTAATGAGTGCTAACTTTCAATATAAGGATTATTCGCTTATCTTCCCAATATTCGAGCATGGGATTACTCCTATTATAAACGGGCTCATTCTGATTGGAGCTGGCATGGCCGAGCTGATTCTTATCATTTTCTTGCTGCCGCACATGTCAAATAAACCAAGATTCCGGGGAATGTCTACGCTGGCGTTCATTCTTGCTGGCCTTACAATCGGCCCTTATATCGGCTCTATCGCTAACTTTGGGATTATAAATGCTTCTTTCATGCGGTATCCGGCCTTCGAGCAGTGGAGAATTGTAACCGCAGGCAAATACATTGAGCATCTTGATTTTTTGTCAATTTATCAATGGTTATCCGGTTCTTTCATCCGCATAGCTTTGGCGATTTTCCTCATCATTGATGCCATCCCGCATCGAAGTCATCATACGAGAATCGGTGTTGGCGTGGGGACGGCTGCAATCATATTCCTAGCTGTTGTTGTTTATCGTGATGACATTCAATTCGTTAATCTGTTAAGAATTATCTATTTCCCAAGCGTCACTTATTTGCTTGTATTTCTGTCCGTGATATTCGCTATTCTCACCTGCTACAAACACCGTAGATACAAAGGAGGGATCGTCCGTGAAACCAAATAAAGCGTTGACTCAGAGATCGGATGATGATCCAGCAGGCAGCCAGCCGCTCAGCCTTCAACAGTTATTTTGTGCATTGGAGAATTGTGCAGATGTTCAGAAGAAAACCTACTCATTCGGATCAAGCACGCGCTCGTATACTGTATCTTTCATCTATTGTGAAGGATTGGCTGACACTAAACAGTTGAATCAATATGTGATCCCCCAGTTGAAAGCCAATTTGGAGGATGCCAATTCTGTGCAGGATCTACTTCACAAACATAATAGCTTATTAGCAATCCAGCCTATCGAGGCAAAGAATAGAGTACATGACATAGAGACATTATTGTTTGCTGGACATCTCATTATCGAGTTCAAAGAACTAAACGTCTACTATTCTCTCGATATTGCAGATCCGCCCAATCGAGCTCCCGAAGAATCCAATACCGAAATATCAATCAAAGGACCGAAGGATGGCTTTACGGAGAGCTGTCAAATGAACATTGCGCTTATCCGCAAGCGCTTGCGAACCCGCTCTTTGAAGTGCGAATCCTTTGTCCTTGGTACCCGAAGCCAAACCAAAGTATCCTTACTCTATATAGAGGATATTGCAAATCCAAGCATGATGCGCGATATCAAGCAGCGCATCGAAGCAATCGATACAGATGCTATCGTTAGCAGTTCGCAGCTTGGTGAAGCAATTGGCGACTCAACTTATTCCCTGTTTCCTTTACTCGATTACATTGGGAGACCCGACTATGCCGTACAATCCCTAGTCAGGGGCAGATTCATCATCATTGTAGAGGGAACACCCATGGTGCTTATTGGACCTGCAAACTTGATATTCACGTTAAAATCGCCGGAAGACATCCATTTTCCGTATTTTTTCGTAACGTTTCAAAGGCTGCTACGCATGATCGGCTTAATGGTCTCTATCTATATGCCAGGATTCTGGATTGCGCTAATTGCGTTCAATTTAGAACAGCTTCCGTTCCCTCTCTTGGCAACGGTAACGAATTCTCGATTAGGGCTTCCGCTGTCCGCTCCAATGGAAATGATATTGATGCTTGGTTTATTTGAAATATTCCGCGAAGCAGGCATTCGCTTGCCAAAGGCTGTCGGTCAGACGATTGCCGTCGTAGGTGGACTCATTGTTGGAGATGCCTCGATTCGAGCGGGTCTTAGCTCCCCAACTACATTGGTCGTCGCGGCCGTTACCGCTGTTGCTACCTTTACTTTGGTTAACCAGTCGCTAAGCGGTACAGTCAGCATATTGCGTCTGTTTGTGTTGATCGTGTCGTCCACACTTGGCATGTACGGCTTTTTCATTTCCGTTATGGCCATACTCGTCTATTTATCGGCACTGCATTCATTCGGCATCCCCTATTTATCGCCATTGTCCCCCCCGATTTTCGGGGATATGCTGAAATCGCTTATCGCATTGCCTGTCAGAATTGTGAGCCGACGCCCTATCATGCTCCGAACGACTGATAAGACCCGTGAAGGAAAGGAGCCAAAATGAGCGTATTTGATCACACAGTAGATAAATCTCCGTGCAGACACGGTATAAATAAACGATACTTACTTATCAGCGTTCTTTGCCTATTTTTAATACTTACGGGCTGCTGGGACAGTAAAAATGTTCAGGATCTGAACTACGTCACGGCCTTTGGCATTGATTATGATAAAGGGAAGTATATTGTGTACACAAACTCATTGGAGTTCACGAATGTCGCTAAACAAGAAGGAACAAGATCTCCAAGTAAAACACCTACGTGGATTGGAAGAGGAGAAGGATTTACGCTCGACTCAGCCGTGAACGACATTTATGCTGCTTCCACGCTGCAAATTATTTGGGATCATACGACCGTAATTATTTTCAGTGAGCGCGCCTTACAAAAGGATGTGAATAAGATGGTTGATTCCCTTCTTCGTTTTTCAGGAATTCGATATACTGCGTGGGTGTACGGAACCAAAACCCCAATCGCTGATCTTTTCGCGGTAACGATTCCTTTTAATTTGTCCCCCATTGCGTCTATGCTCTACTCTCCGGATGATATACTGAAACAGCAAACGAACATCCCTCCACTGCAGCTGCAGAAAATGGTCGCACAGCTGAATGAGCCGGGGAGCACCGTATTATTGCCCAGCCTTTCCTTGAACCATGAGGAATGGACGAAGGACAAAAAGATAATTAGTCAGCACGAGCTCAATGGAGTGTTCATCCTTCAAAAAGGGAAGTACAAAAGTTGGATGAAACAAGAACAAGTACTAGGCTTGCGATGGATGTCAAATCAAATCCAGAAGGTACACATAGGAGTAGGGCAATCAACTACCCCTGATGCGGTTCTTACAATTAAGAAGCCCAAATCATCAGTGAAGGTATCTCTGCAAAACGGAGTCCCTAAGTTCAACCTCGAAATCGATGTCCAAGGCTCTGTCGAAGAAATTACGGACAATGCGACCAAAGAACATATCGCCGCCGCGGCAAAGGAAAAAATAAAAAACGACATCCAACAAACATTCCAACAGGGTTTGAACAGAAAGCTCGACATCTATTCGTTACAAAATTGTGTATATCGCAAGTACATCTCTTACTGGCAAAAAAACAATAATGGTTCCTTGCTGCAGCTTACACCCAACTCTCTTAAACAGATTGACGTCCATGTCCAGATAAAGGATTCTGGGATGAACCGTCTGAGCCGATAAATAAAGCCCTGACAATTTTGTCAGGGCTCGCTTGTATGCTTGAAGCTACTGCCCCCACACCTCAAACTCATAGATGCGTGCTGCAGTATCAGATTCTTGTGTCGCCTTGGTTATGTTCAACTTCGCGTAACGAGCTGAAGTTGGTGCAATATTATGTGTCGTCTTGCCAGCACTATTGCCGCTTACTGTCACAGCATCCACCCAATTTACGCCATCTTCACTTAGCTGAATGTTAAAATCTCTAGTATTGAAGTTTGCTGATTCTCCGCCTTCTTGCGCATGCTTGACAATAAATTTATCTACCGTATACATAGAGCCTAAATCGACCTGCAGCCAGTGTGGCTCAGAGCCCGTTGCACACCATTTGCTATTATTTGCTGTAGTTCCGTCAAATGCCTTGGCAGGTGTCTCACCGGGTACGAAGCGGTCTGCCGTAGCATTTTGATTAAGAGCTAAATTCATCGTGGAAGGAGCCTCCTGCCATGCAAAGCTTGCTTGAGCAGCGGAACTTCGTACCCCATTCGTGCCTAAAGCCACCACTTCTAATGTTGTTTGCTGCTCGCCAGAGTTGCGGCTCATCGGTTGAACATAATAGGCTGTATTCGGTGTTGCACCCACGAGCTCACGCGTTCCATCCGGCTTCACTCGATATACTTCATAGGCTTGCACATTGCCGCTGGAAGATGCGTTCCAATTCAAACGGGCATCTGCTGTATTGCCTGAGAAATCGACTTCCTCAATAGCCAGGTTGGTTGCCGCTTCTGGAGCGGACATATCTCCTGTATTCCGAATGGATAATTGCCCAATATTGATCACGTAGTTGTTAATTGCATTGCTGCTGTCGAACTTCAGTGAAATTGCATCAACAGTTCGACCTGCGAAGTTGCTAACGGATATCTCCTTGGTATTCCATACGCCCGGATCCCCATCCCCTACATCAAAGAACTCGAATTGACCCGGATTATCAGCGAACGAAACGCCAACTTTCATATGAGATGCAGTTTGTCCTGTCTTATAGGTAACGGATATTTCCGTATCACCGGACAGCGGCAGATTCGTTCGATAGAGCTTCAGATGCGTTGCGTTCTGTGAACTCAATAAGCCAGACACCTTCAGTGAGCTTCCACCGTAATAAGCTGTACTCCAATCGAAACTCGGCTTCAACGCTGTACCGGAGCTTTCTGTAATCCAACGCCAAGTTGGCAGTACATCCTGTAAGCTGCGATTGTTCCATTCCTTCATACTTAAGACGGAACCATCGACTGCAAATTGATTGCCGTGCCCCGTATTAAAGGTAGTCGTGAACGGCAGATGCTGAATCGATGATTTATCTGCAAAGTAATTAGCGATCCCTTTCCAGCTCGAAGATGTTGTCGTATTGCGTGGGTCGCTGTTCGGACCTACCCAATATTTCATCTCCTTCGTATAGAATTCATCATTGCTCGTTGAACTGCGGTATGTCCAATCTGGCCGATAAATGCCGAGTGAGGTAGCAGGTTTCTGATTGCTTGGGAAGATTCCAGCCCAGTTGACGTTCGTGTTGTAGCCATTCGCCTCTGTATCAATGCCGGCATATAAATCATAAGGATCACGATTTAAGCTGATCGCTTTATTTTTAGAGTTCTGAAGCATAGAAGCGGACCAATTGAAGTTGAGGAACATACTGTCCGCAACCTTTTGCGCACCATTTTGCAGGAACATTTGATTTCGTGCATTTAATTCATTTTGCCAGCTGATGCTGCCGCCGTTCGTCATTGAGTCATACCACATGATGTGCATATTTGATGGCTTATGCGCTTGCAAATATTGCATAAATTGCTGCATCTTCGTGGCGTCCGCCGAATTCCCGCCAGCTGTCTCTTGATTGATGAACCAACCATCGAAGCCGAAGTAACTGGCTGCTTCAATCAGTTTGTCAGCTACTGGGAAGGATCCATCCGGTTTCTGCTGCAGCATTTGTTTCACCCATTGGTATTGGCCACCATATGCAGTTGGAGGGAAGAAGATGGTTCCGAGAATCGGAACTCCATTCTTATGTGCCGCATCAATAATATCAGCACTAGGCGGTACGATCAGGCCCTCGGAAGCTGAACCTCCCCACAGCACCATCACATCAACATATTGCCAGTAACCGAAGGCATCGGCACGGAACTGCCCTGCACCTTGAGACGGAACACCACTCGTATTATCATTCAGCGCCGACAATGCAACAAGCCGGGATTGGTCTTGCGCATTCGGATTTACTTTCTGTCCTGTGAACCGATCTGCAAGTGAGATCGTACCACGGTTGAACTTCGCATCCTTGTCCGTTGTTGGGCTCCACTCTAGGAGAGTAGCTGGATGCCAGTATGAAGTGCGCGGTTGCTCCGCATATGCAGTGGGAGCCATCACCGGGCCGAATGTGGAAATAGCCAGAAGCGAGGTGATGAGTAGAAGCTTCACTTTCTTTTTCATCGTGTTGACCACTGTAAGTCTCCTCCTCGCACCAAAAGGTGCTATATTCGATTACAATTTAAATCTACTAGAAATAAAGCGCTTACATAAGTGTAATTAACTTATATTCAATGTATAAAGTATAGTGTGTTTGAATTGTATATTTGGTATTTATATACATATAAATCAAAATTTAAAACATCCTTCTTTTCATGTGCTTGAAAAAGAAATCTTTTGCATCGAGAGGCTATTTGTGTGCTGAAGTCAATTACGAAGATATTGATAGTTTAGAAATTGAGGGAGTAGCCGTTTACAGTGGTCAACTCAACTGCTTAAAACTGCCTGACTTGAGTGTTTACTCTATTTGATAATTACACGTTCTGTATAGTGCTTCGATGATGGATAGCGAGACTAACGAGACCAATATCCCCTGTTCTATTGGTCTCGATCTCAGAAATACCATCCTACAGTAATTTTTTCCATATCTGGTCTCTGACAGTCTAGCTCCGCCGAGAAACAACTGCCGTACAGAGTTAGCCTTGCGATTGTTGTGAACCGCTTGAAGCTCTGATTGCTAACAAGCCGGAAAGTGCAGCAGCTATCCCACAAGCACATAAGATCAGAAATAAATTGATCTGTGTATGATTCATCACTAGTGCTGCTATCATTGGGCCGGCAGCCACGCCGACAAAACGCATACTGCTGTACAAGGAACTAATCGTACCTCTATGCTTCTTCTCAATGCTTGCGGTTATAAAGGAATCGAGACAGGGCAAGGATGCTCCTATTCCGAGGAAAGCAGCGCTTAGCCAAATGAACAGGGGTACAACAGATTTCGTTGGTATGCACATGCCAAGTCCTACTGCTGTTAAGGCCAACCCGCACACAATGATCCATTTCATTGCGATTTTATTACTTCCTATGCATTTTCCAGCAATAAAAGAGGAAGTACTCAATACAGCCAACGGTATTGCAAGCAGCAAACCCTTTACAATACCCTTATACCCATGCTTGTCTTCCAGCGATTCCGATAAATAAAATAACGAACTGAACAGCATGAACATGCCGAGTCCCCCGATAACAAATATGGCGATTAACCAACGTGAATTCTCTCGAATCAACCTCATCACTTGTATTAAAAAGTCGCGAACGGGTATTGGTTCGGAATCAGAATCAGATTCTTTGGGCTGCTTGACAAAAAAAAGGACGAGCAGAATCGAAATTAGACACAATACTGGAATGGCCCAAAAAGGAAGATGCCAAACGATTGCGACCAGGGCTGTTCCCAAAATAGGGCTCAATACTTTGCCGCATGTATTGGCCGTTTCGATAATGCCGAGACCACTGCTCACATCTTTTTCACTTTTGAACATATCCCCTACCAACGGCAGAACGATGGGCATTGCTCCAGCAGCTCCAATCCCCTGCAGAACCCTTCCCAATAAAATGACAGAGTAGGAATGATCCATCCAGACCGCTGCTGCACCGCACACACTACCTCCAATGCCTGTTATGATAAGGCTGGGAATAATGACTGCCTTGCGGCCAATTCGATCAGATAAATAGCCGGCAATAGGAATGAGGAAAATCGCCATTACGGAATATACGGTAATGAGCAGGCTTGTTTGGAATGAGCTAACCTTCAACTGTCTCCTGATTTCAGGCAATACGGGGATTAGCATTGAATTGCCTAACGTCATTATCAAAGGAATTGATGAAAGTGCTAATAAGTCAAAACGTTTGTCAGCTTGCACTTGGGCACACCTCCGTGGGGTATCCACGTCATTTTAGAATTATTGTACACTTCCTCAATCCTTTTATTCTCTAATTCCGATAAATTAAAACGGATTTAAAGCGAAGTATGGGTACATCTAAGCAACACTTATGGCTTTAATACGACCTTTACGCATTCCTCCTCATGATTATTGAAAATACGGTACGCATGGCTTGCTTGATCCAACGGCATTCGATGCGTAATGATGGCTGTCGGATCAAAACTGCCCTCCATTATTTTGTTATACAGCCACGGCATATAATGGATTACTGGTGCTTGTCCCATTTTTAGTGTAATATTCCTTGCAAAAAAAGCACCTAACGGAAACAAATTATAATTGCCTCCATATACACCTGTTATCTGGACTGTGCCGCATTTGCGAACCGCTTTCGTCGATATTTGGATCGGTCCAAGAGTTCCCCCCTGCAGCTTCAGCTTCTGCTCGATATATTCAAGTGTTGATTTCTTCCCGTCCATACCAACGCAATCAATGACTACTTCGGCTCCCCCATGTGTAATTTCCTTTAAATGCTCCCCCATATCATCATGCTTCGTAAAATCAAACGTCTCGACACGATTTATTTGCTTGGCACGTTCCATTCGATAGGTAAGATGATCAACAGCTATGACGCGTTCGGCCCCTCTCATCCAAGCAAAGCGTTGGGCCATTAATCCTACTGGACCGCATCCAAGTACAATTACGGTGTCGCCTGCTTTAACACCTGCATGTTCCACACTCCAATAGGCTGTCGGAAGCACATCAGATAGGAATAGAAGCGACTCATCTTCAAGCTCGCAGGACGGGGGGATAACGAACGGCGTAAAATTGCCAAAAGGCACTCGAAGGTATTCCGCTTGACCGCCGGGGTAATTGCCGAACTTCTCAGAATATCCGAAATAGCCGCCCGAATCATAATGGGGATTACTATTATCGCACTGGCTCTCCAAATTGTGCGTACAGTAATGGCATTGACCACAGGCTACAGTAAAGGGGATTACAACACGATCACCCTTCTTCACTCGAGCTACTTCCGATCCTACCTCTTCCACAATTCCCATTGGTTCGTGACCGATGATATAGCCTTTTGGCAGTGGAAAATTCCCTTGATATAAATGAAGATCTGATCCGCAAATGGATGTGCTTGTAATCCGCACGATAATATCATCTTTCTTTTCAATCTTCGCGTCATCTACGTTTTTTACTTCGATTGAATTTGCTCCCTGATATGTTACGGCTTTCATCATGATGCACCTCGCTATGGTTGTATGTTATTCCGTTATTGAGACAATATAATCATCGATATTATGTATCAGGGTTAGTAAGTTATTCAAAATAACACGGACTTCTATATTGGCATGAAAAAAGCCGCGCTGAGGCGGCCTGTATTCTATCGTATGAATATGAAAAATTAGCGCCATGTTAGGTCTACAACTACAGGCAAATGGTCGGATGGAAACTGACCGTTAACCTGATCCGAAAGAATGGAGAGAACCTCGCACGGAACCTAATTTGTCATGATCTCGGCCGGTGAACCTTATGCTTTCGAGCGAGTTAATAAATACAGAAAGTAAGGGGCGCCGATTACAGCGACGACAATTCCCGTGGGCACTTCTGATGGCTGTAATATCCATCGTCCAATTGTATCTGCCGTAATCACAAGCAAAGAACCGGTTAAAGCCGAAGTCGGCAGAAGGAGTTGGTGTTTGGGACCCACAAGTCGTCTAGCTAAATGCGGTCCAATGAGCCCCACAAAGCCGATGCCACCGCTTACCGCCACACATGAGCCTGCCAATCCTACTGCCGCTGCCAACAGCAAAATTTGTTCTCTCGATACATATGCCCCCAGCCCAGTTGCCGTCTGTTCACCCAAGTTCAGAACATTCATGATTCGAGCTTTGTAGAATATGTATGGCAATAACACGACGATGAATGGAAGCAGTGCAAGTACATACTTCCAATTCGTTCCCCAGATGCTTCCGGCAAGCCATGTCGCCATCGTTTGATATTTTTCGGGACTAAGCTTCAATGTCAGTACGATCATAGCTGCACTGATGCCGGCAGCTACCGCTATACCAGTTAACAGTAATCGCGTAGGCGATATATTCTCATGCCGTTTGAAGGATAACAAGCAGATGAGCGCTGCTGTAAGTCCAGCCCCAAGCCACGCGAACACTGGCAATAAATAGATCGGAGCCTGTGCAGTTGATGGGTAAAACGAGATGAACAACATTACGGCGAGACCAGCGCCCGCATTAATGCCTAAAATGCCCGGATCAGCCAATGCATTACGCGATATGGCCTGCATGACACAGCCGGATACCGCAAGACCTGCACCGATTAGCAAAGAAATAACAATGCGCGGTAATCGGAAGTCAAATAGGATTAGCTCTTCTTTTTTTGTTCCTGAACCGAACAATGTACGCAGCAAATCCATGGGGGATAAGCGAATAAATCCTGTATTCATGCTAATGATAACCATAATGACAATCAGTACAGCTATCGTAATCATAATCGCTATGCTCCGCTGCTTCTTTCGTTTTTGAATCATCGGTAAAGATAGACTTGTCATCGTTTACAGTCCCCTCCTTTCCTTGCGTGCCAAGAAGAGGAAGAAGGGTACACCGATTAAAGCGATTAATGCCCCAACAGGTGTTTCGTATGGCGGATTCACCATGCGAGCGGCAAGATCAGCGAATATAACCAGCAAGCTGCCAAGCAAGGCTGAGCATGGGATAATCCAGCGATAATCCACGCCAACTAAATAACGGGTAACATGTGGAATAATCAAGCCTACAAAGCCAACAGCTCCAACAACTGATACGGCTGCACCAGCCAAAATAAGCACAATGACCGTGCCTGCCAATCTTACGAGGCGTGTTCTCTGCCCCAGTCCCTTGGCGATCTCCTCTCCAAGACTGAGCATTGTAATCGAACGTGATAATACAATCGCCCCTACAAGAGCAGCTGCAATCCACGGAAACATCACTTCTAGCTGCGGCCATTTCGTGCCCGCTACTCCACCGGCGTACCAAAAAGCCAAATCCTGTCCAATTCGATAATATAATGCGATGCCTTCGCTCAGTGCGGATAAGAGAGCACTGAGCGCTGCCCCAGCCAATACCATTCGAACAGGGGTTAGTCCTCCCCTAGCTAATGAACCAATTCCATACACGAGCCCTGCGCCCAAGCCTGCGCCAAGAAAAGAATACAAAATTAAATACATATAGGGCAAGCCTGGAAAAAATGCAAAGCATATGGCCAGCATGAACCCTGAACCCGCATTCAGGCCAAGCAAGCCTGAATCCGCCAGCGGATTGCGAGTCATGCCTTGCATAATAGCTCCGGCAACCGCGAAGCAGGCTCCTACCAACGCCCCCCCCAATACACGCGGCAGTCTAATTTCTTGAATAATTTGATGCTGTGTTACTTCTGGATTGAAGCGGAAAATCGCCTCCCATACGGTAGACATCCGAATATCTGCCGCACCGAACGATACAGATATAGCGATCCCTAACAGCAATGCGAAGGAACCGCCAATAAGAATAAGTGTTGCTGCCATTGGACGTGAGCGAAATTCAAATGCTTGCGATGCAGCTTCCTTAGGTAAAGACTTAGCCACTTGCCCCATACATGCCACCCTTGCTGTTTCTAAATTATAATGATATTGATTATCATTTGCATTAAGATATATTTTAGGACATTTTTCCTCTTGTGGCAATGGAGAAAATGAATTGATTTTTTGTACAATTGTCACTACTCATTCAGTTCATATCCGTCTTTTTTCAAATAGATGCGGACTAAATTTCTCATTTTCCAATCGTCGTCACGACCAAAATTTTGCCGCTGTGCATGGTCTCCTCCTCGATGTTCAAGCTTTGTATATTCACGATACTGCATAAATTTGTGTTTTTTATGAATCTCCATCATTTCTCCATATTTGCTGTCTATGCTGAGACTGTATTCTACAAGAATGATAATTCGGGAGGCATTGAATTGAAAAGCTTATTCTCAACTCGCAATCGGATGCTCCAAACCATGGTCGTTACCGGGATAATTGCATTACTAGCAAGTGGATGCTGGAACGGAGGAACTGCTAAGGATCATACCAACATGGATCATGCTTCTATGTCGAACCAACAAGAGTCGAAGCTTACATCAAATACAGACACAGATATAGTAAAAGAAATAGTGAAGCGTACTGTAACTACACCTACTGTTGATGGCACATCCCTAACCATTACTGCTCAACCAAGTAACTTGGAAGTATCCAATGGGGTGGTGCTGCCCGTTTGGACATTTAACAATTCTGTTCCTGGGCCGCAGATTCGAGTAAAGGTTGGCGATACTGTCAAGATTAAGCTGGAAAATGAATTGCCGGAGCCTGTATCGATCCATTGGCATGGATATCCCGTTCCCAATGGTATGGATGGTATTCCTGGCGTCACCCAAGATGCTGTTGTTCCTGGGAAGTCCTTCATCTATGAGTTCAAAGCAACGGTACCGGGAACGTATTGGTACCATTCGCATCAAGACAGTGTAAATCAAGTAGACAAAGGACTGTATGGCTCGCTCATCGTCGAAGATCCGAAGGAGCAAGTTGATCGAGACTACACGCTTGTGCTGGATGAATGGATAAGCACGGGAAAGATGAATACGGAGCGAGCAGATGAAAATCAATCGAATATTCAATCAGATATGTCAGGCATGGATCACTCCAAGATGAATATGTCGAAATCCGGCATGAGAGGCATGGATCATGGAACGATGTCAATGGGCGGTCATGATATGAGCATGTACGACCTGTTCACTATGAATGGAAAATCGGGTGATGCAATAGAACCGCTCATGGTCAAGCAAGGAGAAAAGGTTCGGATTCGCTTAATCAATGCCGGATATCTCTCACATCAGATGCATCTGCAAGGGCATGAATTCAAGGTCATCGCTATGGATGGTCAACCCGTCAACAGTCCGGCTGTCATTCAAGATCAAGTGATATCAATTGCGCCTGGCGAACGATATGATCTTGAGTTCGTTGCTGACAACCCCGGTACGTGGCTGTTAGATGAGCACAGCAAAGAGGATCGAGCTCACAATATGAGGGCTGTCATTCAATATGAGGACTTTACGAAGCAGGCTGCCAAATCCGATTCCTCGGAAACCCTGCCTCAGTTCAATCTCGCTGCGTATGGCAAGATGGCGGAAGCGGCATTCACACTCGACCAGACGTATGATCAGCAGGTCATGATGAATCTAAACACAGAGATGCGAAATGGCGAGATGGTTTATACCATTAACGGCAAGGTATTTCCGGACACAGACAAAATCAAAGTTGCCAAGGGTGACAAAGTCATGGTTACCTTCATCAATCAATCGCCAACCGATGATCATCCCATGCATTTGCATGGACATTTCTTTCAGGTATTGAGCAGAAACGGGCAGCCTTTACAAGGCTCTCCTGTCGTCAAGGATACATTGAACGTTAAACCCGGTGAGCAGTATGTTATCGCTTTTGAAGCTGATAATCCCGGGGATTGGATGTTCCATTGCCATGACCTGCATCATGCTTCGGCAGGCATGGTGACAGATGTTAAATACAAAGACTATAAGAGTACGTATGTACCAGATTCGAATGTCGACAATAAACCTGAATAATGAACGAAATGAATACAGCCAAGCCTGTTGGTTAGATAGTCAATAGGCTTGGCTGTTCACAAGGTATCAGCATAAATAGACGTTGATTGATTTCATGATGTCCTTTCATGTCTCATGTTGTACTAGTCATATATCGAGACCACATTCCTATTGCTATTGCTTGTGCTATTACTGGTTACTACCATTTTACTGGACAATCCCATTCCGAAGAGCGTATACGACTGCTTGTGTACGGTCTTCGACTTCCAGCTTCTGCAAGATCCGGTGAACATGTGTTTTCACTGTGCTTTCACTGATGTGGAGTATTGAAGCAATGTCTTCGTTGCGCCATCCATATGCCATTTGTTGAAGCACTTCAATTTCTCTTCCGGTAAATGCTTCCGCACGCTCATCCTGGCATAATGGTTCAAATCGTTGAAGCGCAGGCTTCTCACCGATTCGTATGACTTGACTCATTACTTTGGCTGCAACTGCGGTTCGATAGATCGCTTCTCCACGATGTGCTGCACGAATCGCCTCAAGCAGTTCATTGGGGGTAGCATCTTTGAGCATATATCCTACAGCGCCAGCACGAATGCCATCGAATACATATTGTTCAAGTTCAAATGTTGTGAGAATGATTACCTTCAGTTCGGGAAATGATGCAACAATGTCGCGTGTTGCTGCAATCCCGCTGTATTTCGGCATTTGAACATCCATTAAAAATACATGCGGCTGTACTTGTTCTGCTACGGTAATTGCTTCGCGACCATTGGCTGCATAACCGACCATCTCCATATCTGACTGAGCATTAATAATATGGCTCCAACCACTGCGAACAAGCTCTTGATCATCTGCAATCGCAACTCGAATCAACTCATCCTTCATCCCTGCTCCCCTCCTCTACAATAGGATCGTGAACTACGTAATCGTGAGTCGGTATCGCTACGGATAGCGCAAGCCCATGAGGATGTATGGGCACTAATCGCAAGGTTCCTCCTGCCGCCTTACATCTCATCTCCATATGAGATAAGCCAAACCCAGGAGTTATAGGCGTCTGCCTAACATTCCTTCCATTATCCTGTACAGTCATTCTAATCTCCTCGTCACGCTCTTCGATTGTTATCTTGACCTCCGTCGCAGCAGCATGACGGATGACATTCGTCAATGCTTCCTGAAGAACCCGGTATAGTAGTTCAGAGATGTGTGGTGTCCAAGAGCTGCTGCAGTCTACAGCTTCAAATGTAATCAATAACTGACTCTGTTCTCTAACTTGCTGGATAAGTTTCTCCAGCGCATTCATTCCACCATATATCTGGTTATTATCTGTCATTTGACGCACGACCGCACGAACTTCGGTCAGGCAATTGCGGGCTACCTCGAGAACGGTGGCCATAGCCCGCTCGGCTTCTTCCTTATTCGCTTGCATCATATAGGGCAATGCCTGAAGCTGGACGATGACCGAGGTTAATCCATGTCCGATACTATCATGAATGTCTCTTGCAATACGGGTTCGTTCTTCTAATACAGCATACTGAAGCAGGCGGCTTGTAGCCTCTTCGAGTTCGTGATGAGCACGCTTCAATTCAAGATGTGCCTGCTCCATTTCGATATGCATGTCGCTCAACTGTTGGTGCGCCTCACGCCTCGTACGCGCTCCCCAGAAGATGACATAGATGCCAACGAGCAGAAGCATGTAGACCCCTACTCCATATTCAGATGAATGACTGGTATAAAAAAACATAACTGCGCTAACAGCCGTGATTACAGCTGCAAACACAGCTGCGAGAATCCCTTTTAACCTCAATGCGATGTATGCGATGAGGTAAATAACTAATGATGCTGACGTTCGTACTGTATCAAAGAACACCCATGAAGCCATAGTAAGTAGCCATAGTAATAGGATGATTATGTAATAGTTCCGTGTATTTCGGACTCGTTTGCCTGGAGTCCATATCAGAAGGAAGACGTACGAGACGAACATCGCCAGTCCTATCCCGATACTCCACAATGAAGAAGAATTCTCATATGGGATAAAGATGATGAGGATGATTAGACTTAATATAATCACCCTCAATCGGCTATGCATAGGTTTCTCATATGAAATTATGGATCGATTGACTCGCATATATTGCAGATCACACCTTTTGAGAGAGGGATTCGTGCCTCATATTCTCCCATGGCCTTGCAGCTGTCGATAGCGCAAAAATAGAAAAAAGCGTCTCGCACATACACTGCCAAGCGGAATCATAACGAGTGCATTACTTAATGATACCAGAGCATGCTCTCTCCCCCAATAGCCAATTGCCAAGCGTAGAAGCATTGCAGCCATAAAAATAATGACGCCTGCAATTGAACTCTGTGAAGTTATTTTCCCAGTAACCGGATGAACACGGAGTTTTTCCAAGGAAGCCCTCCACATGCCCAGCCCTATGCCAAGAACAAGACAGATCACATATAGCAGGAAGCTCCTCCAAGTCAAGTTCGCAGTCTGTGAGATTGTCGTAAAGGTTACCCAAATGAACAATACTGGAGTGATCCACATGCGTGATGGGCGCAATTCCTTTTCCTTTCCCATGCGTAGAAGTACGATTGCCAGCACAATCATAAAAGTTGAAGCAGATGTCATGATATCTCCTCTTTACCTTATATTTGATTTTCTAATTAGCAGTATAAACAGAATGCTGCATATTGAAGTCCACCTACAGATTGAATTTTGATAAATAGAATGCATGTTGGTTCATTGCTGCACGCTGTTCATCGTAGAGTTCAATGGTTGAACTAGACATTCATAGCCATTACAGCGTGTTACGAAAAAACGGTGCACTTCCTCACAAAAACAAGCTGCTGCCTGCAGATTGTGAGGATGTACACCATTATCTCCGCTTACTTCTCTATGTAGTTTCAGTGACGAATGACGTTCAGTTATCCGATATTAATGATGTTGTTGCTCAACAACTGGCGGGATTCCAGGATATTTCACGACTGGCCACTTCTCAGTTCGCAGGGCATTCATTAATTCAGGCGAAGCATTCACATTCGATTGGACGAGCTGCTTCGGCGTAAGCGCCATCCATTGATTGAGGGACACGTCTGCAAACCGATCACTCTTGAACATTTCGAGAAACCATAAGCTGTCTGTCCCTGTATTCTGAATATAATGTCCAAACGCAAAAGGAACGTATCCGACATCCCCTGCCCGATAGTTAAAAGTTCGTGCTGCACCATTCCCCGAGAAGACAGTCATTCTGCCCTGTCCGGTAAGGTAATATTGCCATTCATCATTGTTAGGATGCCAATGCATTTCTCTCATGGCGCCAGGCTTAATCTCGACAAGTGCGGCAGCTATCGTCCGTGAAACAGGAAAATTGGTTGAATCCACGATGCGAACTGTCCCACCGGGAGTCGTGATTGGCGGCTGAGCCATCAACCGATGTACGAAACCCGGCTCAATTGTCCCATATGGATCCGGCACCTGCTGACTCTCGATTGAACCCGGTACTTGAGATTGATAAATGTACACCTGATCAGAAGGAATGTGCTCAAATGCACTTATCGGTACACCAAAATTGGCTGATAACACCTCCTTTGGCGTATGCGCAAACCAATCCGATATCGAAAGGGTATTTAGATCCGAAAAACTCCCGTCATCGAACACGAGCAGGAATTCGCAGCCCTCTTCTAGCCCCTGAATGGAATGTGGAATGCCGGGAGGGAAATACCACAGATCTCCCGGTCTAACATCTGCGATAAAATTACGACCATTCTGATCGACCGCGGTCACCCGGGCGCTACCCAGGATCATGAACGCCCATTCTGCCTGCTGATGCCAATGTAGCTCCCTTACCCCACCAGGAGTAAGCCGCATGTTGACACCTGCCAGCGTCTTCGCTACTGGAAATTCTCTAACCGTGACTTCACGCGACCATCCACCCTTATTCAGCTGCATGTGTGCATCAGAAAAGGAAAACTTCAAATTCGGAACAAGTCCTGCATCCGTAACCGGAGGAACCAGCATATCTGGATTTTCCATATCCCGCATGACATCGCGTGGACCGAGGTCTGTCGCTCCAGCACCGTCACTTTCGCGAATGGGCTGCGGAATATGCATCTGCTTCGGATCAATCGTACCCATGATTCCATCTCTCCCTTCTCAGAAACCTATCGAACAACGCTAATGCGATGTTGCGCACATTTAACGTTATCTAGTTAACAAAATTCGAGGAACTGGCAACGATTCCATTGATCCTTATGAACATGATGCTTCGATTATGCGGCATTATTCGTGTTCGGCATGCAATTCAGAGCTAGGAAAATGGATATCTTTCAACAACAACGAGTGATCCCTTATCTAAAGTATATACAAGCATCTTGTTTTAAATGGTATTTATTGTTATTTATCTTCTCGCATTATGGTATAGTAAACTGAAGGAGGGATCCAAGTGAAGCTCCATCGAGTATCAGCATTTGTTTTCATCTGTTTGTCACTGGTAACAGGCTGTATACCAGGATCGTCGGTTCCTGAGCGGATCAATACTCCCCCAACGATAACGTTAACTCCCATTGATCCATTTCAAGGTGAAGCAGCGAAGTTAAAGCCTTTCCTCGGAAATATGACGGGGGCGTTTACTTTGAGATATGAAGGCACAAAACCAAAAGCGAACTTGGATATTGAGATCTGGAACTATGGCAAGAAAGTAAAATCCGTCGGCGGCCTTGGCGATATATTCTTCACACCTAATAAGGAAGAGCGGAAAGAGATTGAGCTTATCATATCCATTGATACCGTTGCTGGCTTAGGACAGGACAATATGAATCATATCAAGATTGGCATCGTCCATGAATCTGGTACAACCCTGTACGGCCTTTCGCCCCCAACAGATCATAAAATGATGGGACGGGGGATCATTTCATATCATGAGCCTCAATCCTTTATTGCACAGGGTACGGTTCGGGTATGGGGCATGCAAATGACGAGTGCAAATCGCATGATTACTGCAGATTTCTCACAGGAATCACTAAGCAAAGTCGAGCAGGCGATCCTCTTCACTTTGCGGTTTGATGATTAATTTACGGTACATCATGTTTATGCTACTATCATTCACGAAGGAGTGTGATGTTTGTGCAAGAACCATGTCTTCCTACTGGTGTGGATGTCAAAGACACCCCGTTTGGCTATACACTGTCTTTAATAGGCGGCAAATATAAAATGATCATTATGTATTGGCTGTCCGAGCATAAGGTCATGCGGCATAATGAGCTGAAGCGAAGCATCGGTACCATTTCATTCAAATCATTAAGCGTTATGTTAAAAGAGATGGAGGCGGATGGCCTTATCCAACGCAAGGAATATCCACAAGTGCCGCCAAAAGTCGAATATTCCTTAACTGAACGTGGTCTATCGCTCATCCCTATAGTAGATATGATGTGTGTTTGGGGAGAGAAGAACAGACTATCCCCCTTAGAAACTGTGGAACATTCATAATGCAAAAGAAGTATCTCCTGCATGAGGAAATACTTCTTTTGCTATTAGACGAGATAGAATTAATGACTTACAGGTTGTCAATGAATTTCACGTAGTCAAGTGCACCCTGATCCAGCTTGCTTGCTGACGGCTCATGCTCCGCCCCGTAAAACGCATAGAACGAGCGATAATCTGCTTTACAATACTGAAAGCTTAATTCGAATGGGGATAATATTTGCTCGAATGTATAACGATATTTCCCTTCCTCGAAGTCCTCTTTTTTAATTCCGGCAGATACAGCCAATGCAGCTTTGCGACCTTTCAGTTTATCACCACTAGAACCATAAGCCCAACCATAAGTAAATACTTCATCAAGCCATTTTTTAAGAAGAGGCGGACAATTAAACCAATAGATTGGGAACTGCAAGACAAGATTGCCATGAGATTCAATCAATTGTTGTTCATGCTGCACATCGATGTTGCCATCCGGGTATGCCTTATACAATTCGTGAATGGTATATTTGTCCGGATACTTCTTGAGTTCTTCAGCCAAGCGTTTATTGACAACGGACGTTTCTAAGTTCGGATGAGTTAAGATAACAAGTGTTTTCATCGATTTGACCTCCATAGATTGGTTTTCCTCTTGAGTATATGATGTAAACTATCTATTTGTAAGTACGCACTTTTAGTTCAGGTACTTACATGAAGGTTAGTATCAAATGGGCAAAACCGACAACACTTGTGCAGATGGCTAGATGCTGGCAACCGCTCCCCCGTCCACCCGAAGATTGCTTCCATTGATGAAAGACGCCTGTCCAGAGGCTAGCACCCGTTACAATGGAGCTGTCTACCCCCAATACCATGTGCAATATAAACAGAGAGGATCGCGCTTTGCACGTCCTCTCTGTTTCCTTACTCATTCAAATACGTTGTCACCCGATTTTGGATTAATTTTGCTACCTCTTCGGCAGACTTCTGGCCAGAAAAATACGATTTTGCTTCTTCCCCGACAATCGAGTATAGCTTGTCTTCACCAGACCGATAACCGCTCGCCGCTGCCAGCAGCTGCTTGGCCTTTATGAAATATCCCTCTGTCGCCTTAACAGCTTGGCCCGATTCCAGCTTAAATTCTCCACTTTCCACTTGCTTCTGTCTTTCGTTAAGCTCCTGTTCATTCATGCAAGTACGGAAAACCCACTTCTCTCTGGCATAGATTGCGCTTGCTCAGATACTAAAAAGGATACCAATTTCCAAGCTTCTTCAGAAACATCCGACTTGGATGAAATTGCAAGCTGTTTTGGAGCAGAAAAAGAAACTCCGCTTGTCTGTCCTGCAGCATGCGGCTTATTCAGCAACACAGGTTTTTTATAAAGCGTATGGGGCCAAAAGATAAAGTCAGGAGGAGATACCAGTGTTATCGAACTGAACAACTGCTCTCCGTAATCTGCCTCTTTCGAAGTAGCAACTTGATGATCATACATGCTCTTGATTTGCTCATAAGAGTAATAAAGCTTGGAGAATCAAAGTTAGCCTTTTGATTGCTGCGATCGATGAACTCGGAAGACTGATCGATGACTATGTCAAGCAGCTGCTCCTCAGGCGGTGTGTTCGCCAATGCATATCGGGAATCGCCTTCATCCATGCTCTTCATAATCTGCTTCGCTACTTGTTCAAATTGCTGCCATGTCCATTTCTGATCATCTACCTGAACGTTAGCCTTCTCCAGTATATTGCCGTCCCCTAGGAAGGTATGCAGGTGTAAGCTAAGCGGCATCGAATATAGCCCGCCATTGATCCCCATCTCATCCACGATATTCGGGTACAAATCGCCCTTTTCCAGCAGCTTCTCTTTTTTGATAAAGTCATTCATATTGAGGAGCAGCTTTTTATTGACATATTTCCCGACAGGCAGGTTGGCAACATCAATGATATCCGCCGCTGCGCCAGATAATAGCTCCGTATTGATTTTTTGCACATACCTGTTGTCATCTTGTTCCTCCACTTTCTCATTTTCTTGCTTAAACAATTGAAGACGAACTTCAATATCTGGATTTTGTTTCTCAAATTTCTTTATTGCAGATACATACCAGGAATTTGGATTGAACAAGGACATCGTTACGATCGTCTTGCCTTCCTTCGTTTTGTTCGTCTTGTCCCCTTCATTCGACGAACCGCATGCCACTGTCATTGTAACGAGCACCAAACTAGTGAAAATAATGATAAGCCGCGCTTATTCATAATATGATCTCACCTCTAATCAATCTTTGAAATCATTTCTATTGGAGCCGAATCCGATTGCCATCTTGCAAAGGTTCGCTGCTGTCTACAATAATTAGTGTTTGTTCATAGACATTGCCTGATGTGATTAACGTTACTTTGTCATTGTTTTCACTTGATGTGACGGGAACCTTGCGTGCCAAGAAGACGTTGCCAAGCGGCCCCAACTGCTCCTCAACTACATAAATGTACAGTCCTTCTCGCTCACGATGAATCGCTTTATTCGAAATGAGAATTCCCTCTTCACGAGAACGCTTCGTAATATGTACACGACCTTCCTCGCCGCCTTTCAAAGCGGAGTTCACCATTTGGAGACGAACCGTTTTCTGTGCAATGGTTGATTTCGCATTCGTCACAAGATCATCAGCAGCTGCTGATCGCCGTTCATTGTCGACGATATCCATAATCAATGCTTGAAGCTCTAGTAACTTGTTCGCTTTGTCCCCCTTTATTACAACCGGAATCTTCTCCCCTATCGATATCGCGAGTAAATCCAACAATTCAGCATCAATCGTAATGTCAAACTGATACCCACGGCTGCTGTTGGCTAGAATGATATCCGCCGCCCCAGAAGACACCACGCCTGTTACTGCGTTAATCTTCGTCACCATGCCATCGAACGGAGCTTTGATTTCCTTTTGCTGTTCCAACTTCTTTTTCGATTCGTTAATTTTACGAGTTTGTATCCCCAAATCCAGACGACGTGTTTGTATTTCGCGCGACGCGGCGCGCAGCTTCATGTCATCCCCTTCGGAAGTCGCAGATTGAATGTATTGATCCTGATAGGTTTGCAGCTCAATCTTTTGCTTCTCCAGATGGGCAATCTCATCTTGCAATTCTTGCTCGGCGGAACTGCTGTCATAAATCAGCAGCGTCTGATCTTTTTGGACGTAGCTCCCTTCTTTCACGTAAATCTTGCTAACCCGCCATGGTGCCGCATTCATTAATTTCACTTCAGACACAGGCCGCAGGATACCACTTGCTTCAAGCTTATAATCTAGGCTCCCTAGTGTCGCTTTCTCAGTAACAACCTTGGGGAGCGTTAACGATTCCAATGTATTGCTGAATAGGGTACAAAACACTAACAGTCCGATAAATAACCCGAACAAGATGACTATCGTTCGTTGACGCTTTTTCTCTGTAGCAGCGACTTGTCCTTCACTCCCCACATTCAATACTCCCTTCAAACCAATCTATCCCTTGATGCCTGACAACTGGACACCTTCGATAAAGTAAGGTTCCACATATAAGAACAAGAGCACCATGGGGGCCATATACAGCATTGATGCAGCAAATGCGACACCCCGCGCCCCTTTATTGATGCTCGATAAATATACGGAGAGTGGCTGCTTAAGCGGATCGTCCAGGAAAATAAGAGGCTGCTCCACCATGTTCCAATAATCCACAAATAGCAAAATGACAAGACCCGCTATTCCTGGTTTGATTAAGGGTGCGATAATCGACCAGAAAATTCGGAGGTGACCAGCCCCATCAATTTTAGCTGCCTCGATGTAATCGTACGGAATGTGCATCATGAACTGGCGAAGCATAAATACGCCGAAGGCGGCAAATATCCCAGGAAGAATAATCGAGCTAGGATGATTCAGCAATCCAAGTTGATCGGCCATCATATAATTGGGAACAAGCGTAACTTGATAAGGCATTAGCATCGTGAACAGGTAAACAAGAAATAGGAGCTCGCGACCACGAAAACGCAGTTTGGAGAAGGCATATGCGGCCAGAGCTGCAACTAAGGTTTGACCAGCGATAATCGGCACCACCATAAATACAGAATTCCAGAACATAGCTATATATTTCGAGTTCTGTATCAATAACATGGAATACTGCTCTATGGACACTTGATCCGGCAGCAGCTTCAAATTCGCGAACTGCTGGGCAATAGCAGATTCAGCTGAACCTACATGTCCAATCAATCCATAATTCAATTCAATTTCTTGTTTAGTCATAATTGAATTTGTGAATGTTATCACAATTGGTGACAATATCAATCCGGCAAACACTGCCATAATGGCCGTCATCACGCTTTTTCGTATTCTTCTCATACGTTGATCTCGTTACCTCCTTTCTCATGTCTGCTGCTCTATCTGTTACTTAGTCCAACGAATGTCGAACACGACGCTCTATGAAATACATCCCCATTACGATGACTAAGATGCAAGCTGCCATTAATGATGCCGCTGCCGTTAGCTTCTGTATGTCCAGGGACACAAACATATTGTTCATATAATGCTGCAGCATATATATGCTGTCATGCGGATAGTCGCCGGCAACTAAGTACGTTTCCCGAAATACCTTGAACGAATTCATGATCGACATGAGGACTACGAAGAACATTGTTGGTGTTAGATACACGAGCGTAATGCTTCTGAACTGACGGAAGCGACCTGCCCCTTCTATATAGGCCGTCTCATAATAGTCCTTCGGAATCTGCTGCAAGCCTGCCAAGAATAGAATCATGTTATAGCCAATGTTTTTCCATATGTATACACCGATGATTACATAGCGAGCGGCGTCAGTCTTCATCCAATCCACACGTTCAAGCATCCAAGTTCCTAACCAAGCGTTAAGGGAACCATTCCAGTCGAAGAGGATCTGCCAAATGAGCACGATAGACGCCGTAGGAACGACGAGCGGCAATACATAGGCTGTCCGCAGAATGTTACGGCAATAGATGTTTTTGTTCAACAAAATAGCGATGCCTAGGGAAAGCACTATGAGGATCGGAACGCTTATAACGGTAAAATAAGTCGTATGTAAAAAAGCTTTGCGAAAAGAGTCGCTTTCGAGCAGTTCGCGATAATTGTCAAGTCCAACAAATTGTCCTTGGACAGCGTTGTTCTGAAATGAATACATGATCCCTTTCACAAAAGGGATGAAATAAAATATCGCAAATCCTAATCCACTAGGTAAAAGAAACATGAAAGCTACAGGTGTATCCTTGCGCAACCATTTTGTCATTTCACACCCCCCATCATTCCTATCCCATTTGAATTCTTCATGTAGCAATGGGGGTCGATATCAGATTCTACGTGGTATGCATCATCCACATAAACATGAAAATCCCCACTTTCTCTCAACGTTTCTCCTATCCTGCACTTAGAATAGAACAAACTGTTTAAAGAAAAAGTGGGGTAAAAATAAAATTTTTCTTAAATTAACGTTGTGAAACTTGAAGAGAATCGTCGTTATGAGAAGGCAAGCGCACTTCGAACATCGTTCGTACCGCATCACTCTGAACGGATATCGTTCCATCATGCTGTGAAATGATATTCTTCGTAATGAATAAGCCTAAGCCTGTGCTATCCCCTTGCTGGGATCGGGCCTGATCAGCGGTATAGAACATGTCAAACAAATGAGGGATATGCTCTGGCTTGATCGGATCCCCATAATTAATCACCTTCACAATCACCTCATTCAACACGATTTGGGCTTGAACATCTACAAACTTCCCATCACTTCCGTAGCGATTCGCGTTAGACAGTAGATTCTCGAATACTCTCGCTAGCATTTTTCCATTTCCGCAAATATACATGTGTGACGGTATATTCAAACGAACCTGTAAACCATTCTTCTCTAGAACGGGATATAGTTCCTCGGTAACCTGTATGAGAAGCTCACTTACATCCATTCGATGCCTCTCAATGGCCGCTGTACCATAATTCATTCTCGTTACTTCAAATAACTGATCGATGAGCTTCTCCAATCGTTGCGATTTAGTATAAGCGATTTCCGTGTAATGGATGATTTGTTCTTCTGTTAATTTTTTATCTCGAAGAATGAGATCCAGGTACCCAAGGATAGACGTTAGTGGAGTACGCAAATCATGTGCCAAATTCATGACCAATTGATCCTTGCTGTTCTCAGCAAAGTCTCCTCTCTCCACCGCCTGCTGCAGCTTAATCTTGGCCAAGTTAATGTCTTTCGCAATAACCCCGAATTCATCTTTGGATTCGATATGTACTGGACTTGCGAAATCTCCGTTGGCAAGCTGGTTAATTCCATCAGAAATCATGTTAAAGTATACTGCATACCGCTTCGTAAGCAAGAAGAAAAACAAGATCGCAAGCGGTGTGAAAATAAGTAAAAAGAAATTAATATCCCCTATATCCCTAATGAAATATCGAACGGAGGTTAATGGATGTTCGTACTTCATGGTGTGATAATACATCTGAAGAAGTTTGTATAGTAAGAAAATGATTCCTCCGGATAGAAGGATACTGACACCAAAAAGGAACAGCATTTTAGCACGGAAGCTGCGAATGATTTTACCCATTGAACGTGTAACCTACTCCCCAGACTGTTTTGATTAATTTGTTTTTCGCGGTATCTTCTTTCAACTTTTTGCGAAGTGTACGAATATGCACCATGACTGTATTCGCATTCTCATAATAAGCTTCGCCCCACACCTGTTGAAAAATATGCTCCGAGCTGAATACCTTCTTCGGGGAGCTCGCGAGCAGGTGCAAGATATCGAATTCTTTCGGTGTAAGTTCAATCGGTTCATCATACAGCCGAACCGAGCGCTGCTCGAGGTTCATAACAAGTCCGCCGTTCTTCAGTACATTGCGAGCTGATGCAGCAGAAGAATTAAACTGCATGCTGCGCCGCAGATGTGCATTCACCCGAGCAACCAACTCCATGGGGTTGAACGGCTTGGTCATATAATCATCCGCTCCTCTAACCAGACCCGTGATTTTATCCAAGTCGCTTGTCTTGGCGCTTACAAATATGATGGGCATATGGTTCTGTTCTCGGATTTGCCGGGTAACTTCATAGCCATCCAGCTTCGGCATCATAATATCGAGTATCGCCAAATCAATGGAATGGCGATGAACAGCATGTACTGCTTCCTCACCATCTGTCGCAATGATACAATGATAGCCTTCCTTCTCAAGATGATAAGCAATTAAATCAGCTATTTCCTTCTCGTCCTCTGCAATAAGTATCGTAATTTCTCTCATGCGATCTACTCCTGTGAAATGGTAACATTCCCTCCCATTGTAACAGATCCTCACTGCAATTACAGAGCTAAGCAGGCATTGAACAATGATCAACCACCTGCTTAGCTAAGCTGTATTCGCTTCATGTAACGAGTACTGCCCATTTTGTGCGCTGTGACCGGATTTGTCAACCTATGCTTGAACTGTTGAAGCCAAGCTTCGAATCCTAGACTTCCCCTCTTTCTCCATCCATTCCAGAAACGGCATCTGCTTCCTATATTGATGCTTCCATTTTACATCGGGTTCTGTGGAATGAATGGATTGGCATAGGAAAAACAAACTAATTCGAGACACAGCAGCAGGGAGCAAGTATATCTCAATATCGGACAGCTTCCCATATCCAGCCAGAAAACGGGCGTCGAAGGTACTCGCATAATTCGGCAGCAATAAGTAGATTACCCATATCGAATAGGCAATGTCGAAGAGGCGTGTTCCGTTCCGTACAAAATCAAAATCCAGCACACAGCTCACTTCATTGCGAATGTACTTCTGATTCCAGAAATGCCAATCACCGTGGATGATTGTCCGAGGCAGCAACGATGCATCTTTGTCGTATTTATGAAGTACTCGGTTCATGACACGCGATACTTCTGCATGCTCCTTGCTAGGAATTGTCGGCAATTCTCGAAGCCGGCTCAACCGTTCCCTTAAATCGCTGCTCTTATGGTAGAATGACCACTCAGGAAGTGGGCCCGGCGGCTCATCTCCCAGAATATGATGGAATCTCCGAAGCATACTTGCACTCGAATGCACTTGCTGCTCCCGGCACAAGAACGATCTGCCTTGTACAAATGGCGTAACTTGAACCCGCTTCCCATCAAGCTCTACAAAGCTCATACCCTTCTCATCCTGAACAGGACGAGGTACAGGAATCCCTTCATTCTCTAGCTTCGCAAGCAGCTTCGAGACATATTGAAGGTGAGCTTCACTTACGGATGAGCTAATAAAGCGTACAACGAATTCCCCATTTGTTGTCGTTATTTTCAGATTAATATTATATGAGCCTTTTAACCTATCTCCTATGCCTACCAATTCCCCTAAGGAGAAATGTTGACAAACGAAATCGATAGCTGCTGCTGTTCGCAGCGATTCGTCTGTGATCATATCGAGTGATGGCTCCATACTCACATCTCCTTCTTCTTGCTTAACCGAAGCAAGTAGACTCTGCTATTCACTATATTCGAAACTTCTTTAGTTTTGGCATTACAATGGTGGAATAAGCAGGACAAATTCCAAAATATACGATTGTACCTTTCACTTTTGTTCCTATGACATATGAATATACTATACGCTAATCCCCTTATAAAGGGCGTGAACCAATGCAGAGAAAAAAACGGACACCGAATGTAACAAAGAATCAAAGAAAGCGCGAAAATCCTAGACGCAAAAAGATTTTCAATACCACACGACACTCTACTTCGGTTACCCTTTCAGAACCTGCTTCCCCCTTATATCGCCCCCCTCCTGTACAGTGGCCGCCGCGTATATTAATGATCATCGATCAATTCAATATTGGAGGAACCGAGACTTACACACTCTCATTGACGCGAGAGCTTATTCGGAGCGGGGCAGTCGTAGCGGTAGCAGGCAAGCGAGGCAAGATAATGGATTCCTTCATTGGTCTCGGCTGTGCGTACTATGAGGTTGATTTCGTGCTTGATAATTATGAGCCTGATGTCCAAAATGCAAAACTGCATCTCGATGTATTAAAAATGATTATTAGCACGGAACGCATTCAAATTATACACGCGCATCAATACCCTTCCGGAGAGCTCGCTAAGCGCGCAGCTGAGGAGATGAATATCCCCTTTGTCTTTACCGTTCATGGCTGTTATTATGATGCGTCGCACATGCAGAAGTTGAAGCCAAATACCACTTTTGTAAGTGTCAGTCCCGCGATCGAGCACGCACTGAACATGGATGGCATTACGTCCCATCTTATCCCGAATGGACTCGATGCAGTGGAATTCAGCAGTTACCCCGAAGCCTATCAGCAGTATTTGCGAAGAAAACTGGGCATTCCGAATAATGCCTTCGTTGTCATGTATGTAGGCCGTCTAACATGGGAGAAGGCAGATATATGCAAAGACGTCATCCAAGCGACATCTGCACTACGCAAAAAATCAGGAAGCTCAATTGTCCTTCTGATTGTAGGCGGCGGCATCCATCAAGAACAAGTCGAGAAGCTCGTCAAACAGGAACGTCATCGAACTGGGGATTCCTTCATCATCTATCCGGGAGAAATGCTGAATATGAGGGCTTGTTACGCCATAAGCGATTGTGTGATCGGTACGGGGCGCATCGCATTAGAAGCAATGGCCTGTCAACGTCCTCTTATTTGTTCGGGGAGTAAAGGTTATCTTGGGGTCGTAGATGCAAGCTGTTATGAACAAGCGTGGAACTCTTGGTTCGGGGATCACCATGCTGCCAATTCCGTACCGAAGGGACTATTGACGGCACATATTGAACGAATCTGGAATATGGACTTCGAAGAAAAGAATGCGATGGTTCAGTCCGGACGAACATTCGTCATGCAAAGATTCCATGTCGCACAAATCACAAGTAAAATGCTGGATGTGTATCGTCAATTACTATTTCCTAAGCGTGACTAAAATCGATGTGGAGGGAATGCCGTTGGTTCAATTTCATATAGAACCGTGGGAACATCTTATTGATACCGTACCACCCGGCACGATTCTGGAACAATATGTGCCTCCTGAGGTTGAAGAAGCAGCACGTTATGTGATAACGAAATATGATATGCAAGTGTCCAGCATGGTGCTGATTACCTCTAAACCTGACAAGGGCGGTGCGATCTGGCGAATTGAAACGAATCATGGGCCACGAAGCCTTAAAGTCCTTCATCGTACTCCTGCTCGCAGTCTATTCAGCATCGGTGCACAGCAATATCTGGTTGAGCAAGGTGCTCGCGTACCCGCCCTCATCCGGACGGTTGAGAACGATATCTATGTTGAGACTGGCGGAAAGCTGTGGATTGTAACGGACTGGGTTGAGCCCATGCAGCCTGTGTCGAAGGTTGACTTAGAAGGAGCTGCTCTTCTCTGCTACGGTCTCGGTGAATTCCATAAGTTCTCGAAAGGATACATTCCTCCTTCAGGTGCCGGCAAGTCCTCAAGACTATACACATGGCCAGCATATTATGAGAAGATCATCTCCAAAATCGGCTGGTTCCGTGACATTGCCGCCGTTTATACCGAATTTCCTGTCAGTCAGAAACTACTCGAAGTCGTAGATAGTTTTGAAACTCAGGCCAAAGAGACATTAGATCGATTGCTGAATGTATCGAAATATTTCAAAATGGTGGCAATGGGAGAACCCTATTGGGGATTAGTGCATCAAGACTACGGATGGTCTAATGGCCAAATGGGCCCAGGTGGAATATGGGTTATTGACTTGGACGGGGTCGCATACGACCTTCCTTTTCGTGATTTACGCAAACTGATTACAAGTACGATGGATGATATGGGCTGCTGGGATACAACCTGGATTCGCGGAATGATAGGCGCTTATCATGAAGCGAACCCAATGGATCGAGAAACGTTCGAGCTGCTATGCTTGGATATGGCGTTCCCGAACGAATTCTATAAGCATGTCAAAGAAATCGTATTTGACCCAACTACCTTCATGAGTATGGAATTGGAAGGTATTCTGCAACGTGTACTTGCTACAGAAAGCACCAAATGGCAGGCTCTAAACGAGCTTGCTGGCGACATCGAAAATTATGAACCCGGAGATTATTCGCAAGTTCCCGAATCATCAATGTGGCAGTTTACCATGCCTGGTATCGAATATCCTAACGGAGAACTTGTATTCGACAAGCTTCCTTCGCTGCCCGAACAACCATCTGATCCTGCTCTTCAGCCAGACGGAGAACTTGCACCTGATGCAATATCTACTCTAATACCTAATGCCGTTGATCAATTCGAGATTGAAGCATCGAGCCTTTTACCA
This sequence comes from Paenibacillus suaedae, assembly GCF_032337355.1. Lineage (NCBI taxonomy): Bacteria > Bacillati > Bacillota > Bacilli > Caryophanales > Paenibacillaceae > Paenibacillus > Paenibacillus suaedae. The sequence continues at coordinate 77,349 of NZ_JAVYAA010000006.1, forward strand.
GTTGAATCCATTGACGCAGCTAGCTCTCAAGATGCCCCAGCACAACAGCTTCACGCCGAGGAGACAGCCGTTGCCGCTTCCGCTAATGAAGCGCTTCCGCTCTTCCCTACTCTCACTCTTACTCCTGATACGATCTATGCCGTCCGCCGCCGTAGAACTGTTCGCCGCAAGCGTAGAAGAATACGCCGCCACCGCTCAAGAAGAGTGCTTACGCGAAGACGTCTTGCTATTCGCCGCAAGCGCCGCCAAAAATCTTACATCCTGCGTCGAATCAAGAAAACAAAGTTGTCCCGCACATTCGTCGGTCGAAAGAAGCGGATCTCCCGTTCAGCAGCGATACGCAAATCTATAAAAAAATCACGTTCCGGTAAAACGGGATAAGACAGGAGGAAGCATACGGCATGAACATCTTAATGATCTGTACGGAGAAGCTTCCTGTCCCGAATATTAGGGGCGGCGCCATTCAGACCTATATCGGAGGAGTAAGCTCGCTGTTGAGCCGGAGTCATCACCTTACGATCGTCGGCAGATCGGATCCGGAACTGCCTGATGTTGAAGTTGTCGATGGGATTCGATATGTTCGCATTCCTTCGGAGGGACTATTCGAGGTATATGCCGAAGGAGTTATTCGATTTCTCACTCAGAATGGCAAGCAATATGATCTGATCCATATCTTTAATCGTCCACGGCTTGTTCTCCCCGTGCGGAGTACAGCACCTCATGCCCGAATCGTCTTAAGTATGCACAATGACATGTTCCATCCTGGCAAGATTCATCCGGAAGAAGGAAGAGCCGTTGTCGAACAAACGGATGCCATTATTACCATAAGCAATTATATTGGACAGGAAATATGCAGATATCACCCTCACGCTGCATCGAAAATACGTACAATATATTCCGCAGCAGACCTCTCCCTATTCGCTCCTTGGGTTGAATCCGATTATGCTCGCCAGGCACGCAACAGCCTTCGTACGGAGTACCAGCTGAATTCAAAAAAAGTCATTTTATTTGTTGGGCGGCTATCTCGCAATAAAGGCCCACATGTGCTTGTCCGTGCGATGTCCCATCTGAAGCATTCAGATGCTGTATTAGTCGTAGTTGGCGGCGCATGGTACAGCGATAATAAAGTCAGTGACTATATTGGATACGTAAGAGCAATTGCGGCTCGCTCTCCTGTTCCTGTGATTACAACCGGCTATGTGCAGGCGAACGAAGTCCATCGCTGGTTCTGTGCAGCAGATATATTCGTATGCACCTCAATATGGAATGAACCACTCGCGAGAGTACATTATGAAGCGATGGCAGCTGGCCTTCCATTCCTTACGACCTCTCGCGGCGGTAATCCTGAAGTGATTCTTCAGGGAAATGGTCTTCTAGTTGAAGACCCAGAGAATCCGCTAGAATATGCGAATAAGCTGAATCATCTTCTTGCAAATATGGATGAATGCAGACAAATGGGGCTGCGAGGAAGAAGAATTGCAGAGACACGGTTCGTGTGGCAGCGTGTCGCTCAAGAAATATTAGAGGTATGGGGTTGATTTACTGCTGTCATAACTGTGGCGCCGGCAACTCGGCGCCACCTCCTCCGTTATAGTCCATACAATTGTCGAATCGATGCAACCTCCCGCTCTAGCCCCTGTAGCAGATCGATTTGTGGATCGTAAGCGAGCAGCTTCTGCGCCTTACTGATATCTGCCCATGTGTGGCTTGGCTCCCCATAAGTTCTTCCCATATATTGAATGCCTGCTTGATGTGGAATCAGCTGCTGCAACATATGAATGCAATCCATAATTGACGCTCGCTGCTTGCCGCCAATATTCAATATTTGTCCCAGAATACCATCCGTATGAACAGCGGCTGCAATTCCCTCAACACAATCGGATACATAAGTAAAGTCGCGTGTTTGGCTTCCATCACCAAATAAGGTTATCGGTTCACCGTGAATCATTTGACGAATAAAGCGGTGAAAGGCCATATCAGGACGCTGTCTTGGCCCATATACAGTAAAAAAGCGAAGTATCGTTACGGGAATCCCATCATTATGCAAATATACGCGGCACAGGTTCTCCCCAGTCAATTTGCTGACGCCATACGGCGACAATGGATCTGTGATCGCCCCTTCATCCACTCTCCCCGTCTTATCTCCATACACGGATGACGTAGAGGCATAGATAAATTTGCGTACCGGGCTCGACTTGCATGCTTCCAACAGCCGCTGTGTTGCCACGATATTGTGAGAGGCATAGTGAAGAAAATCCGGCCCCCAGCTCGATCTCACGCCCGGCATGCCTGCGAGGTGGCACACGACGTCGACATCCTTCAGCAGCAGTTCATTATTAGATTGCAATAAATTTGTTTCATGAAAGGTAAATCTATCATGAGTTCGCAATGAACTTAGATTGAGTTCCCTCTGAGGGCGCGGTGTGGACGAGTCAATATAGCCATCAACGCCAATAACGTGTACATGTTCGTCCAGCAGCAGCCGTTCACAGAGATGGGAGCCGATGAATCCAGCAGCTCCCGTCACCAATATATACATATTCGACTACTCTCCTCCTTGTCTATTTCTAACGGAACATTTCATACTCTTCTCTCTATTTGTGCCCACCCACTCCTTCATAATCGTATCCAATTGCTTGCATCTCTTTTGCTCTGAGCATATTTCGGCCATCTAACAGAATAGGAGTTCGCATGATAGGGAGGGCCTCACTCCAATTCATAGATTCGTATACCGCCCACTCGGTGCAAATGATAGCTGCATCCGCATTGTGCAATGCATCCAAAATATGAGAATACTGTGTCAACCGAGCTGTTGGATAGTTGGGAGGAAGTGCAGCGACGGGATCATGAACGCTTATAGTGGCACCACTGTTCCATAATTGGGTAATGATCGCTAGCGAAGGCGCTTCTCGTAAATCATCCGTTCCTGGTTTAAAGGCCAGTCCGAGGATTGCGACCTTTTTTCCATCAAGGGTGCCGAGCTTCGCGGTCAGCTTCGTAAGAAAATAAGCATACTGCGTTCGATTAATGTGAACTACTTTCTCTAACAAGCCTAGATGAATGCCATACTGTTCCGCTGTGCTCAGTAATGCATTGACGTCTTTAGGGAAGCACGAACCACCGTAGCCGATGCCTGCTCGTAAAAAGGAAGAACCGATTCGAGGATCCAACCCCATCCCTTGTGCTACATCTGTTATCGATACACCACATTGATCACACAGTCTAGCCAGTTCGTTTACATAGGAAATTTTGGTCGCGAGAAAAGCATTAGAGGCATATTTGATGAGCTCTGCAGTAGATGGCTCTGTTCGAATGATTGGACACGTATACCTTCGGTACAGGCTGCTTACTACATCGGCCGCAGCTTGCGAATCGCTGCCTAGAATAATTCGATCAGGATGGAGCGCGTCATGAAGTGCACTGCCTTCTCGGAGGAATTCGGGATTGGATACGACGTCGAATGAGATTGGTTTGGTTTGCTTGTTAGCAACCCATTCCTTGATACGTTTCTGAGTACCCACTGGCACTGTACTTTTGACTACAATGACTTTGTGTTCTTGCATATGTTCGCCAATCCATTCGGACACCTGCTGTATATATGTTAGATCAGCACTCCCGTCTTCTCGTGACGGTGTACCCACACAAATAAAAAGAATGTGATGCTTCTCAATCGCTTCCTTAGCATCGCTTACAAATTGGATATTGCCCTGATCCACATACTTCTGCAGCAGTTCTCCTAGACCAGGCTCGTAGAAAGGAAGATCTCCCTTCTCTAAGGAACAGAGCTTTGAATGATCCGTATCAAATCCGGCTATTTTCCAACCATTTTCAGCAAAAGCAAGAGCTGTCGTTGTTCCGACATACCCTAGACCTACTACTAAAATATCCATGCTGTTCACCCCCCGGACGGTGATGCGATAGCGTGTTGATTCGCGATCACATTGTTAAGTTGTACATTCGTGATGCTGACATCCTGAAGCACAATGCTGTTCTCGATGCTGCAGTGATTGATCTTAGCTCTTGGACCGATCGTTACATAGGGGCCTATGATACAGTCCTTCAATTCACTGGTAGAATCGATTACAACTGGTGGGATCAGGCGACATCCGGGATATCGCAACCGCAATTCATGGAGGTCTTTCTCTCCTATGTCTTCCAGTACCCATTGGTTCGCCTCCAGCCATCGTCCTATCGTTCCAATATCAGTATGGTTCTTATCCGTAATCGCATAGCCAATTGAGAATTGATGGTCTATCAACCATTGAATGGCGTGTGTAATCTCATATTCTCCTCTCGGAGAGGGAGTTATCGAACGTACAGCTTGAAATATCTGCGCAGTGAACACATATGCCCCGAGAGAAGCTAAATTTGATTTGGGATGCTTCGGCTTCTCTTCTAGCCCTACTACTTGATCATCCCTAACTTCTACGATTCCATAATCTTGTGGCTGAGCAACCTGTCCTAGTAGCATGCACGCATCGTGTTTTTTGTGCGCTACAACTTCCACGAGTCCTGATAGTGACTCCGTGATTAGATTATCTCCAAGCATAAGTACAAAATCACTCCAGCCAATGTAGCTTTCCGCCTGTCTAACTGCATCTGCAATACCAAGAGGCGTATATTGGAAAATATACGTAATCTCTACTCCCCAACGTTCCCCTCTTCCCAACTGTTCCTGGAATAACATATGGTGTCCAGGTTGAATCACGATTCCAACCTCTCGTATCCCCACTTCTATAAGCTTTTCGATGCAGTAATAGAGAAGCGGAACATTGGCAACGGGAAGCAAAGGTTTAGGGGTCGTGAATGAAAATGGTTGAACCCGTGAACCCTTGCCAGCACTGAGGATTAACCCCTTCATTTTGCTCGCTCCTTTATCGGTTAACAGCCATACATCACTATATGATTCTCAACTCTCCCAAGTAAGGGCTTCTGGAGGTTTATAGATGAAAATATACGGTTGCCATCTGTACTACGAACATATGAAAATTCCACACTCTAACACTTTTATTTGTCCATACCCTTGCAGGTTATGAACATAGAATAGAAGGAACGCTCATAACGTTACCAATTCAATCAAGAGAGGATTGATTCGATTGAGTAAGAATGAATATGTAAGCAAGATTAAAAAATTGGAGGATATCGATAGCGTTGAAGTCGAATATGCCGACGGCGAGAAGGTCGAATTTAAGGCAGATGAAGGCAGTGACCTTACGTCTTTTCTTGAAAAAATCGATTGGGATCAAGTTGAGGATGTCGAAGTCGAGCTAGTTAATGGTGAGAAGAATGGCATTAAATTGGGTGATGATGACGAGGACGATGATGAGGCCTACAGCGACGATGATGATGACGATGACGACGATGAGTCCTATAGCGACGACGATGATGACGAGGACGATGATGAGTCTGACAGCGACGATGATGACGAGGACGACGATGAGTATGACAGCGACGATGATGACGATGACGACGATGAGTATGACAGCGACGATGATGATGACGACGATGAGTATGACAGCGATGATGATGATGACGAAGACGAAGACGATGATGATAAATAAGATTGTTTACGACATAGACAAGACAAAAGACGAGGAGCGAACTCCCCGTCTTTTTTACATCGTTCGACTAGAACCCTCGATGCATGAGCTGGATGTGCCGATGGAACCCCCTAATCACTCGTCCCATAAGGTTGAAATACCTCGCTCCAATTCCATCGCTCATAGTAATTGGTCCCGAGTGTCAGATTTGGAATCCACACATGCGCATTCTTGCCATCAGGTCTTGACAACATAACATCTGCTGTCGAACGATTACTTCGAATCCACGCTACCTTCCTTCCATCTTCCACGAACACAGGCGCATAATCGCCGAATCCCATGGCGGGAGCCGACAGCATCGCTTGTTGCCCTGAATCAAGGTCAACCTTCACAAGCTTAGGCAACGGCCTCTTCTCCGCATCGCTTGACCACAACGCTTCGTCAGCTCTCGACGCGACAATTGTACGATCATTGTACCAAGTGAAGCCAGTCTCTACTTTACCCGCAGGAGTATAGATTTGCTGTTTCATTGGTGTCAAGCTGCTTAATAAGGTCAATTTTTTATTGCTTGTTGCTTCTCTTCCCTCACCCGCAATATAAGCAAGTTGATTTGCACTTGGTGCCCAGTTGAACCATTCTTCATCATGGAGCATGGTTCCCACTTTCAGAAAGGTTGTCCCATCTGAGGACAGCAAGCAGAGTGTATTGCTATCTGCAGATAATGAAGCAGTGGGAACAACGATAAAGGCGATCCATTTCCTATCAGGAGACCATTTGAATGAGCTGGTTAACACGGCAAAGAAATCATCAGTTTGATTGGGAATCCGATACAGCAGTACTTTATTGGGTGTACCTGTTTCGGTGTCTAGGCCAATACGATATAACAATATATCCTCCCATTTCCCAGTTGGCAGCAGCTTAGAGAGTGTGGATACCAAAAAACCATTTCCGCTCGGATTCCAAGCATAGTTCCCGATGTTGTCTTCTATCGTTGTCACAATTGGGGTGCTAGGTGTATCCACATTGGCCATTCGAAGCGTGTAATCGGTTTGAAATGCGACTATGCTGTGCTTGGGCGACCACTGTATATTCTGACCCTTTCCTACTCTTCGAAGCGATTTCGTAGTCATATGGTATACCCAAACCTCATTTTCTTCCTTGCCTTTTGTAAAAGCGACCCACATCCCGTCATGCGACCATTTGGGATTCCGGATGTACTCCCCTGTTGTGATCTGTGTCTCTTGTGTGCCGCTAGTTATCCATAAATCATTGTTGCGAATAAACGCAGCTGTATAGGACGAATTTGTCGGCCATCCACTAGAGGGTGTCGACCATACGAACAGCAGCACGAATACAACTATGGCTTGTATGCACTTTCTCATGACACACCTACTTATCATTTTCCTTAGTGTGCCACTGAAGCGAACAGCATATGTGTTGGCCAGATCATGCATGGATACATTTACAAAAACGTCCGTAAGCGTTAAGCACTAATTGACGAACCGATATTCCCAGAATACTTCCTTGCTATATTTAGCTCGAAATGCCGGATCTTCCAACGTTCCATTGTCTAATAAGAACCTCACTTGCGATTGGTGTGCATGAATAGCGTGTATTTTCTGCTCGACAAAGTCACTAACATCATTCACATCACTTGGCTCCCCTAACACAGCCTTGCGATTCGAAGAGAATGCGATGCACAATACCCTAGGGCGCTCGCTCTCAGGCAGCAGTTTCACAGCCTGCACGACGGCAGCGCCGGTTGCGTCATGATCCGGGTGAACGCTATGCCCTGGGTAGAACGTGTACACGATTTCAGGCTGAAGCTCTAGCAGCAAGTCAGCAATTCTCTGCGACAGCTTATCCTGCTCTTCGAACTCAATCGTTTTATCATGATAGCCCCACATGCGGACATCTTCGATTCCGATCCGCTTGCACGCCTCCAGCAATTCTTGCTTGCGGATGAGCGGAAGAGTCACCCGATTAGCGAATAGAGGGTTGCCCATGTTCCGTCCCATCTCGCCCAATGTTAAGCATGCATAAGTAACGGTCATGCCTTGATGAATATGTCTCGCCAATGTACCTGCCATAATCCCTTCATCATCGGGATGAGGCAGCACGACGACAATGCGCTGTTGTGATTTCATTTGATGTCCCCTCTTCAGTTGTCTCCTAATAATGATCATTCGCAATCAGCAGTGAGAAGGCTTGTTCCTTAGAATGGCTGCTCACTAAGCATGAAGCTGACAAGCAAACGTCCCTCCGAATCATGGCCAGCCATAATCAGGCGTTTCTCGTCGTTCTCTTCCCAATGTGTCAGCCCTTCCGCATAAATCCACCCTTGCTCTGTCTTTAGGCCGATACGATAAGGGCCTGTTCCTGCCAATGTGCCATGTGAATAGCGGACGGGGGCATTTTTAAAAAATACGGATGCTGTCATTTTTGATTTATCCCGATGTGCCGCATAAGCACCAGTAGTCATCTCAAGATGCGCATATAACAACTTATCCTGTAAGCTTTGCAGCTGCTGTTGAACGCGATCTGGTTGTATAAGTTGCATGATTCGTTCCTCCATGGATCAATTAACCGCTGACTTTATGATATGAATTTCAGTTCTCATTGTATCATATAAAGTTAAAGCTTACGTACCTATTCGCGCAAACAACCCGCATCCTACCGTAGCCCTGCTTTAGCTTGCAATTAATGACCTTTCTCGTCTCGACTTCACATTAACAAGGTATATGCTGAACAAAATGAAGACAAGTCCTACTACCAAATTGAACGTGAATTGTTCATCCAAAAATATGACACTTGCGATATTCGAGATGAGTGGAATTAAAAAAGTATAGGCCCCCACCTTGCTGGCCTCCCCAGACCCGATCAGCACAAAGTAAGTCAGCCAGCCTAATGCGATGACGAAAATAGATATAAACAATAAATTCAAGATAAACGACAAGTCCCATACAATATCTGACCAGTTCTCAATGAATGCCCCCGAACCCGTTAGCAGCAAGCCTCCGATCGTTTGCTGCAGCGATACGACCCACAGGGAGTCGACACGCTCGCTAATTCGCTTCATATAGACGGTTCCGAATGCCCAGCTAAGTGCCGTACCAAGTGCGAGACCGATTCCAATCACCGATGCATGCCCAATAATGCCAAACGCACAAATGACGGCAACACCCAGGAAACCAAGCAATAAGCCGAACATTTTTCTCGGATGCATCGATTCGCCCAGCCATAGCCATGAAAACACGCCTAGTAAGACAGGCTGAAGAAATACAACTGCTGAAAAAAGCCCTGCAGGCGTATAGAGCAAGCCGAATGTCATTAGGCCATAGTACAGCACAATATTCAAAAAGGCAGACACTAAATAAATGGGCCACGTTTCCTTGAGCCGCAGGCTTTTGTATCGCGGCAGCGCAAGCAGGAGCAAAATGATCCCCCCGAAAAAGGTACGCAGCCCTGCAAATAACAATGGAGGCGCATACTGAAGACCTATTTTCGTCAAAGGCCAGTTCACACCCCACATAATCACAAGAAAGACAAGCAGCAAAATCGTTTTATCTTTGGACAGCTGGTTCATCATATTCATCCATTCCTTCCCTACCATTCTATCTGTAAAAGTTTACTTACACCTCCATGTATCATGTTATATTGTTTATGTGCATAAATAAAATGAATCATTGTTATAAGGAGCATATCAAAATCGTTATGACCATTACACAATTGCGTACTTTTTTGACCGTAGCTGAAACCTCCAGCTTTACAAAAGCCGGAGATATTCTTCATATGACGCAGCCTGCAGTTAGCCGTGCCATTTCAAGCTTGGAAGCCGATCTAGGCGTTACTCTTCTGATTCGTGATCGAAAGAACGGCATACTTCTAACAGATATAGGAAGGCGCATGCTCATCCATATTCGCGACATTATGATTGGAATTGAGAAGCTGGAACAAGAGGCTGCTGCTGAAAAGGGATTGGAGATAGGCACGATCCGCATTGGCTCATTTCCAACCGCATCTGCCTTTTTCTTACCTAAGATTATTAGCCGTATCGAGCACAGATTTCCTCAGTTGGAAATCGAATTGCATGAAGGGACAATAAACGAGGTTAAAAAATGGTTGGCTTCACGTGAGATAGACATTGGCATTATTACAGAGCCTAGTTTCGAATTTGAGACCATACCACTGTACAATGACAAGATGGTTGCACTCTTGCGGGAAGATCATTCCTTATGTCACAAGCCCATTATTTGCATTCAAGATTTGAATGATGAACCGCTCATCATTTGCAAGGGAGGTAATGAAATCCCCATCATTGACATTTTTGAGAAGACGGAAACCAGCATGAATATCAGGTTTGTCGTTCATAACACGGGGGCTCTGCTCAATATGATCCAGGAAGGGCTGGGAGTGGCCATTTTATCAGAATTATCGCTGATTACTACACCTCCTCATATTGTGACACGCGAGCTCGATCCGATGGTACGAAGAGAGATTTGTTTAGCTGCCCCTTCCCATACGGAATGTTCACTTGCCGTCCAATTGTTCATACGAACAGCACAGGAGTTATTTTGTCATAAAGAAGAGCCTTGATAATCAGATTCTGTTCTGATTCCATCAAGGCTCTATATGCTTCCAATTTTGCTTCTAGCACAAACAGCCCTGCCTCAATTGAGAACAGGGCTGTTCTTCATTTTATTCACTCTTCGACTACTAAAGCCATTACAAATCCATCATAGCCTTTGCTTCCAACGGTTTGAATCGCTGTAGCATTTAAGCGAGGCTCCGCAGCAATCAGTTCGAAGAAGCTGCGCACGCCTAATACGCTTGGATCATCGCTATACTCGTCTACGACAGCGCCGCCGCGGACGACATTGTCCCCGATAATGAGCGTTCCCGGACGGGACAGCTTTAACGCCCATTTCAAATATTCTGGATTGCCCTGCTTGTCTGCATCAATAAAAATAAGATCGAATGGGCCGCGCGCTTCTTCGTCAAGCTGAGCAAGCGAATCAGCGGCAAGTCCTGTTCGAATCTCCACTTTATCCGCTACGCCTGCGTTCAGCAGATTCGATTGTGCGACTTCGGCGTGCTTGAGACTGGCTTCCAGCGTGTATACCCGGCCGTCCTGTGGCAATGCACGGGCAAACCATATCGTACTGTAGCCGCCTAATGTGCCGATTTCTAATATCGTACGAGCACCTTGAAGCTTGGCCAGAAGATGCAGCAGCTTGCCTTGATTGGGTGATACATCATGAGCCGGCAAGCCTGCTGCGGCATTTGCAGCCAGTACCGCTTCCAGCACAGGATCGGAAGGAATGAGCTGCTGATTAAAGTAATGATCAACTGCTGTCCATGTATCGTGTTGATTCATGTCCTAGCCTCCTACTGATTCATGTACGCTTACCTGCTTGAAAAGAGATGTTCTACAACCTCTTTCATTTGTGTCATCTTCTGCATACTCCTGCTGCAATATTGAAGAGTACGCTGCTCTTGTCCGTAACGATCTATGATCGCGACCATGCCTCTCATGATCCATAGGTGTATATTTTCAAGCAGTAGGTCCGCATCTACCTTCCCGTATAGCATATAGCCCTCTATGAAACTGCGCAATGATCTAATACTATCTTCTTGATCGCCATCCCACTTCACACCAGAATCCAGCAAGGCAGCAAGATCAAAATGTGTATTACCGTAACGCGTTTCACCAAAATCAATGATGCGGTATCCTGAATGCGTATATATGACGTTCCACATGCCAAGGTCGGCATGAATCAAGCAATTCTTCTCATGCTGATAGGAAATTACTTGCGTGACATGCGCTTGAAGGTCAAGCAACCACTCTGCTTTTTCATCACGGTATCGATCATGCACGTTATTCCATGCAACAGCCAAGTCGAATCGATCCGGCTGTTCCAGGATGTTATCATCCTGCTGCATGACAAGATGCATTTGTCCCACCGTTTGTCCTAATTCAAGATAGTCGATCTGCTGGCGCTCTATCGAATCCATGTAAGGCTGAAGGTTATAATGAGCTTCATCCAACTTGATACAAACATCTTCCGCTGCAAGAAGGATTGGAGGTGTAATGTTATAGGATTGAAGCCGATTCGCAATTTCATACTCTGTCTTTCCTTGAAGCTCACTTTTTAGCTTGCGCAACACATATTTCCCTTCGCTTGCCACAACAAGCTTTGCATCTGAACTCGTTCCTTTTGCTAACGGTTCAATATAAATGACCTGTCCAATTGAATAGGCTTGCTCTAGCGTCCTACTCCAACCGCTCCATAATGGCTCACTTATCATCTTCTGCGTTCCACTCCTTATGAAATTGCTCCAAAAACTCTTCCATAACAAGATGACGCTTATGAGCCAATTGTTTGCCGCTGCTTGTATTCATAAGTGCTTTCAACTTTAGCAGCTTCTCAGTGAAATGATTAATGGCCGTGGATGGCTGCTGCCTGTACTCGCTTTCGGTCATCGCTTCCCGAGCAGCGAGATTAGGATCATGCATCAGGTGCCCCTTCCATCCGGCATATGCGAACGTGCGTCCGATTCCGATTGCCCCCATTGCGTCCAATCGGTCTGCATCCTGCACGACTTGTCCCTCAATTGAGTCCATCGGCGGATTATTACCGCCATTGTAGGACATATTCGCAATGATCGAAAGGACTTTGTCGCGAACGATTGGTTCGATGCCATTTGACTCCAGCCACTGCTCAACTTTCTGCAAGCCGCTGTCATGATCCAAATTGAGCTTGGCATCCGCCACATCATGAAGCAGTGCCGCTAATTCACAGATGAGCACATCTGCCCCCTCTTCACCCGCAATACGAACCGCTAGGCGCCTCACCCGAGCAATATGCCACCAATCATGGCCGCTGCTGTCACGGTACAGCTCTTCGTAGACATATTGCTCCGCCCGTTCAATCCAGCCCTGCTGCTCAGCATTCAACTTCATTTCGTCGCCTTCCGAATGTCCGTTAGCTCCGACGACGCTGGATGCCGCAACGCCTCTAGAACAGCCTGAGCTTCATACCCATCACGAAAATCAAAATAATCGGCATGCTCTCCGTGAATGGCACGAATGACCTGCGCGACTATCGGAGTTTGCTCCATATCTTCAACGGCTACCTTCTCCAGTGGCTGTCCAATTGCTCCAACATGCAGCTCACTCCAATTTTCAAGGGCAATTGTGCCTTCACTGCCATAAACAACGAGAGAAACACGTTCCGCGCCTGCCATACCCGACAAGCCATTCACATAGATCGGAACCTCACTGTTCATCAGCATTTTTGCATGTATCCCCGTTTCGCAGCGATCTTCATCCGCTGGAAATTCCAACTCGCTCTGAACATGCGTAATCGTGCCGAACAGCTTCTGTATAACGTTAATCCAGTGAACGCCTACCTCTAGCACGAATCCACCCTGTGCTCGTGTCGAAATCCAGCTATTATGCTGCCAACTGCGCGGCCACGTTGGAAAATGCAGGATAAGTTCCATGCTGCGGATCGTTCCAATGGCCTGTTCCTTGATCATCTGCTCCATTCTTTTCACAGACGGCTCGTGCGGCATCGAGAAATGGATAGCATGTACAACATTCGCTTCTTCTGCCAGCATGAGTAATTCAGCAGCTTCCTCCAAATTGTTAGCAAGCGGCTTCTCACAGAAGACATGGATTTTCTTGCGCAATGCAGCGCGTACGATATCATGATGATAGGCAGGAGGGACAGATACGTATAGAAGATTGATATCCATTTCCGCTAACATCTTGGAATAGTCAGCATAGTATTGCACTTGTGGGTAATCTTGCTGACATTGCTCTCGCATTGCAGGACTCGCCTCACATATCGCTACCAATTCCACCTGCTCTGCCAACGCTGGACTGGAAATGGTTCGAATCATGTATCTGCCCATATTTCCCAGGCCTACAATCGCTAGTTTGATCTTGTTCTTCGTCATTGTTCGCTCTCCATTCCATTCCTAGATTGTATGTATAAATTCCACAATTCCGTAACAGGCACAGCTTTCCTGCTACTGCGCTCCGCCGAGCCTTCTTCCGTCCACAACGGCGGAAAATAACTGATTGCTTCATTCACTTTCAGTTCAGTAATATCGTTCTCCCAGCCATTCCATCTGAATGTACGGTAAAAAAGCTCCAAGTCTCCATTAGCCAGCCACTCACAAAAAGCGGAGTACGACAATTCCGTATCCTCCCACTCTAATGTATCTGGGGCGAAATAATAGACGTGATGTCCTTCGCTCGAGAAGCAGCCGCCATTCAAGGCAAAGAAACCACCTGCCAGATCATAGGCAATTATGCATGCGCCATGCAGCAGAGTAATACCAATGTCACTACCAAAGCCATTCCAACTTAGTAAATCACCGAATATCGCATCATTTCCGGAGCCGAGCAGCTTAATCCACCCCCCATCCACGATGATGCCTCCCGAATGACGAGCAATTGCACCTAGGTAACTACGTTCGCTTACTTGCAAAGTCGACAATGTATGGTTTGCTCGCACAGGATCGACTGACAATACATGGATACAATTGTTTCCATGTTCAAACAACTGCAGAATCTCGTCCCATGTCTGCCCATTTACAGCGTTGCTCAATACCTCATCCCCTTCTACGGCATGAAATTCTTGCTGATAGAGCGTGCGCTAAACAGCATGTGTTCAACCTTCTTTGTTTCATTCATGACGTTCCCCTGTCTTACTATGCGCTATAGGAATCAATACCGTCAATCAAAAACGAATTCGAAATGTCTGATTCGAAGAATGACTCATGACTTCATTCATCCACGTTCACATATATATGGTGCAAACCCGTTCCATACCGTGACATCACATGTCTCATTTTCATTGAAAAACAAGGTTGAGTTGCGAAGGGCATCCCATGTCAGGATGCCCTTCATTTGCTGCCTTGGCAGGAAATACAGGTTGTCATTGTTGGATACATCGATAACAGAAGTATGAAGTATCCCCTATTTGTGTGACTTTACAGTCCAAGTTTTGCGGCATAATTGCCCCAGTGAGGTCTATTCCCATCCTCGTCAACGAAGTCATACTGATCAGAAAGTCCCCAGGAGCTGAGCGTCTGCCCCGTTTTCTCTATTTTCTTCGGATCAGCCGCAAGTGCAGCAATCGCTCTTCCAACATATATCGGTGTTTCAGACATAATGAAATGCGGCTCCTGCTTCAGCGCATCCTTCCAATTGTCCTTCGTAACGCCGAAAAGATCGAGCATCGCTTCCGAACGCAAAAACCCAGGAGTAACCGCAACAGCAGTAACTCCGTGTGGACGCAATTCTTCCGCCATAGCTGCTGCCAAATGAATCGCTGACACCTTAGCCAGACTGTAATACAAGTTTCCACGATAACGATAGTCAACGCCATCCGTAATCTCAATAATGAGCCCTTGCTTCCGCTCTACCATTAGCGGCGCACCATAATAGCTCGTTATCATGTGAGAATGAACCGCTCTCTCCTGCATGAGCAGCCCATCTCTAAGTGAATGCTCCCAGAATGACTTGCCCCATTCCGTCAATGGATCACCGCCCCATACATCATTCACCAAGATATCAAGGCGACCATTTTGTTCGTTCCGCACTTTTTCGAAGAGGGCTTTCACTTCATCTTCCTTCGTATGATCCACCTGTACCGGTATCCCGATTCCCCCAAATGCCGTTACGATTTCTGCCGTATCCTCGATCGTTTCCATGCGCTGCATATCGGATTGCGCTGCTCGTGTGCTTCTTCCTGTACAGTATACAGTTGCTCCTGCTTCCCCTAGCATTGCCGCGATCCCTCGCCCTGCCCCCCTCGTCGCTCCCGCTACAACCGCAATTTGATTCTGCAATGGTTTCATGCAGTTACCTCCTCAAATGATTTGACTTTTTCTTAAGTGTAAAGGATGATATATGACAACGACTGTCATATTAATATAGTTCGGATAATCATCACCTGATTCAAGATAAGGGAGTGTCACATGCGAGCCGATCGATTAATGTCTATTATGCTCATGCTGCAAAGCTATGGCAAAATGACAACGCGAGACCTAGCCCAGAAGCTGGAGGTATCTGATAGAACCATTATGCGTGATATGGAGTCCCTCAGTATGGCCGGTATCCCGGTCTACGCTGAGCGTGGTTCCAGCGGAGGGTGGTCGTTGTCAGAAGGGTATCGAACGCAATTGACGGGCATGAAGCCGCAAGAATTGATGTCATTGCTCTTAATGAAGTCCTCGTCATTAGTTGACGATCTCGGTCTTCGACAAGAACTCGACAATGCTTATCATAAATTGCTTGCCGCAAGTCCGATTGAAATGAGGAGAGACGCCGACATCGCCAGAGAACGTATACACATAGATGGGGCGGGATGGCGCCAAACGGAAGACACTGCACAATACCTATCAAACGTGCAGCAGGCCGTGTGGATACAGCATAAGCTGCGCATCACCTATGAACGGCACGACAGTATTGTGATTCGAGACATCATGCCGCTCGGATTAGTTGCCAAACGAGGAGTATGGTATGTCGTGGCTCAAGTAGAAGATGGGTTCCGCAGCTATCGCATCTCACGGATACGCAATGCAGAAATGTTGAATCAAGCTTTTGCCCGTCCTGACGGATTCGATCTTGCTCGCTATTGGGAGGAATCCACAAAGCAATTTACGTCTACCCTGCCTCGGTATCCTGCACGAATTGGTGTTAGAGATGATTTACTCCAACGTCTCAAGCATGAACGATACGTGAAACTACTACAAATCGAGTCTGCTCATGAGGGCTGGTATTATGCTGATGTGGAGTTCCATACGCTTGATTCAGCAGCACAAATTATTCTAGGTTTTGGCTCCGCGATCGAAGCAATACAGCCTGGCGAACTGCGCAACAAAGTCATAAGCGAAATACGAAATATGCTGTCAACATACGAGGGAGAGCAATAGAGCAATCAATCGTGATCTCCCTCGCCTCCTGCTAGCTTTCCAAGAAATCCAATATATCGTCGCGAGTCAGCTCGTAATGCATCCAGCTCAGCCCGCTCCTTGACTTCTTTCCATAGTCCCTCTTCTGCTTTGCGAAGCGTCGTGTCCACTTTATCCAAACGGAACGGCCGAAAGATGTTATACAGCATATTAACGGCACTACGTTCCGCATCTGTTAACGAGTATTGCTGGCCTTCTATCTTGCTGCTGTCCGTATATGAGTTGCTATAGTACTTTAAAACAATATCTTCTCCACTCGTCGTGTTGACGATCGCCACATACCGGTGTTCATCCTCCCAGCTATTATCAATTAATCGATAGAAATTAACCGTATCGTCCCTATACATCTGTAACATGTTCGCCACATGAATGTTCGTAATCATAGTCTAGTCTCCTCGCGAGCAAGATTTTCAAAATCATTTTCTGATGACATGGAATGCCATTAATCTGCCATGAAATATGCCTTGAAAATATCTACTTGTTAAACATGTCATTCACACCGTACAGCCGCACATAAGCGATAGATTACCAAATAAAATGCAGATTTTGTTAACGATCTTGTTGACAATGGCTTTTTCGTCGAATATCATATAACCATACGGTTATATATGAGGTGAGTATTACGGATATTTATCGTGTTCTAAGCGACCCGACACGCAGGACGATTCTTCATATGCTCGCACAAGGAGATCGAACGCAATCGGATTTTGTTCAGTTTTTCCACATCTCTCAACCCGCCGTTAAAAAGCACTTGCAAATTTTATTAGAAGAAGGAGTGATTAGCGAGCAGAAGCAAGGAAAATACCGAATTTACCGTTTGGAGCGAGCCTTGCTGCAATCTGCATATCAATCCCTTTTGCAAGATATGGGTTACATATTAGGAGATCGCTTAACTCAACTCAAAACATTTTTGGAAGGTGAAGATAACCAATGAACAGCTTTCAATCCGTGAAAAGAGATATGATTATCGAAGCGCCCATTGAGAAGGTATGGAAGGCATTAACAGAAGCAGAGCAATTAACTCGCTGGTATGCCAAGGAAGCAAGTGTTGATTTCCGTGTTGGCGGTCGAATGGAACTGGATCATGGATGGGGAGCGAGCACTTCAGGCGTCATTACTGAAATTGAACACGGCAAGCATTTCATTCTGCAAGGCGAGGATATGTCGTTGACCATTACCACACTTACCCAAGAGGCTGCTGGCGTTCGAGTTTCAATCGAGTACCGCCTTGAACTTCCTTTTGGAGATGCGGGACAAGCGATTGCCGACAATATGGCGTATGGAACCCTTCTCTTCCTTCACAACTTGAAGAACGTATACGAGATCGGTCAGGATTCACGAGATAAAATGTGGAGAACATGGATCGGCATTCAGCATATGACTGTTCATCCGCAAGACGGGCAGCCGGCTGGCTCCAAGGTATTGTCGGTTAAGGATTCTTCCCCAGCCGCTGTTGCTGGACTCCAACCTGGTGACATCATAGTGAACATCAACAACAAGACCATTTCTAGCTACTCTGACTTGGAAGCAGCCATCTGTGAACTGGCGATTGATGAGCAAGTTAGTCTAACCGTATGGCGTAACGAAGATATCATTAGCATTACTTGCAGCATTGGCAGCTATCCCGTTCCATATTGCGTATAAGCATCATTCCGGATAGAATTAAAGAAGAGCAGATCGTTTATTTATCTAACGATCTGCTCTTCTATTTGAATGATGCATGGAATTCTACGAGGTTGAACCAATCATCTGCTTCAAGATAACTTCATAGGCTTCAACAAATCGTTCCATCTCTTCGTCTGTTCCGATTGACATTCTTAGGAAATGTTCTGTTCGAGGCATCATAAAATGACGTACGAGTATCCCTTGCGTTCTCATTTGCGCCTGCATGGTTTTCGCTGAGATATCTCTCTATATTTCTCTATTTCTTTCTCTTCTTTTTATAGTTTTTACTTTTTTAGGTCTCTCTAGATTCTATGTGCTACTCTTTGTTTCTCTTTATTTCTCTTTGTTTTCCTATGTCATACCTATGTGTCACCTATGATTCACCTATGATTCACCTAAGAACACGGGAACTAGCCCGTTTTCTGTTATGACTCCGTTTCTAGATTCTACGCAGTAGGCTCTTGCATGCGGTCTGGAGCTGATCACTCGATGTATGTTCCGATCCAAATAGTGAATACCTACACCATCATCAACAGCTATGCCATGTCCAACCATGCCTTCCTGCATTAACCGATGATAGCTGGGTCTCCGCTCTTGTTCCCCATCATAATGCGGACAATTGCTTCCTGGCAAAAGCCCTAAGCAAGTTAATCCGGTCAGCTCCCCGGGTACTGAATCTGTTACTCCTTCTTCGAACCAACAGATGGAACCAGCACTTAACCCAGCCAAAATAATGCCTTGCTCCCATGCTTTCTTCAGAATGGCATCCAAGCCCCATTCCTTCCACAACACTAGCAAATTGCGTGTATTGCCGCCGCCAACATACATGATGTCTTTGCTCAGCACATAGTCTTCCAAATCCGTCGTCGGAGGGTTGAATAATGACAGATGGGAAGGCTCACATGCATGTTCTCCAAATGCCTTATAAAACCGCTGTATATACCCATCCGCATCTCCGCTTGCTGTTGGCACAAAGCATACTTTCGGATTTTCCGAACTAGCTTGCTGCAAGACATACAGATCCAGAAGAGGGTTCTCCGGCTCCATCGAGAATCCTCCGCCTCCCATTGCAATAATTTGCTTCATCATCGTTCCCTCCTGAGATTACTTATTCATCATCTTTTAAAGATCTCATTGATTTACATGATCGATTCAGCTACTTTGATTTCATCCGCAACCCGTCTAATACAACTCCCAAGCTGTGCAACGCAACGGCCAGCTCCTTCTCCGCATCCTGAGAATTAGCTACCCAGAAGGCTGCGTTCATAAGCCCGCCGTTCAACATCCGTGCTAATGCATGACTATCCGTAACCGCAATGATTCCTTCGTCCATAAATTGCTGAAGCATTGTTGCCATTGTCGCTAAGCATTGAGACTGAGAAGGATGAGTAAATCCATTCCCAAGAACGGAAGGCGCGTCTCTAAGTACGATGCGCTGAATTTCCGGCTCAATTGCCATTTCAATATACGCACGGCATCGACCAACAAAGCCTTCCCATGACGTTGCTGCCGCATTCGAAATATCGTGAAGGCGATTATCCATCTCTTGATCAATTTCGTCAACAACTGCCGCAAGCAGACCCTTCTTATCGCCAAAATGATGGTACAGCGCACCTCGCGTCAATCCTACGGAAGCAGTTAACTCATCCATCGACGTATTGGCATAGCCGATTGTTCCGAACGCTTCTCTTGCCGCTTCAAGCAGCTTTCCCTTTGTCTCCTCGATCATTTCTTTTCTTGCTTTTCGAACCATGTTCCCTCCTGCACCGTTATGCTGTTTGCACGATGCTAGCTCAGTTTTATATTTCGTTCTATTCTACAATAAAATTTGAAATTAACAAGATTTATAACATACAGATCCGAGACATTTCATACCGCATTTTTCCTCGATTGTTATTGACATACACCACGTATGTGAATATTATAATTGCATACGCTTCGTATGTAAATGGAAACTACCCTATTTCAGCTAGGAGGAACATTGTAATATGTTACGTGCTTATCGAGAATTATTTGCTGCTCCGGGTTCTCATATTTTTTCTGCCGCTGGATTTATCGCTAGAATGCCGATCTCTATGACTGGAATCGGCTTGGTTACCATGATTGCTCAAATGCGCGGAGAATACGGTCTCGCTGGAGCCATCGCTGCCACTTTTGCCTTCGCTTCGGCGCTGCTTGCCCCGCAAATATCCCGATTGGTTGATCGGTTGGGGCAATCACGAGTTCTTCGTCCCGCAGCAGCGTTAAGCATTATCTCCATATCGGCTCTGCTGCTATGTGCACGATTAGGCGCGCCCGATTGGACGCTCTTTCTGTTCGCAATCATGGCTGGCTGCATGCCCAGCATGCCCGCAATGGTGCGTGCACGTTGGACGGAGCTGTATCGGGGATCGCCCAAACTGCATACTGCTTATTCCTTTGAATCCGTCGTCGATGAAATTTGCTTCATTATCGGCCCTGTCATTTCCGTTGGATTATGCGTGTCCGTTTTCCCAGAAGCTGGCCCTCTCGCCGCATGCTTATTTATGGCATTTGGCATTGTACTATTTACGATGCACAAGAGCAGTGAACCGGCAGTACAGCTGCAGCATAACACGAGTCAGGGATCTGTGTTCAAAATCGGTGCATTGCGCTTGCTTGCTCTTACACTTGCTGCAATCGGCACGATATTTGGAACCGTGGATGTTGTAAGTGTTGCCTTTGCCGAACAACAGGGGAACACCATCGCAGCCAGCTACGTCCTGTCTGTCTACGCAATCGGATCATGCTTGGCAGGTCTTATCTTCGGCACACTTACAATCAACATACCGTTGTATCGTCAATTTGCAATTGCGGTTAGTCTTGCATTGGTAACCTTGCTTCCTCTATTCTTCGTCAACAATCTAACTACATTGGCGATTACTGTCTTCTTTGCGGGTATGTCCGTCGCACCTACGATGATTATCACGATGGGATTGGTGGAGAAGATCGTTCCTTCACATCAGTTAACCGAAGGAATGACATGGGCAACAACAGGACTTGGTATCGGGGTTGCGCTTGGCTCTGCGATTGCTGGATGGATGGTGGATCATTTTGGTGTACATATGGGGTTCACGGTGGCAATTGCAGCTGGTGTGCTTGCGCTTGGCATTATGATGGGCGGTTATAAAACCCTTCGCTCAGCATACAACTTTGCAGTAGCAAGTTCTGATCCAAGTTCAGATCATTCAATGAATGTGCCGAGCAACAAAACATATGATTGTTGATAAGAGGAATTGAGGAAAGGATACGATCAGAGTATACGTAGAAAACGAAATCTGTACTCGAAAAAAGTCCAAAAAACGTATTTCCCGAAGAGACATGACAGAATCATGTTTCTTCGGGTATCTGCACAACATACCACAAGTTTGCTTCTTCGTGAGCGTTTTAAAGCATGACTAAATCCTGCTTCTTCAGGTATGCCATTCTAGACATAAATGAAAACTCATTTTGTCTACTCGTCCCATATTTGATCCAATTTATCTGCATAGAAACGAATTGCTTTCTCGAAACTAGCGATTCCTGCATCATTCGTCGTATCTACTAGCTCTGTCAGCAGTAATTTCATCGCTTCTGCATGCTCACCAACATTGTACAGTGCCATTGCATAGAACACCTTAAGCTCTCTATGATTCGGGAATTCACTCACACCCTGTGCCAATATCTCCTTCGCATCTTCGTATTGGCCCAGTGTCCGATAGGTGCTTCCTAGGCCTAATAAAGCTCCAGGTCGATGAGATTCACCTAATTGATTGCGAAGAGCTGCTACATAATAGGGCACCGCCTGCTTCTCTAATCCTAAGTTATCGTGTGCGCATGCCATTTGATACAGCAACTCGGCATTATTCGGGTCCTTCTCCAGCAATTGTGCAAAGATTGTTATCGCCTGCCCGGCTTGCCCTTGAGCCCTCAATTGAACTGCTTCTTCATATGTGCTTTCCATTTCTACCGTTCTTCTCCCTTATTGACCAATTGATAAATGGATCTATAATGAAATTAGCAATCATTTCTTCATCTACCAGAAATAATTACAACCATCTTATCACGTAAGAACTTTTGTTATCAATCTAAAATGCTCTTACCGTCCTCTTTGTCAATCAGCATTGCCTTTCAGCAAATATCATCGCTCAAACCTACATTCAGTAAAAAAGGAGGAATCGTTGATGGAATCAGTAATCAGTCTTGTTGCGGCCTGTATCCTATATCTCATCAGCCTGCTCCATGTATATTGGGCATGCCGTGGTACATGGGGCACAACAGCTGTAATTCCCGAAAAAAATGGCAAACGCACATTCTCTCCACGACCGGTAATGACCCTGCTCATTGCTGTTCTTCTTGCCCTTGCAGCCGTCATTTTACTTATGCGTGCATCCTACATTTCATTTCGTTTCAATGCTGTTCTCCTGCAAGCAGGCGCATGGATATGCGCTGTCGTATTCGCCTTGCGAGTCATAGGCGACTTCAATTATGTCGGGTTGTTCAAGCGAATCAGCAACACGAAATTTGCAAAAATGGATACCTGGCTGTATGTGCCTCTATGTACTTTCTTATCGTTTGCATTTCTACTATCTATTTTCTTTGGTGGAACGCAGCAATAAAACCATGATTCCTTCTACATACAACATACTGCGAATAATAGACTCGCTTCCCCTTCCGGCAGCGAGTCTTTGTATTTCCTTCAGCGTTAGAACATCCCCTTATTCCTATTCAACGAACAAGATTGCAGCATCGAACCAAATCAGAAAACTGGGTAAATGTGGGTTGACAGATAACACCATCAGTTATATAGTTAGTTACATGAGTAATTAACCAGTTTGGTGGTGTAGATATGACAGTCACAATGGACGACAGCCGCCCCATTTTTGTGCAAATTGCCGAACGGATTGAGGATGACATCATCGAAGGTCGATTGCCAGAAGAATCGCAAGTCCCTTCAACGAACCAATTTGCTTCCTTTTTTCAGATCAATCCCGCTACTGCGGCCAAGGGTGTCAATTTGCTGGTTGATGAGAACATTTTGTACAAAAAGCGTGGGATAGGCATGTTTGTATCGACAGGAGCGAGAGCAAAACTCATGGAAAAGCGGAAAGAACTTTTTTACGAACAGTATGTGGTCTCCATGATTCGCGAAGCAGAGAAGCTTGGCATTTCCAGGGAACAATTAACAGACTTGATTCAGAGAGGAGATCGAACGCAATGAGAACCATTGCTGAAGTTAAGGGATTAACCAAGTCATACGGTGATGTTACTGTCGTACACGATGTTAGCTTTACACTAGAAGCTGACAAAATTTATGGCCTGCTTGGGCGCAATGGCGCAGGAAAAACAACCATTATGCATATGCTGACTGCACAATCGTTTCCAAGCGGCGGTGAACTGTATGTGTTCGGGGAGTCGCCTTATGAGAATAATCGCGTTCTGAGCAAGATTTGCTTCATTAAAGAAAGCCAGAAGTATCCAGACAGCTTTCGAGTCATTGATGTGATTGATCTCTGCCCTTCCATCTTCCCGAATTGGGATAAAGAATTTGCATCTAAGCTGCTGAATGATTTTAATCTTCCCTTGAAGAGACGAGTCAAGAAGCTGTCACGCGGCATGCTGTCTTCCGTTGGCATTGTTATTGGATTGGCAAGTCGAGCTCCGCTGACCATTTTCGATGAACCCTATCTTGGACTTGATGCAGTGGCTCGCAACTTGTTCTACGACCGGTTGATTGAAGATTATGCGGAACATCCGCGAACGATCGTGCTGTCCACACATTTAATCGATGAAGTCAGTCAATTTTTAGAGCATGTGATCGTTATCGATGGGGGTAAGATCATTTTGAATGAGGAAAGTGATGCTTTGCGAGGCCGTGCCTACTCCGTCGTTGGTCAGAGGGAACTAGTTGAGTCATTCATCTCTGGAAATACAATCATCGATCGGCAGCTGTTAGGTGGACTGCTATCTGCAACCGTGCTTGGCAAGCTGACTCCTCATATCCGAGAACAAGCAGAATCGTTAGGCCTTGATCTCTCAACAGTATCCCTGCAGCAGCTTATTGTTCACCTCACAAAAAGAAAATCTGATCGCAAGGCGGTGGATTCTCGATGAATCGAGTAACAACCGTTATGAAAATGTACAGCAAGGATCACATACTTTGGTTTCTCGCCCCGTGGTGTTTTGTTCTGCTCCCTAGTTTTCTGATTAATGTGTTAGTCGGCTATTTGCTCCAACCGGAACGAGGTTACTTCAGCGGTGGATTGGTCTCTATTTTTATCTATCTATTGGTTCTCGGCATCGTAGCCGTTACTCAAACCTTTCCCTTCGCATTTGGAATTAGCATCCGCAGAACAGACTACTATTTTGGAACCAATTTGATGCTACTGCTTTCCAGCGTAACAGTTGCCACGATTGTAATGCTAATGTCCATTAGCGAAAGCAGCATTACACAGAGCTTAGGCGTAAATTTCCATTTCTTTAGTCTACCGTATCTTACAGACGGAAATTTATTTGAACAATGGTGGACTTATTTTGGCACAGCTATACATCTTTGCTCCTTAGGGTTCGTCATTGCCATGTTCTTCCGTCGTTATGGCCGCATGGGAATGTTCATCTTGTTCCCAGTCATGCTTGTCATTTTCTCCATCTTCAGTTATCTCTGTACGTACTACAACTGGTGGGGCAGCATATTCACATGGATCGGCAGCCATTCAGCTGCGCAACTTGCTTCTTGCTTATTCGCCTTGGCGGTTTTCTATTCGTTACTTTCCTTCATCATGATCCGAAGAACAACAATTGCTTAGCATATCAACAAACAAAGCCGCCGGATATATATCCAGCGGCTTTTCAGCTAAATCATTACCTAGTGACTCATGATTTCGTATAAGAAAAGATTACTTTTACTTATTTAATCGAGACTTCGAACTTAGCTCCCGCTTCACCAGCAAATACAATGGTACCACCGCTAGGCAGTTCAATTCCTTGTTTCCCTGTTGACGATAAGGAGAATTGTACGACTTGCCCCTGCTCATTGTACACTGCAAATGAAGATTGCTTAGGCATTGTCTTAACGGTCAGCTTCTTCCCAGCAACTGCTTTAGGAAGCTTAAACCATCTTGCATAACCATCCTCTTGAATGCTTACAGTAGATTTCGAACCTTGATACAATGGCTTAATTGTATCCTCTGATACCATAATATACCCTGAACTATCTAAGTACTCCACTCCGTCCTTTGTGAAGAACTGATATTCCATAGTATCCCTTCCGCCCATAGCTGGGATTTGCACCTGATTACTTGCCGAATCCGGGCCTGTAATGGTCTTATCATCCACATAACCAGGCAGTTCGGCGTGTTTATTGATTTTACCCCCGTCCATAAGTAGATAAGCGATTGAGCTATATTTTTCACTCACCGGAAAATACTTTTTGCCTATGCGCTTCGTCCATGCGGACTCAACTTCTTTGGAGATATCATTTTTCTCGAGCTTTTCACCAGTATACTGAGTCAGAGCTAGTTGAGAAAGTCCTGGTACATCTAAGTACATACTTTGCCATAAATAGGTGCGTCCATTGTCTTTCGCATCGAACCTTATCTTCGTCGTGCCTTCTTCATCCATAAATGTGCCGTCTGCTGTATATACATACTTCGCTGCGGGCATGTCAGGTGCTTGATTATAAGTGATTGACAGTTCACCGCTCTTAGCAATCGCTACTTTCATGACAACATTGGTAGACGCATAATAACCTGCATTTTTGGCAACATCAGCTGGCATTGCCGCTTTCTTCGGCTTGCCGAATGATTTAGCAGGTTTTAACTCCTTAATCGTACCTTTCTCTTTCAATGCCTGCAGCACCATCTCGTTCGCCAACATCGCATTTGTCGAGCTGGATCCACCCGAAGACAAGACGGCCGCTGCCATATTGTGTTCTGGAAGTACAACGAGCGAAGCATGATACATGATCGTGTCGCCGCCCTTATTCTCAGCTTGAATACCATATCTATTGAATGGATAGAGATTTACACTGTCCCAGCCAAGTCCATAATTCACGATCGTGTCGACTTCTCCTTCTGGCCAGAATCCTCGCTTATATTCCTCTTGACGCATTGCTTTCACAGATGTAGACGACAATACTTTGTCATTCTCCCCTGTAAAGATTTGCGCGAAACGAACAAGATCCTCAGCCGTCGAGTATATCCCACCCGCACCGATGACATTGGCGTTTTCCGTAGGGAGCTGTCCTTCATATGCAGGGTGATACGTGCCTGCAAACTTTGTTTTATCTACATTGTCCAACGGTGTTTTCGTATGAGACATAGCTGCTGGTTCTGTAATATATTGATGAAGGAATTTAGTAAAGCCCATTCCGCTCACCCGTTCTACCAGAATTTCAGCTAATGTAAATCCATCATTGCAATAAACAGAAAATGCACCTGGATCAGCCTTCAGCGTCTGCTTCTTCAATTGCTCCAGCAGCGTATCATGGTTGATCGTGTCATTGTCCCCGAGCAAGAAGCTATTTCCTAACGTTGATCCCCGGAGCCCCGAAGAGTGATTCAACAGCATACGTGGTGTAATCTTCTTATACCGTTCATCCTTCATTGTGAATTCAGGGATGTATTGCGCAACAGGGGTATCTAGATCTACCTTTCCTTCTTCAACCAGTTTCATAACGGCTACCGTGGTAAATACCTTGCTGGTTGATCCGATTCCATACATCGTGTTTTTCGACAGTGGTACTTTTCCTTGAGCATCATTTTTTCCGGCTTGCCCAGATACTATGATGTTACCATGATCAATGAGTGCATATTGAATACTTGTCGTACCGAAAGTGTCCGTTAGCAGTGAAGCTTTTTCAGTAGCAACTTTTTTAGTAGCGGAGTAATTCAAGCCCCCATTTGAAGCTGCGGCCATTGCGCTCGTCGGAACAAGCATTGCAACAACCATACTTATTGCCAATACCAAAGACAAGCTTTTCTTCATTCTTATGCCTCCCCAATTATGTACTTATAGGATAGTACGTTTGAACGCTAAGAAAGTTCAGTTTATTTCCAGTAACATCTGATTTATCTCGACGAATCACCCCCCATTAGCATGTTGGATCCCTTGATTTAGCTTCAGCAGCAAAGCTTCCGGGTTATCACACCTGAATACCACGGAACGTTTCGGGATCGTCCTCCCGAACAACCCTTTTGTCTCGATTGGTTCTTTTAGAACAATTTCGTATTGTGGGGAATCACAGATAATGACAGCATAATGCATATCTTTCGGAATTTTCTCCCCCATGCTGATTTCTTTGGCTTTCTGTATGACGGCAACATTGTTCAGGGGCACTTCAATCCTGTTTTGATAACCACAACGAATAATGATTCGATTGTCCACAACTAGGTGTGGCAAGTATTTTGCAGATTTATATAGTGCCATCAGATAGAACAGTCCATAGATATTAATAGCTGAAAGGATCCATGCAGCAAGTTCACTCCACATTTGTACGAGAAAATGAAACAATACACCTTCGATTATAAGTAAAATGGATAAAAAGACGGCCATAGTTTTGAACTGTGAATGTTGATGATAGGAGAATGCCTCTCCCCGCTCCTTACCTGGTTTCTTCATCCAAATCATAATCGAATAATAGATTAGATGACGTACATCTGATACGATGCTTGACATCTTCAGCTCCTCCTTAACTGATTTTCCTCAAATCGATTTACGGCCTCTTTGATGTAATACTCTACTTCCTTGGAGAATATGGACACGTAAAGCTGCGAATGATCATCGAGATCTAACTCCGCTATTTTCTCCTGATAATGTGGTGCAATGTGTTCATTCATAGTCGTAATCATGTGCTCGATGGTACGCTGAACCACTACTTCGGATGGCGATACTCCTAATTTGCAATAATGCTGCAATTGATTCACAATAGCGAGCATTTCCCTCTCGAATTTTAGTCGTTCCTGTGGGGAAAGATGCTTTAGAAGCGCATGTTCGATAACTGATTGTGGCAATCGGTCTGATAGCCACTCTTCTTGTTCCTTTTCACGATGGATCGAGTGGATGATCGCTAGTAACAGGTCACTGTCTAAATCTTCATCTTGCATAATCTGTTCCACCCGCGTAATCGTATTGATTACATAATCAAGCTCTTCTCTTTTTTTCGCGAGCATAGCTTTCTGCTTTTGCAGTGTATCGCGCATTTGAGGTGAATCATGGTTCGCAAGGTAATCCGCGATTTCCTGTAAAGAAAACCCCAAATATTTGAGAGTAATAATTTTCTGCATGGTTGAAATGTCATCCTTACTGTACAGACGATGTCCATGTTCATTGTAACTAGAAGGAGCCATCAACCCTTTCCGATCATAAAAATGAAGCGTGCGTTCTGTAACACCAGTTAGTGTTGCAAAAGCTTTAACGGTATACATGTGTTCATTCAATAGGACATCTCCTCTCGTCATATTACCTTCAATGTACACTATGACGTAACGTCATAGGCAAGGCTTGAAAACAGAAAGAAACAGCATCTCACCTTAGATATGGAGAAATGCTGATTCCAGTAGTACCCTATTCCAGTAGTTATTAAGATATTACCGTATAACTGAGCTTCTTTTTGCCAAAGTTAATAGCCGCTTGATGATTGGCAGTGCTATATTTCCCGAAATAGACATCAATCCAACGATATGAGAGTTTAGCTGTATTCTTGAGATCCCCTGTATCTTCCACAACAAACGTGTTTATCACGTAACCGCCTGGAATCGATATGCTCTCATTATTATTTAATACAATCATTGTACCAAACGGAAAAACAGGCTTGTTCCAGTTTCCCGCCCCCCAGATTGTCGGATGCACAGCAACACCACCGATGTAGGCAGCTTTTCCACCAGCAAACACCGGGTTATTGTCTCCTGCTGCCCCTGTATAAGCAGTAAAATCTTCATTCATATACGTGATATCCGCCTTCGCTGTAGATACTCCGGTAAATAGAAGTGCTGCTGACATGATTATGGCTGCAAACCACTTTCTCATCTTAATCACTCCCCTTGTCCAGACAATATCCTCCCCGTTACAGCATCGAACTCGATCTGCTGCAGTTGATCTTGATCATCTCGGCCAATCACCTTAATTGTAGTCAATCCTTCTCCTGCCTGAAGAATAAAGTGATAGCCGTTAGCCCATCCATCTCCAGGCAGCAAATGTCTTGACCGTATGCTTTTGAGTACTGCCACAGTACTGTCAATCTTGACCTTGTCGGTAGATACCATCCATTCGGAATTGTAATTACCTATTCCAGGTATGACCTTATCCACCTTTCCATCCCGAATCGCAATAACAGCGCGCTTGTTCGCAGGGGCACCCACTTGTAAATTCCATCGACTCCTTGTACCTTCTTGTCCACTTGTCTTCCCTAACCCGTCATCCACGCTTGTCACATAGAGTAGGACAGCTTCGGGATTCCACTTTTTTGCCGCTACCATTCCAACATGCAGTGCATCGATAAGCGATAATTGACTGTGTGAATTAGTACGTTCAACATGCGAATCATCCATTACAAAATGGTATATTAGTAATGAACATGCTAATACGATGACTGCACTTAGCGTGGCAAACATCTTATTCATCCCTAGCAAGCACCTTCCTGTAAAGTACTATGATATAGACCAAAATCCTTTTATTGCCATTATTGCTATCACTACTCTATCAGACCTTTCAAAACAAGCTCAATAGACAGACATGGATCTTGGAACAATCCCATTAGAGCCTATGAATGAATATCCCCGATTGCAAAGGGACTTTTCCAACTCTGCAGCGAAATCAAAATTTCCAAAGTTCAATTATTGTTGACAACCAGTTGTCAAGTTACCAATGTCATACTATATACAGGAACTGAATAGGAGGGATAACACGATGACAGCATATCATTACAACAATAAGGCTGCCTTAATTGATGCAATCCAATATACCTACAGGCGGTTTGATGAAGAATTCAACGATATCGAGGACGGTGCAAGGGATGTTCGGATCACTGGGGTAGATCGAACTCCAGCCGAGATCATCGCCTATCAATTAGGCTGGCTGCATCTCGTTATGGGGTGGGACAAGCAGGAACAGGAAGGCGAAATCGTACATATGCCTTCTCTAGACTATAAGTGGAATCAACTCGGTGCATTATATCAATCTTTCTACGAGCATTATTCATCTTACTCGTTAACTGAATTGAGGAATCAACTTAAGGATGCCGTACAGTTGTGGGTGAATTGGATTGATAGCTATAACGATGAGGCGTTGTTCAGACAAGGGGTTCGCAATTGGACAGGGGACAAGCAGAATTGGCCGATGGCTCGATGGATACATATTAATTCGGTTGCTCCATTTACAAATTTCCGAACGAAAATTAGAAAATGGAAGAAAGGTTTTCTGAGTATGACTTAACTCTATTATCCTAGTTGTACAGCGACAGATCAGTACGCTCGTAACCGGATATGAACCGTCTGCCGCTGATTCAACTAGGAATTTATCTATTCACCTTTTTATCTCTTCTTTTTATCTGTATCTATATCTATATCTATATCTATATCTATTTCAAATTTTCTATATCTAGTTCAAGCAAATGATTGTATCTATTGTTACCTCGTCATAATAGAGGCAACGTCCTGGATGGCCGTCCGTGCAGCGCCGCTTATGCCCGCGAGTTGGAAAAATCCATGATTGACACCGAAGTACTTCCTGCACTCTGCACCAACTCCTGCATCAAGCAGCCGCCGATACAACATTTCTCCCTCGTCTGCAAGAGGATCGAATTCGGCAAGAAGAATATGTGTGTATGGCAATCCTTCCAATTCGCTGCGCTGAATAGGACTTGCCTCTGGATGTTCTGCCGGAATGTCTCCGAAATAAGCTTCAAAACCGCTGAGCAGTGCGTCGCGAGTGATCACGTAATCATCTCCGTACCGTTGATAACTATCGCTTGCTCCGCTTGCATCCAACATCGGATATATCAAGATTTGTCTTGTTGGCATCCATTCCTTTTGCGCCTTGAGCCGCAAGGACGTTACTAGCGCAATGTGTCCGCCCGCACTATCACCTGCCAGTGTAATATCGTTCGGATTTCCTCCCCATGATACGGCATGCTCACGCACAATTTGTGCAGCCTTATAGGCATCATCATGAGCTGCTGGATAGGCATGCTCTGGTGCCAAGCGGTAATCTACCGCTACCACGATCGAGTTCCCCTTGTTAGCTAATGCTCTTAACTGGCGGTCATGAGTTGTGAAATCCCCGCTCACAAAGCACCCGCCATGATAATAGATCATAACAGGAAGATTAGACTCATACGACGGTCGGTAAATGCGTAAAGGAATGGAATCGATCGTATGATCGGTGATTTTCCAAATAGGCTCCGCTTCTCCTGCCAACACAACCGATTGTACATAACCTTGACGGCGATCCTGATAGCTCTGCTGTCTCGCAGAAGGACGTCCTGATTCAATAAAATCCTTAACGATGCTTCGAATACCTGGTTCCAAATCATTCAAGCGCTCCATGATGTGAACTCTCCTCCGACTGAAATACATGATGTAATGGCATAATTCCATCAATATTCATGTTACACGCGAATGATCGAGGAATGCAATCCTCTCATCGAACGGGCAGCTTGAACTCCAGCTGTGGAATATAGTTCTTATCCGGGCCTTTTCTTACAAACGGCTTAATGACGATAAAGCTAGGCTTCACCTTGAACGGCTCGTAAGAGGTTGAGAACACCATTCCTTTTCCTTCTCCTGAACCATTCCCAGCAATTGCATTCTGTTCATTTCCCTGCTCATCCTCGATATCGAACTCAAGATTGAGGAACCCATCAACTTTATAGTTATCCGGTATTGCATCCAGCATTTTACGATAATCTTCTTCTCCGCTTGCCCCGTGGACACCGACGAGCAAGCGGGTTGTGATGGGGGTAATTTCGACTCGATCGATCGTCATATTTATCGAATCATGTGATTTGGTCTCTGATGTCTTCAGGATAATCGTTCGCTCCGTATCCTTCTTGATCGGGAAGAGGAACTCGTAATTCTCATCCACATCAGCCAAATACACGACCATCTTCATTTCGAACGAGTCTGGAAGCTCGAGATCAGCAGAATCTAAAGCGGTAACGATTATCGATTGCGGAGCATGCTCCCCACCCGGCTGCAGTCCCATCCCGGTATTTATCTGCTTGTCTCCCATATAAAAATCGATATTATTGGCCCGCTTGCTAAGCATGCGCTGCTTGTTCCATAACTGAAAAAAAGACTCCTTCGCCGCATTCGCATCTTCTCTACTGAGCACTAGAGAAAGCCTGCTGCCATCATACATCATCTCAGAAATCGTGAGCGTCACTCCCTTATGGGATACGCGCTGATTGACTGAGGTGACCATCCCCTTCTCTCCAGCGGTTTGCAAGCCAAGATCCCCCACCAGTTTGAATACGCTATTCATGAACGGAATCTGCTTCAACGTCTGTGCGATCGCTGGAGAGGCAAGACCCGAGAAGATCATGACAATCCCGAGGCTCGCTACACCCGCTGTTGAAATCAACACTCTGCGCAGCCAGCGGTTCTTCCGACTTCTTCTCTTCCGTCCAGGAAGCATCTCGTCGATGATCTGGTATGTCCGATCCATCCGGTTGCGAACGGATTCTGGCAGCTCGCTAATATATGGTTCCCTAAGCTGTTCCAGTCGCTGATCGATAGGCAGTTGTATGTCTTTCATCCGTTCATCTTCCTTTCTTCAGTATCATCCAGCCATTCTGCGAGCGTGTGACGTGCCCGATGCAGCCGTGTCTTCACCGCGCCCACGGACATATCCATCATCTCGGCGATCTGATGCATAGGCAAATCCTGAAAATAAAACAAAATAACAATATTGCGAGATACTTCCTCAAGCCGATAGATCGCCTGACGCAAATCAAGATGATCACTGTATTCAGCCGTGGCAACACCAACTTCTGGGAGTTCAGCCAGCATGATGATGCGAGCCTGCTTCCGCAATATCATATTGCATTCATTGATCAATATCCGAAAGAGCCAAGTCTTAAAATAGGCATGATGATTTAGGTTGGTCAGTGCGCGATAAGCCTTGAGCACAGTCTCCTGCATCGCATCTGCACAATCCTCATCCCTTCTGACGATCGACCTGGCCATGTTGAACATTTGGGCTTCATGCTGCTTGATGAGTCGAATAAACGCTTCTTTGTTACCTTCCTTAGCCAATCTCACTTCTGTCTCTATATCGCTATGCAAGCCGTTTCTACTCCCTTCTTTACCCCATACACGCGAATCAAACTGTCAATTAGATGCACAAGATAGGCAAAAGGTTTCATTAAACGCAAAAAAACTGCCAAATGTTCACTTTCATGCATTTGGCAGTTTACTTAAGAACAGGAATAGCTTCCTGCTTCTATTTATTTTTCGGATTCCCTATGCTTCCAATATAGACGCGTCTCAGACACAACGACTCCAGACAAACCGAGCAGTGCAACTAAGTTCGGCAGCGCCATTAATCCATTTACAATATCAGCAAGCTTCCATATCATATCCAGCTTGATAAATGCCCCAAAGCCAATGATCGCAATGAACATAAGGCGGTACGGCAGAATCGATTTGACACCGAATAAATAAACCATGCACCGTTCGCCGTAATAGTTCCAGCCAAGAATCGTCGTAAATGCAAATAAAATCAAGCAAAACATAAGAATGAGGGAACCGTATGGCAGCGCAGCATCAAATGCTGCCTGTGTCATGGCCGCTCCTTCCATTGGGCCATTCCATACACCCGTTACAATCAATGTTAATCCTGTAAGCGAGCAGACGATGATCGTATCGATGAATGTTCCGGTCATTGATATGAGTCCTTGCTCAGCCGGCCATTTCACCTTCGCAGCCGCGGCCGCAATCGGTGCGCTTCCGAGACCTGATTCATTCGAGAATACGCCTCTTGCAATCCCGTTGCGGATCGCCATCATAACCGTTGCTCCCAAGAAGCCGCCACCTGCTGCTGTTGCATTGAACGCGCCATGGAAAATTAACGACAGTGCGTGCGGTATCTGATCCGCAAATGCAATAAGCACAACAAAACTCGCGATAAAATAGATAATAGCCATGACAGGAACAATTGTCGTCGTCACATGCGATATACTCTGAATCCCGCCAATTGTAACAAGCGCGGTCACGATAGTGACGATTGCCGCAGTGACTACTGCAGGTACACCAAGGCTTGCTTCTGTAGAAGTGACGATCGCATTAATTTGCGGAAATGTACCAATTCCAAGTAAGGCAACCAGTACTCCGCTAATCGCAAAGAACACAGCAAGCGGCTTGAATTTCATGCCAAGTCCCTTCTCAATATAATACATAGGACCGCCTAGCACTTGTCCATTGTCATCAATGTTGCGATACTTGACAGCAAGCAATCCTTCCGCATATTTGGTGGCCATTCCGAAGAATGCAGCAACCCACATCCAGAACAATGCACCGGGTCCACCCACCTTTATTGCAGTAGCAACCCCCACGATATTACCAGTTCCAATTGTCGCCGCCAACGCAGTAGCCAATGCACCGAAGCTGGATACATCCCCTTCTCCCTCGTTCTTCGACTTGAATATTAACTTCAAGGCGAGCGGCAGGCGGAACAACTGTAGCGCTCCCAAGCGGATCGTTAATAAAATTCCCGTTCCTACTAATAAAATAAGAAGCGGTGCTCCCCATACCATGTTGTTCAATTTGTCTAACCATTGTTCCATCATTGTCAAATCAGTTCCCCTCTTTGTGAATAATAAAAAGAGTCAAATCGAATGATTTGACCCTGGGGACATGTGTGCAGAATAAATAACCTGACGTAAGTGACATACCTAAATAAGATCATCATACCAATGACTTACGATTTCTACGCTTCTGCATCCCTGTCCTTTTACCTGAGAGTTTTAACGAATTCATGAGATTCAATTCGCCTTGCCCCTTCGGTGCCCCAATCATGGAGTCTCTCCAGAGTCCTGTCCATTTACGGTCCTGCTTATACATACTCGAGCTCAAGGTTCGATATGCCTAGGCGCCTGAGAGCTTACCCCTTCGGCTAGACGATTCGTCTATCTCCCGCAAACTTCATCCAGTTATAAAGTTGTAGGTAACATTATAGTAGACACACTATCATTGTGCAATGATCCACTGCATTGTAATTTATCCCATACCATTTATCACACATGTGCTCGTTGACTGTAATATAGGGATCTGGCCTCATTTAATAAATGAATGAGTTCTTTCATATTCTGTTCGCTCGTATCGTAATTGGTAAAGCATGCACGCAGCGTTGGTACACCATGAATGGTAAATACGGATAGCCACACTTTCCCTGTGCTCAATACGTGTTGATTCACAATTAGAGCGAAATGCTGATCGTTTCGTTCCCATGCTTCTTGATCAAGAAAGCAGATGACAGGCAGCACGGTATCGTTGGCAACTGTCCAGCCAGATCGCATTAATTCTTCTCTGAATCGCTTGCCCATTTCAATTTGATGTCGCAAGACAGCCCGATATCCTTCCCAACCCGCAGTAGCCAGGGATAGATACAGCTTCAATCCTATAAATCTCCGTGACCATTGAATGGAATGCGTATATGGATCGATCGTATGCAGCTCTCCTCCCTCCTTCGGCATATAATCTGCCGTTATACGGAAGGTTTCATTCAATATACGTGAATGCCGTGTGAAGTACATGCCCGCCCCCATCGGAACGGACAGCCACTTATGAGCATCAAACGCGATTGAATCTGCTTGCTGGATACCATCCACATGGTAGGACATTTCGGAATCCAACACGATTGCACCGCCATAAGCAGCATCTACATGAAGCCACATCTGTTCATGCTCCGCTATTGCTGCGATGTCCATTAACGGATCAATTGCACCGGCTCCCGTCGTTCCCGCTGTAGCAATAATAAGAAATGGGGCAAAACCCTGCGCGCGGTCTATACGTATTTGTTCTAATAACGCGTCTATATCCATTTGCAAGGAATCGTTCGTACGAATGGAGCGAATTGAATTCGTTCCAAGCCCACAGGAACGAGCCGCTTTCACCAATGAATGATGACTCTCTTCAGAAGCATACAGAATGGGTGGCTTCTCCAGAGCTGCTAATCCGTCTGTTGCATACTTTGGAAAATGATAAGATAGAGCCGTTAAGACAGCAGTCATATTAGCTTCCGCTCCCCCAGTCGTGAAAGTTCCATCAGCAACATCACGCGGGTAACCAAATTGAACGGCGAGCTCACGCAGTACGTAATTCTCAATCTCTACCGCGAGCGGCGCATGACTCCATGCAGCAAGCTGGGGGTTAAACGCCGCTGTTATCGTGTCTGCCATAATCCCCATAAAGTTCGGACGGGGATTGTATAAGCCATAATATCCTGGATGTGCTGTGTGCACTTGATATCGACGCAGTCCTTCTATAACATGCTGAACCGCAGTTTGAGGCTTGACAGGAGCAGCAAAGTCAATTTGCTCCGCATACTGCACGATTTCTGACGGGATTAATTCAGGGGCAACTACTACCTCGTCGGTGTATGATAGATACTGACTGATTTTCTCTAACGTATATGAGCCTAGCATATACTGTTCCTCAGTTGATAGATCCAAGATCGGATTCTGTCTAAGCATACAGATTCCAGCAACTCCCTTCCACTGTTCAATTCAAGAAAGATGTTCCAATTGAATAATAGCTTACCGACCAAGACGACAATTGAACAGGTACAGTTTATCAGTTCGCTATGAGGACAGGCCATTTATCCCCCTATTATACATACCGTCCTACCATTTACATCGTATTTTGAATATGAGCGCAAGATTTCGAAATCTCAACTCAAAAAAACCGCCCCTATTATCTAGAGACGGTGTCTATTGCTTCCTTACTTTCTCATTTACTCAGGCAATCGGTATACAGCAAAAGGTTCACCATACCGATATCGACGGCTTATTTCATCCAATCGGTTCAACTGTTCTTCATTAAGTTCGACATTGACACTCGTTATATTGTCCTCTAACTGCTCCACCTTCGTCGCTCCTACAATGACTGTCGATACACAAGGCTGGTGCATAAGCCAAGCTAATGACAACGAGCTTGGGCTGCAGCCGATATCCGCTGCCAATTCGCTCACCTGTTCACTTAACGCAAACCGTTCTTCATTGAAGAATTTGTAGAAATTCGGATCCGTATCTGCTCGTGAGCCAGCTGGCTTCTGATCTTCTACTCGATATTTTCCTGTCAGAATTCCTCCTGCAAGCGGATAATATGGAATGATTCCCACCCCTTGATCCTGACATAGCGGAACCAGTTCCAGTTCTGGCGTTCGATCAGCTAGTGAATAGCTGGTTTGCATGGACACATAACGATTCAGACCAAGCCGTTCACTGATGCCAATCGCCTTCATCAGCTCCCAAGCAGCGTAGTTAGACGCTCCGATATACCGCACCTTGCCTGAACGTATCATATCATCAAGCGTCCGCAGCGTCTCCTCAAGTGGAGTATGCGGATCAAATGAATGTATTTGATACAGGTCAATATAATCGGTATTTAGCCGCTTCAAGCTATTGTCTAATTCCTGCTGCAAATGAAAGCGAGATGACCCGCGCTCGTTCGGCCCCTGTCCTCGAATTAATCCTGCCTTCGTTGTCAGCACGACATTGTGTCGATTGCCTGTCAGCGCCTCACCGATGATGCGTTCTGATTCTGAACCAGCATAAATATTAGCCGTATCAATAAAGTTAATGCCATAGTCCAGCGCTTGATGAATAATCCGAGTCGAAGCCTGCTTGTCGGCCCGCTTGCCGAACGCATTTGTTCCTAATCCAAGCACAGACACCTTCAATCCACTATTGCCAAGACGACGATATTGCATGACGATCAACTCCTTGCTTTCCTTATTTAGCAGTAATTATATCACAAGCTATCCCCTTGATCTGAATCCGATCAAATATGTGTCTGCCTTATGATTCCACTTCCGCGCACAAAAAGAAAAACTCATGCAAGCATGAGTTCTCAACAACAATAAAGAATCCAGAATCTCTATGGATTACATGACATTTATACGAATGGAAAAATCGTCGGACATTGCAATGGAAGGCTGATGCTGCATGACTCCGGTATCGGGATTAATGCCCTAGGTTGACAGAATGTCGCTTCAACCATCAGCGGTATTGTAAATTTCACAATAAGCTCCAAACACCAATCCAATTGCAACTCAATCGTTAAGCTCTCAGTAATTCGTGCAGCACAATGGATATCGAATATTTGAGAAGTAATGTTGGATTCATCTAATGGGAGCGGTAAGCAGAGTGATACTTTCTCGTTATTCTTGACTAGTAGTGTAAACGTGCATGTTTCTCCTGTTCCACTATCTGTTAACGTAATCGTTACCTCTGCAGAGCACGTGGTCAGTACAATAGCTGCTTGCGATCCGATAATGGGCAGCGGCAGCCGCTTTACAACCGTGATGCTGCATTCTCCCGTAGCTGGCACTGCATTGCAGCTTACAAGCACTTGCCGACCGCCAGCAATTGCTTGTTCTACAAAAGCCCTGCAGGTTTCGGGAATAGTCTCTTCCACGATGAAATCACTCCGAGTAACAACCCAATCGAACAGTTTGCTGACAGAAATGCACTCTAAAGGACGAACAACTAGCGTCGTAATCGTAGCTGTAACAGGAGGCGTATTATCCGCCTGAGCGGTAGCCGTGTTGGTAACCACCCCTTCTAACAAAGGAATGACTGTGATGATAATCGTCTGTTCTTGTTGACCCTCCAATGTGCCCAAGAGACAAGTAACGGTCTGCCCGGATACAGAGCAAGTGCCTCCTTCAGATTGAACACTGACAAATTCAACCGTTGGAGGAATGACATCACGCACGATTACATTCGTTAGAGGAAGTTCTCCGAGATTTGCAACACTAATCGTATATTGCAACAGGCTGCCGACAAGCACAGGGTTGCTTGAAGCTTGCTTCGAAATGGCGAGCGGCTGTAATACCGTAATGCTTGCGGTTGCTGTTTCAGGGTCTTCAACATTATCAGCGGTCACCACTGCTGTGTTCGTTAATATTCCTGTT
The DNA here is from genome assembly GCF_032337355.1 of Paenibacillus suaedae. NCBI lineage: Bacteria > Bacillati > Bacillota > Bacilli > Caryophanales > Paenibacillaceae > Paenibacillus > Paenibacillus suaedae. The sequence goes on from NZ_JAVYAA010000006.1 coordinate 116,675, forward strand.
ACAGTCGTAATTGCTTCGATCGTAATCGTAGCGCACGTTCCAGGGGCAATGACACCGAAAGATGCTGTGATCGTGTGCCCAACCTGCGTGAATGTGCCTTCAGAAACTTGGATACCAGTGACTTCAACGCCTGCAGGTAATGTGTCCACCGCAACCACATTTGTGGCCGCCGTTTCTCCCATGTTGCACACCGTCACTTGAAAGATGACTTCATTCCCAAGGGTTACAAGATCCGGCTCGGCAAGCTTCTCAATGGTTAAAAAAGCAGGAGGAAGCGCATTGACGGTTGTATCAATCGTGGATGATACAGGTTCTGTTTGATTAGATGTCGCTGTAGCTGTGTTCGTTACGATGCCTGGAGCTGTAGGAATAACGGTAATCGTGATAATTTCAGACTGACCAGGATCAAGATCGCCAATCAATGCTGTCACGGTGCCAGCCGCTTCGGTTACGGTTCCTTGCGTAGTTTCGGCAGATACGAAGACGAGACCAGGTGGCAGCACATCCACCACTTCCACGCCGGTTAATAATTCCGTCGTCTCGTTGGAGACAACGATCGTATAGATGAGTTCTTCTCCAACAGTTGCAGGATCCGGCCCTGCAAACTTCGATATCATTAACTCAAGTATCGGCTCTTCGATAACTAGAGTTTCGGTAGTAGAGGATTGTGGCGCAGTCTCATCTGAAAAAGTCGTTGCCGTGTTCAAGACTGTACCTGTGACCGTTGGGATGACGACGATAAAAATGACCACAGTCTCTCCCGGAGCAAGTGAACCAATGTCATTCGTAATTGTCGTGCCATCGAACGAAATCGTCCCTTGATCCGATTCAGCGGATACAAAGGTGGTTCCTGCCGGCAGCGGATCATTCATAACAACATTGGTCGCTGTGCTCCCTCCAATATTGGAGACAAAGATAATATAAACGAGTTCTGAATTTACGGCGACGATTGGGGGAAAGTCCAGCTTCTCAATTTCTAGAATTGGAGGCGGCAGAGGATTTACGGTATTGACTGCGGTTGAGGAGATGATGCCGGTCTGATTGGCTTGGGCTGAAGCAGTATTGGATATGAGACCAGCCGCTGTTGCCAGCACGGTAATATTGACGGTAACACTTTGACCAACCGGGATCGTCCCGATATCTACGGTAACCGTTCCAGCAGCAAACGATGCCGAACCTTGCGTAGTTTGAACCGATTGAAACGTAACACCAGCTGGTAGCGGGTCAGTAAGTACAGTGTTCACAAGCGGGGAGTCTCCATCGTTGCTGACGACAATGGTGTATACGATCTCTTCTCCAACGGTGACTGTATCAGGAAAAGAGGTCTTCTCCAGCAGCAGCGTCGGTGGAATATTGTCAATTTGAATCGCCAGCAGATTGACAGTATATCCGTCGCCATTCGTTCCAAATTGAATCGCTGCTGAAGTTTGCCCGTTCACGAGACTGTTGGAGATGCTTACGTTGGAAATATCCCATCCTTGGCGATTCCCCTCAATGATGTTGGATCCCGGCTGCCCAGGTATCGGATTGCGATCCCCAAACGTAGCAGTCGGGTTGATATTCCCGTTATCATCGTAAATTAGTGATTGGAAAAAGTTATTCGTAAATCCTGCGGGCTGCGGAAGTGTTGTAAGATTAGCCAGATTGGGTCCAAATCGTACGAAGTCACCCGTAATCCCAGCATCTCCTTCTTGTGCGCTAACAAGCAGTCGCCCGTTAATAGGCCCGAACGAAGGGGTTTGGAAGTTCCCAATCATTTCATTGACTGGCGGAGATGCGGCTTTGATCGGGACGTTCCCGACATATAAATTCATGCTGCGGAAAGGTAATGCAGGATTCACGTATACAACCCCGAGTGACCACCCGGCAAAGCTAGTCGTATTCGGATCCGGAACTAGTGTTCCAACGATTTTGCCAGCCCCATAAGTGCCCGCACCGCCTCCGGCAACAAGGGCTGTTACGTTCGCAGAGCGCACATAACCTAAATCGCCTTGAATATTAACGGCATAATTGAAGAACGTCTCTGGCTGAATATTGAACATCCCTGCTGGGGTACTGAATCTGACCGGGTCATTCAAACGGGCCGATAAATCCTCGCCGCCCGGTGTATTGATCAAATAAGTCCCGCCCCATACTAATTCAGCATACACAACTTTACTTCCAGGAGTGAGGACGAGCGAATTTGTTGAAAAATTTATCATATACATATTCGTCGTTCCGCCGCCAGTCGCAGGACTGGACGGAACCGTTCCGCACACCGAGTTCGGATCATTGATAATAAAGGAACCGATCGCATCAGCCGTACCCGGTGTACAAGCAGGAGAAAATCTAGAGGCGCGGCTAATACCGAGAGAATTCCCAGTGAACGTAATCGCACCTCTTGTTATCGTACTGAAGCGCAATATAAATGGCATTGTCTACACATCCTTACAGCATACATGATAGTGTGATCATTATATTCTGTACGTATGCTGATAGTTCATTGACCATATGTAGGCTTATCCACCCATCCAAGTCCTTAAATGAGAGGCAATCATTGATTGCAACGGCAAAATTGTTTACAAATGCAAATACATTTCATATTGCTCAAGCTCATTTCGATTGAAACCATGTTTAGCTACAAAACCTTCCAGATGATGATTATTCGCAAAAGAAACCGAAATCCGCTCAGGCTGCTTCTCCCTTATCATTGTCATCAGCATATCGGTTGCAATCCCCTTGTTCCGATATTCAACATCTACATAGAGAAAACTAACCTTCCCACCATCATTCATACATAAACTTCCAACGACCTTGTCGTCTTTATAAGCAGCAACATAGGTATTATTGTCAGACAGCCTCATGTAGTCCAAATCATTCTGCCAATTGATATGCGAAATGCGCCAATTGTGCACATGCCGCTCAAAACTTTCGAACGGAACTGGCTTTATGTCATACCCCTCAACATTTCTGCCCAACATATTTGCTGGATGATGCAATGTAAAATAGCTAAGATCGTATACTTTGGAGTAGCCTTTCTTTTTATAAAATTGGATCGCTCTATCATTCCCAACAATGACTTCAAGGAACAGCTGCCCACAACCGCACTCCACTGCTCTAGCCTTGTGCAGCTCGAACAATTTAGCGCTCACTCCGATTCCACGATAATCAGGATGGATTGCAAGAGCTCCACAGCGCATTGTTAGTATGCCTTCATATCTCTTCAATCCGCCTAGCATCAGCCCGACTGGTCGTTCCCCATCCATCGCAATATAGGAATTCTCTAACTGGTTGCCTTCAACGCCAAAGAAACGAGTCTTGAACATCTCTTCGGAGATGTCCATCTTCATGATATAATCAGAAAAGCCAACTGCAAACGCTTCATAAATGTTTGAAATATCGTCGACTTCTGAACATGCCAGATACTTTACCATTTGCCATCATCCTCCAGTTCATTCCTCTCGGGACATATCTTACTCCACTCTAAGAAAAGAAATCAACCAAAAGGTTGATTTGCAAGGTAGGTCAATCTAACTTACATGTAGGTTCAATGTAAAGTTGCCGGGGCAGACCTCTGCTGCTTCGCAGAGATGGAGGCAGGATTGGTATGCTTAAGTATGAAGGCAATTTGTCCGGCATGCAGACTGGTATGATACAACAGACGTCCCACCGCTTGCAGAGGTGTGATCGTTCCCATTGGCGACTTCACCGGAACATGCCATTCTTGTTCGGCCAACGCGCACATCGCTTGACGAATATGATGTTGCGAATGTTGAATCAACTCCAGCATGTCAAGTATGCTTGTATATCGATTCGGGTCGCCTGACGGCCCTCGACTCGTTCGAATTTCCACATCCGCAGGCAACTCTTGGCCAAAGTACCATTCTGCGAATAAATATTCCACCTCTGCATTGTGTCTGATCATGTAGCCAATTGTGGCACTGCCCACTCCATAACTCAATTCATCATCAGTCAGTTCCTGAATCATATTATAGAACCGTTCCTGGATGGTATCCCATATGACCGATACCGTATCGTATGTCATTTCTTCATCCCCCTCCTACGTTGTGCGAAATCGTTCAGACGGTTGATGTCCATCTCTGGCAACATGATCGAAGCGCAATGCTTCCAAATCAATATCGTAGGCTTGGCCAAACCCAGCAACATATCGTCCTTCTGTAGGTGTCAGTTCAAACAATGAGAAATCAAGTCCTCTTAGCATCTGAATTAGACTTGATCCAAACGACACTTCAAACTGAGCAAATATGTCCTCATTCGCCTCATTGTCCAGCTTCGCCGCTTGACATGCGAAGCGAGCACGTTGTCTAGCGAACATGTTTCCGGTCTTGGACTCATCTTCAATCATGAGAACATCTACACACGGATTATGCTCAAGATACCGATAATGCTGGGCAATTTTACTCAAATAAATATACAGCTTGCCATCCATCCGCACATAGGGAGCGTATGAGCCAAACGGAGAGCCATCTTCGGCAATTGTGCTGAGCACTACAGATTGAACACTATCAATAAAATTCATATATTTTTGTTTCATTTTGTCATTATCCTGTTGCTTCATTCCTATTCCTCGCTTCCTTATTCCATTTATTCAACACATGTATTCGTGGATGTTCTCGATCCGGTAAATACTGAATATCTGTATCTACTCCATATACACTGCGAATCAGCTCTGATGTAAATACCGTACCCGGGGTCCCACATATGCGGATTCCCCCGCTCTGGATGACACATACTCGGTCACTGTAGGCACTGGCATGGTTCAAGTCATGCAGCACCATAATAACGGTTAGATTCAGATCACGATTTAGTTTGCGAACCAATTCCAAAACCTCAAGCTGATGCGCGATATCGAGAAAAGTCGTTGGTTCATCCAACAACAGCACTTTTGGCCGCTGGGCCAGCGCCATTGCAATCCATGCGCGCTGAGCCTCTCCACCTGACAAGGATACAACCGTTCTCTCCTTATAGGAGGTCATCCCCGTTAGCTCCATTGCCCAGCAGATAATCTCCTTGTCCTCATCATTCATCCGTTCATACCATTTCTTATGGGGCATTCGCCCATATCCAACCAGTTCTTCTACGGTCATATCGGAAGGGCTTGAATTGGATTGGCGCAACATGCACATGATCTGCGACAACTGTTTCGAACTGAACTGCTGCAACTCCTCATTCGCAATACAAATTCGCCCACTATCACATGGAATTAATCGAGTGATTGCCTTCAGAACAGTAGATTTGCCCGATCCGTTAGGGCCGATGATCGTAAGCACCTCGCCTTCATTCACATGAAGCGAGAAGTCGTGCACAATCTGTTTGTTCCCATAACGAATGTTCAGTGATGACAGATGCAGCATCGATCAGGCATCCCCTTTCCGCATCAAATATAAGAAGTATGGCCCTCCTACCATGGCCATGACAATTCCTGCGGGAATCTCTACAGGACTAAAGATTGTCCGACCAATGGTATCAGCGATGAGGAGCACCATTGAACCAAGAACAAGACTAAGAGGAAGACGATAACGATAGTCAGAGCCGATTAGTATTCTCGCAATGTGCGGCACAAGCAGGCCTACAAACCCAACAAGTCCGACCGTGGACACGGATATCGCTGCTAGATAGACCGCAATAAAAGAAAGCAGGATTCGAATATGTGTCAGATTAAGGCCTAAATTGTGTGCCACCTGCTCGCCCAATCGCAAAATATTCGCATGTCGTATACATAGCAGTGCTGCTGTCCATCCTATCAACGAATACGGAAGGATGACAAGTACATCCGCCATGCTGGTACTGGATAAACTCCCGTTCAACCATTGCAGAGCAGCAGGAAGCCTGTCGCTATACAAGATGGAGAGCAGTCCAATCATTCCTCCAAATACTGCATTAACAGCTACCCCAGACAAAATGATGCGCACAGGTGTTAAACCGAAGTGCTTTTTCCATGCGAGTCCATAAACCATAAGCGCTGCAATACTGCCCCCCACAATTGCCGCGAGCGGAACCATCGAATAATACCCAGGAATAACAAGCATAATGAACAGTACCGTTACTGCCGCACCGCTCGATACTCCAGTGAGTCCTGGATCTGCAAGCGGATTGAGCACCACTGCCTGCATGAGTGCGCCTGAAGCGGCCAGATTAGCACCAATAAATAAGGCCATCAGCACCCTCGGAATGCGAATATCCCACAATATCGTATTGGAGACATCATTCCCGTATCCGAGTACAGCATCTAGCGTTTCCTTCATACTGAACTGCACGCTCCCAATCCCGATGGAGAGCAGCGTCAGAATGGCAAGCAGAGCAACAGCTAGAAGGAGTAGGATATATTTATGTCGTGACGTACTCTTCTTCACTCCGCAAGAACCCCTTATTCACCAAATAGAATGTATGCCATATCTTTATAGGCTGCAGGCGCCTTGACTATAGACGCAATACCGTACAATTTGGAATCAAGAGCCTTCAATTTTCCATTTTTAAAGGCATTCATTTTCTCCCAAGCGCCATTCTTCTTCACGTCATCCTCAAATTTCTTGGCAACCGCATTCGGATCGCCGTGCGCGACCAGCAAGATGGCATCAGGATTTGCAGCTATCACACTCTCCATATTGAGCGGTACATAGTCCTCTGACTTCTTCATGACGTCAGACAATACATTTGTAGCCCCCAAATTGCGAGCAATACTTCCGGCGAATGTATTGTCATTCATTAGCATCAAGGCTTCAGCTGAACCAAACAGAATCATTACCTTTGGTGCAGGCTTGCCCTTTACGGAATCAAGTACCGTCTGCTCCTCATGCTGAATCTTCTCCAGATAAGCATTTGCCCTGTCTTCTCGGCCGAACACACGTCCTAGTACAGTCATTGATAATTTCAACTGTTCTAACGAATCTGCCGGCAAATAAGCCGTAGGCAATGACGCTGGCTTCAACTTCTTCTCAATGCTGTCTTTAATAGACATTGGGCTTACGATTACATCTGGCTGCAGTTTAGTGATTTGCTCGAGATCAGGCTGGTGTGAAGAACCGACGCGGGGGACGTTATCAAATGCTTCTGGCAGTTTATTGCTTGACTTAGGAACACCGGCTGGCGTTACCCCGATTTCGTTCAAAATCTCCGTAATGGAGACTGATAATGTCACAATCTTCTCTGGCTGCTTCTTACTGAATTGCTTCAAGAGCTTCTCCACTTCAGGGTCTGCTCCCGCCTTCTTGTCAACCTGGCTTGACGGGTCTTGACCCGAAATTGTTGTCGACGTAGCCGCAGGTACCGAACCTGCCTCCTTCGACTCCCCCTTCGCATTCCCGCAAGCTGCAAGCACGACGATCATGAGTGCGATGACCCCATATTTGATAAATTTCATTGATTATGTATGCCTCCTTAATACTTATATATGAGAATAATTATCACTCATATGATAACGATTCTCATTATATAGATATTGATTCTCATTATCAACAATATTTTTAATCTGATTCTCATTTGATTATCATAAAGCTCGATATTTGCTGTAGTGGTGCGGGATATACGGATCGATGGGAGATTATGGAGGCAAAAAGATATGCTATGCTGATTGCGAGTCAACTAGTCGGCTATCACATTTGTTTATCCATAAGGAGGATTACAACATGAACAACATCATGGCAACACGAATTGGTAAAACTCTACTCAGTATCGGAATATGCGCAACGCTCGCCTTGTCGGGTAGCATTGTTAGTGACGCTGCAGTCATGAAGGTGGAAGCAGCCTCCTCTACTTCCGTAGCAAATAAAGTGATCCAAACAGGCAAGAAATTTATGGGGACGCCATATGTATTCGGTGCATCAACAGGAAGAACGAGTGCATTTGATTGCTCTTCCTTTACACAATATATTTTCAAAAAGAATGGCATTAACCTCCCTCGCTCTTCCAGAGAGCAATCGCGAGTGGGTACGAAAGTCTCTAAGAGCCAATTGAAGGCGGGAGACCTTATCTTCTCTGACACGAATCGTGATGGCATCATCAATCACGTATCGGTATACATGGGCAATAACAAAGTCATCCACACGTATAAGAAAGGTGTAGGAGTGACGATTTCCAACTTTAAAGGCAGCGCGTGGGACAAGACCTTTAAAACAGCACGTCGTGTGATTAAATAAGCGTGAAATTAATAGAGGAGCCCATATCATTCGGATATGAGCTCCTCTTCTTTTTATCCTTCCGAGGAATGAAGATGGATAACGAAGAATATATTGTCCCCTCCAACTTCTCCTCATAACCTACTTACGGCAGTTCCCATTCCTCATTATCGGTTCGATATATGTTCATATCCAACCGGCTCACACTGCAGCAGCAGCGCTTATGAACTAGTGGTGATATGTCGGTGCATAGAACGATTATTTATTGTACAATATAAGAAACTCTACCTGACGTATGGGCAAGAATAACGATGAACGAATGCTTCTGGATTTGTTCAATGCGGTTCGAACTCCTAGGCTCATGTGAACGCGTCAAGTTCTGTTTCTATTGTGACCTCATTCTTAGATACGTTGCGTATACAAAGTGTCGAGGTCATCCATCCCACACATAGGAAGGAGAAACATCAATGAACAAGGAACAAGTGGAACGAATTCATACGGGAGCGGGTTTTATTGCAGCATTGGATCAGAGCGGCGGAAGCACACCGAAGGCTCTGCTGCAATATGGGGTTACAGAAGATCGTTACTCCAATGACGAGGAGATGTTCGAGCAAGTTCACGAGATGCGCACACGCATAATTACGAGCTCAGCATTTGATTCGAAGTATATTTTGGGGGCCATCTTATTTGAGAATACGATGGATCGGACGATCGATGGACAATTTACCGCAGATTATTTGTGGGAAAAGAAAGGCATCGTCCCTTTTTTGAAGGTGGACAAAGGATTGGCTGATCTTGAACAGGGTGTTCAACTGATGAAGCCTATGCCTGACCTGAACGACCTACTGAAGCGTGCAGTCGAGAAACATATTTTCGGGACAAAGATGCGCTCAGTCATTAAGGAAGCGAACGCAGAAGGAATACGTAAAGTAGTCGAACAGCAATTCGAAGTCGGCAAGCAGATTTGGTCTATGGGTCTTGTCCCAATTATTGAACCTGAAGTCGACATCTATAGCAAGGACAAGCAGCAATCGGAACAAATATTGAAGGATGAGCTTCTGAAGCAATTGAATGCGCTTGGCGAAGACGTAAGAGTCATGCTGAAGCTGTCCATCCCTACTGTCGATGATTTCTATCGTGAATTGATTGAAGATCCGCATGTGCTCCGCGTTGTCGCCTTGTCAGGCGGATACGATCAAGATGAGGCGAATGAAAGACTGGCTCGCAATCATGGACTCATTGCCAGCTTCTCACGCGCCTTGTCGGTAGGATTAACAGCGCAGCAGACAGCTGAGGAATTCGATGAGACTCTGTCCCGCTCTATTCATTCCATCTACGAAGCTTCCATTAGCTAACATGAATGCTTGCATGACGGACATCTCAATTAGCAGTGGACAGTCATGTGTAAATAGGATAGCAACTCCCGCGAATGCAGCCATTCACGGGAGTTTTTTTGTTTACTGACACTTTAGCATCCGACCGAATTCAGATGTAGATCCGATATTAAGACCACGGATTATTCATATTCCGTTCACCCGCTTGGCTGATTAGAACACTCTCAGGAACGCAGCTGATTACTTGTCAGAAAGGCTTCAATCGTAGGACTCACCGTTCGATAGACCAGACTGATGGGACGACTTGTCGCCTGCTTCAATGGTCTGATCGCGATCTGCTCATTGGATTGAAACAACAGCTTTGGCCCAATGGTAACACCGATCTCTTGGGATACCATGTTCATAATCGTGTTACAATGCAGGACTTCCATCAGCACATTTGGCGTTACCCCATGATCAGACAGACACTCCATCACCTGTGAATGATAGGACGCCATAGGCATGATGAAATCGACACCCTCAAGCTGCGAGATATCGATTGTGTCCAGCTGTGCAAGTGGGTGCTTCGGCGACATACCGATGACAAGCTCATCTTCATGAATGAATACTTGATGCAGATCTTGGTTCTGTCCCGCATTCATCATAAATCCAATATCCACAGTTCCCTTTCGAATCCATTCTTGAACTTCTTCATACGTTCCCTCAAATAAAATCACTTTCACACGCGGATGATGTTTTTTGATTTGTGCAATCATCGGTGGCAGCAATTGTGACGCTGCACTTGTAAAAGCACCGATTCTAAGCAAACCTTCAAGCTGGTTGTTCTCTAGCGATACTTCCTCGCGAATAATTGCTTCGCTGCGCAGAATTTGCATCATATGCGGAATAAGACGATCTGCTAACACTGTCGTACTAATCTTAGCTTGCTTGCCTCGATTCAGCAGCGCATGACCAAGCTCCTTCTCCAAACTCGCAATCGCATGGCTAACCGCAGACTGAGTCATATTCAACTGCTCAGCAGCCTTCGTGAAATTCCCCTGCTCCACTACCTTCATGAACACTTCATAGCGCGCCAATGTCATGAGTTATCCTCATACCTTTCATGCCAAACATTAATTTCACTAATATAAGTATACTCGATACAATACATTCAGAACAGATGCTTGCTCTTACAGCGATCCATGTGTTTCATGCATATTATCATAAGGTTGGTGATCATCTTGAGAAACATTACTCTTCTACTATTCGGCATGTTCGCCCTAGGTGCTGATGCCTATGTGATGGCCGGAATACTCCCCCTTATCGCAGGAGACTTCAACATTTCTATTGGTGCGGCAGGACAATCGGTCAGTACGTTCACCCTCTGCTATGCCATCGCAGCTCCTTTCTTTGCAGCTGTCTTAAGTAGAGCGAATACGAAGCATATTTTACTTGCTGCATTATCGCTCTTTACTTTGGCCAATATCCTGACTGCGATTGCGCATCATTTTGCCGTATTGCTAATATCTAGGGGAATAGCAGGAATCGGAGCGGGATTATATTCGCCATTGGCATCCTCTGCGGCCGTTCATCTTGCTCCTGAAGGGCAGCGAGGTCGAGCCTTAAGTTTAATCTTGTTTGGCATGAGTGCTGGAACGGTAATCGGGGTGCCGTTAGGGATTTATATCTCTTCCTTGCAGAATTGGCGATTGACGATGTGGTTTATTGTATTGGTCAGTCTTCTGGGTATCATCACAATGGCAAGCCGGTTTCCTACAATTCACAGCAATAGCTTGCCTACGTTAAGCGATAGATTGTCGCTGTTTAAAAATAAGCAGATCACGCTCGTTATGCTTGTGACGGCGATTTTAAGCTTTTGCAGCCTAGGACTATATACGTATTTGGATCGAATCATCGCCGCATTCGAATATGAGCAATCAATTTGGTTCATTTGGATGTGGGGGCTAGGAGGAATCGCTGGCAGCTTCTTGATCGGCTCAATTATGGATCGATTTAAGCGCCCGCGTACGATTATGCTTATTCTGATCATCCTGCTAATGATGTCCATGATGCTCATGGGTAGTGTTCATCAAAACGCAGCAAGTCTCGCTTTCTTGCTCATGCTGTGGGGTTCGGCGGGTTGGGCGTCCATAGCTGCCCAGCAGAAAACACTTGTTGAAATCAGTCCAAGCCATGCAACAATCTCTATCGCACTGCTTAGCTCGATGAACTATTTGGCGGGATCTGTCGGTACAATGACCTTCGGTGCCTTGCTTGAGCGGAATGCGGATCCTGCCAATCTCCCCTATCTCGCAGGAATGGTTCTCGTCGCTGGATTCTTGCTTCAATGCTTATTCATGCACAAGGCCCGAACCAGAAGTCGCACATCGGCATAACGTGCCCACTACAAAGAAGGATGGACTTCATAATGAAGCCCATCCTTCTTTCTATCATTCCGATAAATTGCGTACATTCGCTTCGTGATGCGGTTTGTCCACAATACGGCTTTTGCTGTCCTTGTCCTGAACCGGAACAATGCCGAATGCAATCCATGACCATGAAGTAAGACGCGAAATCATATATACGATGAACCAAGAACCAATGAAGGCAAATATCCAGCCGCCTGCAATATACAGTGCATACTCGAGCATATTTCCCTTAATCCCTATTTTCCGATAGATAAAGAGCAGGAACGGATGCAGCAAATATATGCCGAATGAGCATGCTCCGATGGAAGTAACCCAGGAAGATATACGTCTGCCACAGCGGTAAAATAGAACAAATGCAATCTGGATCAAAATAATGCACGACAATAAGGAATGAATATACCAGACAAGCTCATACCACAAGGTGTTGACGAATATCTTGCCAACATTCGCACGATAAAACATGTATGCATGATAGATTCCAAGCCCAATCCACACACTCCATAAGACGACCCAGCCTACAATTTGCTTATATCCCTTCGACAAGTGAACAAGCCAATTCCGGATCGATTCATAATGCATAGCGATCCATGCCCCGAATATGAAGTATGACAGATAGGAGATTGCCAGATTCCCTCTTGGGATTTGCCAACCATACTTATTGACAATGATAAATCCCCATTGCAGCAGTGCAGCTGCCAGGAACATGAGCGGCACAGTCCGACGCATCTTTTGGAATACAGCCAGCAATAACGGAAACAATATATAAAACTGAACCATAATAATTATGTAATAGAGGTGCGTATACGCCCTGCCGCCGAACAGAGCTTTTATAAAGTCATATGCCACCGCCCACGATAGATCGAATAACATGTCGCTGCGATAGAGCTTCAATAAATAATAGAAGGCGGAAAAAACAAGGTATGGTACTAATATGTACAGTAATCGTTTCCGGTAAAACTGTCGTATCGTTCCTCCGCTTAACGGCTTGTCCGCATAATTATAAAACAATACGAACCCACTTAAAAAAATAAAAACGGGTACGGCAAATTTACTAAAGGTATTTATCAATAAGTAAAGCGGGTATGCCCGACTGCCGATTGTCGCTGCCAGCGCTTCCGATGTCGCATGGATCGCCAGCACCGCCATGATAGCAAGTGCCCGATAAGCATCGAGCTCTTGTATTCGTTCTCTCTTTGTCACGTATTTACAACTCCTCATTTGAGTTTTCTTATCATACGAAAAGTGCTCTTCACCATATCTAACAATCGAAAAGCCAAAAATGTGACATTGACAAAAAATTTTTTTATATAAAAATTGTAGCACAAAAAAAGACCGAGTGCGGGAACATTTCGTCCCTGCTCTCGATCTTCTTCTGAACATTTACTTTTGCTGCTTGGTTTCCCGCGACCTATCCAATATCTCTTGCCCCTTGATTTGAAGTTCAGCAACCGCCTCATCCAGTGTTTTCTCTTTTTCAATCACAGAATTCAATGCATCCGACAGTAAAGCATCAAATTCGGAATGGAATCCTGCCGGAATACTCTTTTTATCAGACACTCCACTGACTTGCATTGGCTTTAACAGATAGAACGCATCCGTTTCCCGCCCTCTAAAATCCTTGAAATAGTCTGACCGCGTGGGGAGTGTATCGTTCATTGCCTTGCCAGCAACCTGTGCCATTTCCGACCCGTTCACGAACTTGACGAATTCCCAAGCTGCCCGCTTGTTTGGAGAATCCGCAGATATGGCATAGATTTCCGACAATTTCACGTAAGCCGATTCATCGGGCATAGCAGGATTAACGGGCGCGGCCGCGATGCCCCAGTCGATCTCCGGTGTCTTCGAGTAGTATGGAATATCCCGCAAGAAGGAAGCAAACCACGGCGCTTGAATCGTCATTGCGGCATGACCCATGTAGAACATCTCGTTAGATCGGCTGTACTGCTTCAAGTAGTCTCTATGTTTCTCATAGTCGGCGTCATCGTATCCATCAAGCTGTTCGCCTTCCTTCATTGGAGGAGGAGCATAAGCCGCATGATTGCGGACGGCATCTGCCGTCATCTTCATCGCTTCTTTCCAGCCATCCGAATCGATCAACAGCTTGCCTGATTTCGCGTCAACTAGCTTAAGTGCCGATGCAGCAGCGATATCATACATCAAACTTGCTGGCCCTTTCGTTTGATACAAACCAAACACTTGCTTCTTTCCTGATTCAACGCTCGCAAATCTCTCTGCCAGATCAAGAAGCTCCTTCCACGTCATTTTCCCGTTTGGCAGCTCAATTTGATACTTCTTGAACAAATTGCGATTATAATAGATGACGTTTGTCTCAAAGGATGGAGTAAGCCCGTATAGCTTTCCGTTCCCTTTTGCCCGCAGCCTATCAATAAGTCCAGGCATGAATCCGTCCAGCTTGTATTGATCCTGGCTAATAGCCGGCTCAATGTCATACAGCTTTCCTTCTTAAGCGAAGGCCTCAAACATGCTTTCATTCAAAAACAGCACGTCCGGCTTGTATTTATCGAGCAGCTTTTTCTTTTCTTCTGTCAAATTGAATGCCTCGTTTTTTTCGGCTTCGTCAAATAGTTCTGCTTCACTGATAACCTCAATGTCGATATCAGGGTTCATCATTTTGAAGAAGTTCCCATAATCACTATAAAATCGATCTTCATCTTGATAGACGACCCTGATCTTCCCCTTGCCGTCCTTTAATGGCGCAAGCTCTGATCGTTCTCCGAAGCAGCCGCTTAAGAGTGATATCATTGTCAGCAGTACTATACAAATCTTCCACTTTTTTAGCACGTATTTCACACTCTCCCTATTTTGCTTTGTCCTTGTTTGCAGCTTCTCGTACTTTCATTAGCAATTCCTGTGCCTTCTCCTCAAGAGCAGCTGCTGCCTCATCAACTGTTTTCTCGTTCGCGACGACGGCATCCAGCTCCACACGCAGCGGCTTATCGAATAATACGAAGAACTTGAACGGGATACGCGCATCTCTCTGAATGTTGTTCTCCGTCCTGATCTTCGGCACATAGAACGGATCCGTACTTCTGCCCTTTATGTCCTTCAAATAACCGTTGCGTGAAGGAAGCCCGTCCCACAGTGCACGAGAACGGGCCTGCGCCATTTCCGGGCCGTTCACGAACTTGACGAATTCCCAGGCTGCACGCTTGTTGGCGGAGTCGGCTGCAACTGCATAGATGTATCCAAATTCGATACTTGAAGAATCCATTGCAGGATCGATTGGCGCTGTAACTACACCCCAATCTTTCTTACTATTTCTAAGCTCCTGAGCTGTGTTAGCATTGCTTATCATCATCGCAGCTTGATCATTACGAAAATAACTTTTTTGCGTATGAATTTGGCCTTCCGGATGGAAGAACACCGTTTTGCTGCGCATCGCATCTGTTGTCTGCTTGATCGCTCTTTTCCAGCCCTCTGTGTTCAGAAGCACCTTCTCTCCCTTCGGATCGAACAGTCTCAATCCAGAGGTATCGGCGATTTCGAACAAGAAGTAGCGTAAACTTCCTACCCATTCGTAGTATCCGTGCACCTTATTCTCGCCGCTTCCGATATTGGCAAATCTCGCAGACAAATCCAACACTTCCTGCCAGGTCATATTGTTCTTCGGCGGTTCGATTTGATGCTCCTTGAACAACGCTGCGTTATAGTATAAAACCTGTCTGTCGACAAAAGGAGCAAGCCCGTATAGCTTGCCGTTGCCTAAGCTTTTGATTCTGTCGATCAACCCCGGTAAAAAGCCCTTCATATCATAGTCATCCTGCCGGATTACTTCCTCTAACTCGTACAGCTTGCCATCTTTCGCAAATGATTGAAACGTTTCTCCATACATCCTTAATACGTCAGCACCGGAGTTCTCCAGCAGTTTCTTCTTTTCCGCATCCCAATCTTCCGCGCTAATCGTCTTCCCAAGATTTTTGAGCACCTGAATCTCCGAGATGACTTCGACTTCAATCTGCGGATATTTCATATGAAAATACTTCCCGTAATCGCGGTAGAATGCCTCCTCATCCTGATAGAGCACCTTGATTTTACTTGGCTGCAATGGCTCCAGCGCTTCCTTCTTGCCGAAGCAGCCGCCCATTAGGGAAATGATCGTCAACAGCAGAATTGCAACTTTCCATCTATGATGCATATTTTTCTAGCTCCTTCTTGATTAAACCTGTACGTAGTAGCGAACCCTTTGCTTCTTCTATTGTGGAATGTAATCATAGGCAGCTTGTGAAGCCTTTCAATGCTTCTTCTCCGGTGCTTCACGCACTTTTAGGAGTACCTCTCGCCCCTTGATCTCCAGCTCCGCTAACGCTTCGTCCACTGATTTCTTATTATCAATAACAGCTTGCATCTCTTCCTGCAACGGCTTATCGAACAGTTGGATGAAGCCAGCTGGAACATGTTCATTCATCCATACTGCATCCCTCTGCCTGACCTTCAGCAAATAAAATACTTCCATGCTCTTGCCGTCGATTTCCTTTGCATAGCCGGTACGTGTAGGGAGTGAACCGTTCATTGTTCTTGAACGAGATTGGGCCATTCCCTCTCCATTCGCGAACTTGACAAATTCCCAGGCAGCACGCTTATTCGGCGAATCGGCTGCAATTGCAACGATTTGGTTGAGAGAAATCGACTGTGACGGTTCCGCAGGATCGATTGGCACCGTGACGGCGCCCCAATCTATCGGCTTCCCTCCAAAACTAGTCCGATGCTTCAATTCCAACATCACGAAAGCATTTGCACGCATCATCGCAGCTTTTCCTTCGAAAAAGTAGCTTTTTTGTGTATACATTTGACCCTCTGGATGGAAAAACAACGATTTATTGCGTATCGCATCCCCTGTAAGCTTCATTGCTTGTTTCCATCCATCCGAATTCAGAAGCACCTTCTCTCCCTTTGGATCGAACAGCCTAAAACCGTACGTATCAGCGATTCGATACATCAGCCTGCCTGGATCTCCGAAGTATTCATACAAGCCGTACACCTTACTGTCGCCAGCACCGACATTAGAAAATCTCGCGGCCAAATGAAATAGTTCCTGCCAGGTCATGTTGTTCCTCGGCGGTTCGATTTGATGCTCCTTAAATAAGGCCTTGTTATAATAAAGAACCTCCCTGTCGAAGGATGGCGCCAGTCCGTACAGCTTGCCGTTGCCCATATTTTTGATATTGTCCAGCAATCCCGGCATAAAGCCATCGACATCATATTCATCCTGGCGGATCGCGCCCTCCAAATCATACAGCTTGCCATCTTGAGCAAATAGCTTGAATATATAATCATCCAGTAAAAATACATCCGCCCCCGAGTTCTCCAGCAGCTTCTTTTTTTCTACAAAATAGTCATCCGCATTAATGATTTTCCCAAGCTTTTTCAGCACCTGCGTCTCCGGAATGACCTCGACCTCAATTTGCGGATATTTCATATGAAAATATTTCCCGTAATCGTGGTAGAAGGCTTCCTCATCCTGATAGACCACCTTGATTTTGCTTGGCTGCAGCGGTTCCAGCACTTCCTTCTTGCCGAAGCAGCCGCTTATCAAAGAGAGGATCGTTAGCAGCGGGATTGCTATTTTCCATTTGTTATGCACGTTGTTTCCTCACCGTTCCTTTACTTATGAGCTTCCTTTGAGCTTCCTATTGCCTTCTTTTTCGACTCTTCTTGCAATTTAGACAATATCTCCTGCCCCTTTATCTCCAACGCGGCAGCCGCTTCATCTACTGACTTCTTGTTATCGATAACGGCCTGAAGCTCTCCCTCCAGCGTCTTATTGAAGAGCCTGTAAAATTCGGATTCGGATACATTCCCCCCTATACTGTCTCTGTTCTTGACATTCAACATATAGAATGCTTCCATGCTCTTTCCTTTAAATTCCTTCAAATAGCCCGTACGCGAAGGCATAGCGCCGCTCATCGTCCTTGAACGGGCATGAGCCATCTCCGGACCGCTTGTGAACTTAACGAATTCCCAGGCAGCTCGTTTATTTGGCGAGTTGGCTGAGACTGCAAAGAGCGAATAGAGAGAAACACCTATCGATTCGTACCCGGGTTCAATTGGAAAAGTAACAACTTCCCAATCCACCGGCACGTCGTTATTTCTGACGAATCCCGTTATTGGAGTGGTACCTATCGTCATAGCGGCCTGACCGTTATAGAAGTCGTTTTCTGATGGATAGATCTGCTCTTCTGGAGCGAAATATACCGCTTCGCTGCGCACGGCATCCGTCGCCAGTTTTATTGCTTTTTTCCAACTATCTGAATTGATTAGCACCTTCTCCCCTTTCGGATCGAATAGCTTCAATCCAGAACTATCGGCGATATCGAACATCACCGTGCCCGCATCGCCATAGGAATAGTACATGCCATGTACGGGATCGTTACCTTGTTTGACATTAGTGAATCTCGAAGCTAAATGAAGTACCTCCTGCCAAGTCATCTTGTTCGTAGGCGGGTCGATCTGATTTTCCTTGAACAATTTTGTATTGTAGTACAGCGCACGAACGCTTACTTGGGGAGTCAACCCATACAACTTGCCGTTGCCCAGGTTTTTGATCGAATCGATAAGCCCCGGCATAAACTCCTCGACATTATAGCCGTCCTGCCCGATGACTTCTCCAATATCATAAAGCTTCCCGTCGGCGGCGAATTGCTCGAACATTCCGCTGTCCAGCATATATACATCTACATCCGCCTTCTCGAGCAGCTTCTTTACTTCCGCCTCATATTCATCCGCACGAATCATCTTCCCGAGATTTTTGAGCACTTGAACCTCCGGAATGACTTCAACCTCAATCTGTGGATATTTCATACTGAAGTACTTTCCGTAATCATGGTAGAAGGCCTCCTCATCTTGATAGACCAGCTTGATCTTGCTTGGCTGCAGCGGTTCCAGCACTTCCTTCTTGCCCAAGCAGCCGCCTATGAATGACAAAATCAATACGAGTATCACTGCAAATCTTAATCTTTGTACATATTTCTTCTTCTCCATCTCCATTCTTTTCTCCGGGGAAGGAACCCGTTTTAGATTCACCCTCCCAAGAAGCTTTCCTAATATATAACAATCCGGATTATGTGAAATGTGACGCATTCCGAAATTTACTGAGTCAAAGAACAAGCACTGATTTCGGTTTGAGTCAAAATTGTGCACAAAAAAAGATCGAGAGCAGGAACATTTCGTCGTCCCTGCTCTCGATCTTTTTCTGAACCATTTACTATTACTGCTTGGTTTCCCGCGACCTATCCAATATCTCTTGTCCCTTGATTTGAAGCTCGGCAACTGCATCGTCCAGTGTTTTCTCTTTTTCAATCACAGAATTCAATGCATCCGACAGTAAAGCATCAAATTCGGAATGGAAACCCGCCGGAATACTCTTTTTATCAGACACTCCACTGACTTGCATTGGCTTTAACAGATAGAACGCATCCGTTTCCCGCCCTCTAAAATCCTTGAAATAGTCTGACCGCGTGGGGAGCGTATCGTTCATTGCCTTCCCCGCAACCTGTGCCATTTCCGGACCATTCACGAACTTGACAAATTCCCAAGCCGCCCGCTTATTCGGAGAATCCGCTGATATGGCATAGATTTCCGACAATTTCACGTAAGCCGATTCATCGGGCATAGCAGGATTAACAGGTGCGGCCGCGATGCCCCAGTCGATCTCCGGGGTCTTCGAATAGTAGGGAATATCCCGCAAGAAGGAAGCAAACCACGGCGCTTGAATCGTCATGGCTGCATGACCCATGTAGAACATCTCGTTAGATCGGCTGTACTGCTTCAAGTAGTCTCTATGTTTCTCATAGTCGGCGTCATCGTATCCATCAAGCTGTTCGCCTTCCTTCATTGGAGGAGGAGCATAAGCCGCATGATTGCGGACGGCATCTGCCGTCATCTTCATCGCTTCTTTCCAACCATCCGAATCGATCAACAGCTTGCCTGATTTCGCATCAACTAGCTTAAGTGCCGATGCAGCAGCGATATCATACAACAAACTTGCTGGACCTCTCGTTTGATACAAGCCAAACACTTGCTTCTTTCCCGATTCGACACTCGCAAATCTCTCTGCCAGATCAAGAAGCTCCTTCCACGTCATTTTCCCGTTTGGCGGCTCGATTTGATACTTCTTGAACAAATTGCGATTATAATAGATGACATTTGTCTCGAAGGATGGAGTAAGCCCGTACAACTTTCCGTTCCCTTTTGCCCGCAGCCTATCGATAAGTCCAGGCATGAATCCGTCCAGCTTGTATTGATCCTGGCTAATAGCCGGCTCTATGTCATACAACCTTCCTTCTTGAGCGAAGGCCTCAAACATGCTTTCATTCAAAAACAGTACGTCCGGCTTATATT
Source organism: Paenibacillus suaedae (assembly GCF_032337355.1). Classification (NCBI taxonomy): domain Bacteria; kingdom Bacillati; phylum Bacillota; class Bacilli; order Caryophanales; family Paenibacillaceae; genus Paenibacillus; species Paenibacillus suaedae. The sequence goes on from NZ_JAVYAA010000006.1 coordinate 136,889, forward strand.
TGTCGAGCAGCTTTTTCTTCTCCTCGGTCAAATTGAATGCCCCGTTTTTCTCCGCATCATCAAACAATTCCGCTTCACTGATAACCTCAATATCAATGTCAGGGTTCATCATTTTAAAGAAGTTCCCATAATCACTATAAAATCGATCTTCATCTTGATAGACGACCCTGATCTTCCCCTTGCCGTCCTTTAATGGCGCAAGCTCTGATCGTTCTCCGAAGCAGCCGCTTAAAAGAGACATGATCGTCAGCAGCATAATGATGCTCTTCCCATTTTTCAACACGTTCCACACGCTCCCTATTTTGCCTTGTCCTTGTTTGCTGATTCTCGTACTTTCATTAGCAATTCCTGTGCTTTCACCTCAAGAGCAGCTGCCGCCTCATCAACTGTTTTCTCGTTCGCGACGACGGCATCCAACTCCACACGCAGCAGCTTATCGAATGATGGGAAGAACCCGGATGGGATACGCTCATCTCTCTCAATGTTGTTCTCCGCCCTGATCTTTGGCATATAGTACGGGTCCGTACTTCTGCCCTTTATGTCCTTCATATAGCCGTTGCGCGAAGGAAGCTGGCCCTTAAGTGTACGAGAGCGGGCCTGCGCCATTTCCGGGCCATTCACGAACTTGACGAATTCCCAGGCTGCACGCTTGTTGGCTGAGTCGGCTGCAACTGCATAGATGAATTCAAAGTCGATACTTGAAGAATCCATTGCAGGATCTATTGGCGCTGTAACGACACCCCAATCTTTCTTGTTATTGATAAGCTCCAGGGATGTGTAAGCATTGCTAATCATCATCGCAGCTTGATCATTATAAAAATAACTTTTTTGCGAATAAATCTGGCCTTCCGGATGGAAAAATACCGTTTTGCTGCGCATCGCATCTGTTGTCTGCTTGATCGCTTTTTTCCAGCCCTCAGTGTTCAGAATCACCTTCTCTCCCTTCGGATCGAACAGCCTCAATCCAGAGGTATCGGCGATTCTGAACAAGAAGTAGCGTAAGCTTCCTATCCATTCGTAGTACCCGTGCACCTTACTTTCGCCGCTTCCAATATTGGCAAATCTTTCAGACAAATCAAACACTTCCTGCCAGGTCATATTGTTCTTTGGCGGTTCGATGTGATGCTCTTTGAACAATGCTGCGTTATAGTATAAAGCCTGTCGATCCACATAAGGAGCAAGCCCATACAGCTTGCCATTGCCTAAGCTTTTAATTCTGTCGATTACCCCTGGCAAAAAGCCCTGCATATCATAGTCGTCCTGCCGGATTACATCATCTAACTCATACAACATGCCATTTTTCGCAAATGATTGAAACATATTTGTCTCCATCCTTAATACGTCAGCACCGGAGTTTTTCAGCAGTTTCTTCATTTCCGCGTCCCAATCTTCTCCGCTAATCATAGGGCCGAGATTTTTGAGCACCTGAACCTGAGGGATGACTTCAACTTCAATCTGCGGATATTTCATATGAAAATACTTCCCGTAATCGCGGTAGAAGGCGTCCTCATCCTGGTAGACCACCTTGATTTTGCTTGGCTGCAATGGCTCAAGCACTTCCTTCTTGCCGAAGCAACCGCTCATTAGGGAAACGATCGTCAACAGCAGAATTGCAACTTTCCATCTATGATGCATATTTTTCTAGCTCCTTTTTTTGATTAAACCTGTACGAAGTAGCGAACCCTTTGCTTCTTCTATTGTGAAATATAAATACAGATTTCTTATGAAGCCTTTTAAGGCTTCTTCTCCGCTGCTTCGCGCGCTTTTAGGAGTACCTCTTGCCCCTTGATCTCCAGCTCGGCTAACGCTTCGTCCACTGATTTCTTATTATCAATAACAGCTTGCATCTCTTCCTGCAGCGGCTTATCGAACAATCGGAAGAAGACATCTGGAACATGCTCATTCATCCATATCGTGTTCCCCTGCTTGACCTTCAGCAGATAGAAGGCTTCCGTGCTCTTGCCGTCGATTTCCTTTGCATAGCCGGTACGTGAGGGGAGCGAGCCGTTTATTGTTCTTGAACGAGATTGGGCCATTTCCTCTCCATTCACGAACTTGACGAATTCCCAGGCTGCACGTTTATTCGGCGAGTCGGCTGCAATTGCAGCGATTTCGAAAAGAGAAATGGATTGCGATGGCTCCGCAGGATCAATCGGCACCGTGACCGCGCCCCAATCTATCGGCTTCTCCCCCTCCACATAAGTAGGCCGCTGCTTCAATTCCATCATCACGAAGGAATTCGCAATCATCATTGCGGCTTTCCCTTCGAAAAAGTAGCTTTTTTGTGTATACACTTGACTCTCAGGATGGAAATAGACCGATTTATTGCGTACCGCACCCACTGCCAGCTTCATTGCATCTTTCCAGCCCTCTGAATTTAGAAGCACCTTTTCTCCCTTTGGATCGAACAGTCTTAAGCCGGATGTATCAGCGATTTGATACATCAGCCTGCCTGGGTCTCCGAAGTATTCATACAAGCCGTACACCTTATTGTCGCCAGCACCAATATTAGAAAATCTCGCAGCCAAATCAAATAGTTCCTGCCAGGTCATGCTGTTCCTCGGTGGTTCGATTTGATGCTCCTTAAATAAGGCCTTGTTATAATATAGAACCTCCCTGTTGAAGGATGGAGCCAGTCCGTACAGCTTCCCGTTGCCCAAACTTTTGATATTGTCCAGCAATCCCGGCATAAAGCCATCCACATCATACTCATCCTGGCGGATCGCGTCCTCCAAATCATACAGCTTGCCATCTTGGGCAAAGAGCTTGAATATATAATCGTCCAGTAAAAATACATCCGCGCCCGAGCTCTCCAGCAGCTTCTTTTTTTCTACAAAATAGTCATCCGCATTAATGATTTTCCCAAGCTTTTTCAGCAGCTGCATCTCGGGAATAACCTCGACCTCAATTTGCGGATATTTCATTTGAAAATACTTCCCGTAATCGCGGTAGAAGGCGTCCTCATCCCGGTAGACCACCTTGATTTTGCTTGGCTGCAGCGGTTCCAGCACTTCCTTCTTGCCCAAGCAACCGCTCATTAAGAAAACGATCGTTAGCAGCAGGATCGTTATTTTCCATTTGTGATGCACGTTTCCCCACCCTTTACATTCCTTATGTGTTTCCTTATGTGTTTCCTTTTGTCTTCTGTTTTGCTTCTTCTTGCAATTTTGATAATAGCTCCTGCCCCTTTATCTCCAAGGCGGCAGCCGCTTCATCTACTGACTTCTTGTGATCGATAACGGCCTGAAGCTCTTCCTCCAGCGTCTTATAGAACTTCCCGAAGAAAGGAATTGGAACATAGTCATTCATCCAGACGCTGTTGTGCTGAGTCTTCAGCATATAGAACGGTTCCATGCTCTTGCCCTTGAATTCCTTCAAATAACCGGTACGTGAAGGTAAATTACCAGTCATCGTCCGTGATCGGGCATGAGCCATTTCCGATCCGCTTGTAAACTTGACGAATTCCCAAGCAGCGCGCTTGTTGGTCGAATTCGCAGAAACCGCAAAAAGCGGATAAAAGGAAACATTCGTCGATTCCACCCCAGGCTCAATTGGGACAGTGACGACCTCCCAATCTACCGGCTCACCATCGTTAAATCTAACGGCATATGTAGCAGGAGGGCCGGATATAGTCATCGCAGCCACACCATCATCAAAAAAGTCGCTTTTTGACGAATACATCTGATCTTCTGGACGGAAATAAACCGCATTGTTGCGAACGGCATCCACAGCCATTTTCATTGCTTTTTTCCAGCCATCCGAATTGATGAGCACCTTCTTCCCCTTCGGATCGAAAAGCTTTAAGCCTGAAGTATCGGCGATATCGAACATCAAATTGCCTGCATGGCCATTCGAAAAGTACAAGCCATGCACAGGACGGTTTCCATTTTTAACATTAGAAAATCTCGCTGCTAATTGCAGCACCTCTTCCCAGGTCATCTTGTTCGTCGGCGGATCAATTTGATTTTCCTTGAACAATTTTGTGTTATAGTACAGAGCTCCAATGCTTACTTGTGGAGCCAGCCCATACAGCTTCCCGTTGCCCAGATTTTTGATCGAATCGATAAGTCCCGGCATAAACTCCTCGATATTATAGCCGTCCTGCCGGATGGCTTCTTCAATGTCATAGAGTTTGCCGTCGGTGGCGAACTGCTTGAACATTCCGCTGTCCAGCATATATACATCTGCGTCCGTTTTTTCGAGCAGCTTCTTTACTTCCGCCTCGTATTCATCCGCGTGAATCATCTTCCCGAGATTTTTGAGCACCTGAACCTGCGGAATGACTTCAACCTCAATCTGCGGATATTTCATATTGAAGTACTTTCCGTAATCACGGTAAAATGCGTCCTCATCTTGATAGACCAGCTTGATCTTGCTTGGCTTAATCGGTTCCAATACTTCCTTCTTCCCCATGCAGCCGCCTATGAATGACATGACCAATACGAGTAGAACTGCAATTCTCCAACCTTTGTTCATGTTTCTTACTCCCCCTCTCCATCTCCGTTTTTCTCCATTTCTGTTCTTTTCCTCGGGGCAGGAAATCGTCTCAGTTTTACTCTTCCAAGAAGCTTTCCTAATATATAACAATCCGGATCATGTGAAATGTGACGCATTGCGAAATTTATTGGGACAGAGGGCGTCAGCTATCGGTGAACCGTACGCTTGAAGCAAGTCAGTGCAAGTCATTTGATGTCAATCTCAATAGGTCAGCAAATAAAAAAATCCGTCAAAGTGTGGACTTTAACGGATTTCAAGACATTCGGATCAGTCTATTTTATTTGTTATTTTTGCCGTGCATTTGTTTCTCTTGTTGTAGTTCATGCGCGACCCGCAGCGCTTCTTGGCCCTTCGTCTGCAGTTCATTCACCGCCTCATCCACCGATTTCTCATTGTCAATAATGGCCTGCAGCGCCTCATTCAGCATTGGCCGGAAAGAACTGCTATAGTCATCAGGAACGTTATTGTTGCCCCACAGCGCATCAAATACGGACAGTTCCTTCGGTTTCAATGTATAGAATGCTCCCGTGCTTCTGCCGTCCAATTCCTTGAAATATTCCGGCCGTGAAGGGATCGTGGGGATCATGCCAACAGTCGTTCGAGCTGCCACCTTGGCCATGTCCGCGCCGTTTATAAATTTAACGAGTTCCCACGCGGCCTCCTTATTGTCGGAATCAGCTGCAATCGCATAAATTTCGCGAATGATTATATTTCCGGTTTCATCGGGTGTCGCAGGATCGACTGGAGTTGTCACGACATCCCAATTGATTTTCTCAGCTTTCTTATCCCTTAGATGCTCCAAATCCCACGGTGTTCCCAGCTTCATTGCAGCCTGACCTGTGAAGAAGAGCCCTTTCCCCGGTTCAATGGGCTGAGGACCTTTCGTGGCCGGTGGAATATACAGCGCCTTGCTCCGCACTGCATCCGTCGCCTGCTGGATGGCCTCCTTCCAGCCCTCCGAGTTGATCAACAGCTGCTCTCCCTTGGCATCGAACATCCTCAAGCCAGTTGAGGAAGCAATCGAATACATCATGCTGTCTGCTCCGCCATATTCTTGGGCTAACGCATACAAAGGCTTATCTTTACTACTGGCATTCGCTACTCTCGCGGCCAGTTCGAAAAATTCCTTCCAGCTCATTTGATTTCGAGGAGGTTCAATATTGTGCTCCTTGAATAAATCACGATTGTAGTATAATACAGTGGTATCTATAGTGGGGGAGAGTCCGTACAGTGTCCCCTTGCCCATTGCTTTGAGCCTGTCGGTAAGACCTGGCATGAACCCTTCTACATCATAACGATCTCGCTTAATGACTCCATCAATCGCATACAGCTTGCCGCCTTGGGCAAATTCTTTGAACGATGTCTCATCCAGCAGCAATACATCGGGCTTATACTTGTCCAGCAGTTTCTGCGACTCTGTCTCAAAATCGAAATCAGGATCTCCGAACTTGGAGTACAACTCCGATTTACTCACCACTTCAACATCAATATCAGGCTGCTTCAGTTTGAACAGTTGTCCATAATCACGATTGAATGCACTTTCATCCTGATAGACGACTCTAATTGTACCTTTGACCTTATTGACGGACTCTCGTTCCGATTCTCTACCAAAACAACCACTTACCAATGACATCATAATGAGAAGCATTATCCCCATTTTCCAGTTTTTTTGCACTCGCAATTCTCTTCTCTCCCCTGTGAAATTTATGCATTTGGCTCCGCATGCACAGAACCAGATTATAAGATTGCCCTACGATTTCTTCGCTGCCGCTTCACGCGCTTTTATTAATGCTTGCTGCCCCTTCATTTCCAGCTCTGCGAGGGCTTCATCTATCGTTTTCTGTTTATCTATGATCGCTTGCATTGCTTCTGATAATAACGGGTCGAACAGGTCATTAAACCCGTGAGGAATGTTCTTATCTTCCAACAGCCTTACCCCTTCTTTTGGCTTTAGAAGATAGAATGGCTCCGTGCTTCTGCCTTCCAGATCTTTAAAATAGCCTGTGCGCGTCGGCAGCTTCCCGTTATTCCCCAGCGTGGCGACCTGAGCCATGTCCGTTCCATTTATGAATTGGATAAATTCCCATGCTGCCCGCTTATTTTCAGAATTTGCGGATATCGCATAAATTTCTGACAAATGCACATAGGCAGATTCATTCGGGTTGGCCGGATCGACTGGTGTCGTAACAATACCCCAATCGATCTTCGGCGTTTTTTCATACATCGGAACTTCTTTCAAACGAACAGTGAACCAGGACTCTTGAAATGTCATCGCGGCTTTTTCTTGATGAAAAGGCTCGTAAAAACGATCCCTGCGCTCATTGTTGGCGTCTTGCTCCGGAATGTACACGGACTTATTGCGGATCGCATCAGCAGTCATCGTTACAGCTTCCTTCCAGCCCTCGGATTGAATAAGCAGTTTCTCTCCTTTAGCGTCAACCAGTCGAAGCCCAGAGGCAGCCGCAATATTATACAACAGCTTTTCGGGCTTCTCCGTTTGATACAGGCCATATACCCCCTCGTTCCCGAATCGGCCAGCTAAGTTCAACAATTCTTTCCAACTCATTTTGTCTCGCGGCGGTTCGATATTGTATTCTTTGAACAGCCCGCGATTGTAATACAACACAGGAGTTTCGAAATAGGGCGCCAATCCGAATAGCTTTCCGTTCCCCTTCTCTTTCAACCTATCGATAAGCCCAGGCATGAATCCGTCAATATCATATTTATCCTGGTTGATGACCATATCGAGGTCATACAGCCTCCCATCCTGGGCAAAGGCTTCGAACATGCTCTCATTTAACAGCAATACATCAGGCTTATACTTCTCTATTACTCTCTTCTTTTCTTCATTTAATTCAAAGGAAGAATTCTGCTCGGATTGTTCAAATAACTCATCCTGAGCAATCACTTCAACTTCAATATCCGGATATTTCATTAGAAATAAATTCCCATAATCCCGATTGAATGATTCCTCATCCTGATACACGATCTTAAGCTTCCCTTTGCCGTCTTTCAGCGGCGCCATCTCTGAATTTCCGCCAAAGCATCCACCCAATAGTGACGTGATTGTCAGCAATAGAAGTACAAGTTTATATTTTCTATGCATAATTCGCTCGCTTCCCCTTTTATTGTCGTTCGTGACATGATGTATATGTGGAGTACATAGCTCATCGCTTCCTATCAACGATTCCTCTTTTTCCGGTTTCACTGCGTGCTTGCATCAGCACCGCTTGTCCTTTTTCCTCCAACACGGCGGCTGCTTCATCAACCGTTTTTCGATTCTCAATCACTGCCTGCATTTCTGCTCGCATCGGCTCCACGAACATGCGGAAAAAGGGCTCCGGAACATGAGCGTTCCCCCATTTTTTCGCTGTTTCCCTCACTTTTAGCATATAGAAGGCTTCTAGGCTTTTTCCGTCGTATTCCTTCAAAAATCCTGTCCGCGACGGCAATGTCCCGTTATATGTTTTGGAATTGGATTTCGCCATGTCTGCACCGTTTACGAACTTGACCAGCTCCCAAGCTGCCCTCTTATTGGAAGAAGCGGCTGATATGGCGAAGATTTCACGTGAAGATATATTCACGGACTCATCATTTGAATGGACGGGCATGGTTGCGATGCCCCAATTCATTTGGATACCGTTCTGCTTGAGCGACAGCATGAGATCTGGCGAACCAAATATCATGGCCGCTTCTTTGTTCATAAAATGTTTGTTGCTGCCATTCGAATTTAGAATCACCGACCCGCTGCGGACTCCATCCGTGACGAGCTTCATGACGCTTTTCCAGCCGTCCGTATTGATAAGCACATGATCTGCCTTCTCATCAAATAGCCTCAAGCCAGAATCGAAGCCGATATTCAGTACCTCGCGTCCGGGATCGGAATAGGTTTCCTCCAAGCCGTACACGTGCTGGCCGCTACTTCCTGAACCCGCAAATCTTGCTGCCAGTTCCATTAGTTCTTGCCAGGTCATTTTATTTCTCGGCGGTTCAACCTGATATTCCTTGAACAGATCCGCATTGTAGTACAGAGCATGTACGATGACGCGCGGCACAAGACCGTACAGATCACCCTTGCCTAACGCTTTGAGCTTGTCGATAAGTCCAGGCATAAACCCATCCACATCGAAGTTATCTTGATGAATGGCTGTCTCCAAGTTATATAGCTTACCCTCCTCAACGAAGGCTTTGAACATCTCCTCATCTAACAGCAATACATCAGGACTGTATGTATTCAGGAACTTCCTTGTCGCTTCCTTATAATCAGTAACATGATTGAATTCGGTGATGAGCTTCGATTTGCTGATCACTTCCACGTCGATTTGTGGAAATTGTAATTTGAAGTACTTCCCGTAATCCTCATAGAATGATTCCTCATCGAGATAGACGACCTTGATTGTTCCTGCCTGAAGTGGCTCGAGTTCTTCTTTTTGTTCAGCGCAACTGCTCAACAGGGATAAAATCGTCAGCATGAAAATTCCCGTTCTCCATACCCTTTTCATAGATATCCTCCTACTCTCCTTCTCACCTATTTATCGCAACAGACCCGACGCTTACCAATACGGGTGCTCATGTGTTTACTTAGCAGTTGGATCACTCGGATGCGTTTTGTTCTGTAATTGGCGTAATGCAGCTTGCCCCTTCTCCTTTAGTTCGGCAGCGGCTTGGTCTACTGTTTTCTTCCCGTCAATGACCGCTTGCAGTTCTTCCGACAAGATTGGTTCGAAAACGAGAAAGAAATCACGAGGTACATTCCGGTTGTCCCATATGCCGTCTTTCATCTGCGGTTTCAATTGATAGAACGGCTCTGTTACTGTTGAATCAAAATCATTCAGATTGCCCATGCGCGTCGGCGCGTAGTCATAAACAAAGCGTTGGAAGTATGTCCCCATTGTTTCCTTGCCATTGATGAATTTGACGAATTCCATCGCAGCCTGCTTGTTATCAGAATCTGCTGCTACTGCATACACATAGGGCAGCTTCATATTCGCCTCTGCCAACTTCGGATTGCCAGGCGGCGACAGGACGCCCCATTTTTTGTGTAATTTTCTCTTATCGTCCGGCTGCATCACATCTTTATGAATAAAGGATGGATCACCGATTAACATGGCAGAATCCCCATCTAAAAAAATCCCATCATGGGTCATGTTGCGCTCTTTGGGATGAACGAGCAGCGCACGGCTTCTCACTGCTTCTGTCATTTTCTTTATGACATGCTTCCATCCGTCTGTATCGATCAGCAGCTTCTCCCCCTTCTCGTCGAACAAGCTCAGTCCGGAAGAAGAACCGATCTGGTACATCATCGCCGGGGCGGCGGAGTACGTATGATAAATGCCGTGAAAATCCCGCTTCCCCGAACCGGGATCGGAGATTTGTCCAGCCAGCTCCAGCACCTCATCCCATGTCATATTGCTTCGTGGAGGAGATATATGATGCTTCTCGAACAGATCCTTATTGTAAAATAAGACTTGTCTGTAGAAAAAGGGCGCTATTCCATACAGCTTCCCGTCTCCTCTGCTCTTCATTCGGTCGATCAGTCCAGGCATAAATTCGTTTAGATGAAAGCTTTCATCTTGCAGATCGGCCTCCATGTCATAGAGTTTCCCTTCCCGGGCGGTATCCGCGAACAGGTTCTCATCAACAACAATGACATCCGCCTTGTGCTTGTCTAGGAACTTTTTCTGCCCCTCGTAAAACTCATCGAGAGATTTTCCATCCTTGAACTTGGCGAACTCGTTCGTCTGGACAATAAATTCGATTTGATCCACTGGATAGTTCATCATTTTTATTTTGCCGATATCGACATAGTACGCATCTTCATCCTGATACAGCACCTTGATTTTGCTTGTCTGTATGGACTCGTCATGCTCTAGCGTCTTGCCGGCACATCCACTTATCAATGCGATTATCATAAGGAGTGTGATTGTGACTCTCGATTTCCCCATACTTGCTGCCTCTCCTTCCTCGCTCCTAAGACGCTATTCCTTTTCTAGCTCTATGGTGAACTCTAGCTCTTTCATATAATGTTTTTCGATTTCCCGGGCTTCTAAAGACTCATAATCATACAAAAAAGGCTTGATCGTAATCGACTTCGGTTTTTGCCGGAATGGCTCGAACATCAAATCCAATCCATAATCATTCGACTCTTCGTACTTATTAGCTAATCCTCCAAGTCCCGCATCTATCAGTCCTTTCGCCTTGTTCCCCTGATCATCGAACACGTCTGCACTGAACAGCAGGTTATCGCGCAGTCCAAAGTCTTTTTTCGGACCTATAAATTTATCGGGAACATGCTGCATTTCTCCTCTTCCTCTCAGCATCACTCGTGTCGTGATTGGGGTTAACTCCAATTTCTCAAGCGACAGGCTAAGACCGTCATAGGATCTCGTGATATTCTCTGTAAAATTAATATTTTTCGTATTCTTCTTCACCGGAATATTGAACATGAACACCTCCCGAACTCCCGATAATGATACATTCATGCGGATATTGAACTCATCGGGTAGTGATTTCGGCTCGCTGCTGAGATTTCCATTTCTCGTTACGGAAGGTTCACTCCTACTTACTGAGAAACCAGAATCTGGGTCTCCAGGAGTTTGGTACATGCTTAAACTTAAGTCGTATGTTATCTCCTCAAGTGAAGAGTCTAAGAAACGAATTCGACGAATTACTCCCTTATCGTCCGTTAAAGAGGGACTGAATAGATAGGAAGATATGTTGTCTCCTTCACGCTCCCATGTAAAAGCCAAGCGGATGCCATCATAAACCATGTTTTTAATCCGAAGCGTTACCCCGTCATGGGTGATGGATTGATTGATTTTCGTAACCAGATTGTTATCAACCGCATAAGAAAGGCCAAAATCGCCGGTTTGCTGGAACACGACGCCAATAAAGGGCAGCTTGCTTAAAGCATGCGCCATCGTTGATGAGACGAACCCGCTTCCAACTACACCACCGCTAATAACGGCTGCTAAGGAGGTAGCGATCAATGCTGGCTTCCAGATTGATTTCTTCTTCGCTGCTTTTTCTTCCCGAATCCGATTCATGATCCGATGACTGTATGTATAGACCGGCATTTCGGTATCGTGAATGATTTGTTCAAGCTGATTTATTTCTTGATCGGTCAGCTTAGTTCGGTTGGACCATTTCGCCATTCGCAAAGACCTCCTTATCGTTATTTCGAAGCTTCGTACGCAGCCGCTCATATTTCTTGCGAATCGCAGCTGGATTACTGCCCATAATGTCCGCTATGTCAGTAAAGCTATATTGCTCAACTGCTCGAAGCAGCAGAATATGCCTTTCCTCCACTGTCAATAGTTCGAGCATATTCTCAATGATTGCTGCATGATTGATAGGAACAGGATTAGGTGCAATCTCTCTACTGCGCAAGAGCAGCCGATACCAGCGTTTTCTCTTCTTCAGTACATTCATGCTGTGGTTATATGCAATCTTATACAGCCAAGCCGAAAAGTTCGTGTTCTGTATGTATTGATTCAGATTGCGGTAGGCCTGTAGGAAAATCTCCTGCAAAGCATCTTCTGCTTCTTCTCGATTCGTTAATAGATAATAGCAATAGCTGTACATTTGCCTCTCGAAATGATGAATAAGGATTGCAAAAGCTTCATCATCTCCTTCCTGCACCTTCACAACAATTGCCTCAATAAATTGCTGCTTCTGTTGTCGTTCACCCGGGCTGGATAGTTCCACAGGTTCACCTCCCTTGATGCTCTCCAACCTCTATAACAACCGTAATCTCCGATTTGTGACACGTGGCCAAAAATAAAAAAACAGATAGCGCCAACCGAATAGTTGTTCTATCCGATTGGCGCATACTGCTTATCCATTCCGGTATTCAATTCAAAAGATTTGTTCATTAATAAGGTTAGTATGTAATCAGTTTCTTGCCTGCCTTGAAACTAAATGGAATGCTGGCCATTATGACAACACCAGCAATGATCGTACTGATAATAAGCTCACTTACTGAAATAACATTTGCAGTAAGCCCTGTCTTCATAATGAGGCTATCAATCGGAACGATGACCAATAGGCCCGTAAATAAACCTGGCGAATAGCAGCGTTCGATAATCGTCGATATCAAATGCGGGAAGATGATGTTAAAGATCATTCCACCCACATAGCCGAAATACGCATATTTGAACAATGCAACGTCTGGATAGATGATATATAGGGCTGTAATCAAATAAGCAAATCCGGTTACCCAAAATAAGCCAAACAAAAACTGATCCTGAGTAACGGCTTTATGCATCTTCACCTTCCCAGCTGCGGAAGATTGTCTGGTCAGCCATACCGCTTCTTCTAAGTTATGTATCGTAAATGCGAACAAAAACAAGATAATAATAGAACTATTCATATTGTATTCCTCCTTATTGGAACATTCAAGCAATACCAAGTATTCTTACAAAGAACATCTTATGTTTACTTCAACCCATTCAAGAGAAAATGAACGGTGCATTCAGCAATCTCGTCAACACTCTCTGCATTCTCTTCTTTGACTGTTGTCTCGAACAAGTCATCTAGCGCAGGTACATTTCGAGTGAAAATGAGTGCTCCTATGATAAAGTGCAGCGTCTGCTTCAAGGAAGTGAATTGGAAGCATCCCTTCGCTCTACCCGCCTCCAGTATGTCGCGAAGCTGCTTCCACAATGTATAGACATAGGCTTGCAATTTCTCCATACGCGGACTTTGCATAATGATCTCCTGCTGCAGCAAGTTAATGAGCTCAGGCTCTGTCTGACGCAGGCGAACAAATTCACGTATAAAATTCGCAAAGTCTGCCTCCGGATCTTGCAACGCATAGGTTGCCATTGCATAATTGGGAATCGACGACTCAAATAGCGCATAAAACACCTTTTCCTTGCCGCCAAAATGGTACGAGACAAGCGCAAGCGCTACTCCCGCCTCTTCGCAAATTTGCCTTACCGTTGTTCCTTCGAACCCATTGCGTGCAAACAGCTTCTTCGCCGCGCCAAGAATCTTTGCCTTCACGTCATTTGTGTCTTGAACCATCTTTGTTCTCCTCTCATGTTGTTATAGAAATAAGTTCTAGGTTGATATTGACACTAGCAGTGAACAAAAAATTGAACATTGAAATTGAGTATTGGAACTGCGAATATGCTGGCCCCATTTATTGAACATTTGTTTTGAACGATCGTTTTGAACAAGTGTTCAAATCTCTATATACCCATCCTACTCCTCTATAACAGCAGTGTCAACCCTAATATGTAATATGGAGTATCTAAGAATCTGAGCCTCGGAAATCGGACACGATAACGGTATATGCCAATTCAACAAATAGAAGGAGGTACTTCCGTGAGTGATGGTATCAGTATATGGGCACTCAAGAAAATGCCCCTGCAGCAAGTGATTCAATATATAACGCAGCATAGTTCGCCTGAATTTCAAGCGCGAATGATAAGTATGCAGGTAGCAGACTTTGAAGCTCTATCTCCTGAGCAAGCTGAGGATAGACTTCGTGATGCCATATCGGGAATGAGCGAGGAAAAGTATACGGATTATTTGCTGGAGTTAATTGACGAGTAATACCGGATGAAGCACAAGTGACGGCGCTTCAAACACAAAGAAGCATGCCCTCTATAACGAGAGACATGCTTCTTCTATTCATGATGCTAAGACATAGCCTGAACAACAACATGACTGTCAACGTATTGCTTGAATGCTGTAATTTTGCCATCATCAAGCTTCCATACATGTACGAAATCTGCACGAATGGATTTCCCTGTAGCCTTGTATGTTCCGGTATAAACGCCTTCTGTAATTACGATATTTTTCTTCGTAACCTCATGGAAGGTGTGCACAGTGGCGACAAAGCCGTCCCAGTCCGTTCCTAAGCGTTCAAAAACATTGCTCTTAATGCTAGCGGCTCCATGGAACGTGCCACCGTACGGATATCCTGCCGCTTCCGTCCATACCGTGCTGTCAGTTAATGCTGCAAGCAGAAATTCAGGCCCTTCATAGGTGCGGCGGATGATGTCTACATTTGCTTGCTGACTTTCCATATTCAGCCCCCCACTGTAACAATAGGATGCATAATCTTATTTATGGAACGTTACAACTTCTTCAAACGGCAGGAAGCTGCGCTCACCTGGTTGTTCATTCGGCTCACCGAATGGCATTTGCGCGATCAACGTCCACTCTTGCGGGATATCCCATGTACGCTTCACTTCTTCATCTACAATTGGGTTGTAGTGCTGAAGGGAAGCTCCGATACCCTCTGCTTCCAGTGCTGTCCATACTGCATATTGCAGCATTGCACTGCCTTGATGGGACCAGAACGGGAATTGCTCTTTATAGCTAGGAGCATTTTCTTGCATGCTCTGAATCGTTGCTTGGTTCTCGAAGAACAAGACTGTTCCTACACCGTCGCGGAAGCCTGCCAGTCTTTGAACGGTTGCATCAAAGTTCTCTGCCGGAACGCGAGCACGCAGCGTTTCTTTCACGATGTCCCAGAACTTCTCATGTTCACCGTCCAGCAATACGACCACACGGCCGCTTTGCATATTGAATGATGTTGGAGCATGCAAGGATGTTTTCAAAATTTCACGGATGCGATCTTCTGTAATCGCTGGATTTTTCGTTACTTTGCGAATGGAACGGCGGTTGATGATTGCGTCTTTGAATGTTGTCATTGAGGTTTCCTCCATTTATAAATAATGTGATTGATATACAAGAAAAACTTAGCAATTTCCATCGAGATCGCACTGCATACCTTCAATCGAGTCAAATGACTGCTTGGAAGCTGCGCGATCAATAGCTTGAGCCAAACGCTCCTTGCTAGCCAGACCTTGAATCACCTGATCACCGATAATGAATGTCGGTACAGCTGAGATGCGAGCCTCTTCATAAGCATGCTTGATCGCAGCTTGATGAGCTTCCCGATATGTGCGGGATTCAAGCGCCCCGCGGAACGCTGCTGCATCCAAGCCAAGCTCCTCTGCAACCTTCGTCAATACTTCAATCTCCCCGATATTCTGCTCTTCTTGGAAAAAGGCTGTAAACACGCGCTGAATATATTCGTTGCCCTTCCCTTGTTCCTTCGCATATTGATACCCTTCAAATGCCAGGTTGGTATATGGATGAGGAGATACATGCGGCAGACGCATATCGATGCCGAGCTTCTCTGCTGTTGGCTTAATAAATGCATCCCACGATGCAAGCTTATCAGGTTCATTCCATGGATCGATCTTCGGATATGGTTCGGGACGAAGCTCGAATGGCATCCATTCCACTTCAACGTCCTTCTCCTTTACGATTTCATCCAACGGGCCTTTGCCCAGAAAACAAAACGGACATACAAAATCAGAATAGGCTTTAATCTTCACAGTCATATTCAAGTCCTCGCCTTCCATATCTCAATATGATGTAACAACTGTAGTTACACCGATAACAAAAAAAATAATTCGTTCGATGTAACTATTATAGTTACAACCATAAAGAAAGTCAACTCTTCCTATTTATCTTCCTTCTCTATTTCGAAATAAAAGACAAAATTGTCTCTGAAAATGTTAATAAATTGAAACTTTACATGATAATTGCTTCCATACAAACAAACATTTTCATAGATTTCGTATATCTGCTCAATCAAATCAGCTTGGAAACGTATAAAATGTATCATATTTTATCGAAAAATGAAGAAATCAGGTGAGACGCTTATGTGGTTCAGAGCAAATGAGAAAGAGCTGCAAGCACTGCTCGAAGGAATTAGCAATATTGTCAAACAAGCAGTGCATGATTCACTGCTTAGCAATCCAAATGAGGATAATCCCATCATCAAAAGACTCAAAGTTGAAGTCAAACAGGAAATGGAAAAACTGAACACGCCACATCCTCCCTCCTCTCCACTTCAGGAAATGATTGAGAGGTATGTGAATCGGAATGTGTCCATAAATACACCGGCTGGAATCGTAGAAGGGATAATCACAGAAGTCGGAAACGATTATGTCGAAATTATGGAGTCTGAAGATTTGGTCGTTATTGTGCAGCTGGCCAATGCGATTTCTCTGCAAGCTGGTTAATCTCATGAGAGGAGGTGATGACCATGATGGACAAGCTTAGACCCCTAATCGGTTCTAATCTGCAAGTTGCTACTTCGCTGGAGACTACAACCGGTACGCTCATTTCTGTCGATGATACCAAGCTAACGCTGCGCACATCAAGCATATCTGGGTATGAGAATGGCCAATATGCTGTTTTCCCATTAAAATCTATCTCTTACATTCGTATTATTTAATTTCATATTGAATTCTGATATTGGAGTGGTATAAATATGACTTATTCTCGAATTAAAGGACTTGTCAGTGTGGTAATTCCCAATTACAACCGTGCAGCTTATTTGCAGGAATGCCTGAACGGCATCCTACAGCAGACGTATACAAATTGGGAGATCATCCTGATTGATGATGGCTCGACCGATGATTCCATCCAACAGACACAAGCTTGGCTTCTCGATAATCGTATAAACTTACCCAATCATAATTCGATATTTACAATGGCACTTCCCCGGAATATCGGGTATGCAGGAGCAATGACAATTGGATTCTATATGGCCAAGGGAGAGTACATTGCAATTCAAGACTCCGACGATATCTCCCATTTGCAGCGGCTGGAAAAGCAAATCAACTATCTTGACGCTCATCAAAATATTGAATTGCTAGGCACAAACTATCACGTGTTCGAACATGACCCGAACGAGGTCGTTACAATCCCGAAGTGGCTTCGCTATGGAGAGCATATCCGTACAACCTATCGCAAGGGAGGGCATTGTGTATGTCATGGCACAATCATGATGCGCGGCGCTCTGTTCGATCGTATAGGCGGTCACACAAGACGTGTAAAAGGCGCGGAAGATTATGATTTTATTGCCCGTTCTCTGGATCCTAACCATTTGAATATTGAAAACATCCCTGACGTTCTCTATTACTACCGCAGTCACCCAAAACAACGCTCTCGAAAATATTTTTCAAAAAAGCAGGATCCAACGAATGAATCCTAATCGTATTCGTGTGATGATGGTGATGGACAGCTTAGCCGTCGGGGGTACAGAGACGCATGTGCTTAGCATTGTTAAAGCCCTTAAAAAGCGTGGAATTCACTCGATATACGCCGGCGCCAGCGGCAATATGTATGAGGCTTATGCACGAGCAGGATGTCAAATTCACGCTGTTGATTTATCGCCAGGAACACTTCTTCATTTGCAGAACCAAATGCTGCCCAAAATCATCTCCTCATTAAAGCAAATCATGAAAACCCAGAAAATCAACGTCGTTCACGTTCACCAGTCACCGTCTGGCCTATACGCCGCAATGGCGGCAAAAGAGCTAGGAATTCCCGTTGTATTTACCGCTCATGGCACTTATTATCCTGAGGATCAATTGACTAGTATGAATCAATATAGTGACGCTGTTATTAGTGTAAGCCATCCAGTGAAGCAATTCTTGGAGAGCATGAATATTCAATCCGAGCTAATCCCAAATGGAGTAAATCCAGACGAGTTCATCGAAGTGGATTCCTCCTCTTTACGGAGCCGTCTCGGTATATCGGATCATGCAGACACCATCGTGTACGCCAGCAGGTTGTCATGGGACAAGGCTTATGTATGCACAATGCTCATCTGGGCCGCGAGAAGACTGCGCTTGGAAGGACGTTCTCAACTGAATATCGTCATCGTCGGAGATGGGCATCAATATCACGAAATTCGCGAATTGTCCAAAAGCATCGAATCTGAAATTGGACAACCGTTCATTCACATGGTAGGAAGTCAGAAAAAGGTACGCGATTTTCTAAGTCTCGCCGATATAGTCGTCGGCACAGGGAGAGTAGCACTGGAGGCAATGGCCTGCGGCAAGCCGGTAATCGCTATCGGCAACCACGGGTACTTCGGGCTTGTCACGCCATCCACGTATGAACAGGCATGGAAGCAATATTTCGGTGACCATGCTTCCGTATGTAAGCCGTCCGAAGAATTGATCGCGAATGAACTGCGCGAGGCATTGGCTAATAAAGCATCCTTGCGCAAGACCGGGTTACAGGGCCTTAAGTGGACGTTAGAGCATTTCGATATTCACAAAATCGTGATTCAGTTGGAAGATCTCTATCGACATGTCATCCTGCAAGCCGGCCAAGAGGAGGTGCAACACAAATGAGGAAAATACTATATCTGGGGTGGATTGGCTACAATAATTTCGGGGATGAATGGATGTGGACCATGTTCCAGCACATGTCACAGGAATATTTGGAACCGACTAAGTACGAAATTATCCCCTCATTGCCTGGTGTTGATGTGAACGATATCTCCCCTTATGATACCGTAGTGCTTGGCGGAGGCTCACTTCTTATACCAGGGTATGTAGATATTATGTATAACGCTGCCAAGAAGAACAAAACAACAATTATCTGGGGCAGCGGGCATGATCGACTCAGTCGGCTGATGATCAATGATGACCGCTCCTTAAGCCCTGAACCTGCAGCTGATAGTGCCGAATATCGCACAATGCTGCAAGAGGTTATCAGCAATGCGGCATATTGCGGCATTCGAGGTCCATGGACTTACGAATACTTGTCCAACAACGGTGTACAAATGGATCGTGTATCCATTAGCGGGGATCCCGCCATGTTGGCCCCGCTCCCTACTTCAGACCATGCAGGTGTGAGACAAACTGGTGAACGCTGGATCGGTCTGAACTGGGGAACGTCTTATAATCGCATCTATGGACGCAATGAATCCGTTGTAGAAGATGAACTTGCCTATGCGGCACAGCGCTGGATTCGAGAGGGATACAAAATCTACATTTATGTAGTGTGGGGACCAGACCGTGAAGCTGCCAAACGTTTGCAGCAAAAAATCGGATTCCCAGACCATGTCGTATTCGATCAAGAGATTCATTCCCTTGACTCCTATTTAAAACTAGTACAAAGATTCGATTTCACTGTCAACCTGAAACTACACGCCAACGTATTGTCCGCTGCTGCTGGAATCCCATTCATCTGCTTAGGCTACCGATTCAAGTCGTATGACTTTGTCCATTCGATGAGTCTCCCATCTATTATCATACCAACTCATGCCGCTCACATGGAGACAGCATTAATAGAAACAGCAGACTACATTCAAGAAAATCGCGCGTCCCTCGTTAGTCATATGCAGGAGCTTCGAGAACGCGTGAAATTACAGCTTGTTACTCCTTTCGCAGACAAACTGCTGTAAAAGCAAGACGCAACATGTGCATGCAAGAAAGCCCTATGACATCGTCTAGGGCTTTCTTATATGTTCCTGAAATCAGGGGAAACCGTTAGTTTGCAGCATTCCAACTTTCTGCGATCTGAATAAGTTCTTCCTTCGTTAATGGGCTTTGCTTATTCGTAGAAATCCGATATTCAAGCTTCTTCTCTTTAACTTGCCACATCAGTACATTCGAATAAAGTGCATTGCTCCCTGTCGTATAAACCGCATCTAATCCATTTACCTTAACCTTCTCCAGTTTTCCGCCAACAGGAGCCGCGGGTGATTTTTCAATAGTCAGAGGCTGCATTCTAGTCACTGTCAAGAAAATGAAGTCCGAACCCTTCGCATACATGACTCCTGCCTCCCCGGCTTCCTTCCAGTTCAGCTTCTTCTGATACTCTTTTTTCCCTTTTGCTTCCTTTTTCATTTGGTCTACAAGCACCCGATATGCCTCGCTGGAAAAATCGGGGTATGGAGGAGTGATTTCGCTTTTGATAAACTTATAACCTTCAGGCAAGAAAGCTAGTTCCGTAAACTTTGGAGCTTTATACTGAACAACTTGTTTGAGAAACTCCTCGTAAGTTTCACTGGCTATCGTTTTGAATCGAAATGAAATGGAGTTATCTTTGCTTGTATAAGTAGCATAAAGCTCTCCATCCTTGATGGTAAGCTCTCCATTTTGCTTGGCTTCTGCTTTTTTCTGTGACTCCTTTTTCTTCGTGGACGCTCCGTTAGCTGCAGAAGCTTCCTTTGCCGTCACCACTTGACTTATACTCATTGACATCGCAAGAACGGCGCACATGGTAATTAGAAATGATTTTGATTTCATAATTTGTCCATCCCTTTCTTCTCATTATTTTTGAAGCATGTCGTGGAACCAAATGAACTAACTCACCTGAGTCTCATTATGTATAACACTTGGCACACGTAAAAAGGGACGGGAAAGATCAGTTTTTTTTAATGGCTATGTTAAATTCTAATGTTGATTTGTGAACATAAGAAAACCGCCTTTGCGAAAAGGCGGGTAATTGAGCTATCGTTCCCCGACAGCTTAAAAACCAGCAATCTGTAAATCGGGGTAGTTAGCAACATTAATAACATTCCCCGTAGGGTCTGTGACATTGAATTCTGGAAAGCGGTCAATATTCCAAGTATAGGTTATTTCGGTTACTTCTTCACCGGCCTCTACGAATCTTCGGTAACATTCAAAAACATTTGAAGTTTTTATACAAAGAACTGCATAGGGTCTTCCTTGTGACACAATTTGAATCGGTGTCGGTTGTTCTACTCGTTTTAAAAACAAGTAGGGTCCTGGTTCAAGCTTCAAATCTGATTCTTCTTCAGTTTTCCAGCAATGTGCAAACCCGAAATATTTCTCATACCATGCTACGGATTCATCAATATCTCTAGCAGGTAGTCTCACCTGAACTACTGTATGAACAAGTGTTTTTGTTTCTGTTGTGTCATTCATTTTCATGTCCTCCTTCAGAAAAAGTTATTAACACCTATTCATAAGCAGAAAGTCGAAGCTTTGAGTTCGTGTCGGTCACAGTAAACAGGCACGATTTGACCAACATATTTTCTTATTCGATGAGGTGTTCTCATATTCCTAGCTGTCTACATAACGGAACCAAGCCAAATAATGTTGTAGATATTTGGTTGCAACACCATTGAAGCGATCCATCCAATTCTTCAAGCGGCTGTGATAGCTATTTACGTTTTGGATATGGTACACGCCTTTGACACGTTGTTTTCCGTCGGACTTGAATCTGTAATGAGCCAAGCCCTTTGAATTCGCATAGGAGCTGAATGCCCGCCAAGAATCAGTGCAAAGCACGTTTGAGTCCGATAGATGACCGCCAATCTCCTCATCCAATTTCGTTGTCCGAATTCGACCACGCCCAAGAACGCCAGAGTAAGTCATTTTCTGACGGTCACGGGCAACGAGGACACACACTTGGTCCTTGCTTATGCCACGATATTTGGCTTTTCCCCCACGTTTTCGTGGCTTACGTTCGACAATATTCCGCTTGCTCTTTTCCGAGTACAGATAGTAGGTTTCGTCCATTTAACAATTTCTTGAAATGCTTCGGTCTGAATTTGCTTTAAAGCGGACAGAATCTTATGTCGCCAGTAAAACAAGGTGACATGTGTGACTTCACCGGCCGCTTTCAAGCATGACTATTTTCCTACCATACTTCTCGCAAGCTCAATAAACTCGGTTTTAGACAGTTTGCTTTCCGCTTCATCGTACAACATATAATAGGTATTTTCACCCTCCCGCATCCATTCCACTTGATGCTTGAAGCTGGCATTTTTCCCTTTTACATTTTCTTTGTACAGAACTTCCATCCCGTTCAACTTTACTTTCGAAACGGCAATTTCTGAAGTATTCTGTGATACCACCCGTGATTGAGTATGGTAAAACCCGATAAATTTTAGTTGATTTCCATCGTAATTAAAGTTCGCGCGTGAGCTGCCTACTTCTTTCCAAGAAAGTGGTTTAATAAACAACTTTTGATTTTTTCCTTCTTGTATTGCCTGTTTCGCTTCTTTCTCAAATTGTTCTGCTAATCCTTTTATTTCGTTAAATGGATATACACTCGGAAATACCCATCCTGACTCAAACTTTAGCCCAGTTGGAGCATTTGCTATATCGACGGCAGGCACTCCAGCTTTATCCTTGATTTCCTGCTGCAAACGATCATAATTGGTATGAACGATCGGATTATATTCAAAATTCACTCTATTCAATAAAGTCAAATGAGTAAACTGTTTATCTTCAACGTAAAAAGCAGCCCATTCCCCCGGCTTTAATTGTGCTTTCACCATTTCCCCATATTGCTCTAGTGTCTTATGTATGCGAATATCGCCTGGATTGTATTTCATTTCTTTCGTCTCAACAACAACATCCCCTTTGGAATTGATAATTTGAATAATTTTAGATGCCGCATATCCCGAGATAGAGGTTAACGTGACAATGATGGAGGCAAGAACAATGATCGTCTTTCTGCGCAATCTTGCTTTTGAACGATTCATGGATTTCCTAACTCTGTGTAAACTTGCAATGCGCCGCATAACGGGTTCGCGAATATCGATCTTCAGTTCAGTATCAAATTCTCGCTCATATCGTCTTATTTCTTCATCTTCGATAATAGATCTGATTCGCTCCATCGAACCCGCCCCCCTTCTTCAGTCATGAACTGCTGCAATTTGATTCTAGTACGTCCAAACCGTTTCTTCACTGTCTCCGTGCTTTTATTCAGAATCTCACCGATCTCTGCAAAAGACTTTTCCTCAAATACGCGAAGAACTAATAAGTTCCGTTCCTCCACGCTAAGTTGCTTCAATGCGGAATGAAGCGGCTCATCAAATAATGACTTCCCGACGGTGTCTTCAGCACTCTCCGTTGTCGACTCTTGTGTAAACCACCATTTGAATTTTTGTTGGATGTTGCGCTTGCGAATTAGATTGAGGCAATAATGGTAAGCAATCTTATATAGCCAAGAAGAGAACAATACATTTGGCTTATACAAGTGAATTTTCTCGTAGGCTCTCACGAAGATGTCCTGAACAGCATCTTCTGCTTCATGCTTGTTTCCTAGCAGACGTGAGCAGTATCGAAATAACGGGTTTTGGTAGGTATTAATGATATGGATATACTCTTCGATTTGGCCTGCCTGCACCCGTTCAACAAACCCTTCAACAGACTCCATTCCAACTTTCCCCTCCTTCCCTCACCTATACAACACTTAAACTCACACAAAAAGGACATTGCCTAATAAAAAAGTTGCACCGCCTTCTGATCAGCAGTACAACTTTGATGGTAATATTATGAAGCTGTGTTCCTGTTATTTGCGAAGCAGTCCCTCCGTCACACATTCAAGCAGCAGTTCCTTGACCTGATCGAACTTACCTCCAATTTCCTCTCTGTGCAATGACAGCAGCATAACCGAGCGCAGTAAACCGATAATGACTTCTGGGTCTTTATCAATAATGACCTGCTTCTCCTGCCATTGCTTAATCAGCTCGGCACCAGCTCGATTGTCAGCTTGAATATGTTCTTCCAACTTATCTTTAGGCAATTTTCTGATCAGCAATTCGTATTCGTCTCGTTGTTGAACTCGTTTCAGGAACGGATTTGTCTCCAGCATCTCAAATGACAAGTCGAACAGGCCCTTCAGCAGTTCCTTCGGAGATCGTTCACTGTTCAGCATTTCTCGAATTTTCTGATCCTTAAACGATTCTTCTGCTTGCATGATGGTATAATACAGTTCTTCCTTCGACTGGAAAAAGGCATAAAATGATCCCTTCGCGATGCCGCATGCCTTTACAATTTCATCAACACTCGTTTTTTTCAGTCCATATTGAGTGAACAGTTCCTTGCCTGTGGACATTAGGCATGTACGAACCGCTTCTCTTTCCATCTCACTAAACTTCGGAATAATGACTCTCTCCTTTACTTCAGGCAGCGATATACCGCCTGGCGCACCGCATTCTCACGCGGATTATTGTCCATATACCCGCCTATCTCATTTAACCCGTAGGCATAACCCAGCTCATAGTCTGGGTCTGCATAGCAGAAGGAACCTCCGGCTCCCGGATGTCCGTATGCCCGGTGGCTGCTGCCGAACGTATGCCCTTCAATGGGCTTCCAGAATCCGACGGAATAAGCCAGCTTGGTCCGATTCACATGGTCATAAGTCCCTGATAATGGCAGCTCCGGTGGAGCCTCTAGCGTTCGAAGTACCGATTTGGACAACTTCAGCTTCTTGCCACCCGCAGCAAATTCACCATATATGGCAGCCATTGCGCGTACCTCGCCAATTCCATTGCCGGATGGAAATTCGATCGCCAGCATCTCACGACGGTTGAAGTTCTCATTCGCAACTAGCCGCTTCGGATCAACCATGCTCCGCGCTGTTAACGAGCGTGGGTTGAGGAAGCCGAGCAGCATGGAGAATGGAATCTCATGAATATGCTTTAATATCTGAGCTGGACTGTTAATTCCTCTTACCTGAGCGAGCCTTGCATTCGGTACTGATTTAGGCAATCCAATATAGAATTCCGCATCAAGCGAACTCGCAATCTCCTCGTGAAAAAAACGGCCCAAGCTTCTTCCTCTTGGGTCTACTCGGCGTATAAGCTCACCGATATACCACCCAACTGTCCAAGCATGGTAGCCCTGCTTCACGCCTGGTGTCCATTCCGGCCTTGCGTTCGCAAGCTTATTGGCGACTTGTGCAGTATCTAAATCTGCAAACTTCTCCAATTGTAATGTATCTACCGTGCACAGTCCAGCTTGATGCGACAACAGTTGCCTAACTGTGATGCGATCTTTGCCATGAACGGCGAATTCGGGCCAATAGGCACCGACTTGCTCATCATAATCGAGCAGCCCCCGAGATACCGCAAGTGCCCCTGCCAGAGCTGCAAAGCCCTTCGTGCTTGAAAATACCGGTACCATCGTATGCTCTTGCCATAATGTTCCGCTATAAGGATCTGATACTCCGCCCCATAAATCTACAACCTTCTTGCCCTGTATATATACAGCACATGCTGCACCCGTTTCTTTGCGCCTCGTAAAGTTCCGTACGAACTCTTCTTCCACTTCTTCAAATCCTGCTGCCACCCAACCTTGTACATGAACCTGTGTCATCTGCTTCACGCTCCTATGTATGCTAGCACTTCGTCAACAATTTATATGACTATTTTAGTGCAATTAGTCATATAAACAATAACGCATCTTACTCCATTTGTATATAGACAAAAAAATAGACAGCTATCAGAGTCGGCGAACTGCCCAACTTCCTACGCTGTCTATCCTTTTGTTCATCTGATATCCATAAGTCCAAACGTAAATGTTGTCTGTATTTGCTGGCATAACCGTCTTTACCGTTTTGCCAATCCAACCTTACTAGCTTTACTATCTTTAAAGCTTTCCTGTCCTTGCTGTCCGTCTGTATTATCGATGTCTATGTTGGGGCAAATCCCTTCCGGCTTATATGAAGTTGATCGGGAGCAAACACGCGGCTGAACCGATCATACACGAGCTGATATGCATCTGGCTCGTACCATTCCTGTAAACCGAGCTCCTCGTACAATCTGAATATTCCCAATTGTCTCGTTCTAGCTCCCCCGCTGCCATCACCCATAACGAAATCATCGATACATATTCGATTCGTCAGCCCTACCAGCTTCTGTGGAAACGATTCACTGCTTGGAAGAACAGGGGCAATCGTTGCCTGGGTCGGAACACCTGCCAGACGCAATTGTTCCAATGCTCTCAGTCTAGCTGCAATTGGCGGTGCTCCAGGCGAGAAATGCTTGCGAATCTCTTCCCTATCGGTCTCGACGGTCATACTTACGCGCACCTTGTCCTTCATCTGTTGCAGCAGATCGATATCCCGCTGAACAAGTGGGCTGCGTGTTTGTACCAATAGGAAATCAGGCTGCTCATCAGCCATAACCTCCAGCAGCGAGCGCGTTACCTGTTCCTTATATTCGATCGGCTGATAGGGATCAGTACTCGATGACATGAAGATGGTGACATTGCCCTTCGTCTTCGCTCTCCGCAGTTCTTTGCGCAGAACCTCTGCCGCCTGCTGTTTTATATCGATCCAGCTGCCCCATTCCGCCTTGCGGAACTTAGCCACTGGCATTTGTCGCACATAACAATAAGAGCAGGCGAATGAGCACCCGGTATATGGGTTCAGTGTATGGGAATAGTCGGCTAGGAATCCGGAACCTTTGTTCAGCAGCGTTTTCGGTGTAGTAAATTGCAAGTCAATCATTCGCCTCACTCCTCCCTTCGCCAGCGCTCAATCTTTATCAACCTTCTACGTCATGACTTGATCGCAGGCCGTTGTTCAACGTGCAGAAGACGCCTCTTCATCTCTAGACCGCCTCGATAACCAGTAATAGAGCCATCCTTCCCAATGACACGATGGCAGGGCACCGTAATCAGAATAGGATTCGCCCCGATAGCACTGCCAACGGCTCGCGCGGCCTTCGGTTTCTTAACCTGTTCCGCGATTTCGGAATAAGTTCGAGTTTCACCGTAGGGTATTGCACACAGTGCTTCCCATACTTCACATTGGAACCGAGTGCCTTGTATATCCAGCGGCACATCGAATTCCGTACGATGCCCTGTCAAATATTCCGCTACTTCCGTAACATATGGCTGCATACGTTCATCATCACGTACTAGACCAGCAGCAGGATAGTGCCGCTCAGCCCATTGACTAAGCTGTTCAAATGATTCATTCTGACCGCTAATATAACATAAACCGCGTTCAGAAGCAGCAATATGCAGATGCCATGCATTATGTTGCAACAATGCCCAATATATATTGAGGTTCTCAGTTCCCATGATTGTTCTCTCCTCCGCTTATCTCATCCTGATCGATATTCCATTCGCGCATCCGATAGGCTGCCGGTGTATGTCCGGTCATTTTTTTGAACAAGGTGATAAAATACGGGGTATTCGAAAGCCCTACTGTCTGTGCTATGTTCGCAACAGGATACTTGGAATGAATGAGTAGATGCTTGGCATGATGCATGCGCGTACGCTGAACATATTCCATCGGAGATACCCCCATTATCCGCTTAAATGTACGTTGTAAGTGATAAGGACTGCCGTGACAAAATTCAGCGAGTGCTTGAAGCGTCAATGACTCCGCGTAACGGCTGTGAATGCATTGAACGATCTGCTGGACCCATTCCTGATCCGGCATGCGCTCTCCTGATGGTTTGCACCGTTTGCACGGGCGAAATCCAGCCTTCTGTGCATGTTCCGCATTCTGAAATATACATATGTTCGCTCTAATTGGAGGTCTTGACTTGCATGAGGGTCTGCAGAAGATCCCTGTTGTCTTCACTGCATAGATGAAGTGGTGATCGTAGGATGAATCATTTCCTAAGATGGCCTGCCACTGTTCATCTGTCGCTATACCTAGCATGATGGTTTGCTTCCCCCCATCTTCAGACAAAACTGTGAACCGAATAGGTTCGTTCCTCTCTGGCATAGAACTTCACCTCCTCTTCCAGTATAACCTGATAGACGGGGCTATGTACGCGAATAGGAATGGAAACGCAATATTTCGAAATCCATGTGATTCGGAAGTATGATACAACTATAATAGGAGATATTTCTCGTGCAGGGAGGGATAACATGACGATGGAACACAAGGAAAATCGGACGCGGTTGGAGGTTCCTAAGGAATTCAATTTCAACGAGAATCTGAACTACTTATCTCGTACGACCAATGAATGTCTATATGAGATACAACAACACAAGGTATGTAAGGCAATTCCTCTTGAACATAGTTCGCCAATCGTAGAAATTAGCGCCAATGAAGATCAATCTCTGAACATTGTCTATCTTGGAAATACGGTTCCTCGTAATCCGGAGGAACATCGTGCTGTCGAACATTACGTTCGAGATTGGTTCGACCTAGACACTGACTTGGCACCCTTTTACGCTCTGGCCCAAAACGATCCCTTGCTTCAACATGCTGTCCAGTCATTCTCTGGATTGCGAATCATTGGCATCCCTGACCTATTTGAAGCGTTGAGCTGGGGAATTATTGGGCAACAGATTAATCTTGCGTTTGCGTATACGTTGAAGCGGAGACTAGTCGAACATTTTGGCAAGCCGATTACATGTGATGGGAACACCTACTGGATCTATCCTACTGCCCACGATATCGCTTCTCTAACCGTCCAAGATCTGCAGCAATTGCGCATGACCGAACGAAAATGCGAGTACCTGATCCATACTGCACAGCTAATTGCCGATAAGCGATTGTCAAAAGAAATGCTGCTCGCGGCCGGCGACTTCAAGCAAGCCGAACTGATGTTGACGCAAATACGTGGAATCGGACCATGGACGGCCAATTACGTACTCATGCGCTGCTTGCGAATGCCGTCTGCATTTCCGATTGATGATGTCGGACTTCATAATGCCATTCGCCATCGCCTCGGCTCCGACAGAAAGCCGACAAAGAGCGAATTGCGAGAGATGTCCGAGAAGTGGAGCGGCTGGGAAGCTTATGCGACATTTTACCTCTGGAGATATCTCTACTAATCCACAAACGATCTATACAGCGGCATGGATTATGGCATTAACACCAAATAGACCCGCCTTGCGTTCGAAGCAGGGCGGGTCTACCATTCCTTATTTCTTATATACAATTTTCTTGATGCTATCTGCAGATAGGCAATATTGTTCAGATAACTGATCAATCGATGCCCCTTCACGGAAATAGTGCCGAATCTTCTCATTTCTAACTTGGAGCTCTCTTCGAATCCCAGAGTTTTCGCCCCATTTTTTACGAGATCCTTGCGGTGCTGGAATGTATATGAATTCACCACAGACGTATTTCTGTATTTCTAATAGCAGATGTTCTGGCAAGCATTCATTCGCCTTCATATATTTCATGATCCCTTCGCTCCTTAAAAAATTGGTCTCTTTTAAGGGAGCAAAGCCTACATTATAAACGTATTTTCACCATGAAAGTCAAAATGAAAGTGAACGGTTAAGCGATGTAACTCCACACAAGCTACCGTTCATGTCCATAATATAGACTTTGCATGGAGTAGTTCTAAGTCGATACGCATGTATAACAAACGATCCCCTCATTTCGTTATCTAGTAAAGTTTGAATATAACCAATTGTACCAGTATATCCCTTTACAATCAATGGAATGGCATCGTTTCCCCCTTTCTTACCTCTAAAGTGTATGAGCTGATGAAATGAAATTTAAATTTTGAAATTTACATAGTATTACATTGACATTTCAAACCTTCTATCCTATTATTCATACTAATCCTATCAGATTTAATATTTAACAACCGGTTGATTACGATTTCGTTAGGAGATTTTATTTAATTTTAATTCCGATTTATTCAATGTGTATTATGTGATTTTAAATGAACAGGAGACAACAGAATAATGGCTGTGCTGAAACGCTTATTCGCCATGCTGGTCACACTATGGATCATTGTTACGCTGACCTTCGTGATCATGCACATGATCCCAGGTGATCCATTCGCTTCAGATTCGAAGACGCTGCCAGAGTCCGTATTGGATAACATGAGGGCAAGGTATAACCTGGATAAGCCTTTGCCTACACAGTACTTATTGTATTTGAAGAGTCTGCTCACCTTGGACTTAGGGCCATCGATCCAATCCAAGACAACGGATGTTAACACCTTGATAGCCCGCGGTTTTCTACCATCAGCGATTCTCGGCATTCAATCTATGCTGCTTGCAATCGTGGTCGGAATCGGATTAGGCACGGTTGCCGCCCTTCATCATAACCGCGCGCTGGATTTTGCAGCGATGATGATTGCGATGCTCGGTATCTCGATTCCCAGCTTCATCTTGGCACCATTGCTTATTAAGTACATGTCGGTGAAATGGGGGCTTCTACCCGTCGCTGCATGGGGAACTTGGAAGCATACGGTTCTTCCCTCACTCGCGCTTGCAGTTGCGCCGATCGCGATCATTGCCCGCTTCGTGCGAACGAGCATGTTGGAAGTACTGCAACAGGAATACATACATACAGCAGAAGCCAAGGGTCTGCCTACTTGGAAAATTGTGATTCGTCATGGATTGCGAAATTCCTTAATTCCTGTACTTTCCTTCATGGGCCCCCTGTTCGCATCCGTCCTCACAGGCACGTTTGTGGTGGAGAAGATCTTTGCGATCCCTGGTATCGGAAAATACTTCGTCGATAGTATTTTCAATCGGGACTATCCCGTCATTATGGGCACAACGATTTTTTACAGCGTCGTATTGGTCGTTACGTTATTTTTAATCGACATGTCTTACCGGATCGTTGATCCGCGAATTAAACTTGCTAGCAAAGGAGATTAGCATGAAAGCTTCATCAGCCGAATTGGATCATCTGTTCCATCCCATCGAACGCAGCCACCAAGCAGAGCATCAGCTCGCAACTCGCAGCGTTCCATTGTGGCAGGACAGATTGCGCAAGCTATCGCGCAACAAGCTCGCCGTACTCGGACTCGTGCTGCTGCTGGTCATTATTTTCCTCGCCGCTATTGGTCCATCGCTCGTTCCCTATTCTTCGAGCGCTCAATCGTTAACAGCTACGAACCTCCCTCCCTCCGGAGAACATTGGTTCGGAACAGATGATTTGGGACGCGATGTGTGGGCGCGAACTTGGGCAGGAGCACGCATCTCGCTTACGATCGGATTCGCAGCAGCGGCAATTGATCTTGTCGTCGGCATTGTAGTAGGTGGCATTTCAGGATATATGGCAGGTCGCGGCAGGCTCGGTGATCGCGTTGATAATGTGTTGATGCGCATTGTTGAAATTTTATACAGCATCCCTTACCTGCTCGTGATCATTTTGCTTCTTGTCGTTATGAAGCCAGGAATTTTCACCATGATTATCGCCCTATCAATAACAGGCTGGGTTGGAATGGCCCGTGTTGTACGTGGACAGATTCTACAGCTTAAGCAGCAAGAGTATGTACTTGCAGCGCATAAGCTTGGCACATCTCATGCTGGCATAATCATTAAGCATCTGCTCCCGAATGCTGCGGGCATCATTATCGTCAACTTAACGTTTACGATTCCGGCGGCAATTTTCTCTGAATCATTTCTAAGTTTTCTCGGTCTAGGTGTACAAGCACCTGATGCCAGCTGGGGCACAATGGCCAACGATTCACTTGGCGTCATATTAAGCGGCCAATGGTGGCGACTGTTCTTCCCAGGATTGATGATTTCGCTCACCATGTTCGCATTCAACGCATTTGGAGATGGATTGCAGGATGCCCTAGATCCACGATCACAACAATAAGGAGGTGCACTCATGAAGCATTTGCTCGAAGTTCAACAATTGCATGTAGTATTCCACTCAAGAAATAGAGAGCTTCAAGCCGTGCGAGACGTGTCCTTCCATATTGATGAACGGGAAACACTCGCAATCGTCGGCGAGAGCGGCAGCGGCAAAAGCATAACCGCTCGAACCATTATGGGAATGCTCCCTGCTCCACATGCGAAGTTGAAGGGTGGAGACATTCATTTTCAAGGCCAAGACATCACTTCACTCTCTCGCTCTCAAATGAGGAAACTGCGTGGTTCTGAGATTGGTATGGTCTTTCAAGATCCGATGTCCTCCTTGAATCCAACGATGAAGATCGGTACGCAGATCAGTGAAGGTTTGCGACAGCATCAGAAGCTTACCAGAACCGATGCACGAACGAGAACGATACAATTGCTGCAGCTCGTAGGCATTCCAGATGCGGAACGAAGATACAGTCAATACCCACATGAATTTAGTGGAGGAATGCGGCAGCGTGTAGCCATCGCTATTGCACTCGCCTGCAATCCCAAGCTGCTGATAGCGGACGAGCCTACGACCGCACTGGATGTCACGATTCAAGCCCAAATTCTTGACATGCTGACAACGCTGCAAGAACAGATGGGAAGCTCGATTCTGCTCATTACCCATGATCTCGGTGTCGTGGCTGAGGTCGCGCATCGCGTTGCAGTCATGTATGCCGGAATGATTGTGGAAACAGGCACAGTCGAAGATATCTTCGAGCGTCCGAAGCATCCATATACATGGGGCTTGCTTCAGTCCACGCCGAAGCTGGATACCTCCGAGGATGAACGGCTGACACCGATTGAAGGTTCTCCTCCAGAGTTATCCGAACCGATCACTGGCTGTCCCTTCGCGAAGAGATGTCCTTATACCATGCAGGTCTGCCTGCAGCATCTGCCTGACACCCATTCGTTCTCAGATCAGCATAGCGCTCGCTGCTGGCTGAATGACCCCCGAACACCAATCGGTCACGGGACAGGTCCTGCAAGGAGGAATGAACATGTCGAAGCCTATTCTTGAGCTCCATCAACTGCATAAGCATTTTCGGACAGGTTCGAATCACAGCGTGAAATCAGTTGACGGAATCAGCTTATCCATCCTTCCCGGCGAGACGGTTGGCCTTGTTGGTGAGAGCGGCAGCGGCAAGTCAACATTAGGCAGAGTCGCTGTAGGCCTGCTGGAGCCTACAGCTGGAAAGGTGGTGTTCAATGGCAAGGAATTGGCTAGCGCACGCGGCCTGGAACGTCGTGAGCTAAATCGGAGCATGCAAATGATCTTTCAAGACCCGCATGCATCACTTAACCCTCGACTGCGTGTTGGCGACATTATTGCCGAAGGAATCGACGCACATCGCTTGGCAAGGGGCAAGGCCCGCAAAGAGCGCATTGCTGAGCTGCTTGAGAAAGTTGGGCTTCACCCGGATCATGCACTTCGCTTCCCGCACGAATTCAGCGGCGGGCAAAGACAGCGTATCGGCATCGCCCGCGCATTGGCCGTGAATCCGCAATTTATTGTCGCCGATGAACCAATCTCAGCACTCGATGTGTCGATACAGGCGCAAATTGTAAATCTGATGAAGGATTTGCAAATCGAACAAGGCTTAAGTTATTTATTCATTGCCCATGACCTGGCGATGGTCAAACATATTAGTGATCGAATCGGCGTTATGTATTTAGGCAAAATGATGGAGCTGGCAGATCGAAGCTCATTGTTCGCCAACCCGCTTCATCCTTATACGCAGGCCTTATTGTCAGCAATTCCAACAACGGACCCTTCAAATAAGAGGCTTCGTGAACGAATTGTACTGCATGGCGATCTGCCAAGCCCGCTATCTCCACCTACCGGATGTCCATTCCATAGCAGATGTCCAGCGGCAACGGAGCTATGCGCCAAGCAAATGCCGGAAGGCAAGCAAGTGTACAGCAATCACTGGGTTGCCTGCCATTTGTATTAAGAATGATCTATTACATATGAAGATATTATTGGAGGAACGAGCATGAAAAAATGGAACCTGATGTTAGCAATTCTTATCTTAGCCGCAACTGCCTTAACCGGATGCTCTGGAAGCAATAACGGGACAGCGAAGGAATCATCTGCTGCCGGTACAGAATCCAGCGACAAGATTCCGCAAGTGATCACAACGAATCTATCGGGCGGCGAACCGTACACCCTAGATCCAGCTCTCGCTTCAGATACAACATCTTATTTTATTATCGATAACCTATATGAAGGCCTCTACACGTATGACAAAGCCGGCAAAATCGTAGAAGGTGCTGCGAGCAAAGTCGATGTATCTGCTGACGCCAAGACGTATACATTCACGATTCGCAATAATGCGAAGTGGTCGAACGGTGATCCTGTTACAGCACAAGATTTTGAATACGCTTGGAAACGGGTACTGAATCCGAAGACAGCAGCGTACGACCCTTCCTCACTGTACTACATTAAAGGTGCAGAAGAGTACAACACAGGCAAAGGAAGCGCGGATGACGTTGGCGTTAAAGCCAAAGATGATCATACGTTGATCGTTGAATTGAAGGCACCGCTCGGTATCTTCCCGATTATCTCGATGGGACATGCGTATTTGCCGGTTCGTTCTACGGTCGTAGACAAAGACGAGAAATGGGCAGCTGAAGCGAGTACAATCGTAGGCAATGGTCCTTACACTTCGAAGGAATGGAAGCATAACGAAGAGATTACACTTGCAAAGAGCGATCATTACTGGAACAAAGACGCCATTTCGATGGATACCATCCATTTCAAAATGGTGCAAGATGCAACAACCTATTATCAAATGTACAAAACCGGCGACCTTGATTTGATTACGGCACTGCCAATCGATACACTGGATCAAGAGAAAGAAAATAAAGAATACTTGGCTCACCCTACGTTCAGTGTCTATACGTATTCGTTCAATGTAAATGAAAAACCATTCACAAATCCAAAAATTCGCCAAGCATTCGCCTATGCAATCGATCGCGAGACGCTGACGAAGAATGTAACCAAGGCAGGCGAACAACCTGCATACGGCTATGTGCCATACGGCATCAAGAACCCGTCCGGCAACGACTTCCGTGATGATGCAGCTAAGTATTACGAGTTCAATCCTCAAAAAGCAAAAGAATTGCTCGCTGCGGGCTTGAAGGAAGAAGGGTTGTCTACTCTTCCGCCTGTTACATTCAAACTGAATTCTGCTGATAAGCACAAAAAAGTGGCTGAAGCGTTGCAAGCGATGTTCAAAGAAAATCTCGGCGTTGAAGTGAAGCTCGAAACACAAGAATGGAAAACGTATATTGATACGTTCAAGCAGAAGAACTTCCAAGTTGCACGAATGGGATGGGAAGGAATCTTCCTTGATCCGCTTGGCGTACTTGTTCACTATCAATCTACAAACTCGAACAATTTCACAAATTGGAACAATAAACAGTATGATGACCTGATTGCAAAATCTACGTACGAGTTGGATCCTAACAAACGGGTTGAAATCCTCCAGCAAGCTGAAAAAGTATTGATGGAAGACTTGCCAATCATGCCGATCTTGTTCTCCGTGGATACAGCACTTGTAAGTCCAAAAGTAACAGGCATCGTGTTCGATGTTCGTTCTAATCCAGATCTGCGCTTCGCAAAGCGTGTTGAGCAATAATCATGTTGGCACGATACGCGGTATCGTCGATTATCGTCGTGGCCATCGTGTACATCATTAGTGCTCCCCCATTCGGGCTTATGAGTGATCGAATTGATGTAGGCAGTGTGAACAGATGCTTTCTGTATGGACTGATTCTATTGATTATTGGTGCATTCGCTTATGTTATGCGTACTGGATTTTTGAATCCAATTGTACGTGGAGCTTCTTCACTAGGCTCCATGTTCACAGCGACATCGAATGCACTGCGCGAGGAAGATAGACGTCTTCAAGCCGATACTTCACTTCAGCAATGGAAGTTGACAGTTAGCCGCAAGCTGAGCGCATATGCGCTTGGCTGTGGCAGCGGCATGTTAATCGGTGCGATTATCCTACAAATTCAACATTTCTAACCATGCGGCGCTATCAGGCTATCCCCTATTCTCAATAGGAGATAGCCTGTGCTTTACTATATCATAAGCATTGGATGATTCCCGTCTGTACGGCTGATGCGATACGATTCTCTTAATCCTACTATTTTTCTAGTGATTACGCATAATAATGTGATATCCGTTATATTCATTCTGAAAATGCAAGCTTTTAGTCAAAAAATAGCTCTAATGGGGCTTGCAAATTAGCGTCCTGCACTATAAAGTGTTTATGCATCCTATATATGGGAATCACACGAATATTAAGGAGGATTGGTTAATGATCGATTTTTTACGGAAAAATGTGTGGGCAGCAGCACTATTGTTGGCCCTCCGGCTTTATGTAGGCTACACCTGGGTTTCAGCCGGATTGCACAAAATGACTGGTGGAGGCTTTGATGCAAGCGGATTTTTGAAAGGTGCTCTAGCAAAGGCTTCTGGCGAGAATCCTATTGTTCAGGGTTGGTGGGCGTCATTCCTCGAACATGTCGCAATCCCGAATGCCCAACTATTCAGCCTCATGGTTCAATGGGGAGAACTTCTTGTCGGTATCGGCCTGATCGTAGGCGGGTTAACGAGAACTGCAGCATTTTTCGGCATTGTAATGAATATGTCATTTCTACTAAGTGGTTCTATCAGCGCCAATCCTATCATGATTATCCTTACGTTGTTCATTCTCGTCGCCTATACCAATGCAGGCCGCTTCGGAGTGGACCAACTGTTGTTCCGCAGACTGAAATTGACTCGCAGCCATTCACCTCAAAGCAGCACTTCAACCTCAGTAACCTCGTGAGTAACACAACTGCTCATCAAAACGCTCACAATGGTAAACAACATAGCTCGATCACTATTGTTCTTTTTTAGTCCTGCAAGTTATAGCGTATTTATTTTATTGACTATACAATTACAATTGTCAGCGTGACTCCCCAACCGCCTTTATTTAATCGCTTTAAATACACTCGATGTTGTCATCGTATCCAGCATTTCTTATTTACCTATACCTCATCAAAACATAAGCTTCCAATCAGTCTCCATCAATAAGGTATATAAGATTCACTCTGTTCTCGCATATCTCCCATTATATTTTGGCTCATCCTGTCATTGAGCTGCGAGAGAATACTTCGTGTAAGTGAATTCTTAGCGGCTCTATGGCAGTAAACTCATGATCGCAGTACAATATAAATATAGATGTCTAGATGGAAAATCAATGCCACTGGGAGAGGATACTTTGATTGCAAATTCTATTGCCAGACTCGAAGCTGCCTTGAATACGCTGCCTGAACAGTTTCAAGCGCTGCAAGAGGAAGTCTATCAACCGCGTACTCTCTCTCTCAACCAAGCCTTGATGTTCGCTGCAAACTCCCTGACGGACAAATCGTGACCTTGGAATGGTTGATTCAAGACTACGTGGCGCATATGGAGCATCACCTGCATCAAATTTTCAGCAATCGTGACATCTTGTATTCCAGTTCATAAATTAAAATGAAAAAAGGACGGTTAACATACCGTCCTGTCCTTTTTAGATCTATAACTTTGTGAGCACCACATCACTTGGTACCTACCCGCTTAGCCAGCTCAGTCAGATCATGCCCTTTCAACGCTCCTTCAACCAATTCTGGCAGCAAGCTTG
Source organism: Paenibacillus suaedae (assembly GCF_032337355.1). Classification (NCBI taxonomy): domain Bacteria; kingdom Bacillati; phylum Bacillota; class Bacilli; order Caryophanales; family Paenibacillaceae; genus Paenibacillus; species Paenibacillus suaedae. Next base: position 174,180 of record NZ_JAVYAA010000006.1, read on the forward strand.
GTGTACAAGCGAAACATGGTGTTCCATCCCGCGCTAGAATCTTAGCAAGATTCTCATCATAGAAGGGCTGGCCTTGATCAGATAGCGCGAGCAGGCACATTGTCCTTACCCCTGCCTCCCTTAGCTCCTTCATCCGGCGGATGAGCGCTCCACGATTGCCGCCTTCATACAAGTCGGACACAATGATGAACAATGTCTTCTTCGGCTCCGATATGTACTGCTCACAATACGCCACAGATTTGTTAATATCCGTTCCACCGCCCAATTGAATCCCGAACAGCATGTCAACCGGATCATTAGCACACTGTTCTGTCAGATCAACCACTTCGGTATCGAATACGACAACCCGTGTATCCAACGATGGTATTGATGCAAATATTGACCCGATTACAGACGCCCAAATTACGGAGTCCGCCATCGATCCGCTCTGGTCGATATCTACGATGACCGTCCATTCTTTATTGCGCTGCGCGCGGTCGAAGAAATAGAACCGCTCCGGAATGATCTGCTTCCGCTCCATGTCATAATGCTTCAGGTTACGCGAAATGGTTCTCTTCCAATCGATACCGCTTACAGACGGAAGCGGAGAATGCTGTCTTCGATTCAGCGCCCCCGTAACCGCTCGGCGTATGTCACTTTCAAGCAGCTTCACGAGTTCATCCACAACCGCCTGTACAAGCATGCGAGCCGTATCCTTCGTCTTCTCAGGGATTTTCCCCTTCAATGACAGCAATGTGCCCACTAATTGAATATCTGGCTTTACTTGCGCCAGAACCTCCGGCTCGAACAGCAGCTGCTTCCATCCTTTTCGCTCCATCGCATCATGCTGAATAATCGATACGACATCTTCAGGGAAGAAGGAACGTACATCTCCAAGCCATTTTGATAAGCGCGGTGCCGATTGGCCAAGTCCTGCTCCCTTCCTGCCAGCGGAAGAACTGGATTCGGCCTGCGAATCACTCGTCTCGTCATAGATAGCCGCCAATGCTTGATCCATGATCTGTTCTTCTTCCGACAGATCGGTACAGCCATTCACGGAATAGCTGGATAGCTGCGCTTCAGCTGGCTGGCCGAGGATGAGCCGCCAACGTGTAAGTGCTTGTGATTCAGCGAATTTGCTCATGTTATATGTCCCCAAAATCAAAATCATTCAATTCGTCAATCATGCTCGCTTCTTCCTCCTTCAACTCACCCATAAGCAGCTCTTCGGCCTGTTCGGGTTGGACGCCCCACAATTCCCCAAGCAGCTCGGCAATCATCGCCTTCTCTCTCGGATCGAATGTGCTGAATGCTCGCCGCAGGAAGACGAGTGCTCTTACAAACTCATTATCATCCAGAGATAGAATATATTCATTCAACTGCTCCCAGAGCGTCATGCGTGACAACAACGCATATCGATTGCGCATTGATAATCCTTCGAACCACCCCGCACCCAGCTCTGCTGGGATACCTGGGGACAAGCGGCGTGACACCTCCTCTGCACATTGCTGTGCAGAGATGACGTTGCGTTCCATCAATATGGCACAGGCAAATCCGCACAACCGTGGATTCCGATCATCCCGCTCTGCCAAGTGTTGCAATTCTTGCAGCCATAGCGCTTCATCAACCCGTTCGCTATGATCGAGTGATATGCTGTTCAACTCGTTCATCGCGATGATCATGGCATTGGCAGCCTCATCATTGCAGCTGCTAGCATCGAGCAGGAACAGACAAGCGCGGAAGAACAGCTGCTCCAGCAGTGGCAGCAATGGCGTCATATCCATACGTCTTATATCGCCGTAACGGATAATCGTAGACAGGTCTCTTGCCGCCGCTGCAATCTGAACGACATCCCGACTATCCACTGCCAGCCGCTGCAGCGCTTGACGAGCGGCTTCCATCTGCGTCAGCATGCCGCACTCGCAGGCGACGCGGATTAGCTTGGATGCCTCGTTAATCGTTACGCAGCTATCCAGCCTCTGCTGAAGCTTGTAGGCAGCAGCCACCTCAACTGTCTCTCCCAGCAACGTGGATTCGACAACTTCAATCTCCACTTCCGGCGTCCATTGAAGTACCCAATGCTCGGCCCAGGTTGCTTGCTCTTGTGGGCTCGGCTTCTGCTTCGCAAGCGATATACCAAGCAGAGTCAGCCGATGGAATAGAAATGAGCGATTCAAGTCAAGAAATGCAGACTCTTCCGAACTGACACGACGATTCTCGCGCAGATCAAGCGCGAGATCGGTCGCCACGGCCGTCTTGTACTTCTCCAGCTTCAGCTTGCGCAGCCAACGGTTCAGGTCATCCTGAATCGGTGTCTGGCTAACGCCATCAGCAAGCGATCCAATTGCAGTTCCGATATCAACTCGCACTAATGCTTCTGCGATAACGGACAGTTCACCGCGACCGAGCAATGTAAGTGCCGCGTCACGTAAATCCAGCAAGGTCGGCGCACTCCCTCCGTGTAAGGAGGCAAGCGATTGCGCCAGACGTACGGCCTCAATTACCTCTGCTGTAGAGCGATGCGTCCCTGATTTGCGCAGTGAACGAGCAACTGCGGATAAATAATGCATCGGCAGATCAGCAAGCGTGCCGTCCAGCATATGCTCCCACATCATCTGGAAGTAGCCAGGCGCATGATTACCCGCTCCATAACCTGAGCGTGAGGACAATCGATAATAGGAATAAGGCATCAGGGTAAGCTTCGAGCTCCGCTTCGGCAGCTGCGCCACTTCTTCATCCGTCATCGCTGCCGTTAGATCCGCCAGTGCAGAAGCATGATACGCACCGCATATAACGACGATTTTTTCAGGAGCATGGCCTGCGTTTATCGTGTCTTGGATGTTCCGCCGCATATATGCTTCTCTGATCGCGTTGTAGGCATATTCCGTGCGATCGGTCAGTCGTTCTGTCTCTTCTGTTAACAGCCGCATCTCAGCGGAAAAAGCCAATATGGAATCACGATAGGCACCCGGGTTCAAGTTGTGCTCGTAGTTTCGTTCCCAATACGTATCATAGTCAGGCTCCCCTGCCAGCTCGGCAATTCGGCCGTAAATCGAGCGCTGTTCCCCTTCCTGTATCCGTTGTTCAAATGATTCAGTCTCCATGCTGTCACTTTCCTCATCAGCAGAATCTGCGCGATGCCGTGTTTCCTGCAAAGCAAGCGTGACAGAGGATGGAAGATCGATAAATGCAGCTTGTGCGCCATGTTGCTCTGCCCATCTCATGGCTTGCAGCTCTGGCGAATAAGCGGAAAATGGCCACATGACCGTCCGCACGGGCAAGTCATCCGCAAAGGCCAAAATGGCGATAGGCGGCTTCGTTACTTCGTTCGTCAAATGACAGATGACCGGCGTCGCATCCGAGGGGCCTTCGATAAGCACAGCTGTAGGCTGTATCCGCTCCAGTTCATCCAACATATGCTTCGCGCCGCCCGGCGATAAGTGCCGAACCCCGAATATGTTCACGGCAGAAGCCGCAACCACGCTCATCACTCGTTCAGCTCCTTACAAGCCGTGTATAGTCCGCGCCATTCCGCGCCGCGCTTTTTCATCACGTTGTCGAGATATTCCTTCCAGACGAGTTTATCCTTGACATCATCCTTCACGATGGCTCCCTGTAGACCAGCCGCCAAGTCCTCATCGCTCAGTTCTCCGCTTCCGAAGCTTGCTGCAAGCGCCATGCTGTTCGTGAGCAGGGATATCGCTTCTGCCGTCGATATGACACCCGCCGGAGACTTCACCTTCTCCTTTCTGTCAACCGTCATGCCGCTGCGCAGCTCACGGAATATGGTTACAACCTTGTGAAGCGCCTCATCAGAAGGAGCAGCTGTCTGCAAATCATAAGCGGAAGCGATCTCCTGAACGCGCTTCTTCACGATCTCAACCTCGGTATTCATATCTGATGGCGTTGGCAGCACAATAATATTGAATCGGCGCTTCAGGGCAGCCGACATCTCATTGACTCCGCGATCTCTTGTATTTGCTGTCGCAATGATGGAGAAACCCTTGCGCGCATTTACTTCCTTGCCGAGCTCAGGCACAGATATTGTCTTCTCCGAAAGTATCGAGATAAGTGCATCCTGCACCTCAGAGGCGCAGCGAGATATTTCCTCAAATCTAGCGATCCCACCAGCCTCCATCGCCCGCATAATTGGGCTCTGAACAAGCGCTTCCGGCGTAGGTCCGTTCGCAAGGAGCATCGCGTAATTCCACGAGTACCGTACATGTTCTTCGCTCGTTCCAGCAGTTCCTTGTACGACAAGACCGGAATTACCGTAAATAGCGGCAGTCAAATTCTCGGAAAGCCATGACTTGGCTGTACCCGGTTCCCCGATCAGAAGGAGTGCTCGGTCTGTCACAAGTGTTGCAATCGCCATTTCCACTAATCGTCTGTTGCCGATATATTTGGGTGTAATTGTCGTCTTTCCTGCCTTGCCTCCCGTGATGAACGTGAGCACCGCTTGCGGAGACATTTGCCATCCTGTTGGAATCTTTCCTTTGTCCGCCTTGCGTAGTGCCGCAATCTCATCCTCATACAAGCGCTCGGCTGAGAGTCGCATGATATCCTGCATTTGCTGTTGGCTCGTTGCCATCTCATCATCTCCCCTGACGTTTAAGCTCGTTGCACGCACCTGTCTTATAACTCTGACAATGCGCCCACAATTCTTCAATTTCCGTGTTAGAAGGAATCAGCGCTATACCGATTCTGACGCAACCACTGCTTGCTTCTTCTCCATCTGTTCCACGACATAGCGCAGTTGTTCGCCAGCCGTATACTTGTATATAGGAAGAACCTCTGACAAGCGAGCGTGATACGAAGCTGGCAGCTCATATATGCGTTCATACACATTTCCATCAAATGTGTAACAATTCGAATTTTTTTTGTTCTCGATAGCCCCCACTAAAGCTTCCCACATTACTTCTTCAGGCACGTCAGATCGTTTCAATCCAGACAAAATCAAGCCAGCGTACGTATTGCGGAATTCAGGATGCTGCTCCAACTTCCTCAACATAAACTTGGCGCTTATTTCGTGTCCCGGCCGTGCAAAAGCACATACGAGCTCAAGCTCATTCTGCTCAATGAACCAATCCAGCCAGCGCTCATCCCATGCAGCAAGAATAAGCGGAAGTGGTTGAATGACAATCGTGTATAGTGACATCATTCCGTTGGAATAGCTCCACTCTGCAGGCACCTCAACATATTCTCTGGACAGTACCAGTGCTTCGATTGTGGAGCACAGTTCCTTCTTCCTTCTCTGCATCTCTTTGTTCGTCTGCATCTTCCACTTGTTCCGCATCGATTCTACATAGTGATCGTACATTGCCTCTGGTGATAACAGATGGAACGAGGCGCGAACAGCATAAGACATGAAGCGTACGTCAAGATCTTCAATTTTTCGCAAATGAGCAAGTGCCTCTTCCGAATTCTCTGTCTCCATATACCAAGCGACAGTGTGGAGCAGCTCCAGCCATTGGAAAGGTCTATATTCTTCATAGCGGCCCACGTAATTCGCATATACGTCGTAGAGTTCTGCGCACCGCTTCTCATGCAATGCACGAACTACATATCGGATCCTCGTCCAAGCCGCCTCCAGCTTCTTCTTATCGTCTGCTAGTTCCAACGCTGCGCTCAAATCGCGATCCAAATCCTGCACCAACTGGGCAGTCAGCTGCGGATGATCACATTCAGCTGCCGCTTCTGAGGCAAGTTCAATATCCTTGCTGGCAAACGCTTCATGCAAGCGTGCCACCGCTCTGTCTGTTCCATAGTTCGCAAGCGTATGATACGCGGATTCTCGAATCGCTTTCTTCTTCTCCTTCGTCCAATCAAGAACCGATTCTTCATATTGGATATAGGCTGACAACAATCGGATTGCTGTCGCTCTCACTTCATCCGAGCCGGACTGGGCCGCTTCATAGATAAACGATGCCACGTCTTCTCCGCCGACGGTACCGATGACGCGAAGCTTTCTTGCTTCCAGCTTGCCGCCATCGATTTGGAATGTCTTCATCAGATGTGGTACGACTTGCGATCCGTAGGAAGGAAGAATCTTATCCGTAGTTAGATCAGCAATTTCCGTATACGGGTCTCCAAGGGCTGCAATCGCGTACTGCAACAAGCGAAGATCCGCGAACATACCGTCCTCGAATGCCTGTAAGATCACTTCATAGCGTCCTCCGCCTGTTGTCGTTAGTGCTTCTTGCACCGCCGCCAGCTTGCGGTAGGACAGCTTCGTAGACAGATTGCTCGGATAGCTCTCCATGTCAGTCAACTGCCCTGCCGGAGCCGAGCTTCCCTGCGTATATAAGACGGAATGAAGGAGCATTCCAATGTCCTGCAGCGTCTCCGCTGAAGACTGCTCCTTGCCCGCAGGAGGCTCAATTAATGATGCAATTCCTTCTGCCAGCCGCTTGAAAATGGGGGCCCGCTCACCTAGCTGCTGGAACTGTGGAAGTAGTCGTTTTAGACGGAAGTCGCCGACTGCCAAATCACTGCCTGCAATATACAGTCGCCGTACTTCTTGATGAAGCTCTTGCAACAATGCTGTACTCATGGCCAATCCTCCTTAATACATGAGACGGATCATTTCCGCATCCTTCATTATTGTTAATGGCTGTGCAAGCAATCGTCCGCTTGCAAGTCGGTGCTCGAACATGACCAGCATCGAAGCATCCTTCGTCCAATCAGCAGGGAGCAGCGGGAGCAGAGACACTGTGGAATGATGAGAAGCGCACACATCATCCAGCACGATCTGCTGGCCCGCTTCATCCAACATTACATATTCATTCTGATCTGTCTGCTTTATGTCTGACACATGAAGGAGCATCACTGGATTTTTATCGCCGAGCGGATTTTTCAGCTGATTTTTCACTTTCTTTAGTACGTCAGCATACGAACGCTGTGCATGTGCGGACAAGCATTCCACATCTTCCGCTCCTACTACTCTAGTAATCAATTCATCCCAGCGTACTCTGCGATTCATCTCTCCCGGATATCGATAGAGCGTCTTCACTTGTGCAACATCGAAGAAGCTATCATCTGCACGCATTTGCTTAGCCGCCTTATACGGACGATACTGCATCGTGCGATGAATATCACCAGTTTCTCTCTCCATCCAATAGCCCTGATCGACATATTCTTGTCGAGCTTGATCATCGTAGCTGAGGAAGGAGAGTTGAATAAGCTCCACATTCTCGCTCATCAATCCGCATTCTTTCAATTCGTTAAGCTGCCATGCATGACCCAGCCACTCTTCTACGGTGCTCTCGTGATCCAATGCCAGTTCCGGATCATCCAGCTTCGCAGTCAGATGGCTCCGCCCCTTCTTAATGAAGGCATGTAGGAGAGTCAACTGCTCCATTACATTGGTATAGATGGTCTCTCGATCTTCATCACTCGATAAATATAAGGCCAATCTCCGGAGTTCATTCTGCGCCCCAGGCAAATAGTGATTCCCTAGCTGCTTGGCATGATCCTGAATCATCTTAATCGTCTTCGTATCAATCGTACCGATGCCCCCGCGCACGAGCGACAGCACCAGCTTCTCTAACGTCTCCAGTCCGTCCAGCTGTGCTTGAACTTTCTTCTTCAGAGCGGACTTGTTTACTTTCTTCGGCTTCGGCTCGGCTCCATCCGCTGCTTGCTGCTGCTTCTTTTCTTCGCGTTTCTCTGCCTTCTCCCGTTTGGAGATGATATCCTCAGGCACAGGCGCTGTTGCGAATTCCCCTCCGCCTACATAAGCATATAGCAGCCCAAGCGCATGCTTGCATGGCAGCTGCCTGCTTGGACAGGAACAGCGCAGAATTGGCTTCTCAGGCTGGATGAAGTCTGCCGAGCATTGATAATTCGATTTGCCGCTGCCTGAGCATTCCCCAAATAAGAGTGAACCGTCCTCTGAGCGGTTCAACTGTACGAAGCTCCGCTTTTTCACGAGCCCCTGTCCATTCTTGATGGCTGACGCGTTCGGGGCAAGTGAATCTACGTATGACTCTGTAATTTCGATCATGTTGATTCCTCCTATCTGTCCAATGTCAACTATCCTTTTTATGTACTCGATTCCTATTCATACAACCACTTGCCAAAGTAATGCTCAACCGCATGATCGGAATACCCATCCACTCCACGCCAGTTTACAACAGCGAAGAAGTCGTTTTTCCCACCCCTGCCTGGCCTGTTCTCCGAACCAGCTCGCAGCACACCCGCATAAGACAAAATTTCCATCATCACATCGCGTTCCTGTTTATTGGATGGCAGCACATTGCTTAAGTTCTTCTCCAATTGACGCGCAGCATCGCTAGGCTGGCAGCTTTTTATCGCGGTCAGCATATGTTGGAGAATGGTCACGTCCTCTTCCGTAACGTCAACTGTCCCTTCTGCTAGGAGCTGTTCCAGATCTAATAGACAATATAGGATATGGTTAAGACGAACGCCTCCCCATTTCATCCGCTCGAAATTCAGAACATTGATATCTTCATTCGTATAGGATTCAAGAACGGCAATCCCGCTCTTGTCACATTCATAGCAATCCCCATACATCGCGTACGTGCTGCTCGTGCATCTACCGATATTGCTCTCAAATGGATGGGGTAGCAAACCATGTGTTAGTGCCCAACTGGAGAGCGCACTTCGCAGATGCACCTTACGCGTAGACAAGCTATGCAGGAAGGCTTGTGCCACCATCTCCTTCGTAATCAATTTATGCAATTCTACGATGCGCAGCACACATTCATCGTGACTCATCGTCACGGGATCGAACATCAGACCTTTGTCCTTAGCGTACTCGAAATCCTCCCCAGCGAACGTTATCGTACGAGTATCTTTCCATCCCGCACTGCTCCAGAACGTTTTCATCAGTATCTGCTTCGCCTTCTTGTCCACTCCGTCCTCCTTCAAATTCGCCACATTCGTGTCATTTTGATGAAAGTTACGAACATACGTTTCCTTTGATTATGAAAAAAAACGCCGAAAGCAGTGCTTCGACGAATCTTTCCTTCATAATAACGAATTTATAAGCTATCAGTACAGGTCACTTAGTCCCATTCCTATCAATTCTTCTCTGCATATTTATAGGAATATAGTACCACTTGATATATTTAGGACTACTTATTGATTGTTATCGCGAGTACATTCTCAGCCATTATGCCCCTCTCCGATAGCTTACCTCCCCTAGTGGAAATAAACAGTTATAGTACGTGTTGACCTGCGATTTCGCCAGTATATAAAACATGAAAAATCCCCTCCAACATTACTTGGAGAGGGTTCATAAGTAAAATTCATTCGTTCCTACTCTATCGGTTCATGCAACCATGAGATCATGATATCGTCTGCCCTCGAGCTTCATCCCAAGCAGATTTGAAAGCTGCAATGCTTGGAAATCGTTGGTCTCTATCCTGCTGAACGGCTTGCAGAGCGATCTCATACAGCACTTGTCCCGCTTCCCAGCGTTCCAAAGCGTGATTTCGTTCCCCACCTAACAGTCCAAAAGCAATGGCTCCTAAATTATACACATTCGTTCGGGAATCGATCAGCGCGCCTAATTCGTATTCCTCTGGCGATTTGGATCGCATAGCTCCCCAGAATTGTTCCCCGATATCATTGACAGCAGGAGATCTCCGATAAAAGTCGATATCACAAATCTTCGTTCGATTGGTTATGAAATCATATAAGATACTTCCATCATAAAAGTCTACAGCCACATATCCCTGTGCCTCCACATGCTCATGAAATGAGAAAATGACATCCAATGAGTTCAATCGCTGCTGCATAGGAAGATGCCGATGTCGATAAAATGGAGATCTTGGATCATGGTACTTAGCCGGTGGCGGGAACGACCAGTGAGAATGAAGACATTCTCCTTCGAACCACTCAAATACGGCTGCATATCCACCACCCTGAACCTCAAAGTGTTCCACGAGTTCAATCAAGTTCGGATGCTTCAGTTCCGTATATAACGGAATCGCCGCTTTTAACCGCTCGATGGCAGCTTCCGGCTCGCCCATATACTCCTTCGTTCTAGCACCTGCATATTTAATAAATCGCTTGCGCCCTTCCTGCTCAACGCCAAACGCAATATTCCCAGAATCCTGCTCGTCGAATACGCAGAATACGTGTCCATACTTGTGAATCCAATCGAAAGAATGAGCTTCCTTGAGCTCAAATGATATATTTCCTAGCTGAATCGTTACAGAAGTGAATGAATGTGCTGTCACGATGCTTCCCCTCTCATCCTATCGGGGCTGCCGCAGTTTCGTGGGCTACTTATGCGTTGACCCCATCTCGTTGATACACCCAATTCAAATTCGTCATTTTTGCCATAGCACAACGCCTCCTTCACTTTTAACGTTCCACCACCGTATCACATTCATAAACCGCGTACAATAGAAATCCGATTAGGATTGCTTCCTTTCTATCACAACATCGTTGTGCGCTCTCAACGGCCTGTCCTCGAAGAAATCGATAATCATCTCATTGAAAATATCTCTGCGCATTGTGCTCAGCGGATCATAAGCATCTCTGAACAAGGCAAGAGTTGCATGATTAATATGATTATAAATGGTACGAGACCCTTTCCTCTCGTCAATACCAGTCATTATCTTTCCTTCTCCTCCCATGACTAAAGCTGGTGACTGAATGCGGTACAGTTCATTCGTATGCGTCGGGAAAGGAGCCGTCTTCATAGCAAGGAGCATCTTCTTATCGATTGAGAAAGAATTGCGTAATATTCGCTGTGTATATGGATCATCCTTATAAAACTTCATCATGAGATTCACGATCGTACGGTAAGGAAGCAGGCTGAAAAGAAAATTGGAAATGGACAGCACCCAGCCTGCTGCAACCGTCGGCATTTCACTATAGCTGTTCGATATGACTAGCTTATCTATATATTGTGGATACCGGATCGCAAGCAGGGTCGCCAATTGTCCGCCCTGCGAGACACCGATGACATGTACTTTGTTCAGCCCAAGCTCATCCAAGAAACACTTCAAATCTTCAACAATCACGTAATGATCATATTTGCCTTCTGGAAATTCCTTAGTAGAATCGCCATGCCCCCTATAATCCGGCATTATCATGCTGTACCGTTCTGAGAAGGCTTCGAATTGCGGTTCCCACATTCGCCATGATGATCCACTACCATGTAGGAATAAGACAGGCGAACCCTTCCCCTTACTCTCATAATGCATGAGCATCCCATTCACAGCTGCCTTCGGCATGATGTTGTCTCCCCCTAGTTATGACTGTCCTTATGTTGACGTTGTTCCTGCCACTGAACTAGAATTTGTTTCATTTGGTGGACGACAAAATCAAAAAACTCGATGCTTTCATCCATTTTCATTTTTGCTTGTTCATCCGATGCGATGGACTTCGCCCGCCTCACGTAATTCCCCATCATTCCCCCTTGCGCAATGCTCGTATGCAAAATTGACGTCCAAGCATCCGGATGCACTTCGTAGTAATCCCGTTTGCTTCCAGGGATACCTACTTTGCGAAATAAGGACACTTGAACCCCTTGACGGACAGATAAGGATGCTGTGCCTTTACTAATCTGCAAGTCCAGCACCATTTGATCAAGCGAACGCGGTTCTCCTGCTAGCAGCAGATAGCCCCATATTTTCCCGAGTGAGCGCGCACCCCCTGATGATTCGATATACGTTCCGAAATCCTCGATCAAGGACTGCTGAGCATCGTTCAACTTGAAATTCCCCATGACAACACCCTCTAATGTTTAATTGATTTAATATATATTAAACACAGAAAATAAAAAAAATTCAATCTTCTTTTTCTTTTTTCGACGTAACAATCATGAGTGAAGAAAATATCTGGTATAATTCATAAAAATAAAGGTGAAACAGTCCATTGCGCGATAAGAACTCAAATTAGATAAATATAAATTAGATAAATAGACTGATTGGGGTGAATGTTATGAAATCCGAACTGCGAGCGATTGATTATTCGCTTCCCAACAAACGCAGTACGGGGTATACCATTTTATTGATTCTATCATTGTTTCTCGTATCTACAAATTTGCGAGCCGCGATTACGTCCATTTCCCCGCTGCTGGAAGACATTCAGAGAGATTTGGGAATGAACGGGATATCGGTCAGCCTGCTAACGTCCATACCACTGTTCTGCATGGGAATATTCGCTCCTATGGCGGCCAGCTTGAGCGATCGATTGGGAATGGAAAGAGCGATCACCATGTGCATCGGACTAATCGGCATCGCGACGGCCGCTCGCTTCTTCGCCGTCACCTCCTTCCTGCTCTTGCTTACCGCATTGCTTGCCGGTATCGGGATTGCGGTTGCCGGTCCGCTGATCTCTGGTTTCATCAAGCATCATTTCCCTGCTCACGCCTCATCGATAGTCGGCGTCTATTTAACCGGCATGGGCATCGGCGCTTCGATCAGCTCCGCCTTCGCGATACCGATTGAGCGTGCCGCACACGGATCATGGAGCACGGCGCTTGGCATCTGGTCCATTTTCGCGGTTATCGGGATACTTGCGTGGTGGCCGATTATTCGAAAGCATGCGTCAACTGACCATCACGACGCATCGTCTCGCAAGCAATCGAGCAAGCTTCCGTGGAATAATAAGCAAGCATGGCTGTTCCTCATTATTTTTGGACTGCAATCCGGCATCTACTACACCGCTGCTACCTGGCTTGCCCCCCGTGCTCAGGAGATTGGGATGGATGCGGCAACTGCAGGGACGCTAGTAACAGTATATTCGATCATGCAGATGATCGCAGGCTTGGTGACGCCGCTTATGTTGAATCGTACCACTTCTCGCAAGTCATGGCTGTTAGCCTTTTCCATATGCAGTCTGGCAGGGTGCAGCGCGCTTTCTTATTTTCCTGCCGAGGTGAATCCATTTCTGTCGGCAGCAGTGATGGGGATTGGAGCGGGCGGCCTGTTCTCGATTGCGTTAATCCTGCCTCTCGATGTAACAAGCACTTCGCGCGACGCAAGTCTATGGACGGCCATGATTCAGTTCGGCGGATATTTGATAGGCGGATTACTCCCCTTGGTTTCCGGAGTCTTTTACGACATCGGCGGAAGCTATCAAGCCTCCTTTCTCATTCTAATCTTCACCAGTCTGATTCTTATCGCGGTATCCGTATTCTACCGCGGCAAGCGGTACACGCATTATTCGCAACAATAAGACGGTTGCTCTTCCATCGAGAGGAGCAACCGTCTTATTGTTGATTATCGCACCCTCACCTGCATTATTCTTCCTTGTCCACATCGATATCCTTCACTTCTTCAGGCAGTTCCTTCGAAGCACCAGGTACATCACGTTGCTTGTAGCGAATCTCTTCCGATGAGTAAACACCAATATGTACGCTTCCCCCGTTGGCAAAGGCTCGGATCAATATCGGTTGATTGTAAAGATTATGGAAGGTAAAGTCGGGTCCATTCCAGCTTACCGTTGCATCACGACCAGGCGGCACATAGGTTACATTCCTAGAGTGAGAGTAGCGCTTCACAATATGTAGCCCTGCGCGGTCGACAGCGTTGAACAGGGTGGATGATATCTGACATATGCCGCCCCCTATTCCTTCTGACAATTCCCCCTTCACGATGATAGGCGCACGCACATACCCTCTCTCTTGCGTGCGCTGCCCAACAACTTCATTAAAGGAGAACGTCTCTCCTGGAAATAGGACGTGATTGTTAATCGCCTCTGCAGCAAGCTTTATATTCATAGAACGGTTTTTATTGTTCGTATTATAGAAGGTTGTGTAATGACCAATTTCCTTCTCACGAATATGCGATAGGAGTTCACTGTCTACTTTTGGATAGACAATCTGCATCGGCACCTCTATCCTCATCGAACCGCTGTTGACGATGTATTTATAAAACTGCTCGATAAATGATTCTCGATCCAGCCTCATCCCATTTTTCTCGGGAATAATCCCACCATAACCATTCAATGCTGCATTAATCGGAGCAATGGCTACTTGGCGATCTATCGCTTTCATCAGCTTGTCTAATTGTTGCTCGTTCACAATAGCAGCACCAGGAAGTAAATAATCCGCACGGTGAGCAGATGCAATTTGTTGGCCATGATGTCCAATCATGATTGGTTCCGATACGGTTGGCCGTTGGAGCAGCAAAAGCACTAACCAGAGAAGTTGCAGATACATGTTGTTCTCCTTTATGACAATTCCTCATCCTTGAGGCACATCTGAACCCATTCCGCTTGCATGAAATAATTGCCGCTATCTTATCCTTTTCTTACTCCAAACGATATATACATGCTCTACCAGTTCGCGCTGAGTTTTGCATTTTATGACTGTTATTTTCATGACCTTGGTCGCTTTATTGTTCATGTTTCATGAAAATGATATGATATACATACGTAAAGTTAGTACTAACCTATAGACAGAGAGGATTTGTTGCATGGCTAGAGTTCATAAGAAAATGTCCGTTCTAGACATCTTGAAGAGATTCATCTTCATCACGTCTGGTGCAATTCTAATGGGGGTAGCGTTGGAATTATTCCTCGTACCTAACAGTGTGATTGATGGTGGGATAACCGGTATTTCGATCGTGGTATCCAAGCTAACGGGCCTGCCGCTAGGTCTGTTCATCTTCCTTATTAACCTTCCGTTTCTCATTATCGGATACAAACAAATCGGAAAAACATTTGCATTTTCCACCTTATACGGAATCATAGTCATGTCCGGAACGACATTTATGCTGCATTCAGCAGAAGCATTTACAAATGAGAAAATATTGGCAGTTCTGTTCGGTGGCTTTATTCTCGGTCTCGGTGTTGGTCTCGTTCTTCGCTTTGGCGGATCACTAGATGGTACTGAAATCGTAGCCATTCTCGTGTCCAAGAAGACTCGGGTGCCAGTTGGTCAAATTATTCTCATTATCAACGTATTCATCTTTATCATAGCTGGATTCGCATTCGGCTGGGATTCAGCCATGTACTCCATCTTTACTTTCTATATTGCTTCGAAGGTGATGGATATCGTCGTTGAGGGCTTGAATGAGTCGAAGTCGGTAACCATCATATCGCAGGAATATGAGGAAGTCTCAGAAGCAATTCAGAGCCGCTTGGGTCGAAGCACGACCTTCATCTACGGCAGAGGCGGTTACAGCAAGGAAGATACCCAAATTATCTATTGTGTCGTTACCCGTCTGGAGCTAGCGAAGCTGAAGTCTGTTGTCCAAGAGATTGACAGCAAGGCGTTCATCGCGATCGAAAGTGTATCGGATGTACTCGGCGGCAACTTCCAGAAGAACGATATCCACTAATCACAAATCCCCTGCATGTCTCAGCGCTTCGCTGACGTATGCAGGGGATTCTCTATTTTACATCCCTAATTAGCTTGTGTAGGCACGGTACATGGCATCCAGCAACGTATGCGTATGGTCGCAGCTATATTCCCAGAACATAACGCCAGCAATTCCCTGCTCCCTCACATACTTGCACTTGTGCGTTAAGGATTCTGGATCGTCATACGTAATAAAGCTATGTCCGTCGTACAAGTATGGAGATTTTGCTTCCTCATCCCAATGACGAACGAATCCATTCTTGTCGATATATTCCGCAACCAGCTTCGTATAATCAGGTCCATACCCTCCCGATCCAGGCGCCATTTGCAAGTAGCCATTATTCGTATTCGGCACATCCTTCCACATTCTTGAATAGAAGGCAGCACCGATGACAATCTTCTCTCTAGGCACTCCTGCAGCAGCGAATAACCGTACAGATGCATCTATGCTAATGCGGAACAAGTCGCCAGTCGATGTGTACAAGTTCGTGTGATGCCCCGTCAAGGTTTGGAAGCCGCCGCGCATATCGTATGTCATGAGCTGAATGAAGTCCAAATACGAATGGATCACATCCATTTCCGTACCATCGATATAGTATTGGTCTGCCCCTGCTGCAATCGTCAGCAGATAGTATCTTCCGTCTGCGTGCCCCTGGGCGTCAAGCACCTCGCGCAGTTCCTTGAGAAGCAAGGTGAAGTTCTGCTTGTCATTCGGGCTGGACGCTATTCCTGCTTCCGAATAGCACGGGTACTCCCAGTCAAGGTCGATGCCATCGAACGGTGCTGTCTCTAAGACCCGCACTGCAGACTCTGCGAACAGTCGTCTTCCTTCAGCTGTCGACGCAGCCTCAGAGAACCCGCCTGCACTCCATCCGCCCACAGACAGTAGAATGAGCAGCTCAGGGTTGTAAGACTTCAATACTTGCAATTGAGACAAATTCTGCAAATGATCAATCGTAATGCGGTCGTTCTTCACATGACCAAATGCCACGTTCAAATGAGTTAGTTTCTTCGCATCTTCTGCTGTAACATTCGGTAGTACAGGATCACCTGCATAACCCGCTAAAATCAGCTTGTTGCTGCTCATGCTGTCGTCTTCCTCTCTACGTTGTGTTCTCTATGATTGCAACTCCCTAGTTGTGTGTAACCACGGCACCGGAACCGCCGTACATATCCAGTTCGCCTTCCAGTTCAATCTTCAATACCGTTACATTCTCATGCGCATCTTCCGGCGTCATATGTATCCATGTTGTACCCGGAATATTGAACCACGGCACGCCGCCTTGAATTTCATAAGTTAATTCCTTGCCAGAATGAAGCACCGTAATCTTTTTAATTTTATTCGAGAGACCTTTTAAGCAAACGCTTTCTTTCGGATCATCATATACGAACAAATATAACGTCTGACGATCCTTGGACACGGTACTGCCGCCCAAGTAATAACGAGTATGAATGCCTTCATCCGTCTCATAAATAGCCTCTTCATGCGTCCGAATCCAGTTGCCCAGACCAATGAGTGTCTCTTCCTGACGCTGCGGAATTGTCCCGTCCTCCATTGGCCCTACATCCAACAGCATATTCCCGCCCATCGTAATGCAGTCACAGAACATTCGGATAATTTGATTCAATGTTTTATAATAATCATCATCGTGTTGGTAGCCCCAAGAGCTATTAATGGTTGTGCAGAACTCCCATGGCCCTACTGGTCTTGTAATTGGCAAGCCCTGTTCCGGAGTCTTGTAGTCCCCATGCCCTTGAAGCCTGGAGTTAATGATAAGCTCAGGGTTGAACGACAGCAGGTAATCCTTGAACGCTGGCAAATTCCACTGTTCTGCGCTGCGCTCCCAGTCCCCGTCGAACCACAGCAGATCCACCTTGCCGTAGTCAGTAAGCAATTCACGCAATTGATTGTTATTGAATTCGAGGAAGCGCTGCCATGCCTCTTCATCCTGTACACCATCCGTCGGACTGCAGAAGCGGTTCACCTTGCTCAAATCCTCAGGCACCTTCCCGCCTTCGTACACACTTGCATAATCTGGATGTGACCAGTCTATCAAGGAATAGTACATACCAAGCTTAATACCGCGATCTGTAAGCGCCTTGGCATACTCTTTGATAAGATCACGCTTGGCAGGCGTCTTCTTCACAACGTTCAAGTCACTGTACTTCGTATCCCACAATGCAACGCCATCATGATGCTTCGTTGTCAGAACTGCATATTTCGCGCCAGACTTCTCGAAGAGGTCTGCCCACTTGTCTGCATCGAACTTGCTTGCCGTAAATCCATCGAGCTGCTTCATGTAGTCTTCATACGACACTCTTCCATTATAGAAAGACCAGGATTCTGAAATCCCATCGACCGCATAAATGCCATAATGAATGAAAATCCCAAGCTTCGCTTTCTCAAACCACGGTTGTACCATTGTTGTGCCCTCCCATATTCTAGTTGTACAATTCGTATTATCGCACATTTTGGCAGAAAAGTGTTAGCGAAAACATTCCGCGCCACACCTAACTTTTTCACAGTTAGATGTGGCGCGGAATCCAAGTGGCAGACACGCCATATTTGGTTGTTGAAGCCTGGTTATTTCGTAATATCAATAAAGCCTTCTCCGAACACATCCCTAACATCATGAATCGTAATAAATGCATCCTTATCTGTTGCTCGGACGATTTTCTTCAAGGTTGATACTTCCTGCTTACTAATAACAATGTACAGTACTTGCTTCCGATCCTTTGTATAATAACCATGTCCTTCCAGTACCGTCACTCCACGATCCATGACGACATTCACTTGCTCCGCGATCCGATCATGCTCCACGGAAATAATCGTAACCGCCTTCTTCGGATTCAATCCTTCGATAATGAAATCCATCACCTTCGTCCCTACATACAGCATCGCAATAGTTAGCATCAAGCCTTGCGGTCCAATGATGAAGAACGACGCGAATGCCACAATGAGGTCGAAGAACAATAATGCGTAACTTACATTCCAATCCAAATACTTGTTCATAATGCGAGCCAAAATCGTCGAGCCTGCTGTTGTGCCCCCGACTCGGATGATAAGACCGATCCCGACACCTGCGAAAATACCGCCAAAAATCGCATTGATCATGAGCTCATTGGATGCAATCCGCCAGCTCTCCGTCAAATGCAGGAATAATGAGTTGAACACAACTGCAATGATGGTATAGATCGTCGTTTTCTTATCCAAGAATTTGTAGCCAACGACAAGCAATACCGCATTTAAGATCAAGTTCATCAACCCTGGTGACCATTCGAACAGATAGTAGAGAATAATGGTAACCCCTGTTACCCCGCCCTCACCGAAATCATTGGGGATGACAAACAAGTTAACTGCTAATGCAAAAATGAAAGCGCCTGCGATAATGATAGCAATATCCGTAATTCTTTTTTTCATGAAAGCCCGTCCTTTATGTATGAAAATCATCTGTCCGAATTATCTCATCAAACTAAAGCAGTGAAAATTGATTCATGAATATACGGGTGTTCCCCTAGTATGGATATACATGCAGCCGGTACATTAAGTATTCCGCTCTTATGACACGACAATACAAAAACAACTGAGCGTTCCCACTCAGTTGTTCTTGCATCATTCCTAGCAATCCTTATCATCTTATGCAAAGATATCGGATTGTTTGACACGATCGTTCAGCATTGTAAAGTCTTTGTCTTGCAAAGGCTCTACCTTGCCCTTTTGATACCCGCTTCCCTTCGTGGAGAAGAAGTCATGTGTACTTGTTTCGGTACGGATACCGTTCAAGACAACGGGGTTAACATCTTCTTCTGGGAAGTATTGCTCAAAGCCCAAGTTCATGAGCGCTTTGTTGCCGTTGTAACGAATGTACTTCTTCACTTCATGTGTAAGTCCAATTGCATCATATAGCTGCTCAGTGTATTCAAGCTCGTTCTCGTACAATTCAAGCATCAGCTTGTTCACGAATTGGGACAACTCACGCTGCACGTCCGCACTTTGCTTATTGTAAATTTCCTGTGCAAGCAAGCCTACGAACACGCCATGGACGCTCTCGTCGCGGATGATCAGCTTAATGATCTCACCGCTTGCTACCATCTTGCCTTGTCCAGCCAAATACAGTGGATAGAAGAAGCCGGAATAGAACAGGAAGCTCTCCAAGAATACCGATGCTACCATCGCTTTGTACAAGCTGATTGGATCGTTGTCTTGAATACCCTTATATAGGCCGTCAATGATTGCTGTCTTCTTCTGCAAGTGCTTATTGTCTTTTACCCAATCGAATGTCTCATCAATCATTGCTGTGCTAGCAACCGTCGTAAAGATGGTGCTGTAGCTCTTCGCATGAATTTCTTCCATTGCCGCTTGGAAGATCAGAATTGCCTTCTTCTGCTTCCCTTCTACATGCTGCGCAATAACCGGCATTCCCACGTTCCCTTGTTCTGTATCCAGCAAGGTCAAGCCGCCAAGCACATGCATATAGGCAAGTTTCTCATCATCGGACATTTTCGTCCAAGACTTCAAGTCTTTCGAGATTGGAATCTCCGTATCAAGCCAGAATTGGGACGTATTTTGCGTCCACAGCATTTCCATATAATCCGATTCAGGTCTGTTCCAGTTAACAGCTTCAAAGTTTCTCATCTACGAATCTCCTTCTAGAGGTAATTCAAAAAGACCGCTTTAGATCACGAAGTAATATACACAGTGCTCGGTGCTGAAAACCATCCTTTTTGAACTCTCATTTAATGCAGGTTGCGCTCAATTAGACAACGCAGCTTACACATTCATCGATTGTTTTCTTCTTCGTACGTGTATAGTAGAGCGTCTTAAGCCCCTTCTTCTGTGCGTAAATATAATATTTTGCAAGATCACGAGTCGTCAGATCATCCTTAACAAACAGTACCGTTGAGATCGCTTGGTCAATATGAACTTGAACATCCGCAACCAAGTCAATCAGGTTGAACATATCCATGTCATATGCTTCTTTGTAATAGAAGTAGTTCTCATCGTTAATGTAAGGCATTGGATAGATCGTCTTGGAATCTCCGTACTCACGCTCCTCGATGCGCTGAGTAATTGGCGCGATCGAAGCTGTAGACGACTGCAAGTACGAGATAGAGCCTGTAGGTGCGATCGCCAGACGGTATGCATGGTACAAGCCATGCTCCATCACTTGCTCTTTCAAGCGAGCCCAGTCTTCCAATGTAGGCATCGTGTGACCTTCGAACAATTCCTTCACGCGATCTGTCTTCGGAGTGAAGTCCGTGTTCAAGTATCTATCGAAATATGCGCCGCTCGCATATTCACTCTTGTCAAAGTCCGTGAACGTCACGCCGCGCTCTTTCGCAATCAGCATGGAACGTTCCAAGGAATAGAAGTTCAGCATCATGAAGAACGCACGCACGAAGTCTCTTGCTTCCATGGACTCATATGCAATCTTGTTCTTCGCCAAGTAACCGTGCAAGTTCATTGCACCAAGGCCTACCGAATGAAGCTCACGGTTCGCCTTCGCTACGGATGGAACGATACTGATATTGCTGCGGTCAGATACTTCTGTCAGTGCGTCCATAGAACGATGAACCGTATCACGCATCCGCTTATTCTTCATGACGTTAACAATGTTAAGTGAACCCAAGTTACAGGAAATATCGCGGTTAATCTCATCCTCAATGCCGTAATCGTTAATTGTGGACACTTCACTAAGCTGTGCGATCTCACTGCACAGGTTGGAGAATTTAACCTTACCGATTTCTTTCAGGGCATGATATTCATTCGTGTTATCTACGAACATGATATATGGGTAACCAGATTCCATCTGAATCTGTGCAATTTTCAAAACTAGGTCGCGAGCGACAATTTTCTTTTTGCGGACTTTCGGATTGTCTACGAGCTCATCATACATTTCGGAGAGATCCATATCATCCAAATGCTTGCCATATGCTTGGAATACCGTGTGCGGATAGAACAAGTACATGTCTTTATCCTGCTCAACAAGCTCGAAGAACTTGTTCGGAGCAACGACGCCGAGCGACAAAGTCTTAATGCGGATTTTCTCATCACTGTTGATTTTCTTCGTATCCAGGAATTCATGGATGTCAGCATGGAATACGTTCAAGTATACAACGCCGCTTCCGTCACGCTGTCCCAATTGGTTTGCGTAGGAGAAAGCATCCTCAAACAATTTCATAACGGGGAGTACGCCGCTTGCTTTACCGTCTAGCCCTTTGATCTGCTCGCCTGCACCGCGAATCTTGCTCAAGTTCAAACTCACACCGCCGCCAATTTTACTTAACTGAAGTGCGGAGTTGATCGCAAATCCGATCGAGTTCATGGAATCGTTCACTTCGAGCAGGAAGCAGCTGACGAGCTCTCCTCTGCGCTTCTTCCCTGCATTCAGGAAGGTTGGCGTTGCTGGCTGATACTCTTGTGCAATCAACAGATCTGCATATTCGAATGCTTTGTTCATATCTCCGCTCGCTAAGAACAAGGATACAACCGCCAGTCTGTCTTCATAACGTTCCAAGAACTTCGTATCATCATTCGTCTTCATCGCGTAGTTATTATAAAACTTGAACGCGCTCATGAAGGATGGGAAGCGGAATTTCTTCGAGTACAGGAACTCGTACAATTTCTTAATATCTTTAAATTCATATTGGTCGAAAATCTCTTTCTCATAGTAATCATTTTCGATCAAATAATGAATCTTCTCTTCAAGGTTATGGAAAAACACTGTATTTTGATTGACATAATCAACGAAGTAGCTCTTTGCTGCGTCGTGATCCTTGCCAAATTGAAATTTACCGTCCTTCTGAACCATGATTTCATTGTTAAGCTGTATCCATTTTGGTATCAAAGTCATGGACCTCCCGAATAAAGTTGTCTACATCTCGTTTTGTCCCGCTGAGTTCAAACTTCATCAGTACGGGGACGGAGTATTCTCTGGAAATATGGTCAGCTGCAAGCCCATACCGAGTGCCCCAGTTCATGTTGCCGCTGGCCGCGACACCTTGGAGCAAATGACTGTGTTCTTCCAGAAACTCTTGCGTGGACTGTGGAACTTGTCCGAACCCGGTCGTGTACGTAATCAGGATAAAGGGTTCATTAAGCTTGGTGTCAGGCGTGACACGAACACACTCCAAATCCAATTTATCGACGAATCGTTTCACGTTACCCGTCTTCGAATCGTAAGCGATAAGCACGTGACCCCTCCGTTGTTCGACTAGTTTGCAAATGGAACGAACAAAAAATGCTCATTCAAAAACAAGGATCAAAGCGATCGACACGTTGCGTACCCTAATTGCGTTTATGCTGTCGCTTTAATCTCTCAATCTCTGAATAGGCATGTCTTAGAATCTGGCGCGTGGCGCCGCTCGATTCCAATTGCTGTCACAATATATAGTGTATGTATCGCATTAAACCAACTATATATAGTTCGCTATAGAATCATATACAATTTTAAGAGAAATGGCAAGGTCCATTTTATGACGCTTTCTCTATCAAATTTCATGTCGACTATTGGCACAAAACATTACTATCGTACCACACCTCAGACGAATATTGGAGATCATTTATTTTGGAATTGTAGAGAAATACATGATAAAAAAATTCGAATATTCCCCTTTTCAGCGACGGGATGGCGATCTCTCCAATCTCAACTTTTTTTTATTTAACCATGACATTGGAGTCAAATCAGCACATTTTTTGATTACCACATACACAATCCAAACATCGGATATGAACAAGCATATAATAATTGGAAGTGATTACTAGAAGTGATTACTAGAAGTGATTCATGTCAATTCATTTTGAATAGACGGAGGGAAACATCCGATGAGCAAATCTAAAGCGCTACGAACATCGAGATCATCTGATGTGGTAAATCAGGTGTATTCAAACCGGGTACTGCGATCTGAGTTTGATCGGAATTGGAGAACGGAAATTTCAAGAAGTGGGTATGTTATTTACATTGCAACTGCAAACCGGGCTAAAGTTGAGGTAATACTGTCAGGCGGGATAAACAAGCGATTGGTGTTTCCGAGAGGCGGAAGAGTGATCGTCGGTGGTGGCGGAACATCGCATTATAGCAAACCACATCGCACGATCACGATTTAATGATCATTGGTTAACTTGCATAGTATGATTATGAGTTACACTGGAACGTTAAGATATCGACCAGATACAGATATAGATACAGATATAGCGGCAGTACAAGACACCAGAGTCGTGTCTGACTGCCGCTGATTCGTGAAATGTCACGGAGTTTGTACCCTACGATTCATCCCCTGCTGCCAAAAAAGATAGAATGTGCGAGGCCATTTCTTGAGGATGCGTCAATGGGAGCATGTGGTCTGCACCCTCTATTTCGACGAAAGCAATACGTGGTATCCGCTTGAACTCCTCCGCGATCATGCGCATATCGTCCCACTCCACTGTCCCGTACATAAACAAGGTAGGAACCGCGATTTCCTCCAACTGTTCGATCGCAGGTGGCTGAGGCCATATCACCTCAAAGCTGCGCCACTCTGTGAAGACACGCGTAAAGTATTGGGTGTGCATATCAATAAAGATATCACGCTGACCGCTAGCCATGACCGTTCGATAAATTGGCCCCTCCAATGAAAACTGTATCATCTTGCCCACATCCGGAGCGAGTGAATTCAATTGCTGAATCCAGCCCCGATACGTCTCTGAGAAGATGAAACCTGTCAAGGATGGAGCAACAGCGATCAGTCGAGCGACTCTATCCGGGAAGGTTAATGTAAAGTTAGTAGCCAATTCTCCGCCTATAGAATGCCCAACTAGGGTCACCTGTTCCAGCTTCAGGTCGTCCAGCAGTTGACGTAAATCCTCGACAAGGTTGAACGGTACTTGCGGTGCGGGCGATCGCCCCGTACCACGAGCATCAAAGGTAACGACCTGGTGAGTTGTTGCGAGAAGTGGTACTAGCTCCCCCCATGCCCTTGAATCGACGCCTCCGCTGTGAATCAGCACAATCGGCTCGCCTGTTCCATAAATCGAGTAGCTCAGATCCATTCATGCTCCCTCCCATGTGGCTTTCTATTGATTGTTTCACCTCATATATTAGATATGGATCAATATTCAGATCAATGATTTTTTGTTTTTTCTTACCTTACATTCCACAGAAGCACTACGATCCCATTCTGGTCATCGCCAGTATCCAGATGGAGAAACCAACCCGATAAGGAAGTTTCCTTACTCGATGGAAATTCCCCAGCAATCCATACTCATTTCCCGTGCTTGTACTCTCATTTCCCGGGCAACCGCGCGGTTTCGAGCCATTGTGACAGTGATGTTCAACATAATCACAGAAAAACAGAGTCAGTTCCATGCCGAACCTCACTCCTTTTTGTCTCTTCAAGCAGCAATGTGCATAACCATGCAAAAGAATGATCCGCTACGGAAATAAGAAATTTTATTTTTGCAATGCCTACCTATTCCCCATCTCATTCATATTGCCTCTTGAAGGAAGATCATCATCATAAAACACTTGCTAAAGGTTGTAGCTGTATTCCTGATTGCTTTGATCCTCATTCTCTACGCGTCCGCCATGTTGTTTGGTAGAGAACGTAAAATAGACCGACCCGGAGGTCGATCTGCTTCAATTAACTTCCTATATATTTCACTTCATTTAATATCCATTCTGTTGAAATACAGAACGCTTGCTACTAAGCCGAATAGCGAAGTGATACCGACCGCAATAAACGAGTATAGAGGCGGATAATCCGCTACATAACTTTGTGTCACAATTACATGTGCAGCTGACCAAGGGAAAATCGCCTTGTAATCGGAACTGATCACGGTAACATTCCCTAACGTGATCACCGCTGTGAACATGATGGTCGGCACATAATTTTTGAATAAGAAGGTTACCCAAATCGTCGGTGTGGACAACAGGAACATAAGGACAGCACCTAGTACATAGTCACCCAATGAAGACACCAGTACCGTGGCACTTACCCCGTCTGATTTGATAAAAAATCCGAATCCCAATGTAAGCACCCATGCCACCATCGTCAATAGAAGTATCCATATGAGCAGCATAAGCATTTTGCTCGCGATTAGAGCAACTCTTGATACCGGGATTGTAAGCAGGTTCTTGAGTGTATCCTCCACAAATTCTCGATTGAATAAATATGCAGTAATAACACCATACAACAGTACTCCAAGCAGCAGCATCACATTCAGATTCGTGTTATAAAATGAAATTTCGAAAGGGATTACTTTCTCTGGCTCACGCTTCATCTGGCTCAAGTATGCGATGAACATCATAATTGGTGCGGCAGACGCCCCAATTATACTCACGAGAAACATCTTCGATCGTTTCAGCTTCAATAACTCGGTATAGAGCAAATTAACCAATCGTACCACCACCAATCCGCTTTACGAAATAATCTTCAAGCGTGTCCTCGTGGAGTGTCATTTTGAACACATCAATATCGTTCTGAACAAACATCTTATTCAGCTTGTTCTGTTCTCCAATCCGTGAATATACACGTATCAATCCGTCACCATGGATTTCATAATCATGGACGCCCGCTCGCGACTCGAGCAGCATCGCTGCCTTATTGTCATTGGACACACGGAACTCGATATATCTGCGATTTCGTTTATGCAGCTCTCCAATTGAAATTTCCTCAAGCAGCTTCCCCTCATGGATAATTCCAAGCTGGTCGGCAAGCTGCTCAACCTCGGATAAAATATGACTGGATATTAGCACAGTGATGTTGCGTTCTACCGCTAAAGATTTAATGAGCTTGCGCATCTCCTTAATGCCAATCGGATCAAGGCCATTCGTTGGCTCATCAAGAATAAGCAGCTCTGGATGATGCAGGATCGCTCTGGCAATCCCGAGACGCTGCTTCATCCCCATCGAATATTGACCTACCAGCTTCTTCGTCTCTTCCTGCAGCCCCACCGTTTCTAGTGCTTCCTCCAACGCATTTCGTTTGTATACGCCCATCAGCTTCGCATTAATGAGCAAATTCTCATATGCCGTTAAATTCTCATAGAATCCGGGATGCTCCACCATCGAACCGATTCGGGACAGGATTTCTCTAGGCTTAGCGTTCAATTGCTGCCCGAATAGTTCAATTTCCCCTTCTGTAGGCTTGATTAATCCAAGCAGCATGCGGATAGTCGTTGTTTTGCCAGCGCCATTGCGACCAAGAAAGCCGTATATCTCGCCTTGCTTCACATTCATGTTCAGATCATGAACAGCAATCTGTTCCCCATACTGCTTCGTGAGCCGGGTCGTACGTATGATCGTGCTCATGCAGCACCTCCTGAGTAAGTCTACTATTATCGTAAGGGGTTGATTTTAAATGCTGCTTAATGAGTTCTTAACTATCTCTTAACTGGTGGCAATGTCTTTCGAATGGGAATATTGACGATAAAGGCAGTTCGGACATGCGGCTCGCTTAACACGGAGATGTGGCCGCCAAGCTTATCGACAAACGCCTTCGTAATTGCTAATCCTAGCCCGCTACCGCCATGAAGCAGACTCCGTGATCGTTCGGAGCGGTAGGTTCGCTCGAATACCTTCGTTAACTCGTCCACTGGAATTCCCGGCCCTTTATCCCATATCGTAATGGCAATGTTCGCCCCATTCCGCTCTAGTTCCACCCCTAATACCTGACCATCCTTGCCATACTGTATCGCATTCTTGATCAGGTTGTTCAAAATTCGGATGTACCCATAGCGATCCATTGCAACCATACAGGACTCCTCAGGAATCTGAACCGCTAGATCCATACCGTTCTTTTTCAACTCTGGCAGAAATGAAATCAACGCTTCCCTCAGCAGCTCCGCAGCATCTAATGACTCCCATCTCATCTCGACTTCATCCGCATCCAGCTTCGCCATCTGGAAGATATGGTCGATCAATTCCTTAAGCGCTTGTGCTTTCGCTGAAATAATCGCAACACACTCATCCCTCTCTTGCTCTGAAGAGATATGTTCATCCTGCAATGCATCGACATAACCGATAATCGAAGTAAGCGGTGTTCGTATATCATGCGAGATATTAGCGAGAAGCCTCTTACGGGCAGCATCGGATCGAATTGCATTCACTTGAAGCTTCTCCATCTGCTCAATTAATTCATTAATCGAAAAGAGCATCTCATCATACGCCTCAGATTCATTCGCCAGCAGTCTCGTATTGACATTGCCGCGAACAGCACGCTTCACGGCGGCAGCATGGCTCCTAACCTCCGCTATAAACCGAACACGTCTGTAGAGCAGCAGCGCAGCAACGGTAAACAACACAGCAAACAGCCCCCACCTGTATATACCTAGAGGCTGTATTGTCATACTATCGATGACGAACCATATAGTTAATCCCATTAATAAAATAACCAGCATTAGACTGTTTTTGTCATGCCTCATCGCGTTCACCTGTAAACTTATAGCCAATGCCCCACACCGTCTGAATCAGCTTCGGTTCAGATGGGTCTGTTTCAATTTTCAGCCGAAGCTTACGAATATGAACCATAACTGTATTATCGTCCTCAATGTATTCTGATCCCCACACCTGTCTAAAAATCTGCGTCTTCGTAAATACCTGCTCAGGATGAGAAGCGAACAATCTCAACAACTCAAATTCCTTGGCGGTCAGATTTACTTCTTGCCCATTGCGGGTAACTACATATTTTTTAACATCAATTATTAATCCCTTAAATCGCATGGTTGCTGAACCTTCTTCTGCAAGGCTACCGGCTTCGCTGCCTAGGATCATGAATCTTCTCAGCAATGCCTTGCTCCTTGCAACCAGTTCATGTATGCTGAAGGGCTTCGTCATATAATCATCAGCACCGATACCCAGACCTACAATCTTGTCCATCTCTTCGTCCTTCGCCGTCAGCATCAAAATGGGCACATTGCTTCTCTCCCGAATACGACGGCACACCTCTACTCCATCTATGTAAGGCATCATTAAGTCGAGAATGATAAGATTATACTTATGCTGCTCGAACAATCGCAGCGCTTCTTCACCGTGAGCTGCTGTATCTACCGTGTATAATTCCCGCTCTAAGTACTTCTTCAATAAATCTCGAATCTCTCGCTCGTCGTCGGCGACAAGCACGCGAATAGGCTGCATCGTTCCGTTCTCCCCTTATATCTATCGTAGATTACCCATATCTGATTCGCATTCTACATACTTGCAAATGTAAGTGTAACGAATCTAGCAGCCAATTGCACGTGTTTGCCAATTTCCATACGCTCGTGTCCCTTCATCGGGATGCAAATGGATAAATTAGAGCCCTATCTGTTCTCCAAGCATTGCTGTGAAGAGTTCTCACGAACGCATCAATGTATGAACCGTAATTTCCGGCTTGCTTAGAAAGCGGACAGGCAGTTCTGTCGTCCCGATGCCTCGATTGACATAGAGTTGCATCTGCTTATTCAGGGTAGTTGTTCCCTTAATTGCGTACAACCCCTCAACATACTTCTTCGCTAAAGGCGGCGTATATATTGTGCCATACCACGGCAATTGAACTTGACCCCCGTGACTGTGGCCTGATAATTGCAAGTCGATCGGATAATCGATAACTTGATCGGCAACATCCGGCTCATGCACGACGAGTAAATTGAAGTTGTCAGGTTCTAAGTCTTTTAGCGTTCCATGTATATTGGGCGAACCTAACAAGAAATCATCAAGCCCGCTAATGGTGATATATTCATCATGATTCGGGAGATGAATTTGCTTGGTATCGTTCACGAGTACAGTGAAGCCTGCTTCCTCCATATAAGACTGATAAATCCGGCTGCCTCCTCCACCGCGATCATGATTGCCGAATACGGCATACTTGCCTAATGTTGCTTGCAGCTGTCCTAGTATTCGCTGGGAACAGTCTCTCCGATTTCCATACGCATTGAAATTGTCAACCATATCTCCCGTAAACACAATAATATCTGGATGTTCTTGATTAATCCGATCAACAAGTTCAAGCAGCTGAACATCATTGAAATGATCCCCCAAATGAACATCGGAAAAATGTACAATCTTCATCCCATGAAAACTTGGAGGGATATACCGATTTAGTATCATCTGCCTCGTCACACTTAAGCTGTTCGGTTCCAGCTTTATGCCATAAAATAATGTTCCTGCAAGCAGAAGCAACACAATCAGAGACACACGAATCGCATGCTTGCTCCACTTCTTGTCCTTCATGATCTCACCTCAACCCAATCATAGGAGATCAATGTTACGCCAATATGACAAAATGAAAATAGCCATCAAGAAAACCAGTCTGCGTGAACATGATCATCTAATAACGAGAGCACGAAATTTATTGCTTACATACAAAAAAACTGCCTTTCAGCAGTATATTGAAAACACTACTTGAAAGGCAGTTTTACATCTGCTCCCCCTGCTTGCATAGAGGAAGCGCAATATGAAATTCGATATCTCCATTGTGCAGTCGCACGCCATAAGCCGCCTTGTGCTTCTGCAGGATCCCCTTCACAATAGCCAGACCAAGCCCTGCACCACTAAGCTGCTTGTTCCGCGAGCTCTCAGCAACGAAGAACGGCTCCCACAATTGCTTCAGCTGCTCTTCAGTCATGGAGAATGTACATCCATTCCGAATGAACAGCACTAACGCATCATCCTTGTTCGTAAGATCAATCTGAATTTTCCGATTCGTCGTATATTTCATTGCGTTCGATACGAGATTGTTCAGCACCATTTCAAGCTTGACCCTATCAGCCTGGACGCAAAAGCTTTCCGCATTCTGATCATTTAAGGTCAACTCAATCGAATGCTGCTGCAGAGGTAGCTCATATTTCGCAATGACTTGTTCAAGAAGATTAACGACATGAACATTTTCAATGTTCAGCTCTTCCGTCTGCAAGCGAGACCATTCCAACAGCTTCGTAACGAGCTCGGACATATCATCCGTTTGCGACTGTATGACATCCATGTAGGTGCCGTCATCCAGACCATCCTTCACCCCTGCGGAATATGCCTTGATCACGGCAAGCGGTGTCTTCAGTTCATGTGAGATGTCACGAATAAGGACACGCAAGTTCCGGTTCTTCTCCTCCAGCTCCAGATGCGCTTGCTTCAGCTTATCACTCATCGTATTAATGCTGTGTGCAAGCTCCTCAATCTCATCTCCTGTTCGGATGTCCACTGTCCGGTATCGTCGTTCGGCGATATCCTCCGCCGTATTCTTAAGCTGCTCAATTGGCTTCACCGTTCGCTTGGAGAACCAAGCAGTGAGCAGGAGGGCTAGAGTGAGCGCACCTACCGCAATAATCGAATTGAACTGATTGACGATACGTATCGTCTCGCCTGAATTGGCCACCGATTCGCCTACAGCGAGAATCATTCCTTCTTTCATGACAAACGTAACGAGAACGCTCGACTTCAACTTCTCCTGCTGATACGACTTCGTAACTATCCCACCGCGCATTAGCTCTGCAAGGCTCTCTTCCGTAAGCCAGAATTTGCTCATCGCAATCCGCTCCCGCGTAAATTGTTCACGCAATGTCCAATTCAAGCGGTCAATGTCATGGTCGTAGGGGGTATGAACGATTGTGAAGTGGTAATCATCCGCCACCCGCTGAACTTCTTCAAGGAGCTGCTTCGACTCTATGCTGAGCAACCTCTCCACCGCTTCCGTCAACGCAGCACGCTTCTGATGGACAAAATAATTCGGCATAAAGAACGTATTCACACAATACGAGAGTCCGAACACTACGACAAGAATAAGTGCAATTTGCACAAACAGCTTGCGACTAAGCTTATTCATGGCTATTCGGATGCTCGAAGCTGTAGCCCATACCACGGTGCGTCCGTATCCACTCCTCGCCGATCTTCTCCCGCAAGCGGCGTATATGCGTATCTACCGTACGTTCCTCGCCGAAGTAATCATAGCCCCATACATGATCAAGCAGCGCTTTGCGCGTTAAGACCTGCCCCTTATTCAGAATAAAAAACTTCATCAATTGAAATTCCTTCTTCGTAACTCGCAGATCAATTCCACGCTTGCTAATCTTCTGTCCTTCCATATCTACCTGGATATCCCCGAATAGATATTGTGCCTGCATGTTCAGCAGCTTCTTCGCCCTCACCAGCAAAACCCGAGGATCGAACGGCTTCCGCATATACTCATCCGCTCCAGAATCAAGAGCTGTCAGCTCATCTTCATGCTCTCCCTTGGCCGTTAGCATGAGCACCTTTAACTTCGAATTCGATTTGATTTCTCGACACAACTCAATCCCGCTCATCTGCGGCATCATCCAATCGAGCACTGCCAAGTCCAGCGGTTGGTTGTAATAGATCTCAAGCGCTTGATGCCCGTTCTCCGCCGTAAAAGTTCGAAAGCCCTCTTTATCAAAATAAGCCGCTAAAATTTTCAACATATGCGGCTCATCGTCTGCAATAAGTACATTCATCTACTTTGTATCTCCTTACCCTTGTCTGTCTTGCGTTGAGTGCATTCTATATTATTGCATTTTTAATTGAATAAGGAAAACCCCACTGCTATACTGGAAGCAACAATAATGAGGAGGCGTTAAGATGAAGTGCGTAACATCAACTGGGGCAGGTATTGATCGGGGATAACGCATAACACCCCTGTAAACTGCGCAATTCCCCTTTAGCAAGAGAAAGGGGATTCCTATTCGTGGAACAAATGAACAATAACAACCGCATCGAGGCGGCAGAACAAGAACAACCCGTGTATGCCTTTCCCAATGTGAAGAAATCGATCGCATGGTTAAGCTTTTTAGCTTTTTTCAGTGTGTTGAATGAGACTGTGTTCAACGTATCATTGCCCGACATCGCACACGATTTCAGTATCACTCCGTCCGTTGCGAATTGGATCAACACATGCTTCATGATTACCTTCGCGCTCGGCTCCATCATTTATGGCACCCTGTCATCCCAATACGGCATTAAGAAGCCGCTGCTCATCGGTGTGCTCATCTATGGTAGTGGCTCGTTGCTCGGTTTCTTCGCCCATGACTACTTTTCAGCTGTATTGTCAGCCAGATTGATACAAGGTGCCGGGGCTTCGGCTGTGCCCGGACTCATCATGGTTATGGTCACTCGCTACGTTGGAGAACAGCATCGAGGCAAGGCGTTTGGCATGATTGGTTCTATGGTAGCGCTTGGTGAAGGGATTGGCCCAGCTGTAGGCGGTGTACTGGCAGATTATGTGCATTGGTCCTACCTATTTATCATTCCGGTAATGACAATAGTCAGTCTCCCCTTCTTCTTGACCGCACTGCCGCAGGAGCCTTCTCGCAATGGGAGAACAGATATCATCGGCATTGCCCTCTTGTCAGCAGGCATTATTCTATTTACCTTGTTTACTACGACATATGTCTGGTTCTATCTGGTCTGCAGTATGATTCTCGTTCTTGGGTTTGCCTTGCACATCCGACGTATTCGCGAACCATTTATTGCTCCATCCCTGTTCGCTAATCGACCATATGTACTCGGCACGCTTGCTGGTTCCATTTTGCTAGGAACGGTAGCTGGATTTATTTCCATGGTTCCTTACTTCATGCGGGATGTACATCAACTCTCGACCGCTGTTATCGGCAGCGCGATCATTTTCCCAGGGACACTCAGCGTCATTCTGTTCGGCATACTCGGTGGAACTCTCGTTGATAAGAGAGGAACTTCATTTGTTTTTGTCGCTGGATTAGGTCTCGTCACATTTAGTTTCGTCACGCTCCTTGCGTGGGGGAATGATTCTCCATGGCTGATGACGTTCGCACTCGTGCTCGTGTTCGGAGGGTTGTCATTCATTAAGACGGTTATCTCTGCTTCCGTTGCAGAATCACTTGCACCTGACCAAGCAGGAGAAGGAATGAGCATGCTCAGCTTTGCATGCTTTATGGCTGAAGGCATCGGCATCGCTGTAGTCGGCGGTCTGCTTACACACGGGTGGCTGTTGACTTCACTGACACCTACCGTTGCCAATGAAGCTGCTTCATTCCCCTTATACAGCGGCCTGATTATTCTGCTCATAGCAGTTCTTGCTTGCGGAGGGATCGTATACAGCTTGTCATTGAGACGACATTCTACAGCTTCACACGATTAACTATTCATGAGGATCAGGATTTCTTCCTGATCCTCATTTTTGTCTATTCCCCCCTCTTCAAATCTCCTAAACACGCTCCTTATCTCCTTATTCCTCTTTTCTTATGTTGTCTAGCTAACAATTGCAATCATTGGCTTCTATCTCTCTAGTAATTTTTATGTTTTTTGTAAACATTTCGTTGTCAACCTAACATGAATATTGTATGATATGAGCAATTGCATAGTCATACAAATTCGGGGGCTTGAGGAATCAAGCTGAGATTGTAGATAGGTATACCGCTACTGACCGTTAATCTGATCTGGGTAATGCCAGCGTAGAGAATCTGTATTTGTCATGTGATCATGCTCTGCTGTGATCTAGGACTCTTCTACCGTCTGGTTGCCAGACGGTTTTTTGTATGCAAGCTATACAACAAAGGAGAGGGTTATGTTGCCAGAACAACAGAGAAGCAACAAATTAAAGTTTACGGATATTCTCATTACCGTGATGATCGGGGTCGTATTTGGTGTGATCTTCAAAATGTGGGAGAGCGTCTACAGTCTCGCGAAGCCGCTGTTCCCACAAGCAGGACAATTAACATATGGCATGTGGTTTATGGCTGGCCCATTCGCGTACCTGGTCATTCGCAAGCCCGGCGTCTGCTTCCTAGCAAGTCTTGCTGCCGCTAATTTATCGGCTATTCTTGGCTCTGCTTGGGGACTAGAGACGATTGTGTATGGCTGTGTACAAGGTCTGGCGGCAGAATTGGCATTCACCATGACCGGATACCGCAAGCACAGCATCGTCATCGCAGGTATCGCTGGCATTCTGTCCGCAGTCGGCTCATTCATCATCGATCTCGGTTATGGATATGCAGATTACGAGACATGGGTGCTCGTCTTGAAGTATGGACTTCGTGTCATTAGTGCGTTCATCTTCGCTGGCGTATTTGCCGGCTTGCTCGTTCGTGCATTGGAAGCGACAGGGGTAACCAAATCCATACGTCCTGTGTCCAAAGAGGATTACGCGGTACTTAATCAATAGCACGCATAATATGAATAGATAGAATTTGTGCGTACGCCATAAATTCGGAATAAGGTGGTTACACATGCAACAGGAATCTCATGCGAATTCGTCTGCATTTGTTGACCGCTTGCGCCTAACATTTCCAGGAGAGGATTCCTTGCTGTTCAAGGACCTCTCCTTCCACATTTCTACCGGTGAGAAGGTACTGCTCCTCGGGCCAAGCGGTTGTGGCAAATCAACATTGCTGCAAGTATTAAGCGGAATTATGCCCCACTCTATCGAAGTGCCGATGAAATACGATCAGATTAAGCTTCCTTCAAGCTGGGGCTACGTATTCCAAGATCCGGACAGCCAGTTCTGCATGCCATATGTAGATGAAGAGCTCGCCTTTGTACTGGAAAATCTCTCAATCCCACGTGATCAAATGCCAGCATACATGATAGGCATACTTGAACGAGTGGGATTGCAGTTCAACAATCTGCATACAGAAATCCAAACGCTATCCCAAGGGATGAAGCAGCGGCTCGCACTTGCGTCCGTCCTGCTGCTAGAACCGGAGGTGCTGTTCCTCGATGAGCCTACAGCGCTTCTTGATCCTGAAGGAACGAAACAAGTCTGGGACACCGTAAAACAAGCTGCCGATTCCTCCACCATTCTAATCGTGGAGCACAAAATCGAGCATGTTATCGACATTATCAATCGTGTGGTATTATTCGACAGCACTGGACGAATCATTGCGGACGATGAACCGCAGATCGTATTTCTACACCATAAAGATAAGCTCATTGAGTATGGCATATGGTATCCAGGTGTATGGCAGGACTACATTCATTCAGAAGCCTACCAAGCCATATCGCAGCAACGAACGGCGAACGGATTTCAACAGCCTCATTGCAAGCAGGACGGTGGGCACATCTACGCGCGTCTGCAAGCCCTGCAGCCACTGCTCTCTTTGCGTGATTTTAGCGGATACTATGAAGAGATTCGTCGCATATCCGTCCCGAGCGTTGATATTTATCCGGGTGAATGGATAACGATTATTGGAGAGAACGGGGCTGGCAAGAGCACACTATTGTTGTCTCTTATGCAAATTCTGCGTACTAGCGGCATTTATCTTATTGAGGGTCAAGAGCTGCCAGCACCGGCTCGCAAGCGATGGTTCCCGCGATTCGGAAATACGGGAAAGCAGCCTCCAGCCGAACTCGCCTTCGTATTTCAGAATCCTGAGATGCAGTTTCTAACGGATTCGATCTATGATGAGCTTGCTTATGAACCTAGGCAAAACAACTGGAATGAATCGGACATTGCACATAGAGTGGAACAAGTCTTGGAATCATTCGATCTGAATATCGGACAGAATCGGCATCCGTATCATTTGTCACTTGGTCAGAAACGCAGATTAAGTGTCGCCACAGCGATGATGCGTAAGCGTCCGATCCTGCTCCTGGATGAGCCAACCTTCGGGCAAGACGCTAAAAATACATTTGCTATATTGGAAAAGTTGAACCGGCTTCGGACAGAAGGAACCGCCATAGTCATGGTGACACATGACATGAATATCGTGGATCGTTTTGCAGATCGGATATGGCATGTTGAGAAAGGCCAACTGATGGAACAAGAAGTTTCCCCAAGTGGACAGACAATGCGGGAGGTGCAGATGAAATGAAACTGCTCGCTCCCAAATCTGAAACATGGCTCCATCAGGTTAACCCTGCGCTCAAGCTTCTCGTCTTTCTCGCTTTGCTCATTATTGCGCTGCTAACCCGAGAGCTTGATTTTGCATGTTATCAGCTAACTTTCTACACACTGCTGTTGTTTCTATGCAGCGGCCACTCTACGAAGAAGCTGCTGTTCGTGACAACACCGTTCCTTCTCCTGTTCGTCTCGACGGCATCCACGATGATCTTGTTCGGCAAGGGGGAGCATGAATGGTGGTCATGGGGAATAATCCGCATCACAGAGGAGAGCTTCCTCCGTGGACTTGTCATCGGAGTGAAGACACTTTGCTTCGGCATGCTCGGCATCACATTCGCCTTCACGACGAAGCCAATATTGTTATTCTATGCGCTGATGCAGCAATTCCGGCTTCCGCCGCAATATGCTTATAGCTTCATCGCCTCCTTGCGGCTGCTCCCTGCGATCTGGGAGGATTACCGAGTTCGCACGCATGCCCTGCAAATCCGCGGCGTTCAATACAGCAAGGGATTTAAAGGGATATATGAGCGTCTACGCATGTACGCCCTGCCACTGCTCGCACAGAGCATTCGCCGTGCACAGCGAGTTGCTGTCGCAATGGAGGCGAAGCGGTTCCAGATGGGCCGATCACGTACCTACTATTATATTACACGCTGCCATTGGCGCGATGTATGGTTCACTCTGCTTATGGCTGGATTAATTACGCTCGCCTATATGGCCGCACTGCACTTCCCGTTCACCGGCCCGACCATCTAATTGGCTTTAGATACAATCTGATAGGTAATTTAATTTTTATCATCAAAGAAACTCTCCCAGATCTAATAAGGAGAGTTTCTTCTCTTTCTTCTCTAGCAGGGAGATAAGATTCGACAATAGTCTTGTTGAACGCTGTCCAAGCTGGCTGATCGCAACCCTTCAGAGTGTTGCATATTCATTATCTACCTTCGATTTACGGTATATGACCACGTATCATCTTCTGTCACTTCACCGATTGACCGATGATTGATGTTCTAGCTTTTCGTCTCGGCTGAATGGTTGCCAAGCATACACCTGCCAGCACGAAGACAAGACCCACAGCAATCGACCACGTCATGCTGTCGCCGTACAGCCATACGGACAATAGTGAGGTTATGATTGGCGTCAAGTTCAAGTATATGCTCGCCTTGCTCGCACCGATCTGCTGTACGCCAAGGTTGAAAATAATATAACCGATAAGCGTGCCGCATACGACCATATACGCCATCTCCGTCCAGCCTTGCAGAGACATATCGGGAACTTTACCCCAACCCCCTTCAAATAGTGAACTGACTCCCAGGAACAGAGAACCTAATAAGGTCATTACTGTAGTCGTGAACAAGGGCGAGACATCATGCACTACCTTTTTCCCAACAAGACTATATATGACCCCGCACATTAATGCTGCCAGAAACAATAAATCACCTTCGTTGAAGGACAAGCTAGCTAATCGATGCCATGAGCCCTTCGTAATTACGATAACCACACCGATGAAGGACAGCACAAGGCTAATCCCAAACTTGCCGCTCCATCGTTCCTTGAAGAATAACATCGCACCAAGCGATACGAACAGCGGCATCGTCGCAATGATGAGTGAACCGTTAATTGCAGACGTATAATGCAGCGCCATAAAGAACAACGCATTGTATCCGAAAATGCCCGTAAGTGATACAATGAGAAGCCCCTTCCAATTATTCCTCCATGCACGGAAATTCCACTCTGATCGCATCGTGAGCAGCACCGCTAAGATCATCCCTGCCAATGCAAATCGAATCGTTGCGGCAACAAGTGGAGGAATCTCGGTAATGACATGAGCTGCTGTAGAAAATGATCCACCCCAAAATAACGGCACGAGCAGCATAAGCACATAAATGCTTCGGTTAGACTTTTGATTACTCATGATAATCGTTCACCCTTTAGTTAGATAATATGTTTAAACATTTAAACATACTGAGCAAAAAAATAAGCACTTCTTGCACAGAAACACTTCACCCATTGGATTTTACAACTTGATCCTATATAATAGGATTAGAAATTGAAACCGCGTTCCATAGAGCGGAACAAAAAAAGGAGGTTGCTCATGTCACATATCTTTCATGGTCTTGACCATATCCAGTTAGCCGCCCCCGTCGAATGTGAATCCGTAGCCCGGAAATTCTATCACGAATTATTGGGCTGGACAGAGATTCCGAAGCCCGAAGCTCTTCAGCAGCGTGGAGGTGTATGGTTTCAATGTGGAAGCCACCAAGTCCATATCGGCGTGCAGCAAGACTTCGTTCCTGCGACAAAAGCTCATCCCGCCTTCGTTGTTACCAATCTTGAATCCCTACAGTCCCATCTCCTGCAGCATCATATTGAAGTGGCCGACGACTCTGCCCGGATAGAAGAAGGTGTAATTCGATTCTATGTAAACGATCCATTTGGAAATCGACTTGAATTCATGGAGTATCTGTAACACGATACGCATCTTCTATCCGAACCAATCTGCCTTCATTGGTTACACTCCCGCTTCAATGGACAGCATCAACTCTTTAATCGTCGTCATAAATCCCCCTGCACGCAAGGAATACAGCTTCTCATTCGCCTGCTTGTCGAACGTGATGAGCCCGGCTTGTCTTAAGATTTTCAGATGGTGCGAGACGGCCGGTCTCGATATCTCCATATGTTCGGTAATTTGGTTCACATTCAGAGCGCTATGTTCAAGCAGGAGCATAATGATCTGCTGCCGATTCGTGTCTCCGAGCGCTTGAAAAATGGGGGTCGCCTGCTGGAACTTCTCCAGCACCTGCTCTTTGTTACTGCTGCAATCATATTGTCCGTGCTCAGTCGTGATGATTCTCACCTCGTATGTTTATATGTTTAAACATTACATATTATGATGTGAAAACACCCATTTTGTCAATAGAGTAAGTCTCCATCGGACGAACCAATAGATTAATCATTTCCATTACCATTCTCACGCTTCAGGAAATCATCAAGTTCACCCGCAAGCGCCGCAAGTTTCGTCATGGTATTCCAATTCCGTGTCGTTACATTCGATCCTAGCTTCTGAAAATTATTTGCCAGCTTCGAATCTAAGACCCTCTGGCGATACAAACAATATATCTCACGACCTTGTATCTGGAATTCATCAACTTCTTGCATACCCTTAGACAATATACAGGCGGTGTCAGGCGAAGGCTCGTCCTTGCACATTGTAATCTGAATCCCCTCTCCTTCCTTCAGCACAGCTGCATCATACGGACATTCAGCTACAATAGCCTTCATTTCCTGAGCCGTCCGCAGCATAACGTTCGGCTTGAAGCCAAATGCATTCCCTATTTCCTCCTGAATTTGTGCTTCTAGCCATTCCCTTGCTTCTGATGAAGCAAATACAACATTGCCGCTCTGCAGCAGCGTTCGTACATGGGTAAGTCCCATATTTTCAAGAAGAAGCTTCAAATCCGCCATTTTTATCTTGTTTTTGCCACCTACGTTAACTCCACGCAGTAACCCTACATACATTTGCATCGATCCGACCACATCCCTTAGTTCCAATCTTCAGTTTCTCATTTCCATGACTACTTCAAATCATCACACTAAACCACTACTTCAAATAAATGCCGAGCGGTAAATTGGATTCCCCTGCCGTCATCAATTTGCATTGAAAGGTACGAACACCAACAGAAGCCACAACCTTCGCGATCAAGCATACATTCGTGTTGTCCATCATGAGCGGTACACCGATTACTTTTCCATCAACGAATATAGCCCCTGCGAATGCTCCCCCTCGAGGATTTACATAAATGCTAACAACCGCTTCTTCCTCTGTATCATTATGCAGCGGAATATCCACCAAGTAAATAGCACCGAATTGACCGGTATTATCAACCGCACCTTCCCGTAATTCGCTTGCACTTGCGGCAAACAAAAAGTCAGAAGCCATTTCTCCATTCATCTTCTTTCGGGCACACACACGGTATACACGCTCTGTCCCTATAACATAGGCAGGCATCCTAGCATGAACCTCGGCATAAGGCCAGCTTCCTCTAGGATGAGTGCCGTACGGAGTCAGCGGATCTGAATGAATGAGTCTTATATCGGCAGTGACGTCCCGACTTGCGACTGTACGGATCGCATACTCCATCTCCCCTGCCCCTGAATCCCGTTCTATCGTGAACTCATAGATAAACCCTGCAAAATAGTTGGTATCCAGCCTTACCGACTCAATCATTGCTGTGCTAGTCACATCTGCGTGTTGGTCTACGGAAGTATAATGATCCAGCGTTCCGCTTAAACAAGACTTTGCAAGACATTGTCCTACTTGAATCATCTGCTCTGACACCGGCTGAATATGAATATCCCTGCGGATATGCTGAATGGCTATCCGGGTAGATGTGGACAGGTTTTGTACAGTCACCCCCAGCTGCAGCGGCTGTCCTGTTTCATTGCGATGCCATCCGAATAGGCGATGCGTGACAGATTCCTCTTCGGTGCGCACAATATCATGCCATAAGGTACACGCTGTTCCTGGGAATGAGGACTCATTTAATATTTCAGGATTATCGCTAACCATGAGTCGGCGTTGATCACTGGCGAACGCACTTTCTACATCAACAAATACAGAAGTAGGTACATTTATTATATCAACGGTCAAATCTTCTTGTTGACAAGCCATTATGTATATCCCCCTCATCTATAGCAGCTTCAGCAACCCTATATCCTATGTAGATGGATGATCACTTAGCCTTTTGCTGCAAAGAACGTACTCTATGTATCCGTAGTCAGGACTTATATTCGAATAATATCAAAGAGGGTGGGACAAACTCCAATTACAAAGGAGCGTGCATCCGTGGACATCATAGCTCGTACTATATTTGCATTCATCTCTTTGCTTGCATTTAGCCGATTGCTAGGCAAAAAACAAATGAGCCACATTACCTTATTCAACTACATCACTGGAATCACATTTGGTTCTATCGCTGCGGATATCGCGATTGAGACTCATATTTCCGTTGTTGACGGAATCATAAGCTTAACAGTATGGAGCCTGCTAACAATAGGGATCGGTAAGCTGTCCTTAAAGTTCCCACGAATTCGCGTACTCTTAGACGGTGAACCTACCATTGTCATCAAAAAAGGAAAGATTCTCGAAAAAGCAATGGCGTCCATGCATCTCAATATGGACGATATTAGCATGCTGCTTCGCGAAAAGGATGTCTTCTCCATTCAAGATGTTGATTATGCAATTCTGGAACCGCATGGAAGAATGAGTGTGCTCAAAAAAGCCGAAAAAGAGTCCCCTACGAAAGAGGACCTGAAAGTGTGCGTACAGCCTACATTGTATATGCCTACCGAGATTATCGTTGATGGCTCTATCGTCTATAAAAATCTACTTGACCTTAACCTGACGAAGGAATGGTTAAGTCAAGCGCTGCGTAAAGCTGGATGCTCTCCCGAGCAAATCGAGGAAATCTTCTATGCGGAGATACAACGTGACGGCACGCTGTATATAGACAAAAGAGTAGACAACATGAAATGATAAACACACTACTTCAAGTGAACCGGGATCTGCACATAATGCTCCACCTGTGGAGGTGACTCATAATAAGCTTCCAGCAGCGCATTCCATTGTTCATATTGCACGGTATGACGAAAACCAACCGCATGCTCTTTCAAAGAGTGCCACTGTACAATTACTATGTATCGATCGGCTGCCTCTACACATTTATGCAATTCATGTGTGATATACCCTCTTGCAGCTTCTAATATCGAAGATGCATGACGGAAGGCGCTTTCGAAATCATTGCGCATACCAGCCTTAATGGATAATGTTGCAACTTCTCGAATCATTTCAGCGCCTCCCTTCCCTGGCATAACATCTGTCGTTAGATCCACGTAATGAAGTACGTTTGCTTCACGGGAACGCCATTGCGTTCCGCCCATTTCAGAAGCTCCTCATTTCCACGCTGTTCTCCCTTCGTGAAGGAAAAACAACATTTCAACGGAATTATATGCTTCGATTTTAATTGTATACCGATTGCAGGGGAATTGACGCCTTTTATCTTAATGGATTCGATCTCATTTGCATGATACACATTGCCATGCAAGCGAATCGTGTCTGAAGTTGGATGTATTTCGACTGTCCGCTTAACCCATGTCGCGTATGCTCCCGCGATCAATGACATTATGACAATGCCAATAACCGCCATCTGCATGAAGAACAATACAGGAAATGTCCGCTCTGTCATGGCCGCAATTTGCAGCATTCCGGCACTGAATAACAGAGAGCCACCCAATATCGCTTTTGTTCGCGTAGGAACCTTCACCTGATAATTCATTTCATCCGCCCCATTCTGATATGCAAGATAGGTTGTATGAAGTTTCTTTGTTGTCATTCCTTATTATACCATTAACGTTAACGGAATTGACACATATTTTTCACATTAAAGACACAATTATATTCAGGATCGATTCGTTTACTTAAGAACACAATTGTTGGAGCGAATCGTACACCTGTTTCAAATACGAAACGCTGCTTTCATGCAACAAAAAAAGCCTGCCTTATGAGAAGGAGGCTTCACCTAGCCGTTATGTATCCCTTGCAACTAACGCGAGAACTTATAATACCAAATAATCGCTCTTTCCTTCGCAGTTGCAAAATTCGCATACATCATATTGTCTACTGCGCCAATGACAAAGCCATACTTGGCATATAAGCGACACGCTTGAATGTTCACATCCTGTGTCTCAAGC
This sequence comes from Paenibacillus suaedae, assembly GCF_032337355.1. Lineage (NCBI taxonomy): Bacteria > Bacillati > Bacillota > Bacilli > Caryophanales > Paenibacillaceae > Paenibacillus > Paenibacillus suaedae. Next base: position 216,973 of record NZ_JAVYAA010000006.1, read on the forward strand.
ATAAGACCCGCACAGTTATTTTGCATCGCCCATTCCACAGCCGTCTTCAATAATGCAGTTCCAATTCCCTTGTGCCTCCAAGCTGCTGCAACTTGAATATGTTCAATGAGCGCAAATCCATTCCAGTTTGAACAAATTTTCATTTGACCGACGCAGCTGTCCTCCTCGTAATAGAAAAACACTGCCTTATCTTTGTCCTCTATATAACGGTTATCAAATTCTTCCTCTTCATATTGCTTGAAATACGGCTCATCAAATCGTTCTTCTGTATAAGACCATGTATCATTTTTATAGGTGGGAACAATTCGACCAATCACAGTAAACCCGTCGTCGTTTGGCTTATTGTAATCATCCCTATTCGAATCTGTCATTTTCACGATCATCGTATCTTGATCCCCTTTCTTACATACTGCCTAAGCAAATGCTCGGCAACATATCCTGATTTTATTCGCTCTCCGTTCGAGTATTCCTTCTGCTTATCCATACAGCGAGATGAAAAAAGCTTAATCTCCTAACTAAGGAAATTAAGCTTATACTCACTCTACTATTATTCAATTGCTTCCGTTGCTTCGGTTGGCTGACTATCCTGTGATTCCTTGCGAGCAAATGCCCACAAATAGCCGATAATTGCCCCCGCAATGGCAGGAACGACCCAGCCAAGTCCAGCTGTATACCACGGGAGATGGCTGTACAGTCTCTCCACCGCTCCCATTTCAAAATTCGCCTGCTTCAAGCCATCCACAGTGCTGATTAATGAAGTTGCGAGCAAGCTGCCAATATATACGGCCGAATGTCCATGGAACATGCGATGAAGCAACGCCAAAATGATAAGAACAATGGTAAGTGGGTAAATGGCGGACACGATTGGCGCTGAAAATGAAATAATCTGATCAAGCCCCAAATTGGTTACAGCTACACTTACGACACATAAGATTCCAATCCACTTGTTATACGAAATCTGCGGCATAATGGAATGGAAGTACTCTCCACACGCTGCCAACAGGCCGACCGAAGTCGTTAAGCAAGCAAGAAGGAATACAATCCCAAGCAGTACGGTGCCCCATTTGCCAAATAAGAATAGCACGATTGCAGTCAATATTTGACCGCCATTCGCAGCCCCTTCGATTACAGAATGGCTCGTGGAGCCAAGGTATCCGATCATCATGTAAATGATGGCGAGACATACACCTGCGATCAGCCCAGCCTTAATCGTGATGGCAGACAGCTTCTGTGTGTTCGTAACGCCACGCTTGCGTATTGCCGATACGACGACACTACCAAGCAATAGAGCAGACAAGGCATCCATCGTTGAGTAACCATCTATACCACCCTTAAAAGCAGCATATTGTACATACCCTTCTGCAGGCACACCATAGTCCCCGAGCGGATGGAATAAACTCTGAATGAAGACGATAATAATCATCACCAACAATATCGGTGTCAGTATTTTGCCGATGCGCTCGAACAGCTTCGATGGATTCAAGCACAACCAATAGCTGATGACAAAATAAATCACGGAATACGTCAATAATGACCAGCCGCTTGTTCGAAGCGGCTCTGGAAGGAGTGGGACTGTTCCCATCTCAAACGCTACGCTGCCGGCACGCGGAATGACGAGAAACGGCCCTAGCGCTAAATACGTAATAAGCGTAAACACAAACCCAAATCCTGGGTGGACGCGATTTGTAAGCGACTGCAAATCACCAGATTTAGCGATTGCTGCAACACCTAGAATCGGCAGTCCTACTGAGGTAATTAAGAACCCTACCATCGCCTGCCATACACTTGAACCTGCCGCATATCCCACCGCAGGTGGGAATATGAGATTACCTGCACCAAAGAATAAAGCAAATAACATTAACCCAAACACAAACGTTTCTTTTTTTGATAGTTCAGTCATGCTGCATCTCCTGCTGTTATCTACCGACCTTATTATAACAATTCATTATAGAAAGCGGGCTTCTTCCCTGTCAAATCCAATTCCTGTGTTGCATTTGCTTTAGATTTATGCTCCTGAGATCGTCAAGCCCTTTACCTTCAATGATGGCGCATTACATCTGCCTGTGAATCGGATATCACTGCCTACAACCTCTATCTGCTTCAACATCTCGAACAAGTTGCCGGATACCGTGATTTGATTGACAGGACGTACGACTCTCCCCTGCTCGATAAGGAAGCCGGTGCAGGATAACGAGAATTCGCCGGATACGGCATTCGTCCCCGCGTGCAGACCTTGGAGTTGTACAATCATTACACCTCTCTCCATGCCTGCAATCATGTCCTCTAGCGCCGTCGAACCTGGAAGTACATACATATTGTGAGGCGCAATACCGATTTTACCGCGGTACCCGCCCTTAAAGGCATGACCTGTCGAGACCAAACCTGCCTTGCTTGCCGTCTTCCCATTATGCAAATAAGTGAGCAGCTTGCCTTCCTTAATCACTTCCGTACATGTGCAGGCATACCCCTCTGCATCGAACGAGCAAGCACCCAGAACGCCATTCATGAGCGGGTCATCCACAAGGGTGACATTACTTCCCGCTATCTGCTCACCGATCTTATCCTTCAAGCCTGAGAAGCCCTTATTTACCGCCTCTGCCGAGAAGATGGACGTATAAGAACCTAGCAGCTTGCTGGCTGCATCATGACGGAATATAACTGGATATTGATCGGACAATATGGTATCCGCCCCCAGCTTCGACACCGCTTCCTCAACTGCCTTGTGAGCAATAGCCTCGAAGTCGATATCCTCGAAGCGTTCCATGGAGTAATCGAACCAATCGCCTGTCGTCGTCTGGCCAGATTGTGTCGCCACAACGGATAGGCTGCCAACTGCAGTGCTGTATAATGCGCTACAATTCAACCCCTCTGTATTAGCGATCGTGACCTCATTCTCAGTGAGCGTAACGGAAGAGCTTCTCACTAAGGTAATCCGTTCATCGGATGCTAGCGCGATTCGCTCCATGTCCATCGCTGCATCAATGAGAAGCTGTGGAGCCGTAAGCAGCAGCTCCGCTTCATGGGTTTTGACCTGCTGATAAGTGGGTGCTCCAGGGAACAACTGGTCTATTTCGCTACTTTCGAGTGCATACGCATTACTTCTTGCTTCTTCAATCAGAAATGCAATGACATCCGTTTCTAATCTTTCCGAATAGGCATAGCCCATTTTGCCGTTGAATTCACCACGAAATGAGACGCCGCCCGTCTCCTTAATTGTAAATGCGTCGATATCTCCCTTAGAGACACGCACAGAAGTTGAACGAATCTGTTCATAATAGACTTCCATCTTCACGCAGCCTTGTTTACGCCCTTCTTCAAATAGATGCTGTTGAAATGCTGCAATCTCCAATGCCATCGTTTATTCCCCCTTTCTTCCGCCAACCGTCATGCTGGATACACGAAGCATTGGCTGACCGCAATTGACGGGAATACTGCCGCTCAATGAGCCGCACATGCCTTGACCGTGATCTAGATTGTTGCCTACCATATCAATTTTCTGGAGAACATCGATTCCCTTGCCGATGAGCGTTGCACCTTTGACCGGTTCTTCAATCTTTCCGTTGCGCACGATATAGCCTTCATTGACTGCGAAATTGAATTCACCTGTCGCTGTATTCACGGAGCCTCCGCCCATTGTCTTGGCATACAGGCCATACTCTGTATTGGCAATAATCTCTTCCGGTGTGGAATGACCTGCTGCAATGTACGTGTTATTCATGCGGGAGGTCGGTGCAAATTGATAGGATTGCCGGCGGCCAGATCCCGTTGACGGCATTCCCATCTTGCGGCTGCCCAGCTTATCAATCAAATAGCCCTTCAGCACCCCATTCTCGATGAGCACATTACGCTGTGTTGGCGATCCTTCATCGTCGATATTCAGTGAGCCCCATGCGTTCGGAATCGTCCCGTCATCAATGGCAGTTACAAGTGGAGACGCCACTTGCTCACCGAGCTTGTCGGCGAACACAGAAGCCTTCTTCGCAACAGCTGTCGCCTCAAGTCCATGCCCGCATGCCTCATGGAATAGGACACCGCCAAAGGCATTATCGATAATAACCGGCAGCTTGCCGCTCGGTGCATAGCCGGCGCCTACCATCGTAGCCGCGATGCGGGACGCTTCTCTAGCGTACCAATCAATATCCATCGACTCGATTAACTCCAGACCCGCGTGAGCACCAGGAGCGACGTATCCTCCTTGCTTGACGCCCCCCGCTTCAGCAATTGAGTTGAAGCTCATTCTCGTGTAGGTTCTGCGATCTTCCACCAACAGTCCTTCGGAATTGGCAATGCAAATATCTTGTACCCAGTTATTCAGTGCTATCGAGGTTTGCGTAATCGCTGGGCTGTATGCCATGGATGATTCATGCGCGCGCCTCATCCATTCTATTTTGCGTCCCTTCCCTACTTCATTCGGCGGAATAAGAACAGGATGAAGATCAGCAATGGCAGCTCGACGCAAATCAATCACAATATCTCTGGTTTGACCACGGATCGCTTGTGCAGCTGAAGCAGCTACCTTGATCAGATTATCTGCGGTGCAATCATTCGTATACGCATATACCGCGAACACCCCGTTGAATATGCGTATCCCGACGCCATAATCTCGACCGCCAAGTGCATGTTCTACGATCCCACCAATCATCCCCAAGCTAGACGTCGTCCGATCTTCCATAAATACCTCAGCAAAATCCCCGCCAGTTGCTAAAGCGGCGGTAAGCACATTCTCAATTAACGACGGATGAAGCATAAACTGTGCCCTCCTTGTAAGCTAGATTTCTTAGTTGCATATGTATGTATGTCGAAGCAGAGGATATCCCTAACGAACCATTTTCGCAACATCTCCGATGACGTATAGCTTATTAATTCATGTAGCTCGATAGGTAACTCGATGAATGCCTCTCTTCTATATGTAAATGATTATACTATGATTTCTATCATAACCAACTCAAACCAACAAAAAAAGAATGGTTAACCCACATTAACTCCATCTATCTCCTTCATGCAAGTAAGAAAATTTTCAGCATGAGTCTCATATTTATTAAAAGCAGCGCAAATAGATGCTCAGCAATTGAAGTACCGTGCAAGAATGACACAGTCTCATATGTACTCGCAAGTTCAGTCTCCATTAATCCTTATCCATATTGGAGGAGAGAAACATGCAACCACATTCTTCAGATAAAACATCTTCAAGCCCTAATCCGAATCATCGTCGTGCTCGGAAGCTGATGATAATACTCTCACTTGCCGTGGCACTCACAACTGTCGCTCCTGCGTATGCCGCTGATTCGAGTACAGAATCTTCCCCGTCCGCAAGCACAGTAGTACGGAACACACAAGCCTCGATCCCATCAATCGTGACTAATGGCCCCTCAGATCCTAAGGAGGTTGAAGCATTTGCTGACAAGTTATTTTCCTCACCTTCAATGAAGAAGCTTCCGGGAGCTGTCTTTGTCGTCGTCAAGGATGGGCAAGTCGTATTAAGCAAAGGGTATGGCTATGCAGATGTAGAAACCAAAAAATCCATGGATCCCGATCGTACGATTCTAAGGTTTGCTTCCATAACGAAGCCCTTCGCATCATTGGCCCTGCTTCAGCTCGCTGAGCAGGGTAAGATTGATCTGAAGAAAGACATCAGTGCGTACATGGGGGATGTCGCCATTCCTCGAAAAGTCGAAGGGCCGTTAACAGCTGAGCATCTTATGACGCACACGACTGGTTTCGATTACCCCGAAGCTCCTGACGACATGGCAGTCAAGACGAACGCTGAGTATATTCGCAAGTATATGCCAACCGTTGTACGCAAGCCAGGCACTGTATACAGCTATGACAATTTTGCCTTTCGACTTCAAGGCTATCTCGTTGAGCGCATAACTGGAGCTCCGTTCCATGAATATGGCATGCAGCATATTTTGCAGCCGCTTGGGATGACGAACAGCAGCTTCGTGATGACGCCTGATGCTAAGAAGGATCTAGCAACAAGCTATACGAAGACAGGTGAAGTTCTTCCCTACTACGAAGTATCTCCCGCAGACGGCCCTGACGGGAGCCTTGTATCAACCGGTGCGGATATGGCTAAATTTATGATCGCGCTTTTAAATGGCGGTACGTACAAGGGGCAGCGAATCTTACAGCCTGAAACCGTACGCGAGATGGTAAAAATCCGTGTATCCGCTCATCCGAAAATTCCGAATACGACATACGGCTTCGAATCCTTGTTTCAAGAGTCATATCATGGTGAAACCGTCATAAGCAAGGGTGGAAATCTTCCAGGGTTCGGCTCTTGGTTAAGTCTCTTGCCAGAACAAAATGTCGGCTTTTTGGTCGCATACAATTCCAACGAAGACTCTAGTGCAGATTATCGCAATACGGTTTTTCGTGCCTTTATGAATCACTATTATCCAGACAAACGACCTGCCCCACCGCAAACGGAGCCCTCACAAGAGGTGAAAAGTAAGCTAGTTGGCCACTACCGTAGTCTTCGGATGGGCATCCAGGTCGTTCAAATTGCTGAGCAATCTGACAAAAAATTATCCCTTATCGATCCATTCTACGGAACCCATCCATTGACTCAGATCGAACCATGGCTGTTCCGTACGGATCACGGAAAACTGGTTGGCTTCAAACAGGAAGAGAATGGGGAAGTTTCCTACATGGATAACAGCAACGTAGCATGGTTCGAGAAGCTCACTGTTCCTAAAGTCCTCTATTCAGATATCGACAAGAATCATCCGTATTATGGATACATTCAAGATATCATGATGAGGAGTGGAGTATCCGAACATCAAGGACAATTCCGTCCCTCCTCTACCATTACGAGGGCTGAATTCGTCTCCATGCTCATGCAGTGCTTGCGCATGCAGCCTTCGTTGAACGCAGTCTCCTTCACCGATATGAAAGGCCACTGGGCTGCCAAAGACGTTCAAACGGCGTATGAGCTGGGGCTTATCACCGGAGCATCAGGTGAGCTCTTCCGACCTGATCAACCCATTCAACGGCAAGAAGCGGCAATGATTGCGTGGCGAATCGCCCAAGTGTTCGGATCTCCAGTGCAAGAAGCGAAACTGGTTGGCGATACTGACGTCTGGGCATTAGAGGGTGTCAAGTATGCTGCCGCTATGCACAAATACGGCCCCGAAATTAAAGCTAACGCAGACGGCACTCTGAATTATGAATCTAAACGCAGCATGCTCAAGCAAGAAGCAGCTGCCTTGATCAGCACATTGCTTGCTCAGCCGATTCCGCGCTAACCACAAGATAGCTCTCGTCGAATCTCTACGTTGCGACGAGAGCTATTTCCTTTTCCAGCAGTCCAGAATGCATTCCCAACCCCAAGGTCATACTATAGGAAAACTTTGTGTAAACGTGGTGAACACATGTCAGCCCACTCCATATTACTAGTCGAAGATGAACAAAGTGTATCTCAATTCATCCAGCTTGAACTTGAGCATGAAGGGTACGAGGTACTTGTCGCTGTAGACGGGGAACAAGCATTAGAATTCTTTCAACAAGGCGAGTGGAGCCTCATCCTGCTAGACTGGATGCTGCCCAAGCTGAACGGCCTTGAAGTATGCCGGAGAATTCGGCGCGTCAGTGATGTCCCAATTATCCTCTTATCTGCTCGTGATTATGTTGGAGATATCATTGCTGGTCTCGATACAGGTGCAGATGATTATATTACGAAGCCGTTCGAGATTGAGGAACTGCTTGCCCGCATACGCACCGCTTTACGACGCCCCAACCATGCCGCTAATCCGGAAGAGAAGGAAGTATACCAGCTCGCCGATCTCATCTTGGATGTGAAGAAAAGAGTCGTAACCCGTGCTGGGGATCGAATCGAATTAACGCAGCGTGAGTTCGAATTACTTCAATACTTAATGGAACATCTCGGTGAAGTGATTGGCCGTGAACAGCTATTGTCCTCTGTGTGGGGATATGACTTTGTTGGTGAGACGAATGTCGTCGATGTCTATATCCGATATTTGCGCAACAAGCTGGATCGCGGCTATCAGCATAAGTTAATCCAGACCGTTCGTGGTGTCGGATATGTGCTGCGTGAACCATAGGGAATCAGAAATGACCATGTTCAAGTCACTTATCCAACAGCTTAAGCATTCTGCCAATACGTTAATGTTCCGCTTCACGATCTGGTATGTTCTTAGCCTATTAGCTGTCATTCTGTTGATCGGGATCTGTATTATGGGAGCAGTTACCCATCTGTTGCTCCAAGACTCCAAGCAGGAACTTTTCGCCGTCGAACGCAAACTAAGGGAAAGTATTCAAGATGGCTTTCTGGAGTGGCAATCCCTTCTCGATGAACTGCTATACCCCGATCACGCGAACTATGATGTTCAAATTGTGTCCTCTGATGGACGCATATTAGCACAAACTCGCAACTGGGACAAGGCTTTCCTCGCCGAACAGAAAAATCGATTCCGATGGTTTAATACCGTGCAGTGGAACACCGACTATGGACTGTTCATCAGAGATGAAGTCATATGGAATCAAACCAATGGGCAGGTCGGTCGAATCTATATTCATGTTCAGCTCCACTCCATTGAACGCATCTTGCTCATTATCACTAAAGTACTTGTCATTACTGCACTTGCCAGCTCAACTGCAGGATCGCTGCTTATTTATCAAATAACAAGGAGGAACCTCTCCCCCCTGTTCAGCATAATGAATTCAATTGTTCAGATGAAGAATTCACCGAATTTAAGGCAGAGGGTTCATGTCCCCAAAACGCCGGTGGAGTTAACGAAATTGGCGGAGCGCTTCAATCAGTTGTTAGATGAGCATGAAGAACTGATTGAACGGGAGATGAACTTTATTACAAATGCTTCACACGAGCTCCGCACTCCGCTGACCGCGTTTCGTGGTCATGTGAAGCTGCTGAAGCGCTGGGGGAATCAAAATGCTGAGGTTCTGCAAAAATCACTGGATTCGCTAGACCTAGAGAGCCAGCGCATGCAGCGGCTTATTGTTCAGCTATTGACGTTAGCCCGTTCAGGCAAAAGCCCCTCACCGAAGGAACAAGTGAATCTTACCGACATTGTCCGAGAAGCAATCAAGCAGCTATGGAAATCCGATTCCAAAATTTCCTTGCGTTTGCATCTGAATAAGGCTGCTTATGTACATGGGGATAAGGAACAATTGCGCCAGGTTGCGATTATTCTCATTGAAAATGCCATAAGGTATACCAATGACCTGGGCTGGATCGAAGTTGCCGTCTATCAAGAGAAAGAAAATGCATGCCTTCGAGTATCGGATTCCGGAATTGGCATACCCGAAGAAGAATTAGATAAAATTTTCGATCGATTTTATCGAGTCGATAAGGCTCGCTCTCGCGTAACTGGAGGCACGGGCTTAGGGCTGCCTATTGCGAAGGAGCTCGTAGAGCAGCATCATGGCACCATTCGAGTTGAGAGCACGATCGGACAGGGCAGCACATTTATTGTGTGCATACCGTACTCGCACAACGCCTGAGAACATACAACAAGCCTAAAGCAGTACATCGTATTGCTTTAGGCTTGTCCATTATAAACTATTTAATTACACGACGAACTTTCGTCAAGCGGGACTCCCACTTGCTCAAGTTGTCAATTCTTACTCCGCCCTTGCCATAAGTGTGCAAGATTTTTCCATTTCCCATATAGATTCCTACATGATGAACCGGAGAGTAGAAGAACAGGAGATCACCCTTCTTCATATTCTTTTTGCTAACTGCAACTCCAACCTTGGATTGCTGCTTCGATGTGCGTGGAAGCTTGATTCCGTGTTTGCCATATACATATTGTGTGAACGAAGAGCAGTCGAATGCTTTCGTGCTTCCCGACTTGGCACCGAATTTATATTTAACACCTAAGTATTTTTTCCCTGTTGCTATAATTTTGTCTGCCTTGGAGCTTTGCGATGTAGAAGCCGCGCTAGCTGTTTGAACAGGCATTACTGCACCTGCTGACAGTGCAAAGGACAATGTTAATGTTACGCATACAAATATTTTTCCAAACTTCTTTTTATTCAACAATATTCTCATCTCCCAGAAAAATGGATAGTGCTGATGTGCTCACCAGCGACGTTACATACCATAACACATAATTTTTATCCATTATTTTCTAGAGAAGAGCTGAAACATTGCTGTTGTTTACTTTTTTGTAATCTATTAGAGCAACATTATAAATTTCTCATCTCTCTCTTCTTGACAAATAGGTCGTTGTGATCATTCCTCCTTTGGCAGGATAAAAAATTAATAGATTCGATACTAGATCATCAAAATTTTGCGGTGCAGCAACTGCCGTTATCTCAGGATGCAGAATAAGCGATGAACACATGAAACAGCGCCATCTCATCGCATACAAACGTTGAAATGGCGCTGCATATGAATATTATCAATTGCCCAAGCTGCAGAGTCAACTTACATCGTAAGATGATCGTCATAGAGATTAGAGCGGCGCTTGAACCAGTCAAATAAATGCGTAACAACAACCTTGAGCACTGCATACCCAGGCACAGCCAGAATAATGCCCACTACACCGAACAGGTTGCCGGCTGTCAAAATGACGAAAATGATCGTAATCGGATGAATGCGGAGTGTCTTCCCCATAATTTGTGGCGAAATGAACTTCCCTTCCACCAATTGGACAATCGTCCAGACGATGATCATTTTCAGCAGCATCATCGGTGAAGTGACAAGCGCCACAATCATCGCGGGTGTGATTGCAATTGCAGGGCCCAAATACGGTACAATACTCGTACAAGCTGCAATTACTGCTAGAATTAGTGAATATTCAAGCCCAATGATTAAATAGCCCGCATACAGTAAGATGCCGATACAGAAGCTTACAATAATCTGACCCCGTATGTAGGAACTGATTTGATTATTCATCTCGGACATCACTTGATGGGATTGCTTGCGCAGCGTAGTCGGCAAAAATGTAAGGATATAATCAGGCAGCCGCCGGCCATCCTTCAGCAAATAGAAAAGAACGAATGGAACGATGACAAGGCCGAGAATCGTTTCGGTGACTGCACCTAGAAATCCACCGATTCCATTGAATGTGTTGTTTAAGAGCGAGGTAGCCCGCTCGGACAAGGAGCTTACGAAGTTGCTGGAATTAATATCGATGCTCTGCTGGATACGGTTGAAGAACTCACTGCCGATCATGTCGCGGAACAACGTCTCAATCTGGGTGCTGAACCCTGGAAAGTTGGCAATCAAGTCCATAACTTGCTTCTTAATGACAGGAATAACAGCAAGAACGACGACCGTAATAATGCCAATAATGAGAATATAGAGAATGAGAATGGATATGAATCGTTTGACTCTCCATTGTTCCAGAAGATCAACGATTGGATTCAGCAAGTAATAGAGCACACCTGCTAAAAGCACTGGAAACAGTACTGTCTTAATGAAAATAATGAATGGAGAAAAGATAAATGAGATTTTCGTAAAAAGTAACACGTTCAAACTAACTAACAACACAATCAACAAAAACGAGATCAATCTATGATTCAAGATGAACGTTAACATTCGGCCTGGCCTTGTTGATCGTTTCTCCATGCATTAGCTCCCCTCAGTGTTGGATGTAATCTTAATCACGAATTGCCCCTTCCCACGCGGAATAATTGTTAAATTCCAATCAAATGCTTGCGCAACCCATCGTACTTGTACATACAGTTGGCCGTCTCGGATGATTGGTCCGCGGTATGACTTCTTCAACACTCTACAGACATCCGAGTTTGGAGCACAATCCTGATCTGGTTGATAAACATGGGTGTAATCTTCGTACTCCTCCTTGCCATTCGGATGTGTGCTGACCCAATATCCACGATAGTCATTCCCCCAAACTTCGACTGTCTTGGTCTTCTGCGGCATAGCGTATACATGATAATCATATAATCCCGGTTGAAAAGCATAGGACATGTCGAGCCCCATAGAACCCGTTATTGTGGATAGTGGAACTAGGATCATCCCATGCTCATTCAATATCTCATTTTGTGGTACCGTTGCATTTCCTAGCTGAACTGCATATTTTGATTTCGCAGCAGCAGCGGTATCATCAATATTGACACTCCATCCCAGCAAGGCAAAAACAAGCAGCACACCAGCAAGAAACTTTCTTTTTATGTAATGTACAGTCAACTCCATTCCTCCTTTTTTCGCTTCTCAATTTCAATTGCACACCTATCCACATATTACCACAAATAATTAATCAGTTGAGAAAGACATTTTGAAGCATTTTCTGCATTAAAAAAGCAATGACATGCAACGACAACATCGTCGTTTTCTCTGTCATTGCTAGTTGTTTCTTTCCTCTGCGCAAATTCCCAACCATCCGATGAAATGGTGTATATCCAGACGACCATAGATGGTGCAGCCTTATGTTCTGATGCTACAAACCAGACCACACATCCTTTGCGAATTTCCCTTCCGCTTGCAAACGTTCCAGCCAATGCTTCGCCTCCTCCTCATGAACACGATGCACGTCCTGAAAAGCTTGCCGCACAGCAGCTTCCACATCAGGCGCCATTTTGCTTCCATCTCCGCAGATATATAAGTGGGCTCCCTTATCCAGTAACTCTACGATTTTTTCCGCATGCTGAGCTATAATGTGCTGGACATACGTTTTAGCCTCACCTTCTTTACGCGAGAAGGCGGTATGCACGGTCACAATTCCATCCTGCACGAATCTCTCCAGTTCCTCACGATATAAGTAATCTGCTTCATTCCGGCAGCCGTAATAGAGGATCGCTTGTCCAAGCGATTTCCCTTCTTGCTGCATCGCCTGTCTAGCCTGCAAAAAGCCGCGGAAAGGTGCGACCCCGGTTCCAGGTCCAACCATGATGATCGGCGTTGCAGGATCGGCAGGGGGCTGGAATTTGGATTCAGGTGTCCGTACGAACATCAGAATCGAGTCGCCCGCTTCACGCGAAGCCAAATAATTGGAAGCAACTCCACGATATTCTCCCATGCCGCTCCAAGCCGGGCCGAGGACGACCCCGACCGTGATGCTCGCCTGCTTCTCCTGAATGCGAGGTGAACTGGAAATGGAATAGTATCGAGCCTTAAGCGGAGGCAGCAGTTCTAAAAAACGCTCGAACGGCATCTCGCAAGCTTCGTATTTCTCAAGCAAATCAAGCATGGAAACCCGTTTGCGCAGCACTTCAGCTACATACTTATCCTCGTCTAGAAGCGATTCCAACTCACGTCTATGAGGCGGGCAAGCTGTATAAGACGCCAATTCACGAAGTTGAGCCCGGGTCGCAGCTTCCTGCAATTCTACACTATGACTAAATAAATCGGACAGGCTGACCGGTTGGCCAGTAGGCAGGTGAGCCGCACTGCGTCCGCTTGCATTAACAATCAAATGATCGCTGCCGTTCAGCGCGAATCTTTGCAGCACGCGATTCACCTGAGAAGTATGATTACGCGGCAGCACTCCCAAATGATCGCCTTCCTCATAGGTGACTCCATCAGGGAGTGCGATCTCGATATGACGGGTACTGCGCCCGCTTCCTGCCTGCTGCAACTCGCGATTGCTTACAACCTCGGCATGAACCGCTTCATACGAATTGGCAAGCCTGCTGCCTGCATAATCCTTTACGAATTCCACGGTAAGCGTGCTGCGAACGGCTTCGGATTGCTTGCTCAGCTGTAAACCTAGCGCATTCATCATATCTGGCCACAGTTTGGAACGCCAGCTCTCGACATTCAGCTCAAAGTCGCCGCTCGCATCCCCTTCGCCCCGAATCATCAGCCGTTCAGCACCCTTTTTCTGCATCTGCTCGTCAACGAATCGCGGTACATCTTGATAGGTGCTGGCCCAATTATGATCCCCACATCCAAATACGGAATAACGGACACCTTCCAGCTCGCCATCGTCAATCTGCTCGAGCCACTCCACGAAAGCCTGTGCATTGCTTGGCGGCCTGCCGTTGTAGGAAGAGGTTACAATGAGGAGGGCCCCCGTCTTCGGGAGCTTGCCTACATAGTCGTTTAGTGGAGCGACCTCACTGCGGAATCCCTGGTAGCGTCCCTCATCCGCCAGCTCGCGGGCAATGCCCTCGGCCGTTCCGAGATTGGAGCCGTATAGGACGAGCAGCGGAGTGTCGTGCGCTTCGGCCAATGGAGCTTGTTGTTGAGCACTTTCATGCGATTCTGATTCGCCACCCAGCCCTCCTTTTGCAGACAAAGTCCCTGCCCCCAGCTGCTTCCGCAGCCGAATGCGAATCCGAAAATCGTCAGGCTTCAGCGTGAGTGCTTCCTTCACCTTCAACTGGTAGTTGGTATGATCGATGATCTCAAAATGCTTGAGCACCATGCCCAAAACGAGCGCAGCCTCTTGCAGCGCGAACTGCTGCCCGATACACGCGCGTTGGCCATTGCCAAACGGCTTGTAGGCGTGGTGAGGAATTTGGCTCGGGTCTTCAAAGCGTTCGGGTCGGAATTGCTCTGCATCCTCACCCCATACAGCACGGTCTCGATGAAGCCTCGGTACAAGCACATTCACACTCTCGCCCTTTGCAAGCGGGTATTTGCCAGCCAGCAGTGTATCCTCCTTCGCAAATAGTGAGAAAGCCGGGGCGGTCGGCCATAAGCGAAGTGATTCATTAAGTATCATCCGTATGTATGGCAATTGTCTCACTTGTGCATACGTCGGAACAGGATCCGTCAACACACGATCCACTTCCTTGTAAGCCTTCTGCAAGCATTCGGGATGCTTCAGTAAGTAATAGATTGCGAACGACAGCAGGCCGCTTGTCGTCTCGTGACCCGCGATTAGAAACGTAATAATCTGGTATCGGATATTCTCGTCAACCAATGACTCCCCGGTTGCTGGATCCTTTCCGTTCAGCATATGGCTCAACAAATCCTGACCAGCTTCATCCGGCTGCTGCTTCCGCTCCGCAATGATTTTGTCTACGAGCGAGTACATAAACTGGATGTCATGCCGATACTGCCGCTTCGTGACTACCATGAGCTTATCTTGAATATTGAGGCGCTGAAGCTGATGCATTGCTTCGCTTAACGCACGAACCATGCTTGTAATAAACGGATGGGGCTGATCGCGATAGAAGCTGTTGAATCGATAATTGAATCCACAGAGACCAATCGTATCGAGTGTCAGACGGGTCATGTCTTCAGGCACATCGATACTCTCATCCGGATTCAGCCTCGACCATTTTTGGATAAGCTGCACCGCAATATCAACCATCATCTCATGGTAACCGCGCATAGCCGACTGGCTAAAGCTCGGCAGCAATATATTGTGCGCCTTCTGCCAGTTCGGCTCTTCTGTTTCGCTTGTGAACAGTCCGTCGCCGGTAAATGCCCGCACACTGCGCAAGGGCGCCCATACGTTTTTATCGAAGCGCGATTCGTCGCACGCATCCTTTACCAACTCATGACCAGAGATAAAAATTTCGCTTCTCCCTGGTAAATCAATGCGAAATATAGGACCATACTCCTCAGCCAACTGTACCATGGATTGAACTGGAGCTTCCAAGTTCAGCTGCGGCAAATTCCCCAGCAGACCAAATGTCTTCGGCTGAGGAATATGGGGTGAATTTGATTCTGACATTGCGGTTATCTACTCCTTACTAATAGACATATCAAAGCGTATATCCTTTCAGTCTATTATTTGCAATACCTCATCACTTCATCCCACATCGCAAAAGAGCCGCTGCAAAACAATAACGGTTCCCCGAAATTATCTTCACAGAGGCTCTTTTACCTAGAGGCTATAAGTGCAGCTTCGCTTGCTTACCACAGCTCTTCTTTCTTTTTCTTAGGCTGACGCTTTATTTTATTCTGAACAGCAGGCAAATGCTTCATGCTTCGAATCATCGGTCCTTTGCAGAGTGGGCAAGATTGCTCACCAGAGGCAAATTCGTCTCTTACCCATGCTTTGCATTCCGGATTTCTGCATTTCAGAATTTTTGTGATTATCAATTTCGGTTTGTCGTCTTGACTCGTTGTCACTTTCCAGTACATCCCTTTCCAATCAGCATTCATTTACCATTAGGCCGATAAAATATATCATTACTTAGCGTCACCTGTCAAAGCAAAATGTATGCCGATCCGACTATAGAAAAGAGACATCTCACGTGAGATGTCTCTAACATTCTTCAATATACAATTATTCCCGATCGAACAAGGCTGCACCAGCAATTCCTGGCTTCGTCATTTCGTACGCATCCAGAATCGTATCCAGCTCTTCCTCTGTCAATACGTTATATAACAGACATAGCTCCCGAACTGACTTGCCATTCTCTGTAGCTTCCCGCGCAATACGTGCCGATACTTCATACCCCAGATGCGGGCTCAGCGCAGTGATAATGCCGACACTGTTCTCCACTAACTCGCGGCAGTGGTCTTCGTTTGCTTCAATTCCTTCAAGACAGTGCGTCCGGAATACGGTGAACACATTTTGCATCATGCTCAGCGATTGCAGCAGGTTGAATACAAGTACTGGCTCCATGACGTTCAATTCAAGCTGACCCGCTTCTGAAGCAAGACAGATCGTATGATCGTTTCCGATAACTTGGAAAGCTACTTGATTGACAATTTCGCACATAACCGGATTCACCTTGCCCGGCATGATGGATGAACCTGGCTGGCGTGCCGGCAATCGAATTTCACCAAAGCCAGCACGTGGACCTGAAGCAAGCAAACGCAGGTCATTGGCCATCTTCGACATATTCATCATGCATACCTTGAGCGCAGCAGATACCTCTGTATACGCATCCGTATTCTGCGTTGCATCAACAAGATGCTCCGCATGCACGAGCGGCAATTGACTAATCTCAGCAAGCAGCTCAACAACACGCTGAATGTATCGAGGATCTGCATTCAAGCCTGTTCCTACAGCCGTTGCACCCATATTCACTTCATATAAATGCTGCTTCGATTGCTCAATACGGTGCATATCTCTCGCGAGAACACGACTATATGCTTCGAAAGACTGTCCCAAGCGAATCGGTACCGCATCCTGAAGATGTGTGCGCCCCATCTTAATGACATGATCGAATTGCTTCGCCTTGCTGCAGAATGCGCTGTGAAGCTCCTTCATAACAATGAGCAGCTTATCTACGAGCGTTAAGACAGAAATATGAATTGCAGTTGGAAATGCATCGTTCGTCGATTGCGAACGATTGACGTGATTGTTCGGGCTTAGGCTTGCGTAGTCGCCCTTCGCTTTGCCAAGCAATTCAAGCGCTCGGTTCGCAATAACTTCGTTCGCATTCATATTCATCGATGTGCCTGCCCCGCCTTGAATCGGGTCAACGATGAATTGATCATGCCATTGACCGCCAATAATCTCATCAGCGGCTTGTACGATCGCATTGCAAGTGTCTGTCTGAAGCTGCTTCACCTCCATGTTGGCAAGGGCGGCAGCCTTCTTGACGATAGCCAAGCCACGAATCAATTCCTTGTTCATCCGCGTGCCCGATATTGGAAAGTTCTCTACGGCACGAAGTGTTTGAATGCCATAGTAGGCTTCGGCTGGTACTTCTTTTTCCCCTAAAAAGTCTTTTTCGATACGAGTCGGGTTCATAATCATTGGATTCCCTTTCCTTCTCTCATGAGTAGTAGGTTCATGTATAAGACAGAAAAAGCAACGCTCGCTTTGATTGTAATACTGTTTCACTAAATGTTCAATTTCTCATTTGGAAAATCATTATATTTAATTTTTTTGTTATTAGCTATATAATAGATTGGCAAACATATGTTTGCATAAATGAGTACCATGTGCTTGTTTAGAAAGGAGATATTATGAAAGGTTCAACACACCTTAGTATCGGTGTGGCTATCGGAGCCGCAGCTGCGGCGCATTACCCGTTCTCCATCCAGAATGCGTCCATCTACCTCGCAGTTGCTGCGTTATCTGCGCTGAGCGCGGATCTTGATGGCCCAAGCATACTAAGCAGACGAATTGGCAAGGCTGCCAAACGGGTACATACTCTATTGATGTGGCTTGGCGTATGCTGTGCTGCAGGTGCCATCTATCAATATGGAGCGAATGGTTCGTTAAGCCAAGAGGCCATCGTTCTTACAATTGTCGTGCTTCTGCTCGGATTTGTAGCGAAGGAAGGGTTAATTCGCAACATCATCGTCAGCTGTGTCGGTGGGAGCATGCTCATAGGCGGCATCCTGCTTGGCTGGAGCTGGCTCATCGGCCTGGGCGTATTCGTTGCCTGGGTGCCATGGCTGAATCATCGGGGATTATCCCACACCATCTGGGCTGCTCTTTTATGGGGAGCTATTGGCTGGGGATTAGAACAACACTTGGAGCTCGAAGGAATTGCGATCGTATCCTTACTTGGCTACGGTTCCCATCTCATTGCAGATACCTTAACCCCTCGTGGTGTGAAGTGGTTGTATCCACTATATAAGCGGTCGATTAAGCTGCGTCTGTAATGGCGCTGTCTCTCTGACGGTCAACCCGTTCCGTATCATGACAATGATGTGATGTCCCATGCAACTATGTTAATAGACATCCATAGCCTTCATCATTAACTAGGCGAGGAGCCTCTAAGCGGTTGTACAATAGTACTTATCGCGATAGAGGCTCCTTTTCTCATGATTTTAGTAATGCGATATGATTTTGTTGTCGGTACTTCGTTGGACTCGTCTCCATTCGATTCTGGAATACCCGATTGAAGGTCGGATATGAACGAAACCCTGCCTCAAATCCTATTTCCGTTATCTTCATATCCGTACTGATTAACAAGTTGCATGCATGTGCCACTCGTATCCGCTCTAAGAAGGAGTAGTAGTTCTCTCCGACCATTTGCTTGAAGGCCGTGCTAATATAGGACGAGCTGTAATTATACTTTTGCGCTAAGGACTCAAGCGTAATCTCTTCTTTGAAATTTTGGTATACATAGTAGACAACCTCCCACATTCCCCTTCGCAAATGATCCTCGCCAGTATGGGCACCCTCATGAAGGTGGGAGATACGATATCGGTCGAACCACACGAATAGCTCGGTAAGTTTCGCAAGATAGATCATCCGGCTCCAAGGCTTATGCTCCTGCATTTCCTCAAACATGTCTTGAAGCAGCAGATGAATGCGCTCAGCGGTGCTTGGATCCAGATGGTATGTCGTATTGCTGTCGCCCTCTGCGCCTTTGAGCAAGCTGTGAAGCGCAAGCAGAGATTCTCCAGCCCCAAAGAAGGCCTTAAGTCCGATTGCCCCAACATACAGCTTCAGTTCCTCTCCTTCCCGTATATCCAACTCATGAACCTGATGCGGGAATACAAGGGTGAAGGTTCCTGGAGTGAGCTCCTTCTCTACCCCATTGATCAACTCCTTGCCTGAACCCTCTATGACGTATGTAAACTCAATAAAATGATGCACATGAGCGGGGACCGGTGCTTCAAGATGATGGATCTTCAGTGTGAACGGAAAGTCTCCGTAGATCTCCTCATCTCCCTGTAAATAGTATGGATACATCCGCTCTCCTCCTCTTATCTTTCGATTATTTGTTAAGATTATTGTATCATAAAAGTTGAGAGTTTTTTTAAATTAATGATAGGAGATAAATATAATTATGTCATATAATACATTGTGTAAGTCATATTTGATATAACATTTCATGAGTTGTGTATGATGGGAGTATTCATTGCTCCTCCTGCGCAACCTTCTACAAAGGAGCGAACACCGATGAGCTTGCTATCTCACGTAAACCCACTTCAAGGTACGGATTCGATATATCCTTATTCCAACGGGAACACATTGCCGCTTATTTCCATGCCATTTGCTATGAATGCATGGAGTCCACAGACGACTGAAGCTGGTGGCGGCTGGTTCTTCAACCCGAATCACAATCGATTTGAAGGCATTCGTCTTACCCACCAGCCGAGCCCTTGGATTGGAGATTACGGACATATGACATTTATGCCGCAATCCGGACCATTGAAAGCTTGGGCACCTGAGCGTTCTTCCTCTTTCCGCAGACAGGACATGATCGTGCGTCCTGACTATTTCAAGGTTCGGATGCTGCGCTATCAGGCTACATTGGAATTGACGCCAACGACGCGCTGCGCAAGCATGCGTCTGACCTTTGACCGTCCTGAGCAGTCTCGTCTTATCCTGTCTCCATTCCCTGGTGAATCTTCGATGAAGATTGATCCGAAGAACGGTACATTGACAGGCTACACGACGGCTAAGGCTGGAGGAACCCCTGACAATTATCGCATGTACTTCGTTGTGAAGTTCGACTGCCCAATCGATGCAGATGCAAGCGGATTGACGAACCATGAATCCAAGCCGGTTGCTGGCTTGTCTGGTACAGATGAGCGCCTCGGTGCTTATGTAGGACTGAACGTGCCAGCCAACCGTGTTGTTCACGTTCAGGTAAGTACTTCTTTCATCAGTGAAGAGCAGGCCTTCATCAACCTGAATCGCGAAATCGGCGAGCGCAGCTTCGATGAAGTACAGAAGCTGGCTGCAGATGTATGGGAGAAGCAGCTAGGCGTCATTCAGGTCGAAAGTGATGACAAGGACAAGCTGGATACGTTCTATACTTGTCTGTATCGGACTTCCCTGTTCCCACATCAAATCCATGAATTTGATGCGAATGATAAGCAAATCCACTTCAGCCCGTACAATGGAAAGATTGAAGATGGTCCGCTCTTCGCAGATATTGGATTCTGGGATACGTACCGTACGTCGTTCCCGCTGTACAACCTGCTCTATCCGTCCTTCATGAATGAAATGATGCAGGGCTGGGTGAATGCTTATAAGGAAGGCGGATGGATGCCAAAATGGGCTTCCCCAGGTGAGCGCAGCATGATGCCTGGTACGTTGATCGACGTCAGCTTCGCAGATTCCGTAGCCAAAGGCGTTACTGGTTTTGATGTTGCCACTGCCTTCGAAGGTTTGTTGAAGCATGCGATGACTGTAGCGGATGATCATCGTGTAGGACGCAAAGGAATGCAGGAGTACTTGAAGCATGGCTTCTTGCCTGCTGACATCCATACCCATGAGAGTGTCTGTAATACACTGGATTATGTGTACGGTGACTTCTGTATTGCACAAATTGCGAAGCATCTGGGACGTGATGCGGAGTATGCGCAATTGATGGAACGTGCCCGCAACTATAAGCACCTGTATGATCCAACAATCGGTTTCATGCGCGGTAAACTCGAAGACGGAAGCTGGCTGGAGCCGTTCGACGCTACAGAATGGGGTGGCCCTTATACGGAAGGTGGAGCATGGCAGAGCAGCTGGGCTGTGCAGCATGACCTTCTTGGATTGGCAGACCTGATTGGCGGACGCGAGAAGTTGAAGGAGCGACTGGATGCCTTGTTCGCAGCAGATCCAGAATTCAAGGTAGGGTCCTATGGCTTCGAAATTCATGAAATGTCGGAAATGGCTGCGATTGACTTCGGTCAGTTCGCGATCAGCAATCAGCCAAGCTTCCATATTCCATATGTGTATACTGCGTTAGGCTACCCATCCTTGACTCAATATTGGGTGCGCAAGACGATGGACGAACTGTTCAGTGCTCAGCCTGACGGCTTGCCTGGCGATGAGGATAACGGCAGCTTGACAGCTTGGTATGTATTCGGTGCAATGGGCATCTTCCCTCTTACACCAGGGGTACCACAATACGTACTGGGAACACCAATGTTCAAGAAGATGACGGTCAACCTGGACAACGGCAAACAGATTGTCATTGAGGCGCCGAACAACTCTTCGGAGACGAAATATGTTGCAGGTGTACAAGTAAATGGCGAGCACGTATCCAACCTGTATATTGATCACGAGCAGTTGAAGAATGGGGCCTCGTTGTCCTTCACGATGGCAGCAGAACCGCAGCAGCAGCAATATGAAGAGACAACCCTGCCATATGCAATGTCAAGAGCATAAGGATGTCATATCGTCTCGAACGTGATTAAGCTCGTTGCGTAGATATTAACGAACAAGAATGAAACAAGACTAGGGGTGCTCCGGTCAACATCCGACCTGGAACACCCCTATTTCTCTACAATACGCTCTGCAGCCTGAAGGGCCGTCAGTCTCTCCATCGCCAACTGCACTGCCATCACATCATCAATATATCCAATTGGGAACAGATAATCTGGAATAATGTCTGCCGATAAAATGAAATACAGCAGTGCGCTCCCTAATACGGCACGTTCTTCTACTGTTCCTTGTTCGCTGCAATATTGGGTGTACGTATCATTCAATTGATCGATAAATGGTCCCCAACCGCTTACTTCCTTCACCTTGGCATGGAAATTGTCGCGAATCATTCGATCTCCTTCATTGGTTTGCGCGTATTGCTCGTATTTATCCAGTTCTAGACGTACATGCTCCTTCGTGAATGGATAATCAAGCAGCTGTATGGACTTGAGTATGAATTGAAGGCTATCCTCCTGTAATTCATCTCCAATCGGTACCACTGGTACCGTGCTCAATTTGCCGAACTCGACGCCAACCGCCTCCATGAGCTGTTCAACGGGAATTGATAAATGCTTGGAAAATGAAGTTAGATGGTGTATCTTAGCGGGCTGCTTGCCGTTAATAATTCGAGAAATTGTAGCGGTATCCATTCCAGTCCGCTCCCCCAATTTGCGCATGGAGAGCGAATGCTCCTTCATCGATTTTTTCAACATATCACCGAGTGGGTTGTTCTGTTCGATGGTTATCACCCCTTGTCGCAGTCACATTCTACTGCCCATTCTCGCTCTGTTTATGACATGTATATGCACAAGTTCGCCTAGCCTACCCCATAAATTTGACATCAACGTATGACCAAGTTTGAACGAGGAAGGCCACAGATGTAGACAGATAAGCATTCATTGCAACCACCTCAACACATCTCCCATCAGCATGCGGTTGATTCTTATCACAGGCCAATCAGCTTGCTGTTGATTTTTTTTCAACATTTCGGCGATTCTGGTTCACAACTCTCAACATCGTGACATATGATACCTCAACAGTGCTGCAAGCGGCACCGGATTATACCCACAATAAGGAGTTGAACAGCTATGTATTACTGCCTGCAATGTTCCAAAGTCCATCAAGAGGATGGCACATCGGTAGTATTTCGGAATGTGTTCTATGTAGATGAGATGAGCAAACGCAAATTCCAGCTTGGAGATTGTCATTCGAACCCCCCCCTGCCCTATTCAGCAGGAAGTGAGCATCAGCTAGTGTTCGTGCCTCCGAGGGAAACTGTGCTGCAGATGCTTCACGATTGACAGGACGGCAAATGACATTCAATTAACAACCATTTATAACTTCGAATCAAGGGAATTAACCAAGGGAGAGATTCATCATGCAATGGATTATGATTATAGGATTAGCAGTCGCTTCGAGTATAGATAATTTAGGGGTGGGAATATCGTACGGAATACGGAAAATACGAATTGGAGTCCTTTCGAATCTATTCATTTCGCTCATCTGCTTCATTTTCAGTATGGCCGGTCTCATGTTCGGTCAATGGATATCGCAGGTTCTTCCTGGTATACTGCCTACCTTGCTTGCCGCATTCATCCTGCTTATTGTCGGAATCCGCATTGTTCTACTGACCTCTCACCATGGCAACTCGACGGAGACCGCTGCAGTAGAAGCAAGCAGTGAAGCTAATTCAAGCTCTTCACTAGAGCGAATGCTGCAGAGACCAGAGGAAGCGGATAAGGATAAATCGGGAACGATTAACTTATGGGAAGCAGCTGTGCTTGGCGTTGCACTGTCTGCCAATGCGCTTACAAATGGCCTAAGTGCTGGACTTATCGGATTATCACCGCTCGCCATATCCCTAACCGCAGCGATCGGCAGTTTTGTCACATTGTGGCTGGGTGCCGTGCTTGGGCAGAAGATGGCCAACATTCGCATAGGACGCTATACAGTAGGACAATTCAGCACGGTGCTAAGCGGAGCTATCATCATTCTTGTCGCTATCAATTCCTTCTTCTAACCTAACTAACATAAGAGACCCTGTCTGCTATGCGTTCAAGGCATAGCAGACAGGGTCTCTTATCATTTATGGAAGACGATTGACAGCAACTTCATTAAGAATCATAGCACTGCCACCGCCGATTAATTTTGTCTTGATACCATATACAACGCAATCCAGATGAGAACGAATCCTGAAATTTGCGCTGCAGTGACCGCCTGATGGAACACGAACCAATTCATCATCATCCCTACCAATGGGAATGACAACTCAGCCAGAGTCGCATATGAGGCCTTGGTAGTCGATAGACCGCGATAATACAGCAAGAGACTAACCAATCCTGGAAGAAGAGCCTGCAAGAAGATGTAGAACGACAGTGTCCCCCATTCTGATGCGGCGAAATTCCAGCTTGGTGACTCCCATGATGTCAGCACGATGAGCAGAGGGAGTGCCATCAAAAATCGCAGCGATGTGACCGTCTCATATTCCATTTTGTCGAGAAGCAACCGTCCCATAACTGTGGAACCGCCCCATAGGAATGCTGCTCCAAGTGCCAATAGACTGCTGAAGCCAATGACTTCATTGTAATGCCCAATTGGCAAAGACCATCCAAAAGTCAATAAATACGTACCGATAATAGCAAGAATAAGCAGTAGCGAGAAGCGACGCGGGAGCGTCTCCTTCAACAACAGCCGCGCTAAAATAATTGCAAAGACTGGTTGCAGCTTCTGCAGCAGCAGTACGCCATTCGCATCACCATGTGCAAATGCTTCGGTAAACATAATGGTCGCTATTACTGAGCCGCCCCATGACAGGAACAGCAATGCCAGTACATGCTTCCATGTGCAGTTTCGCAGCTCTTTCCGGTGCATCCATAACACCGGGATCGCGTACAAGGCGAGCATCAGATGCTCGATCAATACAATTTGGGTCGAAGTCATGGACTCCATGACCCATACCCGGAACAGTGGGCCAATTCCCCACAGTGCCGCTCCCATCGCAACGAACCATACTCCTCTTGCGGAGCTGCTCATGCGTGTGTCGGCCTGGATACGATGTTCCATATTCAATAACCTCCAAGGTTGTTGAATATAGGATCTAGACATGCAGAAGAGAAAAATTCGCATTAGACCTGTTGTTGTATGCAGTTGTACCAAACAACGTGTGCGAGATCTTCTTCCATCCGGACTATACCGTCGGCCTTGGCTTCTCACCAAATCAGTCGCTGTTCTTCCGTTCGATGCTTACATGTTACAAGTAACCGAGTAAGCGAACAACGAGTCGCGGGCTCGGGCGCAGCTGCACCCATACCGCCGGTCAGGAATTTCACCCTGCCCTGAAGATCCATATTCAATCCACATAGTAGCATGCTGTTGCTTCCTTGACATGCCCTGACTTCATTATATCTAGATTTTCAGATTGAGCAATATGACATTTCGCATTTTCATGAAAGTTTTCACCATTTGCATATATTACCATCCCTACTTTTCAATCGAACCTTCTTCATTCAATCGTTGCATCCCTGTCTATTTCATCTACAATAGATCATATACAGCGGCACACACATTTATTGAGGGGGATTGTCAATGTCAATTGCTCGTTTGAACAAGGAACAGTTTTCTGAAGCCATATCGCTATCCGAGTATTCTTTCCAGTACAGCGTTGAACCTGAAGACTATGAAGAATATCTGCATAAATTGGGGAAACATGAGATTTTTGGTGTGTACGATGAAGGCAAGCTCGCTGCGAAGCTTCATATCCTTCCTTTTCACATCTATATCGGCCAGAATAAGCTGAAGATGGGTGGAATCGGTGGGGTTGCCACATATCCTGAATTTCGACGCAAAGGATATGCCAAGCAATTGCTGCACCACTCACTGCGCGTGATGCAGGCCGCTGGAACTTCTATATCCATGCTCTATCCTTTCTCCATCCCCTTCTATCGCAAAGCAGGCTGGGAAGTATTCAGCGACCGCATGACTTGCCAATTCAGCCGGCATGATCTAATTCCATTGAATCCTGAACTGACAGGCGTTGTTCGCCGCTATACCAAGGATACGCATTCTACTGATATTGAAGCGGTATATGACGCATGGTCATTGCAGCATTCAGGTATGGTCGTTCGCGATCACGAATGGTGGCTTGCTCACTATCATAATCGCACCGCGGCGGTGTACTATAGTGAGCATTCGCAGCCTCAAGGGTATATGTTGTATGAGATAAAAAATAATGCTATGCATGTACATGAATTCATGTGCGTTACAAGGGATTCTAGACAGGGGCTATGGAATTATATTTGTCAGCATGATTCTATGGTAGAGCAAGTAAATATGCGTCTTTGTGAGAATGAGCGCCTGTTTTTCGCCTTGAACCTTCCACGAATTGTTCGTACCATACAACCTTTTGTCATGGCACGAATTGTAGATATTACATTATTTCTACAGCAATATACGTTTGCACCTGTACCTGCACACCCTCCCCTCTCTCTGTACATAAGTGACGACCAGGCTCCGTGGAATAATGTAGTCATTCAATTTGAGAACGGGCAAGCTGCTATTCACTCTCAAGATAGGAAGCAGGTTCGTACCACTGTCAACACGACCAACACCCTGTCCATGAACATTAGAGCACTCACAACCATGCTGCTTGGCTATCAGCGACCATGCGAATTATTCGATAACGGATTTATTGCAGGTTCCATCAACAGTATTGAAACTCTAGAGCAGTTCGTTCCGCGACTTCATCCATATATATCCGACGCTTTCTAAGCTAAGCGAGTAAGTAAGTATGAGCATTCATCTCCAATTGGCATTACAGGCCGATCATTGCAACGTCTTTCCCTCTCAATTAAGTAATAGGATTGAGAATCACAATTCATCTTCGTTATAATAAGCTGTATGAATCTATGTAAGGGAGTTTTTGCAATGACGCGTAGTGCAGTAGAACAACAAATTATCGACAATTATGAGCGTGATGAGCAAATGATGATTCTTATCTTTGCACAATGGTGTGTGAACCATAATCTTGATCCAGCCGAGCTCTATCATCGCGCATACCCGAAGCAGGGCGACAACTATCGATTGCAGCAGGCAATTGATCTTACGGTTCCGAAGGAGGAGGCCGGACCAATTCCTGACGACACTTTGTTCGCCGTGCTGTCTATGTACAACAACGAAGATCTTGCCTTCGTCGTGTCGGAAGAGTTGGAGAAGATGAAGCAGTCTAACAACAAATAAGGATTACTTGTATTCTCATTAGGAATGCATGGGTATCAGTGCGTATAAGTTTACTGCAAATATGGAATAGTAAGCCATGATTGATCGATTCTAACCTACATCAAGGAGTATATTTGCATATGAAACGCATTCTGATTGCCACTGCTCTCCTCTGCTTGCTTGCCGCAAGCATTCAGCCAGCCGCATACGCCGAACAGGGTCCAGCATTTCACTTTGGATTCAAAAAGAGTGTAAACGGCAAGCTTCCTTCGATTGACGAGGAAGGCTTCAAACCGACGATTGAGAAGCACGGAGCTATTTTTCTCGGAGATACAAACAAAAAAATGATTTACTTAACCTTCGATAACGGATACGAAAATGGATACACGGCTCAAATTCTGGATACGTTGAAGGCGAAGAAGGTTCCAGCCATCTTTTTCGTTACCGGACATTATGTGAATACACAGCCAGATTTACTGAAGCGAATGATTAATGAAGGACATCTGATCGGGAACCACTCGTGGAGTCATCCGGATATGACTACCATATCGGATGAGCAGATTCGAACCGAACTGGATAAGGTCAAACAGGCAGTATCAGCTGTCACGGGCAAGCAGGATATGCCTTATCTGCGACCACCACGTGGTATCTTTAATGACCGGACTCTAGCCATCACGAAGAAGATGGGGTACACGAATGTATTCTGGTCCGTGGCTTACTTGGATTGGGATGTCAATGCCCAACGGGGAACGAGCTATGCATATGATAAGGTTGTAAAGCAGCTTCATCCTGGAGCGGTCATTCTGCTCCACTCCATATCGAAGGATAATGCCGGGGCCCTTGGCGCCATTATTGATGGTGCACGTCAACAAGGATATGAATTTGCAAGCCTCGATCAACTCAACGTACAGCAATCCAAATAGAAACAATCATTACTTGTTCAACGCAAGCTGATGAGCGCAATTAAGGGCTGGGGACGGTCATTCGTCCCACAGTCCTTTTTTTAGGTTGATAATCATGATTTTTATTTCAAGTTGGGGGCAGTTGGTGTATACTAGCACATTGTGATTACCATTCATATACCGAGGTGTCTTCTGCTCATGTCATCAAGAAAATCATCGCATCTGTATGCCCTGCTCATCGTAGGTATGATCGCAATCTCTTTCTCGGCCATTTTTGTGAAATGGTCAACTGCCCCCGCCGCTGTCATTGGCATGTATCGTCTCCTGATAACGAATATTGTGCTTCTGCCATGGGCGTGGACCTATCGTTCCGAATGGAGCTCTGTCCAGCGCAATGATTGGCTGCGTCTGTTCCTGTCAGGCTTCTTCCTCGGTTTGCACTTTCTCCTCTGGATGGAGTCGCTGCGCTATACGACTGTAGCGAGCTCGACCGTTCTGCTTGCCTTGGAACCCATACTTGTAATGGCCGGATCATTCTGGATTTTCAATCAACGAACGACGAGAAATTCATTAATTGGTGTCGGGATTGCTTTATGCGGCATGCTGCTCATTGGCTGGGGTGATATGGCCATTTCCGGGAGAGCGTTATATGGAGACATTTTATCTATCCTTGGTACGATTTCGGTCGTCATACACATGCTGCTGGGTCAGGATTTGCGACAGCGCGTCTCGTCTTACGTCTATAACTTTACCGTTTTTCTCGTAGCTGGTCTGGCGTTGGCTGTTTACAACCTTTCCGCAGGCTACTCCTTTATTGGATATGAAGCTAGAGAATGGCTCTTATTCGCATTAATGGCTGTCATCCCAACCGTGCTTGGACATATGCTGTTCAACTGGTTGTTGAAGTACACCAGCGCCACATCGATTTCGATGAGCGTGCTCGGCGAGCCTGTAGGTGCTACCGTTCTCGCGTGGCTTCTATTGGGAGAATCATTAACGACTACCCAATTTATTGCCTGTGTGCTGCTCATTGCTGGGGTATGGATATTCCTCATGAGTGAACGACGGGCGAACCACTCCACTCCAGCTGCAGCAATGGACCCGAACACGACTCGTTCGGTCTCCTAATCAACTAGATCCCATTCAATCGTATCATTCAACTGTTAACGACAAAAAAGCCGATGCTCGCAGATGCGAAAATCGGCTTTTTCTATTCTTACTGGTCTATCTGAACGCTAGACAGAAATTACTTCTTGATGTACACCGGCTTCACACATACCGGCTTGGACACCTCAACGGACTGCCCTGTACTCGTGAGCTTGCCAGTCGATTTATCTACACGGAATACGACGATATTGTTCGCATCTCGATTGGCAGCCAGCAAATACGCTCCACCAGGTGTCAATGCAAAGTGACGGGGATGACCTCCCTCTGTTGAAACAAATTGTACAGTCGTCAATTTGCCAGTGTCAGGCTGTACTTCGTATACAACGATACTGTCGTGTCCACGATTGGATCCATACAAGTACTTTTCATCTTCTGAAATGGCGATCTCTGCACAGTAGCTCTCGCCATCGAAGTCCATAGGAAGTGCCGACACCGTCTCAATCGCATGGAGCTCACCATTGCTCACGTCGTATGAGAACACACTCACCGTTGAATTCAATTCATTGATGACGTAGACGAATTGACCATTCGGGTGGAATGTCAAATGACGCGGCCCAGATCCTGCTGGAACCTCATATTCACCGTGCGGAACAAGCACGTGGCGCTCCTTATCTATGGAATAGCACTTCACCCGGTCAATCCCCAAGTCAGACACGTAGATATACTTCTCATCTGGACTGAAAAATGCAGAATGCGGATGCGGCTGGTTCTGATTCGGATGCGGGCCATGGCCGTGATGCTGCTGTACATCAAGCTGGCTTCCTACTTGTCCATCTTCTAGGAGCTCTACCAATCCAATGCGGCCGCCATGATAGCTGGCAACAATCAGGTAACGACTCTGAGAGTCTCGTTGAATATGGCATGTCGGAGCATCAAGTGAGAAGGCGCGGTTCAATTGCGTCAGCTTGCCTGAAGCTGTATCTATTGCGAAGCTAACTACCTCCGCAGTCTTCGAACCATCTTCAATGACACATTCTCCAATGGAATAGAGCTTCTGCTGATCAACATCGACATTGATGAACGTTGGATTTTTCAACCCTGCTGCTTCATCCAGCTTCGTCAATTGACCAGTATTCTCATCCATCGAGTATACATAAAGTCCAGAAGAATCTGCTTCAGCATACGATCCAACAAACACTAACATACGTTGTTCCATATATGTAACTCCCTTCGGTGTTGTCCTTATGTAATATAGGAACTGATATTGTGTCTCTACTTTACACTTGGTACAGCGGAATATCAACATCCGAGGCTCAATCAACAGAATCAAATAGAGAGAGCCGCACAATATGACAGCTCTCCCTCTCGTTTTGAATAACTTATATGTGCTCAGGGATAATGCCTGCTGGGATTTTCCCATCTGGCCCTAAGTAATACCGATGTGTTGGTGTCAGCTTCTCATCAAGCTCGTACACAAGCGGTGTCCCTGTTGGTATGTTCAAATCTGCAATGCCGTCGGCAGGGATGTTGTCCAGATACTTCACAAGCGCCCGCAGTGTATTGCCATGAGCAGCAATGATGATCCGTTCCCCTGCTTGAATTGCCGGTGCAATGGTCTCATGCCAATAAGCAAGCACTCGCTTCTCCGTATCTTCCAAGTTCTCTGTTAGCGGAAATTGTCCTGGCTGCAAGGAAGCATATTTCCGATCTGCTGCTTCATAGCGTGAATCAGTCGGCTCCAATGCAGGTGGTCGTACATCCACTGACCGTCGCCACAGATGAACCTGCTCTTCCCCATACTTCTCTGCTGTCTCTGCCTTATTTAATCCTTGCAGCGCCCCATAATGACGTTCATTCAGCTTCCATGTATGGTGGATAGGAATCCACATCTGATCCATCTCATGCAGTGCGATCCAAAGGGTTCGAATGGCCCGCTTCAGCACAGAAGTATAAGCGGTGTCGAAGACGAACCCATGCTTGCGCAAAATCTCGCCTGCCTGTCTCGCTTCAATGAGTCCTTGTTCAGACAGATCGACATCCGTCCAACCTGTAAATCTATTTTCCAAATTCCATATGCTTTGTCCATGTCGAATCAGTACAAGTTTAGCCATTTGTTACCCCTTTCTGTGAGCGAGCCACGTTCATGCCATGTTAGATAATCATATTTGATCATGTCCTTCTATTCTTTTTTTAACCAAAATGAAATGGTATGAA
Source organism: Paenibacillus suaedae (assembly GCF_032337355.1). Classification (NCBI taxonomy): domain Bacteria; kingdom Bacillati; phylum Bacillota; class Bacilli; order Caryophanales; family Paenibacillaceae; genus Paenibacillus; species Paenibacillus suaedae. The sequence continues at coordinate 248,324 of NZ_JAVYAA010000006.1, forward strand.
ACAATTATGAAAACCAATGTAATCCAAACACATTTATCCCCTACCTGGCTACCGCTCGGCCACAGAGTGGATTACGTCTAACAGCTGTTCGATCGCATCGTCTTGACGATAATGTCTCATCTTCTCCCGCATCACTTCTTTATTGGCATAAGCGCTATGAATGGCTTCGATAAATGCAGACCCTTCCATTTCTTCTTCAAGCAGAACATGGCAATAACCGGCGGATTGAAAGGAACGGGCATTCTGTATTTGATCTCCTCTGCTCGCCTTCATAGACAACGGGATCAGCAGCATAGGAATCTGCAGCTTCAAATACTCAAATATTGCATTGGAACCTGCTCTTGAAATGACCAGATCAGCAGCTGCAAGCGCATCGCCAAGCTCTTCCTTCATATATTCGTATTGTCGATAGCCGCGATACGTAATGGAAGGATCTATATTCCCTTTTCCACATAAATGTATAATCTGATATTGTTGCAGTAACTTCGGCAGACTGCTCCGAATTCGCTCATTCAATCGTTTAGAGCCTTGACTTCCGCCCATGAAGAGGAGTACTGGCTTCGTACGCGTAAAGCCGCATGCATTCAACCCTCTGGATCGACTGCCCAGCAGCAGCTCGGAACGAACAACTGCTCCCACATAGATAGACTTGCGCTGCTTCACATGTTCTATCGTCTCCGGAAACGTAACACATACCTTCGTGGCAAAGGGCAAGGCCATCCGATTCGCCAATCCTGGGGTAAGGTCTGATTCATGAATGATAACCGGTACACGATTCAGCCAAGCACCAATGACAACAGGGACCGATACAAATCCCCCCTTAGAGAAGACCACCGCAGGCTGATATGTACGGATATATCGATACGCCTGCCATGTCCCCTTCAATACACGGAATGGATCCTTCACATTGTTCCAGTCCCAATATCGGCGCAGCTTGCCCGTTGCAATCTTGCAGTATTCTACCCCATCTAAGCCAACAATCAGTTCGGCCTCAATTCCATGCCGGGAACCAATGTATCGTACTTCCCATCCTCTGTTGATAAACTTAGGGATGAGAGCAAGGTTCACAGCCACATGTCCTGTCGTTCCTCCACCAGTAAAAAGGATGCGTCTTGTCACATTCAGGCACCTCGCCATCTATCTGTAAATGAACCGATCCGCACGATACGTTCCTCTAACAACTTGCCTGCTCATAAAAAATGATTCGGTTGCCAAATGGATCAGTGACACACATTTCATGTTCATCCGGATCGAGTCCAGGTTTCGCGTATTTATACTGCTTGCCGCGCATCTCAGCATGCAGCTGCCGTATATGGCTAACTTCAATTCGCACTGCCGAGCCAGGACAGCAATCCCCATGATGCTCTGATAAATGAAGTATGCAATTGCCGCGTGCTACCTGCATGTACAATGGGAAATCTTCTCCGTAGCGATGTTCCCACTCCATTCGGAATCCTAAGAAATCTACGTAAAATTCACGCGCTTTATGCTCATCGAAGATTCGCAATATCGGTATAGCTTCTCGGAACGAAATATCCTCCATGCTAACTCCCTCAATTCGACTCAGAATATCACATTGATTTATTATCGAAATGATACCACAATTTGGTTACATACACACACTATTCCCGTTTCATTCGTTGCGAACCCTCTCACCTTTATCCGTCTTCTTGACTGACTCTTGACATCCTGCTCCTTCAACAAAAAACGGCACAAGAGCAGTAGCTCCTGTGCCGTTATCATTGCGTTTCCATGAATAAATCAGCCTATTAATTGCGATTGTTCCATACGCATTAATTTCTAATGGGATTTCAGTACATGATCAAGCTGACCTCAGCATGCACTCTACCTCCGTCAAGATTTCACTCTAGCAGTGACTTAACATCCTCGACAATCTTATCTTCTGGCGGTTCTAATCCATTGTAGCGAGTGAGCACGGTCCCCGCTTGATCAACGAGGAAGACTGAGGTGGTATGGATCACCTGATCATCGCCTTCCACCTTCTGCACTTGTGATTTGAACATCTCAAGACTGTATTTTTCAATCGCTGCCTGACTGTAACCCGTGACAAAGCGCCAATGAGTTGTATCAGCCTTATATTTACCAAGGAACTCCTTAATCTTTGCCGGCGTATCAATAGAAGGGTCGACACTGAATGATAGTATATGTACGTCTTCAATTCCCTTTTCTTTTAGCTTCTGTTGAATTTCTGTCAGGTTGAAGGTCATAGGTGGACATACCGTAGTGCAGCTTGTAAACGCAAAGTTAACGAGCCATATCTTCCCTTTCATTTGCTCGGTACGAAAAGGCTGTCCGTCTTGATCAACCGCCTCAAATGCAGTAACCTTCCAGTCGTAATCATTCGGCTTCGGCTTGCCGCCACAGGCGACTAGGACGATCATAATCATAGCGATTACACTACTTACAAGTATCTTCTTCATACCGACCTCCACATTACGATACCACATCGTTTTTACTCTTATTGTATCGTAATTGCAAGTCTATTTTTACCATCTGCGTCCCTATTAAGCTACGATATTGTGACATTTTCATACATACATCGTAGTGAGCAAAAAATACTCTCTCCGCGTATTAGCGAAGAGTGCTTGGTGCCGTTCCGGACAACGCTTCAATAGATTTGCATAGACGCTCATACAAGGAAGTCCGAGGTGCAATCTCTTTCAAATTTGACAGCATTCCGAGCAAAATCACCTTACGGGGACGTACTTGCAGCAGTTCTTCTTCCAGCACTTGAATAGAATCCAGAACATCTTGCTTATTCCAGCTTTTCTTCTCCTTCGAATCCATGTCCATACTCTCTACAGCCTCTCTCAGCTGCTTCACAAGAACAAGCGGATGCAATTGCTTTGGCTTCAAATGCTCCTCATCGAATCCGACCATGCTTCCATTCAGTATTGGCTCCGGTCCATGCTTCAACATCCCCTCGGCTACATAATCCATGATCGTAACAATGTACCTACTGAGGCTGTCCATCTCGATGGGGAAATTGTCGAATAGCTTCATATACATATAGGTAAAAATCAGACTGCTAAGCAACGTTGCGCTGTCAAGCATATAAGGGCTGAATTGCTCCCCATAGATATCTTGCAAGGATTCCATCAGCGTCTCTATATTAAACATATTCATTTGCTGCATGTGTTCACGAAGCTCTTTGCTTTCGGTATGCTTCGTATTATCCCGTATCTGCATCTTGATAAACTCAGGATGTTCGTTCCAGATGTGAATATAAACCCCGATTTTGCTTATTAACCGTTCACGAGGATTAGGCTGTTTCTCGCGCTCCAACATCAGCAAGCGATCCTTCAATAATTTGGATTGATACATGAAGATGTTCAGCAGCAGCTCATCCTTGGAACTATAATATTGATACACACTTCCTTTTGACATTTTACAGAAGGAAGCGACTTCCTGCATCGTCGTCTGTACGTATCCCTTGGATGCAAACAATTTCATAGCCGATAATAGAATCTGCTTCTTCTTCTCTGGCATATGCTCTTCCATTCGCTGTCCTCCACACTTGGTTCCTAACAAGTTCTTAATATGACTATTGAGTTCTCAATATCATAACAAAAAGTGGCCATTACCTGCAACCACATGGGTTTGGACATATGAAGATAAACTTATCATCTACTCCGATTGAGCCAAGATACACCTTTTATCGGACTATTTCGCCCCGCTGTGCTGCACTGGTATAAGATGCATCCCGCTTCCAGCCAATAAGCATGCCCCCACTTGCGAACAACACAATGGCGCCAAATGCATAGGGGATCTGAACATGAATATCAAACAGGATTCCTGCAATCGCTGGCCCAATAATATTTCCAAGACTCATATAAGCATTGTTCATTCCTGCAACGAACCCTTGCTCATTCCCTGCCATCTTCGACAATAGCGTATTGATAGCAGGCCGTACGATGGATGTTGCCACGAAGAACAACATCGTAACAAAGAAAATAAGAAAATAATTCGAAACGAACAATAGCAAAATCATACTGATGGCAGATAATCCAAACATCGTGAGCAGAATCTTCTTCTCACCGAATGTTCGCAACAGGCGCTCAATTAGGACAGCTTGACAGATGACTCCGATTATCGCACCTAGTGTAATCATTAAGGAAATATCCTTCGGCGTAAATCCATATTTCACATCTACATATAAACCAAATATCGCTTCAAAATTCTGCAATCCGAACGTTAATGCGAACACCAGCACAAGCAGCATGAAATACGGCTCCTTCGCAGAAGCGGCCATCTGTCGGAGCAAATTTTCCTTCTTCTTCGTGTTGCTTCTCGCTGCCATCCGTTCCTCGACAGACAGAGATTCAGGCAGGAACAACAAAGAGACTACCGTGGACAATCCAGCAAGTGCTGCTGCTGCGTAAAAAGGAACTCGTATTCCGTATTCCGCCAACATACCTCCGATACCAGGCCCTATGACAACGCCGAGCGTCATGGAAGCCATCAGCATGCCGAGCCCCTTCCCCCGTTTCTCTTCCGTTGTAATGTCCGCTACATAGGCCATCATCGGAGGTGTCATTAACGCTGCTGACATTCCGCCTAGCAGTCGTGATACATACAACATCCACATGTGTTCAGCCATACCGAACAGTAGCTGTGAAACGGTAAATAATCCAATTCCCGTTACGATTAGCAGCTTCCTGCCATATTTGTCTGACAACTCGCCTGCAATCGGCGAGCACAGAAATTGCGTTAATCCAAATGCCGCCACCAAATACCCCATCGCTTGACCCGTAGCCCCAAACGCCGTCACATATTTCGGCATAATCGGAATGATCAGCCCCATTCCAACCATAGCAATGAACATGTTAACCATGAGGATAACAAGCGAACCTGAACCTTGCTTTTTTGTTGACAATGTTCTCCACCTCTCCTAAGAACCAGTGAGTTTTATTTTCGACTTATTAGTCAAAATCCATAGTACTCTACTCGACTCCAGAATGTCAAACTCCATTTCCATTCCCTGTGCTCCCCATACTTCTCTTGCCAGCTACAAAAAAAGCCCTCAGACGAGGTAACTCGCCGAGGGCTGCCGTTCAGTTCATGAGAGTGAAAGATTATAGCTATAATGGGATCAGACATGTTGAATTCCTTCACCCTTCCTATCAAGCTCCTTAAGAAAGTTATACAGGCAGAAGGTGTTTCCTCCTGACCTTGTGCAGAACAATTGTCTGGTTCCCCGCTAAATATATTCCCTTAGATAGTGGTTGATGCGTCCTCTGCAGTCACCGGAGAAGCAGCTGTATCAATGGACTGCGGCGTCACCTCGGCTGGACGGCTTTCGTGACTGCCTCCTTGCAAATTCAAACCAATTACGCCGAGAATAATAAGCAAGATCGATACAACCTTAATCCAAGACATTGACTCTGAGAAGAAATAATATCCGATAACGGCAATGGCTGCAGTACCAACACCTGACCATATCGCATAAGCGACACTGACATTAATCTGCTTCAGTGAGAAATTCAAGCTCGTAAACGCAAGCAAATAACAAACAATCATGAGAATGGAAGGAACCGGTCTTGTGAAGCCGTTCGACATCTTCATTGAGATGGTTCCGATAATCTCCAATGTAATCGCACCGATTAAGTAAAGCCAACTCATCATAATTGCATCACTGCATCTTCCCCCATAACTATCGTTCTTCGCCTATTGAATTCACGAATAATAGGCACAATAGTGCTATTATGTTGCATCACGAACGGCTTGTCAAACAGCACAACCACTCGCTCAAATTAGACGTTCTCTTTCCCACATTCGTCTAGTCACCGTGCTCCTTACCTACATACACTTATTACGTAAGATAAATGCATGACGAAAGGAGCCAATGAACATGTCTGAATGTGGATCAATTGGAGGCTTTTGTGGTGGAGGTTTTACTAGCATTGGCGTAATTCTTGTTCTCTTCATTTTGCTCGTCATTATTACCCGTTCTCTTGGATGCGGTTTCGGTTTCTAATTTACGCCAACAACCCCGGCTGTTTCAGCCGGGGTTGTTCTTCTATCTCCTACTTCTTCACCTATTAGGATTCAAATAATGCCTAGGCGATATATTGCCCTTGGGCACACCCTCCCGGTATGGCGTACAAAGCACTCGCTACCGTCTTCGTATATTCGTTCATCTTGTCCTTCTGTCCAAGAATTTTTAACATCGGACAAGCTGTTTATATGGATTCATCCATAAAGGACCGTCATTCATCCATGATCGTGCTATATACTTCTTTCCTGCGGTGATCACTGCATGATCGCTGCAAAATGGATATGGTCATGTATTCAATGCTGCGTTCCATCATAGCTAAGCCTCGCTTTGGCTTTAGGTTTTATCATTGCACATGCCATACCTGCAAAGATGAGAACGATTCCCCCTATCTGCATCCCTGTCGGCCGAAATCCAGTGATCCACGTATCCAGTAAAATTGCCACGGCGGGATCGAGAAATACGAGTACTGAAATGACTCGTGTAGGCAGCTCTCTCAAACTGTCAAAAAACAATAAATATACAAATCCGGTATGAATGAACCCAGTCGCCACAATTGCGAACCAATTGCTCCATGTTAATGCACCATAAGACGACATATCAACGAATGGCAGCAGCAATACGATCCCGAGGCTCGTCTGCACAATCGTAATCGCATACCCACTTAGTTGAACAACACCCTTGCCTAACAATGTCGTCATTGCATAAAACACGGCTGCCATGAATGCCCACACTACCCCTGATGTGAACAGCTCGTCCATGCTTGCGCCTCCTTCGATACCGATAACAAGAACAGTACCGACGAAGCATATCCCCACAGATAAAATAGACCAGACCGTTAATTTTTCCTTGAATAAGATACTTCCAACTAGCACGACAATTACCGGAGCCAAATGATATATCGATATCGCAATCGTAATCGACATCCACTCGAAGGACTTGAACAAGAACACCCAATTGCCCACAAGAAATACACCGCAAGCTATCGTTTGCAGCAATTCCCGTTTGCTCCACTGTTCACGCCGGTATTGGCCTGAAGCCGCCCAGCAAATTCCCAGAAATAATGTTGCGCAAATGCATCGTATGAAGACAAGCTCCATTGACGGTAATCCAGTATGCTCGGAGAAAAATCCGATAGAGCCAAAGATGCACATGGATATGATCATTTTCATCATTGGCAGCGAGTTATTCCATTTCAAGACGATGACAACCTCCTTAATGTACCTCTCCTGGTGAATGAATTTCATAGAACGCAGCCTTACTACCCTTCTACATTTTACCACATGTAACATATATAAAAAGAAGGGACAAGCTGTGCATCGCCTATCCCTTCCCTATAATCAACCTATCTCTGTTATTCAGATGCTTTTACCGCCCTTGTCTTCCCCTGCCACTTGTTCTTAATCGAATGAATGATTTGGGCAATCGCGCCATCACCAGTTACATTAGCAGCCGTACCGAAGCTGTCCTGTGCAATATACAGTGCAATGGCAAGACTAATCATTGCTTCATCGAAGCCGAGCATGGATTGGAACAATCCGGTTGCCGCCATGACGCCGCCGCCAGGAACACTTGGTGCTGCAATCATCGATATGCCTAACATGAAGATGAACGGCATCATTGTGCTAACCGATAATGGTGCGCCATTAATGTACATGATCGCACTTGCTACGGAAGTAATCGTAACCGTTGAGCCAGTAATATGAATCGTTGCACATAACGGTACCACGAAGTTTGATACTTCTTCATCGGTACCAAGCTTCTTCACTTGAGACATGGTCACGGGTATCGTTGCCGAAGAAGACTGCGTCCCTAGCGCTGTTAAATACGCCGGGAGCATCGTACGCAGCATCGAGATTGGGTTGCGCTTGTTCAATATGCCCGCGATCGTATACTGTCCAACAATGACCACAGCATGCAGCACTAATATGACAAGGAAAACTTTAAGGAACACTTGCAGAATGAATGCAACCTCGCCTGCTTGTGTCATGTTCATAAAGATCCCCGCAATGTGGAACGGCAATAGTGGTATCAATATCGCATTGATTACCTTGCCTACAATCTCCTTGAACTCCAACGATGCGGTAAGCAAGACATTAGACTTCACAAACGTAATGCCGACACCGATCACGAAGGACAGCAGCAGAGCAGTCATAATATCGAATACCGGTGGCATGTCCAATTTGAAGTAACTTGTTAGCAGCATCTCTTCTGGATTGCTCGCCCGAAGGCCAGATGCTCCAGACAGCAGCCACGGGAATGTTGTCTTGGCGACGCCGTATGCCAGCATGCCAGACAATACCGTAGATACATATACAATCAATGCCGTTATGCCAAGAAGCTTGCCAGCTCCCCTTCCCAACTCTCCAATGCCTGGGATAATAAAGCCAAGAATGATTAACGGTATGAGGAAGCTCAAAAATTGCCCGAATAAATGATTAAACGTAGCAAATATTCTTATAAACCAATCTGGCATAATTAGTCCCGCTCCAGTACCGAGCAGGATTGCGATAATAATACGCGGTAATAATCCTAGTTTTCTCATGAAGTACTCCCCTCCAGTGCACGCAAACAAATCAATATATATGTCCTCACACAGTATACATATGTATTCTTCTTGAACACATTGTCCATATTAGCACACAACGAAAGAGAACAACACTGACAAATTGAGGGATTCATTGCTCAACTATAGGATGTACTCGTCCCCTTGAATCCATGATAACTGATTCAAGCATTCTCATTAACTTGGCGATACGATCATTTCAAGATTATGCTTCGCTGCTCATATGTGGTAATGTGATAGAGAGACAACTGCAGCGTTGCTGCAGCAAGGACAAGGAGGAAATATTTTTGAATCGCACAAAATCCATTACATTCTTCACGCTCATGCTAGTCGTACTGCTTATCGTGGCTGGCTGCGGCAGCAAGCCAAGTACTGGGCAAAATGGAGCGGCAGACACAACCAAGTCTGGTCAAGAGACGAACAAGGAGGCTCCGAAAGATAACAGCGATAGCAAAAAGACTTCCGATTCCAAAAATCCGATTGTCACGATCGAAATGGAAAGCGGAGACAGCATTGAGATTGAGCTGTATCCTGACAAAGCTCCTAACACCGTAAACAACTTTATTTCTCTCGTGAACAAAGGATTTTATGACGGGACGATCTTTCATCGTGTTATTCCAGGATTTATGATTCAAGGAGGAGATCCTCAAGGCATCGGCATTGGCGGGCCTGGTTATGGCATTAAGGGAGAATTTGCGAACAATGGAGTAGAGAATGACCTGAAGCATACGGAAGGCGTATTATCAATGGCACGCTCTCAGGATCCGAATTCAGCAGGATCCCAATTCTTCATCATGGTAGCAGACGCACCACACTTGGATGGGGATTACGCGGCCTTTGGCAAAGTGATCAAAGGGATGGAAATCGCGCAAGCGATCGTGAATGTACCAACCGGGGCTAACGACAAGCCGGAGAAAGACCAAAAAATGAAAAAGGTTACTGTAAATACATTCGGCATCACGTATCCGGAGCCTGAAAAAATTCAAAGCTAACTCATAAGCTAATATATTTGATAACAGGGACAAAAGAAGGCTGGCTCCTTCTTTTGTCCCTGTTCTATTTTATATAACCCATCAATGGGAATCACGTAATCATGCTGATGTGCTGGTGAGCACTCTATTTATCGGCTTAAGGTGATTTCGCAGCCTAAGGAACGTTGTAAGGAGTCAGGGGCTGCACTACTTCCGTGCGCCCCGTTGTCCTTTGCTGGCATTGCTGCGAGATGAACGAGATTGGATCGACGGCTGTGACTTGCGTACTGGCTTTCCAGAATGACGGCGACCTCCTGCTTTTGCACGATTTCCTTTTGTGAGCGCAATTGGGCCCATTAATGACTGAAAAGTGCTGTACATGGATCGTGCTTGCTGGAACATGCCGAACATCTTCTGAATTTTGCCGAACGTATTCATCAGATCATCGATTCCATACTGTCTGTTCAATGAAGTGTAAGAATCACCGCCTGCGTTGCCTGCAGCTTCTTGATTCGCAACTGCATTGAATGCAGAGGGATCCGTTGGGGTTGTCAGCCCCATTACATTTTGATTCATGTAAGGCGCAGATGCTTTCGTTCTGCCCGGCTTGCTGATAGATCGTGAGGCTGCTCTAGGCGAGGCGGACAGCTTGTGCTTGGGTTTCGAGCCTTTGCGTCGAGACGTTCTCATGATGACGACCATCCTTTACCTCTGCTTGTATGGGTGATTCCACTCTTGGTAGAGCGGAAGCCTTACAAGATAATCTATGCACTCCCGCAACAGCTCGTATAGGTATCTATCTCTTTATTCGTATTTTTGTGCCATCACCCAACTAGGGGTCTGATCTTAGGAAATACTTGCAAGGCGTTATGATAAAATACTTCCTCATGATGACGCTCCGGAATGACCGTTTTCACAAAGTCAATGTAGGTTCCAATCGGTGCAAGTGGCCAATCTGTTCCGAAGAGCAGCTTATCATAGCGGTCACAATACACGATGGCGTGGCGCAAATGCTGAAAAAATAATGGCGACTCCTCGTCCAATCGCGCAAATCGCCTTGAATCTCCCACAAGCAGCCCCGACAGATCTGCATACACGTTTCGATTCTTATATACGACTTCTGCTCCGTCCAGTACCCATGGATCACCGAAGTGTGCCATCATCATCGTCACATCACGATGCTTCACGGCCACTTCATCAATCGTTAACGGATGGGCGTATTTCAGCAGCCCCCGTTCTGAATACGTATCTCCACAGTGGAATACAACCGGAACCTCGTACTTGGCAGCCAACTCATATACCCGATCATAGACACTGTCGAATGCATAGAATGGATAATAGCCAAGATATAATTTCAATCCCACTGCTTGCGGCTTCTGCAGTTCGAGCTCTATCCGTGCCCATGCCTCTTCATCGCATTGATAGGGATTGATTCCAATACAATAAGCAATCGAAGGAGGGAGCACATCCACAAGATCAAGTACCATCGGGTTATGGGCCTCAGCATCAGGGAATCCCTCTGCTTTCGTCTCTGCCAGCCCCATTCCGATACCGAAGACAACACCATGCTGTGCGTATTCTTGCAGAAGCCCCTTCACACTGTATTCTACCTTGGATAATTCGTCTGCCGTACGCTGGAACTCCTCGATTCGGGACAGGTGCATATGGGCATCAATGATTTTCACCCCTTGACCACCTCCGGCTCAGATTGCGGAAAACGAATAGCACGAAGATCGGTTAGCGCCTCCGGTTCGATTCTTTCCATCGAGAACATCAGCATAACGGGAGAAGTACGCTGAGTATGACCGTTCGGGATGTGCAGCTTGTGAATCACATTTGTATGTGTCACTTCTTTATTGGCATACACGCTCGAGCGAGAAATCGTATGATCTGTCACGATGTGCATAATGGCTGTCTTATCGCTGGAACCGAATCGATAATCAGAATTTTCGTAAACATCGACAACTCCCTTACCTTGAGGGAAAGCGATTGGCTTTCCGTTCGAAGAATACGCTTCGAGCCAGCTATTTTGCTCAGGTTCCCCGTTATAAATGAACATTTCTTGCTCCAATCGATCATTCAAATAAGCTTGAGAAGCTTGATGCACATCCGTGAAATGGCATAATACTGGTACACCTGGCAACAGTAAATAATAATTGCTCAATCGAATTCCTTTATACTTTTCATGCTCACGAATATGAAGATCAACCCGAATTCCCTGCCATTCATTACGATGCTGATCAAACAGCTTAACAAATTGTGCAGACCGTTCTTGTTTTAAGGCTGACAGCATCGTAAGCTGATCGAGGCTGGAATAAAGCCCACCGACAAATGGATTCCACCATGACTTAACGTCCCGATCCGGGAAATTACTCATTAACCATTCTTCCCCTTCAACTTCGAGCGAGAACAGAGAAGAATAATAGTCAGGTGCCGCTTTCATCCGAATAACTCCGTTATCAACCGTGTATACGGTATACTCCGAATCCACCGTCTCGGTGCAATCAATCGGGCTCGATAACTGACGGAAGATTGCTGAATGATACTGCCCTAGCTCTACATCCAAGCATGTGTGAGCATCAACAACATCAATCGATTGAAGTAGTGGGCGCAACGTCACGCTTGCTTGCGTCACCTCTTCTTCAGGCGTTATGGAGCACTGGGCTTCAATCTCTGCCGAATAGCGGTATGACATCTGCACATTGCCACTCCATATGCTTTGTTTTCGATCCTCCAAGATCATGGTAGGTTCGCCCTTCACGAACGGATTCCGGTCGACTGTCTGCAGATGCGTCTGAGGGGTAAGTTCGATATGCTCATCCCATCCCTCCTGCATGGTACAAGCACGGAAGGCCTTCCAATCCACAAAGCTTCCCAGTGAAATGAATATGGGTTCACTCTTCACTGTCTTCCAAGCATCAAGCATCCCTATATTCGTATCCAAATCCATATACCAGCCTTGAAACTTCAATTCGTATTTCTTACCCCAGCTTATCCCGATCGGCAGCTCGTCTCCGCGGCTGAATAACCAACGTTCCGTTATTAGGTTGCTATCCCAGAACTCATATTCACTTCCGATAGAATCATTCATTTCTACAAACTGACCCGCATAAGGAATGATTGCACGGTAGAGATCATGACGAACGGATTGGGATATCCATAAATCTTCAAGCAGCGGCTTATCCCCTTCATTCGTTGCTTCGAACCAGCGTTCAACGATGCCATCACCATGAAGCCGAGTCATTACTTTCAATAAGACGCCCGGGAAAGCTGAGGAGCGGTAATGCGCTTCCTTCACCATGGCTCCGTTCTCTTCTTTTGCAAAAGACACATGACTAGGCGCTGCCTTGGAGAACTCATCCGAAAATGGCTTGCCTAGTTTCGGAAATAAGAGACTCATGTGCTTGTCCATTCCGACGCAGCTAAGCGTTGTGTCGTTATGCTCCTTCATGAGAGATACTGCATATTTTCCATGTCCAATCTGCCATCCTGAGTTGCAACGCCCCCCGTAAGCTGCACCTATCCCTGGGAATGACGCACTGATTAACGGAAGGAATGACAATGATTCTCCAGACCCTGTCTCAACTTGTATAAGAAGCTCGGTTTGGTAATAACCGAATTGAAGAACTTGATACCGGAGTGGAATGGACTTGCAGGAGAGCGGCTCGATCTGAATTTCGAACTGGCTGTGCTCCCAATCGATCTGATCTTGAGAAGGGAGCATGAAGCGGAACGTCGCTGACTCTGCCAGGTGACTTGCGATGTCAAGATAGGCAACGCCTTGCTTCCTATGGAAGGCGCCGAGATCAGGAAGCCTCAATTCCACAGCAGCGGGCTGTTTCGGAACAACACCGACTCGGAACTGTGCGGATTTCCCATTGATCAACAGCTCTGTACATACAGTTGGAGTCGTTCTCCACTGGCTGATTTCCTCCTGCAATTGCTGAACATTGAATTCTGCCTGGAGGGTTGCTTCTCCAATTACATCAATTGATGACTGCCAATCAAAATGAATATTGCGATCACTCTTCCCTTGAAGTTCGATATGAAGAGGTTTCCCTGACTTATTTACGAGATGGTAGTGAATCGAGTAGGTTCTTCCGCAAATCAGATCCGGCTGCGCGATCTCGGCCGTCAATATATAATCATCCGTATCAATCAGCCTCATACCGCGTCCTCTTCGTTCAAATTCCACTCTCAGCTTCTTGCCGGACTTCTCCCACTCATACCGATAATAGTCGAACCCATTTTGCTTGAAGCCGTCTGGTGCGAGGGTGATTTCTCTCACGGAATCCAGATACCAATCAAAATACTCAAAATGAGATGCCAATGCTTCTGTGCGGACTACCGTTGGGATAAAGTTCATGAGATGTGTCGTTTCATCCCGATCCTCCCAGAAGAACCCGCATTTTTTATATAAAGGAACCGCCTTCGTATTGCTTTGCCACGTGTACAAATCCAATCTTGGCCATCCTAATGTAATCGTGTCATCAATGACTTGAAGTAAGAGCTGCTTGCCAATCTTCTGCCCATGATAGTCGGGATGGACATTTAATAAATGCACATACAGTGCGCCCGTGTCTTCCCGATACTCGCATATTTTGCAATAGCCTACGACCCGTTCGCCGTCTAGCGCTAAGTATAAGGCTAGAGTATCCGCACTCTCCTCCCTCTGCCGCACTTGCTGTGCCGTCATCCTTGAATTTCCGCCGCCGAATGATTCATGACTATCATTCCACATGTCGGCGATCGCTGCTGCCAATTCGGGTCGATACTTCTCAATTTGGATTGTACGAATCATACCGCAACCTCCCAAGATTACTTCAACTAGAGCTAGTAGAGATGCCATTATATGACATCACCACTGTTGATTATATCATCATATCAGTGGATAAATGTTACATTTGAAATACACTTTCGAAATCACGTTCTCCCTCGTAAAACAGTCCAAAATCTAGTTGACAAGCTCAATCGTGAACAGCTACGATATGATTGTTCATATGTCCATATATTGGAATTTACATCGTCTCCATCCTTACGACTCCCTGACTTTGGACGTTCCTTTCATTCACTGCAACTCATTTGTTGTTTAGCTTCGAATGCATAATTGAATCCCCCTCTAGCGTATATAGAGGGATTTTCAATTTGTAGATCTAGAATATACGTTCTTAATCACAGTACATAGCGTCTTAGGTAGATTGGATGTGGAACTAGTATGAAAATACGGAGAACAAGACCGGACTTTCTCCTACTGCTGCTAACTGTCTTATTGGTAAGCTTCGGAATCATGATGACATTTAGCGCAAGCTCATATACCGCGTTGCAATATTATAAACAACCTTGGTATTTCATTGATCGCCAGCTCGGATTTGCCTGTGTGGGATTCGTTCTTATGCTGCTGTTTATGTGCATCCCCTACCCGAAACTCAAGAAGCTATCTGTCCTGCTTGTCTTCGGCTCCATTGCCACCTTACTGCTCGTCCTGCTCATTGGCAAGGATGTAAATGGTGCAAGGCGCTGGCTTATGATAGGCGGCTTCACCATACAACCGACAGAGTTCATCAAACTATTTGTGCTGCTATATGCATCTATTCTCATTGCCCGCAAGGGAGACAAGATTCGCAGCTTCAAGCTCGGGCTGCTTCCACTCCTATTCGTGGTTGGCTGCATCGCCTCATTAATATTGAAACAGCCGGATTTCGGATCTTCCCTGCTTATCATCATTGTAACCGGGGTTCTCATCTATGTCGGTGGTGCAAAGCTGTCCCATCTTCGTTCGATCCTGCTAGGACTGGCGCCCATTATCATATTCCTCGCCGTGTTCAAAAGCTATCGGTTGAAGCGGATTACTTCCTTTATGAATCCGTGGGACGATCCTGATGGAAGCGGCTATCAGCTGATTCAATCATTATATGCTGTATCCCATGGCGGGATTGCTGGGACTGGATTTGGGCAGAGCATACAGAAGATGTCTTACCTGCCAGAGGCACACACAGATTTCATTTTCTCCATCATTGCAGAGGAATGGGGGTTATCAGGTACAATCTGTTTTCTCTTGCTCTACTTCCTCTTCCTGGCTCGTGGACTGCTTGTAGCCTTGCGTTGCAATGAACCGTTCGGACTAATCCTTGGTACGGGGATTATTTCTATGATAGGCATCCAACTTGTGATGAACATAGGTGCTGCCACTGGATTTCTGCCGATTACAGGTATCCCGCTTCCCTTCATCAGCTATGGAGGCTCTTCCCTGATTGTGTGTATGACTTCGGTTGGCATGCTGCTGAACATCTCTCGCTACACCTATGAGACTCAACAGGCTGAAAGTAAAAATATAAAGAGGAAAACGAGGTTTACTCATGAAAGAAAGATTGGAGTGCATTAACTATGTCATTAGCTGTTGGTATCGATCGGTCTCGTTCTAAGTACAAGCAGCTGCCAGAAATCTGAAAGCGGCTATCACTTATCTGAATCGAATCCATATAGCATGCCAATATGATATTGCGGCACACTGCTGTATTACCATGAAGCACGCAGAGACTTACCGGATAAGAACACGAACTTTAGAACATGCCAAAAAACCCGCGACTCCGCGGGTATCTTTATGTATTCGACTTGCGGTACAACATGCAGCTGTGCATCGCCTAGTCTGTTTACATTTCTTTGTTCGAATCCTGACCGATGGTCATACGATATTTCAGTTCCGTAATATTTTGCTCCATTTTACGAACGATTTCCTCAATGAATTTAACATCCACAGACGGCTCCGTGTTTACGATTTCTTCACGTTCACGATGCATCATTGAGATCTTATTTGCTCGTTCTTGCAGCTTCAATTCCTTGTATTTCTCCAACAGATCAGAGATTACCGCATAGAATTGGCTGTAATCCTTAATAATATCATCCAAGAACGCGTCTACTTCATCGGGATCATATCCACGGAATTTAATCTGAAAATCCTTCTGATGAATGGTGAATGCATCCAGCGTAATTCCTAACTGCTCAAACAATTCCTTCTGATGATCATATTGATCGTTCTTATTCTCTTCCATCTCTGTTCCTCCGTTCCATGCCAACCGGATCGCCTTCCTATTCCAAGTTGCGATCGATTTTATCTAAAGAACACACTATCAGCACTAACCGAACATTTCAAGTGTTTCCTTGTAACCTGTAAGTAAATGGCAAGAAAAATCCTTCTTAGCCCGCGTCAAATCGGAAAATGCCCCAGTCTTGTATGATAAGACTGAGGCAAGGTGCCTACACGATTACACGGTATCGTTGTCCTTCGCTGCGGAACGGTTCGCTCCCGTTTGTTCGAAAGCTTCTGCACTAAACTCCACATTATTGGCCTGCTCAGGAACAGGAAGCTTATTCAGCTTCGTGGATTGAACCTCTGCTTTTGTAGCAACTTGATCATCTTGAGATTGCTTGTTGTTCATTGCTGCCCCTCCTTTCCCTAACCTAGGATCGAAGGTTATTATGTGCATGAACATGCATTTCCATACCTATCCATCACATTGTTCGTAGTGGATTAGGAATTCACTACAGCAGCATTCCTGTTTATATAAGTCCGTTCTTGCAGTGAGATTTCGATAATACGATGAAGCAGCTCACCGTACGATATCCCCGCTGCTTGTGCACTTTTAGGCAATAAGCTGTTTTTCGTCAACCCAGGAAGCGTATTGACTTCAATCACGTACGGAGTTCCTTGATGTAAAATCATATCAATACGAGCGTATACACTGCATTGCGCAGCTTCATATACGCCAAGAGCAGTCCGGCTAACCTGCTGCATCACTTGCTCCGGCAGCTCGATAACTGCCTCGTCCGCACCACCATCCTCGTACTTGGAGGTATAATCGAAAAATTCCCCCTTCGGCTTAATCGATAGAATTGGCAGCATTGCTCCATCTAATATGGAGCATGTGATCTCTTCGCCCCGAATATATTGCTCAATCAGCACTTCCGAATCATATTGGAACGCTTCCTCTAAGGCCGCGACAAGCTCATCACGATTGTGCACCAACTGTACACCGATGCTGGATCCGCCTGCGTTTGGCTTAATGACGAGCGGATAACCTAGGTCTGCCTCAATCCGATCGATATCATAGGCGGAATTCGATCGCAGCATAAGCCAATCCGCTGTTGCGAAGCCTTCAAACTTCACTAGCTTCTTCGTCAGCAGCTTATTCATACATAAACTGCTTGATAATATCCCGCCCCCGGTATACGGAATCCCGAGCGTATCAAGTGTTCCTTGAATGGTGCCGTCTTCTCCGAACGCCCCATGCAACGCGAGGAGCGCGATATCAATCCCTGTAACCTTGTCAATCAGCTCTGCTTTGCTGTTCAATACAATAGGTACCGCCTCATACTTGCCAGTTAGGTGTTTCATCATTTCCTGACCTGTCATAAGCGAGACGTCTCGTTCTGTAGACACGCCCCCCATAATGATACCAACCTTCATCTGTTATCCCCCCTGGATGATTTGCTTTATTACGTTCCCTATGATTCGAGTCCCTCGCTCGATGTCTGGCTCCGATACGCGTGAAAATCCAATTCGGAATGTGTTGGCGCCTCCTCCATCTGTGTAGAATCGGCTTCCAGGTGTAAATAGAACGCCCTGTTCACGGCACTTCATAAGTACATCCTCAACATTAACCGAAGGATCCAGTTCAATAAATAAGTGGAGTCCACCATCGCCCCATAATCTGCGGAGTGGAATATGTTGTTCACAACACTGTACAGCCCATTCGTACTTGCGTTTATATACGGATTTGGCTTTTTTCAAATAAGATTCAAAATGCCCATTGTGTAAGTATTGATAGAGTACCGCTTGATCCAATGTTGAGGTATGGATCGTTCGAGCCCTCTTCATACTAACGAGATATGAAATGAGCTGCTCATCTGCAATAATCCAGCCGATTCTCATTCCTGGAAACAAAATTTTAGAGAAACTCCCGATATAGATAACATGATTAGCCCCGCCAGCGCAGGCAATAAGTGGTGCGACATGCGCACCTGAATAGCGCAGTTCCTCACTAAAGCCGTCTTCGATTACGGGTATGCCATGCTTGGCAAATAAGCGGATTGCAGTCATCCGCTTGCTAGGAGACATCACCACTCCAGTAGGATTCTGATAGGATGGGATTAAGTATGCCAGATCATAGGAACGTTCCTCTAATGCATTCGTTACCTGTTCCATGTTCATCCCATCGTGCTCCATCGCAATGCCTTCGATCTCGAGGCCATGCATCTTGAACAATTTAATGGCACTATGATGGGTAGGATTCTCACAAATGACACGCCCATGACGCTTATCCATAGCAGATAGGACAATATCGAGTCCTTCCGTGAAGCCGTTCGTAATGAGCATATCCTTGCCCTTCATATCAATGCCCTTAGATTCCATATATCGCTTCAACTCTTCAATTAGCGGCTGATATCCCTGAGCATATCCGTAATTCAGCATAATCTCGCCTTCGGCTGCAATACGGTCTACCAATGCCTGCTTAACATATTGAAGTGGAAATAATGATTCATCTGGCGCAATACTCATAAACGAGATCATTCCGCGCTCGCCGCGTACACCGTGTTTCATCACATCCATGCGCTCAGCAGTTTGCGCCTTCTCGCTCATTCTCTTGTTCCAGTCCATATTTGCTACAATTGTATCGGCTCGTTCAGCAGGTGAAGCATAGCTGCCCTGCCCAGGGATTGAATAGATGAGCCCTTCATCAGCAAGTTCTTGATAAGCTGCAATAACGGTGTTGCGGCTTACACCCCATACATTGCCAAGCTCCCTTGTCGAGGGAAGCTTCTGATCAGCTGTAAGCCATCCGCGATTAATGAGCAATCGCAAATAATCTCTAACTTGCAAATAAGCTGGTCTCCCCGGGATCAGCTTAAAATCTTGGAACATGTGCTCAACTCCCCTTTCTTATCTTGGCACAAACCCTTCCAATTGAGAAGAACCACATTCAGGTTATTTTACAACCGATGCGGTTCTTAGTCGATGTGATAGTGGAATCTAGCACTCTGCTGTAGTAAACTAGTAATGCATCATCCAGATATGATTTGGACGAACTCTAGGAAGCAACACGATTACTATTAATATTGACTACTACATTGGAGTGATTGCTTGTGACAACGTTACCATTGAATGAACGTGGAATTCCGGCAAGCCGCATCGTGCTTGGCTGCATGGGAATGGGCGGAAGCTGGGATAATGAGCCGTATACAAATGAACATGTGAAGCGTGCGGAAGCTGCTATTGAAGCGGCGCTTGAGATTGACATCAATATGTTCGACCATGCGAATATTTACTCCCGCGGCAAAGCGGAGCAAGTATTTGGCGACGTGCTGAAAGCGCAACCAGGATTACGCGAGAAGATTATTATCCAATCCAAATGCGGCATTCGTTTCGCTGATGGTGATATTCCGGGAAGATATGATTTCTCCAAGTCTCACATCTTAGAGAGTGTCGACGGCATTCTTAGCCGTCTCGGTATTGAATACTTGGACATATTGCTGCTGCACCGTCCTGATCCTCTGATGGAACCAGAAGAAGTCGCTGAAGCATTCAACCAATTGAAGCAATCCGGCAAAGTGCGTCATTTCGGCGTATCCAATATGAGTGCTGGTCAGATTCGACTTCTGCAATCATGCTTCAATGAACCTTTCGTTGCAAATCAGTTGGAAATGAGCTTAGCCCGCTATGGCTGGCTGGATGCAGGCGTGCACGTGAATCAAGCAGCTTCTGCTGACGATACCTTCCCAGATGGAACACTCGAATACTGCCGCATGAATGGCATTCAAATTCAATCTTGGGGACCGCTGGCGCAAGGCTTGTACTCTGGACGAAATCTTGACAATGAACCCGAATCGGTTCAAGCTACCGCGAAGCTTGTTCAGAAGCTAGCTTCCCAATACAATACAACTTGCGAAGCGATTGTACTTGCATGGCTAATGAGACATCCAGCACATATTCAGCCCGTAATTGGTACTGTTAATCCAGAGCGGATCCGCGCTTGCAAGGATGCAACTTCCATTACATTGTCACGTGAAGAATGGTATTCCCTCTACGTTAGCACGAGAGGCCGTATGCTGCCTTAATCATCGTTGACACAGCGATATAGATGACTGAAACAAGCGGCATCCGGATGGATACCGCTTTTCTTCTGTTGAATACGATTTTTTCGTTCAATATCGTAAATTCAAGATGATCAAATGCACAAAATGATTCGATGAGCATATTGACAATAATTTATTTATGTGTTAAGATATAATATTTATCTATTGATATTGAATACCATCCGTGATAAAACATATTATGCTAAGACGTAATGGCAAACCTTACTCACGATGGAGGGATATACTATGATCGTTGCACCAGGAGTCATGATGTTAGAGTTGGAATCTGAAGGCATCGGAGGACCAGTAGCAATTCATCCTACTCTAATATGGGATGAAGAGGATGCAATACTAATCGACACTGGGATGCCAGGGGATTGGATTCGAATCCAGCATGCGATGCAAGAAACAGGCGTGCCGCTCGATCGATTGCATGCTGTCCTGCTTACCCATCAAGACCTCGATCATATCGGGAGTCTGCCTGATGTGGTATCAGCCAAGGATGGCCATCTCGAGGTGATAGCACACCACGAAGACGCCCCATACATAGAAGGCAAATATCCACTCATTAAGATTAGCCGCGAAGCTATGGCGAAGCTTCTGCCGCTGCTGCCAGAAGAACATCGTCCTAAAGTTCTGGCCATGTGTAACATGCATCCATCAGCGAACGTAACCCGATTGATTACGGATAATGAAGTTCTTCCTTACTGCGGCGGAATCCGCATTATCCACACGCCTGGTCATACAGCTGGGCATGTCAGCATCTATTTGGAGCGCAGCCGTATCTTGCTAGCCGGCGACGCGATGATAAGCGTTCATGGAATGCTGCAAGGCCCCGTCCCGCATGCGACGCTGGACATGGACAGCGCAATTCACTCTCTCGCCAAGCTGACCAAATATCCGATTGACACAGTTATCTGTTATCATGGCGGTCTGTCTGAACAGAACATACACCATCAGATCCTGCAACTATCACATTCGTCGATAACGAAGCCATAATAAAGAGGGCAGCTAACCAACATCCTATTGTGGTTAGCTGCCCTCCTCTTTCCTTTTGAAATCAACACACCATACACTTTTCAAATCGGATAATGTAAAAAACCTTTCTTTTCTACCTCACTGGTTCCTACTCTTACATTTCCTGCTCGCTCATAGAAATGTTGATTATTACGTATTGACCTTCACATCATGTCATCCTTTACACTATGTTTGTGGCCGCATTATGAAGGAGTTGGTACCAACAATGCATATTCGTGAATTATCTAAGCTTACAGGAGTCAGTCTTCGTTCCCTGCGTTATTACGAGCAGAAGCATCTGCTGTCCCCCGCTCGTTCAGAGAATGGGTATCGCATATACGAAGACATCGATGTCCAGCGCGTTCAGCTGATCCAGTTATTCTTGAAGCTTGGAGTTAGCACTGTTGAGATAGCGCGCCTGATTCAGAACTGTGAAGGGTTGCCAGGGCGTAACAGCAATAACAGCAATAACAGCAATAACAGCAATCATCAAGCTGAATGCGCTGCAGCATTTTATGAAGAACGACTTCAGGAGATAAGAGAACAGATTCAATTATTACGAGAAGCAGAGCTGCAACTAGAAAAACTAGTTACTCATTGGAAGCAACATATAACAGACAATTAATATTGTAATTTGAGAAGAAACGAGGGATTTCCTATGCTGTTTTTGGATCATGTTACACTTGCAGTACCTAATTTGTCTCAAGCAGTCCATCTTATTCAAGAAACTACTGGCATTATATTTACGAAGCAAGTCATTCCGTTCCCAGGAACAATTGGGCAGGTTGCCTATTTAAGAGAGGGATTTATTGAACTCATCGCCTTAGAGGATTTAGAAGAAGCACAGAAGACGCCATTGGGCTCAGCATTCGCTGCATTTGCCTCTCAACGTGCAGGGATTTTCGGAGTCGCATTAGAAGTAACAGGAGGGTTGCCTTCATTTATTGAACCTGCAAGAAGTCTAGGAATACCTTACATAGGACCTAACCATCAACTCGCTCCATTAGAAGACGGAACCAGCATCTCTTTTCAGACGGCCTACATTGGACCACACATGCCATGGTTAATCGAGTACGAGCAATCGCGTGTCTGGCCTAGTTCATATACATTGACTGGAGTCGAAATTCAAACAACGAATATTGAAAAGGATTTATCTGTGTATTCCAGCGCCTACCAGATGCAAGCATCCATTGCAACAGATTCCGGCAGCCTGGATCGGATATTCTTGCTTGATCGTGGTTGGCTATCACTTCACCATACCGATACAAATGAAACATCAGGGTTTAACGCCATAGTTTTGAAGAAGGATAGCGATACATTCCGTATTCTGTGTACATCTCAGGGTGTACAAGTAACTTCGTAAGGATGCTGGCTTCATAAGTCTCCTTGTTCACCATCATAAATTCAATACTCGTTTTTTTGATTGATTTTATTCGAATTAAATTTGATCTAACTTTCACATAGATTGAATTTGGTGTATGATGGGTAATAGTGGAATTCGAGGAGGTGTGATATGATCTTACGACGTATTGCAATTGGGCTCGTTTTCATTGTACTTTCAGTATTGTATGTGTACATTTGGCAAAATGGAGATCTCCGCTCCTTATTCAACATCAATTGCTATTTAGGTTTAGGGTTGTGGGTAGTCGGTTCCCTTTTCTCGGGTCTATTCAGGGATGATACGAAGCTTAAATTTAATATGGGCCATATTCCAGAAGAAGACCATCGAAGAAATATTAAATTCAGCGGTACGATGTTTTTAATTGGGCTGCCGAGTATTATAACATCCATCATTATCTTTACTTTTGTCCTATAAGCGAGCGGCTTAATCATCATATAAGAAAGAGAGGATGTTAGCCCCATCTACTTGGCGGGCACATCCTCTCTTTGTATTTATTGATACATAACTGTGAATTGAACGATTGAATAGCGGTATAACTATAACTACACATACACCTGGTGCAAATATTGCTCGAGCCTCTCCTTCACCTGTGGCCATTCCTCATCAACTATGCTGTACACATTCGAGTCGCGAATATACCCGTCCTCCATCACCCGATGTCGGCGCAATTTCCCTTCGTATACGGCTCCTAACCGTTGAATGGCGCGATTCGAGCGCTCATTGCGCACATCTGCCGTCAGCTGAACACGAATCGTATGCAGCTGTTCAAAGCAATATTGCAGCAGCAAATACTTGCACTCTGTATTGATGCGAGTACGCCATACAGAAGGGTGATACCATGTGCCGCCAATCTCGGCATATCGATGCAAGGCAGACATATTCATTATTCTCGTCGCGCCAATAATTCGCTCTGTAAGCTGATCAATGACAACGAATGGATACTCAGTCCCCTTCTCGCGGTTCAGAACAGCATCATGAATCACTCGTTCTGCATCCGTAAGACTGCGGATGGTGCGCGGCAAGTAGTGCCAAATATCAGGATGAGATGCTGCTTCGTATAAATCTTCCTTATGTTCAGGAAGCATCGGGATCAGCTTAGCACTGCTCCCCGTCAGCTCGAACAATTGATTGTTCATTCGTATCCATTCCCCCGAAGGTCTGATAGGTATAGAGTGCAGTCTGTAACTTGTCTATGTATTTCTGCTCATGACTTGAACACATAAATTGAATTGAAGGGCGAACTGACGTATCCGATGACTGCTTAAGCTGGTTTTCCTGCATTACTTGTGCTAGACGCTGCACGGTGCCATGGCTGCCGTCTATAAGCTGGATATGAGCAGGGATAATGTCTCTCAATATGTGCTTGTAATAGGGATAATGCGTACATCCTAACACAATCGTTCCATACTGATTCAAATCCAATCCAGCAAGCTTATGCACGAAGTAGTCTCCTATCACTCCCTTATCAAAGTTTAACTGCTCGCAATACTCTACCAATTCCGGCAAGGGAATCGAATCCACAATATGTTCTTCGTCAATTCGACTGATTAATGTATGGTATTTGTTCTGACTTAAGGTTAACGCTGTCGCGAATACAAGCACACGCTTGCCATTGTCGCGATTCATTTCCACGGCAGGCTTGACTGCTGGCTCCATCCCGATGATCGGAATGTCGTACTTCCGTCTTAGTTCTGACGCTGCGATGCTTGTCGCTGTATTGCACGCAATAACAAGCGCCTTCACATTGTGCTGCATGATGTCTTCCACAGCTGAATCTACATGGCGCATTACTTCGGATTGAGATTTCGTCCCATAAGGGACATGCAGCGTATCTGCATAAAATAAATATTGTTCATGCGGCATATGCTTCATAGCCTCAGCCAACACGGTTATTCCACCGATTCCAGAATCAAAAAAAGCGATTGTCATTCCATTCACCTAGCATTCTTATTAGCATTGCAACATCTAGTTGTCGATGCTTATATTGTACTCCTTTTCGGCGGTGAATCCTATCGAAATTTGTCAGAAAGCAAATGAAAAAACCTGCTGCACCAGCATGATACCGGTACAGCAGGTTCTTAGTTCTCAACCTATTGTTCCTTCAACTATTCAACTATTCATCTATCAGCTTCGTGTACTGCTCTGCATTCAGCAAGTGCTTCACAGCTTCCTCAACGCTGCCTTCTACTTCAACTTCTGCAATCCATCCATCTTCGTAGGGGCTGCTGTTCACAAGCTCTGGCGACGCTTCCAATCCATCATTGACCTTCGTAATTGTTCCGGATACCGGACAGTACAACTCAGATACAGTCTTCACCGATTCAATTGATCCCATGCTGTCCCCTGCGGACAAGCTGGTACCTACTGGCGGAAATTCGATGAATACGATGTCTCCCAGCTGGGATTGTGCATGATCTGTAATGCCAACTCGTACCGTATTGCCTTCTATGGCAATTACCCATTCATGCTCTTCACTATACAGCAATCCATTCTTCACTTCACTCATGTCAACGCCCCATTTCATTCATAATGTCATTCATCAGGCCGTCTATCCAATCGAGATCGTAAAAATGGACAGGAAGCGGCCTTGTCGCCTTGTTCTCTGTCCTCGGTACCTGAGAGTTCCCGTTCCTCCACAGCCACAACTGCGGTTGAACTTACCC
Source organism: Paenibacillus suaedae (assembly GCF_032337355.1). NCBI lineage: Bacteria > Bacillati > Bacillota > Bacilli > Caryophanales > Paenibacillaceae > Paenibacillus > Paenibacillus suaedae. The sequence goes on from NZ_JAVYAA010000006.1 coordinate 274,089, forward strand.
CTTTGGCGGCATAGAAATGCACTCTCCAGAGCTGCGTCAGAATGGCGGTTATGGAACCTGAGAGATTCATTGCCAATCGGCGGCTGGCAACTTGCTCCTTCGGTGTTGACAATCGCAATTGTCAAACTCTCCCGACCTTCCTCGTTCGCGAATTACGATTAAACTGGGTAATTATAACACCATTAGATTATTGCAAGATATGCATGATTGTCAATATGACAAGCTATGAAATCAGTTGTGAAGAAAATATCAATTGACAAAGTGTGGAAAGCTCAACTAATGTAGAGATGACAGCTGAAAATGGCGAATGATGGTAAAGGGAGAGACTGCTGAGACATAGCAGCGCCGAAGGAGTAAGCCTGAATGGGTGAATCTCTCAGGCAAAAGGACTTTTACCGGACGCACCTCTGGAGAGCACTGCTATTCATGAAAACGAATACAGTCACCCAAGGGGAAAGTCGATGGTAGACACGGAAACAAACAATTTGTTTGCGACAATCGGCGACACTCTCAGGTACAAAGGACAGAGCGAGAGAATGAGAGGATGCGATGCATCCACTTTTCTTTCGGCTGTCCTTTTTATGTTCGTATACCGATAATTAGTCCAAATACGCGTATCGAGGTGAATTCATGAGTCAATTGAAGAGAACGCCAATATTTGATCAATACTCTGCTTATCCGGGTGCACGCTGCATTGACTTCGGCGGCTGGGAGCTCCCTGTTCAATTTATCGGCATTCAACGAGAGCATGAAGCAGTTCGTACACATGCAGGTCTATTCGATGTCTCCCACATGGGTGAATTTATCGTAAGCGGCCCTGCCTCCCTGACGTTTCTTCAACAGATGACAACAAATGATGTATCGCGGCTCGAGGATGGCAAAGCACAATATACGCTGCTGTGCTACCCTGACGGAGGAGTTGTCGATGATATTCTCATTTATCAGATGAAGAGCGACCGTTACATGCTCGTCGTTAATGCCTCCAACATTGATAAAGACTATGCATGGCTGCAGAAGCATCTGATTCATGGCGTTACATTGACCAATGTTTCGAATCGCACAGCATTGCTTGCCCTTCAAGGGCCGAATGCCCAAGCGATTCTTGCTGCGGTAACTGAGGCACCTATTGATTCGCTCGCTCCATTCCATTTCCTATCGGATGCTCAAGTCTGCGGCGTATCAACACTGCTGTCTCGCTCAGGCTATACCGGTGAAGATGGCTTCGAACTCTACTTGTCCGCAGAAGATGCAGCGCACGTATGGAATGAGCTGATTCGCGCGGGCGAACCGTTCGGCTTGCTCCCAGCAGGGCTTGGTGCTAGAGACACCTTGCGCTTCGAGGCACGTCTGCCCCTCTATGGACAAGAAATTACTGCCGATATCTCGCCGCTTGAGGCAGGACTAGCACGATTCGTCAAGCTGGATAAGGGCGACTTCATCGGCCGTGTAGCATTAACGAAGCAGAAGACCGATGGACCGGCACGAAAGCTGGTAGGCATCGAGATGATCGACAAAGGCATTCCTCGCTCCCATTATCCAGTGCTTGCAGATGGGCGCGTGATCGGAGAAGTTACAACAGGAACACAGTCGCCGACATTAAAGCGCAATCTAGGGCTAGCCTTGATTGAATCCGCATTCTCTGAATTGGATACAGAAATTCTTGTCGAAATTCGCGGCAAGCAGTTGAAAGCCCGCGTCGTCTCGACTCCATTTTATAAACGAATCCCGACCCCTGCCAAAGGAGCGAATCCATCATGAAGCATCGTTACATTCCAGTGACGGAACAAGATCAGGCTGACATGCTGCAGCAGATCGGCATCTCTTCCATTGACGAGCTATTCCGCGATATCCCAGCCTCCATTCGTTACAATGGAGTACTGCCCATGTCTGAACCATTAGATGAAGCAGCCATGATGAAGCATATGAAGGAATTGGCCTCCCGCAATGCTAACAGTGAGAGCCATACCAGCTTCCTTGGTGCTGGCATATACGATCATCATATCCCTGTAGTCATTCAGCATCTAGTCTCTAGATCAGAGTTCTATACCGCCTATACACCCTATCAGCCTGAAATCAGTCAGGGTGAATTGCAAGCAATCTTTGAATTTCAATCCTATATATGCGAGCTGACTGGTATGGCTGTTGCCAATGCCAGCATGTATGATGGCGCTACTGCACTTGCAGAAGCTGGGGCACTGGCGGTCGGCGCAACGAAGCGCAAGCAGCTTGTCATCTCGAGCACTGTCCATCCAGAAGCGAGACAGATTGTTCGCACAATGGCTCGAGGACTTAATGTTGAAGTGGTCGAGATTGGATATGAAGACGGCGTGACTGACCTTGATCAGCTGAAGCGTGCTGTCACGGACGAGACTGCTGCCGTACTGATTCAGTCCCCGAACTTCTTCGGATGCATTGAAGATGTGCGCGCCATTGAACCGATTGCACATGCAAATAAAGGCCTGCTCATCATGAGTACGAATCCACTGAGTCTTGCTATGTTGGAGAGTCCTGGCAAACTAGGTGTCGACGTATGTGTTGGAGATGCCCAGCCGCTTGGCATTGCAGCATCTTACGGCGGTCCTACATGCGGTTTCTTTGCCGTTGCAGAGCCCTATATGCGCCGCATCCCAGGCAGGATTGTCGGCTTGACCAAGGATCTGGATGGCAAGCGTGGATTTGTTCTAACACTCCAAGCGAGAGAACAGCATATTCGTCGCGAGAAGGCGACATCCAACATCTGCTCAAACCAAGCACTTCTTGCTCTTGCTGCTTCCGTCTATATGTCCGTCATGGGCAAGATGGGAATGCAAAAGGTATCGAAGCTCAATATACAGAAGTCTCATTATGCAGCTGCTTATATCAATAACAAGCCCAATCTGGGATTAGCATTCCAAGCGCCTTATTTCAATGAATTCGTACTTCGTCTCCCGCAAGGTACTGACATGGATCGATTGCAGTCTATGCTCCTGGACAACGGATACATCGGCGGCTTGGATCTTGGCCACTTCTATCCTGAACTGGAAGGACATATGCTCATTGCGGTCACGGAGAAAAAATCCAAATCAGACATCGAACAATTTATTGACCTGCTGGAGGTGAGCTGCGTATGAAACCGGAACAAGCACTCATATTTGAATTAAGCCATCCTGGCCGTATTGCCTATTCCTTACCGGAATGTGATGTTCCAGAAATCGAGATTCATGAGCTTATCCCAACTTCGATGCTACGCAGTCAAGAGGCTGAGCTGCCTGAAGTGTATGAGGTTGATGTGATTCGACATTATACCGCCTTATCACGCCGCAACTTCGGCGTAGACAATGGCTTCTACCCGCTCGGCTCTTGTACGATGAAATATAATCCGAAAATTAACGAGGATGCAGCAAGGCTGACAGGACTCGCAGCAATCCATCCTTATCAGCCTACAAGCACGGTGCAAGGGGCTCTAGAGCTGCTGTACACGCTGCAGGAAGATCTAGCTGCCCTTACTGGTATGGATAAGGTCACCCTTCAGCCTGCGGCAGGCGCGCATGGAGAATGGACGGGGTTGATGATGATCCGCGCTTACCATGAGAGTCGCGGCGAGCAGCGGACGAAGGTAATCGTTCCTGATTCCTCGCATGGTACGAACCCCGCTAGTGCAACTGTAGCTGGCTTAGATACGATTACAATACCGTCTAACGAACAAGGGTTCGTTGATCTGGAAGCACTCAGAGCCGCAGTTGGATCTGATACGGCAGCATTGATGCTCACGAACCCGAGTACACTCGGATTGTTCGAAGAGCATATTGTCGAGATCGCGAGCATTGTTCATGAAGCTGGCGGATTGCTCTATTATGATGGCGCTAACTCCAATGCCATTATGGGTATTACGCGTCCTGGGGATATGGGCTTTGATGTTGTCCATTTGAATTTGCACAAGACGATGAGTACGCCTCATGGCGGCGGCGGCCCTGGTGCTGGCCCTGTTGGCGTGAAGAGCAAACTGATTCCATTCCTCCCTTCCCCTACGGTGATGAAGCATGAGGATGGTTCATATGAATTCGATCAAGGCTCTCCGCTGTCCATTGGACGAGTCAAGGCCTATAACGGTAACTTCGGTATCCTCTTGCGCGCCTACGTATATATTCGCACTTACGGTCCAGAAGGGCTGCGCCGTGTATCTGAATGCGCGGTACTGAATGCCAACTACATGATGCACCGTCTGGCGCCTTATTACGATATTCCATATCCAGGCGTATGCAAGCATGAGTTTGTGATGTCAGGCAAAGGGTTGAAGCAGTACGGCGTGCGGACGCTGGATGTTGCCAAGCGCCTTCTTGACTTCGGCTTCCATCCGCCAACCATCTACTTCCCGCTCAATGTCGAGGAATGTATGATGATCGAGCCTACGGAAACAGAGAGCAAGCAGACGCTGGATCGCTTCATCGATGTGATGATCCAGATCGCACAGGAAGCGAAGGAACAGCCTGAACTGCTGCTGAATGCACCGCATTATACGGATGTGAAGCGATTGGATGAAACCCAAGCCGCACGGAAGCCTGTATTGAACTGTGCTTGTAATTAATTAGTAATAAGCAGCAACATGCAAAATGCCCCGAGCGCCTACCGACAATTCGGTTACGGCACTAGGGGCATTTCATTATTGGACGAAATGTAACTTACCTTCAGTCCTTCAGTTTTATAGCATTAGATTGCTTTTATTATTTCTTCGCTCGGCTAACATAGAATTTAATCTTGTCACCCTTCTTCGCAGCTCCACCAGCAGGAACTTCTTGCTTAAATACTTTCCCTGCTTCCTGTTCATCCGAGTTCTCGAGAACATACTCATATTTCAAGCCGCTTGCAAGAATCTGCTTCTCCGCTTCTTCCTTCGACAAGCCCACCAAGTTAGGAACAGCAATCTCACCAGACTTCGGCGGTTCCGTCGTTGTATTCGTGTTCGGATCCGGCTGCTGGCCATCAGGCTGCTGACCGTCTGGTGGCGATGTCGTGTCTGGCGTTGTCCCTGTCTGACCATCATGAGCACCGTTATTCGTCGTACCAGAATCTGTTGTATGATCGTCAGGTTTCTTCTCTGGCGTCGTAGGCGGAGTTACACTCGTATTGTTCGAGTTGGAATCCCTATTACGGTCATGGTCACGGTCGCGCTCTGTCGACTTCCGATCCGCATCATCCGATTTCTTCTCCGTCTCGCGTTCTTGAGAGGAATTGTCATTGGATGAATTATTATTGTTATCTGTCACTGGCGGCTCTGTTACGTTTGTAGAAGAGCCAGAGTCCTGTTGGCTTGCATCTGAATCCGTTCCCAGCTCTGTTGCTGGATTCTCTGTTGCAACCTGATCGTTAGACTCTGGAGCATCAGTAGATATTGCTGCATCATTTGCCTTCGACAAGGAGTTTGCCAACATGACTGCTCCGCCCAATACGCAAATAAATACGGCAGCACATGCAAGAATGAGTATCATTTTCTTGCGGCCCACATTCTCCGCGTTATCCGCTTCATAAGGTGCGGCTTCTTCTTCCTCCGCCTCTTCCTCAGCAGTGATGAGCAGCTCTGGATCCACTTTCGGAACGGGCGGCGTATAAATGCCCCCAATTGTCTTCACAGGGATGTTCGGCGAATCCATAATCTCGCGGAGCGTCAGCATGAAGGAAAACTGCGAGATTTCTCCTAAATAGACACTCTGTACGAGAGACAACAGCGCTTCCTTCTGACCTGGAGACAGTTCCTTCAATGCACCGGCCAAGCGCGACTCATACATTTCATAGTATTGAGGCACATTCAAATGCAGTGTGCTCAGCTGATACAGCAAGTAGCACAGTCCCAATGTACCGCAGCGCTCGGTCGGTGCCTCTGACCAATAGTTCATCACAAGAACTTGATGATCCTCCGTAATCCACAAGTTGTCGACAGATACGGAGAAGTTCGTAATATTCGATTCCAGCGCATCTTGAATCGCCTTACCAACTTCATATAACAAGGACAGCGTCTTGTTGGCACTCAGCGCGTGATGCTGTATGTACTTCGCCAGCGGCATTCCGCTATAGGAGGTGAACACCACGAAGAAATCACTGCCGGACGTCCCTGCATTCAGCATATGGAAGAATCGATTATTTGAAAAATGCGAGATTTGACCAAACGCTTTCTTGCATTGCTCAGCCTTATCCAGTCCCTTATTCTCTACCAAATATATAAATACATCTCTCTTAAGTGACAAATCTATGGCTTCATATAAAACTCCATCTGCCAAATGCAAAATTACCTTGCATAATTGATAACGTTCCCCAATGTAAGCACTCATATGTCTTGCTCCTCCGCGATTCATGCTTGGAAGCCCAACGCTGAACGTCGAGCTCTCCTAAGACATTATGAAGCAAATTATGATTTTTTGCAAAACTTGCATTAACGAAACATTGTGCAGCTATTTGCCAATTCCTTAAACTATCGCCTACATAGCTTAATCTGGCTCATTTTCGTAAATTTTTCAGATTATTTTCTTCCATCATTTTCATTAACGATTCATCAACATTTCGTTATCAAATTATCGTGATTTATTCGTTGTCTAGTCGTTGATGAATCATTGATTTGACATCGTTTCATCATCGTTTCATCATCGTTTCATCATCGTTTCATCATCGTTTAATCATCATTGTATCACCATCGGTCGCTCTCAATTTTACTTTTGCAACGTCTCCACTACATCTCTCCATTGCTTGATCAACTGCTCCATCTTGTCATGCGCTCCTTGAATTTCCCCCATTCGTGCTGCTTGCCCTGCCCATAATGACATGTATTGAGGATTATTGGTTCGAGCAGCCGACTGTCTAACGCTTCTAGTAAGTTCATTCATAATTGGATAAGCAGGTATGGAATCGTGATAAGTCTCCAGCCTGCGAATGAGATCATTCCGTATTCCTCTTGCAGGCTTGCCTGAGATTGTCCTCGTAATGACCGTACTGCATTCGTCAGATGCGCGAATGGCCGCTTGATAAGCGGGATGTGCCCCACTCTCCTTGCACAGCAGGAAAGCACTCCCTAACTGTGCTGCTTGTGCTCCAAGGGCCATGACCGCCGCTATCCCGCGTCCATCCATTATACCGCCGGCAGCAATGACGGGAGCGGATACCTGATCGACAATAAGAGGAACTAACGCCAATGTGCCGATTAGAGATGAATAGGGGTCTCCCACAAATGTTCCACGATGCCCGCCTGCCTCACTGCCCTGAGCCACGATCATATCGATACCTGCAGCTTCAAGCTGAATCGCCTCGGCAACATGTGTTGCTGTTCCTATTAAGATAATGCCAGCTTCTCTCAATTGACGAATATAGATCTCATCGAGAATTCCGAATGTAAAGCTGAGAACCGGAACGTTCTCTTCAAGAATGACTTGAATCTGGTTATGAAAAGTTAGCCGATAAGCTGACTCATCAAAGCAGTATGTCTCTTTGCTTCTATCTTTACTTCTATCTTTACTTCTACCCTCGCTGATTTCTTGACCTTGCTCATTCAGCTGTCTATCGATATTCTGTAAATCTTCCATCACTGCATCCGATATATGCTGATCAATCCCAGCTGGTTCTGGTATGAATAGATTTACTGCAAAGGGCTTGCTCGTAAGCTGCTTAATTGCCCGAATTGCTTTTCTCATCTGTTCAGGCTGCATGTATCCCGCTCCCAACGTCCCGAGCCCTCCAGCGCTCGATACAGCCGCTACAAGCTCAGGTGTGGTTGCTCCCCCTGCCATCCCTGCTTGAATAATCGGGTATTGGATGCCTATTCGATGGATTATCGTATTAGACTTATTCAATCTATCACTCACGATTCAATCTTCCCTTCTGCACCAAGGATTTGAAAATCGATCATGCTATTTTCGTACATGTACGATATCGCCTCGTTCCACACTCTACCCTTCGACGAATGAGGTGGAATTTCCTGTATATTAGCCGCTTCTAGTTGTTCTGACACGGTACATAATTGATGCATTGAACATAATGTGTTCCCATCAGTGTCATCGTGCGTACAATGTCTATGAATCATTATGCAGGGTTTAGAATTGCTGGTGGGCTAAGCGTAATCCGTTTACCATCATCACTGTCGAGAAGCGAACTCACGATATTTAGAATGCGATAATGATCAATCCAACTAGAATGATAATTTTCACGGAGAAGATGGCAACGTTTCCACCCTTCACGCATATGATAAATATAAATATTTTTGCATCGGGGAAAGTTTTTGTTGCCCAACAAACATAGTTGACCTATACTAATGAAGTAGCATGAACGGAACAATTCCGCTTTTTTTTGGGACAAATCTTGCACTAGGCAAACTTTTTAGGACATGGTGAAATCAGGAGAGTGAATCAAATGCATTCAAATGTCGTAACGCTATACAGTGCTGGCACAGGCCAGCATGTACGGTTGAATCGAATCGAAGTTCAAGGAGTACTACGGAGAAGATTGCTTGATCTCGGTTTTGTTCCAGGCAATGTGATCGAAGTGCTGCAGCGCAGTCCGCTCGGCGATCCGATCGCATTCCGAGTCAATAATACAACGATAGCGCTTCGCAAGGAAGAAAGCATACTCATGTATGGCGAAATAGTTGGGAGTGATGATCAATGACAGAACAATATACGGTTGCCTTAGCCGGCAATCCAAATACCGGTAAAAGCACCTTATTCAATTCCCTTACAGGAATGCGGCAGCATACGGGAAACTGGGCGGGAAAAACCGTCCTAACAGCAGAAGGCCACTTCAATCATGAAGGTACTACCTATAAAATGGTCGACCTGCCAGGTACGTATTCGCTCTATTCCAATTCCGCCGACGAGGAAGCCGCTCGGGATTATATTATTTTTGAGAAACCCGATGTGACACTCGTCGTATTGGACGCGACATCACTGGAACGTAATTTGAACTTGGCACTGCAAGTGATGGAAATGACCAACCGCGTTGTTGTCTGTATTAACTTGATGGACGAGGCGAAGCGGCTCGGTGTTAAGATCGACATTGATGCGATTGAGAAGAAGCTTGGTGTACCCGCAGTGGCGATCTCTGCACGACACCGTACTGGGATTGATCAAATGATGGAGAAAATTAGGGGCGTAGCTTCCGGCAAGATTGTACCTGCCCCGCTGCTCGTGCAATATAGCGAGGATATAGAAGAGAAAATCGCAGCACTAGAACCGATCATTCGGGAGAAGCTTGGCACATCATTTCCAACAAGATGGATTGCACTTCGTCTGCTTGACGGTGATGAGAGCTTGATCAATTCGATGAGATCCAGATGGAACTCGCCGGTCGCAGATACCGTGAAGGGAGTTGTTTCATATGGCCACACCGCTTGCCACTAATTCAGAATCATTGGACTCCTTATTGTCCAGAGCACGCACTCTTGCAAGCGGAGAAGCAATTCGGGACGGAATTGTAACGGATATTTATCGTACGACGCGTGATATATGCAGTGCAGCCGTTGTCTATGAAGACAAGAAGAAATTAAAAAGCACATACCGGTTAGACAAGATTCTAACCTCTCCGATCTGGGGCTTTCCGATCATGCTCGCCATCTTGGGTGTTGTATTTTGGTTGACGATTGCTGGAGCGAATGTTCCGTCGGAAATGATATTTTCCTTCTTCGAAGTGATTGAAGGGTACTTAAACACGGCATTTGAAGCAATGAATGCTCCTGCTTGGTTGCATGGCATTCTTGTACTCGGCTTATATCGCGGTACATCATGGGTAATCAGTGTCATGCTGCCGCCAATGGCTATTTTCTTCCCTATTTTCGCGTTACTTGAGAATTTCGGGTATCTGCCTCGAGTTGCATTCAACATGGATCGTCTATTCAAAAAGTCAGGCGGACACGGAAAACAAGCCTTGACGATGTCAATGGGCTTCGGATGCAATGCAGCAGCGATCTTGTCTACACGGATTATCGAATCGCCACGAGAACGCATGCTAGCGATATTAACGAATAACTTCGTACCATGCAACGGCAGATGGCCGACCCTGATTCTGTTGTCATCTCTGTTCATGGCAGCAGGTGTAGCAAGCGGGATGCAGACGATCGTAACGGCAGCTATCGTGATGGGTATGGTTATGATTGGGATTGTTGTCACCTTGACCGTATCTTGGGTCATGTCCAAAACAGCACTGCGCGGTGTGCCCACACATTATACGCTTGAACTTCCACCGTACCGCAGACCGCAAGTCTGGAAGACGATTTTATTGTCGTCACGTGACAAATCCCTTAACGTATTGACTCGCGCTGTCGTTATTGCGGCACCGGCCGGCGTTCTGACTTGGATTCTTGGCAACGTATTTGTCGGTGGCGACAGCGTATTGAATCATATGGCTTCGTTCTTCGATCCATTCGCCCATGCTATTGGCTTAGATGGATTCATCGTTATGGCATTCCTGCTCGGCTTGCCTGCGAACGAGGTTGTCCTACCTATCTTGCTAATGGGCTACTTGTCCTCTGGGGCAATGGTTGATGCAGATGGAATGGAGAACATCAAGGATATCTTCCTGCAGCATGGGTGGACGTGGTTGACTGCATTGAACATGATGCTGTTCTCCTTGCTCCACTACCCTTGCGGAACGACATTATTCAACATTTATAAAGAAACGAAGAGTGCAAAATGGACAATATTATCTGCCGTTATTCCGCTTGGAATCGCTATAGCTGTCACCTTCGCCACGGCTCAGCTCGCTAGAGCCTTCGGTTGGGTATAAAGTTATCGCCCACCCCCTTAACGATTATGTTCAGGGGGTTTCTTATTCATTCCCTCCTTACTTGCTAACTATACCGTATTGCTAGAAACCATGATTTCGTTCGTTACTACCATTCGTCTACATATACATTTCTTTCCTATCATGTTAAAATGATCATCTCATTCTTTTTATGATTATTCATTAGCGAATACAAATACCTAAACATCTTTAATGGGGGGATTCATTTCATGGACAAGCAGCAGCTGCGCTCAATTATGGATCATCAATATGAGCTACCAACAGAAATCGAACAATATGAAGCCGTACAACAAGTAGTCAGCCTACTTGGCTCTACAGATCCTGAATTGAGGGATGATCTTGCATACGGGATATTATATGAATGGCTTATTACACAAAAAATCCTGACCGCTGGACAACTAACAGAGCTTCTTCATCAGACGTTATCAGACCAAATGCTTTTCAAAGGAATTGGGACTGCTGAGAACGATTCGGTCTTCCAACGTACATTCTCCGCCCTCTTACTCGCACTGCTTCTGAAGCGTGATGAACAACAGCCTTATATAAGCAAGCCTTTATATGAACACATTGCGAAGCGAGTTGTTGATTATTGCATGCAGGAGAACGATTATCGCGATTATGTAGAAGTTAAAGGATGGGCTCATGCTCCAGCTCACATCGCAGATGTCATGGCTGCTTGTGTACGCAGTCCACACATTGGCCCAGAGGAATGCAAGAAGCTTCTCAGTGCCATTGAGCACATGCTTCTTCATGCGAATCATATCTTGCGAACAGAGGAAGATGAACGCATGGCGACAGCCGTCTTGTCAATGCTTGAGCTTAATAAGTTGTCGTTCACGTCCTATTGCGCGTGGCTTATGCAGGTTGAGCTGCCCAATGAAGACAAAGTGATTTATCGCTGTAGACGCATAAATGTTAAAAATTTTGCTCGATCTGTATGGATGCGTGCAGCAATGAGAGAATTCATCGTTCCAACAACAGAATGGCACAATTGGTATAACATTGAAAAGAAACTGAATCCGGTCTTCAACAGAGACATATAAGATCAACTTCATTTCTGTTAATTTCCTCGTTATTCTCTTGTAGAGCGCCTGATTAAATACAAAAAAAAGAACCTGCATTTACCTGCAGGTTCTTGATGTGATATCTACATACTTAACTCGTTAGCCTGTGAATGATTGTACCCACACACCATTGTAGTATGCAACACCGATGGAAGTGAAGCTGGAGTTCAGGATGTTCTTACGGTGTCCATCGCTGTTCATCCACGCGTTCATTACTTCTTGCGGATTACGTTGGCCTTTGGCAATGTTCTCGCCAGCAGTATTGAAATTGACACCTTGTGCTCTCATCAGATCGAATGGGGAGCCAAGTGTTGGAGATTGATGGTCAAAGTAGTTGTTATCATTCATATCTTTCGCCTTGATCATCGCAACTTTGTTCAATTGTGCATCGGATTTCAATGGCTGCAAACCAGCATTCGCACGTTCTTGGTTCACCAAATCGATAACTTGGCTAGCGAAGTCACTGTTCGCATTGTTGTTGTCTTGTGGCGCAGTTGGTTTATTGTCACCAGGTGTTGCTGGTTTTTCAGCTTCTGGCTTGTTTACTTCTGGTTTGTTAACCTCAGGCTTTTCAACTTCAGGTTTCTCGATTTCTGGCTTCTCTACCTCAGGTTTCTCAACTTCAGGTTTGTTTGCTTCTGGCTTTTCAACTTCTGGTTTATTTACTTCCGGCTTGTCCACCTCTGGCTTTTGAACGGGAGGCGGAACGATTGGCTTATTCCCAATTTCTTTTTGAATGGCTTCCATCCATTTGGACAAGATTTGCTTCAATTCCGAGTTATCTTGGAATACTTTATCAAAGTCCATATTCATACCCAGGTTTGAACAATTCGAGTTCATCATTGGATTCGGCTGTTGCACTGGGCTAACGGGTGCTGCCATAGCAGAGTTCACCGCCATAACCGGTGCCAATGCAATCGCACTTGTAATTACAACTTTCTTAAATGTCTTCTTCATCCTGTACATCTCTCCCTTTGCAGCCTGCGAGGTTAGCTGTCGGGTTCGGGTTAAAGTGGACTCCCCTGTCGCTACACGACTTCACCCCAATGAATCGGTTCCCCCGCGCTCTGACGAGCTTCGGCTTGTTTTGTGGTACGTTTCCGATCCTAACACGGATAATACAGGAGATCATTTCAAATATATTGTAATTAATTATAATATCTTCCAAACGAAAAGAACCGGAGTATGCTAGACTGCACTCCGGTTCTACTTTTCTAGTATTCCATTTGGTCGGAAATTGTTCTATTCCTAATTCGCTCGCTTCTTACTTGATCACTTGGGACAACGCTGTGAAAATCACACCAAGCGCATAGGCACCAGCATCAGGATAGCCAAGACTCCGTTCGCCAACCGCCCCCGCTCTTCCCATACGAGCTACAATTGTCTCTGTATACTTTGCACCTTGAACAGCAGCCTCTGCCGCTTTCACAGAAGCAGTCTTCACATCATCGCCCTCAGACGCACTCTGTACCCACGCATCTGCAAATGGAGCCAACGCATCGACAAGTGTCTTATCCCCAACTACAGCTCCTCTTCCAAATGAGCGCTCGCCCGTGTCTTGAATGCCTTTAACAACTGCTTGCATCATTTGTGCAAATTCAGAAACGGTCAATTCTACGCGTTCGCCCGCGAACTTGCTGGCTGCACGGAATGCTGAACCCCAGATTGGGCCAGAAGCGCCGCCGCAATGCTCCATAATAACTAACGAGCAAGCATGGAGGAAGCTGCCCATGTTATCTGAATGATGTGCAATGATGTCATGCCATTCTCTTTTCAATTGCTTGAAGCCCTTCGCCACACTCATACCGAAGTCGCCATCACCTGCATGTGAATCCAACTCGCAGAATGGAACTTCATTTTCAATAATGATTTCGCTCATCTTGTCTGTTAGATAGATCAGGTTATTAACCGTGAACACATTATGTTCGACCTTCGAGAAGGCCTCGTCCGTCTCTACTGTAAAAGATACCTCGTGGCTCGCAGTTCCTGCTTCGGACATCTCCTCAGGATGGATTGGTTCAAATGAACCACTCACCTGCAGCGCTGGCGTATTGCAGCTTGCTTCGAGGTAATGCTTAAGCTGTTCATCCAAGCGGATAACCGACACCGACGCACCAGCCATATCGATACTTGTCATGTAGTTGCCTACGAATACTTTAACAAGAGTAATTTGTTGCGCATGAATCTCCCGAACTACAGCGTTCGCCAGCAAGTACAATTCTTGCAGCGGGGAACCGCCAAATCCGTTAATCAGCACGGCTAACTCCTGCTTAGAGCCTGCTGTAATCTTCATGTCACGGAACAAATCCGCAACCATTTTCTTCGCCAGTTCGTTAGCAGAAGCGATCTTCTCTCGGCGAATGCCAGGCTCCCCATGAATTCCTACGCCGTACTCGATCTCATCGTCATTCAACTGGAACGTTGGTGTTCCTTTTGCTGGAACTGTGCATGAGGTAAGCGCGAATCCAATACTTCTTGTGTTGTCGATCGCGTGCTGAGCAATCGCCTTCACTTCTGCAAGCTCCAAGCCCTCTTCAGCGGCCGCACCTGCAATTTTATGAACGAGCACTGTCCCTGCAACACCTCTGCGGCCAACCGTGTATAGACTGTCCTCTACAGCTATATCGTCGTCCACTTTGACATAATCGACCTGAATTCCGTCTTCTTTGGCTAGATGCGACGCATTTTTGAAGTTCATAATGTCGCCACTGTAGTTCTTAATAATGAGCAGCGTTCCCTTCTTGCTTGCAGAGGCCTTTAACGCTTGATAAATTTGAATTTGTGATGGGGATGCAAATACATCACCGCATACGGCTACATCGAGCATGCCTTGTCCAACAAATCCAGCGTGAGCTGGTTCATGACCGCTTCCTCCGCCACTGATCAACGTAACCTTGTTCTCATTCACGATTTTTTTCTTGACAATCTTGTATTTGCTGATGAACTCCAGTTCCGGATGTGCAAGCACCATACCGTTACACATTTCCCGAACCAATGTTTCCGGTTGATTCAATATTTTTTTCATTCCTTACACGTCCTTCTGGCCTTTAAATTGTTGACCCATCATATCAGCCACTCGAATCGCCGATACGACCATCTCTTCTGTGACTGGGAACGGCATGGAGTGGATAGATTCTTCAGGGATGCACGCCTTCTGTGCAACTGCCTGTAATTCCTCGTTCGTAACACTTGTTACACCGAGATCAGCTAAGCATACCGGAAGACCAATGCTTACGCAGAATTCCAATACCTCGTTCATTTCTGCTGCGCTTGCATTCTCAAGGACAAGCTGCACCAATGTTGTAAAGGCTACCTTCTCGCCATGCATATAAAAGTGAGTGCCTTCAAGTGAAGTTAATCCATTGTGGATGGCATGAGCTGCCGCCAATCCGCCGCTCTCGAACCCTAATCCAGACAACAGAATATTCGTTTCTACAATGTTCTCCAGTGCAGACGTTACCAAGTTCGCATCGCAAGCCATCTTCGCCTTCGCACCGTCTTCAAGCAATGTTTCGTAGCACAACTTCGCAAGTGCGAGTGCTGCTTTCGTACCTTTGGCAGGTGCTACTCCTCCCATTGCACCACAAGGCAGTCCTGCATTTACATTCGAATAAGAGCTTGCTGTTGCACGTGCTTCGAAGTAAGTGGAGAGCGCATCTCCCATGCCTGCTACGAGGAAGCGCGTTGGCGCATTCGCAATGACAGTCGTATCAATCATGACCACACTAGGACTTTGCTTGAAATAAGCATAATCGTCAAATTCCCCTTCAGGCGTGTACATGACCGCGGAATGGCTAGTTGGCGCATCAGTTGCTGCAATAGTTGGAACGATAATGAGCGCTTCCCCTTCTGCCACACATTTGGCTGTATCAATCGCTTTGCCACCGCCAAGTCCAATTGTACATGAGCAATTATGCTCAATAGCAAGCTGTTGTAATCGTTTTACTTCTTGACGAGAGCATTCTCCAGTGAAACCGCTCTCAACTAACGTAACTTTGTATTTATTCATTGTATGTTCAAGCTTATGCTTTACACGCTGCACATCATCTGGATGAGCGATCAGAAGAGCAGAATCTCCGAATGTTCGAATGAAATAACCCAAGTTATACAGTTCATCTTCACCTTGTACATATTTGGCTGGGCTGATAAACGCTTTTCTCATGATTAAATGCCTCCTCTGTGCTATTTATATGTTTATTATAGAACCGTCAATGAACCAGATCATTGAACTATTATTGCGAAATAAAGCGCTATCTTATCGGATTTTCTTATCATTTGTACGCCGAATGGTATTATCTTGTCATTCAACCAGAAAAATATGCTATAATTTAGCTATGCAAACAAAAGGAGAATGAGTCATCGTGAGTTCCCGTTTTAGCTTAGAGAGCATCATCGATATGGAAAAATGGCAGCAGCTGCAAGACTCGCTATCCTTAGTGACGAAGATGGCCGTGATTACGACTGACTATAAGGGCATCCCAGTAACAGCGCATAGTCATTGCCAAAGCTTCTGCCAGGCCATACGGCAAGATGAATCGTTGTCGCAATACTGCCAGAAGTGCGATGCACGCGGCGGTCTAGAGGCTGTTCGGCTGAATAAGCCGTATATCTATTTGTGCCACTTTAACATTGTCGATATTGCCATTCCGATTATCGTGAATAATCAATATATGGGGGCAGTAATGGCCGGACAAGTCAAGCTGCGTGACAATCCGATGGAGCTCGAACAAATTGTAAACCGACCCGCTAATGCGGATGCGAATCGAAAGTTCAAGAATCTCGAACCAGAATACAGCTCCTTGCCGGAACTGTCCTATGATGAGGTTGTCACCATTTCTGAAATGCTCTATCATCTATGCAATTACATTGTAGAGGAAGCCATTTCCAAAAATACAACCATTGAAATGTATCGGCAGGCGCTTCATAGTGAGAAGACTGCATCCGAGTTTTTAGCAGACCATAGCTATCGCAGCATTCAGACATTCAAGGCAGAACTGGATAACACGCTGATCGACAATCAAATTAGCAAGATGAAAAATCAGCAAATGCATGCCTCCAACTCGATGCTTCAGCCTGCATTCGATTATATTTATACACACAAGAGCGAGAACGTAAAGCTGACGGATATGGCGGCACTCTGCCATGTCAGTCCCAGCTACTTCAGTCGTATTTTTACGAAAGAAACAGGAGAAAACTTCTCGGTGTTCATACCGCATCTCAAAATCGAGTGGGCCAAACAAATCTTGGAGACTACCGATCTGTCTATTTCGGAAATTAGCAATGAGCTTGGCTTCAGTGAACCGAGCTACTTCATTAAGTCATTTAAGAAATTTGAACAACTTACACCTGCTCGCTATCGCCAAATCTATAAACGATAAACCATAACAAAAAGCCGTCACTCCACGTTCTCCTTCGAACTTGGGGACGGCTTTTCAACTCTTCCTATCTTCCAATTATTCATCGAATCCACTGCTGCAAATCATTCATCGTTACATATGAGATAGATGGCGATCGTTCATGCTGCTCATGTCCTTCTGTACAGGCTGCCGCTTTATAACCATGTTCCAGCTCGAACGTATGGAAGCGTACCGATTCCTTATCCGGCTTCAATTCGAATGTCCCTGCCCCATTGTCAACGATGGAGAAGGAATCCAGCGGAATAGATAAGCCCTTTCCGGCTGCCTTGATATAGCTTTCTTTCAATGTCCAAAGTGTATAGAAGTAGTCTAACTTCTCCGCGTCGGCTTTTTGCATTAGAGCATCCGTTTCTTCCATCGAGAAAAAACGGCGCGCAATCGACAAGTCAATCGGCTTTATTTGCTCCACATCAATGCCAAGCACTCCTTGCCCCCATATCATCATCACCCAGCAGCCTGAATGAGAAATGTTGAAGGAAAAGTCGCTGTCTCCTGCGACACGTGGCTTGCCGTACTCATTGTGTTCAAAATGTATGTCTGCATTTGTATATCCGTAATCCTTACATAACACTGCTCTAACCAAAGATTCTCCAAACAGAGAGCGGTACGCATCTTCAACAAACTTAAATTTTCTAATTCGATCTCTTCGCTGCGGTGCAACCTTGCTCATAAAATCATCATACTCCGCAGGCGAAATGTGTTCCGGTAAGTGAAATGCTGCGATTTTCGTTATGTTCATCACCTTTTGACCGATATATTGAATGACATTTAGAAGCCCATCTTCAATAACCAGCTAGCCAGATGCTCTTCCCGCGCTTTTATGTCATCCTTGTCTCTATTATATTTGCCCAGTTGGTATTCGCCAACAAGATTACCGTCGAGCATGAGTCGAGCATGAATAGCACATGCTCAAAGCAAAAGATGCTCATAAGTCAACATGCTGTAAATACCTTCATGTTGGAAGACGAATGAGCATCCTTGATTATCTGGAAACGATGAATAGACCGTTATGCTTGAATGAATTGTGGAGACATTTGCAATTCATAGTTGTTCTTTTCTTTCTGCTTGTTATAGATGAAGTGCATAATGATCGCAGCGATTAAGAAGAAGCTGACTTGCAAAATCTGTACTTGCGCGTTGAAGTAATAGAACTGAAGTCGGCTTCCCGTTGCTGTCAGCCAGAACGTGAAGAGATAGAACAGCAGAGTGCCTCTTGTTGCATTGAACACGTAGCTTTGGAACCATATGAAGAACATGAGCTGAATAACGTAGAGAAAATAGGAGGTGCTAGTTTCATAGGAAGAGATCACGTAGCCTGGCAGCACCCAAAGTCCGAATATGAGTCCAGTGAGCAGCGAACTGGTAACATTGTTTTTGAATTTGCCCTGAAGAAAAGGAAGCAAAAAGCCAATCCAGCCAAAGATTCCACCGATAAGCCCTGTCTCCTCAATCAGATTCCACAGTCCAATTAGGAACATGTCAGAAATGCTGTATGTCATTTGCGGAAGAGGAATGCCGAAGAGCTTTGAGCCATAGTGCATTGTCGCTACGAACAAAATGACGACTACTAACAATACAGGGAACCAGAACAAGTCTTGTTTTCTAGGAATCAGTTTGGAGAACACGCCCTTCACTGCCTTTGAACCGCCCATTGCATAATACGCAATTAATCCAGCGAACGATGGTGAGTAAAGCGCAATGATAGTCAGCGGATGCATAAGCGTGAGAGGTCCTGTAATCGGAACCAGAATGTCCCCAAACAGCATATAGGCAAGCCCAATCCCCCAACAAGCGCCAAACGAGATGGCCAAATACAAATACAGATATTTGTTATGATTGCTCATCTTTTCAACCTCCCTATCGTATTGGTTTGGTGCTGGATCTTACTTACACATTCACTTTCTTATGGATCAAAGCCAGTAGGTTATTGACCGTGCTGAAGTTTTTCAAATCCATATCCTCATTTTCGACTTCGATTCCGAACCTCTGCTCGACAAAATTTACAAGCTTCATCGCGAACAGCGAGTTGACGAAACCCAATTTGAAGAAATTGTCGTCATCCGAGAATTCAATGTTATCTTCGCTAATGGACAAATTTTGATGAATGAAGTTTCTGATTTCATTTTGATAGTTCATAGTATCCTCCTTCAACATTTGGCAATTGGACTTCAATATAAGGTGGGAAGTCTTGAATATTGTCTAAATCATGTTCCAACACATAGTTGCCCTGCCCATCCGATGATTTCTCACGAAATCCTGCAAAGCGATAACTGACATACATCATCCTGTTGCGTCCTGTTTCGCGAAAATCGGCCAGCAGCGGGGTGTTCTGTTTGCGAGCCTCTTGTAATATGTAACTAAGCAGCACCGTTCCTACGCCTCGCGACACGACCCGACATGACATGAGCAGCATCTCTAGCTTCCAATGAGTTTCTTGGGTATGGATTAAGGCTAGCCCAATCTTACCGTAATCTCCATACTTGTCTTCTAATTGGCAGACTAACAGCCGATGGTGCGGAGATTGCCGCAACTCGTCCAATTCTTCATAGCTGAACGTTCTTCCCGTAGCATTCAATTGATTCGTTCGAACCGTCAGTTCCTCAGCTCGCTGCAAATCCTCTTCCTGTGCGGGATAGATCGTAAACTTCATAGACAGCGTTGCAAGAAACGCCTCCGAGGGCCCTTGATATTCACTTTCTGCCAGCTTCCGCTGATAATCAGCCTGATACAATTTGCGTCTTCGTGCAGAATCAACTGTTATGAAACGAGGATTCAGTGATGGATGTGATAACAGGGTGAGATATTGATCCGCATTGATGCAGTGAACACTCTCATGGACGTTCTGTACTTCTTCCAATTCGAAGGGTTGATCGTCAACAAACAGAATCGTGTCCATACCGATATTGATATTTTTCTGAATTTCTGCGAGTGAATATGATTTGGCGTTCCAATGAATTTCAGGATACAGGAAGTAATCATCCAATCCGAACTCTTTCAGCTTGGACATGGCCAAGTCATAGTCGTTCTTGCTGGCAATCGATTGAAGAATTCCGCGGCTATCAAGTGTCTGGATAATCTCCCGAATGCCCTCCTTAAGTTGGACGCTGGATGACTCCACCAGTACCCCATCCCATAGTGTATTGTCCAAATCCCACACGACGCATTTATACTCTTTTTTTTCGCTCATACGTATCCTCCATCGGAATAGTCATAGAACCCTCATCCACTTTTGCGTCCCCACAGGCCTGCATCAACCATCTTCTTCAACAATGGGCAGCATCTATACTTGGGATCTTGATAGCTGTCATACAGAACCTCTAGCGAATGAACAACCGTATCCAAGCCTATTAAATCAGCCGTTTCCAGCGGCCCCATCTTATGATGGAAGCCTTGCTTCATCATTTGATTCACTTGCTTCGCCGTCGCTATTCCATCCTGTACGAGATAGGCCGCTTCATTCATGAACAGATGGGATAAGCGATTCGAGACGAATCCAGGCAAGTCGTCAATAATTCGTTGTTAGGATGAAATATCCTTTAAGAGTACCTCATAGCCGTATCTTGCTAAATCCAGTGCAGTTGCACAGCCCATGACCCCTGCACCCACGATCGCAACTGTTTGGTTCGACCTCTTCCCATCCCTCCTCTATCATGCTATGCAGACACTTCATGCGCTCACTAATACCGCGCTTACAATCTGCTAGCCGGAGCTAGACTGATACAAGAAGAGCAAATGATTAGTAGATTTCTTCGTATGTTTCCTTCGTTTCCGCTAAAGCCTTGCCTACCTTGGTCCGGAACCATTCCACATCCTCTGCTGTCAGGGATATGTTCGGATACAGTCTCGACATCGTCGATACGAGTATGCCATTCTTCGAAAGATTATGGTTCAAAATAATGTCCATCGACATAATCTCAAAATCATAGTCCGAAGGACTTGTCAGTACCGAAGAGCAGCAATGATAGGCTGAACATGCTGGCGGACCTTGAATGACGAGTGGAAGCCCTATGGCATCCGCTTCCTGCTGGATAATCTGCTGCATCTCACACATCTTTTCATTCATTTCCGTCATTGCCAGCCCTTGATTGCGACTCAATATCTCCAGTGTTGTTTTGACAGCCGCCGTTCCAAGCGGGTACCCGTTGAAAGTTCCAGCATGAATTACTTTTTTGTCGACCAGAAGCTGCATAATCTCCTTCTTGCCAACTAGTGCAGATACAGGTACGCCGCCTCCCGCAATTGCCTTCCCAAGTGTTGTCAGGTCAGGACGTACATCGAATTGCTCCTGAGCGCCGCCTAATCCCATACGAAGTCCGGTTATTATCTCATCGAAAATAAGTACAACCTCATACTCATCACATAACGCCCGCATTTTCTTCAGATAACCCGGTGCGGGCATAACGCTTCCCCCATTCACGCATACCGGCTCCGTGATGACAGCAGCAATTTCATGGCCTTTCTTCCGCAGCAGTTCTTCTAGTGCCGCTTCATCATTCCATGGCAGCAAGTAGGATTGGCTCTCAAGCGAGTTCGCTGCGCGGCCTGCTGTTCCTTTGAGGTCTCCTCTGAAATCGGATGGAATTGGCTCCCCGCTGCGCGGCGCTCTCCCACCCATAATGTTGTCTGCATTGCCATGATAATGGCCTTCAAATCGGACGAAGCGGTTTTTGCCTGTCCATGCCCTAGCTACCCGTAATGCATTCTGTACGATTTCCGTACCTGACAAGCCAAAACGGATCATCTCAGCCGAAGGGATATACTTCGCAATCAACTCAAGCGCTTCTGCATCCATATCACAGTGGCTAACCGAGAGAACCCGATCGATTGTCTCCTTCAGGCTCTCATTGTATTCTCGATTCCCATGGCCAACGATCAGCGCACCGAATCTAGCATATAGATCAAGATACTCGTTGCCGTTCATATCCCATACCCGACTGCCTTCGGCTTTGACGAAGTGAATTGGGGTTTCCTCCCACGGAAGATGGAAATTATAATGCACGCCTCCGGGCAGCAGTTCTTTCACTCTCCGGTTGTAAAGCTCCATTGTGTTCTGTCGCGTAATCAATTGCGCTATCCCTCCTTTATTGACTCTACTATCCAACGAAGCTACCAACACCCATCATTCAGTAGATTCCTTCTTGGCATTTTGTATCAGATAGGATCGCTGCAATACGATATCAATATCCGGTCAAGCGTGAATAAGGAGTTGAGACAGTTGTTCCCGATCCGCCTGATCATCAAATGATAAAGATTGAGGAAGCCTCGTATTTTCCCGAATCAAATTACGGGTGATTTGATTCGGGCCAATATCCACAAATAAGTCAGCTCCTGCTTCATGCATCGCTTCGAGCACTTGATTCCAATACACCGGTGTAACCAACTGATGGGCAAGAATCGCTGCTAAGTTGTCTGCGGGCTCGATAATTTTACCTGTCACTGTCGACCATACATCGAATTTGGTAGGGCTGAATGTCACGTGCTGCAAGCAAGCTTCGAACTCAGGCTTCAAATAGTCCATTAATGCACTATGGTAAGGCGCATCTGCCTTCATAGGCATCATGCGGAATGGAATAAATTCTCCCCCCGCCTCGACCACATCATTCTCTACCTTCAGAAGTGCCGTCTGATGCCCCGCAATGATGAACTGACTGGGAGAATTGTAACCGGAAATTGTGACATAATCATGTGAACGAACGCTCTCGATGATATCTGTAAGCGTGTCTACATCTATATCTACGACGATTCCCGCTCTCCCCTTCTTCTCTTGCAGCGCGCGATGCATCAGTCTTCCCCTTTCTCTTGCCAAACGGACACCGTCCGAGAAGGGCAAGGCTCCTGCCGCAATGAGCGCCGAAAGCTCGCCAAGACTATGCCCTACAGCTCCGAATGGTACAAGTCCGATCTGTTTCTCCCACACTCGATACAGTGCATAACTTGCGGTCACGACTGTGGGCTGAGCAATTTCGGAAAGTGACAGTTCTTCTAAGCTTCCATTCAACAGAAGGTCTTGCAAATCCAAGTTCAATACATCACTCGCCTCTTCAAATACCTCCTGCACGATCGGGAACTCCTCCATCAATGAGCGGCACATCCCGCTGTATTGACTGCCTTGTCCAGGAAATGCTGCGGCAAGCTTCATATCGAGTAACCTCGCTTGAAATAATGCCGTAGACCATAATACGAAATCATTTCTTGCTGCATCTGGGAGGATCCCTCGATAATCTCCAACACCTTCGCTTCCCGGTATAACCTCTCTACTGGATATTGATTACTGAAGCCATTGGCCCCATGTACTTGCAGAGCATCGCTTGCGACCTCCACCGCTACCTTGGATGCAAAATACTTTGCAATTGTCGTTTCAATCGTAGCCTCGTCTTCCTTCGCAAGCCGCATTTCTCCTGCTCGCAAACATAACGCTCTTGCAGCGTGTACCTTCGTTACCGCATCTGCGATCATCCCGCGAATTAGTTGGAAGCTGCTCAGCTTCTGATCGAACTGCGAGCGGGTTCGGGAATAGGACACCATTGCATCCACGCCTTCTTGCGCAATGCCAACACCAGCCCACGCGATACTGTATCGGCCGTTATCCAGTGCCGTCGAGACCACATATTCGAAGCCGAAGTTAAGCCTCCCTATTACATGTGACTTCGGCACCTTAACATCTCGCAGATGAATCTCAGCCAGATGGGTTGAACGTGATGCCATTAGTCCTTCAATTGCTCTTGTTTCAACACCCTCATAAGCTCTCTCCACGAGAAATACAGAGCTCTTCCCCTGATTCGCTGCAACAATAAAGAATACATCCGCGATATCTCCAAACGTAATCCACTTTTTCACACCATTAATCACGTAATAATCGTCTTCCTCATGCCATGATGTCTTAATATTCTTGGCATCTGACCCAACGTCCGGTTCGGTTAATCCGAAGCATGCAATCTGTTCTCCTCGTGCCAGCCGCGGCAGCCAGGTTTCTTTCTGCTCCTTCGTCCCGAAGCGAAGCAATGTCTCTGACACTAGCGAGGTATGAACGGTTATCAAGCTGCGCGCTGCTACAGAAGCCTTACCGAACGCTTCTGTAAATAAGCCATAATGGATCGCATCGAGGCCAAGCCCGCCATAGGAGACAGGTAAAGATGCCGCCAGATAGCCTTTCTGCGCCATTTTGTCAATCAGCTCACGCGGCATTGTACCCTCATCTTCCATTTTTCGCACAAGTGGACGCACTTCTTTATCAACAAATGTACGAGCCTCCTCCACAATCGCTGCCTGTGAATTCGCCTGTGTTGGTTCCATTTCTTGAATGTTCTTCATAGCGACACCTTTTCTTCTACGCATTCACTCAAATGCCCAGCGAATTCCGAAATTGTCTTGAATTCAAACAATGCCACCGGATTAATATTGATTTCCAGTTTTCTGCGGAGTCGGTTCACAATTTTGAGAGCTTGAACGGAGGACACGCCGATCTTCATGAAGTTCATATCCTCATCAATCTCTTCTGGTTCCTCATTAAGAATCGTTGCAATTTCTGCTTTCATAAAGCCCACGATTTCTTCCTTGTTCATCTTCACTTCTCCTCTCTACTATTCACGAATCCAATGGGAAGTCTGCTCGAACGGATATGCTGGCAAAGGAACGAGCATGCCAGATCCGTCGGGATGCAATGACGACCAGTCTATATCAGCACCTGATACGTACAGCTGCCCAACAGTATGAAGCACTGTGTCTTCAAGCGAACCAGAGGCGCTCGACTCGATCAGAATGTGCTCAGCTTTGCTGTTCTGCTTATGCGACAGCACCTTGTCTGCTTCTTCCGTAGTCATGCACACGCCGAGTAGGACATCCGCTCTCGATTGCAGCAGACCCGCATCTTCATGAGCACTGCACTTCTTATCCTCGCCTTCTTCACGAATGCTCTTCGATTCGCTCATGAATGTGTCTAAGGCTGTTTTGATATCCATTCGTTCTTGCAGCAGATCAGCAAGGATCTGGCCAGAACCAAGTCCTCTTACTTCGGTTATTGAAACTCCGCTTTGCAGAATTCGCTGTACAAGCGAGTACCAATAAAAGAAAACCGATAACTGTACGCGCTCCTTCATTTCCGGCTCAGAAACCCCATATTGGCTCGCACCACATTCGAGTACATCCAAATGGTCGATTGTGAATTGTTCAAAGGCAGCATCTCGAGTTAAGAGATTATCAGCCAGCGATTGGCTCGCAATATCACCGATAACTAACGCTACTTTTGCGGCGCGGTTTTTCAAGAAACGACCTCTATTTGCCGTTTGTAATACCTCTGCCTTCAATGAATCAGAATTGGAAAGAATGCAGGCAGCTCGATAGCTGTAATGCTTGCGATAACGATTCCGTGTAAAGCATAGATGATTGATATTTATAGAAGGATCTAGTTCCAGCAATTCCTGTGTCTGACGAATAACCCGCTCCAGTGCTTGCTCCGATTTAGCTGACAGGGTGAGCAGATGTTTACGCGGACGAACTGCGGATCTTGTGGTTGCTGCGGATGCTGCAGTCACCTCAGATGCTGAGGACGTTTCGGACGTTTCGGATGTCTTGGATGTCACGAATGCCTTGGCAGTTTCGCTCGTAGTGGAGGGTGCCTCTGCCCCATTCCATTCTTCGAGCACCACATGCACATTCGTTCCCCCTAATCCGAACGAGCTTATCCCTGCCTTACGGGTGTTATTCTCATCAACTGACCATTCTTCAACATCCTGTACAATGAAGAACGGTGATTTCTCCATTTCAAGAGCTGGATTGCGTGTGCCCATATGCAGACTTGGAACCAGCTTTTTGTGATAGAGAGATAACAGCACTTTCACAAGTCCGGCCCCGCCTGCGGCAGGCAGCAAATGTCCGATATTGGTCTTGACAGAGCCCAATCCGATCTTGCCATCAGTTCGTCTCTTTCCTTCAGTAAAGAGCTTAGTTAGCGCGTTCACTTCAATCGGATCGCCGATTCTCGTGCCTGAACCGTGTGCTTCCACATAGCCAACTTCACCCGGTGACAGATTCGCATCAATGTACGCTTCGGACAGAACTTGATATTGCCCGCCCGGATTTGGCGCCATGATGCCAAGCGAATATCCATCGTTATTGACGGCGCTCCCGCGGATAATGCCATATATCTGCTTGTTGTTCTGAACTGCTTGGGTAAGAGGCTCCAAGTACACAACTACTACCCCTTCACCTAACACGGATCCATCAGCTTCAATATCGAACGTCTTCGTACAACGAGTCGAGGAGACAATTCCCGCCTTTCGCGACAATTGATGGACGATTGGTGTTGCCAATATATTAGCGGCACCTACAATCGCTCCTGATATGCTGTTCTGTCTAATCGCTGCAACTGCTTGATGAAGCGCTACTAGGAAGGATGAGCATGCCGTATCGATTACAAGCGCCGGCCCTGTAAAGTTGAGCTTATGTGCAATCAGAGCCGATACCATATTGTGCATATTCCCTACCATCGTATTTGGATGGATACGATCAACGCCATGCTTGTCCATATAATTCATAACAAGCTGGTAGTACGTATTGATGTTAATGCCGGTATATACACCGATGTTGCGTTTCTCATCCAGCCCCGGCAGCGCACCGGCATCTTCAAGTGCCTCATAGGCAATCTCCAGCATCAGCCGCTGCTGCGGATCCATGAATGCAGCTTCCTCATCGGAAATCTCGAAAAAGTCATTGTCAAAACAGTCGATATTCGCGATTTCACCAAGCCAGTCATCCCACTCTGGTTTTCCCGCCAATTGCCTGCGCTTCTCACTTACCTTGGCAATGCTGTCTTTCTTCGCGCATAGATTATCCCAGTATTGCTGAGGCGTACTTGCGCCCGGCACACGCAGCGCAATTCCAGTAATGGCAACAGCATTATGCAAGTCTAATTTGTTGTCAGCATCCCATGCCGATGCAGGAATCTCACGTGCTTGAGGCATCGTTTGCAAATAATCTGCCATTTGCTTAATGGTCTTGCAGATGACAAATAGCTCAAATCCAATTTCTCTGCCAAAGTGCTTCTCAATGCGGTCTAAGAACTGAAAACGTTGAATCGAGCTTCCGCCCAATGCCAGGAAAGAATCATCTGTAGATATACGTGTTTCCGGTATGCCCAGTACTTCTGCCCAGCTCCGGCGAAGGAAGGATTCAAGTTCATTTTGAGGAGAGTGAATAACCCGCTCCTGAACACGACGCTGTTCTAATCCCGCATGAATTTCTTGCAGCGCCTCGTCATACTCCCCATCTTCATAGCTCTTGCGCAGCTCGAAGCGTTGGAGTTTGCCGCTCGTTGTCTTCGGAATCGTGCGAACCGGAATGACATGAGTAACCTCAATGCCGAGAGATTCTCGCATATGAGTGATGATTTGGTGGCGAAGATCGAGCAGCTTCTCAATGCCCGATTTGTGCTTCACGAAGGCAAGCAGTTCTTCCTGCTGTGTAGCGCCGTTAAACAAACCTACGAACGCGATGTTGCCGCGCGGAATCGCACCTTGCTCATACAACACTTCCTCCAAATCATGAGCGAAGTAATTTTGCCCGCGGATAAATATAATGTCCTTCATTCTCCCGCTTACCACAAGCGAGCCTTCCGCTATGAAGCCTAAATCGCCGGTATGCAGCCATCCGTCAACGAACAAACTCTCGGTTAAGTCGTCACGATTGTAATAACCGGAAGTGACGGAACCACCTTGAATCTGAATTTCTCCTACAACATACTCGTCCACTGTACACCCGTGTTCATCCGCAATTCGGATACTGATCTCAGGAAACGGAGTGCCCTCATGAACGAACGGAAGGCGATCTCGTTCATCGGTTTCCTGAACAGGAACAGCAAGCTGTGCATGTATCAATTTAGATCGGGATATGTATTCTACCTTCGGAACTTCATCCATTCGCCAAATGCTGACCCCAACTGTTGCTTCAGCCATGCCGTAGGCAGGCAGCATCATTTCAGGCTTGTATCCACATGGTTCGAATTTCTTAGCAAAGCTGTTTACCACATGGATTGATATGGGCTCAGCTCCATTCAGTGCAAACCGTAAAGACGACAAATCAAGTGTGGTCAGCTTCTCGTCCGCGACCTTCTGTATCATC
Source organism: Paenibacillus suaedae (assembly GCF_032337355.1). Taxonomy (NCBI): domain Bacteria; kingdom Bacillati; phylum Bacillota; class Bacilli; order Caryophanales; family Paenibacillaceae; genus Paenibacillus; species Paenibacillus suaedae. Next base: position 302,437 of record NZ_JAVYAA010000006.1, read on the forward strand.
CAATCAAATCCGAAGTTCGTTGAACCGAACCAGGTTGCCCGATGCTCAGACATTTTGCGCAAGAACAGGTAGGGTGATCGGACAAACGTATACGGTGAGAAAATGACAATATTGCTTCCGCTCACAATAGGAGTAATATGCTGAACGAACAGACCCATATCATGCGTGTGTGGCAGCCACGTAAATACGGTATCCGACTCTTTCGTCTCGAATCGTTCTGCCATGGCGAGCGCATTAATCAAAATGTTGCGGCTGCTCAGCTTCACTCCCTTCGGAATACCTGTACTGCCTGAAGAAAATTGGAGGAACGCTAGCTCATCCGGCTGTGCATCATATGGCTCCCCTACGCCTTCGGTTTCCAGTTCCTGCGTGGAGAAAAAGCGGATTCCCTCATAGTGGGAACTCTGTTGAAGCGACTCATAATACTTGCGATTATGCTCCTCCATAATAATGATTGGCTTTTGGAGCACTTCCCATATTCTCGTCAGCTTAAGCAATCCGGCAGACAGCGGCTTCCACGAGGTAGGCTGACTGACCGGGGCTGCAACAATGCCGCCCAATATACATGCCCAGAATGTACAGTAGAAATCTTTAGACTGATCAATTTCCAAAATGATTACTTCGCCTGGCCGTATCCCTTTTCGGTACAGCATGCTTAAGTTTTTCCGGGCATTCTTCACAAGTTCCGGATAACTTAGAAATTCCTCATTTCCAGAAGCGTCTACGAAGGTGAGGCCCTTCTGCGGATATTGATTTGCGACATACTGAATCATTTCGGCTAAAGTGTGATACTCTGCTGGAAGTGCAAGAGATTTGCCATGTTGAATCGCCTTCTTAGACATGTTGAACCTCCTTATATGGATGACGCAAGAAGTAGTGGCTTGCTGAACAGGATGTACAGCATTCAGCAAGCCGTCACCAAGAAGAGTTGCCGTTGATTGAATTCAGAAGCCAAGTTAGTGCACGAGGGTGTATTGACCATGGAGATATGAACGAATAAATGCTTGGATAACGTCTGCGTTGAGACCTAGCGGGCTTTCCAAGTGAATACGCAGTTGTTCTTTATCGTAGTTGACGGAAATGGATAGCTGAGCTGGAGCACTGGCTTCCTGTTCACTGAATGAGTTCCGGAAAGCATCAATCTCCTCTTGTGATGCATAGCCTTGGAAATTATAGAGTACAAGAGCTTGTGGCTGCCCGCCGCTGCGATAAGATGCATCCAGCAGACTCGCAAGTTCGATATATTCCCCTGATAGCTGCTTATGGTACAGCAGTGACAAGAAGTTAATCGAATGTCGTCTGCAATGCTGCATCACATCTTGTAACCTAGCTGCCGGTTGTCCTTCGTGCAACAGCACGGGGATAATATCTAGAAATTCTCCTACGCTGTTGTAGAAATCCTGATTCTGATAGCTTCTTCCATAATGGATCATCGCGAGCGGAACGTCGGTTATTCCTGTATAGGAACGCAGTAAAGCGCCAACCAAGTCAAACGAATACTGCCATGGGTCTGCTATGTTCGTCAATGCAATCGGGATGGACAGCTCAAGCTCCGTAACCTCTCGGTTCGGAACGTGGAGCAGACTGTCTATGATGGAGCTGTTCTGCTCTTTCCATACTCGCAGCTCATGGTATTCGATGATATCCTGTTCCGTGATACCTACTGGCCCCTTGGACAGCAGTGTTACATAATCTGCATACGGCTGAATAGGCTCGTCGTCCCTGCCTGCTATCCCCTGTTCAAATTGACGACGCACAACTTCTGCACTCATCCCATCAAAGGCAATATGGTCGAATCCCCATAGAATCTGATGGGTATCATCTGATACACGCAGACAGCACAATCTCCAAGGCAAATGGCCCGCTATATAGGGTTCTGACAAAATAACGCCAGTCAAGCCGTCCACAAGATGTTGTTTTGTCGTCTCGTGATACGTCCGCAGATCGATATACGGAATGTGCTGAGCGATGAATGCAGAGAGAGCGGTACTATCATACTCACTCCAAGCAGGCTCATCCTCCCCTTCCATTACGCTATGAAGCAGCTGATTGCGCTGAATAATTGTGACTAGCAAGTTGCGAAGGAACTTCTCGTCCACATCGTGAATAGAAGTAACAAATCCGCTGACTTGAGCCCCGAATGCTCCGTGTGCGAGTTGGACAGGCGACAATGGGAAACGGCCAACTCGATCCGCTGAAGCCATCATTGTGGAAATAAGCGAGCATGAGACACGTACATGCTGCACAAGCAACAGGATTTGCTGCTCAGAAAGCTCGACCGCTGCTCCCTCTCTCCATGGGTCGTCGTGCTTTTGGAGAAATGAGGACGAACGAGAGCTGCTCAATCCAGGAAGCGCAGCCAACTGCTCGACTGTCGGATACATGAAAATTTCATTCACCTTCAATTGAAGCCCAGCTTGCAGCAGAGCCTGAACAAGTGCGATAGCCTTAATGGAATGCCCCCCATGCTTGAAGAAATCGTCTGTAATACCGAGTCTCTCCTGATCCAGCACTTCTTGCATGCAGCGCAGAATCGTCTGTTCGACCTCGGTTCTCGGAGCCGCATATGTCGACTGACCCTGCTCATTCTCACTGATGTTCTTCAGGGCCTGACGATCGATCTTTCCATTTATATTGAGAGGCATTCGTTCAAGCTTGATCAGACGAGCAGGAATCATATAGGCTGGAAGCTTTTCGCGCAGCAGTGCTTTCATCTGCTCTTGATTCCATCCCTGTCCATCCGCACGGTCTGCCTGCTCAACGGTGTAGTATGCAACCATGTACATGCTGCCGGTTCGATCTGTTCTCGCTAATACAACTGCCTCCTTCACGCCGCTGACGTGCTGGATATGATTTTCGACCTCTCCAAGCTCAATCCGGAAGCCTCTGATTTTGACTTGGAAATCAAGTCGACCAATGAAGCCAATCTCCCCTGTAGGAAGCCTCCATACCAAGTCCCCAGTTCGGTACAGCTTGCCCGTTTTGTCGAATGGATCGTTCACGAATCGCTGTACGGTCAGTTCATCCCGGTTTAAGTATCCTTTGCTTACGCCCGCTCCGCCGATATACAGCTCACCAGGTACATATGGAGGCACTAATTGCCCTTGCTGATCCAAGATGTACAGCTTGGTCTGGGAGAGCGGATATCCGATTGGAATGCTGTGCACGTGCTCGTCCGTATGTCCGATTGGATAGTAGGCAGCAAATACCGTCGTCTCCGTTGGCCCGTACCCATTGATCAATGTATCCGGCCCTAGGTACTCTACCGCTTTGCGTGCATGCGGTATCGAAATGGCTTCCCCGCCAATCAGCAATTTCCGGACATGCTTCAGTGCGGTTACATCCCAATCCACCAGCATATTGAACAATGCTGACGTGATGAAGAAGGCCGTGATTCGCTCCTGCTCAATGAACTTGGCCAACTGCGCAATTTCGATTGCCGAGTCCTTCGAGATGATGACTAAACAAGCACCATTCAGAATCGCTCCAAAAATATCGAATACCGAACCGTCAAATGCGTAATTGGACAATTGAAGCATTCTGTCACTGTGCAGTATCGTCACGTAATTCGCGTTCTTCACAACACGGGCTACATTGCGGTGACTAACAAGTACTCCCTTCGGTGTTCCTGTCGAACCTGACGTGTACATGATATATGCTGTATCGTCTGCATCTCCGATATTGGAACCGATATTGGTTGTCCATGATGCTGAGTCGTGAGATCCATCGTCATCTTCTGCTGCCCGACCTCCCTCACGATCCAGCAACAGTCGAGGGAGTGACTCGTCAAGGGTGGATTGCAGCACTGAATCTGTGAGGATGAGAGAAGCACCGCTATCCTCCAGCATGAAGGCGATCCGAGACTGCGGATAATCTGGGTCGATCGGCACATAGGTGCAGCCCAGCTTCAAAATAGCTAGAATGCTCACAATCTGCAGCGGCCCACGATCGAGCAATATCGCTATATGATCTCCCTGTTGAACATGCATGCCTGCAAGGCGTGTAGCGAGCCTGTTCGCTCGGCTATTCAACTCTGCATAAGTCAGTTCTTCATCATTCCACACAATTGCAGGGCGCTGCCCATGCAGCTCCACCTGTTCTTCAAACAACTGTGCAAGCGTTGGATGGTCTGCTTCCAGCGTAACTGCTGGATTCAACTCGTGCAGCAGCCACTCTTTCTCCTGTGGTGTTACAAGCGTAAGCTCACTCAGCCTACGTGTTGTATCTTCAGTCAATTGCGTAAGCATGTGGAGCAATCGCGTTCCATAAGATTCGATTCGTTGTCTGGTGAACAAACTCGTATTGTATTCCAAGAAAGCCACATAGCGATTGTTCCGTTTCTCGATTGTCCAAGTGAGGTCGAACTTCGAATCCTTGTTCATCATTGGCCTAGGAGTTAGTGATAATCCGTCCAGTTCCAATTCCTCCGTGCCCATCGTAATGTAATTGATAACGACATCAAACAGCGGATTTCTTGCGATGTTCTTCTCGATATGAAGCTCCTCAAGCAGCATCTCGAACTGGCAATCTTGATTTTCATAGGCCTTCAGCATCTTCTCTTTCATGTATTGCAGGTACTCGCCCACGCTTAGGCTTTCATCAATTTGTGAACGGATTGCCAATGTATTGACGAACATTCCGACGATCGGCTCGAGATTGGCATGGCGTCTACCTGCAATTCCTGTACCCACAATAAGATCCTGTTGGCCCGTAATCTTCCACAGCGTCAGCTTCAAAACAGCCATGAGAATCATATAAGGGGTCAATCCTCGCTCAGATCCCAACTGTTCCAGCCGCCCACTGAGTGCTTCACCAAATTCGAATTCCACTTCATCGCCCGAGAAGGTAAGCACAGGCGGTCTTACGTAATCTGTCATCATATTGAGCGTCGGAATCTCGCCTGCAAATTCTTCTTTCCAATATTGAAGCTGTGTACCAAATGCTTCGCTCTTGAAGAATTCATTTTGCCAAGCAGCAAAATCCTTATATTGCAGGGACAATGGCGTTAGTGTCTTGCCAGCATACAGTGCTTGCATCTCTTCTAGTAAAATCGCTATCGAATACTGATCCGATATAATATGGTGCATATCGATGAGCAGAATGTGCTTCTCCTCGTGTATGCTCGTCCATCTTACGCGGAGCAGCGGCACCTGCGCCAAATCAAACGGCCGGATGAAAGACTTGATTTCAGCTTCCACGCCTTCCTCAGTTGTAGTGTTGAATTCAACAACGGAAGGCACCTCGTCCTCAATGATTTGGACTACTTCTCCATTTACGATCTGGAACCGAGTGCGCAGCGATTCATGTCTTTGCACAATTTCATCAATGATTGACTTGCATCTTGCCTTGTCAAGCTGCCCTTCCACCACATATACGGAGGCCAAATTGTAAGGAACCGCATCGCCAACCAGCTCATGTACGGCATACATGCGCTTCTGCGCAGATGAGACTTCATAATAAGGCTTGTTCGCAACAGACTGAATCGCCATGAATTCCTGCTCGTCAGCGCGGTTTGTCCATATCCAGTCCACCATCTGGTTAAATACGGCATTATCGAATATTTCCGTCAATGACATATCCAGCTTAAATGCTTGTTGTATGTTGGCGGACAAGGAAATGGCCTTCAACGAATGACCGCCTATGACGAAGAAATCATCCTCAGCCTTTACCTCGCCGCAGCCGAGAAGCTCCTGCCATAATTCTGCTAATTGCTCACTGATGGTATCCCGACTCCTAATACTGGATGACTGACCAATCTCGATCTGCTGAGCTTGCGACAGGGTTTGGACACATGAACCTTCTTCCTTACGCTTCAGCTCAAATGCATTAAGAATCACATCATGCTCATGATACGTCGCATCGAACACATAGGTCGGCAGCGGGATACGCTGTCTTCCGCTCTCCGGATGCAGCATCGACCAATCAATCTCGAAGCCTTCACACCACAGCTGGGCAAGCAAGCGTTGGAATTCTATCCAGCTAGATGCTCCATTCCCGCCAGCTTGCAGCCTATGAACCGACGGCGAATCCTGCGCCTCCGTTCGATGTGAATGTTGGGATGTGGCAGACGCGTAATCCGAACATTCGCAGCCGATCGCAACGACACTTACACTGATTTCTTCAATAGTGCTGCTATTATGGCTTACATCAATGAGTGGAATTCGGGATGGACGGAGTGGATAATAGAATAGTTGCTTTCTAACCGCCTCTGTCCCGGCACCATTCACTACAGCCTCTAGCGCCCCTTCTTCCAAACCTTGCAGCCATTTCCCGCTTGTTTGTACCCATTCAACCGCGTGCTCCAAGGCCAATACACCAGCAACCGTTAAGGCACATACCTCACCAATGCCTTGACCGAATAGTCCATCTGGCAGGACACCAACATCGATCAAACTCATTGCTATCCCGTAACTTACAGTAAACCATTCCAATGCAGGGTCATCTTGCAACTGATGGAAGGCATCCCTCTTATCGAGTTCCGTGCATGCAATCACCCGTTCCACATGGCGGTTGAATGTTGCCGCTAGCGGATGTAGATTTTGCGTCGTTGATGTATACCAATCTCGGCCTAAATCGCGATAAACCCCCGCTTCCGCAGCAATATAAAAGTGAGCGGTCGGTCTGCCGTCCTGAATACGCAATCCGGATTGTTGAAGGAATTGCTGCATTTCCTTCGTCTCATATGGTAAACCTCCATCTAAGAGGAGCGCCTTGCGGTATTCGAACGGCTTGCGCCCCATTTGCAATGTCCAAGCGGCATCCGAGATATGGACTTCTGGATGGCTGTGCAAGTACTCCAACACAGCCTCACTCGTATGGGTCAATGCCGATTGACTCCTAGCTGAGAACAAGAGCAAATTGACAGGTTCCGATGGCCGGAATCGGCTTATTTCAGGCGGCTGCTCCAGCACGACGTGCACATTCGTTCCACCGATACCGAAGGAGCTTACACCAGCCCGCAAGATTTGACTCCGATCCGTCCGATATTCAGCCTGTGTATTCACATAAAATGGACTGTTTGCAAAATCAATTGCAGGATTCGGCTTCGCAAAATGAAGTAAAGGCGGAATCGTTCGATGATACAGGGACAGAACGGTCTTGATGAAGCCTGCCACCCCTGCCGCAGAATCGAGATGCCCGATATTCGCTTTTACAGAACCGATGGCGCAATAGCCCGTCTTCTTCGTATCCCATGCTTGCTTCAGGGCTTCAATCTCGATCGGATCTCCCAATTTCGTTCCTGTCCCGTGTGCCTCAACATAGTGGATATCCTCAGCCGATACGCCAGCCTGTCTAAGGGCAGATTGAATGACCTGGGCTTGACCGCTCACACTAGGAGCCGTGTACCCGATTTTCTCAAGGCCATCATTATTCATTGCCGATCCCTTAATGACACCGTAGATATGATCGCCATCTCTAAGGGCTGCGGCTAGCGGCTTGAGGAGTACAACACCGCATCCATTGCCAGATACGGTTCCCGATGAATCCTCCGCGAATGGCTTGCAGTGCCCGTCTTGGGAGAAGATCATGCCTTCATGCCATAAGTAGCCTTCCTTCCGCGGATAGGAAATGGACACTCCACCGGCAATCGCCATATTCGACTCTCCACGCTGCAGTGACTGTACCGCTTGATGAATCGCTACTAATGAAGTTGAGCAAGCGGTTTGCACATTGAAGCTAGGCCCTTTCAAATTGAGCTTGTATGACACACGGGTCGTCAGAAAATCTTTTTCATTTAAGGTAATCGCTTCGAATGCACGAAGCAGATCTTGTTGATGACCTAAGAATTGAATCATCCAAGGAAGATTGGAGCCACTTCCGGCAAACAGGCCAATTAACCCCTTGTATGCGGAAGGATTGTATCCCCCATTCTCCAGCACTTCCCATACGCATTCATGAAGCAGCCGAATTTGCGGATCCATCATGTTGGCTTCCTGATAGGGATAATCGAAAAATGCGGAGTCGAAATACTCGATACCATCAAGGTAACCTTTTGCCTTCACATACTTCGGATGAGACAGCATGTCAGCATCCACGCCAGCTTGCAGCAGTTCTTCGTCTGAGAACTCCACAACTGACTCTACGCCAGATACGATATTATCCCAAAATGCATCAATCGTAGGCGCTCCTGGGAATCGTCCCGCCATCCCTATCACTGCGATATCTGCTGTCGCATGACTTTCAGCAGCAACTGGAGCAACTGGCATTGCAAGACCAATGTCCTGCAATTCTGAAGGAATGCCGATACTCTTGACTAATGATTCAATCGTTGGATATTGGAACAGCTGCATTAACGGAATGGAACGCCCGATCAGAGAATTGATCCGATTATTAATCAGGATTAGTCCCAATGAGTTCCCGCCAACGTCGAAGAAATTATCCCGCACGCTAATGCGATCGGTTCCGAGCACATCCTTCCAAATATCCAATATCGCCTTCTCCAATCCTGTTGAAGGCAATTTCGTTTGTCCCGTCATTTCCGATGACTCTTGTGGGAGCGGCAGTGCTTTCTTGTCAATCTTTCCATTTGGAAGCGTCGGCATCTCCTCCAGCTGACGAACGAAGCCAGGAATCATATAATGAGGCAGCTTCTCTCGCAACCACGGCTTGAGCCATATATGCGCTTCTCCGTCAACATCCGCTTCTTTTTTAACCGTGCAATATAATCCAAGCTGTTTGTTCCCGCGCTTATCGTCGTAAGCAGCAGCTACAGCCTGTCTAATATGTTCATGCTTCTGAACAACCTTCTCAATCTCATCAAGCTCCACCCGATATCCGCGTACTTTGATCTGCGAATCCAGCCGTCCCATCAGTTCGATTTCGCCATTGGCAAGCAATCGTCCGCGATCCCCTGTGCGATAGAGGCGGCAGCCCGGAAGCTGTTCTGTTTCGAAAAATTTGCGCTTCGTTTCCTCCGGATTGTTCAAATATCCGCGTGCAAGTCCATGTCCAGCCAAGCATAATTCGCCGAATACCCCTACCGGCTGCAGCAGTCCAGAATCGCTGATGATATACGCTTGTGTGTTCGCAATCGGCTGTCCAATTGTAACCGACTTGGAAGCCGTCAACTCCTTCGCTACCGACCAGATGGTTGTTTCTGTCGGGCCGTACATATTGAATAATCTTGCTTCGGAACGAGTTTGCAAGTCTTTCAACAAGGCGTCAGGATAATTCTCCCCTCCGCTCAAAATACAGGCAAGCTGCTTCAGCGCAGGTGCAAAATCCGAATTCTCAACAAATGCCTTAATTCGCGATACCGTGCTTAACAGATGCGTAACCTTGTGCTGAACAATTTTCTCATTCGCCAGCATCGGATCCAACTGTTCACTCTCATTAGCAATATATACGGAGTGGCCCGTGCACAGTGGAACAATCGACTCGAATGCAAAAATATCAAAGGATAACGTCGTTACACAAATGACACGATCCTCTTCGTGCTGGAACACACCTCTCTGTTGAATATCTTGAATGAAATTGAGGATAGAGCCTTGATTGATCATGACTCCTTTCGGCTTGCCCGTTGAACCTGACGTAAAGATGACACAAGCTAAGTTGTTTTGATGAGTTCGTGATACAGGATTGCTGCAGTCTTCTGTATTGTGATTTCTGATAGAGTTTATGATCTCTCTGCAATCTACCATTTCCCCTGCAAACTCAATGCCCGCTTGATACTCTTGTGGACATAATAGAATATTCACATTGCTCTCTGTGAGCATGTACGTGATTCGTTCCTTCGGGAATGCTGGATCGATCGGAACATATGCTCCGCCTGCCTTCAGCACCGCCAGCAGTGACACGATTAAGTACTCATCCCGTCTTGGCATCACGCCAACCAGCGTATCCGCTGTAACACCTTGTTCAATCAAGTGGTGCGCGATCGCATTGGCTTGTTCATTCACTTCGCGGTACGTAAGCTGTCGTCCATCGGTTACGATAAGCGCCGGTTTGTCTGGTTGTGTTCGTGCATGGTGTTCGAACAGCTCTACAATTACTAGGTTCTCGTCATATGGCAGCGCCGTATGATTCACATCAGTCACAATCCATAACTTTTCTTCTGGCGTCAAGAATTCGATCTGCCCCAGACTAGTATTAATATCCGTTGTGATGCGCTGCAAAATGGCCTGAAAGTGTCCGATCATTCGCTGCACGGTTTCCTTGCGGAACAATCCCGTCGCATATTCTAGGAAACCTTCTACCGTCTTCTCTTTTTTGTTTTCCTGACAGGTTAGTACCAGATCATAAGCGGAAGTTGTTGTCGGGAAAGCATATGGTGCAAACGAGATGCCATCGATTTCAAGCTCATGGAACTCCATATTTTGAAAGTCGAAGCAGACATCAAACAGTGGATTGCGGTTGAATTCTCGTTGCAAGTGCATACGGTCAACGAGTTCGTCAAATTGGCAGTCTTGGTTCGAAAATGCCTTCAGTGCGTTCTCCTTCACTTCATGCAGAAACTCCGCAAACGACTTCTGGCTCAACGGACGGTTCCGCATCGCAAGCATATTCACAAACATGCCGACGGTATCTTTCGTCTCTTCCTGCGTTCTTCCCGCTACAGGTGTACCGACGATAATATCCTCCTGACCAGAATAACGGGCTAGCAGGACATACCATGCACTCAACATCATCATATACAGCGTCGATCCCGTTTCTTGAGCCAGTTGAATGAGCTTCGCCGCGCAATCTTCTTCAATGTGGAAATAAATCCGGTCGCCATGGAAGTCCTTGACAGGCGGTCGTTCATAATCTGTCGGCAATTCCAGTACAGGCAGTTCACCGCCAAGCTGCTGGAGCCAGTATGCCCGCTGATCGTGGATTTCTTGTCCAGCAGACTGCTGCTCCGCTTGCCAGACTGCATAATCTTTGTACTGAAGAACCGGCTGCGTCAACTCCCCGAAATACAACGCGTTGAAGTCTCTCGTAATAATCTCCATGGATGTGCCGTCCGCAATGCTGTGGTGCATGTCGAACAACAACAGCTGCTCGTCCGAGCCTGTGCGAATGAGTTCGACTCGGAACAATGGCGCACTTCCTAAAGAGAATGGCTTAATGAATGAACGGATCAATGGCATGATATCCTCGTCATTGAAACGGTCTATTTCCCGATACGTAAAAGGAATATCTACGGAATCATGAATGATTTGAACGGCTTGATCGCCGATAATGTCAAAGGAAGTCCGCAAAGATTCGTGGCGCAACATGAGCTTTTCCAGTGTTTGTTCTACTCGGGTTCTGTCCAGCAGCCCTCTAATCTTCGTAGCAGATGGAAGGTTATAAGCAACGCTGCTTGGATCAAGCAGATGCAGTGCATACATCCGATTTTGAGCAGATGACAATGGATAGTAATCTCTTTGTGCCGCAGGTGCGATTTGCACTTGCTGATAAGAGTATGCTGAATTCTCATACAAATGAGCGACCAATGTGATCGGTGATGAATAAGTGAATAAATCAACAATCTCCACCTTGATACCTGCATGCTGCTGAATCGCATGAGCCAAGCTAACCGCCTTCAAGGAGTCGCCGCCGAGCGAAAAGAAGTCTTGATCACTTGCAATCATGTCGAAACCGAATACAGATTTATACGCAACCAATACCGCCTGCTCTAGTTCACTCTGGTTACGAAGTGTCGCTGCCACTGCGAGACGATCCACATGATTCTGCGAATGCTGAGAATAAGACGATTGATGCACAGCAGCATTTGATCGTGGCAATGATGCTTGGGGAGGGCTAAACGCGATATCAATTGGGAAATGTCCTTTGTCAAACACATAGGTTGGTAGCGACACACGCTTGCGAACAGTATTGCCTCGCATGGCTTTCCAATCGAGATCGACACCCGCTCCCCATAGGAGTCCTAGCTTATGATGAATATATTCCACATCATCCAGCGCCTCTTGCGGATGGCGTATTAAGTTCACGAAATGTTGACCGGCAGCCTTGGATTCATGTTGTCTCGCAAAAGTACTTAAGGTACGACCCGCCCCGACTTCGATGAATACATCGTGCTCCGACTTTAAGATTTGTGTCAGGCATTTAGCGAAGTTCACTGGTCGTAAAATATGCGCTGCCCAGTAGGACGGCCGATTCATTTCGCTCGGCGACACCCATTCTCCGGTCACATTCGAGACGATCGGAATACGAGGCTCGTTGAACCGATAAGCGGACAGCCGCTTCTCAAATTCACGAGCAGCCTCCTCCATCATCGGCGTATGGAAGGCATGGGATGTTTTTACCCGAACTGCCTTCCAGCCGAGCTGCTCGCACTTCGCTTCGAATTGTGCAATCGCTTCTTCCCGCCCGCCAACGACGCAGCTATTTGTCGTATTTTCCAGCGCAATCCACACATTCGGAATCAGTTCCGGCTCTGCCATGCTTGCTGTCGCCATAACGGCAAGCATTACTCCTGGCTCCTGCTGCTGCATCAGACGTCCGCGCAAGCGAACAATCTCCACCGCGTCCTTCAGTTCGAATACACCTGCGACCGTTGCCGCGGCAAGTTCTCCAATGCTGTGTCCAATCATTCCTGCCGGCATCACGCCAAGCTCCAGCATCGTAAGCGCCAATGAGTAGCTTGTGCCAAACAGTGCAAATTGACTGTTCTCCGTCTGATTGATTCGTGAGCTATCGCCAACGCCGTATATCATATCCTCGAACATCAGCCGTTCGTCTTCAGTCAGGCATGACAGCACATGATCCATATGCCGCTTGAATATGCGGGAAACTGCGCTTTGTTCAGCGGAACGGTACAAGGAACGACCCATTCCTTGGTACTGGCTCCCTTGTCCTGGAAACAGGAAGTATACCTGCCGCTTGGCTGGCTGCACCTCATGAACAGCAGCGTCTTGCAGCTGTTTCAGCAGAAGCTGTGGATCATCGGCGTAGCGGTTATTCACGACGAGCGCCTTACGGTAGGCAAATGGCTTCCTTCCTATCTGTAATGTCCATGCCGCATCGGTAACGTTAATGCTTGGGTTGTCTATCAAGTGCTGTACGATATTGTACGAAGTGTTGACAAGCGCCTCCTTGCTCTTGGCGGAGAACACAAGCAAATTCACCTGCTCCGGATCGCTGCTGTCCATCATGCTCGGAGCTTCCTCCAATACCATATGGGCGTTCGTACCGCCAACCCCGAACGAGTTGATGCCTGCTCGGCGCTTGCTGCCTGTACCGATGGTCATCCACTCCATTCCTTGTGCCTGCACAGTAAATGGCGTACTCGCAAAATCAATTTTGGGATTCGGTTCCATATAATTAACCGTTGGCGGGATATATTTGTGCTCCAAGCTAAGTGCAACCTTCGCCAAGCCGATCACTCCAGCAGCTGTATCGGTATGCCCTACGTTGCCTTTCACCGAGCCTAACGTACAAAATTGCTTCTTTTCAGATGCGAACGCCTTCGTTAAAGATTCCACCTCGATCGGATCGCCGAGCGCAGTGCCTGTTCCATGAGCCTCAACATAGGTTATCGTTTCTGGATCAATGCCTGCAACACGATACGCCTCCTGGATAACCTCAGCTTGTCCTTCCACACTTGGCGCCACAAAACCAATCTTCTGTCTTCCATCATTATTAATCGCGGAACCTTTAATGACAGCATAGATATGATCGCCATCCTCAATGGCCTCATCCAATCTCTTCAGCACGACTAATCCCATACCGTTCGAGAACATGGTTCCCTTCGCCTTGGCGTCGAATGGCCGGCAGTGTCCATCCGGAGAAAACATCATGCCTTCCTCGTAATAATAGCCCCCCTCATTCGGCAGTTCGATCGTGATCCCACCAGCCACAGCAATATCGCATTCGCCAAGAATTAATGACTGACACGATAAGTGAGGGGTAACCAGCGTTGTCGAGCAGCCTGTAAGCGCTGAATAAACTGGCCCTTTAATATCCAGCTTATAAGCGATCCGAGTCGCCAAGAAATGATTCGTGCTCAGTGTAAAAGCTTGATACTTATCACTAAATCCACTTTCGCCGAACAGAACCTTCTGATACCATTCAAAATCGTCAGACCCGCCAAGAAACAACCCAATCTTCGAGGTATCAGATCCGGGATAATATCCGGCATCCTCTAATGCTTCCCATGTCCCTTGATAGAGAAGACGAAGCTGTGGCGACATCATCTGCACTTCACCTGGTGTATACTCGAAGAAGTTTGGATCGAACTCCTCAATGCCATCAATGCGTCCTTTTGCCTTCACATAATTCGGTGATTTCAGCAGGTTGGGCTGAATCCCTAATTCGAGCAATTCTTCATCCTTATAGAAATGGATGCTCTCTACGCCGCCTTTTAGGTTATTCCAGAAATCATGAATATTGGAAGCACCGGGCGCGTGAATGGACATGCCGATGATCGCGATATCCGATCGAACGACTTTTCTGTCCCGTTGGAAAAATGATTTCCGATCGGTAATCGTCTCTTCCTCAGCTTGATTGAAATGATCAGCCAGCAATCGTACAGTTGGATATTGGAACAGCAGCGTGATTGGGAAATCCTGCGTCAATGCTTTTTTCAGCTTGTTGTGCATTTGGATCAAGGCTATTGAGTGACCGCCGATTTCAAAAAAACTATCATCCACACCGACATGGGTAATTCCAAGTACCTCTTGCCACACAGAGGCAATAAGAACCTCTAAATCGGTATTCGGTGCTATGTCGCTTGATGAAGCTGCATCTAAATAGTCTTTGTCCGCGATCAGCGCATTCCGATTCACCTTTCCGCTCGTATTGAGAGGAAGCTCTCTTTTATGTACAAAGAAGGAAGGAATCATGTACGCTGGCAATTCCTTGGATAGGTGCTCCTTCAATTGAGCCACTGAAATCTCATCGTCAGAGAGATAATAGGCGCACAACGCAGCCGACTTGCCTGTCTCCTTCTTCACAACAACGATAGCCTGCGTAATTCCTTCCATCTGCGACAGCACATTCTCGATTTCTCCTGTCTCGAGCCGGACGCCGCGCACCTTTTCCTGAAAGTCAATTCGTCCGAGAAACTCAATCGTTCCGCTTGGAAGCCAGCGGGCCAAATCCCCCGTGTGGTACATATTGCGGAAGTAGTCCGGATCGATCCCTTCTTGATAGAACGGATTCGCGACAAACTTCTCCTTCGTCAGCTCATCCCGATTCAAATATCCCCTGGCCAAGCCTACACCGCTAAGACATAATTCACCTGCGATCCCAATTGGCTGTAATTGATCTTGCTTGCCTACGATGTACCAGCGCGTCTCATTGAGCGGCTCACCAATTGGAATCGAGCGTGTTGTATCGTCGCCCCTAATCGAATAATGGGAAGCCCATATCGTGCATTCCGTTGGACCATATACATTTTCAAGCTTAATATCCGTATGCAGCGAATTGAATTTATGCAAAATATCCGGCGTTACAGCCTCCCCTCCAATACATATCCACTTCAAGGAGGCTAGCTTTGACAGATTGTCCGCATTATCCAATAGTTCCAAGAAGGCTCGGAACATGGTAGGTACGAAATTGATATGAGTAACCTTATGCTTGTGTATCTCTTCCAAGATGATTTGCGGGTTTTTCTCTCCGTCTGGCTCCAATACGAGCAAGCTGCCTTCTCCCATAAACCACCCGAACAATTCCGTTCCGGATACATCGAACGTATGCGGTGTTTTGAGTAGGTACAGATCATGTTCTTCCACCGGAAAACGTCTTTCCAGATCGAGCAATGTATTCACGACACTATGATTCTCGATCATGACGCCCTTCGGCTTGCCGGTTGAACCCGAAGTGTACATAATGTAGGCCAAACTGTATGGATCCAGCTGTACTTCGGGAATCGAGTCATCCCCACTGTATATGTTCGGATCACCCACATCGATGATGTCTACTTTCCACTCTTCCTCGAATGGGAGATCTAACGTAGTGATAAGATAAGACACATTCGCATCTTCGAAAATAAATTGTTTTCTAGCTGACGGATACATTGGATCTATAGGCACGTATGCACATCCCGCCTTAAGAACCGCTAATAAACTAATGACTAAGTTAGCTGATCGTTCCAGCTGAATGCCGATACAGGATGGAGTTCCTTGCGTTTTCTGAAGGATATTGCGAGCCAATTGATTAGCTTTTGCATGAACACTAGCATATGTCTCAACTTGGTCTTGGTCGATCAATGCCTTTCGTTCCGGATGCTTAGCGACCTTGGAGTGGAATAGTTCAATGATGGTACGAGGTTCGTATGTAAAATAGGAAGTTTGATTAAATTGTTGCAGGATAAGGCTTCGTTCTTGCTCCAACAGCAACTCCGCTTCTCCGATCTTGATGTCTGCCTGTCCGCTTACCAGTTCCAGCAGTTTCATGAAGCGAAGACCTAATAAATCAATCGTTTCATCTGCAAAAAGTTCTGGCTTGTATTGAAGTTTAATCAAATCTTTGTGAGGGGTATGTTGCAGGATAACCATTAGGCTTCCGGGAAATGTTACGCGATCTTGATCGAGGATTTCTGCCTTAAGTTCGTACTGATCGCTGTCTTCTACGATATCATATACGAAGCTAACATCGAAGATAGATGGAGTTCCCGGCAATGGGAGCAATTGATTATCTCGCATAATCAGATTGTTCGGATAACCGATATGCTTGTAGACTTCGATAAACTCCTTCGACACTTGCTGCAGTGCTTCGGAGAAGCTCTGTTCATCCTTCAGCAGCAGACGCATGGGCAGCATATACACAAAGCAGCCTATCGATTCCTCGAAATCCATATCAGGACGATATGAAAATGGTGAGGAGAACACAACATCCTCTTGCTGCGTATAACGATTCAACAGTACACCGAATGCGGCCAATACAAACATAAAGGTCGTAACTTCCTGTTCCCTCGCCTGTTTATGAATCTGTTGCAATAGATCAGATGAGATCTCGATTCGTTTTTCCTTGCCGATGCCATGAACTTGATGTCGAATAAAGTCATTCGGCAGGGCAAGAGGCTCTGCACCTATCATCTTTTTCGCCCAATACTCTCTTTCTTTGTCGTACCCTCCCTGAGCAAGTTTTGTATTTTCTTGGCTCATGAAGTCGGTAAATC
Organism: Paenibacillus suaedae; assembly: GCF_032337355.1. NCBI lineage: Bacteria > Bacillati > Bacillota > Bacilli > Caryophanales > Paenibacillaceae > Paenibacillus > Paenibacillus suaedae. Next base: position 319,487 of record NZ_JAVYAA010000006.1, read on the forward strand.
CCGTATTCGGCTTTATTTCAATTGGCTCTTTTCGTGCGAGCTTATGATCGTATTCCAAGAGCTTTTGCTTCAACACTTCGAGTGATAATCCGTCGGAAATGATGTGATGAATGCTGATGAGAAAAATATGCTTCTTGTCAGATAGCTTAATCAAGCTTGTGTGAAATAGCGGAGCTGCTGTGAGGTCAAATACTCGGTTTAACTCTTGCTCAACCTGAAGCTTTACCCGTTCTTCCTGAAGTTCAGGTTCTGCAGAGAAATCTAACTTTGTTAGTTGAATATTGATTCGTTCGTGGACAACGAGGAGAGGCATTTCATCACTGACATCAAGACTGCATCGCAAGGCTTCCTGCTCCTCAATGACTAGTTTCAGAGCTTGCTCTAACCGAGCCTCGTTTACTCCTTCAAGCATGATGGAAGCTGTAATGTTATAAGAGAGCGGGTCGTCAATTTGGCAATCGAAGAATATTCCCTTCTGGACTTCTGTTAATTCTAGTCTGCGCGTTACCATAGCTAGACCTCCTTAGTTGAAGACCCAGATTCCGCCAGCCATGATCGACAGAACCGTAATGAACGTTTGGTACACGACATCCATGATCAGATTTCCAATACTGTCTGCATCAACTTTCTTGTTCTTAATCATGACATATGTATGAGACCACAAACCGCTTAACCCGTATATGTACATCGTGACAAGTACACCTACCCAGAAGTTGCCGTGAAACCAAATTGCCATAATTCCCATCACCCCAAGACCAACTTGGGAAAATCCGTACTTGACTTGAAACGGCCCGCCTGGCCAGCCCAATTGAGATGCAGTTCTGTCAGCAATCGCAATGTTGTAAATAAATCCTATGACACCCACTAAGCCAAATGTCACAACAAACTGATGCAACAACAGCACATTCGCAATTTCGCTCGTATTTGCTGAAAAACCGTTGATCCAAAGCTGTACTACCGCTGAGACAATTCCCAATCCCCATAACAACAGAAACCACATCGTTACAAGCTCCTCTCAATTGATAGATTTGTTACCAAAGATAATAAAGTTGAAAGGTTAATTCTGTCAATAATATTATTTTTATACTAAACAATATCTGTCATCAATTGTCCCAAATGGATTTAATCCAATATTCCTGAAATTTTGTTTCTTTTCTGTCTATTGACTTCTCTCCAATTCTGATCATTTTGACGAACCAGAGTTTTTCCTCTATTCGGTCTATTAATGCTGACCTTATCTCCCAAATCCTTGATATAGTGCGATTTACACGTGTATTTCCCTGCGAAGAACATAAAAAAAAGCACCCCTTCTTGCCTATCGAAGCACGATAAATCACAGCCGTGTTTGGATAAAGAAAGAGCGCTTATATTTTGTTGTCATTATATTGTATTAATGGTATTCATCTCTTTTTTATTTCTCATCCACTGCATTGCTTTCCAATTCTTTAATCACTTTGGTTCGACCTGTAACAAACGATAAGAATGCGATGAGAATTCCAAACACAATAAACATAAAGCCAATGCCACGACCTGGTCCAATGCCAATAATGCTGCCAACTGATGTAGCGAGCAAACCGCCTTCCACTAATAGCGGATTGAATACATGCTCGGCCAATACACCAGAAAGAACATAGGCAATCGGATATCCGAGCTGCGTAGCCACCGATATGAGGGACCATACGCGGCCTTGCACGGTATTGTCAATATTTTGCCGAATCAATACTTCCAAGCTCGTCTGCACAAATGCTAGAGCAAAGAAAAAGAGAAATCCTGATACGACAATCACATATACATTCGTCGAAACGCCGATAAGCGAATAGAAGAGCCCAACAAAGACAAGACATACCGTCATTGTAGCGACATGCTTCTTAATTCCTCCAAAAATACTAATCAGCAAACTGCTGACTAGCAAGCCCGACGCACAGACGGATAGAGAGATTCCGTACGTCTTCGGATCTGTAAAGTTCAACATCATCGGAGCAAGCAATGTCTGCAAAAATCCAATATAGAAGCACAATACAGAAGTAAGTGTAATGAGTACGACAATCCCTTTATTGGCGTTGATTGTCCGCATTCCTTCTTTCAGCTCATGCCAAAAACTTAGCTTGACCTGCTCTTCAACATGATGATTCTGGAGCTTAGCTTGCTCAGCAACTACCCGATTGCTTCTAACCCATACAACCAATAGCGCCGCGATGATAAATGACAAAATATCAATGACTAATATGTATTTGATGTCCATAATCGTAATCAAGATACCAGCTAGAACTGGGGAGACTAGAAACTGAGAAGTGGAGGCAAGCTGCATCAAGCCGCTTGCTTGGGTGTATTTTTCTTCACTGACGAAGTCGGTAACAGAAGCTTTGTAGGCGGGATTATGCAAGGCACCGAATATCGAACTAATGGATGCCCCTACGTATATGTGCCATACCTCCAAGCTGCCCATCAGCACGAAGGCCAAAATGAATATGAGACCAAAAGCAGAGCCTGCATCACCTAAGATCATCATCAACCTGCGGTCGAAGCGATCGGCGAGAACACCCCCGACCGGCTTAAGCAACAGAGATGGCATAAACGAGCAAAATATGACCATGGCATAGCTGGTCGGGCTTTGTGTTTGCTGCAATACTAGGATACCGAGCGTAAAGGCAGTCAGACCGCTGCCAATATTCGATATGAGCTGGCCGAACCAGACTAGAAGGAACTTGGAAAATAGTTTCTGTTGAAGCGTATCCATGTTCTACCCCTTTTCCTTAAATGGTTGCTATGAAATTGTACAAGCAATATATAATTAACCAAAAACCCTCCTTCTATTATCTACTTCCGATCGAGTAACAGCATTAACTAATACTAACATTTTTATCCTTATACAAGCCTGTTGTCAAGACGTAAATTGCTGTGCTATGTAAAGGTGATCCACAGTTCCCTCATCGACAAATGGTGCCGACAAATAAGGTGAAATAACGACAAAATCACTCTTTCATCACCCAATAAAAAAGAACCGTCTGCGGCAGCCCAGATTATGGACGCAAAACGGTTCCTTCATTATATATATCTGTATACGATTTTCCTTAGTTCCTTGTTTATAAATCTGTATGTTTCCGCTTTAACAAATGGACATACCATTTCAACTCTGCATGATGATTGAACACACTGACCTTGTCCATCACCTCAAAATCCTTGCATTGATCCATTTCCGTTACTTTATTCTCGATCATCATATAGGCGAGATCTTCTTTGTTTTTATGTGAATACAGAGATGAGATAATGACACCATGTGGGGTTAGATAATTCGAGTAGTCCAGCAGCTTCTGCGGCGTATTGGGCACATAATGCAGCGATTCATTAAATACGATCACATCATATTTCTTTGCAGGCACATAATGATTAATGTCACCACAGTGGAACTGATTCAATGAGGATTTGGCCGATGCGACTTTAATGGCTTCTTGTGACAGATCAATCCCTGTATACCCTTGTTTCTCGCTGTCGAGAAGCATATCGAACAAGATGCCTGTCCCGCAGCCCATATCCAGAATCCCTTCTGTTCCAATAAATTTCCGAATGTAACCATACACCACCGAATATCGAGCATATTCCGTAATATCCGACAAATAATCCCATGCGTTCGACTTGTATTCCTCGTCCCATTGCTGCTGATTGCTTTCTAAGAAATCCGGAATTGTTACTTTTTCCATGTTGTTTCCTCCCACGCGTCAGATAGTTGATTGTTAACTTTTGCGTCGCATCATAGGTGTTGTTCGATAAGAAAAGCAAACAAATTCAAACAAATGGAGAGTATGTCTTGTTGAGTTTGATAGTCGTAGATATGCAGGGAAGTATTAATGAAGTTAAACAAATATAGTAGTCTTTCTTCATACTAGTATGCAATCCAGATCATGTCAATCTTATAGCGCTTTTACATTCACAAGAAAGCGGCCTGCGATGCAAGCACAGCTCCAAGTCGCCTCTAAATGTAAAAAACTCTTTACATGTTTACGTTTAACATATACACTATCTGTGATCGGTTTTGCTTTTTACCTGCTAATTACCCAAAATGCACTATTCAGCGTGGCACAATTTTATTTAAAATGGAAGCTTGGTAAATCCCCTCATTCTTAATTTTCTAGGTCGTATACTACTTCCCAGTACTGTCACTTCAGACTCATGAATGGCTGAGTCAACTTACTCCAGCAACTTGGAACTGCTTGAATCTCTTCTATATAAATCAAACGTAAATGCTTGGACACGTTATGCACACATCCCTCAATTCATAATTCAAAGAATACGCATTACATTGTAAGACAGCAAATGCCTCAGATGGCTCACGGCTTGTGTATATATCCAGCATCTTGAAGCAATCTCTCGCCGTGGGCCAAAAGAATACATGCCGATCCAAACATGCTCTGAATTGCTGTCTTCAAATTATTGGCTGCTCGGCGGAACAATCCCTTCCAAGCCTTTCAGGAAAATATCTACGTACAACTCAATCATCTGGCTGTCTTCCACCTGTTCCTGCTGTCTTCCTGCGAATAGCTCCAGCGCCATCTCTGCCCATCCCACCGCTCCTAGAAAAAAACGGGAGGCATAGTGGAGAATAGCGGATCCATCATTTTCGCCAATGCGGAAATGTCTCCTTAGTTCCGCTTCCAATATACCAGTCTGACGCAGCAATTGACGATAGAATGGAGCAGCAATCTGCGGGTTTTTGATCCCTTCAATGAAAATGATTTTTGTAAAAGGAGGATTGCTCCGAAACATGTCAACGAGCTGACTTCCGGCGTAAATTAACATTTCTCTAAGCGACAGGTTAGCGGCGGGAGGACTTATGACTGTTTTGGCAAATTCTCGTTCAACTAACGAATGAAATAAATCCTCCTTGCTTTTAAAATGAAAGTATAAAGCTCCCGGCGTAATTCCTGCTTGTTCCGCAATGCCGCCTACCTTCGTTCCTTCAAATCCTAATTGCGCAAACTTCAATAAGGCAGCATCTAATAGATCATCTCTTGATACCGTAATTCCGGCTCTACGCGCCATCTGCTTGCTCCTTTCTAAAAGCTGTCCAATACTTCCTCTGCTGCCTGGTATCCAGAATACAAGGCATGTTCTGTCGTCGGGCCCGCCCAATAATCGCCGCAGACAAACAGCTTTGGATTCTCTGGCCGTATGGCCTTCAGCGCTTTGTCACGCGATCGAGCCCAACCTGGATATTGAATCGGCATCGCATGCCTCCATCGTTGGATATGCGTGAACATAAGACGAGTATCCTGAATCGGATAAAATTGTCCAACCATTCTTTTCACATCATTTTCGATTTCTTGATCCGCCTTCGACCAATTCGCTTGACTATAGGAATGAGTCGGCATCGCAACCGCAATACCTTGACCTGATGGCGCCCTGTTTGGCCCCTTCAAGTGATCCCACCCGATCGCAGCTAGATCCGAGTTCAGCACAGAAGGCACGGCAAATCCATATGCTTGCTGTTCTGGCGCTTTTTCGTATCCGATAATCGTCGTTACGTTTGTCGTGTATCGCGTATTCTTTAGAAAATCCGTGCGTTCCTTTCCCAGTTCCAGCTCTGGATTCGCGATCATTCGCAATGCAGCAGGTGCAGGGACGGAGATGATGGCTCTATCGAAATATTCGCAAGTGTGAGCCTCTTTCCCTTCTATTGAAACTCGGATGCTTGAAATATCGGTAGATTCAACTGCGGTGACTGACGCACCAAGTTGAACCGAAACAAGCCGGCTCAACGCTTCGGGAACTCTCCCCATTCCCCCATTTGGCGTATATATCGACCAAGTGCTGCGCGCATCGCGCAAGGATAATAAGGGGGCATGCCAAGATGTGTCTTGTTCGTTCCAGAAAAACAAGGTGGAAGTTGGGACACTAAGCACCCAGTCGACAAGAGCATCCGTTGCCTCGCTTCTCCACCACGACAGATCACGGCCATCATCCAGCGAGCATAGGCGAGATGAATCGTGAAAGTCTATTTCATTCCGATATTTATATGCGTTGTACAACACCTTCACGGCAGCTATCTTCGCACGGGCATTCAACTTCGGATGGCGAAAAAAACTAAAGGGATTCCCCGATTGAAATCGATAAATCTGTTGATTGCCAATCGCCATCGCTTGAATCGGATTGACATAAGTCACATCTTCACTCATACCAAGCTCTTTCATCAATTCCTTCATATACCGGTAAGAATCAACCATAAATTGAGCACCGTTATCCCAAACATATCCGGCCTTGCGACTTGTGTGCATTCGTCCGCCAACAGAGTTGGACTGTTCGAATACCGTTACACAGTGCCCTTTTTTTTGCAAATGATATGCTGCACCTAATCCGCTGATCCCTGCACCGATAACTGCGATTTTGCTCATCCATATCCCTCGCTTCAATTAATTAAATGTTCATTTAATTAATTGAAGTATAACAATAAATCCCAAAGGAGTTCAATTCTTTTTTCTTTTTCATCCCCATATGCAATAAAAATCTCGCCCCGAATTGTCAGCCTCAACAATAAAGGACGAGAAATAATGAATACTTATTTCCGTTGTTCCTTACTTTAATCGCTTGCCCCCCACATAAACTTGCTCAATATTCGCGCAATCCTCAAGCACCTTAATATTGTGAAGTGGATTATGGGAGACAATCAACAGATCCGCCTGTTTGCCTGCCTCAATCGTACCAATGGAATCCTGCATCGCGCATGCCTCCGCGGCCGTTCTGGTCGCAGCGATGATGGCTTCCATTGGGCACAGTCCAATCTCACTCACTAGCAGGCTCAATTCCATAGCATGCTGTCCATGTTCAATCGGAGGCACGCCCATCAGATCTGTGCCCATTGCAATCTTGACCCCAGCCCGATATGCCTTTTGCATATTTTGATTATGCACATTATTCAACAATATGGCTTTTTGCAGCGATGCTTCAGGCAATCCCATGCGCGATCCGTGTGTAACGATTAAATGCGTAATCGTCATCGTTGGAACAAGTATGGCATCCGCTTTGAGCATGAGCTCGATTCCTTCGTCATCAATAAGCACCCCATGCTCAATTGTTTTGACGCCTGCTATGAGCGCATTCTTAATGCCTACCGTGCTCTGGGCATGTGCTGCGACGTATGAACCTGCCGCTTCCGCCTCATACACGATCGCTTTCAGCTCGTCAATCGTAAATTGCGGCGAACGGGGGTCATCCTTTTCAGACAATACCCCTCCTGATGCACAAACCTTGATAAAGTCCGCCCCCTGGCGGAACATCGTCCGCGCTGCCTTGCTGCATTCTGCTATGCCGTCGCATATATGTCCATATTTGTTAAATTGGGGAGGAAGCATATGTAAATCGCCATGCCCTCCGGTTTGGCTCAGCATTTGATAGGAGGTCTTAATTCGCGGCCCGTCGAATTCACCCTCTTTGATAAGGTTGCGCACATGCACCGCAATATGGCTTCCGACATCCCTAACACTCGTAACGCCAGCGTTGATCATTTTCTTCGTATCATTCAGCGCCCGCCCCATCAGGATTTCTGATGGGGTAATCGAGGCCGCAACCATATTAGGTGTTCTTGCACCAACTAAATGCAGGTGAGCATCAATCAGCCCCGGCATAATAATCTTACCGTCAAGCTCCTCCACACGTGCCTCGGCTGCTACCGTAATTTCTGAGGCTTTTCCTGCTTGAACGATAACATCCTGTTGAACCAATACGCCTGCGTCCTCTATATATCTGCCTTTTCCATCAATCAAGGTTCCGCCTTTGAAGAAAATCGCTGACATTGGTACATCTCCTCCCTACGAAAAATTTTCCGACATAGTGTTGGATAAAATGAATCTTAAGGATTATTATAAAATTGAAACGATAATCTACCACCATCAATATGATAGATTTTGTCGGAAAACGTACGGGTTCAGATCACTTGTCTGATAGATTTCAATATTTTCTACAGAGGAGACGAATATGTCCAATTCACAGAAAACAGAAGATCGAAGAATAAAGCGAACACGACGCATCATAAAGGAAGCATTCATCACCCTAATCGCCGAGAAGGGCTTGGAAGCTTTAACCGTACAGGACATTATTGCGAGGGCCGACATGAATCGCTCTACTTTTTATTATCATTTCCAGGATAAGCAAGACCTTCTGCAGCAAAGCATTCAAGAAATGATGAAGCAAGCGATGGAGGATGTCGAATTGCATCCAGCATCCGCAGAGCAGTTCAAAGGTAAACAGGAACATTCCACTTATGATCCAACGCCAAAGTTCATTAGGTTGTTCCAGCATATTGATCGAAACCGCGATTTTTATAAAGTCATGCTGGAGCACGTTCCGGGGTTTATGTGGACTACGATCGAGATGATTAAGGAGAATATGAGTAAAGATCTTACCCTGCTCCAATCTGATCCCTCTAAATTGAAAGTTCATGACGCGTTTCTCATCAATTACTCTGCAGGGGCTTATATGATGGTCATCAAGGCATGGCTGGATCAGGAGTTGCCGTTCTCCGCAGATTATATGGCCAAGCAGCTCACGCAAATTATGCGTAACGGAATGTATAGCGCTGCAGGCATCCAAGTATGACACGCAAAAACGTGTCATACTTCCCATTTTGATTGATGTAGCAATTACTTATTCAGCAATCTTCATCCGGTTATCAAGCTGTTCCAGCACCATTGGCCATGCTTGCTCATGCTGATTCTTGGATGCCTCATCTGGAAATCCAGCATGCGTTAGGCGGAGCTTCGTTCCTTCTGCAGAGGGAAGCAATGTTACGGTAACGACAGTCTCAGCTCCCTTTGTCCCCCCACTCCCCGTCACCCATGTAAGTTCAACTAGCCTATCCTGTTCGAGACGGAGAAATCTCCCGTAATGCGGATGCCGCTGAGCCTCATGCTTCGTGTCAGGTCGGTATACTGTTTCAAAATAAAAAACCGTATTCACCTCACCCATCATCATTACGGTTCCTGGCTCCGCGAACCAGCGATCGAACCATCGTGTCCATGCTTTGTATAGAACGGCTGGAGAAGTCTCCATCTCTCGTTCCACTGTGAGCTGATAAGGTCTTAATGAAAGATCAGGGATTGCAATCGGTTCTGTCATTATGGAATCCATCCTTTCTTATTCCCGTGTTAGTTACCCGTCTCATATATCTTTCCCATTCCATCCCTCAAAGAACCCTTCAGTACTTCATCTTAGCGCGATCCGATCCAACCCTATACTAGTCAACATTCGATTATTCGCACTAAGCCGCGACTCAAACCCTCCGGGATCATCCATATTCTTTCTCTTTCTCTTTCTCTTTCTCTTGCAAACAATCTCCTGCAATAACATGCCTACTCTATAACTCTATGGATAGTAAAAAATATAGATAAAATTTAATATTATTGAATTTCACTTCCATGTATAATGAATCGTGAAACGACAATAATGCTAGTATGCAAAAGAACCGTTAGACTTCAGAACCAACAACTGCTAAGGAGTGAAGCCAACCATGTCCATCCATCCATATCTCAACTTCAACGGCAACTGCCGTGAGGTAGTCGAGTACTACGCCGAAGTGTTCGGGCTAGACAAGCCTCATATTATGACATTCGGGGACACACCGTCAGATCCATCCCATCCTCTTCCCGAGGAGGCCAAACATTTGGTCATGCACGCAAGACTGAACATTCAAGGAACGATCGTGATGTTTTCTGATGTATTTCCGGGCATGCCATACCAAGCAGGCACTAATATCACTCTTTCTATTGTTGACACAGATGTCGATAAATTGACATCCATCTTCAACAAGCTCAAGGAAGGTGGACAAGTTGGCATGGAGCTCCAAGAAACGTTTTGGAGCAAAGCCTACGGTAATTTGACGGATAAATTCGGTATTCAGTGGCAAATCAATCACGATAATGGCGACTTTTCAAGTTAAATACAACCAACAAACACTACATGATAAAAGGATGTACGCCACTTCGATTACGAAGGATGGCTACATCCTTCTTCCTTGTTTATGAACCATAATGACCTTATCCCGTTCCAAAGTACAACCTGAAAGTTAATGCGGTTTAATTAATTTTTATAATGGCATGCGCGATCTAATTAAAATATTTCGTTCACACGTTGGTCACACTTTCAAGTATGATAAAAGCAAACAACAACTATAACATTTCAACAGCATTTTCTTCTATAATTCGACCACGAATACCTGTTCATGAATCCACTCGCTTGCTGGACAATGTCCACGATTCCTTCATTTTGGGACTAAGTATGTTGCTTTGTATATGAACTCTTCCGAGTTTATATAATAGAGTTGCTAGAAGCTGTATCCATAGCGTCATCTAGGAGCTCCACTCTTTTATTTTGACAACTTCATATGGAAAGGAGGCTGACTTTAAGTTTAAAGGGTTTAACATTTCATTTGAATTGTTTTCATGACATCCCATTATTCTTAGGAGGTTGATAGTGTGAATCAACTGCGTCTTTCCAACCCAATAACAACGAAGTTGCTTGTCGGTCTTGGTGCAATGCTCGTAACGGTTATCTGTATGGTGCTCTTTGCTGATAAAGCGTTTGGACATGGTTATATCGAAGGCCCTGCCAGCAGAGCTGCATTGTGTAAATCGGGTCAGAATACAAACTGCGGAGCGATTCAGTACGAGCCACAAAGCTTGGAAGCACCGAAGGGGTTTCCTAATGCTGGACCTGCTGACGGCAAAATTGCAAGCGCTAACGGAGCCTTTCCTGAACTGGATGAGCAATCCGCAACTCGCTGGACTAAAGTCAACATTAATGCTGGACAAAACACGTTCAATTGGAAACTAACTGCAGCTCATGCAACATCAAGCTGGAAATACTATATTACAAAAGAAAATTGGAATCCTAATGCAAAGCTGACACGCGACTCCTTCGATCTAACACCATTCTGCTCCGTTAATTATGGTGGCGTACGTCCTCCATCGACGTATTCGGATACTTGTAATGTACCAGCTCGCACTGGCTATCATGTTATCCTTGCAGTGTGGGAAATTGCAGATACTCCAAACGCATTCTACAATGTACTCGACGTGAACTTTAGCGGAACGAACCCTGGCGACAACCAAGCTCCTACTGCACCTGCTAACCTGGCAGTGACTGCAACAACAGCAACAAGCGTGTCCTTGAAATGGGATGCTTCTAGTGATAACGTTGGTGTAACCGGTTACAACGTGTACAATGGCAACTCCCTTGTTGGCAACGTATCGGGATCCACACTTACGTATACTGTAAGCGGTCTCACATCCAATACTGCATATACATTTAGTGTGAAAGCGGTAGATGCTGCTGGCAATCAATCAGCTGCTAGCAATGTAGTAAGCGTTACCACACCTACAGTACCTGTTGATAATGACGCTCCAACTGCACCAACTGGCTTGCATGTAATGGGTACACCGACATCTACGTCGGTATCCCTGATGTGGAGCCCTTCCACTGATAATGTTGGCGTTGCTGGCTACCGCGTTTATCGTGGAACGACATTAGTTGCAACTGTATCCGGCACAACAACAGACTATGTGGTTACTGGCCTCAGCCCGAAGACAGCGTACACATTCACTGTCCGTGCATTTGACGCTGCTGGGAATGTCTCTGCAGACAGCAATGCAGTATCCGCTACAACTGCTGATGCACCTGCAGTAGCTGCTTGGGTAGAAAATAAATCCTATGCAGTGGGCGACAAAGTTACTTACAATGGCACGGTATACGAGTGCCTCCAGCCGCACACATCATTAGCTGGCTGGGAGCCTACTAACGTTCCAGCATTATGGGCTGTTAAATAAGATACAAGATATAAGATATTTCCCCCTTCCAAATAACAAGAAGAGTCGTCCATGTAATTCCCCGGACGACTCTTCTTTATTGATTGCGATTTAGATAATAATCCTTCATCTCATCAAGCGGTATAAATCATGATCTCATCTGCTCTTAGAATGACACGTCCGTCCACTGAAGCCTCGCCTTTGCCAATTGTGAATCCCTTTTTGCTCCGCAGTACTTCATAGCTGAGCTCTAGCTTGTCCCCTGCATATGCGCTCCCCATTGATTCCACACCTTTCAATGCAGATAAGAAGCCAAGACTACCCTGCTGACTCTGGACAGCTGTAAAAGCTCCTAGCTGGGCAAGTGCTTCAATAATAAGCGAATCCGGCATGAAAGTTGACGCACCCGACATAAACCATTCATTGTGAGAAATGAGTTTATATCCGTTCGCGGACGTACCCGGTTCAATCTGAGTGACGCGATCAATCATGAGAAATGGGTAACGATGCGGCAATATATCCATCACTTCTTGAATGTTCAACGTATCAGCTCCTAGATATCATTCATCTATGTTTTCACTAATTATTTCATATAAGGATGTTGCTGTAAAGAAGCTATTTCCACGTAATTCCAGCCACTTAGCTTCTCATTCATTTTACTTCTTTTTGAAATAAGTCTTGAATCTTCTTGTTACTTTGTAAAAAAACCGTTTGCTTTCCGGCCAGATAAGACCAAGTAAATAACCAATAACCCCTCCGACAATGGCCGGAACCAACCAGCCAATTCCCTGATTGTACAACGGGAGCATCTTCAACCACGACAGAATCGTGTCGAACTGAATATCAGCTTGCTTCAATCCGTCGAATATACTGATGATGAACGTACCGACCAGTGCACCGACATATACCGATTGACGACCGCCGAACAAGCGATGTGACAGTGATAAAATGATCAATACAATGGATACGGGATAAATGATAAGCAAAATTGGGATTGAAATCGAAATGATCTTATTCAAGCCTAGATTCGCCACCAATAACCCCAGCACGCAAATGATAAATGCAATTTGGTTGTAAGTAAATCGGCCAAGTAGTGTTGAGAAATACTGACTGCATGCGGACACCAATCCGATGCAGGTCGTAAGACAAGCAAGCGTGACAATGGCAGCCAGCAATATTAATCCAGCTTCCCCGAACAACTGCTGTACGATTTGCGTTAGCAGCTGTCCTCCATTTGCCGCATAACCGAGTCCAGTCACACTTGTAACTCCCAAAAACCCGAGTGCTGCATAAACCAAGGACAGTCCAACACCTGCGATGATGGCTGCTTGTATAGCCGCTCTTGTAATCGTTCGCTTGTCTTGGACTCCTTGATCACGAATGGCATTAATAACAATAATGCCGAAGGCCAATGCTGCTATCGTATCCATTGTTAGGTAGCCTTCCATAAACCCTTTGAATCCTGGTGAAACCGCATATTCCTTGATAGCAGGCTGTGCTTCGCCGAGCGGCCCCATCATGGCAGCAATGAATAATATCGTAATCGAAATCAGCAGCAATGGTGTTAGGATATTGCCAACCCGCACTACGAGCTTGGATGGATTTAGACATAACCAATAAACAACACAGAAAAAGACGAGTGTGTACACGAACAAAACCCAACTGCTTGATTGCAGTGACTCAGGTACAAAAGAGCGTACCCCCATTTCAAATGCAACGTTAGCAACCCGCGGTATTCCCATGGATGGCCCAATGGACAAGTAGACAACAACCGCAAACAAGATCCCAAACTTAGGATGTACTCTACTTGCTAAGTGCTGCATATCTCGTCCGGATAGTGCAATCGCAATTACCGTTAACAATGGCAGCCCAACACCAGTCAGGATAAACCCTGATATGGCATATATGAAGCTGTCTCCCGCCTGTTGTCCTAAAATTGGCGGGAATATTAGATTCCCCGCTCCGAAAAATAGCGAAAATAGCATAAGTCCCACGAAAAACACGTGGCTTCTCGGCAATGACTTCATCTTTCTGTTCCCCCTAGACGTCTAGTACATTTCTACAGCAGCATCCCCATACAACAAAAAAACCGTCCCTCGAAAGGGACGGATTCTATCCGCGTTACCACCCATATTCATGCAGCCTGATGATAGACATTCGCAATTGCCAATGCATCTATCTCTCCTGCTCCATGCAGCTCTCTTCGCAGCCACACTTGCTGCGATATCCGAATAACGGTGGATATTCCGGCGCAGCTTACTTACTCTCGTTCGGCCACGCTTCTCAGAGATGATGTTCAGTTATGCGCCGAACGTTGGCTTGCAGCACTTCACCAACTCTCTGTAGATCGGCATTCATAGCTTACTCGTTCTCTTCGTTGAAGTTTTCATTCTTCAAGTTGTTTTCTATTGTCACATGAGCCTGATCTCGATGTCAATGTACAATATATCACAGTAACGAATGATCATGTACACATTTACAATTAATTCTAGTTCTTCTTATTCGATAAACAGAGCAAAATCCGCCCAATTGTTGCGGACGGATTTGCTGGAATTCTTACTTGTAATTAGACATCACTTCGTATTGCCGTGCACCTATAATTGGTTCATAGACTTCAAATATCGATAGATGAGCATTGCTGCTTGCGCACGAGTCGGAGTCTGATCGCTTCCAAATCGTCCGTTACCGATCCCTTGAATCCAGCCCTGCTCTACTGTAAAAGCAATAGCAGCTTGATTCGCCTGGTCTAGATGATCCGTATCTGTAAAATGGGACTTCGCGATGGTTGGCATTACTTTCGCAGTCTTCTGAGCAAGCAAAGCTACCATTTCAGCACGTGTAAACGGCTCTTTATCTGCCTTAACTGCCGACTTACCAACACCGTCCATAACCTCATTCACGAATCTTTCATTCTTCTTCATGGCAGCTTCTGTGCCTGCATGATGTGGCAACCGATCGAGCATCATGAGGAAATGTGACCGAGAGATAATTGCATTCGGCGTGTAGAGTCCCTTACCCGTTCCATTTACAATTTGCTGTGCTGCCAGTACTTCAATTGCATCTTTGCCCCAGTGATTTGCCAAATCCGCAAAGCTTGGAGCGTTCTCATACAACGCATATGTTCCCGTCTGTTCAACAGTCAAAGCAAGTCCTTCCGCATTATGAGTTGCCATTCCTGCAACACTCCATGTCCCCTGTGCATTTATCCGATACATAGCTGTCTTGCGCAAATCCCTCACTTTCGAAGCGTCCCCTCGAAGCAAGAGGATAACTGGCTGAGTCAATTTGCCGCTCTCGTTATGAATGGCAACAAGGCTGGATACGAGATTTCCCTGGTCGCCACTAGCACCTTCCCCTGTTCCTGCCTGACGCTCCGAACCCTTCTTGACGGATACAAGCAGCTTAAACTGTTCTGCCGCAGCATAATCCGCCAAGGAGGCCGTTGGTATCTTCAATTCATATGCTGCTGAACGAATATGCAGTTCCTTCCCAGAAGCCAGAAGCTGCTTCATCATCGCTGCATGGAAAGTGATCGATACGTGAGTATAATCCTCGAAACGTACATTAGTAAGATCCATCTCAACAGCTGTACTAGCTTTACGCGTAAGCTGCTCACTCAGCCATTGTTCCAAGAGGGATACCTTAGCAGATTTAGAACCTGTCGCAGAAGCTGGCTGCTCTACCAGATACCCAATCGTTCGGTTATTAGCAATAACCGGTATCCGCTTATCCTTCTCAGGAATTGTTACGGGCGAACTGGATGATCCCCCGCCTGAAGAAATAGGAGGCTCATATGGATTAACATTTTTCTTACGCACCGTAACGGTTGCTTCTGCTTGTTTATCTTTATATCCAACTGTAATTGTTGCCGTGCCTTCGTTCCAACCTGTTACCCGTCCCTTATCATCTACCTTGGCAACTTGCTCATCTGAGGAATGGAACTGCAACGGCTCTGTAATTGGCGATAATTTAACTTCTCCATCTTCATATACGATCGCTGCAACAGACAGTGGTGCTGAATCTCCCACATGTATTGCAAGCTTATCAGGGTACACTGTAATGCCTTGGAGTTCAGGCTCCCTTCCATCGTCCCCGCGATGCACGGTTATCGTTGCTTGATCACTCCACTGTTGGTAGGTTACCTGAACGACCGACACCCCTTCACTCATGCCTGTAACACGACCAGCTTGATCTACCTCGGCAATTCGACTGTCTGACGAAGTAAATATCAAGCCTTCTGTTATTGGCATCGGTAGGAGGTTGCCATTCTCGTATACGGCCGCTGTTACAGTCAGCGTCGACTGTTCCCCCGCCTTCAGGGACACATCTCGCGGATGTACAGCGATCGATGTAATATCCCCATTTTGTACAGGTGCCTGATAGTTGATCGTAATCGTGGCCGACTTGCTTGTCGCTTGTCCATTCGTTTCTGCGACTGCATACAACTTATTCGCTCCACGCTCCAATTCAGCTGATATCGCAAATTGTCCTTGCTGCACCGTTCCAGTTCCGACACGAACGTCTTGACGATATAAGTGAATCGTCGTTCCATCGGTTGGATATATTCCTTTCACAAAAATATGAGCATCTGTAACTGTGCTGCCTGACACTGGTTCAGTAATCACCGGTTCTTCCACAATCTTTGTAACCTTAGCCCGTATCATGTAATTGCCATCGCTGTTCCCTATCTTCTTCCACGAACCGCGATCCAATTTCCATGAACGCCCTGAAAAATTGCCAAGCTTCGTCATCGACAATCCTGGTACATTCGGCATGACACCATCCTGAATGTAGGCTACATAGAAATCACCGTTGACAATAATCGGATTCGGTATCATTACATCTGTCCACGAACCATCCAGCATTGCCTTGCCTTCATACGGACCGGCCACCATCTTGCCTGGAAGGCCATCAGGGCCGCTGGCATCATAGATGGCATACTTAAATTTCTCCCCGCCAGGATTCGGCCAGCCTTGATCCCAGAAGAAGAATCTTGCACCGGTTACTTGTGCAGGTCCGTCCGTTGTCATACGAACTGCAAACCCATTTCCAGTTACAAAGAATGCCTTGGCATTATCAGCCACGCCATCATCGTAATAGATTTCATCAGCTGATCCTTGGAAGCTATGAAGCGTATAAGAAACATGAGTCGTATCGTTACCTGTGATCTTAATGTTGTCTTGAACCGATAAGTAATTCAATGCGGATACCGATAGTTGATAGTCACCTTCGTAGGCTTCGAGTTCAAATTGTCCCTCTTCATTTGTTTCAACTGGTTCAACACGAACATCATTTAATAATCTGATTGTCGCATGCTTCACCGGCAACCCTGTAGCACGATCCGCTATCTTACCGGTAACCTTGCCTTTCGCCAATGGCTGTAAATGAACATTCATCACCGTATCTTTATTTTGCTCGATGACAATCGGTCGCTGCTCCGTCTTATAACCATAAGCCTCCACTTGCAGCGTATATGCACCAGGCGGATGCTTCAGTGTATAGCCTCCGGTTCCTGAATCAGAGCGTGTTGCCCGCTGCGATTGCACGACGCTGATGTCCGCCATTATCGGCATCCGGCCCGTATTTGACTGCTGCATCACGGTCTGCAGTTGCTCATCCGGCTTCGCGGCATGATCACGCTTCGCTGATTTCAACATTTCTAAGGTAAAGAGTTCATCCCTTGCTCCCTGCGTGTCATCATTTGCTTTCCCTGCTTGTCCGGCAGCCGCCTGAGTAGAAGATGTCTTCGGTCTTGTCATCACCGGAGGGGTCTCCCTAACCTCCACATCATCAATGTACCAACCGAACTGGATCGATGGCTGCTTGCTCTCGAATCGGAAGCGTAATTTGATCTTCTCTCCCATGTAAGTATCAAGTCCAAGCTCTTCCAAATACCAGAACCTACGTGGATGATTCGTATCATACCCCTGCTTCGGATATTCAGCGAGCGGTTTCCATGTCGCTCCCTGATCCTTGCTTATCTCAACTGTTGCCTTATCTCCATCATCAATATCGTACCATTGTTGGAAATACAACGTCGCATGCTTCACCTGTGTTAAATCGATTTCAGGCGATATAAGGCTCTCATTCACATCGCCGCCATAAGGGCCATTCAAGTTCGTGCCCCATACATTCTTGCCCGAAACTGCCTTTTGCGGCCCACGAGTCGGATGCGGAACACCATGCTCCCATTCGTTTCCTTTCCCTTCAACAGTCCAGCCCTTATTATTGCCTTCGAAATCATCACTGAAGATTTCACTGCCGCCCGTAAATGTCCAAGATACAATATCCGAGTCTGAACTCATCGTATGACTGACAGTTTGCGCCTTTACCTTGTAATAATACGTCCCCTTCTGAGGGGCAGGCAGATCGGCAAAGTTATAGCCAGAGCTTGTGCCAATCTCGTCCCAATTCCCACTCAAATCCTTCGTACGATAAATGACATATTCCTTCAATGTCCCCGAAGGCGCCTTATCAAAATCAAGAATGACTTTGCCTGGTGCGTTGCTCCTAGTCTTAATTTTAGGGGGAAGCGGAATTGTCGAATCTGGGGCTTGGATTTTAATATCATCGATGTACCAGCCCTCGTCACTGCCAAAGTCTCCTCGTAAATTGAATACAACGTAGATTTGATCCCCTGCATATGGGGACAAGTCGATATATTCGGTTGTCCACGTGGTGTTGCGCATCGTAAAGGTTTTTACCCGTTCGAACGTGAAGTTCGATTTCTTGCTGCCGATAAACACTTCTGCCCGATCAAAGGAAGCGCTCCACCAATCGCCAAGCTTATACCAATGAGCAAAGGATAAAACAGCGTGTTTCGTATCCGTCAAGTCAATCACAGGCATTTCTACATAGCTGTTAGTTCCATTCGGGTAATTGCCATCCAGAACGGTTGCCATTACTTTGGTGCCAGAGAATGCTTTTTTCGGGCCGCTTGTTGGAACGCCCCATTGCCATACGCCTGATGCATCTCCGAATCCAAATCCTTCTATTGAGGTTTCGAAATCTTGCGTATAACCAACCTTGACTCCCTTCGATACCGTTATGGGATAGATGTCTGTCTTGGACGAGCTGCCTGCGAAATTTACTGCTTCTATATAATATTCAATACCATTCAACGACAGCTCTTGAACAGGGATAGCGCCCTCATATAAACCATTCATATGACTTCCGGAAGTTCGAAGCAGCGCGTGCTTACTCCAGCCGGTAGTCCCCTTCTCACGGACATAAAGGTTCACATCCGTTACACTGACATCGTCCTTCACACGTGCAAATATGTCCTTGTCCAATATATTGAACGTCAATACAATAGGCTCATGTTCAATCGTCGGAGTCCCCGCATTCACCCCATCGATCGTCACCTGACCAACAGCCTTTCCCAGCCCTGTGTTCTGGGTTGACACGGCATTGAGTGCATTAATAAGGCCTGAGCCATAGCCATTATTCGGCGATTGCGGGAAATCATCGTCGGTTAATGCGTCCGTAGTGGTTGTTACTATTTCCGCTATATCCTTCACCTTTAAGCTGCGATTTGCCTGCTTAATCAGTGCAGCCACGCCTGCTGTATGCGGACTTGCCATCGAGGTGCCGTTCATGAGCGCATATTGTCCGCCTGGTACCGCTGAACGAATATGTACACCTGGAGCAGATACTTCCGGCTTCATTTGTCCATATGGCGTCGGCCCTTGCAGCGAGAAATCTGCCAGCTTGTTGTTCATGTCAACCGCACCCGTGGCGAATGATTCAGGGTAATTGCCCGGTGCTGCAATAGAGCCTGGACCGCCATTGTTCTCCGGAGGATGCGTATTTCCTGCTGAGAATGCCGGGAAGATATCGGCTGCGATCCATGCCTTCACGATATCTTGGAAGAACTCATTCTTGCCAGCAGGTACGTTCCCCCATGAATTATTCACGACATCGGGCGCAAGTTCGGGATGCTTCACTCCGTGCTTGTCCGTAGGTGCAAGAATCCACTCCCCCGCCTTAATGAGATCTGCATCTGTCGTTTGTCCATTCGAATCGAACACACGAGCCGCTATCCACTTCGCATTGGGGGCTACCCCAATCTTGTTGCTGCCATCCTTCTCAGAGCCTACCATTGTGCCCATAACGTGCGTACCATGACCGCTTCCATCCGTAGGCAGCTTCTTCCTCTCGATTGTGGCGTCGAACCAGCTTAGCTCTGGGTCCACAATGTCACCATTTTGATTCAGACCTCTCCATTTATGCTGCAGTGCCGGATGGGTTCCATCTACACCGGAGTCCATGTTGGCAACCACAACGCCTGTTCCATCGAAGCCAAGCTCCCACGCCTGAGCTGCGTTAATATTGCGCAAGTTCCACGGAACTTCTTGATTGCCAGCAGCAGATTGTGCTCCCGTTAGCTTCGACTTCGACACGATTTCAGATTGAAGCGTATATGTATGGTTTGGCAGAATCTTCTCGATTTCATCACGGGCTGCGAGCTTCTCCATGGCCGCCTTCGTACTGGTTACCGCAATCGCATTCACAATGTAATACGGATGGAATTCACGCACATCCCCAGCGGACTCCATTTGACGGAGCTGCTGAATAATGCCTGATTGCGACTGGTCTGCCGTGCTCATTAGCGAGTTCACAATGAAGTTGCGCACCGTGCGTGTCTGCTTCGCTGATGATTCTCCCTTCTGCTTAGACCATTGCAGCGCATGCTGTGAGATGGCTTTCATATCCGGCTGTTCCTTTAACTTGATGATGTACGTCTCAACCCCGTCAGACTGAAAAGCTTGCAACAGCTTGGGATCGATAACTTGGTGACCACCGTCCGATGGCTTCGAATCCATAACTTTCCCATCGTACGCCATCGCTGTATTAGACCGTACAGTAGACGCGGATGAATCAACTGATGTACCAACAGCGGCATACGTAAACGCCGGCGATGTAAGGACTAGAATACATACGAGTAATGATGCAATCCAACTTTTCAACCATGATTTCACCTGCAAAATCAGTTCCTCCTCGTTATCTCTCAATCTAGCATGTCGGTTCAACTTCCTCTTTTTTTGGGACATCTTGTAATCTATCATATTTGTTTCCCTCTTACAATAGTTTTGTATTAATGCAAAATTTGTTGCAAATTGTTGCATCCCCAGGAAAATGTGGTCATTTCGTCATGTCTATATACCAAAAAAGACCCAGCTTCGCGGCGTTCGCCTCGATACTGAGTCATCGAATTGTCGAGTAAATTGTAGAATGTTCGCTATCGGACTTTCTTGCCGATGTATAACAAATGGGTTCCTGTTCCTAGCAGCGAAGGATCGGCAGCAGTATCATATAGCAACTGATAGAGTCCCTCGAGCTCTTGTTCGCCACGGCTCGACCAATATTGCCACTGCTCCGGTGTCAAATTTCCTCCAAGCCCAGAGGAGCTGATCAACTGGATTCCTTCAAATCCATGTTCACGCATGAATGGCATAATCTCTTCCACCTTGTAAAAATATGCGCCCGTAAATCTGCCTTTATCTGCATGATTAAATATTCCGGTATGTAAAAAATCTTGTAATGCCTCTACGTTATCAAGCGGCTTCCAATTCTGTGGAAACTTAAGAGAGAGAAGGGTGTGTACAAGGCGTGGTCGGAATGCAACAAAGACGATACCTCCCGGTTTTGTTACACGGTATAATTCTTCTGCGGCGGCTGCCCGCTCCTCTTCCTCCTGCAAATGATACAATGGCCCTAACATGAGAGCTGCATCATATTGTTCATTCGGTAGCATATGCAGTTTCCTAGCGTCTGCGGCATAGAATCCGCGAAATTGTGCAGTAAGATCAAGCTCAGCAGCCTTATTCTCAGCAAAATCAACAGAGGCAGGTGTTAGATCAGTTAAGGTGACCTGATAACCAGAGCGAGCCAATTCCATCGCGTACCGCCCAGGTCCGGCACCATTATCCAGAACCTCCCCTTGTGATGGAAGATACCGCTTCATGTAATGCCAATTGATGCAAAATTCTAAGCTCTCCCTCTCCAATCTTCCCCACTCGTCAAATCCTGTGTAATAATCAACGATTTCTTGCTGCATCTTAACCCCTCCTTTTATCCCAAACCATGATGTATGATTAAGCCCCTAATTGTGAGTCCCATATTCCTTGCAGCTTGCGCAAATAAACAATCTGTCCGGCGTGATAGGCAATATGAGCATTCATATTGATGAGCGTCGATTCCCAAGGTTCATCGGAACCAGGCCGTACAGACTCTTCCAACTTGCACTCGGTGGACGAAGTCAATTCCTGCTTCCACTGATCAAGAACAGAAGCGAACCGTTGCAGCAGCTCTGACCAATCCTCCTCGGTTCTATCAGACTTACCCAATCTAAAGGTTTCTTCATTTTCCATTGTCAGATCAGGGACTAGTTTTTGCTGAAAGCGAAGCAAGTAGCGTTCTTGCCAGAAGAGCAAATGTTCGACAATCTCCCATATCGAGTGAACCTGATCATTCGGCTTCCATAGCGCCTGTGTTGCGGACAAGCCTTCCAACGATGTGAATAACGGAGCGAACCAGCCTTTTTCTAAGGTGCAGACGAGAAATTGATCGAGCAATATTTCTTTCCTGTTCATTTTCTTTCTCCTCCAAACACTATATTTATACTTGGGGCGTCGATTGCATTCGCTTACGAGCGCGCGATCTCCATTTGTATAACAACCAGGTCCATGCGGCAGATTCTGTGCTCTTATGCGCGGCTACATGATCTAAGAATATAAAGTCTGACGGCTCGACATGAATGCGAGCGAGCGGCTTTACTGAAGTGCAACTGGTCCATTCATCGAACGCGGCAGCTTTCTGTTCGGGGCCGTTGAACGTATCCTTGGACAGCAAATAAATCGTCCCACTCCTCCACGGGTGGTTGGTGTCTTCAAACGTTTCTCTTGTTAAAGAGAAAAAATAAAATCTCTTATTCCGTAAGCTAATTACACATCCATTGCGAAAATTGATCTTCAGCTTCACGCGGTCGAGCACGGCATAGAACATGGCCCAAATTCCATCACTAGTCGCAAAAACCGCCTCGGTCATGATCCCGTTGTACAACGTTTGCTGCTTCGTAAGCAGCTCATCGATTTCTGGATGATTCGACCCGTGTAGCAGCACGTTCTCCGCAGCAGCGATGTAACGTACAAACCGTTCTTTTGAATAAGAAGGAGCAATCCGCACGATGCCATCCCCATCAAGCGCTTCCTGATATGCCCGCTTGTATTCCCTCGTTTCTTCTTCTGAACAGCTTAGAGGCGCTGTTGTTCTAAGAAGTATGCGCAGCCCCAGTTCCGCAAGAATTGTAAGCAAGGACACGATATCGATCCTCCTAAAAAATGCGATAATAACCTACAACTCCATCTTTAATACCATATTTAACCACACCAATTACTAATGTGCAATCTTTATAATTCTCATTAAGATACAATGAGTGCTGCGTTCCCTCTTCAACAAGAATGTCGGATCATGCAGAGGGCATGCATGACATGATTTCGATACAAACACACAAAAAAAACGCCAGGCAATCCCGGCGTTTTCTGCGATAGCTACATGATACGAGTTCACATTCCTACTCGATTTCCTACTCGATCGAATGTCCTCTTCCTCATACAAGCAAGGCAATCTTCTCTTCTATCGCTTGCTTCTCCTCTTCATTCCATACTACGGATATCTCAAATGTCCCTTCCTTAAAAAACAAAGAAAACTTACGTTTGAACCAGGACTGCATTGGCAATTCCAACGCTGCCTCAATTGGCACCCACCCCAATTCCCCCTCAGGAGGATTCTTCAACAATTCTCCCTCATAGGAGGTAGCCAAATAATTGAATACCATGTACCGATAATTCGTAGAAGGAACAACATATTCGTCCAAGCCCTTATAAATCAGTCCACTCACTCGCAGACCTGTCTCCTCATAGACTTCTCGAATTGCTCCTTCTGTCAGACTTTCTGGAAATTCGACCTTGCCTCCCGGAGCCAAATATCCAGGAAAGCCCTTACTGTCAGGACGATTCATCAAGAGTACTTGATCTCCATCCTGTACCATACACATCGTATACATTCCATATGTAATTTCATTCGATGCAGTCATTTCTATCCCCCAACTTCCATGTAGAACAAATCATTAGAGCTCCGATCGTCGTTATTATCTTTGTTTATTGGCGAGATGACCTTGTAGTTCATTCACCTGATGTTCCAACTTTTCGATTCTGACATGCAATTGAGAGGCACGCTTCTTAGAACGAACAATTAGAAGCACCGCTCCGACAATCAATGCGACTAGAACAAGCAGAAACAGAATTCCTCCAACTATGTTCTCCCATACAAATGACAAATCAATATCCTCCAATTCACCAGAAGCAAGTTACTTCGTTATTAGACAGACTCAGTTTGAGGGCTTGATGCAACACTTGCGAGTACAGCATTCAATTCCTTCTCCGCCATCGAGCTTAATCGTCCATCACTGCCTGTGAATTCCATATGCGAGGTAACATTGTTCGGTACGACCACACAGTAAGCTCCCGCTGCTTTGGCTGCGATCATGCCGTGCATCGAATCTTCAAACGCAACCGCTTCCGTGCCTTTAACATCAAGTTCACGCAGCGTCTTCTCATATAAATCCGGAGCAGGCTTGATGCGTTCCACATCATCCGACGTGTTCACAACTTCAAAATATGAGCGAATATTAAACTTATTCAAATAGGATTCAACCCACACACGGTTCGAGCTAGATGCAAGTCCGATACGTAGTCCAGTACGCTTCGCTTCGGCTAGATACATTTCAACTCCAGGTCTCAAGCTCTTCCCTTCCATGATAATCGCGAACTGCGCATCCGCCTCCCGCTTGAATTCATCTCGATCTATCGGACGATTTGCATGTTCTACTATATAATCCAAAGGATCAAAGTGCTCGAAGGAAGCACCGACACACTGTCCCCATACTTCTATTTTCAAGTCTACTCCGTATGCAGCACTTACCTGTTTATACGACTCATACCATGCTGTTTCCGTATCGACAATCAAGCCATCAAAATCAAAAATAACTGCTTTAATCATTCGAATCCGCTCCTTCTACCATGCAGATGCCACAGCAACATGCACAGAATTGTTGTCGTTATTGTTGGTTGTCAAACACACATTCTTCCTACGACATGCGAGACTGCTTTTTCATCCTCTTCTGTTCTTCCTTACGCAGTACATCGTTCACTTCTACCTCAATCTCGGTCAGTACTTCTTCCAACTTCTTCGGCTTGGCTAACAGATTAAAACCTAGTGCACGCACCGTATTGATAGGCCCAGATGGGAGCGCCCACCAGCCAAATACGAAGGTATAAAGACTGAAGGCCATATTCAGAAGCGGTGTCAGATGATAACCCTTCACATAATAGCCCGTTTTCGTTCGATAGCTGAATATCCCGAAGGATAGACAGACCTCATACTGCACGAATTCGGATTCGTGATCAATTAGACATTGTTCATAGTTGGTTCCTTCTTGTCGAAGCTGCTCACGATTCAAGTACAACCAAATCACGAATTCATTACTCCGCTTCTGATCCTTGCGGAATACGATATACAGCAGAAGCATTACCGAGAGAACAATAGATTGAAATACGATATTACGATAATCTTGCCGAATGATGCTAGACACTAAAAAAATGGCAAAAAGCCCTGCTACAAGTAACAATACAAAGTGCATGATTGAATCTCCTGTTGACTAGTTAATCCATGATTTCTGATACCGAAAGTTCGTACCCAAGCTATTGGCTAATTGCTAATAAAATCAGAGATAGCACAATAAATGGGGTGGACATGATTAGAAACAAGGTTCCCCACCGTTCACGGTTCTGCCGCTCGTCCTTACTGCTCGTATGGTGGATATATCGTGCCTGATTCGGATCGGCAAACACGCCAAATAATAAGGCGCCTATTCCAATCAGGATTGCAGCTGAGAGGCCTAGCCATTTGCCAGCTGTGGTTAGGCTAGCTACACTTATTAAAATAAGTGTTAGGAGCAGACAGCTCCCACACGCGATGCCTAGCCACTTCATCTTCATGCTATCCCTCCTTCCTCAACCAATCCAGTTATCGCTCAATAACTTTCACAGCTATATTATACACGACCGCACACGATTACGAACCCTGTAATTCCCAATCCTCTTCCACTGTTACTCCATCTGCTCCGAATGCAAAGACCACAAGTACTATTTCGCTTGTGGCCTTCATTACTACTTCAATTGAAGGCTTACAAGGCAGTATCGTCAACCTTGTTCAACCAGTTCTCAATGTCCCCGATCACTGAAGCAATACAGCCATCTTCGAATGGTGAGATCAGTCCCGCTACTTGTACCAAACCTGTGAAGGATTGACTTCCACCTGCACGGCACAACTTCAGATAGTCTGCCCAAGCGGACTTCCAATCTTCATTCATGCGCTTCCAGAATTGGAATGCACACAATTGTGCCAAGGTGTAATCGATATAGTAGAATGGCGATTGATATATATGGCCTTGCTTCTGCCAGAATCCGCCGCGCTCCAAGTAATCATTACCTTCATAGTCTCTGTGCGGCAAGTACTTCTTCTCGATGTCGCGCCAAGCAGTCTTGCGCTCTGCAGGTGTTGCTTCAGGATTGCTGTATACGAAATGCTGGAACTCATCCCCAGATACACCGTGTGGAATGAACTGCAATCCGCCCGCCAAATGAGCGAACTTATACTTCTCTGTATCTTCTTGGAAGAACAGCTCCATCCAAGGCCATGTGAAGAATTCCATGCTCATCGAATGAATTTCTCCCGCTTCATAAGTTGGCCAGTTATATTCCGGAACCTCGAAATGACGACTCTCGTACACTTGGAACGCATGGCCCGCTTCGTGTGTCAATACGTCGATATCATGAGACGTACCATTGAAGTTGGAGAAGATAAACGGCGCGCCAAACTCACTTAAGAATGTGCAATAACCGCCGCTTTGCTTACCCTTCTTGCTCACAAGATCCATCAGCTCGTTCTCACACATAAAAGTGAAGAACTCGTTCATCTCCGGAGACAGTTCTTGATACATCTTCGCTCCGTTCTCAACGATCCATTCTGGATCGCCCTTCGGTGCTGCATTGCCTGTCTTGAATTTGAAGGATTCGTCATAGTAGTACATTTGATCAACGCCGATCCGCTTGCGTTGGCGCTCTATCAGCTTCATTGCAGCTGGCACGATATGTTCCAGCACCTGTGCTCTGAAATTCGCGACCATGTTCGCATCATAATCCGTACGGCACATCCGGTCATATCCAAGCTGAACAAAATTCTCGTAGCCAAGCTTTTTTGCAATTTTCGTACGTACTTTCACCAGATCATCATAAATGCGATCGAACTTCGCTTCGTTTTCCGCCATGAATCCGAACCTCGCCTCAGATGCACGCTTACGCATGTCACGATCTGTAGACAGCTCGAATGGTGTCAATTGTGCCAGTGTACGCTCTTCTCCTTCGAATGGGATTTTGGCAGAAGCGATCAATTGAGAATGTTCGGATGACAGCTTGTTCTCCAGCTGCAAGTCTTTAATTATTTCAGGGCTGAACGTCTTGAGCATTTTCTCAGCCAACTGGAACAGCTGAATGCCCCATTTCTGTTCAAGTTCTGGTCTGAACTTCGAATTCACGAGCGCCCGATAGTAGTCTGTTATGTATTCTTGGATTACTGGAACTACCTCGTCCATGTATTCCTGCTCGGCTTTGTAGAATTCATCATTCGTATCGATCGAATGGCGAATAGATACCAATTGCACCTGTGTATCGAATTCATTGCGAAGCTTGTTAATGTCAGACATGATGTCATCCTGCTGCTCGAAGCTGTCTGCAGCTTCAAAGGAACTGATCAGTCGTTTCATTTGGTGTTCAATTTGTTTCGCATCCGGTCGAACATATGCGTATTCACTAAACTTCATCTTCTTATGCATCCTCTCTATTAGATAATCCATAGATTATTTTGGTGGGGAATATTGTAGAAAATAGAAGCCGGCTGCACCACATGAAGTTCCGAAACACCGTAGCTTTATTCTACCCGCCCTTTCATAGCCGTACATGGAAGAAGTAAAAAATACTATCTACGAACCCCTCTCCCCTAATATTACCAGTACATCAATTTGCAATAAAGAGAGGACAGCTAAAATTCGACCTTATGCAAAGACCACAAGCACGACTTGTGCTTGTGGTCTAATTGTTCTTATCAGTTACGATTTAATGCTGATTGCTTACAACGATTGCTTACAATGCCGCATCATCGACACTATTCAACCAGTTCTCAATGTCCCCGATCACCGAAGCAATACAGCCATCTTCGAATGGTGAGATCAGTCCCGCTACTTGTACCAAACCTGTGAAAGATTGACTTCCTCCTGCACGGCACAGTTTCAGATAGTCTGCCCAAGCGGACTTCCAATCTTCATTCATGCGCTTCCAGAATTGGAATGCACACAATTGTGCCAATGTGTAATCAATATAATAAAATGGCGACTGATAGATATGGCCTTGCTTCTGCCAGAATCCGCCGCGCTCCAAGTAATCATTGCCTTCATAGTCTCTGTGTGGCAAGTACTTCTTCTCGATGTCGCGCCAAGCAGCCTTGCGCTCCGCAGGTGTCGCTTCCGGATTGCTGTATACAAAGTGCTGGAATTCATCCACCGTTACTCCGTATGGGATGAACAACAGCGCGCCAGCCAAATGAGCGAACTTATACTTCTCCGTGTCTTCTTGGAAGAACAGCTCCATCCATGGCCATGTGAAGAACTCCATGCTCATCGAATGAATTTCGGCAGCTTCATATGTAGGCCAGTTATATTCTGGCACTTCGAAGTGACGGCTCTCGTACACTTGGAACGCATGGCCCGCTTCATGTGTCAAAACATCGATATCGCCGGATGTACCATTGAAGTTGGAGAAAATAAACGGTGCGCCGTATTCGCTCAAGAATGTACAGTAGCCGCCGCTTTGCTTGCCTTTCTTGCTGACAAGATCCATCAATTCATTCTCACGCATAAACGTGAAGAATTCATTCATCTCAGGTGACAACTCTTCATACATCTTAGCACCGTTCTGTACGATCCAATCTGGATCACCCTTCGGTGTCGCATTCCCTGTCTTGAAGTCAAACGACTCATCATAGTAGTACATTTGATCAACGCCGATCCGGTTGCCCTGACGCTCCTTCAGCTTCGTAGCGGCTGGCACGATATGTTCCAATACCTGCGCTCTGAAATTCGCTACCATTTCCGCATTGTAATCGGTACGGCACATACGGTCGTATCCAAGCTGAACATAATTCTCGTAGCCCAGTTTCTTCGCAATCTTCGTACGCACCTTAACCAGATCATCATAAATGCGGTCAAATTTCGCTTCGTTCTCGGACATGAAGCCGAACTTCGCTTCAGAAGCACGCTTGCGCATATCGCGATCTGTGGACAACTCGAATGGTGTCAGTTGCGCGAGTGTACGCTCTTCCCCTTCGAATAGAACTTTCGCAGAAGCAATCAATTGGGAATATTCTGTCGACAGCTTGTTCTCCAGCTGCAAGTCTTCAATGATCTCAGGGCTGAATGTCTTAAGCAGCTTCTCAGCCAACTGGAACAGTTGAATGCCCCACTTCGCCTCGAGCTCCGCTCTATACTTCGAATTCACAAGCGCCCGGTAATAGTCAGTTATGTATTCTTGGATAACGGGACCTACTTCATCCATGTACTCTTGTTCTGCTTTGTAGAATTCATCATTCGTATCGATTGAATGGCGAATGGATACCAACTGCGCTTGCGTATCGAATTCACTGCGAAGCTTGTTGATGTCTGACATGATGCGATCTTGCTGTTCGAAGCTTTCCGCAGCTTCAAAGGAACTGATCAATTGTTTAATTTGCTGCTCAATTAACTTCGCATCAGGTCGGACATATGTGTAATCGCTAAATTTCATCTCATATGCACCCTCTCTATTAGATACTCCATAGATTATTATAACGGAAATGTTGTAAAAAATAACTATTTAAAAGTAAGAGAGTGTGCATATGCGCCTAATAATTTTTGATAATTACGTTACAAGCTCAACAAATTCTTCTACGTTATGCTGAATATAATGATGTATGTGTTCAAGCGTCGCTGGTGCTTGCTTCTTGTACGCTTCATAAAGGTGAGATACCTTGCCGTAGAGTTCCTCATTTTGTTCCAAATCAGCAACGATCGCTTCGCGCCAAGATCGGTCTGGCTTGCGATTGTATGACTCCACTAACGCTTCTACTTGGTCATACAAGCGCAGCATGCCTTCATCCTCAAATTGCCGCATGCCATTCTTCAAAGCCTGCCACGCCTGAAGATCACCTACAAAATAAGAGGCAAACCAATAAAACTCATCGATAGATTCAGTATGCTTATGAAACACAAAAAACATAAATAGCGCCTTTTGACCCTCGGTCAACTTAGCATACACCTGTGACTTCTCAATAGGATCCTTGCCCTTGATTCGCTCAATAATAGGCTCAATCATCTTCCAGCCCAGCGAGTCTTGTGCAATCGAACGATATACGTCCGTTTGCATTTTAATAATCATGACAATCAACCTCCTAGTTGTACTTGCTCATTAATGGCTCCCCATCCCGATCACTCAATATGAACAATCCCCCATCCTGGATTGCAAAATCCATCTGACCTGCCGGCACTTCGATCACTTCAATCAGCTGTCCCTGTGCATCACGGAGCTGCATGGTCATGGAATACGTAAATGACATTGACTTCACCGTCTTAGGTTCAGCCTCAGTCTCAGATTGTTCTTCTAGCTGAAATGAAGTCACTTCGATATTGCATTGCTGTTTCTTGGCTGTACCTAACGCAATGGCCAGAGTTCGGTTCCGATATAGTTGGTTATATGTCTCTCGGGTCAGGAAAGGCTTAATCCTCTCGTATCTCCCGAGGAGCTGATCCACATGTCCTGTAATTTGCGTATAATCGGGTACATCGTATTGTGCTTGCTTAAATGCTTCGGCCAACTTCGTGTACTGCTGCCATTCTGTTGACGAGCAGCCGATTGTGGACAACATGACACAGAAACACAATACAGTCATCCATATGATCCTCATCCTGAAATTCATACCTCCAACTCACAAAACGAGGAATAACTATTACCTGCACGATGAATCAATCCATCGAAGACATCCGATGAACTTGGAAGATCAAGAATAGTTGGAGCACTGTCATGCACATATAAGAATGGAAAAATCACATGTTGTGGGCAAAATATCATTTCGTGTGTAAAGAAAGAACGAGTTGTTTGTTGTGGAAGTCTGAGGTGTGCTTCTTCACCTTTGCTTGCCTGTAGAGCGCATCATAGGGCAACAAAGACAAGTTTATTCTTCTATTGAGAACCATGTTCCGCTACTTCCTGCTTGTTACGGAGGGAATGAATGAGAAGTGCAATGAAGTAACTGAACACAATCGTGAAAATAATCCCTAATAAATACGTGAATAGATTGAAGAAAGCAGAATTCATATACGGAGTGAGCAAATAATCCAATAAGGAATTGTCCGAAACATCATCAGGTACGCCCTCTCTCATAAACACAAAGCGCTGTACCAATCCTAATCCAATCGATATTCCAATGAGGAAAATGAGAAAACCGCTGTTGGACTTCTTATTACTCAACCGATTCATATAAACGAATCCTGATGCAGTACCAATGAGGGACAGCAACAAGAGGTAGAACGGAAGAAATAGGAGGATTGCAATCAATCCTATGTTGCCATTGCCTGATGTTCTGCCCGTTGAATGATAATGAATGGTCATCATATCAATGAGTTCAAGTTCGAGGAGCGTGACGACGAATAGGCATACAAAAACACCAAGCATAATCTTCTGCTGCTTGGAGCCGGAGATGACCGCATTCCAAAAGCTTGACATCCGTACACCACCAGAGATTTATAATATATGCCATATTGTACCATTTATTTGTTATGCAGATCAACACCTCAATTATGCCTAATCGGTGAACTTTATTAGCCACCTTCCCAACAATTGTAGACTTATTCCCAATATAAAAAGAGAAGGAACAGTGCACTCCTTCTCCCTGTATTATCTTTAATTTCCACCTTTTTAGCTCGACCTCAGATCCGATTATAAAAGTTGTAAAAGTTCCAGAGCCCTGCCCTTGCTCACTTGTCACACTGATTCAAAAAGTCTCGAATCGTCTCATACAATCCTTGTTCTTCCGTCATTCTAATTCCATGCCCAGAGTGAGCGAAGGGCCGCACCGTCAGATCCGCGCACATCAACTTGTAACGATTCAGATCTTCTTCCGTAATCATTGAATCATCCAGCATACCATGCATAACTAGAACAGGCTGTGGAAGCATGATTTCAAGAGCAGCATATTCAGAATCACGATGAATTCCGATAATCGCTTCCTGCCGAATGTGCGGTAAGCGTTCGTGCGGAATGATGTATTCATGTAAGTATTCTTCGGCCCACGCTTCGCTCATGGCACGATGCTCAGGCGGATAATCATCAAGCAGCAGACTGCGTATATACGGCTTTGCTGCTCTCGCATACCCCAACGCATAGGATACTCCTCTTGAGTGGCTGTACATGTGATATTGAATCAATCCAGCGGTCTGTACAACCTTCTCGATATCGGCCACATGCTCCTCCAAGCCATATCCAGTGAGCGGTGTGTCACTATGTCCTCGTCCACGGAATGACAATGCCACACATCTTCGCGGAAGCAAGAATTCCATAAGTGCTTCAAATTCCTCCGCGGTCTCGGACAATCCCGGGCAAATAAGCAATGGGGTAATAGATGGATCTGCTTCATCCAAAGTATCCAGAACATGTATGCCTACGCCATCGCTGCTGTTCGTCCGATACGATTTCATCGACATCCCCCTTTAATTGCGAAGTCGTTGCAAGATCTCTTCCTTCTCTTGCGTCATTGCTTAATTCAATGGCTTAATAAAGCCATATGCCGCATCCTTCGTAAATCCAAGCTTCTCATAAAATTGATGCGCATCCGTTCTCCACGCACTTGATAAAAGAACGACACTATGACAGTCGCTTTCTACGGCAATTTTCTCAATCGCATCTACGAGGATTTGTCCAATGCCTTTTCGATGATAGCTTTTGCTTACGATCATATTTTCCAGCACCATGAACGGGCGACATTGACCTGTTAAGTCATAGCAGCGAATCCCCATTACGGAGCCGACAAGCTTGCCGGAATCATCTACTGCACCTATGAATGTATAGTCTGGGTTCGATTGCAGCGCAGTAAATCTTTCTCTTAGCCTTTCAATGTTCGTCTCACTGTTATCGAGCTCCGTATATAGCTCCGCCAACTCATCAAGTTGAGTTCGTGCAACTGTCTGTATATGTATCATTGATTGATCCCCCTTTTCGCGATAGACAGATATATCCATTCTATAATCACTCTGACAAATCCTTCAACATATAAATTAACCGGGATACAAAAAGAGAAAGCGCCCTCTAAATGGGATGATCTCCACCAGAGGGCGCTTGCACATGTTCACATACATGACGCGTGTAACAACTGCTCGCAGCTGTTTCCACTTATAAGGTTGTCAAAATGACTGGACCATCCTTCGTAATCGCAATCGTATGCTCATATTGCGCCGACAAACCGCCGTCAGCTGTACGTGCAGTCCAACCGTC
The DNA here is from genome assembly GCF_032337355.1 of Paenibacillus suaedae. Classification (NCBI taxonomy): domain Bacteria; kingdom Bacillati; phylum Bacillota; class Bacilli; order Caryophanales; family Paenibacillaceae; genus Paenibacillus; species Paenibacillus suaedae. The sequence goes on from NZ_JAVYAA010000006.1 coordinate 352,971, forward strand.
GCTGTCGAGCTTCACATGGTAGCGGCCCGTATTCAGCATCGGTTCGATCGTAATGACCATGCCTTCCTTCAAGCGAATGCCGCGATTTGGAGAACCATAGTGCGGTACTTGCGGCTCCTCATGCATATCCTTGCCTATACCATGGCCGATGAAGTCTCTTACTACCGAGAATCCATTCGCTTCTGCATAGGATTGAATCGCATGTCCGACATCTCCGAGTCGATTGCCTGGAACCGCCTGCTCGATGCCGAGATACAAGCATTTCTCCGTAACGGTGAGCAATTTGTCTGCCTGCTCCGATACTTCACCGACACGGTAGCTCCACGCTGAATCAGACAGAGCGCCATTCAAATTTACGACCATATCAATGGTTACGATGTCGCCATCCTTCAATGGCTCTTTGTTCGGGAACCCGTGACAGATCACATCATTCACAGATGCGCATGTCGCAAACGGAAAGCCGTGATATCCCTTCTGTTCAGGCGTTGCACCATGCTTATGCAAATAGCGCTCCACGAACTGATCGATCTCATGTGTGGTCACGCCAGGCTTAATCATACCTGCGAGCTCTTGATGCACCTGCGCAAGCAGTCTCCCCGATTCGCGCATTGCATCGATTTCTTGCTGACTTTTCAAAATAATCATATTTCTACACCTCAATAGCTGCGTAATGACGTAATATATCTTATTGTACACCAAAACACATTGCTACCCGGTCATTTATCACAAAAAAATTCATTTTGGCATCAATTGGTGTCTTTTCGCGGTCTTTCCACTCCACTGTAACATGCTGCAAAATCGCATTTCTTAGCCTTATACAACATGGGAGGGTTGGTAGATAATCCTCCCCATATGAGCTTCCTACTCTTCTGGCTGCAAACTCTCAATGGCCGTAAAAAATACATCCATTAATTCCATTTCGAAGTTGTGCTGCACATAATCCGTAATTTCATGAAGTTCCTGTTCGGATTTGAATTCAAGCACAGGACGTCCTTCGCATTTCAAGACGGTACAGCTATACTTCTCTTTGACCTGCTCGATGATATAATCTTGACTGACTGGTGCAACTGATTTTCCACTCATGCTGTGACTTGCCCCCCTATTATCTTTGCCAAATGTTACATATGTATCATTTCTAGCAATCAGCAGCATGATTGTCTATGAAGTTAATCACAATCGATTCGAAGTAATTGTTCATAGGGATCGCCTTCAAGCTGAAGAAGGAGAGGGCAGCGTACCGATAAGGTGTACGGCTCTAAAACCTCCATAATATAACAAAAACTTACCCGCTGCCTAATGGCCCGCAGGTAAGTTCACATTATGAATTCTTTATCCTTTACGCAGACGCACCAAGCTTCTTAGCGCACCGTTACATTGGACAAATCAGCCTTATAGCTCTTCAGCAGCGCATAAGTCAGCTTATCCATCGTCGCCCCGTCGAAAATCGTCTTCTTCACATCTGTCTTAAAGGACACATTGTTGAATACCGCATTGCGGAATGTTGTCTTTCGCAACCCAGCATAATCAAACACAACCCCATTGAATGTTAAGTTGTCGAAGCTGACGCCAGAGAAATCAGAGGACTTGAACGTGGTATTCTCGAAAATACAATCTGTGAAAATCGCTTTTCTCGCGCTTGACTTCACTATTTGCGCACCTGACAAATTTGCCCCTGTAAAGTTGACCTGATCCAAGCTGCTGCACTTGAAAGAACTGTTCGTTAAATCCGAATAGCTGAAATCCGATCCTTTCAAATTGCTGTAATTGAACTGTCCATCATGCACAGAAGTCGATTTGAAATCAGAGTTTTCCAAATTGCTTTTCGAAAAGTCCATCCCCACCTTCTGCTGCAGCTGAACTGTTTGCGAATTAATACTCTCAATGAGTTCAGAAATCTCACCAATCGATTCAATCGTTAGAAGATAGGCTGCCTCATCATCATAACCCTCCTTCTTCAAATCGCTCAGCTTCTCCTGTAAATCATACAGCAGTTCTTCCTTCAGTTCCTGGATCTGCTTCAAATCTTCATATGGGGAAAAGACGCTGTCCAAGTATCGTCTTAGTCGCTCATTCATCGCATATTCCACCTTTCTTATAGAGGTTGTTCAAAAAGTCCGCTTTTGATCACGAAGTAAATCATGAAGTGGACTCGGCATCGAATCTTGAATTCAGCCGGCCCTAAGCAGATGCTTACGAAGTATGTTTCCTGCGGAAACATCTTAGGTGCTCATGTACCCAAAACGTACACTCCGCTCCTCAGGCCCTAGCTTCATCCAACTGAAGCGTTTTGAAAAAACGCACATCGGAAGCATATGCTTCGGTGCTGAAAACCGGCCTTTTTGAACACGCACTTATATCAAAATATCTAATATTTTCTTCGCATATTCCCAATTCTGCTTATTGTCTGCATACGTGATGCGCCCTTTGTCCGTAATGCGGTAATACTTCCGTCTACCGCCATGCGTCTCGTCCCCCCAATAGGAAGTAATGTTTCCTTCTGACTCCAGCCGCTTCAGACTGGAATACATTGTGGCTTCCTTCAGCTCGTATTGCCCATCTGATCCACTGTGCACCAGCTTGCATATTTCATAACCGTATTTATCTCCGCTCATCAGCAGCTTCAAAATAATTGTATCCGTATGGCCGCGCAGCAAATCAGAAGACAGCTTCGCATTCATGCAAGGATCACCTCCTCAATAACAATATAGATCAAAGTACTATGACAGTCAAGGTACTATTATGATCATTGCAAATTTTCCTCATACAACCACCTGCTGGAAGTGCTCCAAGTACCCTAATCGAACAAAACAAAAAGCCTGATTCGAAACGCAATCATGCGTGAATCAGGCTTCAAAATCTAATTCATCTTATCGTACAAATGGTCAGCAATGCTGCTCAGCACATAATTAGATGCTATTCTCTGAATTGCGCCTTGTGCAGTCGGCTATACAAGCCGCCTACGGCAAGCAGTTCGTCATGACCGCCCTGTTCTACAATTCCCTTTTCGGTTACAACTACAATACGATCGGCAATCTTAATCGTTGCCAAGCGATGAGCGATTACTAGCGTTGTCCGTCCCTCCGACAATTCCGCTAGAGACTGCTGGATAGCTGCTTCCGTCTCCGTATCAAGAGCAGATGTTGCTTCGTCCAAGATAAGGATTGGCGGATTCTTCAAGAACATACGCGCTATGGCGAGGCGCTGCTTCTGGCCACCCGACAGCTTCACTCCACGCTCGCCAATTACTGTGTTCATACCTTCCGGCTGATCACGAATGAAGTCATCCAGCCGCGCGCGCCGTGCTGCTTCCCAAATATCCTTATCGGAGGCTCCAAGACGCCCATATGAGATATTCTCACGAATGGTTCCAGCGAACAAGAAGACGTCCTGCTGCACGATGCCAATCTGCTTGCGCAGCGATTGCAGCTTCAAATCGCGAATATCGACGCCGTCTACCGTAATACTGCCTTCAAGCACGTCGTAGAATCTCGGCAGTAAACTGCAGAGCGTCGTCTTGCCAGAGCCCGACGGCCCTACGAAGGCAACCGTCTCGCCTGCGTTAATGGCAACGTTAATGCCGCGCAGAACAGGACGATCCTGTTCGTAACCGAACGTAACATCTTGGAACCGAATATTGCCGCGCAGCATGCCCACATCCACTGCATCCGGCTTATCCTTCACGTCAGGCTCGGTGTCGATAATCTCTACATAGCGCTTGAAGCCAGCGATTCCTTTCGGATAACTCTCGATCACGGTATTAATCTTCTGGATCGGGCCGAGGAATACGTTCGTCAGCAAAATAAACGCCAAAAACTCTCCGTAAGATAATTCCTTCTGAATGACAAACCATGTACCGCATAGCAGTACAAATACGGTTACAATACGCATCAAAATATAACTGATTGACGTATTCCACGCCATGATGCGATAAGACAACAGCTTCGTCTTGCGGAAGCGGCCGTTGTTCTCTGCAAACAACTCCTTCTCATGCGTCTCGTTAGCAAAGGCTTGAACAACGCGGATGCCGCCAATGCTGTCTTCTACGCGAGCATTGAAATCAGCAAGGTCTGTCATCATTCTCCGAAATGTCCCCATCATCTTCTTATTGAAAAAGATCGTGATGGAACATAGTAACGGAACAACGACGAACGTCAACACGGCCAGCTTCCAGTTCAACCCGAGCATAAGACCAAATGCGCCGAGCAGTGTCATCACCGCAATGAACAAATCTTCCGGCCCATGGTGGGCTACCTCGCCGATTTCAAGGAGGTCATTTGACATGCGGGACATCAGTTGCCCTGTCTTATTGTTATCGAAGAAACGAAATGACAGCTTCTGCAAGTGCTCGAACATTTTCTTGCGCATATCTGTCTCAATGTTAATGCCAAGCATATGCCCCCAGTACGTGACGACAAAATGCAGCACCATATTAATCAAATAAATCACGAGCAGGCCAATGCAAGCCCATACGATCCACGTCCAGTTCCCTGTTGGCAGCAGCTTGTCCACAACCTGATTCACTGCCAGCGGGAAACCGAGCTCAAGTAATGCGACGAATACCGCACAGGTAAAGTCTAAGAAGAACAGCCCCATGTAAGGACGATAATAGGAGAAAAACCTTCGCAGCAATCGATTCCCTCATTTCTCTATGTCAGTATAATCATAATCAACAATCTATGTCATTATAATGCATTGATAATGATTATCATAGAGAAAAATAAAAAAGACTCGAGTTCACTCCTCCGTGACCCCGAATCTTCAGAAATACATCGATATTATAATTGCGTTACCAATCAATTTACGCTGCTAGGCTCATTATCGAACAAATGGTTGCACTCATTCATCAAATAAGTCATATACGCCAAGGCATCCCGCTTCCTCTCCCACTTCGAAGCATAGAGAGACTCCCCGATGCCTCGTCTTTCGTTGATCGATTCTTGCAGAATCTTATGCCATCGCGCAGGAACTATGCTCAATGCATATTCCCCCGCTCCAGCCTTACTCACAATCGCTCTTTCACGGAACGTATACCATTGTCTGGTTACACCAAGTACCCCCCACGCAACTTGAGCACGATTGAGCAGCAGGAAGGAATGAATAGACAAGAACGGTGTTGATCTCTGTATCCAATTCGCCCAATAGGTGTTCAAATTCTCATGCATATCAGACAAGAACAAGTTCATATCTAAGGGAATATCCAATTCAGCCACAGGCGGCCCAACGATTGCTAGGCCGTGATACTTCATTTCATACCAGGTCACAGGATTGAGCTCGAAATAACCTGCTCGGTTCATCTTCCCATCACAATAATAGGGAAACGACGCAATTTCATGAGGCAACTTGCCTATATCCTCCCAAGTCAAGTAGATCCCGTTCATATTAGGCTTTGGAGCAAACCGCCTTACTTTCGCATGAATAATTGCCATTTGTCTAATCTCATCTGCATTCAGTCGTTCACGAGTGATCGCAATGAAGTCAATATCGCTTAATGATAACGAATAATCCCCTAACGCAATTGAGCCATAGACATACAATCCCTCCAGCCAATCCTGCTTATATTCGTCAATTAACTTGATATATCGATTCAGAATAAGTTCAATCTCAGGTTGTATATTCACCAATGCTGTACGCTCCCTTGTATGTTACAAACTGCTCGGATACACAATCATCGCGATGATAACCAATACGATAAGCAAACTAGCAATAAATACACCATAGCGGACACCTCGTAGATGTTCCGTCTCCTTGTCGTAGTGCTCTCCTCGGCGAAATATGCCATAATATAACCCCAACATCAATTCAAGCACCATCTTCATAAAGCTCTTCAGCGTTCGCATGGGTAAAAAACACTCCCTATCTAATCAGATAATGATCATTACCTCTTCTGACTAGTCTTGATGCAGCGCTTATTTCCTTTATGACATTCTCAATATAGGCGACATCCTTCTCTTTTAGCGAGCAACCGAAATAATCTCTCTAAATAGTATTAGTTGAATATGGATTCATTCATTCCAAAAAAGTCATATGCGGCATCGCTTCCTTGTAATAGTCCAAGCGATCCGCCAATTGACCGGAGTGGAATTCAAATCGGTGTCCGTCTGGGTCTGTGAAATAGATCGACCGCTTGTCCCGCTCATCACGCTCTCTTCCAGGCAGTATTCGGGCACCGTATTGTTGAAGCTTCGTCTTTATCTCATCAATATCATGTTCGTTTACGGTAAAAGCAATGTGGGTATACCTTTGTAAGTATTCATCGTTCATCCCGGAAATGTGTGATCATGCAAAATGCACAGGAGGCGAATCTAGCGATTCTCCTACCCTGTTAGGAGTTGCTGACAGTTATGTACGATTGCTATCTAATCGATCAGTTTGTGCTGGAATATACATGCGCTGAACCTCTATTGGCCCAGGCATAAAACCAAGATTGTAGTATACCGATTCCGCTGTATTCCCCTGCATCACATACAGTCTTAGAACAGGATAGTGCCCTTTCAAATTAGATAATGCCGTTTGAAGCATTCTTGTGGCAATCCCCTGCCCCGAATAGGAAGGATGCACGGCAATATTATAAATAGCTGGGTAACTTCCTTGCATGGACACGAGACATGCGCCTACCACTTCATTCGTATGACTATCGACAACGATCGTCGAGGCGTTCCTTACCAAGTCATTCGTGTAAGACACATATTCGCGGATATCCTCTTGATAGAATTGCATATCCGTCTGCTGTCTGCGAATGGCATCTATCGAACCTGCACCGGCAAAACTTCGATATAAGAGCTTCGCAATGTCATTCTCGTTCCGCAGTTGATTGATGCCATCCTGCTGGATCATTTCTGGCGTCTCCACAACAAAGTGATCTTCCCACTTGACTACAAAAGCTTCGGTTGGCCGCTGCATCCAGCGGCATCTGAATGCTGATGGCCAGAAGCCAGCTCTACCTAGCAGCTCAACCTGATCTGGCAGTACCTCGAATATAATAATATCCTTGCGTAGATCAGACCAGCTGATTAGCGCTTCCTTCAATAATAGCACGATGCGCCGTTCATCTCTGAATGGCGGGATGAAGAACAGCGTATACATGACATTGGGCGCTATCACTACCCCGCCGATGCGAGCTTCGCCTTCATAAATCCAGAAGGGATCTCGCCATCCTTCATATTCATATCCTTGATCCTTGAAAAAACCGTTATATTCTGCACTATAATACACAGAGCAGTATATTCCCCATTCGATCTTATCCGCCTTCAGCAGGTATACCTGTTCCGATAACGCATAGCGCTGCTGTTCAGGCTCCCATCGCGGGATCATTGCCATTATGCATCACCTTTCAGCTGTTAGGTCATTTCCCATCAAGTTGCATCTGCTCATATTCGTCCTTTAACACGCTCATCACGATAACATCCGAGTACTTTCCGTCCTTAAACATCTTCTGGCGGAGTCTCCCTTCCTCCTTGAAGCCACAGCTGATATAACAACGATGCGCCCGCTCATTGAATGCATACACCTCCAGCTCCAGCCGGTTCAAATTCAAGGAGTGGAATACAAACTTCTGCATCAGTCTAATCGCTTCCCTGCCATAACCGGCACCAAGCATATCTTTGCGGCCGATCACGATGCCAAGTACGGCGGAGCGATTTTTCCAGTCAATCTGATGCAAATCAATTTGACCGATATAATCCAACGATTGCCGATCAGCGATGACGAAGCCTTTCGATTTAGACGAACTGTCAATCATCATTTCTAGAAAGGCTTCCGTATCTTGTTCCGCATGCGGATACAAAAAAATATCACTCAGTGTATTCGTTATCTCCTCATCATTTGCCCATTTCCGAATCCATCCCAAATCTTCTCTGCGATATTCGCGTAATGTGATGCGGTTTCCATGTAAATATGGCATCAATTGCACCGTCCTCTCTTGAAAAAAATTATTAGCTATTTCCTACCATTTATTTTTGCTATCATAACAATCAAGACCTAATCCATCAAGGTAATTTTCATTACAAGGTATTCTTTACTTCGACCACCTGTATACAGAGTGCCGTATCCACTCTTTGGAAACATCACACTAGGGTGCAACACTGCGATGGCTGCATACTGCATTAGCATAACGCAAGACTTTTCCTTAGAATCACTGCAACAGGAACCAGAGGTACACGTAAATGAAGAATTAGGGTACGGTGCAAACCTAAAACAACTTGGGGGTGCTACTCATTCAAACGGAAAAAGAAAATCCAGAAGCAAGTCTGCTATCTTCTAATAAGCTTATGAACATGCACGCTGAAGCCCTGTTTACGCATGATGACAAGATGCGGCTTCGATCGATTAACGAGCCGTGGCCTGGTGAGCGTCCAGCTCCTCGCTTTTTCTTAGGACGAACCATGGATGGCAAGACGATATGTAGATTTCGCCATGATGTTCCAAGCTCGGTAGTCGAACAACTGAAGTCATTAATTAAGGTTGAACCCGCAATTCGTGATATTCATGCAACACCGAAGCACTATGAATCCTATATGAGCCTCCTGCATGCTGAACAATTCACAATGGGGCCTTGTTACTATGTACCTGATACCAGCTTGGCGGATGCGAGTTCGGAGAAGCCAGTAACGATCACGCAAGAAAATATAACAAAATGGGATTACAGCGGATTCGAGTGGCTGGCCTCAGAAATCGAGTATGCACAGCCTTGCGTCGCAATCGTTCACCATGAGCAGATTGTATCGCTATGCCGGAGTGTTCGTATTTCTTGTCATGCCCATGAGGCTGGGCTAGAAACGCTTCACGACTTTCGTGGTAGAGGGTACGCAGCTCACGTAGTTGCAAGCTGGGCTCAAGCGGTCCGCAGGATCGGAGCCATCCCGTTATACAGCACGTTCTGTGACAACTTCTCTTCACAGCGTGTCGCCGCAAAAGCTAATTTGCCGATATACGGAGTCAACTTCACTATCTATAGCAGGTAAAAAAAAGCACCGAGGTTCGGTGCTTTTGGCTTTTCTTACACACTTCACAAATTCACTATCTCACGCCTGCTTCTTCATGTTGCTTGTACGTTGACGTTGACGAAGCGGGATATTGACGCCCAACACGCCGATTATGATGAGCCCAGCGCCAACGATATGATAGTACTGCAAGCTTTCGTTCAAGATCATGACACCTGCTCCCATCGTCACAACCGTCCCTAATTGCGTAAATACGCTTACCTTCACAGCCTCCAGCTTCGATAATGCATAGTTCGTCAAGTATGCGGTCATCAGAGAAGATAACACGCCCAAGTAGAGAATGGAGACTACGAACATCGGATCGAATAGCGGCTGCATCACATTCCATGTCGTTCCTTCCGCAATATGCTGGAAGATCGCCATCGCATTAAAGAGCACGAATCCGAAGCAGGTCATAATAAAGGTTACATCCATCACTCCATATTTGCGTGTTCTCTTGCGTGCAGCAACGTTGTATCCCGCTAAGGAGAGCACAGACAGGAAGACGAGCAAGATGCCTAATAAACTTGTATTTCCAACGTTAACGCCTTTCATCGCAAAGATATAAATAAGTCCTGAGACCGACAGAAGCAGAGCAATTTTTTGCTGCCATGTGGAATGTTCCTTCAGCCAATACGATGCGAATATCATCGTGAATATCGGTACAGCCGCCTGAATAATCCCAGCCTCCGAAGCAGATACGGTGACGAGACCGAATGTTTGAAAGGCAAAAAACAATCCGGGGTAGAGAACCGCCAGCGGGACAATCGTCGCAACATCCTTCCATCGTAGGTTCAGCTTTACTCTTCCGAACAGAATCAAGATCATGATAGCCGCAAAGGATGCCGTAAATCGATAGGCAAGCATGTCTAGCGAGTTTACGCTTTGCAGCGCTATTTTTACAAAAACAAAGGAAAATCCAATAATCAGTGTATTTAGGATGGCGGCGATATACGCTTTTTTTACAGCTGAATGATTCATGATCGATTCCTCTCTTCCTTGCTTGCAAGCAATTGATTACTGAAGGCCCTACAACCATGTTAATTGCTGCAGCACTATGCTACAATCAAGAAAATTAGCATCTGTACCGGTACAGATTCGAGGTGAATGGAGATCGATGTATAAATTCGAGCAGGTCATTCAGAATTTAGAGCGCAATCTGGAGAAGCACACCTTGAACGACGGGGATAAACTTCCTTCCATTCGCGAGCTTGCCATTCAATATGGGGTCAACAAGAGCACGATCATTCGGGCACTGCATGATTTGGAAGAAAGACATCTCATCTATTCGGTGGCGAAGAGCGGCTATTACGTTGTTCGGGCACGAAATCAAGCAGATTTCAAGAAGCAGGAAATTATCGATTTTGTCTCCGCCGCGCCTGACCCTGGCGTGTTCCCATACTTGGATTTCCAGCACTGTATCAACAAAGCGATCGATACCTACAAAAATGATCTATTCATCTATGGGACCTCTCAAGGGCTGCCATCGCTGCTTGCACTCATGCAGCGGCATCTCGCCAATTATCAGGTGTTTACACAGCTGTCCAACATCTTCATTGTATCAGGGGTGCAGCAAGCCCTCTCCATACTTTGTACCATGCCTTTTCCGAACCAAAATAGGATGATTCTTATTGAACAGCCTTGTTATCATCTGCTGGTTGAACATCTGCAAACGCATCAACTTCCTGTAATGGGCATTCGCCGAACGGAGCAAGGCATCGATATGGACGAGCTAGAACGAATATTCCGTACGGAGGACATTAAGTTTTTTTATACGATACCAAGATTCCATAATCCGCTTGGCTCTTCCTACCGTACCGAAGAAAGGAAGCGAATCGCTGCCCTCGCACACAAATACGACGTCTATATCGTCGAGGATGATTATTTGGCCGATTTGGAACACAATCCGAAGTCCGATCCACTATATGCGTACGATCAATCTGGGCATGTCATTTACTTGAAGAGCTACTCGAAGATTATTTTTCCAGGGCTCCGCATTGGGGTGGCTGTGATTCCAGATGCACTAATCCAGACGTTCAATCGGTATAAACGAACACAGGATATTGACAGTTCCATGCTATCGCAGGGAGCGCTCGAAATCTACTTGAAGAGCGGCATGTTCGAGCATCATCGCGAGAAAATACGCACCTCGTATGCCAGAAGGTCGCAGCTCATGCAGGCAGTATTGCGAGATATCTCCCTTCAGCAGCATGAACATTTCGCAATCCCAAGCGCTTCATCCCATCTAACGGTGCATACCCATCTGGAACTGCATGACAGACTGCCTGTGCAGCGGCTTATTTCTGATGCACAAAAGAAATCGATTCATCTCGAATCGATCGACAAGCATTACTTAGCTTCGTTCCCGGCTAGCAATTTGTTGAAAATCAATGTGACGAATGTGCCTGAGGATCGCATCGAGCTTGGGCTGCGTCAGCTCATAGAGATAGTGAGCACTATTCAGTTCAACAAAGGATAGCCTGAACCAAGATCCCCTACGAAGCGAAAAGGAGCGGCTCTCCTTAAGGTCAATTACTGACCATTAAAGATCCCGCTCCTCTTCCTTTCTCATGCAAATGCAAATTATGTATTCGCCAGATTCAATTGCCACGATACACCGAACTTGTCCTGTACCCAAGCAAATTTGGCGCTCCAAGACGAGGCTTCAAGCGGCATCAGCACTTGTCCTTCCTCAGACAGCTCCCGAAATACTCGATCAATTTCTTCTTCCGAATCGCATGTCACGAACAAGGATATAGCCGGCGTAAACTCATGGCGATGCTGCTTGTCCAAGTTATCAATGCACATGAACACCTGTCCTTTCAACGAGAACACGGCGTGCAGCACCTTATCCTTATCTCCTTCGTCCAGTTTTGGCATTGCATCTCCATGTCGCACAATGCTTATCACCTCAGAAGGTTGAAATACGGAAGTATAGCGCTTGATTGCCTCTTCAGCATTGCCGAAAAACATCAGAAACGGATTGATATTTGATGCGTTCACGCAAGTTCATCTCCTTTTAGCATTTATCCCCTTCTACTAATATTCTCGACTGCTGTCATACACATACCAAGCATCATGAACGGCATCTTTTAAAAAAACTCGACTGCATGGAACAAGTTCGTAAGACCGATTCTTGAGATAAAAAAAATAGCCAATGACACCCTAAATGCAGTGCCCTTTGGCTTTATAATCTCGTAACGCCCCCGTGTTTAGCAGTTAGGTATTAACGTTCACATTTCAATTATTGATTATGAGGAATGGACCATAACAGCATATTTCTGCAAATACGCCTCCCGCTGTACCTCATCCCGTTCCAACGTGGAATCTATCTGTGTTGCAGTAATGTCCAGCAGCTTCCCTTTTTCAAATATGCAGTGATAATCGTAGCAGTACATATCGCTTCTCATGCCTTGAAGAACTTGGGACATATTAGAGGCGACTCCTTGATTATGAACATCCATAATCCAATCTACTCGTTTCCAATCCAAGATGCCCTCGTCTGTCTTAATCGGCGTATTGTATGTAAAGCTCTTCTCCACACTTGCTGCGTACAAATACATGCCGCCAAACCTCGTCCCGTCCACCCTCCAACTGACGATGCCCTTGAATGTCAAATCCGTGGGCGTTATTCCCGTTTCTTCTTTCAATTCACGTTCCATCGATTCACGAGGAGACTCCCCTGCTTCCAGCTTGCCGCCGATGCCATTCCAGCACCCCATCCAGCTCGGTTTCTCCCGATTAAGCAGCAGTACCTCGTTCCCGCGTTGAATATAACAGATATTGTAGATTAGCATATGATGTCTCTCCTGATGTTTTGTAATAGTGGAAAAGATAGTTTGGGCTGTCATCTACTGTCGAAACAACCTGATTTGCGTTCGAAGCTGCACGAGCATGATTCCAGTTATCGTTCCAAAAACAAGGCTGATAAGCGACAGCGGCAACCCGACAAAAAGTATCAGCATGCCTATTGCCGGATCATCTTCAGGGGCATTCACAACGTTAAGATTGATAATCGGTTGGAGTCCAACCATCCATACGATAATCCAAACGATATAAGCAACTGATGAGATTAGAAACTGCCTCCATTGTCCCTTTGACACGAGCATGGTAACTGACGCTGTGATTGCCGTTAATATAATAAATCCATACATAAGTACGGAACTGAGCGAATTCTCGTCAGCTCCAACCATAAATCTGATGTATTGAAGACTTGCGACAACATGTAGTAAGGCTGGCAGCGTGCGCAACAACCATTTCATCTGACCGCCCCCCCATCATAACATAGCCTTATGTATCAGGAGCATATCCTGTACGTTATTCAGCGGCTAATGGCTTCGCATGTTGAAATCGAATAATCGAAAAAGCATCCACCGTAGACGCAAGCACTGCATTGTAAATGGGATGCAAATTCGGTGTAAACCGCAATTCTACCCCAGTTCGCACGATGTGCTTAATGAGATTGGTCATCGGCTCGATCTGAATGGGCTTCACCGTTTGTTGCGAAATATAGTATCCAGCATTCGCATCTAGTAACTGAAAAGTGGAATCTTCAAACGTATATTTATAGATCGTTGTATTGCTTATCTGCTCGAGCCAGTCATTCTCAACCACTATTATTTTGTTTGCCACTGTGTGACCAAAGAATCTCGCTTCATCTTCCGTACTCATCATATCCGATTTTGCATAAATGACCCTTGGACAATCTCGGGGCAAATAATAATGAACCGCATTCTCCTCATTTATCGCCCATACTGCCGGCGGAATATGCGATTGTTTTGCTGGACGCGGTATAAATGTGGAAATGGTTGAATCTTCACTAAAATGGTATAGCATCGCGGATCTCCTTCACATATTCTTGTTGTCTTCGTACTGTCTTGAATCTCATGTCTCCTCTATCATTCAAATCATATCTACTGTCTACCATGATATGATTTCTCCAAATCAGTTTCCAGCTACAATTCTATAAAAATAATTTGAGATCCAACAGATCTCGAATCATCGCATCCGCCTCTGCAGGTATCTCATAATACTTGTCTTCCTTCCAGATTGCAGTCATTCCAATTGCACGGCTTGCCCTCACGTCATTGTCCGGATGATCGCCGACGTAAATCGCTTCTTCTGCTCGAACAGACAGTTTATACAATGCACGATGGAAGATAGCTGGATCTGGCTTGCGTAGCCCTTCCCACTCGGAAATCAAGATACAGTCAAAATAGGCTTCAATGCAATTGATCCTCAAGAAAAGATAGCAATGAGCTCTCTCGATCCAATAACGTACCATCCAAATCGAAGATAACAGCCTTCACACCGACACCTCCCGACTCGTACACCCGCTCATTGTAAACAACAACTATCACTCACTTATGAGAATGTGGTATGATTGTTCACTTCCAACTCAATTATTTCAACATGCAACTCACCATAACTATCTGACCAACGCAATTTGACATAACTGCCAGCGAAGTCATCCTTCGTCATGGCCCGCTCGAACTCCGTAGGCTCGCTTTGAGTGGAGCCCAAGTGATCCAATTCCGATAATAGTTGCACACTGCCGTTCGTAGCTACCATTCCACTCGTAAGAACTCCCTCTTCGCGTTCCCCATGCTTTTCGTAATATTCAATATAAAACGATGAGGAATCCTTAATATCCTTGGTGTCACCCAAGTAAGTCAATGATGCAGATCCTCTTCGTATCGAATTCGATGTTCGCATCACCTGATAATGACGAAGCTTCCAGTGCTCTGACTGCCCTCTTAACTCGAACACATCCAACGCAGGCTGCACAACTGTCCCATTTTCTTTCTTTTTCTCTGTCATAAGGCATCCTATCGTGATCAAGTTTGTAATAAGCAAGATAAGCGCTATCCCCCATGCTACTTTAGAATGACGCATCATGCTCAACCTCCTTGCTTCCGATTGTCATCTTCAATTACCACTTCTGAATATATCCCGCCTTGCGCAAATACTTCTCATTGAATGGATTCAACTCTGGAATCGGTTCATCAAGAGCGAAATACTTCACTTCCAAACCCTCATGATCATTCACGACAGGTGTTCCCGTTACATCCAAAGCTTCATACACAGCCATTACATTATAGACTTCATCACCGTGCGGGTATTGGAAGTACATATCCGATCCAGACAACAGTGTAACAAATTTCATTCCTCCTGCACGAAGTCCCGTTTCCTCATAAAGCTCGCGATGCGCCGCTTCCTCCATCGATTCCCCTAATTCCATTGCGCCGCCTATCGTTCCCCAATCCAGAGTATCCGCCCGCTTTTGAAGCAATAAGTGGCCTGCTTCATTAAATACGAGTACACAGGCACCTACTAAAAGCAATGGCTTCGTACCTACAACTTTCCGCAATTCCGATATATATCCCATGTCTTTCATATCTCCTTAATGAACGCTTTGTTGTTAGGCAGAATGCTGAATATGAATATTAATCCCAAAATTAGGCATAATCATTATCCTAAAAACAGGAACCGATGTACATACAAAAAAAAGCCATGCTTCCTTCGTTAAGATAAGCTGGCTATTCTGGTCTACTTTGCATTTATGTAGTAGATGAGATGATCTGTCCACGCGTCATTTTCATATATAAATCCTTTTCGAATACACTCAAACTTCATTCCAACCCCTTCTGCACATTTGATTGAAGGAGTATTATCAAGGTTAATATGCGCCTCAATGCGATGATAATTAAGTTTTTCAAACGCAAAAGTAATTGCTGCAGCTACAGCCTCATTTCCATAACCCCTTCTCCAATATTGATTATGAATCATATAACCTAATCTGGCCCATTGAAAATCATCCCGCAATAGCGTAGAAAAATCGATGGCCCCTACATGGGCGTTGTCTTCTTTTCGAAAGATGCCGAAAAAATATAGTTTATCTTCGACAGCCAATTTTTGATGATTGTCTATCTCGAGTTGAAACCATTCTTCGGTGTATCTGCTCATCTCAACGGTGCCTTCATCATATTTGTGCTGTGCAGGCAGCCTATTTTCATATCCAGCTAGCCATGCGAAGTAGTCTTCTCCCTCAAGCGGTCTAATCACAAGCCGTTCAGACTGTATACGGTTAGAGAACTTGTTCAACCAAACACCTCATCTTCAACTGAGATTTATTATGATAAAGATCGCTATTTCTTCACGGCATACAGATAATGAAGCATATCTCCGATCTGATATGGCTTGACGAATTCTTTTATAACAGCCATCCCTAGATCCCATAATCCAAAGCCATACTCTTGATAGTGCGCGTTCTGCCGATCCAACCATGCTTGTACATCAGCATCCTCAAACTTGCGATCATAGGCATACATGACCTCTTCATCCTGCAGAATCTCGCATAAATCTGGATAATCTGCCTGGTTCATCTGCCGCAATTGCAGCCGCTCTGTTTCTAGTATCATCTCTGCCTCCCCTTAATGCTTCATTAGGATACAATAACGAACCTACGCCCTTATTGCGATTTCGATCAGTTCCTGTTCAATACGACGAGCATCATCAAGATGGAACATATGAGCGGATTTATCCATCCAGATCAACCGTTTGCCAGCAGGAGCCTCCAACTTCGCGCAAAACGTTTCTACAAACTGCCCATGCACATGAACATCATGTCTGCCACGACAAGATACACCTGGCAACGGCAGACCAGGACCACCATGAAGCATAAGCAGGATAGGAAGACCTTCTCTTATCGATTGAACCAATATGTATTGTTCGATTCCACCGATCTGAACCTTCTCAATCTTATTGATGCCAGTATGAGGAATGTTGAACTCTCGTTTAGCTAACCATTTCATAGAGCTCCCCCTTGCAATCAGTGCGTTCCACGCAAACGGTACCAATAGCGATATGCCTCTTTGTACTGAAGCTTCTGATAGAGATGCAAGGCAGGCGCATTGTTCTGTACGATGAGAATATAGTTGCGAGATACCCCTAAGCCCAGTCGCGGTTTTATGAGAATCCAGGACTGGGCCAACTTTCATCAAATTCCTTATATGTACCTTACAAATAGACTTTGCGCTTGAATACAGCAATGATATCTCTGGACTGACCATGGGTGGTGCTCGTGTCGAAGCAGGACACTAACTCCCATCCTTCGTAGCCGGCTTCATTCAGCATTTGCTCGAAGCCATCTTCATCGACCTTGCCGCCCAGAAATCCTCCTGTCTTATATTTGATCGTACGATATTCCCACTTCGTATCCAACTTATCATCTCCCAAGATAGCCAAAATAACTGTTCTCGTAAATTATATCACGATACTTCAGACAGATGATGACGCTCCTGCTGAAACGCCATGTCTCTCCCGAAATTCTCGCGCTAGTATACTCATCATAATAGAGTCGTGGTATTCATGATTGTAGTAAAGTGCTTCTCTCTGAATCCCCTCTTGTACAAACCCAATCTTCTCGTAGGCTCGGACTGCCCTTGCATTGTATGAAAATACAACCAATTCAATTCGATTGAGGTTCAGCATACCGAAGCCGTAATCCAACATAAGAATCATTGCTTCCGAACCGTACCCTTGCCCGCAGTCCTCTTCAGCGAATATCGCGATACGAATATGACCGCTCCGATTCGATGGATCCATATCCATAATCGCAATTTCTCCAATCGGCCGCTCATCCTCCTGCAGCGCGATAACGAACTGTGCCCGTTCACGGTCAGATGCAATTGTATCCAAATAGTTTCGCAGTACTTCTCTGGAAAACAACTTTTTCGTACCCGTCAATCGGTTAGACTCCTGTTGGAGTAATGCCTCATAGTACCAATCTATGTCGTCACCAGTAAATGGACGTAAGTATATTCTTTTTCCTGCTATCCCTTTGCGTGAATTGCTCATTTTACGTCACCCTCTTCAGTATATTTGGAAAAGAAAAATAGTTATGTAGCCGTGTTCTTTGCTTTTCGAACTTCCAGTTCATTTTCGACCCTTTGCCGCAGCGCCTTTTCATTCAGCCCTTGCTGCACAAATTGAAACCGCGTGCCTATTCTCCGCTGTACACGGTCTATGACTTGCCCAGAATGATAGGCTGTATGTTCAACGAGATGATAGAGGTCATACATAGAATGATTCTTGGAATGAGATTGATCGATCGCCGCACCTAAAGCCTCAAAGGATTCGGTTACCCGGGCAATCAACTCCAGCTTGCTCATAGGCTCATTCGGAAAATGCGTTTCGATGCCCTGATCGAAGCGGCGATCAGGGTTCGAGAGCCGCATCGTATTGCGGTCGACGTGCGCGATGATATGCAGCACAATGCTGCCAATACAATTTTCACCCTCTGACTCCTGATCCCACAGCATTTCAGGTGAAATGCATTGAAGACATGACAACAGCTTTACTTGATAGTGGGAAACCAGTCGATGTTTGGATATCAACAGAAACTCATCTAACTGTCTATCATCCACCATATCTCCGCCCCCATTGCCAGCTTCAAAAGCCACTCAGACAATCATCCTGTAGATAAATAATACTAGGCCTACGGCCATGATGATAAACCCGCTTATCTTAGTAAGTATGATGTAGTCATCACTGGGCCCAGTTCCTCCATCTACGGTCCACCCATGCTTCATCTCCCATCCGAACTTAGGAAAGAAGAAGCTGACAGCTCCTGCAATAATAATAACAACGAGGAAAACAGTCATAAGCAGCACGTCCTCCGCTTCACTTATTTGCCTTCATTTCGACCTTACTCTTGGAAAGAAGCCTGATAGTGACTTGTATCTCCATGCTGAACAATTACAGCTTGTGGTTCACCAGCAATAATCTCTATCTGACTGAGACTAGTTGGCTGAATGTGTGGTGGCTCCCAGAGTTGATCTGGAAGTCTGTGCTCAAAGTAAGCCATCAGCGTCTTCACGACAACCGTATGTGTCACGATCAGAATCGACTTGCCTTCGTTGTCCGCAATCATGGACTGTAAATACGGCAGCACTCGATGACGAAGCTCTTCGAATGTCTCTCCGTTCACGCTCTTATATTCGGTCGGCTCATACCAAAATGCCTCGAACTGATCTGGATAGGCTCGCTGCAATTCATCTGCAAGCTGTCCTTCCCAGTCTCCCATATGAATTTCCTTCAACGCATCCGTACTAATAATCGGGATATCACGCTCCCCGCGAATGAGCCGTGCAGTCATATCCGTTCTGCCGCTGCTGCTGGCATAGATGCAATCAATCGCTGTATCCTTCATCGCTTCACCCAACCATTGTGCCTGCCTAACCCCAAGCGCCGTCAACGGGGAGTCCATATGCCCCTGCATGCGCCGCTCCACATTCCATTCGGTTTGGCCGTGGCGGACAATATATAATGTCGTCTTCTTGCTCATCACTATCACTCCTATTCGCGAGCCGTTACTCGTTCGAAATCATTTCTGCACATACAACACAACCCGATCTGAGATACGGATGATCCTGGATCGGGCTTATCACGAGTAAATGCTGTTCCATTATTATACATACGAATTTCGATATTAGAAGTTACAAAATCGAGTATTATCCGATAACCACGCTATGCCCTGCGATATGCATTCCAATCGAATTGCTGCAAGTCTTCTACTTGGAACGTTTCTCTAAGCAGTACGCCCAGCGAATAATGGCTTAATTCCTCTCGATAACGACGTTCCGCATTGGTGAAGGCTTGGGTCATTATTGTCTCACCGACCGCGACAGCACGCTGATCCGAAAAGATCTGATGAACCAAATCCGTCGTTTTTAAAAATGGCTTGGTGCCCTCTATCGCCTCAAACACATCGAGCAGCCGAATGTCGTCCGCATCCTTCGCGAGTTGAAAGCCACCGTTCTTCCCTGAGGTCGATGTAATCAATTTTTGTACGACCAGCATTCTCATAATCTTTTTCAAAAAAGACGGCGACACATCCAATCGATCGCTGATCGTATCGCTCGTGACTGCATCTCCATGATGCTGAGTAGCCAGCATCACCAAAATGCAAATCGCCTGCTCTACCCCACTCTTAATTTGCATCCTTATCTCCTTCTACTTGCTGTTCCCGCAATATAATTGCACTAGCATGTGCGTCCCTACTTCCATTATAGGTATTTTCGAATCCGACACAAATAAAAAAGAGCATGGATACCTGCTAAGTACCCATGCTTCGCATTCCTCTATCCGAAATTATCAATGTTAGAATATAAGTTCACCCAATTCGATCGGAGCCCGCGTCAGCAATTCATAACCATCCTTCGTTATGAGAACCGTATCAGAATGCCGGAAGCCTCCAACGCCTTCCACATAGATCCCCGGTTCAATCGAAATCACCATATTTTCTGTAAGCACCTCATCGCTGCCTTCCGCCACAAATGGCGCCTCATGATTGCTTAACCCAATTCCATGTCCCGTCCGATGCAGCAAATTGCCGATAAGTCCATATTGCGCCAAGTAATTCCGCGCCGCCAAATCAACTTCCTTCGCGTTTACGCCCGGCTTCAATACACTCAGCGCCGCTTTGCGGGCATTCATCATATGTTGGAACAACTCGGTTTCTTCTTTCGTCGGATTTCCTAAGAAGAAGGTGCGCTCGCATTCCGAGGCATACCCATTAATTCGGTAATAGGTCATCGCCACATTCGGGCCATCCCCAACCTTTTTGTATATATCCGGCACCCCATGCGGCATGGCACTTTCAGGAGCAGGCCACACGACGGCTAAAAGGTTCGTGTTAAGCGGATCCAATTGTTTTGTTTTAATCAACTCTACCTGCGGAATTTGTGCCAGGGCGGACATTTCCAGTACCATCGTTTCTCTCGACGCCTTCTTGAAAATGTCGAGCATCGTACGATCCGCTATATTTGCACAAAAGCGAATGCGCTCCATTTCGTAATCGCTCTTGATCTGCCGGTCGGCTGCGACGAAGTGACATAGCTCTACATGGCCCCCTTGAATGCGGATATAATGCTCAGCCAGAATGTTCGCCTCTACACCAATGTGCTGGAATTTATGTAATACACTGCTTAGCCGTTCAAACCAATTCTCACCGGCAGGTGATGGATAATCCCAATAAGACACAGTATCTGTGTCCAATATCCCTTTTTGGACATGTGCCTCTTCCAATTTAGGCACGACCAAGGTTGGCTTGCTATCAAGTGAAATGACGATAAAAAATGGCCGTTCTTCGGGACTGTACGTAATATTCGTGTAGTACCAAATATCCTCCTGTGACGATACGACATATGCATCATAGCCCTTCACTTCCATCTTTGCTTTCAATTTGGCAATACGCGTTTCCAACTCCTGCTTCAACATCCTGATACCACCCTTCCGCATGATGTAATAAAAATTTCGATTTATTCATCTACTTTTTTTATCTATTATAGATTATAATTATCCACAAATAGTTTTGCAACTGCTCTTTTCATTCAGTAGCGGTCTATAAAGAAAGGTGGCTCCCCATTCATGAATATCGGCTCGTTGGCGCGTGATAAGGATTACCTCTTGGAGACAGTGCTCTTTGCAGGAAAGTTGCTTCTGGAGAACGGAGCGGAAACAAGCCGGGTTGAGGATACGATGGAGCGGATGATTCGCCACGCCATCGGAGATTCCCGTCCAACTAGCGATTACACCTACGTAACCGTCAATGGCATTTTCGTGAAGCTGAATTCGGGCGGTTCTCAATTTCAGAGAATCGATAAGCGGCAGTATGACTTGAATAAAATATGCGGCATCAATCAGATATCTCGGGATTTTGCTGCTGGCCGCATTAGTCTTCAAGACATGCGGCATCGTCTATTCGCAATTGAAAGGGATGTGTGCAAGCTGAAGCTGTGGCACAAGTTCATATGCACAGCCTGCTTGAGTGGAAGCATCATTCTCCTATTTGGAGGATCATTCGTGGATGTGCCAGCAGCCATATTCGCAGGTCTCGTTGCCTATTTCATGCATTCATGGCTGACACGAGCATTGCATGCGCCCTTCCTGCCTGAATACGGTGCCGCCTTGCTTGGCGGTGTGGCAGGCTATATAGCTTTTACTTATAGAGGGGTGCATCTTGATCTCATCATGATGGGGGCGGTTGCTCCGCTCGTACCGGGCATCGCTATCACGAACGCGATTCGCGATATGATGGCCAGACATTATATTTCTGGCATGATCGTGGCAATCGAAGCGTTGTTTACCGCTAGCGCGCTCGGCGCCGGCATTGCAAGTGCATATTATCTATTCTTCGGTAAATAGACAAAGAAAGAAGGGGCTTGACGATGAGAGATATCGCCATTCACATGATATTCAGCTTCCTCGCTGCTGTATCGTTCGGGGTTCTATGCAATGTGCCGAAGCGTTCGGTTATTGCGGGAGGACTGATAGGCACGATCGGCTGGATCACTTATATCCAGCTCATTTCCCGAGGATTCGGTGTTTTTCTATCCAGCTTCACGTCTGCGTTTTTACTGGCTTTTGCTGCGTGGGCTGCAGCCAGCAAGTTCCGCTTGCCAGTTACGGTATATATCGTACCTGGAATAGTGCCGATCGTGCCCGGCATTACATTCTATGAGGCGCTTCGAGGACTAATTGCCGGCAGCGACTCCTTCTCAGGCTCCGGAATTGTGCAAGTTGTATTCGGAGCAGCGGGTATTGCTTGCGGTATCGCAATTGCAAATGTTCTATATCGTTCTATAGCTAGATTCATCTTGCGTCATTACCAACATCGATAGGTACAAAGAGGTGCTGCGTGCGTTCAGCGTCGATTTCTCTCCATCCACTGAACAGCATAATCAACAAGCTCTCGGACAGGCATTAGCAATGCGTCTGCATTTGCTATTTTCCCGCTGCGCACATAACCAGTACCACGGGCAAAGTCAGCCCCAGCTTCTCAAAGTCATCGGTATCGAAGTCCACATCTTGATAGGCTACCCATGATTTCACACCGTCTACAATCATAGGAGACTTCAACACCATCATCTGCTTGCTCGCGTATTCAGCACGATACTCAGCCAAATGGATAGACGTATTATTGCCATGCCCAACGCCCAGCAGCAAGACCCAACCGTTTAGCTCGTACAGTTTCGCTATCGGAGACTGTTCACCCAGACTGTAATCGAGACTGTGATTCGCAATGATCCGATCCTTGTTCGCTCCCCACGCAGCAAAGGAAACCTGAGGGTGATAGCTTCGCACAACCCCGCTCTGCTTACGGAAAAGCTCTGGAATGATCCCCATTTCCATGCACGGTGTAAATGCAACATCAAATGCCGGCATTTGCTCCCGAATCGGTTCCCACCACGATTCCGGAACAGGAGGGCATTGCCATGTCGATGGATCTGATAAATCCACTGTGTGCGTTGGCATGACCAGAGTTCCCTGCTCACTTAGCTGTTCTTCGAGCGCCAGTATGACAGCTGATGCGCCGCCCGCTACCCAGCTTCCTAATGATTTCATAGAGGAGTGCAGAATAAGGTTCATCCCCGGCTGCACGCCCAGAGCCTCAAAATCTTTCGTTAATGTGTCAACCGTAAATAGTTCCCCGCTCATGACTTCCATTTCAAATCCCACCTTATTTGAGTTACTCTCTATCTGCTCGTCCATGTTGTTCGTACGTAACCCATCTTCATTCCTACCCGCTCCATATTACGATGGCTTGGTGATAGAAATGCGCACTGGCTAACGGCCAACCGGCAGCCATGCTTTGCTGCTTCTGCGATTCTATGTTTCAACAGCCGGCTCTGCAATCCGAGCCTACGATATTCCGGGAAGGTCGCCGCAAATGTCAAGGAGGCAATACTGTTGTGCATATGCATGACCCCTGCAGCGGCAGGCTGCTGATCAACATAAGCGACATAGAACTTCCAGCCCGGACGACGATATAAAATTCGATTATTCATCGCGACATGCGGGATTCCGCTGTCCGGTAATCCAGTTCCCTTGCAATGAATCGTGGCATACATTTCGAAATCGTCTTCTTGCAGCTCAGCTACGCGAATGCGCTGATCATTCACCCACTTTTCTTCAAACGCCTTCGGCTCTATCCCGTAATACATAGATGTATGATGACCAGAGGGATACATGCCGCGCTCCGACAACCGCTTCAGAAATGGAGCGTCCACCATCCCGGGCACAATTTCGAACTGCGGCTTCCCTCCACGATCCGTGAAGAACTTCATCATATCTTCGATTCGGTCTATATCCGCTCCTCTGCATCCTTTTATCGTGTTGAAGGACGGCCAAGGCATTCCAGCACTAAAGTAGCACGCAACTTCCCCAATTCGCTCCAGTTCTACAGCCTCGGGATTGCCCGGTTTCTGCTGAATCGCAAGCATGCGATCCCACATGTAATTGATTTCGGATTGTTCGATCTCATTGATTAGCTCTTCGGATGCGATGCCGCTTTCCATTTCCAATCCACCTCTAACTCTAGTAGGTATCGTAATACTATTCACACAGTTTCGAGACTGTAGAGCAGGATCAATATTCCAGCTATTTTGCTCATAATAGATGGTGTAGATACAATATGTATCACTCGCGATGAATAAATATACAGCTCCTTGTCCTCTACAGAAGGGATATCCCCATTATTTTTCTAACTGAGGAGCAACCCGATGCTTCGTCGCCTGCTCATAACCATAGGCCAGTCTCAGCAAAGTCGGTTCCGCATAAGCCCTTCCGACAAAGGTAACTCCTTGCGGCCCTTTCGTCGTATAGCCCCCAGGTGCTATAATCCCAGACTCGGCATATCCCGCCGGGATGGTGATGGATGGATACCCGGCTCGAGCAGCCAGATCAGCGCCATGCTCATTGCCTAGGAAGAACAGTGCATCCAATTCATGCTTACTCAAGACTTCGTCGATGCCTTTGCGAGCCATCTCCTGATTGCGATTGAGGCTAGCATGGTATTCTGGCTCCGTTAGCGTTCCACTTGTCTCTTCTGCCCATAGGAGCACATTTTGACCGTATTTCAAGGCAATGTCAGCATGCGCTTCGTTGTACGCAATAACGTCTTTTAGAGAATGAACGGGCATCGTAATGTCCAATCTACCTAGATAGTCATTCAGCGCTTTTTTGAATTCATATCGAAGTACATTGGAATCCCATTTCACATGCTCACAAGACAGCTCTACCGGATCAATGATGGTTGCACCCTTGCTTCTCAGCACCTCGATGGCAGACTCCATAATCGCAAGCCTCGCTTCATCCAAGTCCTGATAATAAAATCTTGGAATCCCTATTCGCGCCTGCCCGATGAAGCTCTCATCTAAAAATGGTGTATAGTCGCGATATGATCGAGACTTACTCGTCTGCGTACATGCATCTGTCTCGTCGACCCCCGTTATCGCACCCAGCACTATGGCTGCATCTCTTACGGTTCGCCCCATCGGCCCAACCGTATCCTGACTCATCGTAATCGGAATAATTCCGCTGCGGCTGACGAGCCCTAATGTCGGCTTAATTCCCACGATACCATTTTGACTGGATGGAGAAATAATCGAACCTGACGTCTCCGTTCCAATTGCAGCAGCTGTTAAATTCGCCGCTACCGCAACAGCCGAACCCGAGCTCGACCCGCCAACAAATAATTCGCCTGGCCCATATGGATTAAGCGTTAGCCCACCTCGTGAACTGTAGCCCGCCCACATTGTGCTTGACATAAAATTTGCCCATTCGGTCATATTTGCCTTCCCAAGAATGATCGCGCCCGCCTCACGCAGACGTGCTGCTACGTAAGAATCTTCTGGTGCGGTCCATTCCGCCAGTGCGATCGAACCTGCACTTGTGTGCAGCTTGTCCTGTGTATCGATATTATCCTTCAATACAATGGGGATGCCATGAAGCATCCCACGACATACCCGTTCTTGCCGTTCCTTGTCAAGTTCACGTGCAATTGCAACCGCATCCGGATTTACTTCTAAAATGGAACGAAGCTCCGAATCAACCTTACGGATACGTTCCAAATAGACGTTAACCAGCTCTTCCGCGGTCAGTTCTCCCGCATTCATTGCCGCCTGCATACTTGATATATCTGCTTCGATAATCCATGTAGATAATGATTCCATGTTCGATTCAACAACCTTCTCTGTCGTGTAATTTTCTATATCTATCATTCTTGTTCTAACGATCTACTGTGTGAATAAATGATTCATTCTTCTATGCAGAGCCTGCACCAATAAACTGAATGACTCCGATTCCGAATGTAACAAGGAAAATAACGATGACTGCAATGATTACATACTTGAACCCTCGAATAAACCTCTGATTTCTCTCAAGCTGCTTCTCTACCTCCGTTAGGCGCTGTTCAAGGTCTTGCAGATTTACTTCCTTTGACATGTCTTCGTTCCTCCTAATGAAGATAATCTATTGGAATAAACCGGATAGGCAGCTGGTAAAGATCATGGATGCTCGTTCAACGACTTAACTTATTACTCATTCGCTTCGCTTGATGAAGCCGGCTTGGAATGGCTTAGAAGCCATTGATATAGCTCTGGATTTTGATAGGTCTCCGTCCATGCATCATGATTGGCATTCGGATAGATGGTTAGCTTGGCATTGCCGCCTGCTGCGTTCGCCGCATCCACCATTTCGTTCGATTTTTTAACAGGTATTACATCGTCTTTCTTCCCATGGAATGCCCAGATGGCTGTATGTTTGAGCTGTGCCGCCTTTTGTGGGTTCCCCCCGCCACAGATCGGCGCAATCGCTGCAAACTTATTTGGGTAATCCGCAGCCAAGTTCCATGTTCCATAGCCTCCCATACTTAGACCAGTTGCATAGATCTTGCTTTCATCAATACGATAGGTTTCGCATACGTCATCCAGCAAAGCGATAATCGCATCGCGTTCGATTTCCCATAATGATTCTTCCGGGCATTGTGGAGAGACGATAACAAAAGGGAGTTTCTCTCCCTTCTCAGCCAACTTCGGCGGACCATGCCGTTTCACTAATTCGATGTCGTTTCCTCTTTCTCCAGCCCCGTGCAAAAAGAGCAGCAATGGCCATTTCACCGTAGGATCCTCTCCATACTGGTCAGGCACAGATAATAGATAATTGATATGTACCTGCTTCGTAATCTCACGTTGCAATTGATATGATAATTGCGTCATTCATCAATCAGCCTCCTGGTTTACATAATAGAAAGTACGTTCCCTACTACAGCTTATATTGATATCCCTTGTAGCTCATTTCTCTCTGGAACCCTATTCGCTCTGCAATTGCACTCGACGGCTTATTCGATGCTGTACAGTCCCAGCACATCGATTGTCCTTGGGAAAACAAATGCTCCGCATACGCACGAACTGCAATCTGCGCAAGCTTGCGTCCACGATATTGTTCTATCGTGTCAATTCCTAGCGCATGAATATGACGGTATCGGAAGCCGGTCATGCACAAGCTTGCGACGGTCTCATTGTGCATCACACAAAAACCACCGCCTTCTTGTAGAAACTGCTCCGTAGATTCCCAGAAGTCCTGAACCCTCGATTCGAGAAAAGAATGATTCCAAATACTTTTATTTTGCAGCAGTTCGTCGGTAACTTGAACCACCCTATAATCACCGTCAGGCAATTGGATTGCATCTTGCTTGTAATCCGGCAACATTAGCGAGTATACATATGATGTCCATGAGGACAACTCTCGATCGGCAAATATGTGCTCAATCGCTGGCTTCCAACTTGGATGAGTGCCGATGCATTCTGCCCACTCCAACCCTAATTCCAAGGCTTCTTCACGTAACACTTCATCCATATAGACTCTTATGTCCCTATTGAAGGACTCATTACTAGCGTCACCAACAAATAAAAAACCGTCTAAATTGCCCTGCCACACCATAGCGGATCGCGGCGATTCCGGGTGATCGACAAATATTCTGCCGGGGTTGTTGCCTGCAACGATTGCCTTCGGCTCCAGCATCGTGGTGCAATTCACAAGATCCGTACATGTATAAAATTGATCGCGCTCAAGCTCAACTATCATATGTATCTCGCTCTTTTCGTTTTAGTTGATAGGTGTGTTAACGAATTCTTTTCTCTAAGCAATAAAACGGAACATCCGAATGTGGGAAAATAACCTTGCCTCTTATTTCATAGTGTAAATGTTGATAGAATGATAAAGCCCTTTCATTTTTGGAATAGCAATCTAATCGAATGCTAGATAGAGAATGGTTGCCTGCATACCACTCTGCAAAGCCCATTAATTTCGTTGCTATCCCTAGTCCCTGCAATTCCGGATCAACCCCAAGGCGATAAACAACAAGACACTCCGCATCCTGACCAGACTGCCATTGAATCGTCTCATACTCGGTAGGCTGACTGCTGTGCAAGGTAATGACTCCACAAATCAAATCATCCTTAAAATAGGCATACATTGACCCACTGGCTATACTTTGTTCTACCACTTCCACGTTGGGATAATGTTCATCCCATTGATCGATTCCTTGAGCAATCATATGTGCTGTGCACTGTGAGAAGAGCTTCATGATGTGTGGTAACTCCAACTTTTCAGCTAAACGAATGGTCACTACATATCCTACTCCCTATTGGTTTTATACGATATTTTACAAAGGAATAACCTTTTCTTCCCTACGCAACAATTCCTGTTTTTTGATTTTTCCTTTCTATTACACTCCCGCTCATTCTGCACAAATTCTTCCTTCGTTAAGCCAAATAGAATCACATCCATTTACCGTCCATCGATATACCTTCAATATACCGCTTAAAGTGGAAGATTGCTTGTGAAAGAACAATATAAATAAAACTTTACCCAACCTTAATCCAGATTCACATTTTCCCTACGCGCCATGTTGATGATGCCTTGTATGAAATCAGCCTTCCCCGCTGTGTATTGAACGCGATCATGCGGAAATTGTGCAGCTAAAGCATGCTTAAGCTGCATATACTGCTCCCTTGCATCCCGGTGCATCCGTAAATAATTGCGGAATCGAATATTGTCCTTCCAATTCTCCCCATTATACAGATAGACATGCAGATGTTCTGTGCCCGCTCTCCACTGTCCCCTGCGAAAAAACAATCGTTCAGGGAAATCTGGCTTATTCACATATTCATAACCAATCTCCAGCATTCGTTCGATGTGCTTCGCCTTCATATCTTCTAATTCCCGTACACCAAGCATCATATCAATGACTGGCTTGGCACTGAGCCCTGGCACCGACGTGCTGCCGATATGCTCAACCGCCAAACCTATGTCCGCGACGGCTTCCATAATCTTGTCTCGTTCTTCTTCATACCTTCTTATCCATTCAGGGTTATATGAATCAATAATGACCTGTTCCATATTCGCACCTCATCCTGTCAAAACTTCAAAAGCATTTTTTCGAACCAGCTCCCTGAAAGATCACACTCTACAGGGCAGATATTAGTGACAACCGCGTCAGATCAGTATCCTGTTAATGATTGCCCCTCCATAATTATAAATCCATATCCCACTTCATTCCAAATTGATCTACTAATATTGTCAAATATAATTTGATTCGTATGTAACAGTGTATTCATTACATAAATTAAGTGTAGGCTTGTGGAGCTCTACAAATGAAATCGTTGAACTTTCGCTCTATTCCAAATGGCCTTCTGGTCAACTTAATAGAGTATTTTCGACTACCGTGAATATTGGCCCCACTTCCCCAAGTCCTGTCGAGTTTTCAATTGGATACCTTAGTGCAGGAACTTATGTCCTTAAAGGGGAATTTCAAGGTTCTTACGGTAGTCTTGGGATGGTTAGTTTGAATCAAGTCTATTAAAATAAAAGGGCCAAGCGTATGATTTCGTTCGTTTGGTCTTTTTATCTATCGCCCGCCCAAAACTAGTCGTAACAACGTACTATAAACATCTCATTGATGTACTCATAGATGAGACAGCGCCCCTTTTCCGGCATTCAACCGAAAGAAGGGGCGCCTTGTTTATAAAGGGCTGCTCAGATGGCAGAACCCTAGTTCACGGACTCTAGCGATTTCAATACGACCAGTGCAATATCGCTGATATCAATGATTCCATCTCCGTTCAAGTCCATCATTCGGTTGCTGTCGTCAGGCTTCTTGCCCAATTGCTTGGCAATGAGCGCGATATCCTGAGCGTCTACTCTATGGTCTTTGTTGAAATCTTCTACATCGTAAGCGAATCGGATGCCAAGCTTCTCATCTTCCGAGAGCATATAAGACAGTTTGGTCACATCTCCATTTTTGTCGGTAAAGAACGACTGTTTGGTAAGCACCACTTCCGCCGGATCGCCAAATTGCTTCGCCTTTATGGTTATATGCGCAATATCCACGTTGCCGCCTAGTGCTCGATCTCCTAACTGAGTAGCAATGATGTTGACTTTGCCCTTCGCGCCGTCTTGGTCCCAACCCAGATAAGCGGTAGATGTGGAACCGAACCCGTCTGCCATCCGAACATCCACCACTTCGAACAGGGCGGGGTCAAATGCCAATGCTGCCTGCACCGCATACAGGTCGGTAACGTCCTTGGCCTGCAAGATCACATCAAACGTATCTCCGACGGACACTTCGCCCACAGCCTTCAATTGCAGTCCGCCCGGAGACTGTCCTTCAAAGGTCACTTGGTCATAATATCCGACCATCATGTTCCACGCCGAAGAATATAGGGATATTCGTGCGAATACCGCTTGTTCTGGAGCAGTGCCGGTCGCTGAAATGTCGATCCATTCTTTTTGCGGCATGCCTTTAATTACCGTGCCTGCTACCGTACTGATCCGGGCACCGGATTTATCATAGAAATATAAAACGATGCCGGAGTCATCCGTTCTCAAGCCTTCAATCAGTCCCTGCTCGATATAGAGTTTCGCCGAAGCCGTATATTCGCCGCCGCGGACGACTGGAATCGGATCGCTAAGATAGCTGCCGATTCCTTTATTGCTTTGTGACTTGTCAATAATCTTCAAGCTTTGCTCTTGTTCTCCACAAAAGCTCTGTTCCTGCGAAAGGCTATACTCAACTTCCGTTCCTGCTTCCACGCTCCAGCCTGGGATGGTTCCATCCGCATTTAGCGGTTCCCCGAAACAGCCGTTTCTCACAACCGTCTTTACGCTGTCAGATTCGGAAATCGGGATCATCATTAATTTCGTTTTATCCGTGTAATAGATTTGTTCATGTCCGTCCGCGTCCTTAGCAAGTGTCATGAAGCTCATCTCAAAGTTGCTTGGAGTTAACGAGCGATACTCCATCGTGGCCGGATCCACAACCGTCATCCGGTTCGCCAGGCTGATATACAGAAGACCATCCTCACCCCAGCGGGAATAATACGGACGCCACATTCCGTAATCCTTCACATCGGGATATATGTTTTTTTGCTTGACGACCGAAAGATCGTCCGGATTCAATGCAAAAAGTATGCCGTCAACGCCGCCCCACAGCAAACCGTCCGGACCAATAGTAAGGCCGCTGATCATCCGATGATTGCCAAGCCCGGTCAACGATGTAAGCTGTGTATGCATCGTCATTTCCTTTTTCGCGATATCCCAAACAAACACTTCCGGGTTATTCGCAGGCATCGTTGTGTTTAATCCTCCAGATTTGGTGGTTGAACCATAAATTTTACCGTTCTTATAGGCAAGACCTACAATGCTGTGATCCTGGATGATATTGCGATACACCTGCTTTTCCCCGCTTGCCAAATCGTAAATCGTTAATGCTCCGCCCAATTGCCCATAGTCCGGAATCGTACCGATCAGCAACTTTCCGTCCGCATACTCCATCTTATAGGGTCTATCTTGACCTGATCCAACCTGGAACAGCTGCTTGGGCTCGCTCATTTTGCCATTGGAAATATCAGTCTCATAAATGTATCCGCCAGGATATATCCCGTAATATACCTTATTACCGGCAGATACAATCCCTTCCGCTTGTCCGATCAAGAAGTTGGATGATTCACGGGTTACCGGATCAAACGCACCACCGACCCCGCCGGGATAAGCCGTCATATACAAGCGTCCATCCGTTCCCCGCTCCATATTATGAATCGGAATCGGTCCGCCTTTGGCGGCAACGCCGGGCAAATCTTTGCGCAGTCCTTTCTTCACGTCCAGCGCCGATAATTTGCCGTTGGCCTGGATCGTCACGATCGTGCGATCAGGGGTTAGCTCAGGATCCCCCATATCGATCCATGCCGCCCCACGTAAGGAAGTAGCAAAGCTAATTCCGGTATTTCTCGTCGCAAGCGTCGACAAATCAACCTCCAAGATGCCTCCGTGGGCTGGCACATAAGCCTTGCCGTCCGCGACAGGGATCTGGTTATAGCTCATCACTCCCTTACCGTTAACTGGATCAACACCTATATATTTATCTTCCCACTTCTGTTCCTGCAGATTGTAGTAGACCATCATCAAACCTGCTTCTCCACTTGCTTTGATGAACAGATATTTATCCACTACGGCCATATCATAGGCAAATTCCAGTTTTTCATGTTCTACGCCAAGAATTTTAGGCACTTCGTCAGAGATCACTTCCGAAGCCCCTGTCTCCACGTTTACCTTCACGACTTCGAATGGAAGCGCCATGCCGGCATAAATGTAACCATCAACGTAAGCCATGGAGCGTATATAGTTGTGGTTAGCGAGCAAGCTCCCGTAATCCTTTAATTCTTTGGTCTTCGGATTATATCGGAACAGCTTGCCATGATCATAGGTACCGATATAGACATTTCCTTCTGGATCGGTCGTCATGGACCATACTGATTTCTCACCCCCGATAACCTTCAGCTTCTGAACGGACTTGGTAGCCGGCGAGTAGCTCCACAGCTCTCCCGTACCTGATGCGGTATTGGTGCCAATATAAACGGTACCGTCGGGAGCAATGACATGTCTCCACGATTGGGCGACTCCTTCAAGCTCAAAAGTACGGATTAGCGCATTATTTTTGACATCTATCACGTTAAATACGGCAGGAGTGGTCGATGCTGTTGTGTACAGCACATCCCTTTCATTTTCTTTTCCCATCACGCCGTCGTTGATCGATACGGTACGGATCGGATAACCGAGATTTATGGGCGTTCCAAACTTTAATTTCGACAATTTACTCTCCTTCTCCGAGGCTGCCTGCGCCCCCATCGGCAATAGCGTACTCAGCCCCAGTGCCAAGATAAGCGCCATAGTAATTGAACGGTTTCTCATACCGCGTGGTATCATAGAGCATGTCCTCCATCATCCAAATTCAGCAACTTCGACAGGATCGCGTTGGTCAGCGCCTCGACATCCGCATGATCAATTCTGCCGTCATTGTTGATATCATATTTCCAGTTGTCCCCCGCCGCCATTTGACCCACCATTTTGGCTACAGCCATCACATCAAACAGATCGATTTTTCCGTCGCCATTCACATCCAGAGATGCTCTGCGGATCTGGGTGCTAGCCCGTTCATCGGATGTACCGATATAAATCTTGTTGTTCTGGATACCTTCTGAATCCTGTATGCCGGAGCCCGAAAGCAGCGTAACATCAACACGATCTGGCTCACCCAAAACTTTAAAGGTGACATTTATGAGCTGTTTATCATCGCTGACGGTAGAACCCGCTATTTTGGCTACCTCGAACTTCAGAACCCCCGCTTCATGACTCCAATCCAGCTTTGCTTCCCCACCTGTATGAAAATCACTTGCGACGGCTGCATACACAACCTCCAGCACTGTCGGATCATAACGCAAGCTGCCAAATGCCTTCTGCACGTCCTGACCTCGGCTCAGCATAATTTTGGCTTCAAGCTGCTGGCTGCCTGAAATGCCTGTCGGCATTTGCAGATGCAAGGTGCCTGGCGCTTTCTCTTCTTGCGGTGAGGTTAAAGTGAAGTCATCATAAAAAGCACCTGACTCCGCAGTAAAGTAGTTAGAAATAGAAGCTGCTAATCTCGCATTTACGGCGTTGGAAGGAGCAATACCCGTTACCGTAACCCGCGTCCACGACCCGACGGTTCTTAAATGAACGATGTTCTCGCCATCCTTATCCGTATTGACCTGTTTCCCGGCTGCATCATAGAAACGAAGCACCAGGCTCGCTCCGGCCGCATTTCCTGCATTCGGGGCAATATACATCATGGCCGACCCGTTATACGTATAGCCCGGCGTTACAGGGCGCGGATCGCTCTGCACATAAATCGGCAGTGTATTCGATTTATCTACCAGCTTCAGGCTGGAAGTGCCGTAATACCGCATATCCTGCGATATTTCATAGGAAGTTCCCTCATTCGGAGCAAAAAACATACTCCAGCCCGGGATGGTTCCATCCGCATTCAACGTCTCTTCAAACCCGTTATTGAAGAGTGGTTTCACTTCATGAATTTCTTGAGAAGCCAGTTCGCCCGCCCCTACAGGCTCAAGCAGCGGACCCTTTTCTTCTCCTTCCGGGATCAAGGAGTCATCCACCGGATCTTCCTGCGGTTGTTCAACCATACCGTCCGCCGAATCACCATCTTTGCCATCGGACGGCACATCAACTGAACCATCGCCAAGCTCACCGTTATCCATACCAGATCCATCAGTCGGCCCACCATCAGCGGGTTCGCCAATCGGCTGATCGGCTGGATCACCGCCCTGTCCGGCAAATATCGCATCTTTACTTGCCCCAGAAGCCTCGGCGGTTCCGGGAACAAGCATTAACGGCTGCAAGGCGATTAGAAAAGCCAACGCGGCAATTCTCCCCATTCTCCAAGCTTTTTTCAATCCGGAGTTCAACATAACCGACTCCCCTCCCTTATTTCGCATGCTGATGCATTTTCCAAATCAACACGGCCGTATCGGCACGATTTGAAGACTGCTTCGGCATAAATAGGTTCTGCCCCGTACCTGAAATGATCTTCATTTCTTTTGCCTTTTTTACCGACGATTGGGCCCAAGAACTAATTGCATTTTGATCAGCAAACGGCTTGCCTGAAGCCTGCGCATTGCCGCCCTGAACCTGACCGAGGTTTTGTAATGCATTCATCATCATGACGACCATCTGCTCACGGGTCACCGGTTCATTCGGCTTGAATGTGCCATCGTCGTAACCTTTTGATATTTGAAGCTGATGCATTATTTTGACGTCTTCGTAATACCAATCGCCTTTCCTAACATCCGAATATGCAGCTTCTTCTTTACGATCCGTTATAAGCCGATCCAAGGAGAGCGCTTTCACGATCATGGAAGAAAACTCAGCGCGGGTCACTGCTTTGCTAGGCGAAAATAACGTCTCCGATGTCCCTTGCACGATATGCTTCGCAGTCAGAGCCTCAATTGCATATCGAGCTTCCGGATAAATACCGGAGATATCTTCATACGACTTGGTATATTCCATCACTCGGTATGTCCCGGCCTGCTTTACAACCAGCCCGAATTTACTAGCCTGCTCTTGATGGAGGGCTTCCCTGATATATTCCCAAACAGCCTTAGCCGTGTTATAACGATAAACGCCCAGTTTATTGACATCACGTCCGCACAGCGTATATTCCAACAATGCATTAAGCTCGATTTTATTGATTTCCGCAGTATTCATCTTCCATTGAGACAGAGATAATTTCATGTCCTCCAAAAGTGTTTTTCGCTTGCTCAGATCCTCTGGAGCAATCACATAGGTATCCACGCCCTCTTTATTCATAGAAATGGAAGATAGCTTCTCCAGGATGGATAACGCAGCTTTCTGAATTACCTCCTTTTCCGCTGAAGCCGGTTCCGATTTCAACCCTTTCAGTAAGGATTGCAGCATTTCCGCAGCACGTACCGGATCCTTTTCCTTCAATATGGCATCCATATTCCAAACCGGCTCCTTGCTTGAACCCAACTGTCCGCTCGTGGTGCCCGATCCTGAACCTGAGCCCGATCCTGGAGACGGATCTCGGTCGTCCTTCTTCGAAATTGTAAATGTTATTGCTTCACCCACACCAGATGTAAGCACTTTCAAATCTTTGTATCCTTGCTCATTAACAACTCTTTCGCTGCTTACGGCTTTCACATGCTGAATCTCGACAGCGGCCTGTTTTCCCTGCAGCGCCTTAAACGTAATTTCTGCTAGGCGAACAGATGCCTGCGGAATTCCTTGCAGCTGTTTTCTCATCACGGGGATATGAAGCTTCCCTTCATTAGCATCATCCTTGTAAGCGCCAAAAGTATCATACCCGTCACCGGCCTTTACCTCCAGCACCTGCAAAGCCTTGAGGTCGTACGTTAACGAAACCTCGACACCAAATAGATCATTGAAATTTTCACCGCTCACTTGCAACTTGAACGTGTCACCAACATGTACGCTGCTTGAAGGGTTACTAAGAGCAATCCGTGCCCCCTCTGCCGCCTTGGCGTCCATGCTACCAAAGTTGAAAGACGTCAATATGAGTAGCATCAAGCAAAGCGCAAACATCATTTTTTTCATCCTGATCTCTCCTTTCGGATCAAACTTTTGGGTTAGATACGGATTTAGCTAAAAGGGATCACCTCCTTTGGTTTATAGCCTTCATTCTGTATAAATTGAACCCATGATTGTTCAGACGAATTTTTCAACATGAAGTGCCATGGGTAAATAAAAACCCGCTTCATCATCTTATAGTCGATAGTAGCGGGTTTTCTTCGTTGTATATGGAAATGCAATTCTAACTGAATCTCCTTTTGTACTTGTGCATGTTTCATAATATTGCTTGAGTGAAATTGAAGTCTTGACGCTTTCATTTTCAAGGAACTTTTCTCCTATTTCGCTACCTACCAATTGGAATTCTTACCCACCCCTCGATCTGATATAAATTTCTTCATCAGCCTACGTTTTCCTCTTTTATTCGCGTTATATCTTCAAAGGTAAGACAAATGCCCTTTTTCTGAATCGGATCCAACATATTTTTGCTGTAATGACGCAAAGTCTTAACAGAGAAAGGACATTTTTAATGACTTTTCAGAAAATATTGGATGTTTCTTTATGGTTTTCAAAGGTGTATATGGTATTTGTCATTGACAATTCGTAAGTATTACAAGGAGGAACTACATGCACTCACCAATCAAAAAATATCTTTCCGAACTTATCGGTACATTTGTACTCGTTCTGTTCGGTTGCGGAAGCGCAGCAACTGCAGGAGCACAGCTCGGAAATCTCGGCATCGCCTTTGCCTTCGGCTTGTCGATCATTGCGCTAGCCTATGTAATCGGGCCAATCAGCGGATGTCACGTCAACCCAGCTGTCTCACTTGCCATGCTGTTCAATAAAAAAATGTCTGTTGCAGACTTCATCGGGTATGTTGTCGCTCAAACAATCGGGGCTGTGGCAGGCGCTGGATTGCTGTATGCAATCATTGATTCCACGGGCACTGCGGTAACGAACCTTGGCCAGAACGGATTCGGGGCTGGTTACGGCATCGGCATTACTCCAATCATGGCATTCGTTGTCGAAATCGTATTGACGTTCGTGTTCATTTACGCCATTCTTGGTGTAACTTCGGATGAAAGCAAAGGAAGTGTAGCCGGAATCGTGATCGGTCTTGCACTTGCGTTCGTTCACATTCTTGGTATTGGATTGACAGGAACATCCGTTAACCCTGCCCGCAGCTTCGGGCCTGCTGTACTGCTCGGCGGCGAAGCATGGTCCCAACTGTGGGTGTTCGTAACAGCACCATTCGTTGGCGCTATTCTAGCGGTCATTGCATTCCGCGTATTGGGAAGCCGCAAAGCCTAATATAGACACCAACACATAACGAAGGGGCTTGCCGCATAAGCGCAGCAAGCCCCTTTGCATATGCAAAATGATGCACATGTGCTGTATATTCGAATTCAAACATCTTCATGCGAAAATGAGATCTGCAAACCACAACGAACGATGCATGAGAGCGCTCACTCCCCCGCTATGCTAATATTGCTGCTTCAACTTCACATTCTTGAATGCTTCGGCTTGCTGTCTGATTCCGACTTCTGCAGCAAAGCGTTCGATGCTCGATGCACCGAAGAATCCATCGATGCCTGTTGTATGTTCGAAGATATATTGCGCATCCTCTGGATCAGCGATTGGACCTCCGTGACAGATAACGAGTATATCTGGATTAACCGATCGACCTGCGTCGGCAATTGCCTGCACTCTCTTCGCGCAATCATCAAGCGTCAATGCTGTCTTCGCCCCGATAGTCCCTTTCGTTGTCAAGCCCATATGCGCAACCAGAATGTCAGCACCTGCCTTCGCCATCTTAATCGCCTGTTCTTCATCGAATACGTATGGTGTCGTCAGCATGCCGAGCTCATGTGCTTGGCGAATCATATCCACCTCTAGGTCATAGCCCATCCCTGTTTCCTCTAAGTTCGCTCTAAATACCCCGTCAATCAGTCCAACTGTCGGGAAGTTCTGCACACCCGCGAAGCCCTGTTCCTTCAATTGCTTCAGGAACACTTCCATGATGCGAAACGGATCCGTCCCACACACACCCGCAAGTACCGGCGTATTCTTCACGACAGGCAGCACCTCAGCGCCCATGTCGACTACAATTTGGTTAGCATCGCCATAAGGAAGCAGTCCTGCAAGTGAGCCGCGTCCCGCCATTCTATATCTGCCTGAGTTGTAAATGATAATTAAGTCAACGCCGCCCGCTTCCCCACTCTTCGCGGAAATCCCCGTTCCTGCTCCGGCTCCGAGAATCATTTCACCATTGGCAACTTGTTGCTTTAATTTATTGATGATATCTTGGCGTGATTGTTTCATTGTACTTCCTCCTTGATGTAAGTTTCGCTGCTGCTGTGCTTCATCAGCTCAATGAGCTTCTGAGCTGCTGCGATTGCGAACTGTTCGTCATTGATGTCTGCATTCATTTCAATAAGCTCTACAGCTTCCTTATTGATCCGCGTACGAAGTGTATCGAATAAAGCCTTATCCTCTTCCGTCCCGTAGAATGGCTGTCCTTCTACATCCAGTGCGGATACCCCCTTCAACGGCAGCATCAGCACTGTCGGTGAAGTTGCTTGATTCAGCTTATCGGCAATGATCTTACCGAGCTCTATATTCTCTTCAACCGTGGTTCGCATCAGCGTTACGGTCGGATTATGCTTATAGAAATTACGATTTTGGAACTGCTCCGGCACGGAATCGAATGGCCCGAAGTTCACCATATCCAGCGCCCCCGTCGATACGACCTGAGGCACTTGAGCCCGCACTGCGGCCTCCAGCCGATGCGGCCCAGCATTCAGCACACCGCCGACCAGTTCGTCGCACCATTCTGTTGTTGTCAAATCCAGAACACCATCGAAATAGTGGGATTCAATCAAGCATTCCATCGTCTTCCCACCTGCACCTGTCGCATGGAAGACAACAACCTCATATCCATGCTTCTCCAAGTACTCTCTCGCATGATTGACGCAAGGCGTTGTCACACCGAACATCGTGGCTGCAACTAGCGGCTTCTTCTCTACCGTCACCGTTACTTCTTCTTTCACCATGCCAGCAATCGCAAGTGCGGCATTCGTAAAGATGCGTGTCGAGATCGAGTTCAAGCCCGACACATCGACGATCGATGGATACATCATAATATCGCTAGTACCTACGTATTGCGATACGTTGCCAGAAGCAACCGTCGATACCATGATCTTCGGCACCCCAATTGGCAGCGCTCTCATTCCTGGCGTTACAATAGAAGTACCGCCAGAGCCGCCGAA
Organism: Paenibacillus suaedae; assembly: GCF_032337355.1. Taxonomy (NCBI): domain Bacteria; kingdom Bacillati; phylum Bacillota; class Bacilli; order Caryophanales; family Paenibacillaceae; genus Paenibacillus; species Paenibacillus suaedae. Next base: position 392,506 of record NZ_JAVYAA010000006.1, read on the forward strand.
GGAGAGGATGCCATCGAACTTCCCTTCCGAATACAACCTTGGAATCAGCTTCTCCATTCCTTGGGCCAACACTTCGGTTGCTAAGGCGCGATCCTTCTTGGAGGCGATTTCATGAATATCCGCCCGCACCTCTCTAGCCACTTCCTCGTTCGATACATCGGGAACGAACATCGGATCAAATACTCCACTATGAATCGTAAGCGTATTCAATCCAAGCCCTTCTAGAATTTCCTTCACATACAAAAACTCTTCTCCTTTGGAATCGAACGTACCGACTATCGCCACTGTTTTCAATATAACAACCTCCTTATGAAGTGGAAGTATATGAAGTACTGATCTATATGAACTACCTAAGCCGGCTTACAATTCAAGTATAGGGCGATTCTGATTCTGATTCATGTATATTTGTACGATGTTCATGTGTTTTTGTATTGTCGTTGATATTCTCTTGGAGACAACCCCGTTGTCTTTTTGAACATTTTGCTGAAGTGCGCATAATCGTTATAGCCAACCAAGCCAGATAGCTCCGACAAATCTAAATGACGCTGCTTCATCAACTCGATCGACTTATTGATTCGGAATCTAGTCAAGTATTCTGGAAATGTACATCCCACCTCTTGCTTGAATAAATAACTCAGATGGGTTCTAGACAGATGTGCAACTTGGGCCAGCTCTGCAAACGAAATATCATGCATGTAGTTCGCCTCAACGTATTCCTTCACGAACTGCACATAATCGTAATGCTTCGTTACCCCTTCGAGCATTTTATGAAGCAGCTTGTCTTGCTCCGTTACCCCAACTTCCTTAAAATCAATCGCAGTCTTCGTGATCGCCGCCTCTGAAGGAATTCGCTCAAATGATGAGCCGCCCAAGTACCCGACTGCGCTCGTATTGTCATACATATATTTCACATCAGCCGGCGTATTGACTGGACCGCCATAGATCATCTTGATCACATTCGGATTGATTTTATCGCTCACTTGGAAAATCTGCGCCGCCAAGTCTGCGGCTGCCTTCAAAGAGAGCACCTTCGCCGCACCTAATACGCCGCCCTTCGTAAATCCTAAGTGAGCACAGATTACATCTGCACCGGCTGCTGCCATCAGGTGCGCCTGTTCCCGGTTGAACACGAACGCAATCGTGAACATGCCCATCCCGCTTGCGATACGGATCGCTTCCACTTCCGACTCGAAGCTGATACCCGCTTCTTCTAGCGCCTCGCCGAATTGTCCACCAATCAGTCCAACGGTAGGGTAATTGTTGATTCCCGAGAATCCTTTATTCTGAATTTCTTGAATGTACGCCTCCAACTGAATTGTCGGATCTGTTGCGCATAACCCGAACATCACCGGTACCTCTCTGACGAGCGGTACAATTTCCTTCGAGCCAAATTCCATGACGAGCTCATTGCAGTTCCCAAATGGGAGCAGTCCCCCTAGAGAGCTTAAGCCCATCTGTCTGAAACGCCCCGAATTCAAGGCCAAAATGAAATCGGCGCCGCCCTTTACCGCATATTTAGCCGAAATCCCTGCACCGGCTGCTACGCCAATAATGTGCCCGTTCGATTTCAATTGGGCATGCAATCTATTTCGAATCGTTTCACGATCAAAGTACATGTTCACACACCTTCTTTTCATTGCCGTTGCTGCTGCTAGGTTGTTGTTTCGTTTCGATTGTGTTGTGAATATCATAACATTCTCTGATTAGCCGGTCGAATGTCCATAAATGAATGGCTTCAACTCGAGCAACATGCAAAAAAGCAGCTTGGTGAAAAATCTCCAAGCTGCTGCCTACGTACTATTGTATTTTCCTCTTAGCCCGACGCTGCGCAAGCAGACTGATTAGCACTGCCGTGTTGCCAACTATAAAAAAGAGTGACAGCATTGCTGCGAACAAAGTCGTTCCCATATAGTTAGAATCCTTATTCCCCTTCAATTGGATCAGAAATACGATGACGGCTATACAGCACGCAATACAACAAATCAGTAAGGCGCACAGGCGTCGCTTTATTCGTCGATCCATCTACCTATCCACCACCACATCATTCTCGTACTTGCTCGTTCGCAACATTGTTCCACAAGGAATAGCTACAACGATTCCTTTCTACATAACTATACGCCTAAGTTCTGCTTTTGTCTCTTCTATGGAAATAAAATTAAGTAATGGACTGAAAAATAAAAACTCTTAATTTCTCGTACTATTTCGCAAGGTCGCACAGCTGGAGTCATTTCGCTTCTTGGTGTTATACTTGGATTCGTGATTTACATGATCGCAACCATGTTCGGTCTCTCGGCTTTTTTCATTAACTTTTTCCTTCCAAAAAGATGATATGATCATTCTTTGTGATTAGAAACCATAACAATATACGTTCCACAAGTTGGAAATGTTTTGGGAAAAATTATTTTTTTTGACCTGTTATCCATTGTAACCAATAAGAAAACTCACAGGCTAAATGCATTTGATGCGATTTAATAAGGCTATTAGGACAAAGTGCTGGGAATTCAACCACTAGACTTACTTCTATCCCAGTATCAGTATCTTTAAATTGATGTCGAACTCCCCCAATAATAGTACCGTTTTTCATGCGTGCAACACCTGTTGATTGGTATTGATAAGAGTTATCTCTAGGTGTTTTCAATCCCGTTTCATCACCATAAACAATAAAAAATTGAACTGGGAATGGAGAATTACCAGTAGTTTCGATAACCTCTAATTCATTTTTCCCACAGGGTCTTAGTACATAGTGATCAGGACAAGCCGATAAATTCACTTGATTATTTTCACGTGATTGTTCAAGCATTAAACTATCAATTCCATTTATAGCTTCTTCTGCCGTAATCCCATCTAAATAGATACTTGTTTTTGAAAATTTTCGCTTACCGCCAGATAAAACTGTACTGATACGCATACCTATTTCGCTCAATCTAAGTTTAGATTTCAACTTATCGTACATTTCATTGTATGAATATTTCAACTTTAGTTCTGTTAGTTTTTTTATTATGTCGTCTATATCTTGTATTTCAGATTCTTTATGTCCTAATGTATGGAAAACTTTCTTAATACGTTCTTTTTTCCATTTTGTAAGTTGTTCCTGCGAAATATTATTTCCGTCAATATAAATTTTCATATTAATCCCCCTGTATTCTTCTTCAATTGTTTTTCCAATGATTGTTTTTCAATCTTATTCATTTACCATGATGTAATTTTAGATTTTTTCTTCTTTTTGATCGTATTTTAGTGTGGTTAATATTAGATTGACCATCTCTTTTTTTGTATTCAGAGTTAAATCTATCTCTGAATGGGCAATACTACTAAGACCATATAAAATAAATCCAGAAGTTAGAAATGAGTTGTCAGTGTGAAAAACTCCTGTTTTTACTCCATCCTCAATGACCTGTTTAATGAGCGGACGTAATTGCATAAATATTTTTTGCTCAAGTAGGTAATGTTGTTCCGTTTGAAATGAACTCTCATCTTTGTATGGCGCTAGTTTTTCAACAAATTTCCAAAATATATCTAGGGAATATTTCATTTTTTGCATAACTAGCAATTCATTCGAAGTAAGTATTTGCTGAATTATTTCTATATTTTTCACAATGAAATCATTTAAAATCTCATCGACAAATTCTTCTTTAGATTTAAAGTAATAATAAAATAAGCCTGTTGCTACACCTGCATGATTAACAACATCCTTTATGCTAAATCCTCCCATACCGTTTTTCATATAAAGATCAAAACCAATATCCATTAACTCTTGACGCCTTACATCAGCTTCTTTTGATATTCTTTTCATCATTTATCCCCTACCGCATTATTTTTTACAACTGAATCTGATTCAATCATATACGACTGAACTTAATTCAGTCAAGTTTTATTGAATTAGATTCAGTCAGTTATTAATTTAACCATTTTCAAAGTATTTTATCTCCAAATATCTTACGAGATCTCGCTAGAGATGTTGGTTTTGTGCAACGAACCAGTAATTTAGTTTTAACCCAATTGGGAAGTTCTCACCAACTTGCTTACGAATTTCATAATAGGTTTCAATTAAAAATTTCATGCGTCAAATTAAATCTCAGCAGATGTTACTTCTCTTGGTTCATTGAAGAAATCCTTAATATCGCCAGTCAGAATAGGGGCTGTCCCATAAGTAGGTTTTTACTACTTGTGAGACGACTCTAGATTTGAAAAAGGTCGAGCTATGGGTTACATTTGTACCCATACTCGACCTTTTTGCTTCATTGTTGCCCACTTCAGC
>NZ_JAVYAA010000007.1:0-371243 GCF_032337355.1 Paenibacillus suaedae
TGCTGTTTGGTGGCGATGGCGGAGGGGTTCCACGCGTACCCATCCCGAACACGACCGTTAAGCCCTCCAGCGCCGATGGTACTTGGACCGCAGGGTCCCGGGAGAGTAGGACGTCGCCAAGCAAATGAAATAACCCACTAACTATTTTAGTTGGTGGGTTATTTGTTGTCCACAGCTTATCCACAACGATGAATAGGTATGTTGTTGAAGAGATATGCACAGAGGGATAACTTTTTAAAGTGTACAATCTCGTATAAGTAAGCCATCCCATCCACAATTCCTGTTGAAAACGTGTTCATAACATTGGATAACTACACGATAATAATTCGATATTTCGCAAAATTACGAAGTTATGCACATTCTAGCAATGATTCACTTATCCACACGTTGATAAGTTTCAAAGATAATTGAATCGTAATATTTTTATTCAGTGAGGGCCAGATTAGTGCCACTTACACTATAGGTAAGTTAATAACAATCAACATCGTATACACTCCAAGTTCAATGAAGTTACTTGTAAGCGTATTCCCCTAAACATATTAAAATTGGCACATGCAACACTGTTAATTCGTTATCTTTCTAATAGAAGTCTGTCTGCGAGGAATTATCTATCTATGAAGTCTATCGCAGTTATTATACGTACAGCACTATTTGTTAAGAGCGGTTGCAGTAAAGAAGAGGCAATGACTAATGCGGTGAAGGAAATCGTGCAGGATAAGAAGTCAGTTGAGGAAGTACTCACTTCTATGCGGAAGGGATTGCAAGAGAGAGATTGAAATCAGAGCGTAGGTAGGAAAATAAGTAACCACTCATAGTTATGGGTGAAATAAAAAGAGTTAGTGAATTGCTTGGTGCAATTTGATAGCTCTTTTTTGTGTTACAGGTAGAGAATGGAGATGTAGCAACCAGTATCAGTTTTCATTTGCAATCTGGCTCTACGGAATTGTTTGTTCGCATTTCATTTCTGATTTTATTCTTAAATCTTATTCATTGAATGTTAAGTTGAGTATTACATGTTCAATGTTAGCATAAAAAGAGGGTTCAAAAATGAAACATAGGAGGAAATAAAAACAAATGAGCATTAAAAAAGCAATTCTAGCGTCTATGATCGTATCCAGTATGTTAGTTGTGGTGGCAGGACCAATTCCTGCAGGCGCTGCGGCTGCACAAGCGCAGAAGCAAACGGATAATAAGAAGGTTCAAATCGCTCAGAAGCTGGCCGCCAAGCTGCAAAAAGCGGTAAAGCAATTTGCAGGGAAAGAGATAAAGTTGCAGGATGCTGCAGAGACTACATTTGCTACAAATGCAAAGGTTACATCGATAGATGGAAAGTACGTTGTCCACTTCGATTATCAAAAAGGTGAAGTATGGGAGATCAACGGGACGATCCCAATTGATAAAATCAGCAAACAGGATCAGGAAGAAGTCCTGAAAATGCTGAAAGGAGCATACGCAAAGAAAACATACGTCTTAGATAACGAAGCGGTCATGAAGCGGCGCTATGACGATAAAAAAGAAAAACTACAAGATCATTATTTGTCGTATTCATTGACAGGGAAAGACTTTGAAGTAATTCTGGTCAAGGAGAAGCTGGGAGATACGCCAGTAGAGTATGTCAGTGGTGTTAGGATAAAGTTTGCCAAGGAAGAGCTCGAATCAAAGTCGCTGGAGACGGCAGCGAAAGCGATGAAAATGGCTTTCAATCATGATTTGAATGTAACAGAGGGATATCTCGATTCTAACGGGGAAAATTATCATATGTTATCCCTTAAGGATAATGAGGTATCACTTGAGATGGAAGCAAAAAAGGGAAAGGTCCTGAATGTATTTCATCATACAAGAAAAAAGGTAACGACCGACCAAGAGATTACGACAAAAGATGCAAAGGCAGTGGTCGCTCCGCTTGCCAAGGAATTATTTAATATCGATATTTCGGGATATGAAGTGAAGTGGGACAACCTATTTAAAGATTATTGCTTTGTTAAAGGCAAAGAAACGGTATTGAGAGCAGCATTGGATGCCGATAAGAACGTGGTATACCTCATATCGGGTGGCTCAGCATTAGTGATGGGTCATTAGACATTATAGGGCTAGGAACAGGATCAATTGAAGTGTACAAATTCTCATTTTCGTTAAATGCACAGTAAAAAAGGAATACATAGGAGGATTACTATGAATATAAAAAAAGCAATTCTAGCGTCTATGATCGTATCCAGTATGATGGTTGCGGTGGCAGGTCCAATTCCTGCAGGGGCCGCGGCTGCGCAAGAGCAGAAGCAAACGGACAATAAGAAGGTTCAAATCGATCAGAAGCTGGCGGCCAAGCTGCAAAAAGCAATCAAAATATATGCGGGGAAAGAGATCAAGCTGAAGAATGTCGGCGAGAAGATAGAATTCTCTCCGAGTGCCAAGGTTGATTCCGTAGACGGAAAATATGCTATCCGCTTTTTCATTGATAACGGTAAAATATGGGGGATTGATGAAAAGGTCACAATCGATAAAATTAGTAAAGAGGATCAGGAGAAAATCTTGACAGTGTTAAAAAAAGCATATGCAAATAAAACATATGCCTTTAATAAAGAAGTGATCATGCAGCGAAGCTATGATGGCGAAAAGGAAAAACTAGGTGTGAATTTGTCGTATACGATGACAGGGAAAGATTTTGAGGTTTCCTTTGCAAAGGAAAATTCCGCTAAAGAGATAAAAGGTACTGTTGGTGGTTTTGTGATACAGTTTACCAAGGGAGAGCTTGATCCAAAGCTCCTGGAAACGGTAGTAAAAGCGACAAAAACGGCATTCAATCATGATTTGGAAGTCACAAACGCTAAACTATTAAATGGATTGAAATGGATACTCGAGGATGAGGACGTATCGGTTGAAATGGAGATGGGAAAGGTAACTAACGTATTTCATAAAACGCGTAAAGCGGTAACGACTAACAAGGAGATTACGGAAAAAGAGGCTAAAGACGTGGTTGCACCGCTTGCCAAGGAATTATTCAATATGGACATTGCGGAATTGGAAGTGAAGTGGGTCAGCGAATATGAAAATTACTACTTCATTAAAGATAAAAAACCGGTTCTGAGGGCAGCGCTGGACGCCGATAAGAACGTAGTGTCCATAACAGCAGGTGTCGGAGCATTATACGGATTCTAAATAAGGCGGGTTTGAAAATAAAAGGGTTATTGAATTGCTTGCCGCAATTTGATAACTCTTTTACATTTGGATATTCGCATAGGGAACAATAATATAAGTGTTTCGAAAGCATTCCCTGCCCAGAAAGGATATATTTATCAGAAAACACACTTCTATGGACAGAATAGTAGAGATGATGTCACAAATGAGCGAATTGATATTGTTATATATGGTAGGTGATACACCAGTGGTACACCATGAGAATATGAAACATAGGAGGGTTTAGTATGAATTTGAAAAAAGCAGTTGCAGCATCCATGATCGTATCCAGTATGTTGGTTACGCTGGCGGGCCAGACTTTTGTAGGAGCCGAAGCAGCAGGAGGAAAGAAGCAAGAGCAAGCAGCATCAAGCAGCAGTGTTCAAATTGATAAAAAGGTTGCTGCCAAGCTGCAAAAGGCTGTACGTAAATTTTCTGGTAAAGATGTCGAGTTGCAAAATGTTGGCGAACTAGTTCGTGCCAATGACACGATGGCGAAGGTTCAATCCGTAGACGGGGTCTATCAAATATTTTTTGATCATAAAACAGGAAAAGTATGGACGTTGACCGGAAAAACAACTATTGACAAAATCAGCAAAAAGGATCAGGACGATGTTCTGAAACTGTTGAAAAAAATGTATTCGGGGAAAACATATGCTTTTGATAAAGAAGTGCTCCTGGAACGTTACTATGAAGATAAAAAGGAACAGTTCAGCCAAAATTCTACTTACTACTTGAAGGGGAAAGATTTTAATGCATCACTCGTTAAAAATGATCCGGATCTAAAAGATTATATTAATCAAGCCCGGATCGAATTTGCTAAGGAAGAGCTTGAAGCGAAGCTGTTGACAACGGCGGAGGAAGCGGTGAAAACGGCGTTAGATCATCAATTTAACATAACAGAGGCTTATCTTGTTAGTAATACTAAAAAAAACGCATGGGAATTAAAGGACGGCAGCTCTACTCTTTACGTAGATGAACAGAGCGGGAAGGCAACTAACTTATTCCATAATATGCGCAAAAAGGTGACGACGAGCCAGACGATTACGGCAAAAGAGGCAAAAGAGGTGGCCGCTCCGCTCGCCAAGGAATTATTCAGTATCGATATTACGGGATACGAAGTAAAGTGGGATAGCTTATATCAAGACTACTGCTTCGTTAAAGATCAAGAAACCAGAGTAAGAGTGGCATTAGATGCCAATAAAAAGGTAGTGTACCTTAAATCCGGGGCAAATGCACTTTTTGGAGGGGAAGACCCTGTTGCAAGCAGACTAGAAGAAGAATAATGCAAAAAGGTAAGTGAAAATCATCCATTTGAAGCATCCGAAAGGATGCTTTTTTTAGTATGCTCCGTTACTTCTGTCCAAACATTAATGTTTTCTTAACTTTAATTCATATAAAGTTTCGTGGTTAAGTTCTATTCCATTCATTAGCATTATAGCTATCAGTTGTTCCATTATAGGAGGAAATAAAATGAACATGAAAAAAGCAATTCTAGCGTCTATGATCGTATCGAGTATGTTAGTTGCCGTGGCGGCGCCAATTCCTGTTGGAGCCGAGGCTGCGCAAGAGCAGCAGAAGCAAACGGATAATAAGAAGGTTCAGATCGACCAGAAGCTGGCCGCCAAGTTGCAAAAAGCAGTAAAGCAATTTGCGGGGAAAGAGATAAAGTTGCAGGAGGCTGCCGAGACTACATTTGCTACAAATGCAAAGGTTACATCGACAGATGGAAAGTACGCAGTCTACTTCGATTATAAGAAAGGTGAAGTATGGGAGATCAATGGAACGATTCCAATTGATAAAATCAGCAAACAGGATCAGGAAAAGGCTCTGAAAATGCTGAAAGGAGCATACGCAAAGAAAACATATGTCTTAGATAAAGAAGCAGTCATGAAGCGGCGCTATGACGATAAAAAAGGAAAACTGCAAGATCATTATTTATCGTATGAATTGACAGGGAAAGATTTTGAAGCACTTCTGTCCAAGGATAAGTGGGGAGAGACACCAGTAGAGTATGTCAGTCTTTCGATAAAGTTAGCCAAGGAAGAGCTCGATTCAAAGTCGCTGGAAACGGCAGCAAAAGCGATAAATGCGGCTTTCGATCATGATTTGAATGTAACAGAGGGGTCTCTTAGTTCTAACGGAGACAACTATCATATGTTGTCACTTAAGGATAATGATGTATCACTTGAGATGGAAGCAAAAAAGGGAAAGGTCTTGAATGTATTTCATCATACAAGAAAAAAGGTAATGACCGACCAAGAGATTACGACAAAAGATGCAAAGGCAGTGGTCGCTCCGCTTGCCAAGGAATTGTTCAATATCGACATTTCGGGATTAGAAGTGAAGTGGGACAACCTATTTAAAGATTATTGCTTCGTTAAAGGCAAAGAAACGGTATTGAGGGCAGCATTGGATGCCGATAAGAACGTGGTGTACCTCATATCGGGTGGCACAGCATTATTGGGGGGGCATTAGACGTCAGGGTTTCATTGCAAACTGCGCTTGAATAAAAAAAGGAGCTAGAAGTATGCATAATAGATGGAAAATTGTGATCTCGTTGCTTATGATCGTTTCCTTAATGAGCGGATGCTTCGGTAAGAAGGAAGTGCTAGAGCCGTTGCAGCCGAGCAAAATCAAGGTGATCTATCAGGATGAGGAAGCCTTTTACCACGACTACGGGAAGTATTTTCATATGAAATATCCGCAGATTGAGGTCGAGGTTATCTCCGAGACTCAGGTGCTTCAAAATCTAGGGAAAACGATTCGTGCAGAGGATTTGGATACGGAAATAAAAAAGCTGTTGGAGAACTCCGGTGCAGATGTAATAAAGCTGGGTGATGCGAAAACGTTTAAATCATTTGCTGAAGCTGGCAGGTTATACGAATTGGAAGAAATGATCCGGCAGGACGACTATGATATGAAGGGCTTTTTGCCAGGGCTGATCGACAAAATTAAAAGCTTAGGCAACGGCAAGCTATATGGGCTTGCTCCTTATGTGGATAGGGAAGTTTTGTACTATAACGCAGCGTTGTTCAAGGAGCATCAAATCGAACCGCCGAAGAACAATATGACCTGGCAGGAAATGTTTGATTTGTCAGCGAGATTTGCCAATATCGGAAGCGGAGACAATAAGGTGTACGGGTTCTATGAATGGCATGGGGATATAGGATTCACTTTGTACAAAATTGCCGATTCCTCCGGATTGAAGCTGCTCGACCCGAAGGGAGAGAAGGTGCTTCTGAACTCAGATGGCTGGAAAAAAGCCATCAAGCAGGTAACGGATGCTGTACGCAGCAAATCTGTATTTTTGCATCCTGAAGGCCAAATTTACACACAAGAACTTAGAGATCAAGTTGCTATGGAGATAGGCAGCGCTTACAAAACTAGGGAGCTTGTATTGACCAAGCAAGATTGGAATGTAGTTACGGCCCCGGTAGATCCTGCAATGGATTCTTCATCCATTACCTTTTCTCCCATCTACGCAATTGCGGCCGACTCAGCCAACAAGCGGGCGGCTTGGGAATTCGTCAAATTTGTGAATGGTCCAGAGATGGCGCAGGCCCGTTCGAGGACATTGGAAGGTAAGCTTCTTTCACGCAACGGTTATATGAAGGATATCAAGGGTAGAAGTACGGATGCATTTTATATGCCGAAGATCAGGCAGGAGAGCAGCCTTTATGAAAGTCTTCCATTCGAGTTCCTCAGATTATTTTATAAACCGCTTCGTGAGGAGCTGTTGGCCGTAGTTGCGAACGAGAAGTCAGCTGATGAAGCAGCTGCCGCGTTGGAGGTAAAAGCGCAGGAACTGCTCTTAAAAGTGCGAGAATCTGCAAACAAGGATAAAGGGAAATAGGGAGTGTAGAAACGTGTTAAAGAGTGGGAAGACCGTAATTATGCTGCTGACGATCATGTCTCTCTTAAGCGGCTGCTTCCGAGAACGGTCAGAGCTAGCGCCATTAAAAGACGGTAAAGGGAAGATCAGGGTTGTCTATCAAGATGAAGATCGGTTTTATAGTGACTATGGGAACTTCTTTAAGATGATGAACCCCGACATCGATATTGAGGTTATCAGTGAAGCAGAATTGTTTGACGAAGCCGAAAAAAACGAGGCATTCAATTTGACTGAGGAAAAGAAAAAGCTGCTCGATAAAGTTAAGCCGGATGTGCTGTTTTTGAATGAAAGCATGTTTGAGGCCTTCGCTCAAGAAGGAAGGTTGTATGATATAGAGCCGGCCATCAGCCAGGATCAATACAATTTGGACGGATTCATGCCTGGTCTTATCGACAGGCTGCGAGCAAAAGGGAATGGGAAGCTGTACGGGCTCACTCCTTCCTTCGAAACGAATGTCATCTATTATAATCGCAACTTGTTCAAGAAGCATCAAATCGAGCCACCAAACGGGAAAATGACGTGGAAGGAGCTTATTGATCTGGCAGCGAGATTTTCGAGCGTCGAATCAGGAAAGAAGCAAGTGTTTGGATTGTATCAAACGAGAGGGCCGGCAAGTTTGATGTATGATATCGCCGCTGCATCGGCACTTAAGCTCGTTGATGCGAAATCAGGTAAGCTGTTGATAGAGTCAGATGGTTGGAAGGAAGCAATGAAGATGACGGCGGATGCCGTCCGTAATCATGCAGCCTATGCTCCTCCCCCAGTGGAGGAAGGCGAACAGCTTGATGGATACGAATATACCGGAGACTATTTGAAGCAGTATAGTCGATCAAACGAGATGTTTTACATGGGCCAAGCGGCAATGACGATTCAACCGCCGTGGTTTGCTTCCTTTTTACGGGATATTCCATACTACTCGAAGACACCAGAGATCGACTGGGGCATCGCGGCCGCACCTGTTAATCCTGCTAAGCCCGATGAATCGGCTTATGTGAAATTGTCGGAGATCTATGCCATATCTGCGGATTCTCCGAACAAGCGGGCAGCTTGGGAGTTCGTCAAATTCGTGAACGGGCCGGAAATGGCGCAAGTTGCTGGGAAGGCAATGAACGATACGCTGCCTACGCGATCAGACTATTTCAAAGATTTTAGGGGGCGGGACACGGAGGCTTTTTACCTCCTGAAGCCAATGGAAGCTAGCAGTGTGTCAGATAAAAAAAGTATTCCACCAGGTTTCCAAGCTGAATTCGATTCGTTATTGTCGGATGCGCTGAAATCCTTAATTGATCAAGAGAAAACGCTGGACGATGCAGTTGCCGAGCTTCAGCTCAAGGGACAAGAAATGTTAGATCGATTGCGAGAAACCAAGTAGGTGCAATAAGCGAATTAAAATGGCTCTTCGCTATACTGAATGGGTAAGAAGCCTCCATCTGGCCGCATTTTATTTCTGATTTTATTCTTAAATCTTATTCATTGAATGTTAAGTTGAATCTTATTTATTCAATGTTAGCATAAAAGTAGAACTCATCAATTCATACATAGGAGGAAATGAAATGAATATAAAAAAAGCAATTCTAGCGACTATGATCGTATCCAGTATGTTAGTTGCCGTGGCAGGCCCGATTCCTGCTGGAGTTGAGGCAGCGCAAGGGCAGAAGCAAACGGATAATAAGAAGGTTCAAATCGATCAGAAGCTGGCCGCCAAGCTGCAAAAGGCAATCAAACAATATGCAGGGAAAGAGATTAAGCTGAAGAGTGTCGGCGAGAAGATAGAATTCTCTCCTGATGGTGCAAAGGTTGAATCCGTAGACGGAAAATACGGTATCTGCTTTAATGTTGGAAGTGGTCGGATATGGCAGATTGAAGAAAAGGTCACAATTGATAAAATTAGTAAAGAGGATCAGGCGAAAGTCCTGAAAGTGTTGAAAGAGGCATATGTCAATAAAACATATGTCTTTGATAAAGAAGTGATTATGCAGCGAGGGTATGATGGTGATAAAGAAAAGCTAGGTGTAAGTTTGTCGTATAAGCTGACAGGGAAGGACTTTGAGGTATATTTCTTCAAAGAGAATACTGCAAAAATGCCGAAAGATGCAGTTAGTGCGTTTACAATAAAATTCACCAAGGAAGAGCTCGACCCAAAGTTGTTGGAAACGGCAATAGGAGCAATAAAAACGGTATTCAATCATGATTTGGAAGTTACATCCGCTAACCTAAGACGCTTTACATGGACACTTGAAGATAAGGACATATCGCTTGAAATGGAGGAGGGAAAGGTCACTAACGTATTTCATAAAACACGTAAAGCGGTAACGACCAACAAGGGGATTACGGAAAAGGATGCCAAAGAAGCGGCTGCACCGCTTGCCAAGGAATTATTCAATATGGACATTGCGGAATTGGAAGTGAAGTGGGACAGCACCTATAAAAATTACTACTTCATTAAAGACAAACAACCCGTATTGAGAGTAGCGCTGGACACCAATAAGAACATAGTGTTCTTAACATCAGGTATCAGAGCGTTAAGTGGGTTCTGAATAGGGAAGGTTTGAATATGAAAGAGTTATTGAATTGCATAACGTAATTTGAGAGAAAAATATCCATACAATCATACATAGGGGGAAATAAAATGAATATCAAAAAAGCAATTCTAGCATCAATGCTTGTATCCAGTATGTTGGTTGCCGTAGCAGATCCTATTCCTGCAGGAGCAGGGGCTGCGCAAGAGCAGCAATTGGATCGCTGGACAATTCAAATAGATCCGAAGTGGACGGAAAAGCTGAATCAAGCGGTAAAATTATTTGCCGGAGAAGACGTGCAATTGCAAAAGGTAGGTAAGCTCGATTTCAATAATAAGAATGCATCAAAAATAACAGAAGTGCGATCTGTAGATGGTAAATATTCATTACAATTTGATTATGATACAGGGGTTATCTGGACTGTAAGCGGCAAAACCGCTACGATTGACCAAATCAGCAAGCAGGAACAGGAAGACGTATTAAAGTGGTTGAAAGCGATATATCCAAAGAAGAAGTATGCATTTGATAATGAAGTTGAGGTGATTCACCAGTTTACGGATGAGAAACTCTCAAAAACGTCAAAAGCAGAGGTTAGAGAGGAGAAGACGTACGAATTGAAAGGAAAGGATTTCTCCGCTTCCTTACACAAATTAGATGGCATACCAGAACATATCGGTCATATCACGATTGACTTTGATAAGAAAGAGCTTGATCCGAAACTGCTGAAAACAGTTGTTGATGCTGCTCAAACTGTTTCTACAAATAAATTTGAAATGACGACTGCTCAGCTTCGCGTCGATTTATCGCCAATTATCTCAAAGAATAAACCCAATATAACATGGGTGTTCCATGATGGCAAAGTTACGATTTATGCAGATCCCAATACAGGGAAAATCAATAGTATTTACAATGAGCTTGGAAAACAAGTACGCGAAAATAAAGGTATTTCCGAAAAAGAGGCGAGAGAAGCGGTCGCCCCAATAGTGAAGAAAGTATTTAATATCGATATGAATGGATATAGCGTGAAATGGGATGGAACAGAAAAGGATTTTGCTTTCACCAAGAAAAATGGCATGAATGTAAGAGCGGCATTGGATGCAAATAAAAAGGTCGTGTACATTCGAGTCGGAAGAGCTGCTGCTCCTGGGATCATTAAGTATGCAGCCGATTTGGAAGCGAAACCCCATTAAACGCCTACAAACGAACCATTTCATTATATTTTGACTCCGTATCGAATAATCCACTGGCTTCTATGCGTCGGTGGATTTTTTTATTTGAAACCATCTTCATTCAGAATAGTAGAGATGATGTCACAAATGAGAGGAGTGAAATTGTTATACATTGTAGGCGATCACCACTTTACGAATAAAAAACGTTCAAAACTTTAAAAGTAGGGTGGAACATAGGAGGGTTTAGTATGAATTGGAAGAGAACAGCTCTAGCATCTTTACTCGTATCCAGTATGTTGGTTACCTTGGAAGGGCCGATTCCTGCGGGTGCTGGGGCAGCGCAACAGCAGGAACAGCAGCAATCGAATAGTAAGAAGATTCAAATCGATCAGAAGCTGGCCGCCAAGCTGGAGAAGGCAGTAAAACAATTCGCAGGGAAAGAAATTAAGCTGAATATGCAGGGCACTTCCCAATCCATAAGCGATCAGGTGCAGGTTAAGTCGGCAGATGGGCAATATAGTGTAAACTTTAGGGAAAAAACAGGAGAAATTACTACGATTAGAGGCTATCAAACCATCGATAAAGTCTGTAAGGAGGATCTGAACGAAGTACTGAAAGTATTAAAAGGGTTATATGCGAAGAAAGACTATACATTTGATAAAGAAGTTCATGTCGATCTGCACGATGTAGAATCAAAGACGCCCTTTAGCATGTATTCGTTAAACGGGAAAGGATTTTCTGCCTTACTTATGAAAAATTATCCGGGGTGGCCGACAAAGATTCATGTTTCAGCCCAAGTCGAAGTTGCCAAGAACGAGCTTGATCCAAAGCTCATGGAAAAGGCAGCCGGGGCAGTAAAAACAGCTTTAGGCCACAATTTTGAGGTGACGAAGGCTTGGGTTGGAGGTACTAATAAAAAAAGTACATGGAAACTTAAAGGTGGCAATATTACGCTGTCCTTGGATGGAACAGGGAAGACCGAATATATTTATGATATTTCGCGAAAACAATTGACGACGAACAAAGAGATTACGGAAAAAGAAGTGAAAGAGATAGTCGCGCCGATTGCAAAGAAGTTATTCAATTTGGACATCCAGGGGCTTGAAGTAAAATGGGACGGTGCTTCCAGAGACTTCATCTTCAATCAAAAGAAAGATACGAAAATGACCGTGGCGCTGGATGCCGATAAAAACGTAGTTTATATGTTTTCCGGGGTAAGAATGCTTCTGGAGGATTTAGAAAGAGATTAAACCTTAATAAAAAGGAGAAGATAATATGAATCTAAAAAAAGCAATTTTAGCAACGATGATCGTATCCAGTATGTTCGTTACACTTGCGGGCCCGACCTTTGTAGGAGCCGAAGCAGCAGGAACAAACATCGGGCAGCAGTATCCAAGTTGATAAAAAGGTTGCTGCCAATCTGCAAAAGGCCGTGAATCAATTTGCAGGGAAAGAGATAAAGTTGAAGTTCGAGAAGGCCTTTAAACATCCATTTGATCTGGCAACGGTTCCTTCGGCAGACGAATTATACAAAGTAGATTTTAAGCCAAGTACAGGAGAACTGATCAATATTAATGGGATTCAAACGCTTGATAAAGTGAGCAAGGATGAGCAAAAGGAACTGCTGAACAAGCTGAAAGGGATGTACGCCAAGAAAGCCTATGCATTTCATAAAGAGGTTCAAATCACTCAGAGCTATGACAAAGGAAAGGTTTCACAAACCTTTTATATATTAGAGGGAAAAGACTTCATGATTTCTTGGATGAAATATCCACCTGGGCAATCAAAGAATAAAAATTATATTGGAGCAGCCGTTATTCAAGTAGACAAGAACGAGCTAGAACCGAAATTACTCAAAACGGCAGCGGATGCAGTGAAAACAGCTCACGATCAGGAATTTGAGGTAAAGAAAGCCGAGCTTGGTTATTATGCCGGCAGCAAAGGTGACACGTGGAAGCTTAAAGGTGATCATATTACTCTGGCTGTTGAAGCAAAAACAGGAAAGACCGAGTATGTATATGACGTTGCGCGAAAACAAGCAGACAAGGCAGTAACAGAAAAAGAAGTGAAAGAAATAGTCGCGCCGATTGCCAAAAAATTGTTCAATATGGACATTCAGGGACTTGAAGTGAAATGGGATAAATCAGCGCGTGATTTCTGTTTTATTCAAAATAAAGAGACAAAAATGTCAGTTGCATTGGATGCTGATAAAAACGTAGTTTATATGTTTGCTGGAGATAGAATGCTAATGGAAAAATGAAGTGGATCGATCAATAACTCTCTTCCGAGGAAGAGAAAAATCCAAATGGCATAAAAAAAGAGTTATCGAATTGCATGAAGCAATTTGATAACTCTTTTTTGTCGTATACCGATGGCCGGACTCGAACCGGCAAGCCTCTCGGCACCGCATTTTGAGTGCGGCGTGTCTGCCAATTCCACCACATCGGCAAAATGAATATGGGGCGATCGAAGGGAATCGAACCCTCGAGTGTCGGAGCCACAATCCGATGCGTTAACCACTTCGCCACGACCGCCATATTGATTGCTCAACAGAATCTTAATTTAGCATACTTCCGACATGATTTGCAACAAGGAAAATATACCAACAACATTTTTTGTGACTCACTCGTCTTCTATTTCATAGAAAAGGCGTTTTCTGCTTTACTTTCACCTTTTCTTTCATCATTGTAAGCTGGCTGCAAGTCAATTCGATGTCATGGCATGAGGTCAACGTATACACTGTACGTAAGGGTTATGTTTCAAAATGAATAATAGCTCTTACATATAAGAAGGGGAGGCGGTTACGAATGAAAAAACAAAGAAAAGGTCATCTGGTTCAAGCATCGGTATTTATGCCTCTGCCTGCTCAAGAAACAATAGCACATCGCAAGGTACCGAATGCGGCCCAAGATGAGCCTCATCGTCCTACGAAGAAAGAATCAACTATTATACATGAACAAACGGAAACGATAGCACAACCTGCCCATATGCCACACCGAATGAAGTGGAAGCGTTGGGTCATATATAGCTTGATCATTGCAATTCTTACCCCGATTATTGGGTGGGTAGGGATGGCGGCAACAGGGACGGCCTGGATTGATCAAGGCAAGCTCATAACGTTCCGTGAGCAGATTGCACAAGAAGCGAATACAGCCAAGGGACAGCATATGGTTCAACTGGAGCATATGGCTTCCTTTATACCGCAGGAACTGATGGCCATTGAGGATCATCGCTTCAAGCTTCATCCCGGCATTGATCCGATCGGGCTGGCGCGGTCAGTCTGGATAAATGTGACGAAGCAGCAGAAGGCACAGGGCGGCAGTACGATTACGATGCAGCTGGCGCGCAACTTGTTCTTAACGCAAGATAAGACATTTTCCCGCAAAATGAAGGAGATGGCGATAGCGGCCAATCTGGAGTGGAATTTTAGCAAGCAAGAGATTTTGGAAATGTACCTGAATAAAGTATATTTCGGACATGGACAATATGGCATCGAGAATGCAGCACGCTATTATTTCGGCAAGACGACACGAGTCAATGGCGATCTTCCTACGGTTAACAAGGCAGAATCAGCGATTCTCGTTGGATTGCTTAAGGCACCTGAACGCTATTCCCCAGCGAAGAATATGAAGCTGGCTCTCCAGCGCCAGCATGTTGTATTGAAGCGTATGAAGGATTTAGGCTGGATGACAGAGGCAGAGCGCCAAGCAGCGCTGAAGATCCCGATTGGTGTCGTTATCCACAATAAAGGAAAATAAAGAAAAGGCACACTTGATCAAGCTCGGATGAGCTGCGGCAGGTGTGCCTTTTTTTGACTGTACTCATGGATAAAGCGCTGAATGACGTGATTAATTTTCGTGCAAAAGCAATTTTCTCAGGAATGAGACATATATATGAATCGGCGCCTATGAAATCTTTTACAGGAAAATAAGATGATGTATAAAATTGAACAGGGAGGAATAAGGGTTGAAAAAGAAATTACTAAGTACGGCTATGTCTATGTTTCTTGTCTTTGCACTTATGGGAACTGCTCAGGCAGCGACTCCTGAGAATCCATGGAAGTTCAGCTCAAGCTCTATCCAGTTCTACAATGATGGTTCCAATAGCTTCTATAAAGGCATTTGGAATACAGGAGCAAGCCGGTGGAGCGGGACAGGCAGTGTTACAATGGGGACAGGCACGAAATATGATTTTCGGGCAGGAAATCAGAAAGTATCGCCAACGAAAGATAATGATTGGGATGGAATTTGCTACACTACATATTCGAATGGGATTGCCTCCAAAACGCGTGCTTGGGTAAACGAATACTACACAACCCAAAGTCGATATTCCCCTTCTATTACGGAGGGAGTTGCCACACATGAATTAGGGCATGCATTGGGCCTTGCACATAATGACAGCGAACCTTCGGTCATGAAATCTTTTACCTTCTGGTCTGATGGTTCGCTTGCTAGAACCAATACATCCCCAACATCTGCTGATAAGGACACGGTTAAGAAGAAATACGGGACGATCGCTTTATCGCAAGCGAATCCATCGACTCCCGTTGTGCATATTGACGCTAGTTGGGCTTATGGGTACAGAGACTATACAGCACTCGCCAACGCTGTTGATGCAATCGTAGAAGGACAGGTAGTGCAGGAGAACGGAGTTCGCAAGTCAGGGAGTGGGGCGCCTGAAACGTACCGGACGGAATCCGAGTTCCAGATATCAGAGGTAATCAAAGGAAACGCATCTCTCAGAAATAGTACGATCAATGTACTACAGCTGGGCGGACGCGACCGGAAGGCCATTGTAGTTTCTGACGATACGACTCCACTAAAGCAAGGTGATCAATCCATTCTGTTCTTGAAGCAAAATGAGGACGGTACCTATCGCGTCGTGAATGAGGATACCTCGATTTTCATGAAGGTAACGAACCAGACGCTCCAGGATGGAAATATGGAGATGTACCAGAATCAGAAAAGCAAGGTGCTCGTTAGCAAAGAGGACTTGAAAGGTATTTAGTTCTCTTTCCTAGCAGCCTTAATATAGAGGTTATTCTTCACCTCAACAGCGATAGCTGTTTCTTCATTAATTCCTTTTATTTTATACAGCTTTGTTCCTACGGGGTAAGTGTTAGAGAAGCTATCTCCACTTGAGTCTTCCTCACGATTTGAGGATGATTGGATTTCTCCCAGCAGTTTGTCGATCTGTTGAACCTGATCATCACTGCCAACATATCGATTCCCGTGGAAGATGATCATATTGTTGTAGGGCCAGCTTGCGCTCGTTTCCGTTTGTTCACTCGTGCAGCAAGCAGTCAGTATAAGCATCATGCATGAGATAGTGAAAATGGCAAGTAGCTTTTGCATATGGCAGCCTCAACTCCTTCGTACTCATTAACGGTATCGTGAACAGTTATGTTGCGTGAACGAAGCAGAAGCACATTAGGATCCGCGAATGTTGCCTGTACCCGGGTAAAAAGAACGTCTGAGTATGGAATCTGAGCCGGTGAATGCGACCAATCACGATACTTTTGGAATAGCCTCATTGTATAATAGGGAGAGAAAGGGGCTGTTACATAGGATGAAAGATTGGACTTGGATCGTATTCATTTATTTACTCATCATAAATGTAGTTGGATATCAAATGATGGTTGTGGATAAGCAGCGGGCACAGAGGCATCGCCGCCGTATTCCGGAGCGGAAGCTGTTCTTGTCAGCTTGGCTTGGCGGTGCGCTGGGCGTGTTGACAGCGATGTATAACAAGCGCCATAAGACACAGCATGTTACCTTTACAGCAGGCGTGCCGTTTATATTGCTGGTGAATATTTTTGTGTTTGGTTTTATTTTGCTGCGGTTTGGTTAAATAATAAGCACAGCACTAGTAAATTATGGGGAAGTGTGGTGGGAGTTATGAAATTTCAACGCATTCTTGTCGCATATGATGGATCGGAACCGTCCCGCAAGGCTTTACAGCACGCGGTAGGACTCGCGGAAGCAAGCGAGCAGTCTCAAGTACGCGTCGTGCATGTATTTCAGTTCCCGCAATATTTTGTTGGTACGGCTTATGCTACTGCTTCAGCGGAGACAAACGAGGAGCTGTACGAATACGCAGAGCGTTTACAGCAGGAAGCAGAGGGCAAGGTTGCAGCGCTTGGCGAACGAGCGACGGTTGTCCTTCAGCAAGGCCCTCCTGGTCAAGCAATTATTGATGAGGCAGATGAGTTCAATGCGGATCTTGTTATTATCGGAAGCCGCGGCTTGAGCGGGTTGAAGGAATTCGTGCTTGGCAGTGTCAGCCATCATGTTGTGCAGCATGCAAAGGTCCCGGTATTGGTCATTAAATGATGCATTGGCCTGTCGGTCGTACATGATCTTGTAGAGGCAAGTAGGCAAGCAAGAGGTATATGATCATGTTGATCTCGAAATAGGAAAAGTAAGGCGAAAAGTGAAGTTGAATGTGAACGTATAAATGTGAGTGAGTATCATTGTTAGCATATGAAAACATAGGTGAAAGCATATAGTGTAAGCATCAGTGAATGATAGCATTATGAAAGCAAAGTATAATAAGTATACGAGAGAGAAGCCAACAGTAGGAGTGTGTCCTGCTGTTGGCCTTTTTAGTTGAATGATATACGAATTATAAATTGAAGTATCAATTGAATCATTGAACTAATCATTAAATTAATCATAAATCCAATCATAGGTCGGAATTAATCAAGGATTCTGAATATTTAATGATGCTAACAATGTGGAAATTGCCAATAAACGAACATTAACTATAATTTATTATTTATTATTCGCATTTTGTTGTTGACACGCTATGTTAAGCCTTGTTAAACTGTAGGCACAAGATGGATAAGCGAATATTGTTTCTCGTATAATTCCGGGAATATGGCCGGAAGTTTCTACCCAAGAACCGTAAATTTTTGGACTACGGGAATGACGAACAGGCTAGACTGTTCTCGCTTTTTCACGTCGCCGACAGATGTCGGGGCTTGATGGGAGCCTGATCATTCTGCCCAGAGCGGAAGAAATCCGCTTGTTTGCTCATTCCGTATACTTAGTCGATGATACGTTCAGGGGGAACTCCTGAACGTTTTTTTTGTTATGTAGTAGTGGTCAGGTTGGACATTGTCGAAAGCGGGGGATTGCGATGGTGAACACAGCGAGTCACGAACAAGGCATTGTGCCGGTAGTAGGCGTCATTATGGGAAGCAAGTCCGATTGGGATACGATGAAGAAGGCGTGCGAAGTGCTGGAGGAGATGGGCGTTGCTTATGAGAAACAGGTAGTGTCCGCACACCGTACGCCAGACGAGATGTTCCGCTATGCCGAGACGGCGGAGGCAAGAGGAATCCGTGTCATTATTGCCGGAGCAGGCGGTGCTGCGCATCTGCCGGGCATGGTAGCGGCGAAGACGGTACTGCCGGTTATCGGCGTGCCGGTGAAGTCATCGCATCTGAACGGGATGGACTCGCTTCTGTCCATCGTGCAGATGCCGGCGGGCGTACCCGTGGCGACCGTCGCGATTGGACCGGCGGGCGCGACGAACGCCGGGCTGCTGGCCGTGCAGATGCTCGGCATGCACGATGAAGTGCTGCGCGCGCGCATCGCGGCGCGCAGGGAAGCTGTTCGGCAGCAGGTGCAGGACACGGGGGCGCTCGAATGAGCGCGCCTGTGAACGGCCGCACGCTGCCGCAAGAGCGCCCGAGCCGGGCGGACGCACCGGTGCTTGTTCCCGGTGCAACGATTGGCGTGCTGGGCGGCGGCCAATTGGGCCGCATGCTGGCGCTTGAAGGCGTGCGTATGGGCTACCGCTTCACAGCGCTCGATCCAGCACAGGACGCGCCATGCGGTGCTGCTGCCGAGATGATTACAGCCGCTTATGACGATGCTGACGCTGCACACGAGTTAGGCCAGCGTGCGGATGTTATCACATACGAGTTCGAGAATGTATCGGCCGAAGTGGTGGAGCGATTGGAGCGGGAAGCTTACGCGCCGCAGGGCAGCCATCTGCTGCGCATTACGCAGCATCGCTTGCGGGAGAAGGAAGCTCTCACCGCAGCGAACATACCGGTGGCGCCATATGCAGCAGTAGCTTCCGCTGCTGAGATTCAACAGAGGCTGGAAGCGTTCGGCGGGGCAGGTGTGCTGAAGACGGCAATCGGCGGATATGATGGCAAGGGCCAGCGTATCATTCGCCACCCAGACGAGGCGGGAGGGGCTTATGAGGCGCTTGCCGCTCTCACCTCGGAGCTCGTGCTGGAGGAATTCATTCCATTCGAGCTGGAGCTGTCCGTCATTGCAGCGCGCAGCCCGCGCGGCGAGATCGCTGTGTTCCCAGTTGCGGAAAACATTCATCGGCATCATATTCTGCACATTTCCATTGTGCCTGCACGCATTCCACAGCATATCCAGGACGAAGCAGAGCGGCTTGCGCGCCGTATTGCCGAGGCGCTGGACGTCGTTGGCCTCATTGCTGTTGAGATGTTTCTGACCGCTGACGGCCGCCTGCTTGTGAACGAGCTTGCACCACGCCCGCACAATTCGGGACACTACACGATGGATGCCTGCCGCACTTCGCAGTTCGAGCAGCATCTTCGCGCGATATGCAACTTGCCGCTTGGCAGTACGGAGCTCCATACCCCTGTCGTTATGGTGAACTTGCTCGGCGAAGACGCTTTGGACATGGTACAATGGTTCCGTGCTGACGATCCGGCAGCCAGCCGCCTTGGCGTGACGCCGAAGCTGCACTGGTACGGCAAGTCGGAAGCGAAGTCGAAGCGCAAGATGGGGCATATTAACATACTAGGGCCGGACATCGCTACTGCGCTCGAATGGATGAATTTAACGGACTTGTGGAGGAATGCAAACGATGATTGAACGGTATTCGCGCCCGGAGATGCGGGCGATTTGGACGGAAGAGAATAAATTTAAAGCTTGGCTTGAGGTGGAGTTGTGTGCGTGTGAAGCATGGGCTGATCTTGGCGTCATCCCGCATGAAGACGTGAAGAAGCTCCGCGAGCATGCAAGCTTCGATATCGAACGGATCTATGAGATTGAGGCAGAAACGCGCCACGACGTGATCGCCTTCACTCGCGCAGTATCTGAGACGCTGGGCGAAGAGCGGAAATGGGTTCACTACGGCTTAACGTCAACGGACGTCGTGGATACGGCGCTTGGCTATTTGATGAAGCAGGCGAATGAGATCATCGACCGCGATTTGCTGAATTTCATCGAGATTTTGAAAAATAAAGCACTTGAATATAAAGATACGCCAATGATGGGTCGTACGCACGGTGTGCATGCAGAACCGACAACATTCGGACTGAAGATGGCACTATGGTATGCAGAAATGCTCCGTAATTTAGAGCGTTTCCGTCGCGCAGCGGAAGGCGTCGAGTTCGGTAAAATGTCCGGTGCAGTTGGGACATATGCGAATATTGACCCATCTGTAGAGAAGTTCGTATGCGCGAAGCTTGGTACGAAGCCAGCGCCGATTTCGACGCAGACGCTGCAGCGTGACCGTCATGCGGAGTACATGGCATCACTTGCACTTATCGCGACATCGCTTGATAAGTTCGCTACTGAGATTCGCGCCTTGCAGAAGAGTGAGTTCCGCGAAGTGGAAGAAGCATTTGCGAAGGGCCAGAAGGGCTCATCGGCAATGCCGCACAAGCGCAATCCGATTGGCTGCGAGAATATTTCCGGCTTGTCCCGCGTAATGCGCGGATATATGCTGACCGCTTATGAGGATGTGCCGCTCTGGCATGAGCGCGATATTTCGCACAGCTCGGTAGAGCGTATCATCCTGCCGGATGCGACGATGCTGTTGAACTACATGCTGAACCGCTTCATGAACATCGTGAAGAACTTGACGGTGTTCCCAGAGAATATGAAGCGCAACATGCAGCGCACTTTCGATGTTCCGTTCTCCGGCCGCGTCATGACGAAGCTGATTGACAAGGGCTGGGCGCGTGAACAGGCTTATGACACGGTACAACCTCGTGCGATGCAGGCATGGGAAGAGCAGCGCAGCTTCCGCGACATTATTGAGAACACACCGGAGATTACGGCTGTTCTTAGTGCGGAAGAGATCGCGGATGCGTTCAATCCTGCATGGCATTTGAAAAATGTAGATACGATCTTCCGCCAAGTAGGCTTGCTTGATTAAGGATTGCAGCAGGAAGAAGCAGATAGTAGTGGTTAGCAGCAAGGTTGCTGGTTAGTGCGAAATTGCAGTGTGGTGAGTAGCAAACTTCCAAGCTGCCTTGAACTAGTCGTGACCTGTACGACTGGCAGCCGGCACTTGAGTCCATAGCGAGACTAACATTATCTAGTACACAATTGAATGATGAGCTTGGTTCCTACTCGTCCCCCTAAGATGACGTGTAGGCAGCTCCCGTAGGCTGTCGCCCTGACGGCCGAATGCAGGCGGTCTCTTCCTTCCCTCCAACCACGATCGGAAGAGACTGCTGCAGCGGGTGCGATATATGGGAGGGTTCCTTTTAAAGGTTGTTCGATTCTATCCGCAGATAATGTGGGCGGGTTGATTTGAACACGCGCTTTTGACTAAATGGGCGTAATGCCGAAAGGAGCACAGGAGATGTCTACAAACACTCAATTTGCGACTGAGACTGACATCGTTCCGCTGCCGCTTCTCCATCGTGGGAAAGTGCGCGAGCTGTATGAACTGGACCCAGACCATTTATTAATTGTTGTATCGGATCGAATCTCTGCATTCGACGCCGTATTGAAGCCGGAGGTTCCTGGCAAAGGAGAGGTATTGAACAGGCTGAGCCAATTCTGGTTCGAGCAGACGAAGCATGTCATTGCGAACCATGTGGTTCCATTCGATGAAGGGCTTCTGAAGCAGACTCAGGAGAAGCGCTTGGAGCAATACCGCAGCAGCATACATTCAGCTGATGATATGCATTGTTGTCATGATTCACATCAGGACAGTGAGAATTCTCACCAAGACCAACACCAGAATACACACCCAGAATCACATCCAGAAATACAACGGCATGACACGGCTTTGCATCAAGCTGAGCGAAATACAGAAAGCTTGAATCGCCGAGATGAACATCTCGAACCCCAGGATTTATCCGCAATATTAAGTTCCCTACAAGATCGAATGACAATTGCTCGCCGAGCAAAGCGCATTGACTTTGAATGCGTCGTAAGAGGCTATATTACCGGCGGCGGTTGGAGGCAGTATACGGCCAACCAATCTGTCAACGGAATTGAGCTTCCTGCTGGCCTCCGCATGAATGAGAAGCTGCCGGAGCCGATTTTTACACCGTCCCGCAAGCATGATGAGGGACATGATGAAGATGTGCCGTTCGCGGTTATGTGCAAGGATCTGGGAGCAGAACTTGCGAAGCAGCTGCGTCAGGTCAGCATCGAGCTGTATACGTATGCGGCTGAAATATGCGCATCCAAGGGCATTTTGCTCGCCGATTGCAAATTTGAATTTGGAACTATTGACGGAGAACTTGTACTCATTGATGAGTTGTTCACCCCGGATTCATCGCGCTTCTGGTCGATCGATCAGTATGTGCTGGATCAGGATATCGATAGCTTGGATAAGGAACCAGTAAGACGCTACTTGGCTGCAAGTGGTTGGGATAAATGTGGGACGCCGCCAGTGCTGCCTGAGCAAGTAGTAGAAGCTACTCGCCGCCGCTATATCGAGCTGTATGAGCGCATTACAGAGCAAGCATGGCCTGAATGATCTTTCGTTTTATAAATGTTTTAACGTTTGTTGAATTCTCTAGTTTACGGAGGATCATCAAACGTTGACTGGTTTGGTCGTTGTTTTATGAATCGTATTCATTACAGTTTTGTAGACTTGTTCAAATTTCATGACAGTATGGACTGATGGGGAGGAAAAAGGGATGAAGGTGAAGGTTTTCGTAACGACTAAGGCAGGCGTATTGGATCCGCAAGGGGCTGCAGTGGAGCAGGCGGTGCACACGATGGGATACAGCGGTGTGGAGCAAGTGCGCATCGGCAAATATATGGAGTTCAATATCAACACGGAAGATCGCGAGCAGGCGTCGGCGCAGGTGGAGCAAATGTGCGAGAAGCTGCTGGCGAATCCAGTCGTTGAAGACTATCGGTACGAGTTGGAGGAATAGGCGATGAAGGCAGCGGTGCTCGTATTTCCCGGATCGAATTGTGACCTAGATTGTGTCCATGCCATACAAGATACGCTGAATGTCGAAGTGGATCGGGTATGGCATACGGAGCAGGATGTAACCGGATATGACCTTATCGTCATTCCAGGTGGCTTCTCGTATGGTGATTATTTGCGCAGTGGAGCGATTGCCAGATTCGCTCCTGTTATGAAGGCGGTCGCTAAGGCTGCTGAGACAGGCACTTATGTGCTTGGGATATGCAACGGATTTCAAATTTTGACGGAAGCGGGATTGCTTCCAGGGACACTGCGGAGAAACGAAGGGCTGAAGTTCCGATGTCACGCTGCCCCAATTCGAGTAACTCGTGCAGATTTGCCGTTCACACGGGATTATGTCGGGGGCGACATTCTGAACATCCCAATCGCGCATGGCGAGGGCAACTATTATTGCGATGAGGCAACGCTGGCGAAGCTGAAGCAAGGCAATCAAATTGTATTTACGTATGAGCAGAACCCGAACGGTTCACTTGAACATATAGCTGGTATTTGCAACGAGGCTGGCAACGTGCTTGGCATGATGCCTCATCCCGAGCGTGCGGTTAGCGAACTGCTGGGCTCAGCGGATGGCGTTCGCTTGTTTACATCCATTTTACAAGCTTGGAGGGAACAACATGCAGTCAACGCTCACTAATACGACGGAACGAGAACAGGCGGCAGCACGCAGCGCGAAGCAGAAGGAACTATCCCTTGCTGAAGGGCTTCGCCATATGAAGCAGGAACCGACTGCTGAACAGATTGAGGAGCAGAAGCTGTATCGGACAATGGGCGTAACGGAAGATGAGTATGCACGCATATGTGAGCTGCTTGGCCGGAAGCCGAATTATACCGAAATCGGTGTGTTCAGTGTCATGTGGTCTGAGCATTGTGCTTATAAAAACTCGAAGCCGCTGCTCAAGCGATTCCCGACTTCAGGTGATCGTGTACTGGTTGGTCCGGGCGAAGGAGCAGGCATTGTCGACATTGGGGACGAACAAGCGGTTGTATTCAAAATCGAGAGCCATAACCATCCCTCTGCCATCGAACCGTTTCAAGGTGCGGCTACGGGAGTAGGCGGTATTATTCGCGATATTTTCTCGATGGGCGCGCGTCCGGTTGCTTTGCTGAATTCGCTGCGCTTCGGCAGCTTGCAGGATGAGCGGGTGAAGTATTTATTCGAGCATGTTGTATCAGGCATCGCTGGCTATGGCAACTGCATCGGCATTCCGACGGTGGGCGGCGAGGTCGTCTTCGATGACAGCTATGCAGGCAATCCGCTCGTTAACGCGATGTGCGTTGGGCTGATCGACCACAAAGATATCCAGAAGGGCGTGGCGAGCGGCATTGGCAATCCTGTGTATTATGTTGGGCCACCGACAGGCCGCGATGGCATTCATGGTGCGACATTCGCATCGGAGGAGCTGACAGAGCAATCGGAAGCGAAGCGTCCGGCGGTACAGGTAGGCGACCCGTTCATGGAGAAGCTGGTTATGGAGTCATGCTTGGAACTGATCGCTTCCGGCATCGTGATCGGGATTCAGGATATGGGGGCGGCTGGTCTAACTTGTTCGAGCGCGGAGATGGCGAGCAAGGCAGGCAACGGGCTTGAGCTCGACTTGAACGAGGTGCCGCAGCGTGAATTTGGCATGACACCTTATGAAATGATGCTGTCCGAATCGCAGGAGCGCATGCTGTTCGTTATTGAAGAGCATAACGAGCCAATTGCGATGGAAATCTTTGAACGTTGGGGCGTTATTTGCCGCAAAGTTGGCCGCGTTACAGACGATGGGCGCCTGCGCCTGCTGTATGGTGGCGAGGTTGTCGGTGATATGCCGGTTAACGGACTTGTGGACGAATGTCCGATTTATAATAAGCCCTCTGCAGTACCTGCTTATTATGAGGCTAACGCTTCCGTGGATACAACGGCTTACCCAGAAGTAAGCGGGGTTGAAGCACTGAACGAAGCGCTATTGAAGGTGCTTGGCTCGCCATCTGTGGCAAGCAAGGAATGGGTATATCGCCAGTATGACACGATGGTTCGTACGAGCACAGCAGTGGCACCAGGCTCGGATGCGGCAGTCGTGCTTGTGCGCGGAACGAACAAAGCGCTCGCGATGACGACGGATTGCAATGGCCGCTATGTGATGCTTGATCCATTCATGGGAGGCCGTATTGCGGTCTGTGAGGCAGCGCGCAATATTGTATGCTCCGGTGCAGAGCCGCTGGCAATTACGGATAACCTGAACTTCGGCAACCCGGAGAAGCCGGAGAACTTCTGGCAGATGGAGCAGGCTGTTGATGGCATGGCTGAAGCATGCCGTGTGATGAATACGCCGGTTATCGGCGGGAACGTAAGCTTGTATAACGAAAATGCAAAGGGAGCCATCTATCCAACGCCAGTCGTTGGCATGGTCGGTCTCGTTCATGATAAGCAGCACATTACGACACAAGCCTTCAAGCAGGCGGGAGATGCAGTACTGCTTCTGGGCCGCACGAAGGCAGAGCTTGGCGGAAGTGAATTCCAAGCCATTGTACACGGCTCGGTAGAAGGTCGTCCTCCGCAGCTCGATCTGGATGCAGAATCAAGCTTGCTGAAGACCGTGTTGAGCCTGATTCAAGCAGGACTTGTGCAGTCTGCACATGATGTATCGGACGGAGGTCTCGCGGCTGCGCTTGCGGAGAGCTGCATCAGCGGTCATATCGGTGCGACGCTTGATCTAAGTGCAGAAGGACTGCGTACGGATATCGCACTGTTCAGCGAGAGCCAATCCCGTATCCTGCTGTCGGTACGTGCGGAACAGTTGGAAGAAGTGAAGGCTCGCTGCTCGGAAGCAGGAGTTCCGGTAGAGGGCATCGGTACGGTCGGAGGTGAACAGATCCACGTTCGGGTTGATGGAACGGATGCTTTGGATATGCCTTGGCAACAAGCAGAACAGGTATGGAAGGATGCGATTCCATGTCTCATGAAGTAACAGGGGCTTACTACAATGAGGGCAGCGGCAAGGATGGTCCATTTGACCGCTTGAAGGAAGAGTGCGGGGTATTCGGTGTGTTTGGTTATGAAGAGGCGGCTTCGATGGTGTATTACGGGCTGCACACGCTGCAACATCGTGGCGAGGAAAGTGCAGGCATGTGTACGTCCGACGGTCATTCCTTCCACTATCATCGTGCAATGGGCCTTGTGAAGGAAGTGTTCGATGCCGAGCGATTGCAGGATATGCGCGGCGATCGGGCGATCGGCCATGTACGTTATTCAACGTCCGGCGACAGCCGGCTGGCAAATGCGCAGCCACTCGTCTTCAAGACACGCGATGGGGATCTTGCAGTTGCGACGAACGGGAATATCGTCAACGCTCCTGCAATTCGCCGCGAGTTGGAGAAGAAGGGTTCTATTTTTCAGACGACGAGTGATACCGAGGTGATTGCGCATCTTATCGCTCGCTCGGAGCACGACGTCGTTCGTGCGGCGAAGGAGGCGCTTCGTGAACTGGTTGGAGGCTTCGCCTTCCTCATTATGACGAACGACAAGCTGCTTGCCGCATCCGATCCGAATGGCCTCCGGCCGCTTGTGCTTGGCAGGCTGGGCGACAGTTATATATTTGCCTCGGAGACATGTGCACTTGAAGCGGTTGGTGCGAAATTAGTTCGTTCCTTGGAGCCGGGGGAACTGCTCATCGTAGATGCGCTCGGTCATCGTTCGGAACGGTTCGCACCGCTTCAACGCCGCGCATTATGCGCGATGGAGTTCATCTACTTCTCAAGGCCAGATAGCCAGCTGCATGATGTCAATCTGCATACTGCACGCAAGCAGATGGGCATGCAGCTTGCGAGGGAATCGTTCGTAGAGGCGGATATCGTAAGTGGTGTGCCGGATTCTAGTATATCGGCTGCTATTGGGTACGCAGAGCTGACGGGAATTCCCTATGAGATGGGCTTGATTAAGAGTAAGTATACGGGGCGGACGTTTATTCAGCCGAGCCAAGCATTGCGCGAGCAGGGTGTGAAGATGAAGCTAAGTGCGGTGCGCAGTGTCGTAGAGGGCAAACGGGTCGTTCTAATCGACGATTCGGTCGTGCGGGGCACGACATCACGCCGAATTGTGCGCATGCTGCGCGAAGCGGGGGCTTTGGAGGTCCATCTGCGCATCGCTTCGCCACCGTTCAAGCATCCGTGCTTCTACGGAATCGATACGCCGAACAGCGAGGACTTGATCGCGTCATCGCACACGGTGGAAGAGATGTGTGAACTGGTGGGTGCGGACTCCCTTGCTTTTCTGAGCCAAGACGGCATGATTGGTGCAATTGGTGGGGCATTTGTGAATGAATCCAACGGAGGACTGTGCTTAGCATGCTTCGATAAGGACTATCCAACGAATTTATATACAGAAGCAGGGACGGGCAATGAACACACAGGCTGCGGCTGTTGAGTGTGAGAGGCTGTCAAGTGAATGCTAGCGATTGCCAAGTGATATCTAAATGATTGCCAAGTAATTTCTAGCGATTTGCAAAGTAATTTCTAAGTGACTTCTAAATGAATGCTAAGTGATTGCTAAGTGATTGCTAAGTGATCGCTCGGGCATTGGGGTGTCGTGTGCTGGGCCGAGATTCGTAACATATACATTTTGATTAATTCGAGATTTCAATATTTCATTCATTTCACATTAACGATGACGGACGGGAATGCAGGATGCATTCCTGTCCTGCTTACAGGGAGAGAGGAGACGCACGATCATGTCAGAAGCCTACAAACAAGCGGGTGTCGATATTGCGGCAGGGAATGAAGCGGTCGAACGAATGAAGAAGCATGTGCGCCGCACATTTACGCCAGGAGTGCTAACCGATTTGGGTGGATTCGGAGCTTTGTTCCAACTGGATATTCAGCGTTACAAAGAACCGGTTCTTGTATCAGGTACGGACGGAGTGGGAACGAAGCTGAAGCTGGCGTTCGCGCTTGATAAGCATGACACGATCGGCATTGATGCTGTGGCGATGTGTGCGAATGATATTGTCGTCCAAGGTGCAGAACCGTTATTCTTCCTTGATTACTTGGCCTGCGGGAAGGTCGTTCCAGAGCAAATTGAAGCGATTGTGAGCGGTATTGCGGAAGGCTGCACACAGTCGGGCTGCGCTCTAATCGGTGGTGAAACGGCTGAAATGCCAGGTATGTATTCGGCAGATGAGTACGATATTGCTGGCTTCAGCGTAGGTGTCGTAGATAAGAGCCGAATCATTACCGGTGAATCGATTCGCCCTGGCGATGTTGTGCTAGGTCTTGCTTCGAGTGGACTGCACAGCAATGGCTTCTCACTCGTCCGCAAGTTGTTGCTTGAACAAGGCGGACTGAGTTTGACGGATGTAGCACCTGATGGCAGCAGTACACTTGGAGAGGTACTACTTACGCCGACACGCATTTATGTGCGCTCCATGCTTGAACTGATGAAGCAAGTGAATGTGAAGGGTGCGGCTCATATTACAGGTGGGGGATTCTTAGAGAATATTCCGCGTGTGCTTCCTGAAGGCACATCTGTTGAGATTGAGTATGGGGCATGGCCGATTCATCCTGTGTTCACTTGGTGCAAGGAAATTGGCAAGCTTACCGCTTCTGAATTGTTCACGACGTTCAATATGGGAATCGGCATGGTGATCGTTGTTGGGGAAGAGGAAGCGAATACCGCAATCCGCAGTCTGGAACAAAGCGGCGAGGCTGTATATCGCATTGGAAGAGTTACGGAAGGAAGCCGTCAAGTTCACATCCCGGGGGTAGGCTTGTAATGCGGCAATCGGAATGGAACGAGGATGTACCAGAAAGTATGCGTGAAGATATGCATGATTTGCATGAAGGTATACGTGAAGGTATGAGTAAAATGCATGATTGTATGAGTGAAGGTATGCGTACAGTGGATATGCCATCCGATGATCCGGGCAAGATCGAGGGGAGTACATGTGCTGATGCACGAACAAGCATAAATGTAAACTCGATCGGGAGCGCAGAAGCTAGAGTCGAAGTAAGTGCCAAATCGGAGCCTAAAGAGCAGCCTAAAGAGCAGCATCTCCCACGCATTGCCGTGTTTGCTTCTGGATCGGGTTCGAACTTTCAAGCGCTTGTCGATGCGGCTGCTTGCGGGCAGCGTCTGAAGGCTGACATCGCCCTTCTCGTATGCGACAAGCCTCAGGCGCGCGTCATTGAGCGTGCGAAGCAAGCCGGCGTGCAGACCGCCATATTTGAACCGAAGAAATATACTTCTCGTGAGGATTATGAGCAGGACGTTCTCCGCTTGCTGCACAAGCAACGCATTGACTGGGTTGTGCTGGCAGGGTATATGCGCCTTGTAACCCCCGTATTGCTGCGAGCTTATGAAGGACGCATGGTCAATATCCATCCTTCGCTTCTGCCTGCCTTTCCGGGCATGCACGCGGTACGCCAAGCATTGGATTACGGCGTGAAGGTGACGGGAGTGACGGTACATCTTGTTGATGAAGGAATGGATACAGGGCCAATATTGGCCCAGCAGGTTGTTGCCATCCTGACTAATGATACGGAGGACACTTTGTCAGCACGTATCCAGCAAGCTGAGCACGAACTGTACCCGCAAGTGGTGCAGCGTCTCCTCTCTGCGGAGCTTCTTGCAACCAGCTAATTTTTCATGATACCGAGATCATACAAAAATGCCTGCACAACATAATTGTATCTCCTTTGAGGACAAATGGGGAAAATGTCCACGCTAATGTGGACACAGAGGGTTATATTGCTGTTGATAAAGAAGTGTCTACATGTAGAAGTTTAAGTGTCGTTTCATCTATATATTGTGTTGGTTGAGGCTTGGGGAAAGGTATCTCTGTTGCAACATTGTGTCCGCTATTTGAAAGACATTTTATCAGTTTTTCCACTGCACAGGGACATGTTTCTGCCGCTATTGCGAAATAGTAGTTGGCGAGACGGGACTGAGACGATAGGCTCTGATCGGTATTTGAGATATTTGCGTAGAAGATTCTGACGGGTAGATAAGGTTCGTTTTTAACAGGGAGCCATGATATAGACTTCCATACAGTAACGCATTACAATGATATTTAATTAAAATGCCAAAGTTTAGCAGGGGAGAGGACAACATGGCGATTCAAAGAGCATTGATCAGTGTATCCGATAAGACGGGCGTAGTTGCATTTGCGCGCAGCTTGACGGAAGCGGGTGTGCAGATTATTTCCACGGGTGGAACGAAAGCTTTGCTGGAGCAGGAGCAAGTGCCGGTTACAGGGATATCGGATGTGACGGGGTTCCCGGAAATTTTAGATGGTCGGGTCAAGACGCTGCATCCCGCCGTTCATAGCGGGCTGCTGGCGATGCGCGGCAATCCGGCTCATATGGAGCAGCTGGATGAGCTTGGCTTGTCTACGATTGATCTTGTCGTTGTGAATCTCTATCCATTCCAGCAGACGATCGCAAAGCAAGGCGTGTCCTATGAGGATGCGATTGAGAATATAGATATCGGTGGCCCGACAATGCTGCGTTCAGCTGCCAAAAATCATGCAGATGTCACGGTTGTCGTCGATGCAGCGGACTATGACACTGTTCTCGCAGAAGTTCGCGCCAGTGGCGATACGACAATCGAGACACGCCGTCGTCTTGCGGCGAAGGTGTTCCGTCATACAGCAGCTTATGATTCCATCATTGCGGAATATTTGACTGAGCAGGTTGGTGAGCAATGGCCGGAGCGATTGAGTGTGACGTATGAACTGGCACAGCCACTTCGCTACGGGGAGAATCCGCATCAGGATGCGGCCTTCTATCGCCGACCATTGGCGGGCGCAGGCAGTATTACAACAGCTGAGCAATTGCATGGCAAGGAGTTGTCCTACAACAATATTAACGATGCCAATGCGGCACTTGCGATCGTTAGTGAGTTCCGTACGCCTGCGGTGGCTGCAGTGAAGCATATGAATCCATGCGGCGTAGGGATCGGTGCTACGGTTCTGGAAGCTTATGAGAAGGCATATGAGTCTGATCCAACGTCGATATTCGGCGGAATCGTTGCCTCTAACCGAGAAATCGATGGCGATACAGCTCGTTTGCTGCATGAAATATTTTTAGAAATTGTCATCGCTCCTAGCTTTACAGAAGAAGCGCTTGAGGTGCTTGCACAGAAGAAGAATATCCGTCTGATGAAAACAGGAACAATTCCATCCCCAGACGAGCGGGTATCATCACGGCAGCTGACGACAGTGGATGGTGGCGTGCTTGTGCAGGATCTCGATTTGCATTCCTTGAAAGCAGACAGTGTACAGGTCGCAACAGAACGTGAACCATCCTCTGAGGAGATGGAACAGCTGTTGTTCGGATGGAATGTCGTGAAGCATGTGAAGTCGAATGCGATTGTCCTTGTGAAGGATGGAATGACGGTTGGTGTAGGTGCCGGACAGATGAACCGGGTAGGTGCAGCTCGCATCGCAATCGAACAAGCCGGTGAGAAGGCGCGCGGCGCTGTACTTGCATCCGATGCGTTCTTCCCGATGGGCGATACGCTGGCTTTGGCAGCAGAAGCTGGAATTACGGCAGTGATTCAGCCAGGAGGCTCAGTTCGAGACAGTGAATCCATTGAAGTGGCAAATAAGCATGGTATTGCCATGGTGATGACTGGCGTACGTCACTTTAAGCACTAAGGAGGCGTTCATGAATATGGAGCACGTAGGGAAGAAGGTATTGGTCGTCGGCAGTGGCGGACGCGAGCATGCACTGGTATGGGCGCTTCGCAATAGCCCGCAAGTTGGGCAGGTGCTGTGTACGCCAGGCAATGCAGGGATTGCGAGCCTCGCTGAATGTGTGCCGCTGCCCGTCCACGATTATGAAGGCATTGCCCGATACGCAGTTGAACAGGAAGTTGACCTTGTTGTCGTAGGACCTGATGATCCACTGGCTGGCGGAATTGTTGACGTACTGAAAGCACAAGGACTGCGCGTATTTGGCCCTGATCGTAAGGCAGCTGAGATTGAGGGGAGCAAGGTGTTCATGAAGCATCTGCTTCACAAATATAAAATTCCAACCGCTGCCTACGCTGCGTTCGATAATTTCACCGAGGCTTCGGCGTACGTCCATCAACATATGCTGCCGGTCGTCATTAAGGCCGATGGTCTGGCGGCGGGCAAGGGTGTGGTTATTGCTCATACGCATGAAGAGGCAATTGAAGTATTGCATGAGCTGATGGTAGTTGGAAAGTTCGGCTCATCTGGCAGCAAGGTTGTCATTGAAGAATTTATGCTCGGTGAGGAAATGTCCATTCTGGCCTTCGTAGATGGAGAAACGGTGCGCGTATGTGAACCAGCGCAGGATCACAAGCCAATCTTCGATGGTGATCGCGGACCGAATACAGGTGGTATGGGGACATATAGCCCTTTGCCGCAATTCTCACCGTCCATTCTAGAGAAGGCGCGCCGGACGATCATTGAACCGGCTGCCAGGGCGATGGTAGCCGAGGGCCGCTCCTTCCATGGTTTGCTGTTCGCTGGACTAATGATCACGCCGGATGGGGAATCGAAGGTCATTGAGTTCAATGCACGCTTCGGCGATCCAGAGACGCAGTCTGTACTCCCACGGTTGAAGTCAGACCTGTTCGAAGTCCTGTGGGCAGTCGCCGAAGGCAGTCTACAGGAGATTGAGCTTGAATGGCATGATCATGCTGCAATGTGTGTCATTGTAGCAGCAGAAGGCTACCCTGGAGATGTTCGCAGAGGAGACGTCATTACGGGGTTGGAGCAGGCAGCGGAATCAGCTCTCTTATTCCATGCGGGCACGGTGTGTGATGAGGATGGGACGTGGCGGACAGCAGGAGGCCGAGTGCTAGGAGTTGTCGGCTTAGGCGACAATGTGGCAGCAGCCAAAGCGAAGGCATATGAAGCAGTTCAACGCATCCAATTCAGTGGGATGCAATACCGCAGCGACATCGGTGTGAAGTCAGAACGAATACAAGTACAGACAAGATAGACGAGGAAGAGGGGCGATGCTCCTCTTTTTTTTTGTTATCGAAGGGGAAGTTGCAGGGAGCATTCTCGGATATCTGAGCTCGATCGCCTATTTTTCCACTGATTCGAAATGATGAGCAGGAAAGAGCTAATGAGTGGGAAATGGTATACTTTCATGCTTGATTGAGTATAAAACGGACTTGTGAGTTTGAATATATGCGGAATAAGATATACTCATAATTTAACTATAGTATAGATTGGAGTGTGCCGCATGAACGCTATCAAGTTGAGCAATCTCACAAAAAGGTACGGATCACAGCGCGGTATCCACGAAGTCAATTTAGAAGTACAGCAGGGTGAGATTTTCGGATTCATTGGACCGAATGGGGCGGGAAAGTCTACTACGCTTCGTACGATTATGCAGCTCATTCGCCCTACCTCGGGGACAGTGGAATTGTTCGGAGAAGTAATGAACAAGGAACGTCCTGATGTTCGCAGGAGAATCGGCTATTTACCGTCAGAAGTGCATTATAACGAGGAGCTAACAGGCAGAGAAGTACTGGACTTCGCTGCGCGAATGAATGGGCTGTTGTTGCAACATACAACTGCAATGGCATTGGCAGATCAGCTAAAGCTGGATGTCAGTAAGAAAGTGAAGTCATACTCACTTGGCAATCGCAAGAAGCTTGGCATTGTACAGTGTCTGCTGCATAAGCCGGATTTAATTGTACTGGATGAACCGACATCAGGGCTTGATCCGTTGATGCAGCACATTTTTTTTCAGATATTAATGGAGCAGCATGAACGGGGAGCGACCATCTTCTTCTCCACCCATATTCTAAGCGAGGTAGAGAAGTTGTGCAGCCGTGTCGCGTTCATCCGAGAAGGTCGTCTGCTGCGAGTAAGTGATGTAGATGGGATTCCAGGCAAGGATCGCCGGATTGCACATATTCAATTCAAGCAGCAGGGTAATTGCATAGAGGCTTATCGATTGAGAAATATCGATCCGAACGCAGTATACGATGGCATGGAGCATCGTCTTGTGCTGCAAGGTGATCTGCACCTTGCTCTGCAGCGTATTGCTGCCCACGAGCTAAGGGATATCCGTATTGAGCAGCCTTCTTTGGAGGATCTGTTCATGGCGGAGTACGATGCGAGCGGAAATGGGGGAAATCATTCGCAGGATCAAGCGGGGCAATCAACGCAAGCTGGGCAATTGAGGGAACGCACAGGAGAGCAATCATCGCAAACTGGGCACTTGCACGAGCGCGTAGTAGAGAAGCCAAAGCAGGCTGGACATTCGCGGGAGGATGCAGTAGAGCAGCCAACGCAAGCTGGGCATTCACGTGAGCGTTCTGAGAGCGAAAGGGGAGAAGCGTAATGTGGCAGGTGTTTCGTTATGAATGGAGAACGAATCGTCGCAGCTTTTTCATATGGGCAGGCATCATTATTGTGTTCCAGATGATGTTCGCTGGACTCGGCGACATGTACACGAGCAATACATCGCTGTTGGACGCCTTGAAGCAGTTCCCTCCTGCCTTGCTGGAAGGATTCGGTATGCATGTGGAGATGTTCGGCAGCTTCGAGGGCTGGATGGCGGGCGAGCCGCTTGTGTTCTACATGATGCTGTTAGGCATATTCGCTGCGATGTGGGCGGCTTCCACGGTGGCGAGGGAGAGGGATCGAGGGACAGTGGATTTCATGTTCACCCTGCCAGCATCTCGTGGGCAGCTGTTCCTCGGAAAAGCCTGCGCGCATCTTCTTGCCTTCTTCTTGATTGCAGCGGTCAGTTATGGGGTGACGGTATGGTTCGGGCACCTGTTCAGTACCGTGGCGGATGCAGGGCTGCTGCTCACCTACTCGATCGCGGGCCTGCTGGCGGCGCTGGCATTTGCCGGAATCGGATATGTGATGACGGTCTTCGTCACTTCCGAGCGAACCGGAATGTCGCTTAGTATTGGAATCGTCATCTTATCGTTCCTATTTCATCTGCTCTCCGGTATGGAGAAGTCGTTAGCCTGGATGTCGGACATCAGCTTGTTCACGGTCTTCAATGGCAAAGATTTATTCGACGCAGGCAGCTTGCCTTGGGAGGGTGTATTCATTACGATAGGGATATATGCAGGCGGGCTGCTCTTCGGCTGGCTTGTGCTGACGAAGCGGGATCTGTAAGATGCAGTCTCTCTCTTGAAGGCATAGGCGGCAGAGCCTTGTCCGCACGGAAAGGGGAGCTTATGCCAGTTGAACAGTAAAGCGATCGCAATTATGGATGTCGGACAGCGGTTGTTTTTCGAACGGGGCATCCAAGAGACGAGTATGGAGCAGATTGCGGAGGCGGTTCCCGTTGCGAAAATGACGATATATAAATATTTTCAAAGTAAGGAAGGGCTGCTTGAGGCTATTACGGATCGGATGGTGCAGGAGAGCCATCAATTTTTGCTGCGTGTGATGGAAGAAGCGAAGGATATGTATGAACTATTCGACCTTTTGCTAAAATACCAGCCCTTTGATCGGATATCTTTAACGTTCGTTACCGATTTAACGCAGTACTATCCAAATCTGTTCGCAAAAATGATGGCCTATCAAGAGGAGCACGTCATCCCGGAGTTTGAAGGGGCGATCTTCCGGGGGCAGCAGAGGGGAGAGATTCGCAAAGAGCTATCCCCGCATTTGATCGTGCGTTATCTCGTGTCGATGAAGCAGTTCCTCCTCCAGCCAGGCAATTTGGATGAGCGGATGAACGTACGCACATTGTCTGACCAGATCACGACGATGCTCTGTCATGGCATTCTGTCTGAACGTCCTTCTAACGGCGTATAAAATTCTCCTTACACACCGTAATAATGTCGTATAGGCCAATCATGACATACGGCAGGAGGGTGACAAGGATGAAAGGGAAGAGCGATTCAGAACAAGGGCTAACACAGCTGTATCTCAATCAGGAGCATTCGAGGGGGCCAAGCGAAGCGTCCACGGTTGAAGAGTCCCATTTAGCTAGCAAGTCATCCTTGACGGATGACTCTGCGGACACAGACGATTATGATCAGGCTGCCTCGCATTTACAGGCGGGGATGACGGATGGGACGCTGGAGACGCATCAGATGCTGCAGCGTTCGTACGGACTGTATTACTAATCAAAACCGTAATACCGCTGCGCGGTGTTGCGGTTTTTTTCTTGTCTGAACTCTTGACAGCAATCGGATAGAGGAGTACACTCAACTTAAAACATAGTATATTAATCGGAATTATATGATATAGACGATGCAGGGTGCACTGCACGCACCTGAGTGATGTAGAAGGCAGGGGAGTGTAAGATGGAGCGACATATTGATATTCGATGGCAAGAAGAACGGTTGGCGGCGACGATTCATTATCCAGAGGAGCGAGCTCCATTTGAACGTGGTGTGAAGCGGCGCGCCCCTGTAACGATTATTTGCCATGGCTTCGTCGGCAGCCGAATTGGTGTTGACCGCTTATTCGTGAATGCAGCGCGCAGACTGGCAGGGGAAGGGCACATCGTTGTGCGCTTCGACTTCGCCGGATGCGGCGAGAGCACGGGCGACTACGGGCATACTGGTCTAGATGACATGATAAGTCAGACGCAGTCAGTACTCGACTATGCACTCGGCTGCGGTGATGTCGACCCGCAGCGGGTAACGCTGATCGGCCACAGCTTGGGTGGAGCGATTGCAATATTGACCGCTGTGCGCGATCAGCGCATTAAGCGGCTTGTCCTCTGGTCGCCTGTAGCCTACCCATTCAATGATATTGTGCGGATAGTCGGGCGAGAGCAGTACGATACGGCAATGACAAGAGGATCTGCCGATTACCTGGGATATTCCTTCACGCCTGCTTACTTCAATGCGTTGGGTGTTCATCAGCCGCTGCAAGAGGCACGCAAGTTCAATGGCGATGTACTGCTCGTACACGGCACAAGTGATGATGTCATACCGGCGGATTACAGCTTCCTGTTCCAGAAGGTGTTCTGGCTGCGCAGCGACGGTCAATGTGATAAGGAAATTGTGTTCCAAGCCGATCATACGTATTCGGATGGCACGCATCGGGAGAAGCTGTTTACCTGCACGCTTCAATGGTTAAAGCGGTGGGAGAAGCGGCAGGAAGAATGGGCGAACTGGAGTATATAGCTTGATGATGGTGTGGGAGTGAGATAATCCAATTATGAATGTGAGACGAAGTGGCAGCCGGAAGGCATAGCAGCTTCGTCTTTTTTGATTTGGGGTGAATACGAGCATATGCCGATCTCATGTATGTCTTTGCAGAAAAAGGAGGAAACTATACCGTATGGTGGGCACAGCATGATTGCTAGCTCATGTCTATGGCATATCCAACATTTCAACGTGGGAAACATTGGATGGCAAGCGAAAAACAGCGTGAGAACGGTATTTTGCTGTACTTTTTATGAAAAACGGCGAAAATTGTCGAATAAGGGAGAATTTCCGGTGGTGAATAGGGCTAAAGTTTCGACATTTGCTCACGTTTGATTTACGATTTCTTTACAAAACCACCGTATCCTATGATAAGATATGTAAGGTTTAGAAGATTACATCACATGCAATTTTTGTTGCAAAGGAGATCTCGGGAATGTTCAAGAAAAGGGACGTGTTTTTCGAAACGCTGCAAAACATGGCGGATACGCTCGTTCTAGCGGCAGAAACGTTCGCACAAGGCGTAGAAGATTTGACGGATGTCTTGGCGTTTACGAAGGAAATGAAGGATCTGGAAAGCAAATGTGACGTCTATGTACATACGATCTTGACAGAGCTTAATAAAACATTCATTACGCCGATTGAGCGCGAGGATATTATGGCGCTTACGACTGCACTCGACGATGTTCTTGATGGGATGGAGGCCAGCGCTTCGCGTTTCGACATGTACCAAATGATTGAACGTGATGAAATCGTCGTATTGTTCGCCGATGTTATCAAGCGCAGTGCATATGAAATACAGAAGGCAATCAAACTGTTGTCACAGAAAAAACTGCTTGCTATCCGCGAGCATAACATACGTGTCAATGAGCTGGAAAATTCCGCAGACGACATTTACCGCCGTGGGGTTCGTGCCTTGTTCGCAGAAGTAAAGGATCCAATCGAATTGATCAAACGCAAAGACGTATACGAGCGTCTTGAACAGACGACCGACAGCTGTGAGGATGTGGCGAAGCAGCTTGAAACGATCGTCATGCGAAATTCCTAATATCTGTCGTAACACATAAGATAAGCCAGCCCTAGTGTACGAAGGAGGTAGGGATTGCGCGGACGGATGATAATTAGTGCTGTGCAATCACATAGATAATGAACATGGATATTACGATGATTATCGTGGGCGTCGTTATTTTCTTGGCGCTTGCCTTTGACTTTATTAACGGCTTCCACGATACGGCGAATGCGATCGCCACGTCGGTGTCAACGAGGGCGCTTCCGCCGCGTGTTGCCATTTTGATGGCCGCTGTGATGAACTTTGCCGGGGCGCTGACCTTTACAGGGGTTGCCAAGACGATAGGAGGCAGTATTGCTGATCCAGCGAAGCTGGAGAATGGTCTTGAAATCGTCATGGCGACGCTGATCGCGGCCATAATCTGGAACTTGGTTACTTGGTGGTTCGGGATTCCGTCATCTTCCTCGCATGCGCTTATTGGCGCGTTGGCAGGGGCAGTATTCATCGGCGCCGGATCAGATTATTTGAACATGGGCGGATTTAAAAACATCGTTCTCGGTCTTATTATTTCGCCAATTATTGCTTTCGCTGTCGGTTACGTTGTGATGACAATCTTGAAATGGATATTTGGGAATCATAGTCCACATACCGTTAATAAAGGGTTCCGAACCTGTCAAATTATTACGGCTGCTCTGCAATCATTCACACATGGTACGAATGACGCGCAGAAGGCAATGGGGATTATTACATTCGCACTCGTCACTGCACAACTGCAGACCGAAATGGAGGTACAGCTGTGGGTTAAGATTGCTGCTGCAACAGCGATGGCACTCGGTACTTCGATTGGCGGCTGGAAGATCATTAAAACGATGGGAACGAAAATTTTCAAAATTGAACCGATTAACGGCTTTGCCGCAGACTTGTCTGCAGCCTCGGTTATTATGTCGGCAACGCTGACGCATTTGCCTATTAGCACTACGCATGCTATTACCTCCGCGATCTTGGGGGTAGGCTCCGCCAAGCGTTTCTCGGCGGTGAAGTGG
The DNA here is from genome assembly GCF_032337355.1 of Paenibacillus suaedae. Lineage (NCBI taxonomy): Bacteria > Bacillati > Bacillota > Bacilli > Caryophanales > Paenibacillaceae > Paenibacillus > Paenibacillus suaedae. The sequence continues at coordinate 39,091 of NZ_JAVYAA010000007.1, forward strand.
GGCGTAGCAGGTCGTATTGTAGTGACTTGGTTCATTACGATTCCGATTTGCGCGGTACTTGCGATGATTATTTTCAAGTTCATCGATCTATTCTTTTAAATAGAAGCACACAGAGCCGGCTCTCTCTATGGAGGAGTCGGCTCTTTTGCTGTGTGTAATTACCGGCGACGCGTCTTGGAGGTGCGACGGCGCTGCTTACTTGGAATCGGCGATTTCCCTTTTCCTGTTGTACGCTTGCGGCGGCGCCTCCGCGGATTTTTCGTCCAATGATCATCTTCGTCACCGTCTTCTCCGTCTTTCTTTTTGCCTGGAAGGAGTGTGCCCATGAGCAGCTTGGCGACGGGAGCAATCTGGGATACGCTGTTCATCACTTTCTGCACCTTGCCCATCGTCTCGACGATGCCTTCAATTCCGCCCATGCGATCAATGACTTGCTTGATGTCACCGATCGAGAAGCCGCTTTTCTTGGCAGTGGTCTCCTCAACAACCGTAGCAATTGGCGATTCGGCTGCTTGGGTAAATGGAACGATGGCTGTAGTTTCTAGCGGTGGCGGGGGAGTGAATGATGGCAAGAAGGGCGCAGGTTCAGGGCTGAAGCTGCGGATATGCGCCTTGTTTTCCTTTTGCTTGGGAAGACTGGGGACGGTCATCAGCTGCGACGGTAAAGGAGCCCTCTCATATTGGCGAGGGTTGTTCATCTCATCACGACCTTTTTGTATAAGTATGGCAGGTTTGCATAGTCTAAACGTACTCCAATCAACATTCTCTAGTGCTTTCTGCATTGGTATGGGATAATATACTGTATGTGATAGGCGAACAACTCGAGTGGACGATCGCCCGTAGACGGACGCCCAATCTTTTATGGAAGCGCTCTATTTTTACAGTAATTCACTAACGCATGACAACTGTAATGCTTGAAAAGGTATGTCAAAGGAAGTACAATGAGGGTAACAAGCATTGATGTAGGGGTGGATAAGGTTGCAATTGAAAAAATTGAACGATAAGTCAGTCGACCAGCTGTTTGAGGCGGTTATGACGCTGAAATCAGTGGAAGAGTGTTATATTTTCTTTGATGATCTGTGCACGGTAAATGAGATTCAATCCTTATCCCAGCGGTTGGAGGTTGCTCGCATGTTGGGCAAGGGCTGTACGTACAATCAGATTGAAGCGGAGACCGGAGCAAGTACAGCCACGATTTCCCGCGTGAAGCGTTGTTTGAACTACGGCAATGATGGTTATAAAATGGCATTAGAACGTTTAGGTAAATAATCAGATGAAGCCGGGACTGCTTATCATCAGCCACGGTTCAAGAGATGAATCCTGGGTTACACTGGTAGAGGAAGCCATCGCACAGACGGATTGGCCTGATGGGGTTGCTGTCGTCTCCTCTTACTTGGAATGTCTACCAGAACAAGATATACAATACGGCATTAATACATTGGAAGCGCAAGGGGTGAACCATATTGGGGTCATCCCCTTGTTCGTGTCTGCGGGTAGTACGCATGCCGATGAGATAGCATATGCGCTTGGCGCTAAGCCTGCTCCGCTCTGTAAGACGGACTTGGAGCCATTCCGAGTGCGTGCCCGCGTCTATTACGGCCGACCGCTCGATGGAGGGGATGTTGTTCCATTGCATGTGTGTCCGTCAGCTATGTCGAGCGAAGGAATGGAAGAGAACGGGCGAGCTGTCGAATCTTCCTTCTCTGCTCATGTTGAGCAAAGTGGAGATGGGAGTGAAAGTAGCTCTTACTTAGGATTGTCGGCACAGTCTGATCGAAGCTGTTCGATTGCGGATGTGGACAGTCAGGTGGATGTTCTCCTTCAGATGGTGGAGGAGCGGCTGCGTGGACTCGGGGTACGACCAGACTCGGATGCAGTGCTGCTCGTTGCGCACGGCAGTCGATATGAGCCTTTTGCTTCGCGTTGGAATGAGAGCTTACGGCGACTGGAGCGGAAGCTTGTGCTGCGTGGCGCGTGTACAGGAGCCTCACATGCCTTGCTCTGCTGTGAAGATATTGCGGAAGCGGTGAGCCGTTTACAGAGCGTATTGACGCTCGGTCAAGATGAAATCGTCTGGAGCGGCAGGGCGGAACAATTGACTGTTCCCCTAGACTCGTTCGGCGGTATGGATGTCTTCGATGGTCATGATGGTGGAGGCCGCTCGTGCGGAGAACAGATTGTTGAACGTCGTGTTGCCGTCGTTCCTGTGTTCCTCAGTCGAGGTTATTTCACTTCTCATGTGATTCCGCAGCGGCTTGGTGATGTGTCTGCCATGTATGATGGCGAAGCTCTGCTGCCGCACTCCGCCTTGAATAGATGGCTGCAGCAGGAAGCGGTTCGTTTACTGGCTATGATGAAGGGGAATGTATCTCAATAGTTGGTGCCGGGATTGGGATCGTCTGAAAGTCTGCCGACGGAAGTTGCTAGGGCGATTATCCCGTCAGTTTCGAACATTTTGAGGAACGATTGTGTTATCATGAGAAGAATAGATTGAATGATGTGACGATGCAGATGGAATTGCGTGAGAATGCAGAAAGAATGCCACGATGCATCTTGATACATAAGAATATATGTTGGTGGTTCGGAGTTTTTATAACTGTCCGCAGGGCTGCTGTGAAGTTAGGATGTCTCCAACAAGGCATGATGTGGATATGAAGAAGCTTACTATGGTAGTATGGTTCATAACACAGGTTGTTTTGCTGTTCGAGGCAAAGTGACTAGAACTGGACGATATGGCGAAATGTTGCTGGCGGCTAAGCCTTCGCGAAGAAGGTTGTGAAATCGGTTGAACGTGAATAGATTGTAAATGGGTGAAACATTCATGGTAAAGAGAGCTAGGCTTATTTATAATCCGACATCTGGCCGGGAGGAAGGCAGGAAGCGGCTGGCGGATATATTGCATATGCTGGATGCTGCTGGCATCGAGACGACGACGCATGCGACGGAAGGCGAAGGAGATGCAACGGCTAGTGCGGCAGAAGCAATTGATAACGGCTATGATATGATTATCGCAGCTGGTGGCGATGGTACACTCAACGAGGTTATTAATGGGATGGCGGACAAGCCGGAACGGCCTCCGCTTGGCATTATTCCACTTGGGACGACGAATGACTTCGCACGGGCGTTGGGTATTCCTCGCAATTGGGAGGATGCTTGCTCAATTATTACGCGTCAGACAACTCGGGTTATTGACCTTGGGCAGTCGAATGAGAAGTACTTCATTAATATTGCAGGCGGCGGTTCTTTGACGGAATTGACGTATGAGGTGCCAAGCAAGCTGAAGACGATTATCGGGCAGCTCGCTTATTATATGAAGGGCCTTGAGAAGATGACTCGCCTGCGTCCGACGGAGCTGCGTATTGAGCTGGAAGGCCACGGCGTCTATCATGAGGAATTCATGCTGTTCTTGATTACGAATACGAACTCGGTTGGCGGCTTCGAGAAGCTGGCGCCTGAGGCGCGAATTGATGACGGCTTATTCGATGTCATTATGCTGAAACGCTGCAATCTTGTGGAGTTCGTTCGGGTAGCTAGTATGGCTCTTCGGGGAGAGCATATTAATGATCCGCTCGTCATTCACAAGCAGACGAATCGAGTTACGGTTACATCGCCGGATGCAGTTCAGCTTAATCTAGACGGAGAATTCGGCGGTCTATTGCCAGCGACGTTCAGGGTGCTGCCTTCTCATTTGCGTATTTTCGCGGATGATCCAGAGGCTTTGTAAGCTGGGTAGATGTGCATATGTACCGAGCTGTTATGGCGATGGAGAATAGAATGATATCGTTCCACGATCGGATGGTGGACGTTCGGCTTGACTAGCTGCTGTAGAGGGCACGGGTCAAGCCGTTTTATTGTTGTTGACGTGGTGAGGGGAACAGCGATAATTAGGGGCAGAAGGCAGAAGGCAGAAGGCAGAAGGCAGAAGGCAGAAGGCAGAAGGCAGAAGGCAGAAGGCTAAACTGAAATGCAGATAAGATAAATGTATAATGCTAAAATGCTGTTTGATCGGATAATGGGATTCTTTGTCGTTAGGAAAAAGGTAATTAGAGCTTGTGCAGGCGTGAAGGCGCCGGGTCTTCTTGTTGGCGGGTGGATTATGGTATGATGATGCCATGCTCAACATGCGGAACAGCTGGATACCATGAGGATGACGTTTTCGAGGCTACGTATGGATGCAGAGTCGAGCGTAGTTATTTGTATATTTTCGGGCTATTATCGATTTTTGAGAAAGATATCGTGTACTGTATCTTTGGGTTTCCGGCAGAAGAGTGAGTATGAACATGAGCTAGACAAGCAATGCGAGAGCATTCAAAATAGATGGATTCGTTAACACATAAATAGGAGGGCATCAGGGTGAAAGGGAACAAGCAAAGCAAGCGGCCGGGGCGTCGAAATGGAGGACAGTCTGCATCTGCGACGCGTTCACAAGAAGCGGTAGGTGGACGCGCGGCACATGCACGCGTGCATAATGCCCCGGTTCAGAAGAACGATGAGGTTGTACTGGATATTATCGGCTTGACGCATGATGGAGAAGGAGTAGGTCGTGCAGACGGCTTCACGCTGTTTGTACAAGGGGCATTGCCGGGTGAGCAGGTTCGTGCGCTTGTGCTGAAGGTGAAGAAACAGTACGGATATGCGAAGGTGTTAGAGCGCCTTGTAGACAGCCCCCATCGCGTGGAGTTGGAGCATCCAGCGAATGCATATGGCGGCTGTCAGTTGCAGCATATGGCGTACAGTGAGCAGCTGGTATGGAAGCGGCAGCATGTCGTTGACGTACTTGAGCGCATCGGGAAGTTCCGAGTGGAGCAAGCGGAAGGCGAAGCAGCTGCAACTGAAAATGCTGTGCAGGAGCAACCAATCAAGGTATGGCCAACGATCGGAATGGAGCAGCCTTGGCGTTATCGGAACAAGAGCCAAATGCCGATCGGCAAAAATGAGCGCACAGGCGAGTTAATCGGCGGTTACTTTGCGAAGGCGAGCCATCGGATTATCGATACGGATACGAGCCTGATCCAGCATGAAATGAACGACGACGCGATGCGTGTGGTGAAGCAAGTTGTACGGAAATACGGCATTGAGCCGTATAATGAGGAGCAGCATACAGGCCTACTTCGTCATGTGATGATGCGTGTTGGCTTCCGCACGAACGAGCTGATGATCACGTTCGTGACGAACGGGGACAAGCTGCCGCATCAGGAGAAGATCGTAGCGGAGCTCGCTGAGGCTTTGCCGCAGTTGAAGAGCGTCTGCCAGAGCATGAATACGAAGCGCACGAACGTTATTATGGGAGATGAGACCCGCGTATTGTGGGGTTCAGAATATATTACGGATTATATCGGAGATATCGCGTTCAAAATCTCCGCGCGTTCCTTCTACCAAGTAAATCCGGTGCAGACGGAAGTACTGTATGAAAAGGCTGTAGAATATGCTGGCCTGACAGGGGAAGAGACGGTCATTGATGCGTATTGCGGCATCGGGACGATCTCGCTGTTCCTTGCACGGCGCGCGAAGCGGGTACTCGGCGTCGAGATCGTTGAGGAAGCGATCGCCGATGCGCGCCGCAATGCAGAACTGAATGGCGTGACAAACGCAGAATTCGCCGTTGGCGCAGCAGAAGACGTTATTCCTCGCTGGAAGGAGCAGGGTGTGACGCCTGATGTCATCGTCGTCGATCCGCCGCGCAAGGGTTGCGATCCAGCATTGCTCGACACGATGCTCGCCATGCAACCAGAGCGCATCGTATACGTGTCCTGCAATCCGTCGACGCTGGCTCGCGATTTGCAAGTGCTGGCGGGTGGAGGCTACCGCGTCGTTGAGGTACAGCCGGTGGACATGTTCCCGCAGACTACGCATGTGGAGTGTGTTTCACTGCTAGTTTTAGAAGAAGGTTGAGTGGATTATAACCCCTCAACCATGGCAAACTTATAATAAATCTTGATGCTTTTATCTTCTTTGACTTCAATCTTTTCAACGAAGCGTAAAAGAGTCTCTGTAGTCAAAGTATCGAAAGCAACTGCTTTTTTAAATTGTTCTTTGATGGAGAAAAGTTTACTCGCTGAGTAGCTTTCCTCCATCTTTTTTTGAAGTTGGCTTTTTTCGACTTCTAAATGCAGCAACTTGTCTTCAATATCTGTAACCAAACAGTCATAGTCGTCCTTGGTAATAGCATCACTGACAAACTTCTATAAAGCATTTTTCTTTATATCCATTTGCTTTTGTATTTGTTTATCAATGGCTTGTAGCTGTTTTGTTATTTTTACAGTATAATCATCTCGCATGATTAACTTGCCATCATGCACTGTATATCCGTATGGAGCATGAGCACCTAAAAATTTCCCATACTTATACTTCATTCGAAAAACAGACTTGATACGTTCGCTTGTGCGTTGGCTTTCGTTTTCATACATCCAAGCATAAAGTCCAAACATAGCCTGTTTTGATGCATCCTGGGTATCTATAAGCCCATCTAAAGTAATTATTCGGATACCTTTTGTTTCGGCTATCTTTTTCAAATTTGTTAGTTAAACCCCACAGCCCTTGATTTACAAGCACATTCACAGGATTTCAACTCCAATTTACTACTATTATCCCTTTTTTCAAGCCTGTTTCCCACAGGTTCGCGGAAGCGTGCACTTTTTTGCACGGCTAATGTTGTGCTTTCTTTTTGCATTTTTGCTATTGACTTCGCATAGTTGGTCTTATACTGTACGATGCACTATTCAAATTGTTAGCTTTATAATCCGAGTCTGGCACCTACTTCTGCATACTCTATATCTTTTCTTTCTGCATTCCAATTACCCCCTGTTTGTCCGTCCCATATCGCTCCTGTTTCAACGAAACCGACAGACGCAAACAACTTCCGGACGGCTTCGTTTACCATCCAATATGATGTAGCAACTGCATCGGCTTTTCCTTGTGGAAACGACTTTATGTAATCAATAACTTTCATCATTGCTTGTTTGCCAAATCCTTTGCCTTGATGCTTTTTATCAATCATAAAGCGATTAAGTCCATAAGTAGATTTATCTCCATATTTTTCACATAAAAATGCACTTTCCGCCAGTTCGAAAAATCCAATATCGACATATCCTATGACTTCATCATTGTTGCATATAGCGAAGATCATAGGAGGTTTTTCGTCGTTGAGTATCTTTACATAGGCTTTAGCCAAACAATATATGCTGGAATCCACATTTCCTTTCTGCTCGTCTGTTATGCTTAACTTCAACACTGCCTCAAAATTATCGTGGGTAATTTTTCTTAATTCAATCATTTTTCTTCCCTACTTCCGAAAATATAAATTTGCTGCATCTGCCCGTAACGCCGTTCCCCGTCCTCCGTGCCTTAACGACACCAGTATAGTATAAAAACCCGGATATTTCCATATTATGATGATATAATCATACTGCTTGGTACAGGACTTCGTATTTCCGAGTTGTGCGGATTGACAGATGCAGATATAGATTTAGAAAACAGAATTATTGATGTAAACCATCAGTTGTTATACTGCACAGGAACTGGATACTACATTGATGAACCAAAAACAAAGAGTGGTTTCCGACGAATTAAGATGACAGAGGAAGTCTATCAAGCCTTTAGACGTATAATGGATAGGCGCAGATTTACAAAGACTGTCACCATAGATGGCTACAGCAACTTCATATTCGTTACTCGAAACGGCAATCCGAAAATCGGTATAAATTACAATAGTGTGTTCCGAGGACTTGTAAAGAAGTACAACAAGGATAATGATAATGAAGTAGCATTGCCAAAGGTAGTGACACCACATACCCTAAGACATACATTCTGCACCGATAAAGCCAATGAAGGCATGAATCCAAAAGCATTGCAATACATCATGGGACACTCCAACATTACAATGACCCTCAACTATTACGCACACGCAATAGGGGTCTATAATAAAGAGGCTTATTCCTTAAAACGGTGGTAACATTAAAAAAGAGCGGTTTTATTTACCGCCCCAATCCTTTAAGTAGTTATAGTCGCCTAATGCATTGTGTCTGTGAAAAGTATTCCTCACATGTGGAGTGTACAGTGTTACTTAAATTAAGAGGGGCAAATGGTTAAGTCCCTCTTTTATCCAACGCCCCATATAAAGTGGGGCGTGCAATATTGTAGTGAATTTCTTTGATTGCTCCCTCTTCATTGATTTCGAATTTTTTGATAAGACGTTGAAGAACTTGCTTCAACACTTGCTAATCATCAATATTTAATTCAGCGAAGCGGGAGATTTGTTTCCGAAAGGCATGGAGTTGTTCATCCGTGTCTTTTTTAGTTTCTAAAGCAAGTTCAGCATTACTTGGATATACTCGTTCTGAGCCTTGAGTCGCTCAAGGTCGATATGCTTTTCCGTATAAAGTTGTAATAAAGTCTGAAACTCTTTGTTTAGTTTGTTCAAGCGTATGGTTACGCTTGCTAACTCTTTCATGTATCTAGATTGCTGTTCGGTTGCTTTGCTGTTTGCCGCCCCGTAGATGGCAGTCAGGAGATTTTTAATGGTATATCTTCCCAACCTAGAAGCCGATTTTGCAATTACAGCATCAAACTTCTTCTTTTTTGCGTTTTGAAGCAACTGAAGTAATTCTGCTCGCTTTTCTCTAGTAGCCCCACTGATTCCGTTGTCCATATATTGCCGAACAATAGTCCAACCATTTTGGGAGGCTACAGCGGTCGCAAATGAAATCTGGTTCTCAAGACTATTTTTCTGAGCATCTCATTTTGTACTCACACGGGCATATATAGCAATTCTCATATTACCTTATCGTCCCTTCCATATCTGAATCAGAAGGGACAGTATTTGCTCTTTCTTCATGGTAAGAAGCACCGATAATTTTGTCAATTTGACTAGCCAAAATGAATAGTAAGATGTCCTCGAGACTTGCCATTCCTGTACAGGTTCGTTTGATTTTCATGATGTCATCCCCTCCTACTATTAGTGGTTGATCTATGTAGGAAGAAAGGATCGAACCAATTTTGATAAGAAGTTGTGTTGAAGAAATGTCTTGTGGGATACTGGAATTAAAATAAGCATAAGTCAGTTTCAGATAATAATATTTAAGTATCGAGGGGATTGAATATTACAGACACTATATATGTACATGTTCGGCATTGGCTATTTTGGTATGGAGTATATGGATTCTGCGACAAAAGTTCTAATGATGAAATTACATTGTTTTCTGACAAGGACAAAAATAACTTTCTAGGATATTTCGATTTATTGACTCAGCCCTGTCTCATAAATTTATTGAATAACGAACTTGATAAAACAGAAGACAAAGAATTTTATGACGAGATTGAGGAGTTCATAAAAGGTAATAAGGACATCGATTATAGTTATATATATCCGAGGGATGAAGAAGATACCTTATGTCAAGTTGACCACTTTGCACCGATGAATGATAAAGGCCACAAGCCTACCTATATTTATGTATGGTCAAAGCTTTCAGAAGATTGGGATATGATGAGTATTGATAGAATAGTAAAAATACTAGCAAACGATTTCTTACACATGGATATTAAAAAAGTGCAACTGATAGATATACCGACGCATGAAGAAACGAAAGTGTCATATGAAAAGGATTATGAACCTTACATCTGAAAACAACAGGTGGGGGGAAGGTGAAGTTATAAAGTATTGGGAGGATTTAGATGGCATTAGAACATGAGTTTCATCTCATTCCTATTACAATAGATATAGAACAATTTTGGATGAATAGAGAAAACAATCCTAAAGTTATAGATAGTGTAGTGATACATGATGACATTGTTCTGTACGTTAGTGATACATTAAAATGGATTCCGAGTAGAAATCCAGCTTTACATGGGACACCAGCTAGTGCAGGGATTAACTATCACGGCGTGACTCTTTTTGATGAGGTTTCTGCTAGGAACTTAAAAAGTGTATTTTCCTCTTGGAGAGACTTATTTCTGAACTCACCGACAGTACTAGAGCTTACAGGAGAATTTGTTATGGTTGAGGGTGGAGTACAATCGGGTCATTATGAAAAGTTAGTTTATAATCGACTTGAAATCATTAAGCAATTCGAAAAGATAATTTCATTTTCTGATAGATTGTCCGAAGGTAAATTTTATTTATACCATTGTGGAATATAGAGCTTTACTTTCTGTTGCCTTTCCCGCCCGTGGGGTGGTTATTTATTTCTTGCCCTGTGCTTCGCTTGGTCAAGGCTTCGCTTCGCTCAGAGGGTTCACTCCGCTCCGTTGTGCTCGCGGGGCTACATTGACTGGTGAAAGCCGATCCAGTTTTTAACATGTTCTCCTGTAGCCACGGTCAAAGCCGATTATGTTTTCTGAATATGTATAACCGCCGACTTCTCGGCGGCTTAAACTAATGGTATTTAACTTTTTAAAGTCCTCAACCCTCTCATAATTAAAAAATTGTAGTAAATCATGTTCGTTAATCCGATACCCGTATTTAGATGAGTGGCTTTGCTGGTGAGGAATGGCACAGATAGCTGAGAATGCAGTAGTGGAACGGTTTTGGAGAGTAATACAGATGAGAAAATTCCTGATTTGATTGAATTGGTAAGTCGATTAGTCGTTGCTGTGCTCATCAAGGGAAAACTCCTTTTACAACCGCTACCAGTACGTTATAATACAATTATCAGACAGCATGATCGGCTTATCAAAAGATAGATATTGGAGGTATGGTCATGGTCAATCGCAAAAGAAAAATGATTTCTGCAGCCCTCAGCACAACTTTAGTCGTGACTATGTTGTTTACAGCCAGCACAGTCGATGCCCAAGGTACTCAGCCGGCGAAGACAGCAGGGGAAAAAAAGGTTGAAGTTATTAAATAGTGATTGTTAATGACATACTATCTACGAAGACAGCATGGAGTCTTACAATTGTGATGCGATCCAGTAAAGGCTGTTCATTTGAATGACATATAACCAAAAAGAGAAACGGCTGATGCCCTTGTTAAAAAGGGTTTCAGCCGTTTCTGTTACTGTCTACTCCACACATGTGGAGTCGGTTGCTTTGCTCTTTGCTACAAAGACAATAAGGCTGGAAATCCTTAATTCCAAGTACTAGTGTGGGAACGCAAATAAAATATTGATTTAAAAAGGTGCTATTTAAAAATAGTACCTTTTTAATTTTTGGCGTTCACGGAAATGAAGAGAACCGAAATTGATCTCCCTATTATCGTTGCGCTATGCGCTTCACTCAGCTATAGAGGGGGAATTGTTTCGGAAAACGGTCTTGGAAGTTAATTATCGGCGATTGTTGGTTTCCTATTAGCGAAGTAAGGAGGTTTTCCGAAATAAAACTAGAAAAACATCTAAGTGGCTTTTAGAAACTAAGGAGGTAATGTGATGGAAAATGAATTGTTGGAACAGCTAAACCTCTGGCATGAAGAGGATGAATTTGAAAAAATAGTAGACAAGATTGCGGAAATTCCCGAACAGGACAGAGACTATGATATAGTTGGCTATTTGGCGAGAGCATTAAACAATCTAAAACGTTACGATGAAGCATTACAGCAACTTTCGACGATCAAAACGCAAGGCGAGAATGACTTTCTTTGGCATTTTCGTGTAGGGTATGCCTACTACTACCTATCGCAATATGAGGACGCAGTAGCGGCATTCGAAATTGCGAATAAACTTGATCCCGAAGATGAAGATACTTCGACGTTATTGACATGGAGTCGTCGCGAGGTTGGCCTAACAGACCATCAAGAGAAATCTGAGACAGTGCAGCCAAACGCAATTGATTCGGTGAAGAATGATATTGAGGCGAATGAGAGGCTTGAACAGGAAAAGGACAAGGACTTTGGTTTTGCCCATGTGTACGCTGTGGAGTTAAAATACAAGCAGCCGCCGAAGCTGGATCGAAACATGCTGTACGAGAAGATGGAACTTTACACGGGGAAGGTTGATCGCGGAGAACATCATCCGGATGCTGCGGGACTTGCTGTGTGGGAAGCGAATAGTCAGGAAGATCAGAATTTACTGCATTTTTTCCATTTGAATTATATGGTTGAATATACTGAAGGCGAAATGCCGGCACAAACCAGCCTAATGGATACAGAAAGCCGCCCGGTTACGGACTACGAGTCGGCCATACAGCAGTCCTGGCATTGGCGGGAAGCCGCTCAAGTCGTGAGTGATTGCGAGCACTCGCTGCTGTTGATCGACATGATGGCATCGGGACTCGATCCCAAATCGCGGCTGCAGCTGTTCACCGGCTCGCTGCGGGCGGTGCTGGAAACGGCGCCTTGCGACGCCATCTATTTCCGGGAAAGCGACAAGCTCGTCGAACCTAGCGCTTATCTGGCGGCGATTGAAGCAGGAGAACTGCTATATGGTGCGCTGAACATTCGTTTTTATAATGTTGAAGGCACAGGTAGCGGCCGCCCTGAAGGTCTGATGGATTCATTGGGACTCGCAGCGCTTGGCATTCCGGATGTTCAGTGTCATTATTACGATCTGGAGCCTGATGAAGTAGCCGGAAATTTGCTTAATATCGCCTATTATTTATTCGACCGCGGGGACGTTATCGTCGACGGGGAAACGGTTGGTTTCACCGAAGAGATGCGCTGGCGCTGCGAGCACCAATACGGGCTGGCCGCACCGCACCGGGTTGTTATCGATATAGATCCGGGAGAACCTTATTATGCCGGCAGTCAAGGCGCGGAGCAGTCGTAAACAGCAGTTACCCATCGGCGATGGTGCCTATGTTGCATAGATAGTAAAAGTTAAAAGGAAATTTACACACAATTATTTAATTATTGGGAAATCCATGCATTAATACACAAAACCCTTCATAAGGAACTGATTTATTTTATTTATTAATGATGCATGGAATGATGAGAGTAAGTTTGTTAGAGGGCTTGCTCATTCAGCTTTAGATGACATAAATATGTTTTGCAAATAATCACGCTTCAGAGATCACATCTGAGGCGTTTTTTTATTGAGGGGGTGAAGATAAACTAAAGGCGGCTTTGTAATGACCTACACGGAATCTCATCCAATGAGGAAGGTCATAACTAGCTATTCCCTTTCTATGGTCACGACTAGCCTGTTGGCGACAAGTATTACCGCAGTACACTGCATCTCTTTTAGAAGAACCAAACTCAGACCCCTACTTCCGGAACCACTGTCTTCTTTCTTCTCTCTACATTTATCTTTTGTTGAAATCTTGCGAATTCATGAGTTTGAGAGAGGAAACTGAATCATTTATAGGGAGCTTAACAACTAAAACTAGATGAGAGTTCTTCAGCCCGTGCCAAAGGGATAAAATGAAGACATCTGCTCGAAATTTCAATGGTAGGTGCCTTTTTGAGTTTTAAAGGTTCCGCTAGAATGGGAAGCGGCCCATTACCGAACAGCGCGTTGTCACCGTTTTGTTAAAATTATAGCCCTATTGAGTCATGCTAAAAAAAGAATACAGACTAGGGCCCAGTGGCAGCTCCAACGTTAGGCGGGCCTCTCGACTGAACCACAGACAGATGCCTTGTTTATCTTGATTTGTTAAATTTTATGGGTAAATCTAATCTGAAGGAGCGAAGCAATTGAAAATTGTATTACGCATTATTATCTATCTCATCGTTTTTTTCGTCGTCGTAGGGGGGATAGGCGCGGTCGGGTTCGTCAATACGATGAATGCCGGAATGTCGGTTTACGATAAAGCCCCCCCTGCATTAATGGATTTGCAGGTGCCGATATTTGACTCTAACAAACCGACGGTGGCCGTACTTCTGGCGAACGAAGTGACGGAAGTGTTCGATTTTCTCGTCCCGTACGAGATGTTTGCGATGACTGAATCTTACAATGTATACGGCGTTTCCCCCGATCGCGAAATTAAATCACTAACTGGTGGACTCGATGTCGTCCCACACTATTCGTTTGACGAAATGGATGCAATGCTCGGCAAAAGCCCGGACATTATCGTCATTCCGTTTATGCCGATTTTGGATGAGAATAAATATGCGCCTGTCCGTGAATGGATTCGGAAGCACTCGGGTGCCAAGACGACATTGATCTCCATTTGCAACGGGGCTGAAAACCTGGCGGATACTGGCTTGTTGAACGGCAAATCGGCCGCGACGCACTGGGGAGACATGAACAGACTCATCAAAAAATATCCGGAAATCCAGTGGGTGAATGATCGGCGCTACGTCCCACAAGGCAATATCGTATCCTCTGCCGGTCTGACATCCGGGATCGACGCTACGCTATATGTCATCTCCAAGCAACTGGGCGAGGCGGCGGCGAAGAAAGTGGCGAAAGAGATGAACTATCCCTCTTACGAGTATGTGACAAACCCGCAAATGAAACCGTTCGTTGCCGGATTGAGCGATATAACATACGTACTGAACAACGCTTATCAATGGAACAAAGTAAAGGCGGGCGTGCTGGTATATAACGGCGCCGATGAACTGGATTTGTCCGCCGTATTCGATACGTACGCCGCTTCCGGTACGACGACGACGTTGACCGTTTCCAGCTCGAGCAAACCAATCGTAACGAAACACGGCCTAAACCTAGTCGCACGTTATCAGATAAAAAACGTGCCGAAACTAGAGAAAATGATTGTCGTTGGTGCCGATGCCGAATCTGCAGCCGCCGAAGACATCAACCAATGGAAGAACAGCGGCCACAGCGCGAAACTGCTGTTCCTGCACCGCAAAGCGGCGGATCGGTTTGCAATGGATCCCGCATTCGAGGATTTGGCCGAGCAAGAGGATATCCAGACGGCGAAATTTGCCGCCAAACGGCTCGAATATCGCACCACCGACCACCTGAAGCTGGAAGGCAGCTCCTTCTCTTTTGAATCGTTTGGCGTACCGGTTTTACTCGGTATCTTGTCCTTGCTCATCGCTTTTTTCATCGATCGGCGCTTCATCCGCAGGAAATAGGAATTGTCTGCAAATGAAGTGCATCGAGGGATGAATGAGTTTGCGAGACTCAGCTATAGGTGTTGGATATAATTCACTAAACTATCCTTTTAATAAAAGGACGATCCCACACCTTTGCGTGGGCTATGTTCTCCTCCTTACATTCCATTTCCAAATATATAATTAAAGAGCGTATACAGGTAGCATGTAATGCTTAAAAAGGCACCCTATCTTAATCAAAGCACTAAGAAAACACTTTATTTTCTTCTGACAATAAGAAATATCAGAAGCCTGTCTCCATTAGAATGATTGGAAATAGGCTTCTATTTATTGATCCCTGTTATTTATTTGACCGTTATATTTCCAGAAGTTGTTTGGAGACTCACATTAAATGAGCCATTCCCCGTCTGTCCCTGTGTCTTTCTGTTATTTTGTTGAGAATTATTCAAAGGAATACCCATAGCTCGTCTGCCACTACCAGATTGCAAAAGCCAGTTTATGTTGGAGTCCTTGTCTTCCAGATTTAAAAGGATGCTGCCGCTTTTGACAGAGATATTGATGTCACTATTTATTTTTACATAGTCAAGCGATACATTTCCACTACTTCCTTGGATATCGAGTTTCTGTGTGCTCAGATTGATTATCTTTACATTACCGGAAGAACCGTCTAACGTTACTTTTCTCTCATAATTGTTTGGAATACGAACGGATAGCTGAGGCATTTTTCCGATATTTACGATGTTTCTAATATCACTCTTAAGCCGAATTTTGATGTTGTCTTTTTCCTTATCTATAACAATTTCAGATCCATTACTAATTGCTTCAAGTGACTCTATATCTGCTGATTCTACTATTAATGTTGTGCTGCCGTGGTCAATATGGATGTTTTCTATCCCCTTTAATGACACAGCGTGTGCAGCATTTTCTTGGTAAGAACTACATGCACTAAGGAAAAGTATCACCATCAAAAGTAAACCAATGCAATATTTTTTCATTTACTCACCTCATCACTATTCTTCATGATTGTGAACTGATTATATAAGATTACGTTGCGTCAACATCAAGTTAACTTGTGCAATCAAAGAATTTTCTAATGAAAACACTTGAAAGTGACGTTGCGTCATTTTGTATAATCAAGCCAATGGGTAAGCTCTTCATCACTTATGTCTGTTAAGTCGGCTAAGGGGAAGAGGAGATTTATTATAAAAGGGGAGAGTAGATATGAAACAAGGAGACATCATTATTTATGCATGTGTAATTATAGGAGCAGGAATTGGACTTATGATTGATCAAGCATTTCCAGGCGTATTAGTCGGTCTAGGATTAGGATATTTAATCAAACATGGTCTATATAAAGATCAAGAAAATTGATCTTATCTGAATTGTCGGAGGTGTCTGTAATTGATACATATTAAAGAAGTTGCAAAAAAAACGAATATCACGGTCAGAACACTTCGGTACTATGATCAGATCGGATTATTGACGGCACCGTCCAAAACAGAAGGGGGCCATCGTCTGTATTCAGAAGAGGAACTGAAGAAGCTTCAATACATCCAATTTCTGAAGGGAATTGGTTACAAGTTGCAAGAGATTAAAAGTATGTTATACGACTCTAAATGGAATTGGACGAACAGTTTGAAAAACCAGTTAGCCTATATCCTTGAAGAGCAAGAAAGATTAAGGAGTATAGAGTCGTCACTGCGGGAATTGATAACCGGGATTGCGGTAGAAGACGGGGATGAGCGGCTTGCGATACAGAAACTTATTCAGTTATCGAATCAACATAAAAAAAGATTGCCGACCATCAAGGAAAGCATGTTTAACGATAAGGAAATAGAGCTTTGGACAAAACTCCCAAAAATGAGTGGGGAAGACCCTGATTCTATGGAGTGGATTGCATTGCTAGGTCAGATAAAACGATATACGAAAGATGATCCTGCTTCATCACGAGTGCAAAACATAATACGGCGCATGATAGAAAAACAATTGGAAGATTTCAAAGGAGAAGACGAATTTGTGAATAAATTATGGGAGCTGAGGAAATCTCCAAAGCAATCTGAGAGTCTTGGCCTATATCCTATAGATAAGGAAGTTCTTGATTTTATGGAGCGAGCCTATGACATTCATATTTCTTCCATACAGAACTCTTCCATAGAGCAAGGAGGAGAATCGTGACTCTTGAACTTCTTTCTATGGTAGGGGGATTAGCCTTATTAGACACGCTTAGCCCTGCAACATTGGGAGTAACCGTATATTTGCTGTTGACTGAAAAAGAGCGATTAGGTTCACGCTTAATGATTTATTTATTGACGGTCGCAGTCATTTATTTTTCAGTAGGCGTTGCTTTCATGTTAGGTCTGGATGTGTTTCTGGCTAGTTTCTCTTCCATTTTTCAAAATCGGATTGTAAGTTGGGCTATGCTGATCATTGGGGGAATTCTGTTTATAGCCAGCTTTTACTACCCAAAGAGTAAAAAGTCAGAATTGCCAAGGCCGAAGTCAAAAAGTAAGACATCCATGATTGCACTCGGTTTCACGACATCATTGATTGAGGTAGGTGCAGCATTTCCGTATTTTGCTGCGATTGGTCTTATGAATACCTCAAATTTAACTGTTTTTCAGTGGCTCCCAATTATGGTAGGTTATAATTTTATAATGGTTCTCCCGCCATTAATCCTATTTACATTGCATTTATTATTAGGGCGAGTGATGAAAAGACCATTAGAAAGGCTTCAAATCAAGCTTTCGAAGCATTCGGGATCGGCTGTTTCGTGGGTCATGTGTATCGTGGGGGCGATTATGATTTTTTATAGTTTGGATTATCTGTAGGGAGTTTTATAAACCGTAGGAGGGGCGATGGCCCCTCTTTTTCATGATTACCTGATTCCATACATAAGCATGCAGTTTCCATGACCCATCCTTCTCCTGATGGTAAATAAGCCAGTTGGTTCACTTTACTCTGCAATGATAAGCTTCGTTCGTATCGACTTAAATTGCGGCGGGTAATTGGGATCGATATTCGCATCGGTAATAATGGCGTTTACGTTATCTAGTGGTGTAATGGCAATCTTAACGTCTTTTCCGAATTTGGTGCTGTCTGCCACGACATACACTTCTTTGGACAATTCGATCATCTTCTTGCGTGTAATTGCTTCCTCCATATTGTAATCTGAGATCCCTCGGTCCATCGTAATGCCGCTGCAGCAGATAAACGCTTTTCGAATATTTAATTCATGAAAATTGAAAATATAATCGTACGCGACTACGGAATGTTCCTCTTTGCGGATTTTTCCTCCGATAATAATCAGTTCAACATCGGTATTCATGAGCTCACTGATCACGGGAATGGAGTTGGTGACCACCGTGAGATTGTTCTTGCCTTTGATAAACTTGGCTATGTGATAGGTGGTGGAGCCACTGTCAATATAGATGCAATCCCCATCGTCGATCATCTCGCTGCATATTTTACCGATGTTTTCTTTTGCCTCAAATAAGGTAACCATTCGCTCATCCATGGAGGATTCTCCATACTTCGACTCCACGATTTTAATACCGCCATATATCTTTTCGATCTTCCCTTGCTTGGTCAATAGATTCAGATCTCGTCGTAGTGTATCCACGGAGATCGCTAATTCGGTTGCCAGCTCTGGCAGTTTAAGCACCTTTTTAATGGTAAGCAATTCTATAATCTTCTGTTGTCTTTCAAGTGGCAGCATAAGTTCACCTATTATCGATTGATATTGTTACCTCTAGTGTAACGACTGCACCGTTCACATTCAATTAAATTTGACTATATATTTCAACTGAACATGAAATATGGCGCACAATATATGCAAAATATATGAAAGATATATTTATTATATATGCATGATTTACTCAACATTTACATAAAAGTGCATTTGATTTGATCATTGATTTATATAATGGGGGTGTGACTAAGGGAGGTGAGCCGTTTGCTTAAGCTGCAACATATCAGCAAACAATTTGACGGCAAAATGGTGCTCCAAGATATCAGCTTAGAGATAGGTTCTGGCGAGATTGTATCGCTTCTCGGCCCTAGCGGGAGCGGGAAAACAACACTGCTTAATATTATTCTTGGCCTAACGAAGCTGGATCATGGCAGCATTATGTATAACGGCTTGGACATGACACATGTATCCATGAAAAAGCGCGGCTTTAATATCGTATTTCAGGATTATGCTTTATTTCCGAATCTGAATGCTTACGAGAATATCATCTATGGGTTGCGCAATAAGAAAGGAAGCGTGAGTGAGCAGGAGGTTCAAGACTATATTGAGTTTTTGGAACTGAAGCCGCATCTGAGCAAGCGAATCAGTGAATTATCAGGCGGACAGAAGCAGAGAGTGGCTTTAGCTAGAACTTTGGTTACGAAGCCGAAGATTCTGCTGCTAGACGAACCGCTCAGCGCATTGGATGGAGTCATTAAAGAATCGATCAAGCAACGGATCCAATCGATTGCCAGGGAGTTCAAGCTCACGACGATCATTGTTACCCATGATCCTGAGGAAGCATTAACCCTTTCCGATAAAATTTTGATTATCAATCAAGGCACAATCTCGCAATATGGTACGCCGAGAGAGATTATCGGGCAGCCGAGTAATGAGTTTGTAAAACAGTTTATTATCAAGCAGTTGCAGATTAAGCGGCAGAATATATTCAATCTGTTTGGTGAGCGATATGCATAGAGTAAAGCCAGAAATGCGGATTCTGCTCATCGTCATACTCCTTTTGTTAACCGGTATTTTGTTCTTGCCGCTGCTTGTCCTATTTATTCGATCCTTCGAGACAGAGCAAGGCTTTTCATTAGCCAATTACAGCTCGATTTGGATGAATGATGAGATGATGATAGCTGCCTTGAACAGCATGAAGGTATCGACGGTGACCGCAATTATTACAACGATATTGGCATTCATCCCGGCGTATACGATTCACTGTACGCGTGCTCATCGGATCTTCAAAGGCATGCTGAAGACGACAATCGTTCTTCCCATGCTGCTTCCGACAATTACGTATGGATTTGCCATGATGTATTCCCTTGGCAATCAGGGATTGCTGACCAAGCTTGCAGGACGAAATTTGTTCGATATCTATGGCTTTAATGGATTGCTGATCGGTTATGTCATTTATACACTTCCGCCAGCCTTTTTATTGATTCATAACGCATTTAAATACATGGATAAAAAGTTTATTATCGTGTCTCACCTGATGGGCGACAGACCGCTAAGAAGCTTTGCGAATACGATTGTTCGGCCGTTGGCAGGGGCATTGGGTGGGGCATTTGTGCTTTCCTTTATCCTAAGCTTTACGGACTTTGGGATACCGGCGTCGGTGGGAGGAACCTATTCGGTGGTGGCTAGCCAGTTGTATCAAGTCATGCTAGGCTCCATTCCTGATCTGAATCAGGGGGCTGTCATCGCGGTGCTCATGCTTGTGCCAGCGATATTTGCAATATGGCTGTTGCAGTCTTTAGAGAAGCTTAACTTTCACTATGATCAACTTGGAGAAATCGAGCTGCCCACACATCGGGTGCGCGATATTAGCTTCGTGACCGTGTCTTCTGTCATCGTCTTTATAATGCTGTCGATATTCGTCATTATGTTTATCGCACCGTGGCTGAGCCGATATCCTTATGATCTTACTTTTACATGTAAACATGTCCTAAGTGTACTTCAATCGAGTGATTTAACGAAGGTATATCAGAACTCGATTTGGATTGCGGTGTTGACTTCTGTATTTGGTACGTTGATTGCTTATTGTGCTGCGCTTCTCAATGTACGGACTTCATTACGGGCAAGATCACTTACCGATATCGCTTCCATGATCACGAATACGGTGCCGGGCATGGTTCTTGGTATCTCTTACTTGCTCTTATTTAATGGAAGCAGCTTGAAAGGGACCGTTACGATCATCGTGCTGTGTAATATCTTACATTTCTTTACAACACCGTATTTGATGGCGAAGAATTCGCTCTCCAAGATGAATCCTTCATGGGAAACGACGGGAGAACTACTCGGAGATAGCTGGTTCAAGACGGTCTATCGGGTAGTCTTGCCTAATTCGGCTGCGACGGTGATCGAGATGCTGGGATATTATTTTCTCAATGCGATGGTTACGATCAGCGGCATCATCTTTCTCGTATCCACTCAAACCGCTGTCGTTGCTAGTAAAATCAAGGAGCTTCAGCATTTTGCCAAATTCAATGAAATTTTCGTATTGTCGATGCTGATATTCTTCACCAATATGCTTGTGAAACTGCTATGTGATTATGGACAAAAGAGATTTTCGATTCATCGTTAAACAGGCTTAATGCTTATCTATGATAGGCCTAAATAATAGTAAAAGCGAGGGATTACGATGGTTGGAATGTCAAAAAGGTTCAGGATGGTGCTCTTGTCATTACTGGCAATAAGCATGTTGGTGGTATTGGCAGGCTGTGGTGCTGGTAGTGCAAAGGAATCGAAGCAAGTGATTATCTATACCAACGCAGATGAAGAAGCAGTAACAGCGATGGAGTCTTCACTGAAATCCGCAGGCTATGAAGGGCAGTATCAACTCCAATCGATGGGTACGTCAGAACTAGGCGGCAAGCTGATGGCTGAAGGGGATAAGATTGAGGCTGATCTTGTGACGATGAGCTCGTATTTCCTAGACAGTTCACAGAGTCAATATAAGATGTATAAAGACTTAGCCTTTGAGACAGGAGCTATGGATTCGTATCCGTCCTACTACACGCCGATCTTGGCAAATACAGGCTCTATCTTTGTGAATACAGAAGTATTGAAGCAAAAAGGGCTGCAGGCTCCCCAATCGATCAAAGATTTGACGAAGCCTGAATATAAGGATTTGGTGTCGATTCCAAATGTATTAGATTCCTCTACAGCTTGGCTGCTTATACAGGCTATCATCAGTGCTTATGGACCAGAGGAAGGGAAAATTGTACTCCATGATCTCATTGCCAATGCAGGCCAGCATATAGAAAAATCCGGTTCCGGACCGATTAAGAAAGTGGAAGCGGGAGAAGTAGCTGCTGGATTTGGACTTCGTCATCAGGCGGTACGTGCACACGAAAAAGGAGCTCCGATTGATTATATTGATCCCATCGAAGGAAATTATTCGTTGACAGAGTCCATTGCAGTAATCAATAAGAACAACGAAGTGACGGATCTCGCTATGAAAATGGCGGAGACGATTAGTAAGGATGCGAGAAAAGATTTGATTACGAACTATCCTGTTGCCTTGTACAAAGGGGAATCCACAGATGCGGTCAATAAGCCAGCGAAACCGATGAAGTTCGATCAGCCATTAACGGTGGAGTTATTGAAGGAACATCAGCAGTTTTTTAAAGATGCTAAATAATTCATAACTACAGGGAGTAAGATCATGATGAATAACTACAAATTATTGACCCCAGGGCCGTTGACGACGACCCGATCCGTTAAGCATGAAATGTTGCTAGATCGCTGCACGTGGGATGATGACTATAAATCGATTACGCAGAAAATAAGATCCCAGTTATTGACGATTGCAGGAGTAGATTCGGAACAGTATACAGTTGTATTGATGCAGGGCAGCGGAACCTTTGCCGTAGAATCGGTGATGACATCCGTGATTGCTCCAGAACATAAGGTTCTAATCATCTCCAACGGCGCTTATGGGGAACGCATGATACAGATGGCACAAGTGATAGGGCTGTCGTATGTCGAGCATAAGGTAGACAATGATAAGTATCCGGATATGACGGAACTGGGGGTCATGCTTGAAGCTGATCCAGAGATTACTCATATTGCAATGGTCCACTGCGAGACAACGACAGGGATACTGAATCCTATTGATATGGTCTCGAAGCTGGCAAAAGCTTATGGGAAAACGTTCATTGTGGATGCGATGAGCAGCTTTGGCGGTATTGAGATCGATGTTGCTGGCCTTCATATTGATTATGTAATCAGCAGTGCGAACAAATGCATTCAAGGTGTTCCTGGCTTTGGGTTTGTTATTGCTAAGCTTGATCAATTGCAGCAATGTCAAGGGATTGCGCGCGGCTTGGCTCTTGATCTCTATGATCAATGGAAGTGTATGGACAAGGACGGGAAATGGCGTTTTACCTCACCAACCCATGTAGTTGCTGCATTCTCCAAGGCGTTGGATGAACTGCAAGAAGAAGGTGGCGTCGCAGCAAGACAAGCTCGCTATCAGCACAATAACCTGCTGCTCAGGGAGAGACTTGCGGAGGTTGGCATGACAGCTTACATTAAAGCGGACTACCAGTCGCCGATCATTACGACCTTTCTGTATCCAAACGAACAATTTCAATTCGCTGAATTCTATCAATATGTGAAAGCAAGAGGCTATGTTATTTATCCAGGGAAGTTGACGAATTTGGATACGTTCCGTATTGGGAACATTGGGGAAATCTATGAGGAAGACATCGATCAGCTATGCCATATTATTGAGCAATATATGAAGGAGCATTGCAACCATGAATAAAGTAGAAGGAATCATATTGGATTGGGCGGGGACGGCCATCGATTTCGGATGTTTTGCACCTGTGAATGTATTCATCGATATCTTCAAGCAGGCAGGTATAGAGGTGACAATGGATGAGGCTAGAGCACCTATGGGGATGCTGAAAATCGATCATATCCGGGCGATGCTGTCGATGCCCAGAGTTTCGGCATTATGGGAAGATCAGTATGGCAAGCCATTTACAGAACAGGATGTGGAGCAGCTCTATGCGGCATTTGAGCCTGCATTAATGTCCTCACTAGCTGAATACACAGATCCGATTCCAGGTGTAGTGGATACCATCGAAACTTTACGAGCGCAAGGATTGAAGTTTGGCTCTACAACAGGCTATACCCGCACGATGATGGATGTGATCGTACCTATCGCGAAAGAAAAGGGGTACAGTCCCGATCATCTGGTCACACCTAGTGAGACGGATTCTTATGGCAGACCATACCCTTACATGATCCATCGCAATATGGAGGAGCTTAAGCTCTCCGCATGCTGGAAAGTGGTCAAAGTGGGTGATACGGCATCGGATGTGAAAGAGGGAGTCCATGCTGGAGTGTGGTCGGTTGGTGTTGCTGTCGGCAGCTCCGAGATGGGACTCAGCCAAGCGCAATTCGAAAGCCTATCCGAGGCGGAAAAAGCCGAGATGATCTCGAAGACGAAGCACAACTTTATGCAATATGGTGCAGATTTCGCGATTGATACGATGCGTGAGCTTCCGAAATTAATCGAAGCGATCAATCAGTTAATCTCGGATGGAAAGAGACCGGGGTGTTTGAAATAAAGGGATATGGAATGGGTTGAGTACGGGTTGGAATAGAACGAGCTGCCTCTCCGATAAGGGAGGCGGCTTTTTGTTGTCCAGCCTGTTCTAACATTTGCAATATGCACGTACTAAAAATCGAATAAAGATGTGATAATATGGGGGAAGGAATTCTAGTAGAATATAGGGGGATTACATGTCCTGGAGCAAATTGAAGCAACAACTGGAGAGCTTTCTCTGTCCTGCGTTACATGGAAGGGTCGAATACCGTGCAACGAGCTATCGTTATTTACCTGATAAAGCAGGTATTTGTTATATTTCGGTAGATAAAAAGAATGTATTCAATATGAGTGATAAAACGAGCTTAATCAAATGGTATCAAACGGAGCAGGAAATTAAGAATGATTCAGATATCCAAATTCCGATCAGCAATGAAGAAATTGAAGCGGTCAGAAAAGATACCAAGGGCGCTCCTGAGGATCGTCTAATCGTCATTGCTAGAAGTAGAAAAATGTCTGGATATGCAAAAGAGCTTTTGTCGGCACAGTCATCATTAAGTAAATCTAATTTTAACGTTGTGGCGAATCATTTTTTATCCACCTCTATAGAGGAAAGCATAGAGAGCGATGATATCTTATTGAATATTCTAGCTTTGGTGGACAGAAGAGTTGGTAAAAAGCGAATTTTAAATATGAGTGAGAAGATGAAGGTAAAGCATCCCATTGTGCAATATTTTTATGAACTACGGCGTAGTACGTTATGATAATCAACTGCTCATTCACCTTTATTGGAACGGAAACAATTTAATGTGGGATTTCCCTCTCTATTATGAGAGGGTATTTTTGTTTACATAAGGAAGCGGGTGTTGGATACCTACCCTGGGATTCTGGCGGGAGAGAGGTTGCATCAAAAGGAATGTCTCTGTTAGCAATATCGGGCAGTAACACATCTTCTCAGCAACCAGATAAGAAAATACATACGACACGAAAGTGGTGTTACAAAATATGGTGCAATGTGTTTGGAGAATAAAAATATCTCTTCTCACTAAATTTTCAAGTTGTTAAGCCAAGTTGAATTGGATAACGAAGATTGTTTTATTAAGAATCGCGGGTGAAGAATACTGACATGCAATCAAGGTGTGAAGTCAAATCGTTCTGCTGTGTTATAATTTAATTTGGACGTCGATACTGATGATGGGAAGGTGAAGCCCATGGATAAATTTAAAGATTTAGAGAAGCTTATTAAGCTCACCGGAGATCGTGCCAAGCTGGACGCAAAAGCTAATGACACTTACATTGTATACAAAACCGTAGAAGGTCAAATTGTGAAGGAATATAACAATGGGGATATTGTTCCTGTTGTCAATTCGGATGCTTCTCATGCATGAACCAACGCCAATTATGTATATATTTGCTGGTAATAATGGCAGCGGTAAAAGTACGATTCGAAACCTGATCGTTGATAGTTGAAAAGAGATATTTGAATGATTGAGGTCTTACGATATACAGGAGTGAATCATGTTCCTATTCCCAAGACGACACATGCGGAGTGTTCAGTGAGACTTGAAGGAAAAGATACAGTTCAATAAACTGTATCTAATCTAAGGGGAGAGGGGGGGGATTATAATGACTAATCTTTCTACCCTCGAACACTTCAATTTTTGGATAAACCTTAAAGACTTGAAACTTTTCGTTCAGGTCTTTTCTTGCTTCTAAAGCTTTTTGCAGTTCGAATATAATTGGGAGGTGTAATATCAGATCATGGAGATATCCAACAAGTTAACTGGGATTAGAGCTCCAATAAAAGCAAATACGAAAAGAATCGCTTTCTCAATCGTATTTGCTTTTATTTTAGGAGCCGTTTTGGGGTTAGTAGCGAAACTTGTGGATGATCCCGGCGCAAACCCTATACTTGACCACATTGGATCGCGGCTTGGCATGTGGATATTTGTAGCAACGCTTTTATCGGTCTTTAGTGATTCGCCCAAGCAAGCGGCTGTGAAAGTATTTACATTTTTTGTGGCGCTACTTACCGTTTATTATGTATATACAGTGTTCATACTGCATTTTTTCCCGCAAGAAGTCATTATCTTTTGGAGCATATGCGCGGTGATCTCACCTATTTGTGCATATATTATGTGGTACTCGGGTGGGAACGGATTGTTCTCCAATACGGTGTTATCCCTCCCGGCGGCGGTGTTGCTTGCAGAAGGGTATAATTTACGTAATGCGTACTTACCTATACATACACATTATTATTTAATTCCATGGATGCAGGGAATTTATTTACTCATGATAATCATTTTGTTTCTCTCTATCGCAAAAAAAGGCAAACATTTGTTTTTGACACTTTTGATAACGATTGGATTATCTCTTCTTTTCATATATTTTAATGTTCTCGGTAGGATATTTGGTGGAATGAATGGCTTTTTATAGTTTCTTCAACGCTGTGCGCAATATTGATGTCAAGGATAGCTAAATAGAAGGCTGAAAATGCCTATAAACAAAGGGTTTCCGGACATAGAGTTTCTCGGCTGTTAGGCGGGAGGTGCTAATGTTGGGAAACCCTTTTATTGTTTGCATAACCTATCAACTGTCTTGGAGGGTCAAGAATTGTAGTATCCTATCTGTTTGGTTGACAATGAGGTGGCCCGTATCAGGCAGCAGCTCGATCTTAGCTTGTGGTGCAAATTGTTTAAGTCGATTCATACTCTTGCTAGCAGGTATTAATTGATCAGAATCGCCAAAAAGCATGAAAATTGGCATCGTTAATTGTGAAAGGGACTGATTACTAAATAGCGGCATTTTTGCAGTTCGCGGTTTGAAATTTTTGAATATTAGTGATGCGAATGTTAGATCTACTTCTAATTCGGATAACGATGATGAAGAAATATGACCAGCACCCACTAATTTAAGTATTTGCAGCTGACCCCATTTTCCAAGAAGGGAGAAAAAGATTGCTTTCCATAGGAAACTGGCTTTTTCATGTGCAAGCCCTCCGGGACAAAGCAAAACCAACTTGTCAACCTTCTCCGGATAAGTGGTAGCGAAGCTCAATGCCATCCAGCCGCCTAATGACATAGCTATAATGGAACAGGAGCTTAATCCAAATGCATGTATGGTTTCATTCAACCATAGCGCATATGCACCACTCTGGTAACTTGGTCGGCTTGCTGCTGATAATCCTGCTTCTCCAATAATGTCGATTGCATAAACATTGTGAGTTTGTGAAAGAGAAGCTACATCGCCATACCAAGCAAAAGAATTCGCTACGCTTCCATGCAGAAGAATTAGTGGGGGATTGTCCTTTGATCCTGACTCAATGACAAAAGTCGATCCAAAGCTCGTCTCAACTTCGTATTGGTGGTTTTCCACTGGCCAGCTAGCAAGTATTTTTCGGTACTGTCCTAAAACTTCTCGTTTGCCTACTTCTGATTTATATATATTCTCCATGATATATCTCCCTTTCTTCTCTTTCGAATCCTCAAAATCTTGTTTGGTTCATCACCTGTTGAGGACTTCCCACTCAGTAAGCCTAATATTGCTGATTTGATTTACATAACTACACTAAGTTATAAGTAACATAGGTTAAAAATAACCTATACGATTGCGGGTGTCAATAATTAACTTTCATCGACATTCTGATAGTTGGCATATTCCCTCGAATTTCATAATCAAGCAATAATGAACGGTCAAAATCCACAAAGGATGTTATGTATATCAAAAATATTAAGCCCCCATATGTTTTTCATATTTTTATTGAAGATAGCCGCATGCTAACATATACAAATGCAGATAGAGAGGGACTGGTATTCAGTTCCCGACTCGTATTTTTTTATCAATTCGATATAGGTGGTCATTAATGTTAACGAAGTCAGCGTTTCCATTACTGCTGTTAAACATGTTTCTCGCTAATCTAAGTATGGGGCTTGTCATTCCGATCGTGCCGGAGCTTCTTGAGGAGTTTTCGGCAAGCGGACAGGCGGCAGGATATTTGGTCTCTTGCTTCGGCTTGACCCAGTTTCTATTCTCACCCATTGCAGGCAATTTGTCAGATCGATACGGCCGTAAACCAATGATTATCATTGGTTTGGTGTTGTTCGCACTCTCCAACCTGCTTGCAGCATTTGCAAGCGATCTAACTTTATTATTCGCATCGCGATTGATTGGTGGAATAGGCTCAGCAGCCTTAATCCCATCCATTATTGCGTATATTGCTGACATTACAGCAGATGATCAGCGCAGCAAGTCGATGTCATGGTTGGGTGCGTCGATGACATCTGGGTTTATTATCGGACCGGGTGTCGGTGGATTGCTTGCGGAATGGGGCATCAAGATGCCATTCTATGTATCCGCATGTGTAGGAGTGGTGGCAATGGTTTGCAGCTTCTGGGGATTGCCTGAATCGGTGTCGGCGAACATTCGCCAGATGCATGGTCAAATGAAGGAAAAGAGGGACAATGTGTTCCGGCAAATCGTGCTTTCGGTTCGGTCTCGCTATTTCGTCATGCTGCTCATTGTTTTCACGATGACCTTCGGTCTGACGCATTTTGAAGCAATTTTTCCGCTCTTTGTCGTACAGGTGTACGGATTCACGACGCGTCAAATCGCTATTCTACTAACGGTATGTTCGCTCATCGGCACGTTGAACCAATTGTTGTTGACCGACCGGATTACACGACGATTCGGGGAAAAACAGATTATTGTTGCCATGTTGCTGTTATCGGCGGTCTCCCTTGTATTCCTATTATTCTCTGGCCATTTCTTCTATGTCATGGCATTCACGATGTTATTCTTTACGTTTAATAACATTTTGCGCCCCACGATCAATACGCTACTGTCCAGAGTGGCCGGGAATGAACAAGGGTTTGTGGCCGGGATGAATAATGCCTACACGAGTCTCGGTACGATATTTGGGCCGATGTTGGCGGGTATTTTGTTTGAAGTCCACTTCGACTTGCCTTATCTGTTTGGCGGATTCGTACTGCTCTTGAGCAGTATTTTCACAGGAATTCGATTGAAAAATCTACATTCTCCTCAACACGGCTGATATCTCTCGATAAGATTTGCTTCAAAAAAGCGAAATCATTCGTTTGAAGATGACCCAAAAGATCCCGGATCGTCATGATCCGAGGGTCTTTTTTTTTTTCCTCATGCCATAAAAATGAACTTCACAATAGGACTTGAATCAATCCATTCAATCAATCCGTTTCTTTATGCGCATGATGCTGAAGATACCTTCCTTCTTTTTTGAACAAATCGATAAAATTCCGGGCCGTGTTGGATAAACGGTGATTCTTTAGCCATATTAGCCCCAGCGGAGAGGACATCCCCACTGTAGAAGAAATTTTGTACGCATGAATCGAAAATCCTTTATGCCGATGAAGCAATGTTTCTGGAACGATCGACGAACAAAAGTCAGTGGAAACCAACTCCATCAACAGGGCTATATCGGAACATTCACCGACAACAGGGGGATGCATATCAAGCCTTGAGTATGCCTCCAAGATTAAATAGTGTACACCTAATCCCTGCGTGCTTGGCAATAAGAGCCGCTCGTTAGCCATGTCTGCAAGCGTTACTTCATGTTCAAACCGTTTCTGTTTCTGGGATGTAATCAAATAAAACGGTTCGGTATACAGGTGAAGAACTGAGAAATCGTCCAATTCAAGCGGTAATCGTATGAATGCTAATTCGACAGCCCGATCCCGGACTAACTGACACAGATGAGCGGACTCATTTTGTTGGATTTTGTACGTTACCTTTGGATAGTGCTTTTGAAATTGATGGAGGATTTCAGGCAAATCAGGAACCGAAAACGTATTTACACCTATCGTCAATTGGCCGTTTACCCCATTTTCAACCTCACTCACTTCCATCTTAGCTTCTTGCATTAATTGATCCATTTGCAAGGCATAGGAATATAAGGTCTTGCCTGCATCCGTTACTTCCATGTGTTTCCCGTTTCTCTCCAACAATACTGCGCCGAGTTCCTCTTCCATTGCTCTCAATTGTTGGCTTAATGGCGGTTGAGAAATATGAAGTCTTCTCGCTGCGGCTGAAATGCTTCTTTCCTCCACAATCGCAATAAAATAGCGTAGTTGTCTGATATCCATCGCTGCATAGACTCCTTCCTCATATATGTAAAACATATATATAACTTATTTATTATATATTTTTCGTTTGATCGCCTTCATGTTAGCATATTTCTAAAGAACGTTAAAGGAGACCGAGCGACGTCTCGTCTCTTGCTGCTTGTAATGGTTGTCTTACTGGCTGGTTTGGGAAAACAGTTGCAGTGAAGGAGGAGACGGAAGTGGCGGACAATGCTTACTGGTTAACGAATGTGCGGTTGGAAACTGGCTATCAATATGAGAATGGCACCGTAACAGGAACAGAAACCATGCTTTTTCATGTACAGATTGTAGATGGGAAAATCAGCGAGATCGTTCCCGCAGATCAAACTTTAGAAACAAATATGCCTATACGGGATGCAAATGGATATCTGATGCTTCCCTCTTTCCGCGATATGCATATTCATCTTGATAAGACATATTACAGCGGCCCATGGAAAGCGCCAACGATTCCACGTAAAGGACTTTTGACAAGGCTGGAGGAAGAAGAGGAATTACTCCCGCGCTTGTTGCCTGTTGCCAAGGAAAGGGCGGAGAACTTGCTGGGATTGCTGACCCATGCCGGTTCGATCCGTATTCGTACCCATTGTAATGTCGATCCATTCATAGGGCTGCGGAATTTGGAAGCCACGCTTCAGGCCGTAGAAACTTACAAAGGAAAAGCTTCGGTTGAAATTGTGGCGTTTCCTCAGCATGGATTATTGCGCAGTGAATCTGTTTCTCTTGTAAGAGAAGCATTGAGAAGCGGTGCTGCTCTCGTTGGCGGAGTTGACCCTGCAACCATTGACGGCAATATCGAGAAGTCGCTGCACACGGTCATGGAGCTTGCGGTGGAAGCGGATGCGGGTATTGATCTTCATATCCATGATCCAGGCCATCTTGGCATTTTTACCTTTCAACGATTGGCCGCGTTAACAGAGGAAGCCGGGTGGCAAGGAAGAGTCAACATCAGCCATGCTCTGGCGTTGGCCGATATTTCTCTGGAAGAGGCAAGTCAAGTGGCAGACCTGTTAGCTGAGCAGCGGATTACGATTACATCTTCAGTTCCGATTGGAAAAACAATTCCGATTCCACTTTTAAGCGAAAAGGGTGTGCAAATCTCCCTCGGTGATGACAGCATCACGGATCACTGGTCTCCTTTTGGCAAAGGAGATAGTCTTGAAAAAGCAGGTACATTAGCGGAACGATTCGGCCTGAAGGACGAACGTTCCCTTGGACAAACACTGGGGTATATTACAGGCGGCGTAACACCTTTACATACAGACGGACAACGCATCTGGCCTAATATCGGAGACGCTGCCGACCTCGTCCTCGTTGATGCAAGTTGTTCAGCCGAAGCGGTTGCACGAAGAGCAAGAAGGGTCGCGGTTATCTTTCAGGGGAATCTGGCGGCCGGAGAACTCTAGAACTTTTATCATAGAACGTAGAAAGGATGAGCTTCTTTGAATACTGCCTATTGGTTAACCAATGTCCTATTGGAAACGGGATTTCAGGAAGATAACGGTGAGATTACGGGTACTGAAACCGAATGCTACCATCTCTTAATCCAGGAGGGGAAAGTGGCGAAGATCGTCCCAGCGGTTGAGCCCGTTCAGGATGAGCTCCCTAAGAAAGATGCGAAACGGCGTCTGGTGCTGCCTTCATTCATCGAAAAACATTGTCATCTGGATAAAACATTGCTTGGTGATCGATGGCGTGCGGTTACACCTGCAAGCAATATTTTTGAACGGTTTGAAATCGAGAAGCAAGTACTTCCTTCTTTGAAAACAACAACGCAAGAACGCGCGGAACAGCTGCTAGATATTTATGTGAAGTCTGGTGTAACGCATGTGCGCACGCATGTCGATGTTTATCCTGAGGTTGGATTGGGGAATTTGGAACAAGTTAAGCGAGCATTGCACACATTTGACGGGAAGCTGACCTACGAAATCGTTGCTTTTCCACAGCACGGTTTATTGCGTTCCAAGTCGAAACAGTTGGTTCGGGAAGCCCTTCGCCAAGGAGCAAGCTTCGTAGGCGGTGTCGATCCAGCCACGGTGGATGGGGATCTCGAAGCTTCCTTGCAGGAAATGGTGGAGCTAGCCGTAGAAGGAAATGCGGGCATTGACCTGCACTTGCATGACGCCGATCATCTTGGTGTATTTACGATAAAGCGATTGGCCCAGCTAACGAAAGAAGCAGGATTGCAAGGCAAGGTTGCCGTCAGCCATGCCTTTGGGTTGGGGGATATTTCTCAAGCTCAAGCGGAAGTCATGGGAGAGCTTCTGGCGGATGCAGGGGTCTCCATTATTACAAGCGTACCGATAAACCGCAAGTTTCCGCCAGTCGGTCTATTACACCGGAAAGGTGTTACGGTTGCCGTCGGATGCGACAATATTTTTGACGTGTGGTCGCCTTTTGGAGATGGGGATATTTTGAAACGCGCCGGTCGTCTGGCGGAAATGTACGGATGGTCTGATGAGCGGGCATTAACCCGGACGCTGCAATTTATTACTGATGGCAAGACACCATTAAATGATAATGGCGAAAGAGTTTGGCCCCAAGTCGGAGACGATGCAAATATGGTGCTAGTCGAAGCTTCATGTTCGGCTGAAGCTATCGCAAGAAGTTCGAAACGTGTGGCCACGATGTTCAGAGGCAATATCGTATCAGGTTCAGTGTAATGTGAATTGCCGCTAATCCCTTATAAAAGTTCAGGCGCCGGGCTTCCCAGACCGACGCTTGAGCTTATTTTCTTCTATAGAACTTTTCCCAATCCTTTATCACTTCTGCCTGAGTCAATTGTCGTTCCCTCAGACATCGGGATGTTTCCCATTCATGTATCGCCTGCTGCTTGGTTTTGTAAAAGCGTAAGTCGCAAATATTCCAGGAACAGAATAGTTTTCTGTACCATTTTCCGTTTTGAACATCACCTGTAAAACGGCGTACAGCTTTGCTTGCCTGCCGTTTGCTCCAGCGGGTACCAGGTGTTTGGTGGTCTGTCCATACGGTTGATTTTTTCATACTATTGCTCATTTAGCTCTATTTTCCCTCCTTGTGGGAAGCTAGAGGCCGTCTAATTTCTTCATAATTTCTCCTCTTCCAAGTTCGTATTGTTCTGTATATATAAACGCTATTGATAATCATATGTTTCTAAAGGTTTGAAATTAGATAAAGACTTTTTGTTGCTATTCGAAGCTTTATGTTGTGGTTTCCTAAATAAATTGCACTTATTACGGAATATAGGCATATGCTCAGGATATAATCAGAAACCCAAAGGAGAACCGCATGTATGTTCCGTGATATGAACAATCCGTGTAATCAATGGGTCAAGAAAAATATCCTGAAACAGCAATATAATGAATTTTGTATTGTAAGTTATAGTTTCGAAGATACAGATAGATGTCTACTTACGAGTTCCACGAGTGAAGGCCCCTTCTATCTGAAGAACTCCATGATTCGGAAAGATGTTCGAGAAGACCAATATGGGGTTGACCTCTTACTTCGATTAAGAGTGGTTGATGTTAAGGGATGCAGACCCATCTGTGGATTGGCGGTTGATATTTGGAATAGTAACGCCTGTGGTGTTTATTCAGGATTTTCAGGGTACGAAAATAGTAGCTTCGCTCCAGGACAAACTGCCACACCGACAGACCATAAAACATTTCTACGTGGGCGCCAGTTTACAGACGTGAATGGCATGGTTGAGTTTCTGACCATAATTCCTGCTTGGTATCATCTTAGAACGCCTCATATTCACATCAAAATAATTGATGGTTTAAAAGAAATCCTCACAACACAATTATTTTTCCCTCAAGAGCTTACCTATGAAATTGAATCCTTGCCACCATACAATTCAAGACAACTCAGTCCCTACATCAACGAAAATGATTTCGTTCTTACGCTATCTCATGGAGTTCAAGGAGGGTGGCCTAAGTTTACGAAATGGGGAGAGAGATATTATATGGGGACGTTAACCATCGGAGTCGACTACGGTAACACGTTGATGCCATCGCCAAAATCCAATTAAGAACGAAAGCCTGCCTTTTGGCGGGCTTTTGACGTTTTTAAACACAGCTCACCCCTATTCTTTTGGTAGGATTTAACTCGATAAATGTCGAAGTATGGTGAGGAGATGGACAGGACGGTATCACCCGAAATGTAAATAGAGAAGGAGATCACAATGGGAGATTTCAAAATGCTTAAAGAACGAAAAGAGTGTATGCTTTTTCAAACGAGCGAAAAGGATAGTCGTAATGGATGGATCGGAGGGAATGCACCGGCTTATTTTGATGAACTAGAAGACATGGTAAATAAGGATATGGAGAGGTATTTTTATTTGTCTATCGTTAACCCTTTTGATGATAATGAGATGCTCTCCATTTTTGCTCCTAAAGATTTTGAAGATCGTATTTCGAAAAATAGATATCCCAATTGTTCATTATTCACAATGAAACATCCTAAAACAGAAGAAAGTAAACTTGATACTTTTGCCGATCCTGATTTAGTAAAGCACTATATTTCGGAAGCCAGTATTGTAAGTGATAAAGTGTCATCTGATGAACGTTTTCTTATTAAATTCGGGGGAACTCCAAGGCATATTCAGGGAGAAAAGTATTACTATACGGAGTTGCATGATGACGGTTTTGATTTTCTATTCCAGGTCGATGAGGATGGGTATCCAGATACACTCATAAAGCCTAGAAAAAGTTATCCCTTCGCGTTCGGTGCTATCTATTTATATGCACAAATGTTAGAAGGTTCGATTGAGAACCCCATAAAAAGCTATTGGCAATATTCTTAATGTGAAGGGGTGGAAGAATGCGCGCGAATAAATATTGGAAGTATTTTGAACGAACGATAAAAGAGTACAAAAAACGAGTAATCTCAGATGAAGAAGTGAAAGAAATACGTGATGCTCGACTGAATGAAATGAAGGACTTAATTGACAAAAACGAACGAAATCGTTTAGCCGATCGCTTAAAAATGGGAATAGGTGTTCACCTTGAAATGAATGCAAAACATAGAATACTAAACGGGGAACCATCAGCATGGATTTTATTAGAGCAGCAACTTTTTTGGTTGATACAAATGATCAAAAGCAATCCAAGTAGAGGAAGTGTATCTGACAGACAAATAGGTGGGCTTATCGGGCTTTCCTTATTGTGGGGTTATGAAGATATTGCAGAGCTAACTTACAAATATGCAACGAATATGTTCACGAAAAATCGAGATTTTTATGCGGAGAATAAGACGCATCATGTTTTTATGACATGCCTATATCACAAATGGAAAACGGGAGAAATGCCTGAATTGTTTGATATTTTACCAGAAGATCATGTCTACCAAAAATTAATGCGCAGTTGGAACGATACAAATCATTTTGGAGAGCATCTATATGAACTATGTGATTTTCACATTTATAGTCTAAGCGACACGCCACATAAATTAAGTGAAATATTATCGTTTGACTGTATTCCTTACGATTATTATTGTATTCAATTCATTAGAGAAAAAGAGGGGCTAGCTACCCCTAATATAGAGCATCCGTTGCTTCAAACGCCTCTGGCTGCAATTCCAAAGGATAAACCAGGGTACAAACTTGATGAGGATGAGATATTGCAATTCGTTATTCAAAATGAAAAAGTCCCTGATTCGCAGCGCATGATACGTTAAACCTTCAACTGTTAGGTAGAAAAGGAGTGAGTGATATGAATGCAATGTTGTTGCTTGTGCAAAGGCTTTCATGTGATGTGGAAGAAGAAATTTATTCAGAGGTTTCATTAGCTTTAGAAAATCCAGAGGCCTATTTCGAGAAGTTCAAAGATCGTCTGGATGAAAGAGGGATCGATAGCCCGATTAATCAATTGGCATGGATTTCGTTGGTCGACGCACTTCTTGAACATGATTTGGCATTTGAAATCGATTGGAAAGAATCAGGTCTATACCTATGCGATGTTGTTGATGAATTGCTGGATAGAAAGAAAATGGCGTGCATAAGCTGGGAAGACTTTGAGGATGGAGAATTTGATGAGCTGCCGACATCTCAGTATTTAAATGAAATTTCCAAAAGGCTAAGTGAAAAGGGAATCTCGTTGGCATGTTTGGATATGGAAAGTGACTGTTACGTTCTGATCACGGTTCCATCAACTGACATTAATGAAATTAAGGAGTTGGCACAAGAAGCCGGTTATCGAATTCAAGATTCTTTTGAAGTAGAGGATGAAGACGGAACTACGATGAATGGCTTTTGTTCCTGAAAAAGAAAGGAATCATTTCTGAGTAGGAGGAGCGCTGCATGGATTTTTCAATCGTTTCAGATACTGCAGGTGCGAGAGTTGGCGATTTAGCAAGTGAATTAAGTAGTGCATTGGAATCTAACATAAACTCAAAATATGGTCATGTTGATGTCTCGATCGGGATAGCTTTTAGATGTTTACCTGAATCCTATGGAAGAAGGTCATTTATTCGATACACGAAAAAAGATAACTATCTGACAATCGATCTTGCAGTCAAGGTAGAAGAATATGAAAAAATGTATAAAGTAGAGCAACGGTATCATTTGGGGAATCTATTTTTAGAGTTCCTAAACACTGCGCTAAAGAAACACAACTTTGAAGGACTCGATAAAGAGATGTTCATAGATGACATTAAAATGTGGGCAAGAGAAATCCCTTTGAAAATGGATAATGGTTCGACAAAATTCTGCAATTGGTTTATGGAAGAGATTGATTGGTCTGTAGATCTTGATAAATAAAGATAGTTCAAAGTTCCGGAAGATCCAGACGTTGTGAGAGTATCTGCGGATGATTTTAAAAACAACTTGTTGTATGAATGTTCTCAATATGAATAAATACGATCTTTGATTATATTCAAGCATAGGACGTGAGAGGGGGATTATTGTTGGAAAGCAATCTTCTTCATAAAAAAATTCAGAATAAAGTTAAAAGATGGAGCAAAGGGTTCGCAGAAAAGGAACGGCCTTATATGTATGAAGAAAGTTATACGATTATAGAAAAATTTTTGAAAAGCCCTAAAGAAAAGAACGATTTTATTTCCTTAGGCATTGCATGTAATACCCTCTCCACATGGTATTGTGCTGACTTTCTAGAACGCTATCTGAACAACAAGGGTGATTTTTCATATTCACTTAAACAAAGTATGTTATGGGGAACAATCGATCCTCTATTATATGCAGCAGGAAAACAAGGGGATATTAAACCAGTTTGGTTTGTAGATGTATGTTTGTCTGCTTGTAATCTATTAATATTACAAGAAGTAAATAAAGCACGTAAATTGTTGGAATACACTTCGCCCGAGAATATCGATTTTAATGTAGAGAAACCCGAATCAGTTTGCCAGTTTGTGAACAAAATGTTTTCAATATTTTATAAGGATGAAGAAATTTCCTTTAAATTCCCCAAACCGCTTAATGACATATATTCTAATTTGTTAAACGATTTGACGGATGAAACAAAGAAAGACATCAATGCTTCTGTGAATCAAGCTTGTGAATTTCATTTAAGTCGAACAAAAATGTACCAGGAATTTGATACGGAAGTCAAAATGCTTTTACCATCAGAAATAGTAGCGCCTCTTTTGCTAAGAAAAAGAATGGGAATGGATGTAGAAGATATTGAACACCCACTTATTAAAGATTTGTTTCCGGTAATTGAGGGGTTAATTGAGGTTGATACAGATCCTGTATTTCTAAAGGTTGTCGAATATATATAAAGCAATTTCCTTCAGCGTACAACATCAGAAAGGAAGTGAAAGAATGCGCACTAATAAATATTGGAAGTATTTTGATCGTGCGATGAAAGAGTACAAAAAACGAGAAATCTCAGATGAAGAAGTGAAAGAATTACGAGATGCTCGACTGAATGAAATGAAGGACTTAATTGACAAAAACGAACGAAATCGTTTAGCCGATCGCTTAAAAATAGGAATAGGCGTTCACCTTGAAATGAATGCAAAACATAGAATACTAAATGGGGAACCATCAGCATGGATTTTATTAGAGCAGCAACTTTTTTGGCTGATTCAAATGATCAAAAGCAATCCTAGTAGAGGAAGTGTATCGGACAGTCAAATAGGAGGGCTTATCGGGCTATCCTTATTGTGGGGTTATGAAGATATTGCAGAGCTAACTTACAAATATGCAACGAATATGTTCACGAAAGATCGAGATTTTTATGCTGAGAATAATACGCATCATGTTTTTATGACATGCCTATATCACAAATGGAAAACGGGGGACATGCCTGAATTGTTTGATATTTTACTAGAAGATCATGTCTACCAAAAGTTAATGAATAGTTGGAACGATACAAATGATTTTGGAGAGCATCTATATGAACTATGTGATTTTCACATCTATAGTCTAAGCGACACACCAGATAAATCAAGTGAAATATTATCGTTTGACTGTATTCCTTACGATTATTATTGCATTCGATTCATAAGAGAAAAAGAGGGGCTGGCTACCCCTAATATAGAACATCCGCTGCTTCAAACGCCTCTGGCCGAAATCCCAAAGGATAAACCAGGGTATAACATTGATGATGATGAGATATTGCAATTCGTCATTCAAAATGAAAAAGTGCCTGATTCGCAACGAATGATACGTTAAAGGCATTTCATTGTGAAATTCAAAGAATCAAATTTCTTCAGAAGTTTAATCTAAGACTGTGTTCATGCAGCACGGTCGTCTTTGAGAAGGATGTGAGAGATAAGATGAACTGGGAGCGATATTTGCTGGACGAGAAATCTCCTGTTTCCTATTACGCTCATTTGGGCGTTATGGAGGGGACTAGGAGAGTAGAGAACTTCGATCTTGCTACATTGGAAGAAGATACTCGGATTGTTGATTTATTTACGCCTCTGAAAAAATCCAAGAAGCAATATGTGAATTATGAGTCGCTGGTCGGTAATCAAATGGTAGAAGGGATTTACCTTACTGATCTAGATGAAGAACGATTACGAATATTTTCTTCATTGCCGAATCTAAAGTACTTGCAGATTTCCTCTGGAAAAATGGGGGATATACCTAATTTGTCATGTTTACATAGCTTAGAAGTGTTGGTCCTGGCGAATCTGCCCCAAGTAAAAGATTTGAACTTTCTGATAGGGTTACAGAACCTGAAGACCTTATATATCTATGGCATGAATCACTTGTACGATTTAACGGCTCTTGCCACTTTATCGAATATAAAGGAATTAAGTCTTAATCATGGACGAATGAGTGGGACGGGAAATCCAGTAAAAAGCTTTGAGCCTGTTGGAGAATTAGTGGAATTGAAGTATTTATCATTGATGCTGGCATTAGAGAATAAGAGCCGAGATATTATGCCTATTTTAAAATTGAAAAATATAAGGAAACTTCATCTATTGCCGCGACACACAAAGGGAATGAAGGAAACAATTACAGCCAGTTTTCCAAATTTGCTGAACAAACAAGACTTCGAATAGGAAAAGAACAGAAGTGAAGAACTGATGTACATGGAGCGATACATATACAACATGCAAGTAAATTTGAGATTAAAGGAGTAATTATGAAGATAATAGAGATTATTCAGAAAATTGAACAGGATAGTAATTGCAGACTTGTGAAGCGGACAACAGATTTCACAAATGAATTCGCTCTTCCAGAAGATTTGAATTATTTCTTTAGCCATTATGATTCCTTGCAAATGTTCTCAGATAAGCCTTATGGAATAAAAATAGTTTCTTCAAATGAGTTTATTCCAACTAGCAAGAGGCTCTATCCAGAGGACGATGTTATTTGGGAGGAACTCGAAGGAGATATTAGTAATGAGTGGTATCTACTTGCTGAATCTGAACAAATAAACCAGTACATTAGCATTGACTTAAGCGATTCTCATTTAGGCTATTGCTATGATAGTTTTTTGGAAACCCATGCAACACCAGGGGATAGTCAGATTATTGCTAAAAGCTTTACGGAGCTGTTAGAGCATTTATACGCTAGTAAAGGTGAAAATTGGTTTTGGTTGGCTGACAATTTCGAGTCGTATGGGGATGCTTATGATGGCAGGTAACTGTAAAAAACATCAACAATAAAGTCTGCACAAAAACGAGCCTTTAGCATCGCTTCTAAGGCTCGTTTTGCGTTTCGGCTTCCATTTTACACGGGAGGAATGGATGCCTTTCATATAAAGCAAAGATAAAATGGAGGAATAATTTAATATTGTTTATAAAATAAGAGGAAATATCCTTCCTCGAATGTGAGTTGTCTGTTATGATCAAGAGGAATACCCCATAACGATTGTTGGTGGTGATGCTTGTAGAAAACTGGGCATAAAAATAGATTTATAGATGAGATTAGTTGTACATAAGATGGAGCGCTTGGGAAGCTGTTTTTTCATGACTATATGGGGAGGAATGAAAATGAGATTAAAGAATACGCTGTCTTTCATCTTATGTTTTGCTCTCATTTTTTCAGGGACGACATTGACTGTGTTGGCCGATGAAGCCATCATGGCGAAAGCTGCAAATGGCAACACCATCAGCATTACAGCCGTGAATCGAGCCATCGGAGCTTCAGATGAAATGATTCTGTTTACCCGAGAAAATAGTAGTAAGCTCACAGATTCGAACCCTTATGCGGCTGCTGCAGTCGTGGACTACCATGAAGGTACTTATAGCGTTACGGACGTAACTTATCGTGAAGGTGCTGTACACATACCGACGAATGGTTTTGTACTGTTTGGTCACGGATCGAGTGAACAGTGGATTAAAGACAATATGAGTCCGGGAGACCCGGTTGAGATTGTTGGCTACACGCTGCCTGCACCGGTAGTCGGAGGTCCACAGCTCATCACAGAGCAGGGAACTATACCAATCGACGTTGTTGATCAGGATCAACCGGCGAACACCATCGCAGTCTATACACGTCATTTTGGTGAGATGACAAGACCTTTCTCTGAAGATACCGTTCAATATATCATCACCAATGATGTGTCGGTCGTGAAAAGCACATATGGTGTTCATGGTCAGAGCGGCACCTACATTCCCGCGAACGGTTATGTCATTTCGGCATCTGGCAACGCTGCGTCATCCTTCAATTTGGAGGTGGGGCAGTCCGTAAAAGCGATGAACGTAGATATTCCTATTCTGCCTAGCAAATATTTGAAAGTGAATGGTATTGCGGTAGGCATTGATAAAATAAATGGACCGCGTGGAGCGGGAGAAGTAGTGTTGTACCAGCCTACTTATGGCGCAACCACCAATCAGAATGCTTGGGGAATGGAGCTTACAGTTGTTGGCAATAAGGTGACCAACGTCGTGGCGATTGCATACGATCCCAACACAGGGGCTTATCTTGATAACAACTCTTCTATCCCATCGGATGGATATGTACTGTCGATTCAATCGACAAGTCCATTCTATAACCAACTAGCGGGTCAAGTGCGTATCGGCGCAGAGGTTGAGCTTGTGACAGATAGTTTAATATACCAAGCGGCTAGAACTTCGTTTGATGCATTTAATCCGAAAGTAAAAGAAGATAATCCCGGAGGCTGGGACAATGTTGGCAATGTGCCTTATCCAGGATTTCGTGGATCGAATCAGTTGATCGTCTATGATCGTAATTATGGCACGGAGACTGGCACGAACCCATGGGGCAATGAAGTGATTGTTAATGCGGACGGATATGTGACGAACAATGGCGGGAACAACAGTAAAATTCCTGAAGGCGGCTACGTATTATCCGGTCATGGGGTTAAAAACACATGGTTAAAGAACAATGCACTGGTCGGAGCCAAATTGAGTCTGGATTTTGCTAAAAAACAAGTATTGGTTATTTTTACGCCGGAATCTTACTTAGATAAAGCCTCGATAAGTATCGATAGCGCAGAGAAGGCGCTCCAGTTATCTAAGAATCAATTTATGGATGTTCCTTATGCCGATATTGAACAGAAGATTGTAGAAGCGAAGGGCGTTTATGAGTTGGTCAAACAGCGACTAAATGAAAGCGGTACCAACGGGTTAATGGATCTATTGAATGACTTGGATCAGAAAGTTACGGAAGCAAGTTACATGAATTTTGAATCTCCGAAAGTACAGACTCGAGGTCTCTGGATGAGGCCGAAGGAAAAGAACGTGGAGCAGGTTCGAGATCATGTGAAGAAAATCAAAGAGACCGGTATCAATGCCATCTATCTAGAAACGTGGTGGAATGGATATACCACTTGGCCAACGTCTTTGCCAGATACCGAATTAAATCCTTTGTATGAAGGCTTTGATGTACTTGGAGCATTTATTGAGGAAGGCAAAAAACAAGGGATTGAAATTCATGCCTGGGTGGAGAACTTCTTTGTCGGCGGGCCGGTTGTGGTGAATCATCCCGATTGGCTTATGAAAAGCAGAAAAGGTATTGATTATGAAGAAGGCAGTCACAATGCCAAGTGGTATTGGCTTAATCCAGCACTCCCGCAAGCTAGAGATTTCGTTGCTTCTGTATACGATGAACTCGTCACGAAATATGACATTGCTTCGCTGCATTTGGATTATGCGAGGTACCCAGGATCCGGAGATTACACGAATGATTTTGGTTACGACATGTATACCCGCGATTTGTTCAGCGAGAAATACGGCGTTGATCCGCTTGACCTTCATCCAGGAGATCGTTACTGGGATGAGTGGCTGCAATTCCGTGCGGACATTATCAATAGCTGGGTCGTTCGGGTAGTTAACGAGGCGCATCAAATCAAACCAAACCTACAAATTACAACTGCGGTATGGCCGAACTATGAGGAAGCGCCGAAATCGCACGCACAAGAAGCGAAATACTGGTTGGATCATAATTTGATCGATCACTTGTTCCATATGTCTTATGCACCAGGTTCGGAATTAACGGTAACGGACTTGAGAAACTCGATGGCATTAGCGGGAGACAATGCATTCGTCTCATCGGGTCTGGACACATTCCAAGGCAATCCTACATCGGCTGTTGTGGATCAAATTACCGAAGCGACAAAGAATGATGGAGCTGGAGCCGCATTATTTGAATACGAAGGACTATTTAATTATAAGTATGACAAGGTGCTGAAGATTGGGTTGTATCGTAATAAAGCAATTTTGCCTCAATATGATACGACCAAGCCTCTAGCGACCGTGATGGAAGAAGTGATCCGTAAAATCAATGAGATTTACGTTCCTTTCCAAGGGATGAGCCGTAAGGACGGC
The DNA here is from genome assembly GCF_032337355.1 of Paenibacillus suaedae. Classification (NCBI taxonomy): domain Bacteria; kingdom Bacillati; phylum Bacillota; class Bacilli; order Caryophanales; family Paenibacillaceae; genus Paenibacillus; species Paenibacillus suaedae. Next base: position 82,587 of record NZ_JAVYAA010000007.1, read on the forward strand.
GGGAAACTAATACAGAAACTTGAATCCGCTGTAAAAGATCTACATGTGAATCCCACTATGACAGATGAGACTGCAAGTGACGTGAAACAGAAGATCGACAGCATAAGCAAGCTTCTAGCAAGCAGCTCGATTCATAAAGAAGTAAAGAATCGAATGAAGCATGATTTGGACTACGGAAGTAGAATGATAGACATCTATTTCTCCAAAACAGCGAAAACGCAATTAAGTAAATTAACGGTGAGCTCGGGGAAGAAGGTAATGAAGGTAACGCCTTCCTTCACACCATCGACGTATGATTACAAGGTAAAGGTCGGGCATTCAGTTACGGAGCTCAATATTACGGCGAGTACAAGGAATCAGAATTCAGTTATTTCCGTGGGTGGCAAGCATATTGAAAATGATGCGGTCATTCCCGTACAACTTCAAGTGGGTTCGAATCTGGTTACGTTACAAGTGATGTCCGAAGATGGACGAATGAAAAACTACACGGTGACGATTCAGCGCGCTGGTAATGATAGAGGGAACTACGAAGAATAACGACAGAGTTGAAACTGCAATATGTAGGCTTCATCAATTTCTAATGAAATCACGGGGTGTCGCAGATCGATTTGGCACCTCGAATTTTTTAGTTTTTGTAAATCCGATTGCTATATCAGAATATGAAGAATATAATCTCCAAATATTTTAAAAATAGTGGAGAATTTATTTAATGCGTGCTACAATGAACATGCAAGAAGGGAAAAGGTGGCAGGAACGACTCTTATTCCGAAACAACTCATGGATTGGAGCAATTACAGATATAGCGTAGAATAATAAGGCTTTTTTGTAAGCGCTACCGTTTTCGGACTTATAGTCATTTCTTCTCCTAGCTTTGAGAGAGAGTTTATAAAGAAGAGAGGGTGTTGTGGCATGAGTTTCAAAGGTAGAAAGTTGATTTCATTACTATTGGCATCAATGATGATGGTGGGGTTATTGGCGGCTTGCGGTTCGGATTCATCGAGCAACAAGGGGGCTGCTTCAAGTGGAAACAACGATAGCGAGAAGCCCGCGGAACAAGTCACGGTAGAATTCTGGACAATCTCATTGCAGCCGACCTTCAATGATTACTTCAACAAATTGATTGCGGATTATGAAGCGAAGAATCCGAATGTCAAGATAGATTGGAAGGACTACCCTTACGATGCTGTACTGAACAAGCTCATGACGAATATTGCTGGCGGTAATGCGCCAGATGTGGTGAACCTTAATACGGAGCTGGCCAATCAGATGGGAACCAAGGATGCATTGGTTGACTTCAACCAAGAGCTGACAGCGGACCAGAAGGCAGCTTATTTCCAAGGAATCTACTCCTCAACAGAAATGAACGGCAAAGCGTTCGCACTCCCTTGGTACACTGGATTGCCTGTCCTATTCATGAATAAGGATCTGGTGGTGAAAGCGGGATTGAATCCGGACAATCCGCCGAAGACAAAACAGGAATTGAACGAATGGGGCCGCCAGATTAATGAGAAAACCGGCGCTTACGGCTACATATTCACGATGGAAGCACGGACTCTGTTAGAAGAGAACCTGCCGTTCCTGACTGAGGATTATAAGAAGGCAGCTTTTAATACACCGGAAGTGGAAGCGTATGTCAATGAGAATGTACAACTGTTAAAAGACGGCGTCATTCCAAAAGACATTATCAACTACGATAAACAAGTGCAATACTTCGCGAGTGAGCAAGTAGCCATGTCTTTATCCAGCTCGCCGTTTATTAACAAGATCAAGACAGCCGCGCCTGATGTATACAACAAAATGCTTGCCGTTCCAAGTCCGGTTGGCAAAGCGGGCATCCGCTATTCCAACACGATGAACATCGTCGTGCCTTCGGCAACATCCCATAAGAAAGAAGCGGTTGACTTTGCTGTATTCGTCACGAATGCGGCCAATCAGGTGGAATTCTCCAAGATCGCTAATACATTGCCTTCCACGGTAGAGAGTGCCAAAGATCCATTCTTCTCGGAGAATGACGGAACTCTAGAAGGGGTCGCTAAGACCGTATCTGCAGTCAGCCTTGATAAAGCCGAGGATTTCTACATCGGCGTTGAGAGTGCTAAAGACGTTAATCAGACCATCACCAAAGCATTGCAGGAAATTTATTTGAACGGTGCTGACGTGAAGAAGACATTGACTACGGCTGAGAGCGATGTTAACAAAATCTTGGGCAACTAAATACTTCAAATTGGGCAGGCTTGTCCTGCCCGATTCTCTTATATATAGAACTATCTTTAATAAAGGTGGTGGAGGAGTACTATCATGAAAAAGAAAAAGACATCCTTCTTTGCTAGATTCGGTAAGTCGGAAGCGGCAGTGGCTTGGCTCTTCATGACACCGGGTTTGATTCTACTGGCCCTATTTGTCTTCTGGCCGATTATTTATAGCGTACCGCTGTCGCTGACGAATTACTCCGTCATAGGCAAGACCGAGTTTGTTGGCTTGGATAACTTCGTTAAGGCGTTGCAGGATAAGAGCTTCATCACGTCACTGCTCAACTCATTGCTATACGTCATTGTTGTACCATTTATTCAGATTATATCTATACTTATGGCGATTCTAGTCAACAGCAATGTCAAAGGCATTAAATTATTTCGTACGGCTTATTACATCCCCGTAGTTACTTCTATGGTCGCGGTAGCGCTTATTTGGGGCTGGCTGCTCAACCAGAATGGGGTCATAAACTATGTGCTGTCCAATGTAGGGTTAATGAAAGAGAAAATTACCTGGCTGTCCGACAAAGATACAGCACTGTGGACACTGATGTTCATTACGATGTGGAAGGGCCTTGGCTACTATATGATGATTTATTTGGCCGGCTTGCAATCCGTTCCGAAGGATCTGACAGAGGCTGCGATGATTGATGGCGCGAGCCGGGCGCAGACGATTCGTAAAATTACAATTCCGCTGTTGAGACCGTATGTCTTTTTCTGCACGCTTATTTCACTAATGGCGGCAATCCGTGTGTTCGATGAAGTGTTCATCCTAACGATGGGTGGACCGGGGGATGCTACCTTAACATCGAGCTTATATATTTATCAGCAGGGTTTCCAGCAATTTAATTTCGGCTACTCTTCGGCACTTGGCTTAATTGTCAGCGTCATGATTGGTGCGCTTAGTATCGTCATCTTCAGATTCAACCGGAAGGGTGGTGTCAATCCATATTAATGGATGCATGATATGAGAAAAAAACCACTTCGATTAGTGAAATTATTATTGTTGTATGGGGCATTAATTCTATTTGCCATTTTTATGATGGGACCATTCCTATGGATATTAAGTGTGTCGCTCATGCCCGGCAAGAATGTGTTCAGCTCTCCGCCGGCGATTTTCCCGACATTTATTGACTTTGATAATTACGTCCAAGTGTGGAATTACATGGACTTTCCAAGATACTTAATGAATACCGTTATCATTGCGCTGATGGGCGTTGTAATGAACATCTTCTTTTCTTGCCTTACAGCCTATCCGCTTGCCGTATTCCGTTTCAAAGGCCGGGATCTAATCTTTACATTACTGATAGCGACGATGATTATTCCCGCTGCAGCCGGCATGGTAGTTAACTATTTGACGGTAAAAGCACTAGGCTTGATGGGCGGGTTTCTTGCAGTCGTGCTTCCTTCAGCGGTTACCGTGTTCAACGTATTCCTAATGAGACAGGCGTTTATGGGCATGCCACATGAGCTGCGCGATTCCGGCAAAGTGGACGGTGCCAGCGAATTTCGTATTTGGCTGCAATTGGCGCTGCCGATTGTGAAGCCGGCGATCGCCGTTATTGGTCTATTGGAGTTCATGGGGATGTGGAATAGCTTCCTCTGGCCGATGATTGTGCTTAATGATACGAAGCAGTATCCAATCGCGTCCGCGCTCAGCTTTTTAAATGGCCAATTTTCCTATAATTTTGGCTGGATTGCCGCCGGAACTGTTATTTCGGTTATCCCGATTATCATCGTGTTCCTGTGCACCCAGAAATATTACATGGAAGGTGTATCCGGAGCAGTTAAAGGATAGGAGGACACGACTCACATGAGAAAAATTATATATATTCCGCTGGACGAACGTCCGTGCAATTACGAATTTCCGGCACTTCTTGCCGCGGGCACGAATTATCATGTTGTCCGTCCGGATTTGAGCATGATGGGGCTGAAGAAGCGCCCTGGAGACATCGAACAGCTATGGGCCTGGCTATTCGAGCAGGCGCGTGATGCAGACGGAGCGATTGTGGCCTTGGACACATTGCTATACGGAGGAATCATCCCCTCGCGGCTGCATGAGATGACGGAGGAACAATGCGGGGAGCAATTGGAGAAGCTCCGTCAATTGAAGCGGATCAACCCAGCTTTGCAAGTATTTGCTTATCAGCTCATTATGCGCTGCCCGCGCTATTCCAGCAGTGATGAAGAACCGGATTATTACGAGAATTGGGGCAGGGAGATTTTCCGGCGCGGATATATCCGCCACCGGTTGGAGCTGGGCATCGCGACAGAAGAAGAGCAACATGAATTGCAGCAGATTGAGGGTGTTTTGCCTGAATCCATGTGGCAGGACTACACGGAGCGCCGTGCTGTTAATTTAACAGCGAATAAGAGAGCGATCGAACTGGTGCAGGCCGGGGCCGTCGATTTCATGATCATCCCACAGGATGACTCGGCTCCTTATGGTCTGACTGCGGTGGATCAACAGCACGTTCGCGAGCATGTCAAGAAGTGTCAGCAGCAGCTGTCCGTCTATATGTATCCCGGGGCCGACGAAGTGGGGTGTACACTACTTGCTCGCATGATCAATCATTTTGAGCGTTGCAAGCCACGGGTGCATGTTCATTTTGCCAGTGTGCAAGGGCCGTTAGTGATGCCTCTATATGAGGATCGCGTGCTATATGAATCGGTTAAATATCAGATTATGGCGGCCGGAGGACTAATGTCGCCTTCCCTGGCAGAAGCCGATATGGCCCTATGCATCAATTCACCCGGCGAGAGCATGATGGAGTCGAATGATCAAGGGCAGCCATCTTTAGGGTATCAGGTATACCGGAATCTAGTTGAACTGGTAGAGATGGCTGATGATATTGTTCATCGTCTCGGCAAGCCTTGTGTTATCGCCGATGTAGCCTATGCCAACGGAGCAGATCTTGAACTGCTGCAGCTGCTTCGCGATAAGAAGCTATTGTTCGAATTGGCCGGTTATGCAGGCTGGAATACAAGTGGCAACACGCTCGGAACTTGCATTGCTCAAGGTATGATCTATGCCGTGAATGGCAATACGCCGCAGCATCGCGATTTCCTGTCACTGCGCTATGTTGAGGATGGGGGCTATTGTGCCTCCGTGCGTAGAGATGTAAGTGATCGGGTGCTGCCTGGTTCGGGATACAATTATTTCTCGATCGACGGACAGCGGGGACAAATCGCTGAGCAGGTCAGAGCTGGATTGAATCAGTTCATTGAGCAACATTTGTATAGTCCAGACAATAATTACGAGATCGTGATCGACGATTGCTATATGCCTTGGAGTCGGATGTTTGAGGTCGGATTGAAGACCCATGTCCGTGATACGAAGTAAGGACAATAAAGTACGCAAATAACAGAAAAGGCGCATGAACAGCTTAGGTGGATGCTGGAAGCGCCGGAGAAGGAGCCAGCGAGAGATGCATAACGAGCGAATGACAGACGTCGCCGTCCTAGGCGGCGGGTTGGGCGGATGTATGGCCGCATTGGCTGCAGCCAAAATGGGCGTGCGTGTGATCATGACAGAGGAGACGGATTGGCTTGGCGGTCAGCTGACAAGTCAGGCGGTTCCGCCGGATGAACATCGGTGGATTGAGGAATTCGGCTGCACAGAGACGTATCGCGAGTTTCGAGACCGGGTGCGTGCTTATTATCGAGAGAACTATCCGATGTCAGAGGAAGCGAAGAATAATGAACTGCTTAATCCCGGCAATGGTTGGGTAAGCCGCTTATGCCATGAGCCGAAGGTGGCGCTGCGCGTCATCGAGGATATGTTGGCCCCGTATGTGAACAGCGGCCGTATCACGGTGTTGTATCATTTCAGACCAACTGCAGCCTCAGTGAACGAGGATCAGATAGAGAGTGTAACCGTTACACATATAAGCTCAGGTGAAGAAGTTGTACTAAGGGGATCATACTTCCTCGATGCTACGGAATGTGGAGACGTACTGCCGTTAGCGGGAGTTGAATATGTAATAGGTGCGGAGTCCAGGCATGAGACAGGGGAGCCGCATGCGCTGGAAGAGGCAAATCCGCTCGATGTGCAGTCGATCACCCATGTGTTTGCCCTCGATTATGTAGAGGGTGGTGACTTTACGATTGAGAAGCCTGAGCAATATGATTTCTGGCGCAAGTTCGTACCGAAGCATACGAATATTCCGCTATTAAGCTGGTATGCGAACGATACGGATGACGCGGAGAAAATGAAGGAGTTCGCCCTATTTCCAGGTGAACGTAAGGACGCTTCTGGACGGGAGCTACTGTCGCTGTGGACGTATCGTCGTGTCATCGACCCGGCTTTATTTGAGCCTGGGCTATATGAGAGTGACATCACCTTGATCAATTGGCCGCAGAACGATTATTTTCTGGGTTCAATTATTGACGTTCCTGAAGCAGAACGGGAGGAGCATCTGGCGAGTGCTAGACAGTTAAGCCTCTCACTGATCTACTGGCTCCAGACCGAGACGCCTCGTCCTGACGGAGGGAGCGGGTATCCTGGCATCCGGCTGCGTACGGATGTACTGGGTACAGAGGACGGACTGGCGAAGTACCCGTATATTCGTGAGTCGCGCCGGATTCAAGCGATGTATACCATCACGGAGCAGGATGTTAGTAAGGAAATCCGCGGGGAACAAGGGATTCGCCGTTACGACGATAGCGTCGGTGTCGGCAGCTATCATCTGGATGTTCACTTGACGACCGTCACGAACCGGACGTTCTATATTCCGAACTATCCGTATGAGATTCCGCTGGGTGCGTTACTGCCGATCCGGGTCAAGAATTTGCTTCCCGCATGTAAAAATATCGGCACCACTCAGATCACGAACGGATGCTACCGCCTCCACCCGACAGAATGGAATATTGGGGAATCGGTCGGTTATTTAGCAGCCTATGCGCTGCAGAATCAAGTGACGCCGCATGAGGTTCACGCCAATTCGGAGCATCTTCAGGCCTATCAAGCGCTGATTCAAAGGCAAGGGGTCCAAATCCACTGGCCGGACGATCTGGTTCTATAACAACGATAGAGTAGAAAAACTCAGCAGACAGCCACTCTATTGATAATAAGGGGTGGCTGTTACTGATTCTAAGGAAATGAAAGAGTACATATTATGAGCTACCTATTACTCAATGAACAGTTTATTTATGGAGGTGGGCACTATGGTAGATTCAATGATTCAAACTTTAAAAGGCGGACTTATTGTTTCCTGTCAAGCTCTTGAGGAAGAACCATTCTACGGAAGTGATTATATGGCCCGCTTTGCTCTAGCGGCTGAAATGGGCAAGGCGGTAGGGATCAGGGCGAATACGCCTCAAGATATTAGAGCGATAAAAAAGGTGACGAATTTGCCGATTATCGGCTTATGGAAGAAGGAGTATACCGGTTCTGACGTTTACATAACTCCTACCTTAACAGAGGTTGAAGGTATAATCGCTGCTGGAGCCGATATTGTCGCTATGGATGCTACAATGCGCAATAGGCCGGGCAATGTTTGTCTTGCGGATTTGGTTAAAGAAATAAGGGAGAAGCACCAAGTACTATTAATGGCAGATGTATCTTCTGTAGCAGAAGGAGTAGAGGCAGATAGACTGGGTTTTGATCTTATTTCTACTACGCTATCTGGTTATACAGCCTACAGCCCGCAGAGCGAGGAACCAGATATTCAATTAGTTGCTGACTTAAGTCAAATGGTTAGCATTCCCGTATTAGCTGAGGGGAGAATTCATAGTCCTGAACAGACTGTTGCGTGTCTTCGGGCCGGAGCTTACGCCGTTGTAATTGGCGGAGCCATTACCAGGCCGCAATTGATTACTAAGAAATATACGGATGCTATACTTCAATATCATAACGTTCCTGAAATGTAGTCTCTATTATTTTAGTTGCAGCAGCCTTTAAGCGAGGAGGTTCTATGGATGGGACATACTGGGGAAGTAGCTATAGGTCTGGATATCGGTGGAACAAACATAAAGTCGGGGATTGTAAATGCGGAGGGAGTGGTCATTCACCATTTGAATTGGCCGACGAAGGCAAATGAAGGTGGGGAAGCACTGATAAATCGAATTTCCGAAATTACGAAGGAATTAGAAAGGTATTCAAGCAGTCAAGGATGGAAGGTAAAAGGTGTCGGCATAGGGACTGCTGGTCAAGTGAATAGTCGGACAGGCGTTGTAATGGGGGCCACAGCTAATTTGCCGGGATGGGCCGGAATGGAGCTTGGAAATCGGCTGCATTCCATGACAGGTTTGTCTGTATTGATCGATAACGATGCGAATGCCATGGCATTCGGCGAGGCGTGGGTAGGGTCTGGCAGACAATGGAGCGACTTCATCTGTGTTACCTTGGGAACGGGAGTGGGCGGTTGCCTGATCATGAATCATAGGCCGTATCAAGGACGGGATGGGTTTGCGGGAGAAATAGGCCATCATGTTATTGAGTACAGTGGTTATCCATGCAATTGCGGAAGAAGAGGCTGTTGGGAACAGTATGCTTCTGTTACAGGATTGATGAGAATGGCAGAAGAAGCTGGGACAGAGCTAGAAGGGATTAGTACCGCGGAAAGTCTATTCGCATCTGCGCAGGAAGGAAACGAAGCATCTATTCACGTGCTGAGAAGATATACTCAGTATATTGCTGCTGGTCTGGCTAATATGGTCCATACATCTAATCCAGAGGGGATTGTCATTGGAGGGGCCATTACTCGGCAAGGCGATTTTTTACTTAATCCGGTTCGTGAAAGTCTGTCGCGCCAGCTGCTTCCTGTTTATAGAGAGAGGATTCGGGAAATTGAGGTAGTCTTGGCTTCTTTAGGAGATAATGGAGGTGTAGTAGGGGCTGTAGCGGGTTATTTTATTTAAAATAAAATTCACAGTATAATGTAACTTGTTATAGCATACTAGTTTGCCTTTTAAAATGCGTGTTCAAAAAGGTCGGTTTTCAGCACCGAGAAGATTGGATGAAGATAGGGACTGAGGAGCGGAGCGTACGTAGTGGGTACGTGAGCACCTGAAGGCCCGGCTGAATTCAAGATTTGATGCCGAATCAGCTTCCCGATTTACTTCGTGATCAAAAGCGGATTTTTTGAACAACCTCTTAAAGGAATTTGTGTATATCCTAAATAGTAGGTTAGTCTACAGTTCACTATTTGTTAGGCAACCTGAAAGGAGAATGGATTTGTCTAACGAGCAGGGAATGGGAAAGACGTTGTTATCCATAAGAAGTCATTTTAATGGATTAACCAAAACAGAACAAAAAGTTGCAAATTTTATTCTGGAAAACGCTCAGGATATCATTTATCATTCGGTGACCGAACTTGCAGAGAGAGCAGACGTCGGTGAGACGACGGTGATTCGCCTCTGCCGGAAACTGAAATTCCAGGGCTTTCAGGATTTTAAATTATCCCTGGCACAAGATATGGTTAAGCCTTCCGATCGCTTATATAATGAAGTTACGGAAGAGGATGATGCAGCGACTTTAAACCGCAAGGTGATATCTATGCATATTGAGACGCTGGAACAAACTTCGGAACTTATTAGTTCAGATCAGCTGGAGAAGACCATTGATCTATTGACTGCAGCTAATCATATTCACTTTTTTGGAGTCGGATCTTCAGGCTTGACGGCGTTACAGGCCGCGCATAGCTTCACCAGGATTGGCAAGCAGAGCTTTGCTAAGACAGATACGCACTTTCAGGCTATGACAGCTGCATTAATGCATCCTGGGGATGTAGCTGTTGGGATATCCATTTCGGGAAGCACCAAAGATACGCTGGAGAACTTAAGCCTAGCCAAGAAAGCGGGCGCCAAAATAGTCGTTATGACCAGTAATGCGCGTTCCCCTATAACCAAACTGGCAGATATCGAACTGTTAATGGTTGCTAGAGAAAATCCATTACAAGGAAGCTCACTTGCTGCAAAGATATCTCAGCTAGCTGTTATTGATATTTTGAATGTCGGGGTTTCTTTAAAAATTAAGGATGAAGCTATGAAATACCGCGAGATAACGGCAAAATCAATCTCAGAGAAACTGTATTAATGATTACATCATTAATTTCAATTATATTAGTCGATAAAATGAGAAAGCTCTCCATCGTATGGTGAGCTTTTTGTCATTCTATGGCCAAATATTAGGCATTGAAGGCAACGTTGGTGTATCCGGTCCTTAGTGGCACGGTTGCGTATCAGCTCTGCACGGCGCCGGCAATTGCATCTGCTATGACATGCTGCTAAACTCCCTTTCTGGTAGGGTTTAACTCGATTAATGTAGAAGTATGGTGAGAAGCAGCGCTGCAGACAATGAATCCGGCCAAGAGATCGAGAGAATCTTATCATTAAAGGAGGATGTATGAAGATAAATAGAGAGCCTATATTACCAATTAGACAAATAGGGGAAGACAATTGGGTTGAAAACCTGACATGCTTTCTTGAGGATCAGGATGTAGAAGTGATTTCATTAGAAACTGAAAATTTTCAAAAGACAGAGAAATATCTAGATTGGATAATTCCCTCACAAACGAAAGATTATTTCTTACATTTCGGTGGTATAGAAAGCTCTGATTTCATGTACAACCTTAAGAAAATGGATGAGTGGGAAGCATTGACAAATTCTATATGGGAATTTGTATCATTGTATTTTCAACAAGATGAAACAGATACATATATTGTTTTTGCTGAAAGTCCTAGCAATGATCCTATTTGCTTTAAAAGGGATACTGGGGAGATTTATTTATTTTCTCATGATCCGATTAAAAGGGCTAAAGTATATAAAGATTTCAATGACTATTTATTAAATGAGATAATTGAAATTCAAAAATTGTATGCAGAAGTTACTTTTGATAGTTCTAAGGAAGAAATAGAGTATAAAAGAAACTTGTTGGATGGCGAGGGTATTGATTTTGAATTCCGCTATTTAAAACTTTAAGCATGACAAAGAATTCAACCCATAGGGTTGCCTATTAGCAGCCCTATGGACGGTTGGCCATGATCATTGATTATATACAGGCTTAGGATGTGAGAGGGTGATTACATGAAAATAATAGAGAACAAAGCGATAGAAAAAGAATACGATTTGCTGCTCAGAATTTTTGAAAAATATTATGACTCATACGAAGAAATGCTTAACAGAGCTAAAAATGTAGAACAAGATACCGTTATTTGGAGTGATTCATTTTTAGAATTTTTTCCATATCAAAATGCACTAAATCAATTAAAGAAGCCCAAAATCTATAAAACTGAGCCTGAATCTAATGAAGGAGTTATCGTAAATAAGTTAAAAGATGGTGAACTGTACTATTCTTATGATAAAGAAAATAAGGGATGGGGCAGTGTTTTTGTAATAAAAGAAGATGGGATGAAACTTTATCTTAGGTTTCTAAATAACGATAATGATGAAATCGTTTTGGAGCAAGTATATTGTGTAGTTTTGAAAGAGACTGTGATAGAAAAAGTATTATTCTATTTAAAAGACGTCGACTTGGACGGAGACGAGGAATTGAACGAAGAAACACTTTTGGTGGATGAGTATTTGTATAATAGCAATCAAGCAGTTGATACAATTATTAGAAATGGTTTCTATCATGAAAATAAAAATAGTATACCAACTACAACATTTCGATTTGAGTATGTTGATGAAGGTATATTGATATATTCAAAACAAATGAAACAAAATCAGGTGGATGTCGAACAGTTAAGGTGGAAGAACAAAAAAATCAAGTAGAACAGTAATATAGACGAGAACAAATACAAAGGAGTTTCTATGGAAAAGAAAATAGAAGATTATATTTATGAACTAGAACAATTAATAGAACGAGCTGATAAGGAAAACGATAAATACTTATTCCAAGACCCAGCATATGAAATCATGGAAGAAATTGAAGAGTTAGATAATGCATTTGAATTTGTAGAGCCCATATTTTTATTAATTGAAAGAAGTCCAGATATTGATTTTGGCGGTCCAGGGCCATTCGGGAGTTTTTTAGAAACGTTTTATCATAATGGTTATGAAGACATACTAGTAAAATCATTACAACGTAAACCTAAAGAGTATACCATTCACTTATTAGAACGTCTTTGTAATGATGAAAGTAATCCAAAAAGAAAAGAATATTATACTTTGTTAGATTCATTAGAACATTGAGTGCCATAAGTTTGTGTTATATATGCTGGAGGTAAGTGTCATGGAAAATAGGCTTCATTATTTTGATAATTATTTGGATGATGAAGATGTGTATTCTGCTCTAGAAAAATATTGGATTGATATGTTTTTTATGTTGTTGCATAAAGAAAAAGTGGATGGAAGCGATTGGATATGCCCGTATTATAACACTAACTTCAGTAATGGGGAAAAAATGATGGATGGAAATCCTATATTTTCGGCGAAATCAAAAGAAAAAAATAAAATAATAAGAATTATTCAAGAAAGCTCTAAGAATGGGGCTTTATTTTCTTATTGGTTAAATAGTTCAATGGACAATAGCCAGAATGAATTGGTGATAGTTTGTACATTAAATAATAATAACTTAGAAAAGATAAACGATATAATCATTAGTTGGATTAAAGGAAATTTGAAAGATATAGAATAAAAAGTCTAAGAGAATATAGCATGATGAGAAAATCTTGCTGGTTAGCTAATAACAATCGCCTATCTGCAGCAAATAGTATTTCGCAATTAAGTAATTTATAGTGGTTGGCCGACTTACAAAAAAGGGGTGCTAATATGCTAAAGAGATTTGTTTGGAAGAAAAATGATATTCATTCCATACAATTAAAAGAAAATGTATACATCATTGCTCAATTATTAGAGAGTCCATACGTTGCATTTTTTAATATAACGAGTGAACGTAATCATTTTGATGAGAAGCCGCTTGACCTAAATAACTATAAACCTTTCGGCGTATGTATGGTTTTAAAGGGGTTTTTCAAGCAGTGTTCCGTAGGGGAATTAAAAAATGTACAACCTAATTTGAATATCCCCATACCAGAGATTTTTATTAGTAGTGACAGGGGACAATGGGGAAATCGATCTGAATTTAGTGATGATGAACTCATATACAATCTGGTGAAAATCGATCCCGCAGTCGGTGATAAGGGGCTTATGGGGAATGAAATTATCCAATACAATATTGATAGAAAAGACCCGAACATTTTAAACAGCTACGAAATTGTTGGGTATAACACGGGTTATGAATTTGTACGTCGCTTAATTTTATCGATTGAGAATGGCCGATGGATCGATCCCTTAAAAGAACAGCGATTGCTTGGTTTAGATAATTATACGTTACAAACAATCGAAGAAATGTGGCAAGCCGGGGTTCCGAAATATGGAGTAGAGGATAAAGATGAGGCTCGACAAAAAGAAAACGGGGTAACTAAAATAAATTATTTAATTGAGATGTATAATGACCCGTTCTACCCAGAATTTTTAGTTGATAAAGTAAAGAAATGCATTTTGCGTGTTGTTCAATTTATTGAAAAAAGGAATCACGATGTAAATAAGATTCAAAGCAAACTTGATGAAATGACAATAGCTATTAATGATTTGGTAGATGAATTTGAGCAAAATAACAGTGAAATAGAGACTGTTGCAAGAGAATCAATTGCTGCTACAGTAGAATCGGTTTTGCAATATTTTAAGATCGATATTGATATTGAAGATGCTCTTAGAGAAAGAGATTGGTAGTAGATTATTGCACTCTAGACCTGATTTCCATCTCATAGCATAACAATATGTACGTAAAAAAGGACTGTACGCGATTGATTCTGTACGACTAATGATCCATGTAGAAAGAAGTGAATGTCATGATAAGGAAAAGAAATTTTGATGAAATAATGGATAGTTTAGAACATCGAAATCGAATTCCTAAAATCAGTGAGTTTACAAGGAATGATTGCTTATTTTTATATGAGAAACTTGCCGATAATAGTATCGAGGCAGATCATGTTTTTTTATCTTATGAAAAAGCAAAACAATATAATAAAGAGTATCACGAAGATTTTAGAGAACTTAAAGAAAGCCATTGGATATTCGCCGAAACGGGCAGAGGCGATTTTTGGATAATCGATCTTGATGATAGTAAATCACCACCAACAGTATTTTTTTATGATCATGATCTTGAAGATTTTAGTCCAGAAAATATGCAGAATATTTCTGTACATATATTAGAGTGGTTTGAGTTAGCAGATTTAGTCTCTCAACTTCATAACGAAAATTTTTATGATGAAGATTTTAGATTGAAGGAGCATTGGAAACAAAAAGCCATTGAAGAAATTGAAAAGGTTAAAAAGGGGCTATCGAAAAAATTACCTTTTCAATTATTCTGAATAGCTCGATTTCGAAAAGAGGAGGAATCAGGAAATTGAAGTTCTATCGCTATGTGTTAAGTATCCCACCTTTGGATTGGGAGTGTTGCTTTCTTAGCATTGAGGAGTATAAGCAGAGCTTTGCGAATAAGTATAATCAGAATATAGCGTATTACATGCAAGTTATTGGGGATTGTCAACAGCATCTTGTAGATATCGACACCCTCGCTGCTATGACTTATAAAGATCTATGTGCAAGCGTTCATTCTGCTGAGCTTCGTTGTCCAGCTATGATTTTCTCTATACCGAGTGGTGATCAGCGAGGTTCAGCTTTGTTCTGTATCATGTATAAGCTTGAAGACGACGGGGATACGTTTATTTATTCTCCTGTTCCACTTGTTCATTTAGAGCAAGATCTAGCAGGTGAAGTAGAGCTTTAATGGTTTGAATTCAAAGGTGGCCTGGATGCTACTCAACTGTCGCAAGGGCCATCAATAATACGATATAGACATGTCTCAAATAAAGAAGCTTGCCTTTGGGCAGGCTTTTTGACGTTTTAAACACAGTTCATTTTAATGGTAGGATTTAACTCGAAATATGTCGAAGTATGGTGGAAGGATGAACAGGACGTAATTATATAGGAATGTGAATAGCAGGGGATTAACATGAGAGATTTAAAAATTCTTAAAGAACGACAAGGATGGTGCTGAAATTATGTCAGTTGAAATTACCTTTAAAGATGTTGAAAATGAATCCAATGTACCACGGCTTGGTGGATATAGCTTCCTGCCTGAAAATATGGATTGGCCATTAAACCCAGATGGAGATAAATTAACACTCGTATTAAGCTTGCCAACGGATTTTCTTAATAACACGTTAGATGTAAACTTGCCCAAAGGACATGTACTATCCGTGTTTACAACGTATAGCAAGGATGATTACTTTCTAGATGTAATCACTTTTCATGGTGATAATGAAGAGTTACTAAACATTAGAAAAGGATACACGAGAGTTTTATTACATAAAGCGGGTAATATTCGAAATGAATCAGAGTTCCTCATACCAGCACAAGAGTTCATTTTAGGGGATGAATTGAATTTAGATTTAGAAGAAGAAGTAGATGGAGAAGAGTTGGATGATGGAGAAATTTACTGTGGTTCGTTGGTTGGCCATACCCCCTCTCTGTTACAAATAGAAGATTTGGGTCTGGATGATTATCAATTTTGCCTACAAATTTATGGCGGCGATTTCCCTGAAGGGTTTCATGATATATTTTGCGTCAGTGACTCGACCGGATATTTGTTTATAAATAAAGATGTAGATCAGAATGATGCAGGTGTATTTTTTACACAATGTACTTAGAAGAATACCTTTTAAAAGCGGGTGTAATAATGATGAACTATGCATTTAACGATAGTATTGGCTATTTTGAGATAGATCCACTTTTCCTTGAGGAAGGAGTACAGATTGCTGAGAAGGAAAATTACCATTCCATTCGCATTCGTAATTTGAATCCCGAAGTAGATTTGAAATGTCACTTAGATTTTGCATCTTTCAATAACAAAACATTCATCAATAAATTACGGATTAGCAGTAATTTCAAATTATCCAAGTATCAAAATACTGAAGCTTTATCTACATTAACTAATCTTACAGAAATCACATTAGCTCAGCCAATAAATCTTGATTTGAGCTATTTTAAAAAATTGGAGGAGGTTGTTGTTAAAAAAGATCACTATCTAAATTTAGATAAACTAGTAAATGTAAAAAGCTTATACGCAATTAAATATATGAAACCAGATTGTAAAGAGTTTTGTTCACTAAAATCACTAGAGTTTTTACGTCTTGATTCCCCAACTAAGCTAATTTCGTTGGCTGGGATAGAGGATTTAGACTCCTTGAAATGGTGTTGGTTCCAGTATCTAAATCATCTAGAAGATGGACACGCTCTTAGTGAACTAAAAGGACTTGAAAGACTCCAAATTGAAAAATGCAAACAACTTACTGATCTAACATTTTTGATAGGCAATCGTACGATAAAAGAATTACAGGTTTCAGATGTTGATTCTCTTGAGTTTGTGAAATCTATGAATAATTTAGAGAAAATAAATTTTTGGAATTGTAAAAGTGGAGATTTATCGCCATTGTTAGAGTGCTCATCACTAAGAGAGGTTTCATTTCACCCTGACAAGAGACATTACTCTCACAAAAAAGATGAAATAAATAGTTTGTTGCAAGAAAGGAACTCCAATTAGTTGTCCTTGGTGATCGAGGATATGTGCTTGAAGAATTGAAAGTTTCCAAAACATATTTGAAGAAGACGTCATAAGTTCTTTCTTTACATATGTTTTTTTGTTAGAAAAGATAGTCATGCAAAAGTGAAATATTCTTGAGGTGAGTAAAGTGAAGGGGTGAAAATCATGACAAAAAATGTGTGGAAAGCTAATCAAGTCATTAGTATGGAAACGAGGTTGAAGGACGAAGGTAGGAAGAATAATATTTACGTTTTAGCACAAATGATTAGTAAAGCCCAACTGCTGATTTTTGATTTATACAGCGACGATAATAATTGGGGGGGATGTTGATATACACGAAGTTCCTATTTTATTTAGTACGTCCGTAACAAGACAGTTTATTAACAATAGTAATATTTATAAACAAAACATGAAACCCCTTACAAATTACAAACTCCCTACGTATAAAATAGAATCTTTAGGTATGGGAAGTAGACATGTGACGGTATGGAAAGGAACAACAAATGAGCGGAAAGTATTGATACTAGGTCAAGGTGGAGGCAGGTTAATCGAAGAGGACATGTCTACAGGTAGTTATACAACGAAAATAATTATGCCATCAATTTCTGTTACAGATAGCGAGACCATAGATAAATATGAATTAACCAATGTCCGGATTTATCCAGAATTTAATGAACGATTATATCTTTGTTATAAGTTTGGGAAAAACGTAGATCCTTTAAAAGATCTGATTTTTGATAGACCAATTCCTTTAGAATATAAAGACTATATTGATATTATTTCTTCATAAAAACTCTATTGAACGAGTTTACTTGTTTTTGATACTGTAGTGGTCTATTTATATGTCAGAGGTGAAATTAATGAAGAATACGGCTTTGTTGTTGGAACAAGGTTATTGTTCCAGCCATTTAAAAAATGCACAATTGCAAACTGAAAGTTTAATACTAGAAATCCCTTTTAATGAAACTATAAGCGAATACGATATTTGTAGGTTTAAATTGATTGTTGAAGAAGTGAGGAATGAAAAACAATTATTATTGGACTCCGCTATATTAGGTGAAAAAGTTTCAGAAATAGCATATAAAAATGTATCGTTTTTGGAAAGAGACTTTGTTCGTTATACACATGAAAATAATTTGGAGTTACTTAAAACTAGCGAAAATGAGACTATTCAACAAGCCCTTAAAGATGGGGTATTACACGAAAAAAACTCTTATCAGAAGGATTGCATAAAATTAAACGGGAAATATGATATCAAGATTCAAGTTTTTCGACAAGGGATTCGTCATCCTGATTTTTTATCATCAGAATCCCCTCAATATGTTACGGATTATGAACAAAAAATAGAAACAATTACTGTTTATGTGCTGATATTTAGTAACTCTATTGATATTAAAAAAAATAAAAAGTTTGCTAATTCTTCTGTTTACGGAAGTTTGGGGAATCTGGGATTCTTTATGGTTGATCTTAAACAATTTAGTGAATTTATAAAAAATGAAGTTGGTAATGAGCCAATCAATCTTGTTGATTTATTTACTACAACCGATCTAGTTGATAAAAGTTTTGAAGAAGGTATGCTGATTATTACTTGGGGGATTAAACCTTGGCATTATTATATTCAAACGATGAATAGTTCAATTATATTTGATGAATGCATAGTCAGTGGAACCTATAAAATTAAAAAAGAGATAAAGGAGTTATCTGTTATTCCTGGTGATGAATTGCTCACATGGCCAGCATGTCTTGAAAAAGAATGGCCAATCATTCGATTGGAAGGTGCTGGTGAAAAAATTGATCTTTCGCTATGTACTTGGTCAGGTGCACTCGGAAACGAAATCATTCCTATGTATATTCTTCAGAGAAGTGAAGACAAGGTAGAAAATATAGAACCGATTATTAATTACAGTTTCTTCTGAAATGAAGAGCATTTCAAAGTCTACGACAACATCTAAAAAATAAGCATGCATAGAAGTCCTGTTGAGAAATTTGGGACTGCCAAAATAAAGATGTTAGGACGAGCAGAATAGACTGAGAGGTATACATATGGAAAAATTCCTAAGAACAAAGTAAGAGGAGTTTATTATGGAAATAGGAAAAAGGCTTAGCAGTCAGCTAGAAGGACATAGTATATCTGAAATCGTTTATCGTTTTATTACGGAGCCTACTACATTTGAAAACAGTGTATATGATGAATCCTATGACATACTAAAAAGATATTGCAATAACATATCTGGGGATGAGAAGTATGATACGATTTTATCATATTACATAGAAATCCTTAATGAACAAGAAGTTGAATTGAAGTTGTACTTTTCAGAAAAAAAACGATACTTGCATGCGATTGAATTCTATGAAGACTCTCCGAATTTATTTGACTTCCAAGAATGTCTAGAGTCCAAGGATATTCACGTATATGTATGTAAATATGAGGATTTCGATTGGGAGTATGGAGTAATTCTCCTTAATAAAACAAAGGCGTTAGAATTTAGAGTAAATCAATCTTTAGGGAAATATGAAATCTTTCAAATCGAAGCTCCTCATGTTGGGGAAGATAAGGTCGAACGTACATCGAGTAGGATGAGAGGGATTCAAACCGCATATAAAGAAATCAGCTTTCAGGATTTGCAAACATCTCGTTTTTGGAAAGTGAAAAGTAGGAGGTGGAACTCACATGAACAACCATTCTAAAGGAAACAATAATAGATTTCTGAATCATGATATTTGTTTTGAGGAATCTTGGAAGACGATATCAGTATCCCAAATAAATGAAGTTGTACCTGATGAGTTTCCAGGTAAAAAAGATTTTATCGCGTTTTACCTTGCTAATAATGGCGGGGTTTTTACTAAAGGAGCATATATTTATCCTGATCATTTTTATGAAATAACAAACAAGGATTATTTATCGATAGAGATTGGGAGCTTCTTTCATATTCCGTTAATTGAAGACGAAGAGGATTCTTATTTCACGATGTCTATGGAAAGAGCAAAAGATAGAAGGGCAGATTATTCTGAGGATTTTGAAAATTTCACTCTATTTCATATCCCTTTTGCCGACAATCATGCGGATAATGATTTTTGGATTGATATCCAAACTGGGGAAATTAAATATATGGATTACGAAGAGAGTTACGACCCTGATGATGCATTCGTTGTAGCACCTTCCTTCTTGGAATTTTGCAAGCACATTCAGGCACAACGTAGGGAATAGATGATGTTATCATCATTCCACATAGTATGTTTCACAAATTGATTCAGATTAATATGACAGAGAATGATTAGCGGCAATAGCAAAGAGGGGCGGTGAGCCCCTCTTTCATTTATCTACACTTCACTCTCTTCCATCTCTCTAATCGACTCGGCGACCTTGGCCATCATGGAGCATTCAATCCGTTTGCGGAAAACGTCACAACTAAACTCATAGGATCCGTTGATGGAGCCTGTCGCATGCAGGGCATTGGCAGGACACCCGCCGCTGCAGTAGAGCTTAGCCCAGCAATTCTGGCACTCCGGCTTCGTGTAGCAGTTGCTCTCTTTGAATTGGCACTGCAGCTCAGGACGCGTGACGCCATCCCAGATGTTGCCCATGCTGTACGCTTCATCCCCGACGAACTGGTGGCAAGGGAATAGTTCGCCCCATGGCGTAACGGCGAGATATTCTGTACCTGATCCACAGCCCGTGATTCGCTTCTGGATGCAAGGGCCTTCTGAGAGATCGAGCATGTAATGATAGAAGGTAAACTCTTTGCCTTGTTCGCTGCGTTCAATCATTTCTTTGGCGAGAATTTCGTACTGATTATATATTTCCGGGAGATCTTTCTCGGTAAGCGCATAAGGCTCCCGTGGATCACAGATGACAGGTTCCATCGAGATTTTGTCAAAACCTAGATCTGCGATATGGAAGATGTCATTGGTGAAATCGACATTGTTCCGCGTATACGTTCCCCGTACATAGTATTCCTGATCTCCGCGCTTTTGGATGAATTCTTGGAACTTCGGTACGATAGAATCATAGCTGCCCTTGCCGGTAACGGTGGTGCGCAGCCGATCATGAACCTCTTTTCTTCCATCCAGACTTAAGACGACATTGTACATTTCCTGATTTAAAAACTCGGTGACTTCATCGTTGAGCAGCATGCCGTTGGTTGTGAAGGTGAAGCGGAATTTCTTCTTCCATTCCTTCTCCTTGCTTCGTGCGTACTTTACAATCTCTTTGACGACTTTCCAAGCCATAAGTGGTTCCCCGCCGAAGAAGTCGATATCGAGGTTTCGGTGATGGCCAGAATTTTCGAGCAGATAATCAATAGCTCTTTGTCCAACCTCTACGCTCATAATTGCTCGATCACCATTGTATTTCCCTTGACTGGCGAAGCAATACTCGCACGACAAATTGCAAGTATGCGCGACATTGAGACAGAGCGCCTTCACATACGTTTTACGTGTTTTTAAATGAATAGACAGCTCCTCATACGCATCCTCTGTAAAAAGCTGCTCATTCTTTATAAGGTCCTCGACCTCTAAGATCGTCTCTCGAATAATTTCTTCTGAATATTGTTTTTCCTTCATTAACGATAGGATTTGTTCGGGTGTTTCCTGTTCATAAAGTGCAATGATCTCATACGCCAGGTCATCAACAACATGCACAGAGCCACTATAGGTGTCGATCACGATGTTGTATCCGTTCAGTTGGTATTGATGAATCATACTGCGAATCAAGCTCCTTTTTGTCTACAAATTGCAGGTGGTTTCCGTAGAAACAACTTCGCCGTCCTTGGAAGGACGGCGGTGAGTTTCATTGCCTATTTGTTATTTGTTCATGTCATTCTCACAACGTTGATTGGCTACGCCGCAGGAAGTCTTGCAAGCAGACTGGCAAGATGTCTGGCATGCGCCGCATCCGCCGTGTTTTGCAGTGTCCATCAGTTTGCGTGTGCTTAGTGTTACGATTCTTTTCATCATGAATAACTCCTCTACCATTTCGTGAATGCGAATAAACTTGCTACGTTGAACTATGGTAGCAACAACTTTGGAGGTTCAACAATCAAAAAGGTCACACCATTGATTGGTGTGCATATAATTACGCTTCGTTTAACTCTATCTACTATCCAATCCGAAAATAAATGAACACTTTTGCCAACAACATGGAAGGGGATTCACCTATACTTGTAGAATATTGTATGTCAAATAATTGGAAATTTTGATAGAAGACTACGAATACCTATATTCGGTGCCGGGAGGTGGATGGTCGACTTGCGAGACTCGAAATGATTTGCTCTATAGTAATTTCATATCAATTACTTATTCATTTTATAGATGCAGTCGAGAGGATCATGGTGTGGTTTTACATGGGTGGTTGGTCGTAGATGTGATCATGAATAACAATTCCGAAGCAGAATGAGACAGAGGTGTAATATGAAGAAATCCATACTTTTTATTCTATTTAGTGTGCTTTTTCTGATCGCTTTGCCGAATCATAGTGACGCGGCAGCTAAGCAAACGAAAATTATTTTGGATGGTGAAGAGTGCGTTCTCCCTGAGAATGCTGAGGTCGTAAACCTTAACAATAACGTGATGATTCCCATTCGTGTAGTTGCTGAAAATTTGAAGTTTAAAGTGGACTGGCAGCAAAAAACGCAAAATGTGAAAATCCAGCAAAACGCCAAGGTGATCTCATTAGCAGTTGGTAAGAAAGAAGCGTTAGTCGATAATGAGCAAAAAACGCTGAGTTTCGCACCGCAAAATATAAAAAACACAGTGGTTGTCCCCATACGATTTGTAAGTGAAGAGATGGGGTTGAAAGTAGGCTGGAATAACGTAGACAAAATCGTCACGTTGGATCGAATCAACTCCGATTCAGACTCTCCTCCTGCAGCAGGTGAAGAGTCTGAATCGGAATTACATCATGTGAATGACATTCAATTTGCAAACAATCAACTGGTTGTTTCTTTAGATCAGGAAGTTACTCCAGTAATCTCTCAATTGACGAGCCCAGATCGGATCGTTGTTGATCTGCCCCATACTGCATTTGGAGGGTCTTTGGCTGAATCCCTCGGTTCTAAATCGGTAGGTAAATTAGATTTAAGTGGGGTACCCAATGTTACGGAAGTAAGATATTCGTTATTTAATCAAGACCCGGCTCAAATTCGAATTGTCATTGAGTTAAATCAAATAAGCAATGTACAGTATACTTCCGAATGGATCGAAGGCCAATTAATTGTTGATCTGAATATGAATGGTGATCTCATTACTACCAATCCCGATGCTGTGCTTCCTCATTCAGGTGCCAAACTCGTAGTTATCGATCCAGGTCACGGCGGTAGCGATCCGGGGACATCGGGTTATTCGAATCAAGTTGAGAAGGACTTTACGTTAGCATTGTCCTTGAAAGTCCAAGCACTGCTCTTAGAGGAACCTGAAATCAAAGTTGTCATGACTCGTGAAACCGATGTATATCCTACTCGTACAGAACGTGTTCAATTGGCCAATACAGGTAAGGCGGATGTATTTGTATCGATACACGGCAACAGCGTGAAGGATTCACCCAAAACGACAGGTACAGAGACGTTCTACTATCAACGAAGCAGCAGTAAAAGTCTGGCTGAAGTGATTCATAGGCATTTGATCGAGGCTATCGGGCTAAAGGATCGCGGTGTGAAAAATGGCGACTTGCAAGTCATTCGAGAAACAACAATGCCGGCAGTCCTGTTAGAGATTGGATTCCTAAGTAACCCTGAAGAAGAAGCAGCACTATTATCAGATTCTTTTCAAGATAAAGCTGCTCAAGCTATTGTTGATGGAATCAAAGAATATTTGGGGAAGTAAATCGGTGAGGATGTGCTGGTATGAAGCAACGTATGTCGATTACGATTTTGATATTGGTTATCGCAATAGTAGCGACAGCCTGTGGAGGCAAGCCTGCTACAAAATCAGGGGCGGCTTCAACGTCGAACGAGGGGATTTATTCGCCCGCAAATGGAACGGATAAGGCAGTAGATAAAGCTGAAAATCAAACGGAGGAGATTGTCGTTTACTTCGTGGATTCTCAAGTAACGGAGTTAAAGCAGAGTAAGATGGAAATTCATTATTCGGATAGTCTGGACAAATATAAGAAAGTATTTAAAGCTCTACAAAGCAACAATCCTGCTGATCTTCTATCCTTATGGAATAAAATCGAGTTAAACGCAATGAAATTCCACGAGGGCGTTTTAACAATTGATGTGCATATTCCAGGCGAGGCGAGATTAGGAGCTGGCGGTGAACTATTGGCTTTGGGTGCGCTCAAGGAGACCCTATTTCAATTTAAGGAGATCGAGAACATCGAACTTCTTAGTGATGGAAAAGCTCTAGATAGCTTCATGGGGCATGCTGAACTGGAACATCCCATTTCTCGTAATAAGGCTGAGTAAAGAAGTATGCGCCTCTATATGGGCAGCTGCATAGGATATACGGTGGTGATGAAAAACAGTACGAGGAGAATGAATATGTATCCGTGCAATTACCAACCGTGGCATTATCCTTCTCATTATCCCCAGGACAGCATGAACCGGTGCTATAGTTGGAATCCGTATGATTATAGCTGGAACAATCATCAGTGGCCTTTTTCAAGGAGCAATATGGTGTTGAAGGATTACGGAGGCCAGCCGTTCGTCGTTGATATTGAGCAGGCAGCTGAGCAAAACAAGACGTATCGTACGGCTCTGTGGACGGGAGAGCACTTGCAAGTGACGCTGATGAGTATTCCAGCCGGAGGTGATATTGGCTTGGAAATGCATCCGACAACCGATCAGTTCATACGGATTGAAGAAGGGCAAGGGCTTGTGAGGATGGGGGAGAGTAAGGAGAAATTGGACTTCGAGCAGCACGTCGATGGTAATTATGCCATTATGATCCCGGCAGGAACATGGCACAATGTCGTCAACATCGGGTATGGACCGCTTAAGCTCTACTCGATCTATGGCCCGCCCAAGCATCCGTTTGGAACCGTTCATCCAACGAAGGCGAGTGCCATGGCCGCAGAAGGCAGCCATAGCTGAAATATCTCGTTATGGAGCCGAAATGATGAGACTAGTTGTTATCACGCTCCACCAAGCGATAAGCGAGGTGGAGCGTTTTTGCATTTATGATCCAGTTCACAAAATAAACGTTATGGGCGTAACTGATACGCCTTCGGTTCTTTTGATATAGTTAGGCTGTAAGCCAACGTGGTCATTACCACTTCCGAAGTGCAGGGACTTCCTCTGTTTCCTCGCACATCTGTTCTAGCTTCTGTAAATTGAGGATATATATAAATTTCTGACGAATGTCGATCAGTCCTTCGCTCTGAAAGTCACTTAGGGTTTTGGAGATGGATTCACGTGTGATCCCCACCATATTGCCGAGCAGGGCATGATTGATTTTCATATCAATCTTGTAAGCGGTTCCATCTTCTTGACCAAAATTATAGTATAAGTCCATAATTTGATTGGCGACTTTCGTTCGCACATCACAGAATGTCATATAACGGATCATGCGATTCAAGACGCGCACCCGTTGAAACATAATCCCGTATGCTTTGTGGAGAACAGAAGGATATTCCTTAATGATTTGCAAAAAATCTGGTTTACTAATCTGCCAGGCAATAAGCGGTTCCAGCGCTTCGATGGTGCAGATCCGATGGTTATCGCCAGAAATGGCTTCGGCTTCGCCGAATATTTCACCCGCGAGTTGAATGCTGAGCACAACTTCCTTCCCATCTTGAATCCGGTATATTTTGACTTTGCCGGTTCGAAGAATGAAGATCTCATCGCTATGGTCATTTTCAAACATGAAGACATGATTTTTTTTATAATGACGTTCTTTAAGCATTGGTGCGATACGTGCAGCTAAATCACCAGGTGGAATCTCAGAGAAAAGTGGGATTTGAGCAATGTCTATCATACGTCCAGATCCTTTCATAGTGAGATCAGCACTATTGTAACATGGTTTGACCATAAGTAATAATCAGGAATAATTGGATGGAGGAAGAGGAGAATTGAGGGTGCGAGCGAAGGAACTGTTCCAAATTCGGGACAACGAGACCAATATACGTACGGAAATGCTGGCGGGTCTGACTTCATTTATTACAATTGCCTATATTATTGCGGTTAACGGGGCTATCTTAAGCATTGCGGGCATGCCGTATGAAGCCGCAACAATAGCGACCGTACTGTCTTCCATAGTCGGATGCATGCTAATGGCATTCTGGGCGAAATCACCGCTCATTCTGGCGCCAGGCATGGGGGATAACGCATTTTTTGTGTTTACGTTGGTGGCATCCTTCGGCCTGACGTGGCAGCAGGCACTGGCAGCGGGTTGTGTCGCAGGTGTTCTGTTCTTTGGCATTTCGATGACGAGAAGCGCCTTCTATTTGTCGCAGACGATACCCGAATCGATGATACGAGCCATGACGGCAGGCATCGGATTGTTCATTGGATTTCTAGGATTGAAAAATGGCGGGGTGATCATACCCAGTGAGAGTACGTTCGTGCAATTGGCGAGCTTCAGCGATCCGTATGCGTTAACGACTCTATTGACGCTTGCTCTCGTAGTCCCGCTGTTTTTGCGCGGGGTGAAGGGAAGCTTCCTGATTGGAATCCTTGCAGGAACACTGATTGGGGGAGTTCTTGGGATTGTCGATTTCTCGAATATGGATAGCTTCACATTCTCGATGGCGGGGTATGAGCAGCTGCTATTTGCTTTTGATTTTAGCCTGCTGAGCAGCTTTCATTTCTGGATTGCCGTGTTTTCCTTATTGATGGTCATTCTCTTCGCGAATATGGGAGCGCAGTTAGGCATGCTGCCGGACACTTCGAAGTTCAAGCGTTCATTTCAAGCCAACGCGTTATCTATCATTACGGCATCCATGCTCGGATGCAGCCCGACGACTACGGTTGCTGAATCCGCAACAGGTATTGCGGCTGGGGGGAGATCTGGATTAACGCCATTTATCGCAGGTTTGCTGTTTATTCCGGCATTGTTTGTTGTTCCGATTTTGAAATTGATCCCGTATGCTGCGATTGCACCTGTGCTTATCATCGTAGGCTGTTTGATGATGCAAGGGGTCAGACATATTCAGTGGGATGACTTGACGGAGGCTTTTCCAGCATTTCTGATGATGCTCGTGATGCCGTTATCATTCAGTATCGTGAATGGGATCGCATGTGGCTTTATTGCTTATCCGATGGTCAAAATCGTCACGGGACGGCGCTCTGAAGTCACGGCAGCCATGTATGGGATTGCGGTATTGTTCTTGATCTACTTTATCGTGAGGCAGTAAAAGATTTTTGTGTAAAATTTTGTCTAAATATGGTAAACTAGGCGGAGAGGATGGTTGGAGAGGGGGACGTGCCGTGAGACTGATTGCCATCACCCGAATATGACGCATCGCGTAGGCTTATGCCTGATGCGCCCATATTCGGGTTTGTTACGGTTACGGTGAAGCAGCATTATCCTTGGCGGATCGCTGTCTCCAAAGCGACTTCAATCATATCGTTGAACGTCAATTGCCGCTCTTCGGATGTCGTCGCTTCACCTGTTAGGATATGGTCGCTTACTGTGAACATAGCAAGTCCGTTGATTTGATGCTTCGCCGCCAGCGTGTACAATGCTGCAGTCTCCATTTCAACAGCCAACACGCCGTAAGCGCCAAGCTTCAGCATCGTTTCCTTGTCATTGTCCTCTGTATAGAAGATATCAGAGCATAAGATGTTCCCAACACGCAGATTTAGTTTCTTCTCCATGCCGATATCGTACGCAGTCTTGATGAGATCGAAGTTCCCAATCGGCGCGAATGCATAACCTGGGAACCGGTTCGTATTAAGCGAAGAATCCGTACATACCGCTTGGGCAATAAGCACGTCGCGCAGCTTCACATCATGTTGAATCGCGCCGCATGTTCCGATGCGAATGATCGTCTTCACATCATAATCTTGAATCAATTCTGTTGCGTAAATCGCGAATGAAGGAACACCCATCCCAGAACCTTGTACAGAAACAGGCTTCCCTTTGTATGTCCCTGTGAATCCAAGCATCCCGCGGACTTGGTTGTGGCATTTCGCGTTTTCCAAGAATGTCTCAGCAATATACTTCGCGCGTAGCGGATCTCCAGGCATTAAGGCAACTGGTGCGATTTCACCTTTTTTAGCTTCTATATGTACACTCATTGGAACGTACCTCCTTTTTCATTTTCAAGCGCATAAATCATGAAAACGCTTTACTCCAATACCCTATCATACGTGTACACATCAATTCAGTAATGCAAGCTATCGCTTTTCTGTGAAGTAGATTACAAAAAAACAGTGCAGCGTTTAACTGAACTTCTTCTACGCTCCATCTATAATCGAGTTGTCTCCAGCTTTTGTGTACCACCTGCGCTGGTCAGGCGAATGAGAGCATACACGATCACATATGCCGCGCAGCGTGGGGAGATCAACAATTTTGATCGTTTTCTGTTCAATCGAGATGATCCCTTCTTCTTGGAAATCCTTTAATACTTTGGAGACGGATTCGCGGGTTACGCCGAGCATATTAGCAATGACATGATGCGTTAATTTATAGCCAATTATGTAAGCGGATTCACCTTCGGCTTTCCGTCCTAGGTTGCAATACAGGTCATAGATGAGGTTCGCCGTCTTCAGACGAGTGTCAAGGAAGGAGATGTACTGGGCTTTGCGATTGAGAATCCGGATGCTCTCTACGAGCAGCCAGTAACAGCGTCGCAGCACGCTGGGATACTCGTCCAGAATGGTCTGGAAATCTTGCTTCTTCAAATACCAGGTGTGCACGGTTTCCATAGCAGCGATGGAGGCAATGCGGTAATCATCATAATGGATGGCTTCGATCTCGCCGACGACATGGCCAGGGAAGGCAACGCCATATATGATTTCTTTGTCTTCGAACAAGCTATATATTTTAATGGATCCGGATCGAATAAGGAACACATCGCCATTATGATCGCTCTCGTAGATAATAACTTGATTCTTGCGGAATTGCCGTTTGCTGAGCATAGGCATAATACGCTCTACTGCTTCATCTGATAGTTCTTCAAAGATTGAAATGCTTCTTATGTCTGTAATCATCATAGATGCCCTCACTTTCCAATATATGTGGCATGTTAGAAAATCACCGAAGCTAGTCCATAAAAGATAGATTAATAGAGCCGTGTTGAGTGTTGAAACGAAGCTTTTTACTGTTCATTATGACCGTGATGCGGCTGAAATTCAAGGCAAGTGAAGCCCATTACCGTTAATGAAATAGATTTTCACAAATAATGTGTCGGAGGGTCTAGAGATGAAGAAAAAGATGAATCTTTTACTTGTATTCGTATTGATGGTTTCCATGGTGTTATCCGCATGTGGCGCGAAGAATGAATCCAAGAGCGGAGCTGGCACAGCTGGAGAAACTGGCGGCAAAAAGCTCAAAATCGGTATGGTTACTGACTTGGGTAGCGTCAATGACAAATCCTTCAACCAGAATGCATGGGAAGGATTGCAGAAGTTGAAGGCTGACTTTGGATACGATGTCAAATACGCGGAACCCAAACAAGATTCTGAAGTCATCCCAAACTTGAATCAATTCGTCAAAGGCGGATATGACCTCACATGGGCGACAGCTTATACATTGGATGGCGCCATAACGCAAATTGCCAAAGAAAACCCGGATGCGAAGCTTGGCATCATTGATTCCTCCATTGTTGTGCCAAACGTTGCAGCTGTTTCCTTCAAAGAACAAGAAGGGGCCTACTTAGTAGGGGTAATCGCTGGCTTGATGACCAAATCGAATAAAATTGGCTTCGTCGGCGGCATGGAAATCCCTCCAATCCAACGCTTCGCAGCCGGTTTCCGTGAAGGGATCAAAGCCGTAAATCCGAATGCACAATTATCCGTGAACTATACAGGGCAATTTACACGCGTTGATATGGGGAAATCCGCTGCGGCGACGATGTACAATGACGGCGCAGATATTATTTTCCATGCTTCAGGATTGACAGGCAACGGCGTATTTAACGAGGCGAAAGAGCGTGTCTCCCAAGGGCAAAAAGTATGGGTTATCGGGGTAGATAAAGACCAATCTTTGACGTTCGGCGATGAAGTAACCTTAACGTCCATGATCAAGAAGGTTGATGTCGCTGTCTATGAAATCTCAAAGCAACTAGCAGAAGGCAACTTCCCAGGCGGTAAAGTGACGAACATGGGTCTCAAAGATAACGGTGTTGACATTGCACCAACATCCACTAAGAACGTTCCGGCAGATGTATTGGCGAAAGTAGAAGAATACCGCAAAAAAATTATTGACGGTGAAATTGTCGTACCAGAAATTTAGAGCAAAGAACCGATTGGAACCGAAAAGCTCCCCTCGCCTAATCAGCGGGGGGTTGTTTCTGGAGGAGGAAGGAGCCAAGTCTAATGGTGCATACAGAGACGGTATTGGAGTTAAAAGGAATCACAAAGCGATTTGGTGACGTCGTCGCGAATGAAGACATCTGCTTTGCCTTGAAGAAGGGCGAAATTCATGCCTTGCTTGGTGAGAACGGTGCGGGCAAGTCGACATTGATGAATATCGTATTCGGATTGTATCAGCCAACAGAAGGCTCTATTTGGGTCAACGGACAAGAAGTGATTATGGATACCCCGAACCGGGCGATTGAGCTGGGGATTGGGATGGTGCATCAACATTTCAAGCTTGTACAGCCTTTTACGGTCACTGAAAATATCATTCTCGGCATGGAACCGAAATCCGGTCTGAGAACTGATTTGAAGAGTGCTTCAGCTAAAATTCGGCAATTATCGGAGCAGTATGGCCTAAATGTGGATCCTGCTGCCAAGATTGAGCATATTTCAGTAGGAATGCAGCAGCGGGTAGAAATCTTGAAGACGCTGTACCGCGGCGCAGATATCGTCATCTTGGACGAGCCGACGGCGGTGCTGACACCTCAAGAGATTACGGATCTGCTTGCCATTATGAAGCGGCTTGCGAGTGAAGGCAAGTCCATTATTATCATCACGCACAAGCTGAAGGAAATTATGGAGGTTGCGGATACGTGCACCATTATTCGCCGGGGGCGCGTGATCGACTCGGTTATGGTCAAGGATTCCAGCCCTCAAGAATTGGCTGAGAAGATGGTGGGCCGCGAAGTGCGGTTCAAGACGGAGAAGGCTCCAGCCAATCCGATGCAGCCTATTCTGAACGTAAACAACTTACACGTTCGCAGGGATAATGGACAATTTGCGGTAGACGGCCTCTCCTTCCAGGTTCGTGCGGGTGAAATCGTCGGCATTGCGGGGGTTGATGGGAACGGACAAACCGAGTTAATCGAAGCATTAACAGGCATGCGGCGTGTAGAATCGGGCGAGATTCAGTTGGACGGCGTCAATGTCGTGAACAAGACTCCGCGTGAGGTTGGCCGAGCTGGAATGTCGCATATTCCGCAGGATCGCCATAAGCATGGTCTGGTGTTGGACTTTACCGTGCCGGAGAATGCAATCTTGCAGACCTATGATAAGCCTGAATTGACGAAGGGCGGACTTATGGATCACAAAGCTGCGTTAACGCTCGCCGAGAAATACGTGAGATCATTCGATATCCGTATTCCCGGATATGAGGTGCCGGTACGTGCAATGTCCGGAGGCAACCAGCAGAAATTAATTATCGCGCGGGAAATTGATCGGCATCCCAAGCTGTTGATCGCCGCGCAACCGACACGCGGCCTCGATGTTGGAGCGATTGAGTTTGTCCATAAGGCGCTCATTGCGGAACGCGATAATGGCAAAGGCATACTTCTCGTATCCTTCGAATTGGAAGAAATCATGAACGTAGCTGATCGAATTATCGTGCTCTTCAATGGTCAAATCGTAGGAGAAGCTCGTCCGGAAGAAACCAATGATCAAGAGCTAGGATTGATGATGGCAGGCAGACGACAAGGAGGCGAATCGAATTGAATCGTGTGAACAAGCTTCTGCGTCAAGAATCGATCTGGATACCGTTCATTTCCATTGTGATCGGGATTGTCATCGGCGCGATTGTGATGCTGATTGGCGGATATGATCCATTGCTTGCCTATTCTTCGTTGATAGATAAGATTTTCGGTAGTGTCTATGACATCGGTGAAACGCTGCGTTCTATCGTCCCACTGATTCTATCAGGTCTCGCGGTTGCGATCGCATTCCGCGGCGGGATGTTCAATATCGGGGTGGAAGGGCAGATCGTGATGGGCTCTCTCGGGGCCTTGATGGTCGGAAATATGCTGGAATTGCCGCCATTCATTCATGGGATCGTAGCGATACTCGTCGGAACCTTGTTCGGCGGAATATGGGGGGCACTGGTCGCCATATTCAAAGTCAAACGCGGGTTGAATGAAGTTATCTCGTGCATCATGCTGAACTGGATTGCCCTATATATTAGTCATATTGCAATCAAATCGTACATGGCTGAAGCAGGCACATCCCGTTCACAAATGATCCATGAATCTGCGGACGTCCAGATTCCGTGGTTATCGGATCTGCTCAGCGGGGCTCGTATTCACTGGGGATTCTTCATCGTCATCTTCATCCTTATCGGTTATTACTATTATATGAACCGCACCAAGAAGGGCTATGAGATTCGTGCAGTAGGATACAATAGGCATGCTGCGGAATACGCAGGGATGAATGTATCTAAGATTGCGATTCGTACGTTCTTTATCTCCGGCGCGCTTGGCGGCTTGATTGGCACGTTCGAAGTGCTCGGTGTATTTAAATATATGGCGATTACGCCTAATACATCTGGCATTGGGTTCGATGGAATCGCGGTAGCCCTGCTCGGCATGAACACGGCAGTTGGGGTAACCTTGTCCGCAGCTCTATTTGGCGGCTTGTATTATGGTGCGCAAGGAATGAGCTTCGGTGCTGATGTGCCTCCTGAAGTGATTAAGATGGTAATCAGCATCATTATCTTCTTCGCGGCAGCTCCAGGAGCCATCCGCATGTTCATCAAGATGTTCAAACGCAAATCGAAGCGGGAGGAGGGGTAAACCATGGATATTCTAGCCAATCTATTGAATGGAACATTCGTGTTTGCCACGGCATTGATCTTTGCCGCACTCGGCGGGGTGATCGTCGAACGTACCGGTGTTATTAACCTGGGACTTGAAGGGTTTATGATATCGGGAGCCTTCGCTGCTGCGGTTACGACGCATTATGCGGAGAGTGCGGGGCTTGGCGGTGCTTCGCCTTGGTTAGGTCTCCTCGGTGCCATGATTTTCACGCTGATCTTCTCCGGCATTCATGCACTTGCTTCGATAAAATTTAAAGCAAATCAGGTAATCAGCGGGATTGTCGTCAACTTGCTGGCGGCGAGCTCGACGTTCTTCATGGTTAAGCTCTTGTTCGATGGAGCAGCGGAGACGCCGATCATT
This sequence comes from Paenibacillus suaedae, assembly GCF_032337355.1. NCBI lineage: Bacteria > Bacillati > Bacillota > Bacilli > Caryophanales > Paenibacillaceae > Paenibacillus > Paenibacillus suaedae. The sequence goes on from NZ_JAVYAA010000007.1 coordinate 115,796, forward strand.
GAGGTGTTTTTTAAATGGTCCATCCCATTGTTGAGTGACATTCCGTTCTTCGGAAAAGCATTCTTTACGGCATATCCAACGACCTATATCGCTTATATTTGTGTATTCGTGGTATGGTTCGTCATGTATAAGACACCGCTTGGCTTGCGGATGCGTGCGGTTGGGGAACACCCTGGGGCTGCTGATACGGCAGGCGTGAAGGTTAATCGCCTTCGTACGTTATCCATTCTGGTTGGGGGATCCATCGCTGCCCTAGGAGGCGCAACGGTCGCCTTAACGGCGAACAGCAGCTTCGCGCAGAGCACGATTTCCGGTCAAGGCTTTATTGCCCTTGCCGCGGTCATCTTCGGGAAGTGGAACCCAATAGGGGCGTTTGGCGCAGCGATTTTCTTCGGATTTGCCCAAGCGCTCAAGGATCAGGTTGTCATCTATGATTGGGCGAAGACGATACCGACCGAAGTGTTCTACATGCTTCCTTACCTGTTGACCTTGCTGGTGCTGCTCTTCGCAGTTGGGCGTACGAGCGGACCAACCGCACTCGGAGAGCCGTACGATCCGGGGAAAAGATAGAGCTTATTTCGATTTCGTCCATGTGAAGAAAGTATAATAAAATAGATAGCATCCCCTCAGAGGTAATTGGAGCAACCAATACCTTCTGGAGGGGATTTTTTTATTTGAAAGTCTATATTCGAATCATCTGTTAAACTACACACAGTTCCCTAAGCTCCTCTAAGTGAACAGGTCAAAATTCCGCGTTTCTTTTCATCCTTGGCAGGTATAATGGTGGGAGCGTGCTGCCCTAACAAACGGAACATGAAGACTGGTCAGGATAAAGGCAATGTTGATGGTGTTAGTTAGTTAGTTAGTTTATATTTGGTTGAAATTTCCTGCCGTCTTTGCTACAGTATTGGTATCTAACAGGAACGGAGGGTTATGTGTGATAGATTGTTCCCGATAAGCCAACCATGCAAATTGCATTCATTGGTTCTTTGTTTCTCTGCCTGTCAGCAGAGCAATCGGGATAAGTCTGTCCATATGCCGTCTAGTTCATGTCTTGGCGAGTGTCGCGAGGATTTGCCTGCGTTTTTTTTATCGAGGGCTTCTTTGGCGCTGTTCGAACATGGACTTATACAGGGATATTCCTACCCGATTATAGTTGGCACAGGCAGAGCATTTGTCTGTGTTTTTTTATTTTGGTTTAGGGGGGATTTTCGATGACAACACAGGAACTGTTCAATCCTGAAGATCGGAAGAATAAGAAGAGACGCGTGTGGCTGATTACGGGCGCCAGCAAGGGGCTGGGCTATGCATTTGCCAATGCTGCGCTAGAAGCAGGAGATCAGGTTGCAGCCGTCGCCAGAACCGTCGGGAAGTTAGAATCACTGAAAGAGCAATACCAAGATGCACTGCTATTTTTACGGCTTGATATCCGGGAGCGGGAATCCGTATTTGCAACCGTAAAGGCGGCGGAAGAGCATTTCGGGCATCTTGATATTGTCGTGAACAACGCGGGCACGATGACGTTAGGCATGGTCGAGGAACTGAGCGAAGCCGATGCAAGAGATCTCATGGAAACGAATTTTTTCGGGGCGCTATGGGTTTCTCAGGCGGTATTCCCTTACTTGCGTGAGCAGCGGTCAGGGCATTTGATTCAAATTTCCAGCATAGGGGGAGTAATCTCAGGTCCAATGACAGGCATGTATAGTGCAAGCAAATTTGCACTAGAGGGCCTAAGCGAAGCGTTGGCGCAGGAAGCAGCCCACTTTGGGGTGAAGTTGACGCTCGTGGAGCCGGGCGGGTATTGGACGGATTTATACAGCACGATGAGCTATAGCCAGCCATTAGAGGCTTACCATTCTCTTCGAGAAGAGCTAGCCCAACAGTATGCGGAAAGTTCGATAGATAGCGATCCTACATTGGCTGCCGAAGCGCTTATGAAGTTGGTGGATAGTGAGAATCCGCCTTTGCGGCTTATTTTGGGAAGCGCGATTTTTGATATCGCCAGAAACACTTATAAGGAGCGTATTGCGACCTGGGAAGCGTGGGAAGCGGTGAGCAGAGCGGCGGAACAGGGGATTCCGGCACCGCCGGGGGAGGGGGACACCGAGGTATAAGAAGAAGTAAGAGTAAGTAAGAGTACACGATGCTTATCGTCACCTAAAAAATAGAAAGCCGTTTCTCGGTATGTACTGGGAAACGGCTGTCATTTATCCGAACTATGTCGCTTATTTAATGGAGGATTTACTTGATAGAGGTAACAAACAGTACTCTGCTTCCGCCTCTTCCGTCATAGTTCGTATGTACGGGCACCCCATCTATCTCGCCGTCTCCTTCTTCGATTCGGAAGCCCATCCGCGTATGAAATGCGATCGAAGTCGTATTAACGGGTGAAGTCAAACAGCGGACGGTGTCGCAATCGTATTGCCGTACGGTATCGAAGAACGTTTCGTACAGCCTTTTCGCGATCCCGGACTTTCGATGATTCGGGTGAACACCGATAAAATGGATATAGGCCTCGTTCGGATAGGTTTGCGACACGAACCCAATTAAGAAGGCGATCATTTCCCCGTCTTGTTCTGCAATAAAGCTCGTTTGTTGAAAATGGACAAAAAACAATTTTGGCAGCATATCAGACATATTTCTGCCACCCCACCAATCATTAAGAACAGAAAGCACGCTCGTATAATCGGACGTTCTCACTGCACGAATGTTCATACTCAGCACCTCACTTATGCGAATAATAGATAAATTTTACCATGAATTAAGAAAGGGAGCTGTATATATTCTGTGGTCGCAAGATTGCATCGCATAAAAGAACGGGTTTATAGATGTCGTAATACTTTTACCATGTTCATTGGATTGGAAATAAGCGAAGATAGAGGCAGAAGAACGTATCGGGAAAGGGGAACAGTACGATGATTATTTCTTTTGACCAAGCGGCACCATGGAAGGGGAGACCTTCCATTTATTCATACATACGAGATCAAGGGGAGTCAGTAAATGGCTCTTTGCCCGATGATGAAGAGTTCTGGGCGGATAATCAGATACGGTGGGCATCAGGTGCTTTGGACGGAGTGCTCAGCCACCATGCAGCAGGCAGTGAGAGGAATGAAGAGGTAGACGAGATCGTCGAATTGCTGGTGAAGCAATCTAGAGAGATGAAGCATGCTACGCGAAAGGCACTGTATATGAAGCTCGCTACGGCTCAAATAAGCAGCATGATTGACGATATATTGGAGCAGGTACGTACTCATCCAGATATACGACCAGAGCCCGTATTCCATGAAGCGGTATGGCTCGCTGAGCATGGGGCACATCGCAATGTCGTAAAGTTCGGTATTGCGCTGCTCGGTCTTTTCCAAAATGAACACGTGAAGGAGCTGCTTCTAACGCTCGGTAGGCATGATGAGTTCACGCTGTATACGGCAGTCGCGATTCGGAATGGAATGGACGACAGCAACGAGGTGCTGTGGGAATTAGCCAAGCATGTTCATGGTTGGGGGAAAATTCATCTCGTAGAGAGGCTGGAGCCGGCGACGCAGGAAATTCGAGATTGGCTGCTGCGCTATGGATGCCAGAACAATGTTATGGATGAATATTTGGCATGCATATGTGCGAGAAATGGAGGCTTGCAGGGGGCGCTATCCGTCGAGCAGGTTGACCACGAATTGTATGAAGGTGCGACGGATATTATTGAAGCTTTGTTAAATGGAGGCCCCGCAGAGGATATCGATGATTATGAGTATGCTCCACAAGTGTTATCGGATTATGTAAGGTTGGCGCGAGAAATGTGTTCCACGGTCAAGCACCTATCGGTTATGTTCCATCTGCACGACTTCTTAGCCCAAGATGAGGAGAGATGGAACGAGCGAATGTCTGCAGGATGGCCGGAGCAGCTTAGAACCGATACGATAGAAGCAGTTCAAGTGATCCTTGCCCAGTCGAAATGGAAGGAGAACGTGCTGGATGCAATTGAATCGGGCGAATCGATGTATCGCTATTACGGCATAGCATGCGCAGGGAAGCTCGGGATAGATATTTGGGAAACCCTTTATCATCAGCTTGCGGAGGATCCACTGCAGGATTCCCTTTACTTGCAGCTCATGAAATCAGAAGATGCGAGCAGAATTGAGAAGCTGGTTCAGTTCGCTGAGGAACACTTGCCACTGCAGCAGATCGCTACAGGTTTGGGGGCTGAGATGGGGCTTGGGAAAGAGTACATTGCGCATCAATGCTTAAATAGCATCTTGCAGAGCTTGGAGCGATTCGCTGGTATTGGAGAGAGGCTCATTAAGGCCGGTCTAAACAGTCCTGTCGTTCGCAATCGGAATATGGCGCTGCGGGCGTTGGAAGGCTGGGACGCTGCTTCTTGGGGCGAGCAGCTCATTGGGGCGGTCGTACATTTGTCGGAAATTGAGACTGAAGAAGCGGTAAAAGAACGAATTCAGGCGCTGCGAGAAGTTAAAGGCGTTTGAATATTCGAATAGAAATTATACTTTACTGGAGTTGAAGAAGTATATGGCTTATCAACAAATAGACGGCGTACGCGTCTGGGGCAACCCGGAGGAGAGCGCCGTTACGCAAGCGAAAATGTGCGCTAAGACGGGTAATGTGGTTCAAGCCCTGCTGATGGCGGATCATCATAAAGGATACAGTCAGCCGATTGGCGGGGTCGTAGTCTATGACGGGCAAATCTCGCCTTCAGGTGTCGGGTATGACATTGCCTGTGGGAACAAGGCAGTCCGTACTCATTTGACTGCAGAAGATATCAAGCCTAGATTGCCGAAAATCATGAACGAAATCGCCCGCAAAATCTCCTTCGGGATGGGGAGAGTCAATAATGAGAAAGTGGATCACGATCTCTTCGATGATCCGGACTGGAACGTCTATCAAGCGATTGGCAAGCAGGAGCATGACAAGCTGAAAGCATTGGCTCGCAATCAGCTTGGTACCGTTGGAAGCGGCAATCATTTTGTAGACTTGTTCGAGGAAGTAGGGACAGGGCGGCTGTGGGTCTCGAATCATTTCGGGAGTAGAGGATTTGGGCATAAGACGGCGAGCGGATTCATGAATCTGGCTGTCGGACGGGAGTTCCTTACCAGTGCTCCAGGAGAGAAGATGGATCAGCCTCCTACCCTTCTTGATCTGAGCAGCGAGGTTGGAGATATGTATTACCGTGCCATGAAGCTGGCTGGACGGTATGCCTATGCAGGACGGGATTACGTAATCGAGCAAGTGCTGGCGATACTGGGTACGGATGCTGATCTTGAGGTGCACAATCACCATAACTATGCTTGGAAAGAAACGCATAACGGCAAAGAAGTCATGGTTGTCCGCAAAGGGGCGACTCCTTCCGCACCGGGTCAGGTCGGATTTATCGGCGGCAGTATGGGCGACATATCGGTAATTGTGAAAGGCAAGGATAGCATAGAGAATAGCGAAGCTTATTACAGCACCGTTCATGGCGCGGGACGGATCATGAGCCGGACGCAGGCGGCAGGCAAAATGAACTGGAAGACCCGAACTCGAAGCGGCGGTAAAATTACGACAGCGCAAATGATGGAGGCCGTGCGCACATTCGGCGTCGAGCTGCGCGGAGCGGGCACGGACGAGAGTCCGTTTGTGTATCGTAAGCTGCAGGAAGTATTGGATGCACATGAAGAAACGATCGAGGTGATGCACACATTAAAGCCGATCGGCGTGTGTATGGCCGGAGCAGATGAGTTCGATCCGTATAAGGATTAGTTAGCGTGTAGTAGCATACATTTGAAAAGTACAATGGAAGAAGAGCGCTCTGATACGGAATAGAGCGTTCTTTTTCTTTTTTTTGTTGTTTGCAAAATCCAATACTTTACAATTTAATTAAATTCTATGATAATCAAGAAATATATCATATTTTATGGAGGTGCTTCATGAATCAAGTCTATATAACAAGTATAGGTAAATTCCTTCCTGGCTCTCCGGTTAGTAATGATGAAATTGAAGATTATCTAGGCAAAATTGGTGGTAAGACCTCAAAGACCAAGCGGATCATCCTTGAAAAGAATCAGATAAAATATCGCTACTACGCAATGAACAAAGAACAACAGAGCTTATATACGAACGCAGAAATGGCTGCTCTAGCAATACGAGATGCACTAGAACGAAATGAAAACATAGCAGAACAGGATATTGGCTTCCTAGCAACAGGAACGACGAGAGCCGATTTGCTTCTTCCTGGTTTTGCGAGTATGGTACATGCCGAAGCGGGCTTGCCTGTAATGGAGATATCCTCGCACAACGGCTTATGTGCAAGTGGAATGCAGGCGTTTAAATACGCCTACTTGCAAATTAAATCTGGCGAACAAGAAGCAGCAGTCGCATGTGCCAGTGAGTTTCTGAGCCGTGAATTTAAGCATACGAAGTTTGAGGCGCAGTCTGTACATTGCAATGGGCGTGTGCCGTTCGACACGGACTTTTTGCGATTTATGCTGTCGGATGGTGCAGGCGCGGTTATATTGCAGGACAAGTCCTCCGCGAAGGGGTTATCGCTGCGCATCGAATGGATTGATAACAAGTCCTATGCAAATGAGTATGACGTATGCATGTATTCGGGTATGGATAAGGACAGTGGAATATCTTCCTGGCTTGATTATGCATCCATTCATGAAGCGGCGGATCAAGGGGCGCTAAATCTGAAGCAAGACGTCAGACTGGTTAATGAAATCACGACGGTAGGTGTTCGTCGATTTTTGGAGCTGGTGCAGGAAGGCCGGATTGAACCTGAGACCATCGATTGGATGGTTTGCCACTACTCGTCGCATTTTTTCAGAGATGAGATATTCCGGTTGTTAGAGCAGGGCGGGGTAACAATACCAGCAGAGAAATGGTTTACGAATTTATATACAAAGGGAAACACGGCTTCCGCTTCGATATACATCATGCTGGAGGAGCTCATGAATGAGGGGCATCTAATGGAAGGGCAGCAGGTACTGTGCATCGTTCCCGAAAGCGGTAGATTCCAAACCTCGATTATGATGCTGACAGTAGTTGGGCCTTCGGTCGAAGAATAGAATTGGATAGATGGCATTTCTAGATAAGTGGATCATCAAGTAGGCAGGCAGAGAGTGGGGAGCCACTCTCTCTTTTTGTAATTTCAGAAGTACGACAAGGGGGAGCGCTCCCCTCATAGAGGTTGGACACCCGTCAACTTCAAGATAAATACAAGGAGAATAACCACGCAAATGCCTAGAGGAATCGAAGCAAATGTCGCCCCAACGATTGCTATCCCTCCGCCTCGCGCAGAATGTCTCGCTCTGATCCCTAATGCAAATCCAATTATGTTCAAGATAAAGGACGTAATCATGACGGGCTTTAGTTTGGACGTGAATATGGAGTTATACTTGATCACCTCGTTCAGATGATTCAATATGTATAGAAAAGACAGGATACCAAGTAGGCTGAACATAAGGGAAGCAACTGCTTGCCCCTGTCTATTTACGGGAGCCTTGGAAGGTGAGACAGGTTTAGCAGCAGGTTTGCTGGTCGATGTCTTAGGAAGTTCTGTCACTTTTTCCGGCTTCCCTGACTGTGAGTTGATCGAAGCAGGGCGAATCGTTCTGGGCTGCTCACGAGTTCTACGATTTCTGTCAGGCGCTGCTGTTCTGTTGGGTGATTTCACTGTGGTTCTGTTAATAGGTTTTACTGGCGTTCTAGATGGACGCTGCTGCACAATTTGTTCTCCTTTCATAGGAGGATTAGGTTTTAGGAATCAGACAATACTATATATGTAATCGGCAGAATGGAGTCAGAAACTTTGTTGATTTTATTTCTCCATACTTTCTATTATGATAGATCATGTACGAATGTCCTCTCTTCGCGGTGAGGACATTTCTTTGCAATAAAGCGAGGGATGTACGGGACTGGGGAGAGGAAGTATCGTTTGTTGGATAGGAATAAGTGACAATTCTCCCTATTAATACTTTAGAATCGAATATTTTTTTCTTTTAACTATATATTTTTAAAAGAAAATTTAGTATTATTTATAACGGAATCCGAATAATACGATAAAAATCATTTTTGTTTGTTCGGTTTTGCGACACTTTGTACGGACATAACATAGAATACATTTACTTCACATGAAGTGTTGATGTATGGAATGGAGACAAGATGAAGAAAAAGATTTATTTTAACCACGATGGCGGCGTTGATGATTTGATTTCTTTGTTTTTGTTATTGCAAATGGATAACGTTGAGTTAACAGGTGTATCCGTTATTCCAGCGGATTGCTACTTAGAACCAGCGATGTTTGCAAGCCGTAAAATCATTGATCGCTTCGGAACAGGCGGGCTAGATGTAGCTGCGTCTAATTCGCGTGGGAAAAATCCTTTCCCGAAAGACTGGCGCATGCATGCATTCTATGTGGATGCTCTGCCGCTCTTGAATGAATCTGGCAAGGTCGTAACTCCGGTTGCGGACAAGCCGGCACATGAACACATTATTGATACGCTGCGTGCAACGGAAGGCAAGACGACCTTATTATTCACAGGTCCGCTGACTGATCTTGCTCGCGCATTAGATATGGATCCAACAATTGAAGAGAAGGTAGAACGCCTTGTATGGATGGGCGGTACATTCCGCGAAGCGGGTAATGTGCATGAGCCTGAGCATGATGGAACAGCAGAATGGAACGTATTCTGGGATCCGGATGCTGCTGCTCGCGTGTGGGAGAGCGGAATCGAGATTGATCTCGTAGCGCTGGAAAGCACGAACCAAGTACCGCTTACATTGGATGTTCGTGAACGCTGGGCTGCAGAGCGCAAGCATATCGGGGTTGATTTCCTCGGTCAATGCTACGCAATGGTGCCGCCGCTCGTTCATTTCTCTACGAACTCGACGTACTATCTGTGGGATGTATTAACGACTGCCTTCGTTGGCAAGAGCGATCTTGTGAAGGTACAGACGGTGAACAGCAAGGTAATTACCGAAGGTGCTAGCCAAGGCCGTACGGTAGAAACGGCAGACGGTCGTCCGGTACAGGTCGTATACGATGTAGACCGCGATGCATTCTTCGATTACATGACAGACCTAGCGAAAAAAGCAACAGAGAAGAGGGAGTCATAATGTCAGAGAAGAAACGCGTCATTATTGATACCGACACAGCAGGAGACGATACAATCGCGATCTTAACGGCCCTTCACTATTTCCAAGTCGAAGGCATTATGATTACAGGCGGTAATGTGCAGTTCGATCAACAGGTGGAAAATGCACTGTATACGGTTCAAGTTGCAGGACATAGCGGCAAGGTTCCGGTGTACAAAGGATATGAAGGCCCACTTATGGGACTTGGCCATAAAGAGCATCGTACTGTTGAGGATGTTCACGGCAAGGACGGGATGGGCGATTCCTTTTTCGAAAAGGCGATTCAATCCCCTGCAACTGGACATGCGGTTGATTTCTTAATTGATACGGTGCATAACAATCCTGGGGAAATCCATCTGCTGGCGATTGCGCCGCTGACGAATATTGCGATGGCGATCAAGAAGGACCCGACAATTATACCGTTAATCCCGCATCTGTATATTATGGGCGGCACGAACAATGCGCTCGGCAACATCACGCCGACGGCAGAGTACAACTTCTATGTTGACCCAGAAGCGGCTAAGATCGTGCTTCACTCAGGTATTCCAATCACGATGGTTGGCTGGGAAATGTGCACGCAATATTCCATCATGGACGACAACGATCATGCGGAAATCGAGCAGCTCGGCACAAAGGGTGCGAAATTCTTCAAGGACGTGAACAAGGTCGTCATGCGCTTCAACAAGACCGTTCACCGTCTGAATGGTACAACGCATCCAGATACATTGCTGGCAGCAGTTGCGGCAGATGAGTCGATTATGACGAACTCTCATCTCTATCATGTTGATGTAGAGACGGTGGGCGAGCTGACTAGAGGCTACAGCCTAGTCGATATCAACAATCGCTTGGAGCGCACGCGCAATGTCCGCGTATGTGAAGCGATCGATCGCGATGCGTTTAAAGGAATGCTATTTGATGTATTAAAATCCATAAACTAACATAGAATATTCGAATTCATGCAAGTGAAAATGAAGAGGTCTATCCGACCCTTTCGTATTACAATCTTGGCCATAGACTCGATGAAGAAAGGATCTGTTTATGCAATACATTTGGGGGCTTCTAGGCATTTTAGGCATTCTCGTTATAGCGCTGGCATTATCTAAAAATCGCAAAGCGATTAATCCGAGAACGGTCATTGGCGCGTTCGCGATTCAATTCATCTTTGCGTTAATCGTACTGAAGTGGGAATTCGGCAAGACGATGCTGAACTACTTATCCAAAGTTGTACAGAGCATCATTGATTCCACGAATGCGGGCATTCAGTTCTTGTTCGGCGGGATACTCGGGGCAGAGAAGGCGGGCTTTACGTTCGCACTGCAGGTGCTGCCAATCATTATTTTCTTCTGTTCCTTAATCGCAGTTCTGTATTACCTCGGCATTATGCAGTGGGCAACAAGAATCATTGGCGGATTTCTGTCTAAAGTGCTCAAGACGAGCGAAACGGAATCCATGTCAGCAGCAGCGAATATTTTCCTCGGTCCAACTGAAGCGCCGCTTGTCGTTAAGCCTTATATCGAGAAAATGACAAAGTCTGAGCTGTTCGCGATTATGGTCGGCGGGCTGGCGTGCGTATCCGGCTCCGTGCTTGGCGGATATGCAATGCTCGGCGTGCCGATCGAATACTTGCTTGCGGCAGCATTCATGGGAGCACCAGGCGGCTTGTTGATGGCCAAGATCATGATGCCGGAAACTGATCACCATCTTCGAGTGGAAAAGGTTCAGATGGTCAAGGATACGGAGTCCCGTAATGTGATCGACGCTGCAGCTCGCGGTGCCTCGGACGGTCTGAAAATTGCTGCTGGGGTAGGAGCGATGCTTCTGGCGTTCATCTCGCTCATCTTCCTAGTGAACATGATCATCGGCTGGGTTGGCGGCGTGTTCGGCATTGAAGCATTGACGCTCGAGCAAATTCTCGGCTACCTGTTCGCACCGATTGCCTTCTTGATCGGTGTTCCATGGAGCGAAGCGCTGCAAGCAGGTTCCTTCATCGGGCAGAAGTTCGTCTTGAATGAATTCGTCGCGTACACTTCTTTCGCGCCTGAGATTGCAAGCTTGTCTCCGAAGAGCGTAGTCATCATCAGCTTTGCGCTGTGCGGTTTTGCCAATCTGGCGGCTATCGCGCTGCTTATTGGAGGACTGGGCGGTATAGCTCCTTCCCGCAGGCAGGATCTCGCTGAGCTGGGCTTCCGCGCGATCATTGCTGCAACACTTGCAAACTTGCTGAGTGCAGCCATTGCAGGTATGCTCGTGTAGTGTGAGTGTGTGCGAGGCTAATAGTCAAATAACAATAACATATCGTTCGGAATAAAGAGGCGGTCGCTTCCCTGGATTGAAACAGGGAACGGCCGCCCTTTTCATATAAAAAGAGTGGCAGGAAGCATGTCTAACACTTGAAATTTTCAGAAAAAGGTATAAAATGATTAAAAGTTGATATAGAGAAACATTTTTGGGAGTGGAAAAAAGGTGGGCTGATTATGGAGTCAGGAAAAGGCAGATTCTTTCACAAAACACAAAATGGCTCAAGCTTAGAGGAAATAAATAATACGGTTCCGATACCTCAGGATGCAGGTTTCTGGAGGAAGCTGCTAGCTTATTCAGGGCCGGGTGCATTAGTCGCAGTAGGATACATGGATCCTGGTAACTGGGTTACCTCCATTGCGGGTGGGGCGCAGTTTGGTTATTTGCTGTTGTCGGTCATTCTCATCTCCAGTCTGATTGCCATGCTATTGCAGAGCATGTCTGCGAAGTTAGGAATTGTAACCGGAATGGACTTGGCGCAAGTAACCCGGTTGAAAACGGGCAAAAAATGGGGCTTTGCCTTATGGATGATTACAGAGCTGGCCATTATGGCTACAGATATAGCTGAGGTTATTGGTAGTGCGGTGGCACTGAATTTATTGTTCAATATTCCTTTGCTCGTCGGTGTATTTATTACCGTACTTGATGTATTTTTACTATTGATATTAGCACGGTTTGGTTTTCGGAAAATTGAAGCCATCGTCGTTACCTTGATTGCAACGATTCTTGTTGTTTTTCTGTATGAAGTCATTATTGCTCAGCCGAATGTGGCTCAAATGCTTGGAGGATTCATCCCAAGAACGGAGATCGTTTTTAATGACGGGGCATTATTTATCGCGCTAGGCATCGTTGGCGCCACGGTAATGCCGCACAATTTATATTTGCATTCGTCGATTGTGCAGGCACGCCAGTATGATCGTGGAGATCGGAAATCACTCAAAGAAGCAGTCAAATTTGCGACGATCGACTCCAATATACAGCTAACTGTCGCGTTTGTGGTGAACTGCTTACTGCTTATTCTAGGTGCATCCTTGTTCTTCGGTTACAGTGGCTCCTTGGATACACTGGGGCAGTTATACCGTGCATTGAATGACAGCTCGATTGTCGGTGCGATTGCCAGCCCTGTACTGAGCGTACTGTTTGCCGTCGCCCTGCTTGCGTCAGGCCAAAATTCAACGATTACAGGAACCTTATCCGGGCAGATCATTATGGAAGGCTTCATTCATATGAAAATGCCGATGTGGGCTAGACGGATGATTACTCGTCTTGTTGCCATTATTCCCGTCGTAGTATGTATCCTGGTGTTCGGGAGTACGGAATCTGTAGTCGAGAAATTATTGATCTATTCGCAAGTATTTCTAAGCGTCGCATTGCCGTTTTCCATCATTCCTTTGACCCTCTTTACGAGCGATGAGAAACTGATGGGCGAATTTAAAAATAAATTATGGGTCGTTATTCTCGCCTGGGTCACTTCCGTAGTGTTAACGATTCTTAATATCTGGCTAATTATTACGACATTCCAATAGTATTGCATACATGAAGGCTGCAAGCCTAAGAACCCGAGTGGTGACACGATAAAGCGTGCTCCTCTCGGGTTCTTTGTGTTTAGGTTGCATAAGAGGAGAAAAAAGAAGGAATAGAAAGGACGAAAGAGTTAATCTCCAACTGAGATTTCCTCATTTTCTTTTGAAAAGGATACGCCTATCAAGTATCGAATATATGACGTAATAACAATATACATACAGAGGAATTTGAGGGAGGAGAAACGATGTACAAATCATTAGGGCAATTTGAAATCACCTCCGGGAAACTGGTTGTATCCGATCCATGCTACGACTTGAATGAGAATACGATCATTATGGGTGTGCTGGACGATGTGCTGAATGGAGCATGGAGCGCATATGTAAGCAAGACGGAGGTTCAAGATTGGGGAGAAGCTTGTGCCAAGCTCATTGCTTGTCATAGCTCGATTGCCGATAAGCTGGAGACCCTTGAATGGGTGAAAGGGAACTTCATTGTAGGCGTAGATAGCGGACAGGCTGGAATCTTTGACGTTATCAAGTATCGAATTCCGGATGCCAATGCAGATAATACAGGATCAAATGATACGGATAGCGAATGGTATTACGCTTGCTGCGATATTACAGAGAGCGGTGAAGAGGCTGGTGTGCTGGATGGCGGCGTCGTATCTCGTACTGGATTCGGAGATGGAGCGTATGCGGCGTATTATGCTGTCAATGGGCAAAGTCAGATCATAGGAATTAAGATTATTTTCATTAAAGACGCAGATTTATGAGAAACAACGGCAGAACTACTTGAACGGGTCATCGAGAAATGTCTGCTGTTAAAGGGTAAGGGTACTAACAAAGAGCAAGCATAATGATATTCCGAAGGAGATGGAATGTCATTATGCTTGTTTTTTCATATCTTTATCCTACGAATCTTCCAGCAATAATTTAGATAACTTTAATTTAAGATTGAGGGGCTTTTTCATTCGCCAGATCATACGCAGCTCTTGACGCTTCGACACTTGCATAATGAGCCCTTGCCCATTGCCTCAGCTCTTTCATTGGCTGAAGCAAGGATTCGCCTAGGGGCGTTAGCGAGTATTCAACGGCTGGAGGCACGGTTGGTGTAATATGTCGTTGAACCAGCCCATCCCGTTCCAGCTTCCGTACTGTCTGCGTCAGCATTTTTTTGGAGATCCCCTCGATTCTCCTTCCCATTTCCCCATATCGGATGCTTCCGTTCTCCAATGCATAAATGACGAGTGAAGTCCATTTGTTCGAAATGATTTCAAGTACTCTGCTATAGCCGCACCCTGCCAACGAGATGTCAGGGTGCTTTGTTGTGGGTGAAGATGTCAAATGATCTCCCTCCTATGCACCTTGAAGTATCCTGGACACCAAAAAGTGCCTACTTTTGTAATTTTAGTTTATAAAATATATTATTGTATGTCTATATCAACGGAATAGGCGTCATTCTTAGTCATAAAGTAATAGGGACTTCGAATGAAAACACATGTAGGTGAAAACTTAGCTGTTTAATGGGAGGAAATGAAGATGACAAATGTGATCAAGGCTCGTCCTAAGCTGTATGTGATGGATAATGGCCGTATGAGCATGGATAAGAACTGGTTGCTTGCCATGCATAATCCGGCTACGGTTCTGAATCCGAATGCGGCGACCGAATTTGTGGAGTTTCCTGTCTATACGGTGTTAATTGATCATCCAGAAGGCAAGATTTTGTTCGATACAGCTTGCAATCCGAATGGAATGGGCAAGGAGGGCCGGTGGGCTGAATCGATACAAATGCTTTTTCCGTGGAAAGCCAGTGAGGAATGTTATCTGCATAATCGACTGGAACAGTTGAACGTATCTCCTCAGGATATCAAATATGTCGTGGCTTCTCATTTGCATTTGGATCATGCAGGATGTTTGGAATTGTTTACGAACGCGACCATTATCGTTCACGAGGACGAACTGAACGGAGCTCTGCAAACGTATGCCCGCAACGAAAAAGAAGGGGGCTACATATGGGCCGACATCGATGCTTGGATCAAGAATAACCTACAGTGGAAAACGATCAAGCGGACAGAGGATCAACTGGAATTGGCCGAGGGCATTACGCTGCTGAACTTCGGAAGCGGGCATGCTTGGGGCATGCTGGGCTTGCATATCAACATGCCGGAAACGGGTGGGATCATCCTTGCTTCCGATACCATTTATACGGCGGAGAGCTATGGTCCACCGGTGAGACCGCCAGGCAATCTGTATGACTCGGTTGGATACCGGAATACGGTAGATCGTATCCGCACGCTTGCCACACGAACAAACTCCCAAGTATGGTACGGGCATGATGCCAATCAGTTTAAGGGATTTCGTAAGTCAACAGAAGGATACTATGAGTAAGTGGTTGCCAATTTAGGATTCATCCTTTAATGAAATGATGAAGGTATTGATAGCGTCCTGCATCATTATCAGTCCCCATAAAAGCTAGTAAAAAAGGAGTTCATCCGCTGATGAACTCCTTGATTCTTTTAAAAGGTCAACATTGCCCCTCGCTCGTCAAACACGGAATCTGGATTCCAAGCGACTTCCCAATAGTTGTTCTCCGGATCTGCGAAGTAAGCAATTCTTCCTCCCCAGAAGGCATCGCTCGGTTCGCGGAGAATGCGTGCACCTGCAAGTCTAATTTGCTCAATGGTGGAATCGACTTGTTCAGGGGCATCGACATTGATAGCGAACGTGACTCCACGGAATACATTTGTCTGCTTCGGCACTTCAACTCCTGCATCTTCCGCCAGCTTCTCAATTGGGAACAGTGAGAGAATAACCCCTGACGTCTTGAATACGGCATATTCATCCGAACTTATTTCCGTTTCTGCCCATCCTAACCGCTGATAAAAGGCTCTCAGGGAAGGCAGATGATATGCGCCAATCGTGAGAAGACTTACTCGTTGCGGTACCATATGTACGCCTCCTAGCAAGGTAATAGATTTCCTCATTGTATCCCAATCACAAATTCAACTTCAATCCTAGGACCTTAGGTGATATGCACCATACAGAAATGGGTCTTGTTGCCAATTGCTCTGCACTTTATAATCTCCTTGTATGTCAGAACTACAAAGAGAAAAGCCGAGGTCATATATCATATGAAGAGATTGCTTTTGTACATGACAGTTATATGTATAGGGATGAGTGTTGGATTCAATATTCCTAACGTCTATGCTTCTTCACTTCGAGTCGAGGTGGATGGAAGGGAAGTAGCCTTCCCGGACGAACTCCCTTATGTGGACGCTGCTACCAACCTGACTATGGTTCCTGCCAAGTTCGTGTCCGAGAAGCTTGGCGCAACAGTGAAGTGGAACAGGCCGCAGAACCAGATCCTATTTACCTATAAAAATGATACGATTGCGCTGGGGCTTGGAGAAAATCATGCCATTGTAAACGGGGAAACCGTAACATTCGGTGGGGGCGCTCTGGTCAAAAACGGACGCACCATGGTTCCGCTGCGCTTCATTAGCGAGGCCTTTCATGCTCAAGTGGAATGGCAGCCGAAGCAGAATCAGGTCAGCATCATGACGGCCGTCAGCAATGTGCCGAAGGGGACATGGATATGGGACAGCCAAGTGATCGTAAGGGATTCAGACAAGGCGATAAGCTTGGCTAAAGAGCGCAATGTGACTACCATCTACCTTCAAATTAATACTGATATGGCCCCGGCGATCTATGAAAGCTTTGTTCGCAGCGCCAAGGAACAGGGGATTCAAGTAGAGGCACTAGAGGGACGACCCGAATGGGCTTATAAGAAAAACCAGGATAAAATAAAAAAATTCATTGCTTGGGTCAACGCCTACAATGCGTCCGTCGAAGCGGAGGCAAGGTTTGCGGGACTACATTTCGATATCGAGCCTTACCGCTTAAGCGAATGGAAGAAAGACAATAAGGTGCTTTTGGAAGGCTGGATGGACAACTTGCGACTGATCGAGAAGGAAACCAAGGAGAACGATCTCAAAATTACGATGGACGTTCCGTATTGGCTGAATACGATCAAAGTGCCGGGGACGGATTACAGCATGAGCGCATGGCTTTTGGAAAAATTCGATTGCCTGGTAATCATGAATTATCGCAATCATGCGTTAGGCAAAAATGGGATCGTGGAAAATGCGCAGGCGATGCTGAGAGAAGCTTCCACGCTGAAAAAGAAAATTGTCATTGCCGTGGAGACCGTAAAAAGTTCGGAGGGTCCGCGGACATCGTTCTATTCCATGAGCAATGAAGCGATGGAGAAGGAATTGCAAGCCGCCCATAACCAATTAACACGCTATATGAGCTATGCTGGATTTGCTGTTCATGATTTTAAAAGTTGGCAGGCTATGAAATAAGAACTACCTTTGACAGGGTTATTATTACGTATCACTTCCATATATTTCAATGGCGAGAGAACTTTGATTCTAATGCTTAGCTTTGATATAGTTAGCTCTTAGGTCGCAAATTAAGGATTAAGGATTAAAACCACCCAGGTACAGGGAACTCTATATACAAACAATCGTGGAGTGATTATATGAGCAAAGCTAAGGGTAAGGGCGGAACAGGTAGAGGAACGGATAAAAAGGGTTGGACTAGATGGCAAGCTAGTGAAAGAAGAGCAAAAAACAAACCAAAACCTTACACAAGCAAAGGTACTAAAAAAGCGAATGGGCCAAAGTCGGATGGCGCAAAGAGCACAAGCAGTAAGTAATAAAGGATAAAGGGTATGGTTCGTTAGACAGAAACGTGCACTTTTATTAGAGTCATCAGCAATTTTCAAAATGTGATTACAACATCTAAATGAAAAAATGAGAGAACACCTCTTTTTCTAGCATGGTTTGCACGTAGCAATTCCGAGCTGGCTGAATCACTCTCTCCTGAGTGGAAGAGAAGCAGCGCGTGCCTGTAAGAACGGCATGCGCTGCTTCTTTGCTTGTTATTCGTCATTCTTTGATTCAGCCTAACTGCCATAGAATTCTTGATACTGGCTCGGCGTGACGTGGGCGTACTTTTTGAAAATGCTGATGAAGTACTTGTAGTCGCTGAAGCCGATATCGTGAGCAATGTTGTAAACTTTGTTGTCGCCTGATTTCAGCAGGTCGATTGACTTTTGAATGCGATAGCGGTTCAGGAACTCATTGAACGTATAGCTCGTCTCAGCTTTGAATTTCTGATTCAAGTAGTAGGCACTCAAGTCGAGCTGCTCCACAAGATCGTGGATGCTGATTTTCTTCGCATAATTCTCCTGCACGTACGCGATCATTTGCGATACATACTTCGAAGTTTTCGTTTCTTTCTCCATAAATTTGCTGTTCAGTATCTCTTCGGTTTCTTGCGGATGATTCGAAATGACCTCATATTTGCGCTGCAAATCGACCTTCGTCTTGGCCGATTCTAGGGCGGCGATCAATTGATCATCCTCCAGCGGCTTCACGAGGAATTCGGTTACCCCTAATTGCAGCGCCTGCTTGGCAAGATGGAACTCATTATAGCCGGAAATAATAATGCTGCTGAACGTATGCTGCTGCAAACCCTCGCGAATCATGGAGATGCCGTCCATAATGGGCATGTTAATATCCGTGATGACGATATCCGGCTTCAGCTCGCAAATTTTCTCATAACCGTCCTGTCCGTTCAATGCTTCTTCTATCACGATGCAATCATACTGCAGCCAATCGATGCTGAAACGTATGCCTCTGCGTATCATATCTTCGTCTTCAACTAGCAGAATCTTGAACATCGCCTTCACTCCATTCGTAAGGAATTGTTAGTGTTATACAAGTGCCAGTCCCTTGCTTGCTGTTGATGTGGATGCCGGATTCCTCGCCGTAGAGCAGCACTAAGCGGCGGTGAACATTGTAGAGCCCGATATGCTGTGTCGTATTGTTTTGGCTGTGTAGGATTCGGTTCACCTTCAGCAGTGTCTCCGCGTCCATGCCTTGTCCGTTGTCGCATACCTCCAGCATCAGCTTCCCGTCAGAAGGGTAGATGCGGATTTCGATAAGCACATTGCTTTGATTTTGATAACCATACTTGATAGCGTTTTCAATGATTGGCTGCAGCAGCAGCTTAGGTACGTATACATGATTGGTTTCCTCTTCGACGGTAATTCGGTATTCCAACCGCTCATTGAAGCGGATTTGCTGCAGTTTCAAATAATCACGCACATAATTCATGTCATCCTTCAGCTGAACGCTCCGATCATTGCCGATGCTGTATCGCAGCAGTCTCGACAGCAGCATAACGATTTGCTGCGCTTGATTGGCGTCCATCTTAATGGCGTACCGCAGCGTCTCTAATACGTTGAAAATGAAATGCGGATGGAACTGCGATTGCAGCTGCTTGACCTCGATAATCGTGCGCAGCTCAGACAGCTCTTTATTTTTCATCATCAATTCCTTCAACCGATCCAGCATCACATTGTACTCATCGCCGAGTATCTCGAACTCATCATTCGTGTGAATATCGACATAGCCGTTGAAATTCCCTTCGCGCAGCTGGGCCAAGGCCAGAATTAATTTATCGACCGATTCAGAATTGCGGGCAGACATTTTGTTCGATAGGAAATGAATAATAACCCACAGCAGCAGGCTGGCAGCGAGAATAAAGATAGACACCGTGTAGTAGGTGTATTGCTCTGACTTGTAGGAATTGAGCGTGACCACCTGAATCGGTGTGCCTGGTATGCGCTTGGTATACATGTAGTACGTACCGTCGTTCAACAGAACATGTCCTTGCTTGTCCAGCTTAGGACTGAATTTGTTCAATACGCCCTTGGTGACATTGCTGGTGGTGGCAATGATCGTGTTATGCTCGTCCGTGATCATCGCAATCTCATTGTTTTGTTCGAAAATGAGCTTCTGCATGTCAGATTCGTAGAGCTGGTAGATGATATAGCCAATCGTCTGCTTGCCCTTGACGATCGCTTTGCCGAACGTGTAGCTTGTGTCGCGATCATGGGAATAGCGGAAGCTGTTCATTTCAGTCAGCGTGTTGCCGGATTTCTGTTCAATCCGGTTGATGAGATTGCCGAAGGCGAAGCTGTTGTATAGTGCATCCGGCGAATCGGAGCTGGCTCGGAAGATGCCGTCCGTGTCGACGATATGGAATATGCTCTTCACTTTTTGCCGATTATTGAAGTCATAGAATTCGGAATACACCTTGTCGCTGCCTAAGCGTGTAGTCACATATTTCGTCACGGCAGGTGAGATAGCCATCCGGTTGATTTCCTCGTGATACTGTTGAAACACCTCCGCCATAGATTTACTGATCGACTCGGCGGCCTCCGTCGTTTTTTGCGTCAAATTCATCCTTCCATTAATGATCGTAAAGATGAAAAACAGCGCGATCAAAATCAAAAACGGAATCACCGCATACAGCTGAAATAAGTGACGGGTTGACTCCTTGAAGGTGCGAATCTTCTTCTGTTCCATGTCTCCCTCCAGTGTCGGTAAGCCCTTTCATTCCATATTATACTGGTTCGCTGTTGAAAGAAGATCATCCAAATACAACCAAGCCGGCCCTCCAGAAGAGGTACCGACTTGGTGTGGATGATGCATTCAAATATGTTGTTCAAGAAGTTTGGTTTTCAGCACCGAGTTACTTCCTGTGTAACTTCGTGATCAAAGTTGGACTTTTAGAACGTCCTCTCTTATAGGGAGACTTCTTTTTGTCCGGACAACTTCAGGAAGACGAGCAGCGATATGACTGTGATAACGGTTAGGATTGTAGATAGTGCTGCTGCCACGCCATAGTTGCCGCGAATAACCTCGGTATAAATAGCAACCGTAACGGTCTTCGTCTTACCTGTATACAAGATGATCGAGGTACTTAATTCAGTAATGATTGTGATCCAGCTTAGAATTGCACCAGAGACAACGCCCGCGAGCATCATCGGCAGTGTAATCTTGAAGAATGTCTTCATCTGAGAAGCGCCCAAGCTGATTGCGGCTTCCTCAATACCGCCGTTAATTTGATGCAAAATGGCTGCACTGGAACGAATCGTATAAGGCAACCGACGGATGACGAACGAGATAATCATAATGAATGCTGTTCCGCTCAGTGCCAGCGGCTTATCGTTGAACGTAATCAACAAGGCGATACCCAAGATAGAACCAGGAACGATGTAAGGGAACATCGTGAAAATATCGATTGTGTTCGTTAATGCATTCTTTCTGCGAACGGTTACGTAAGCAATCAGAATCGCAAGCAGGATAATGATGACGAGCGACACGATAGCCAGGATGAACGTGTTCGTAATGACACCACCGATGCTACTGAAAGCATTCTGATAGCTTTGCAGTGAGAAGCCATCAACGAAGACGCGGCCGTTCGATTTCAAGAATGAAGTATAGATGACGTACAATTGCGGCAGCAGCGCGATTAACGTATACAGATAGATGACAGCATGCGCCGCGATGTTGCCGATGCCTTTTTTCTTCTTCGCTTCAAGCGGATGCAATGCACTCATTGTGATGGACTTGCGGTTGGCTATAAACTTTTGCATCAGGAAGACTGCTGTTGCGAACAATACAACGATGACACTGATTGCAGCAGCAAAGCCGTCGTCGCCGCCGACTTCACTGATGAACTCAGTAAAGATCAGGACAGGAACGGTCTTGTAGCCTTCACCGATCAGCATCGGCGTACCGAAGTCGGCCAGCGCGCGCATGAATACGAGCAGCCCGCCTGCGAGCAGGGTTGGTGTGATGAGCGGGAGCAGTACCTTGCGCATCTTGTTGATGCCCTTGTAGCCCATGCTCTCTGCCGCTTCCATAAGTGATTGGTCCACATTTTTGAGTGCCCCGGATACGTACATGAAGATGAGAGGCACCATTTGCAGGGTCAAGACAACTAATATACCGGTAAAGCCATATATGTCAGGCATTTGGAAGCCAAATGTATTGCTGACGAATTTGGTAATGACGCCGTTTCTTCCGAGTAGGAGAATCCAAGAGTAAGCTCCGATGAACGGGGCCGACATGGACGAGAGCAGAATCAAAATCCGAATCGTTGAGTCCCCTTTAATCTTAACAGTAGCCATTATATAGGCTAGTGGTGTTGCGATGAGCGCCGCAAGGGCGGTTACGCTGACGGTAACTTTAATACTGTTGAATAGTGCATTGGTGTAATACGGCTTGCTGAAAAACTTCACGAAGTAGGCGAGTGAGAAATCGCCTGTTGTACCGTTGAAAAAGCTTTTGAACAGCATCGTAAACAAAGGCAAGGCTAGGAACAAAAGATAGAAACCAAATATCAGGAACGAAATGTTAGTCCAGACGTCAAATCGTTTGCGCGTCCCCCTCATAGTTGACCGCCCCTTGTATAGTTCAATTCACCTGCAGCATCGTATACATTGATTTTTTCCTTTTTCACCTTCAAATGGACGACTTGGCCAGGATCAAGAATCTGTGTTGTCTTCGATTCCTGTGTAATTTCTACGCGCTGCCCGGATTCCAGATCGACGAAGTAATGCGTGTTCTGTCCCAAAAAGACGCTGTGTACGATGGTTGCCTTCATACCAGTCTGATCCTCAGTAATGACGAATTCCTCTGGGCGAACCGAGATTTTGACATTCAATTCATTTTGCTTCGCTGAAGCCGGAAGCTGAATGTTAGGAAGCTCCTCAGCATAGCCGGAACCGAAGTTCACCTTATAGCTGTCGCCCTGACGCGTTAAGCTGCCTTCGATAATGTTCGTGCGGCCGATGAATGTAGCTACGAACACGTTGGCTGGGCGTTGATAGATTTCCTGCGGTGTGCCCAAGTGCTGAATGACGCCCGACTTCATAACGGCGATGCGATCGGATACGGCCATAGCCTCTTCCTGATCGTGTGTTACATACACCGTTGTAATGCCGACTTCGCGTTGAATTTCCTTAATCGCATTCCGCATATCGACACGGAGCTTCGCATCAAGGTTGGACAACGGTTCGTCCATGAGCAGTACATCCGGGTGGATGACGATTGCACGGGCAAGTGCGACGCGCTGCTGTTGGCCACCGGACAGGTTCTTCGGCATGCGATCTTTATATTGCTCGATTTGTACGACCTTGAGGATATCTTCTACTTTGTCGTTGATTTCGGCCTTGGACAACTTGCGGTTCTCTAGACCGAACGCAATATTTCCCTTAACGGTAAGGTGAGGGAAGATCGCATAGCTCTGGAACACCATCCCGATATTCCGCTTGCCTGGCTCAACCTGATTAATGACGCGCTCATTGAAGTTGATTGTTCCGCCTTCAATGCTGTTGAAGCCAGCAATCATGCGCAGAAGTGTCGTTTTGCCGCACCCGGAAGGACCGAGAAGCGTGAAGAATTCGCCTTTCTTGATCTCCAAGGACAACTCTGGAATGACGGTCGTATCACCGTATTTTTTGACTAGGTCTTTTATTTTTATTGTTACGCTCATTGTTGTCACCTAACCTTTTTATAGGTAGTCAAAAAGTCCGATAATCAAAAGTGGTGCTGAGAACCGGACTTTTTGACACGCATATTTTGATTCTGAAAACCGATTATTTGCTTGTGAATACAGAGATGTAACGCTCTACGATTTCGGATTTATGTGCACTTACGTAGTCTGTATCTTCGTCAATCATGTTGATCTTATCGAGTGGCGTCATGTAGTCGCCGAGCTGTGTATCTTTGCGAAGCGGACGGTTCGTCAATTGTGTGCCGAATGCGTCTTGCGCTTCCTTGGACAGGATGAAGTCGATGAACTTCTTCGCATTTTCCATATGAGGTGCGTCTTTAATAATGGCGGATGCTGCATCCAAGAATACGGCGCCTTCCTTCGGATACACGACTTCTACCGGTGCACCGTTTCTGACATATGTGCTAGAAGGATCTTCGTATGTCAAGCCAACGATGTACTCGCCGTCTGCGACACTCTTATGAACTGCACCAGAGCCGCTTGCAATTTTACCGTCGAGGTTCTCGATCAGCTTGCTGACATAATCCCAGCCTTTTTGATTCTCATAGTCGCCGCCCATTGCTTTCAGCATGTTCGTAAGCTGAGCGAAGGCGGAGCTGGAGCTTGCCGGGTCAGCGGATGCAATTTTGCCTTTCAGCTTCGGATTGAGCAAATCTTCATAACCCTCAATTTTGATATCGCCGATCAGGTTCTTGTTCACGAGCAGCACGCTGCCGTCTGAAACAAACGGAGTTGCGAACCCTGTCTTATTGCGATGGCCTTCAATCAAGTTCGCATCTTCTGGAGATACGTAAGGCTCATACAGGTCAGCATGCTCGCGGTAGCCCGCCATGGAGCCGCCGAACATAACGTCCGCGTAAGGATTTTTCTTTTCAGACTGTAGACGCTTAACAATCTCCCCTGTACCAGCTGTTACGAGCTCAACCGTAATGCCTGTTTTCTTTTCAAACATTGGGATGATCGTCTTGATGATTTCTTCGCTGTTCGGACTGTAAATGACCAATTTATTGGATGAACCCGAATCCGATTCACTGCCGCCACAACCGCTTAACACTCCGACAAACATCATGCAAGCCGCTAGCATCAAAGAAAGCCTTTTCATTTGTTTATTCCCCCTTGAGCAATGTTCATTGCGTTGTGTGTCTATTGTAGCAAGGTTGGTACCGCTTACAAATCCCACAATCCGCAAACATCGTCTAAAATTCGCAAGTGAATTTTGGAGGGGAGGACCTAAAGTAGAAACAGCGAACAATGCGTTTTCTTTGACTTCGAATGAAAAAAATAGAGACTATGATTAGTTTAATTCGTGACATGATTAAATCCTTTCATAAGTATTAGTTGTTAAATATCAATAATAACTTAACGATAAACATTAAATTATTATTGAAATACATATATTTTCCTGTTATGCTCTAGTCATCATAATAAAGGAGCAGGAAACATATGAGCACCCTTAAAATTCAGAAAACGAGCAAAATATTGGCTGTTTGTTTACGAATGCTGTGTATCATGCTGTTGCTAGTAACGATTGTGGAAATTGTCGCAATCCTATGGCTTTCTCAGATGTCAGGAGATGAAATTCCAGCAGCAATAAACACTATGAGCTCTATATTCTTACATACCGACCATAGTGATTACGCCAAATCCGATCTAATTATTACATTCAGTGGGGGTGTAGTGAGGCTATGTCTAATCATGGTGATACTATTTATTGCCGGGCGGATATTTAAGGATATTAGTAAGGACTATACACCGTTTGTTGCCAAGCATATGAAGCGTTTGAAACGGATATCCTTGCTCATAGCTGGGATCGCCATTATTCCTGGATTTGTTGAAATAGCAATGATTCAAATGGTCACGCCAGCGGCAAGGGTTAATGTGTCGTTTGAGCTGTTTTATATTTTGGTCGCGGTCGTATTCTTTTGTCTAGCTCAAATATTCGATTATGGTAGAATGCTGCAACAGCAATCCGATGAAACTCTGTAAGGATGTGTGTATTATGGCTATTGTTTTGAGGCTGGACCGTGTGATGGCAGACCGTAAGATATCTCTGAACGAGCTTGCGGCTAAGGTAGGAATATCAAATGTTAATCTCTCGAATATAAAAACGGGGAAAATAAGTGCGATTCGTTTCTCTACACTTGATGCGATTTGTAAAGTCCTTGATTGCCAGCCTGGCGACATTTTAGAGTACAAGGGAGAGGAGTAATAAGAGATGACTGTTCCCATGTTGGTTTCATCACTTATTCAAGTAATCTTATTTAGTGTAATTCCACTGGTATGTTGGTTCCTATTCGCCAGAATGAAGCAGTCTTTTTTTGAATGGATTGGATGTAAACTTCCTGTTATCGAGAAAAGAAACAGCTTTTTCATCCTGTTCTTCTTAGCGCTTCTCTTGTTCATATCTCTTGGGTGGATAATTATTTTGTTTTTCACTAATGACACCGATGTTGCTGCATCGCAATTTTATGGAGTAGGCGTTTCAGGTATAGCTGCGGCTTTGTTGTATGCTTTCGTACAGACCGGTTTATCTGAGGAAATTTTATTCAGAGGTTTTATCGGGAAGAGATTGATTTCTGCGTTTGGATTTGCAACAGGGAACACGGTTCAGGCGTTATTGTTTGGTTGTTTGCACGGAGTTATGTTTTTTTCAAGAACCGGAATTATCAATGCTGTTATCATAACGTTATTTACTGCTTTAATTGGCTGGTTTATGGGGTACATAAACGAGAGATTAGCAGGAGGATCGATTATTCCAAGCTGGATGATGCACGGATTGGCCAATTCGTTCTCAGCGATGACGATGATGTTCCAATTGGTGTAGTAAGATGATATGCCATGCGGCTCTTCCATTGGATGGATTCTAATCCCTAGATACTCTTGATATTTTGGATATTATCCTAATTAAGAAAGCGACCCTTGAACTCAAGAGTCGCTATCTGTATGTTTTGAACCTATACCTTAATATTACGCAGTTTAGTAATTTTCTACATAAAGGAGGGCTGTGTATGAAATCAGTAAAACTTTTCATCATCACGCTTTCATGCGTATTACTTATTAGTTGTACTAAAAAAGATGCTGTAGAAGGAGTTGATTTTACAAAGGTATTTGATGAGGTTATTGGTTATTTATATATAGATGATAAGCTCTACAGTCTGAAAACCAGAGATAATTTCCCGAAAGAGAATTTAGGCGAACAAATCGGTGAGGTTCATGAAATCGTTGAGAAGCCCGTAACTGATGGAGATGTTGTGTATCCGGAGGCCACTCGTACCTATGAAATTCGCAAGGGCGATAAAATATTCAGGGTAAAGGATGGCGATAAACTTCTAGTTGTTATCCAAACGAAGGATGGTTATATATTGGGTGTCATTTTTCCCACTTAAGTTGCTCTCTATTATTATGTGCCAGATTGGGTACCTTTGATCACTGAACAAAATAGGATAGCAACCCTTGAACTCAAGAGTTGCTATCCTGTATTACCTTGAATTTATACAACATTCCTATACTTCTACAACGCTTCCCAACGGGCTCCATCCCGAGCCGATGCTGCTTACCACCCTGTTCCAATGTCACTGAATGACATAGACCACTCAGGATCATCACTATTCATTGGCGACCATCCTGTCCCGATGTCACTTAAAAGCAGGCTTGTCCCGGTATTACTGTCAACAGGAGACCATCCTGACCCGATATTATCCGCGCTCACTTCCAAAGATAACCCTGTAGAACCGAACAAGAAAAGAGCCATGGAGATCGTGACTAGTACTTTCTTCATTTGAATCCACCTCATTTAATAGAATGTGTGTGAAACGACCTTTGTGTTCTTCAGAAGCATGTATCTCATACTCTTGAAAGAGAAGAACAGACATACCAACATACTGCATATTTTTGAGTTTAAGTGCCAATTCCAATGATAGGGCGTTAAAGTTAAAACCCAATTCATGCTGAGCTGTTTTGAAATAATACTGTGCCAACGCTTGTGTAAGACGTAACTTGTGCTTTACGTGGAAGGGGTCTTCCATAGATAATAGAATGTCTATGTAGGTATTATGTTGTTCCAAATACACAGCAGCGTCTTGAAACGCATCATTACTAACATAGCTATCCAATGCGACAGGGAGTACCAAGAGTTTTTGATCACTATTCAAAAGCCCCATAAGCTCCTCAATTGGTTCTGTCTTCTTCATCTCGATGGAAATGTAAAGCTCGTTGCATTTAGAAAGAAATGCGTAATGGTCACCATAAACGGCATATTGACGAGTAGAATTTAATGCACCTTCATAGTTTTTCATGCCTTTCAAAGCCACAGACTCGTACAACCAGCTCTCTGCTATATAATCATCTTGTCCTTCCTCAAACGCAATAGCGCGCAATTCCTTGGCATACTGGAGCAGCTTTGCCCAGTTCTCTACGACATTGTAATATGTAAGTATGCGATAATAGGCGTCGAGCCTCAGTGAATCAGGGAGTATAGGCAGATATTCAATCAGCTGGCATAAGGCTTCGTTGCCGGCTCCGCTCGTATCCAAGTCTCTCAAGATGAGGAATCTTCTGAAGTAGGAGATGGCTATTTTCTCGCTGCGGCTGTATCCATTGCGAATGATGATGTCGTAGAACGGGAGTGAGTAGTTGCGTTTCGGTGACTGGAAGATGCGTTCGGCGATTTTGAAGGCGGTGTCGATCAGTTTGGAACGATTGGTTTCTTCATAGAGGAGTTGTACTAGCTGCTTGACCAGGTCATACTTTTCTACTTCAATACAGTGGAGAATAAAATCGCTTGTCTTATCAGGCCGCAATCGGCCCAGTTCGTTGCAGCATTCTCCTATGAATTCTTCATAGAAGGTGTCTATTGGTAATCCGAATGCGTGATTGATCGCGTGGAGCTGAGGCAGCATAAGTGATTGCTTGTTGTTGAAAATGTAACTAATGGTTGAACTGTCGATGCCGGATGCCTCTGCTAACTCTTTCTGCTTCCACCCCCTTATGCTCAATTCATCTTGTAACCTGTGGCGGAGTTCCATCGGAGCTACATGAAGATTGCTTGTCATGTCGAATCCTCCTTATTTAGTAATTCAGCATAACAATTCGAAATCCTTCCTGAATTGACAATTTATTTAAGTTTCTGTTGGTTTTTAGTATAAATGAAGATGAAGTAAATGGCAAATTGACATCTGGTTGAATTTCTATACTATTTTTGTCGAAAAATGGAGAGTCCTACTTCGATCAGGTTGGCATGCAATAATCATCACAATGGCATTCGCACAAGCAGCTTCACCCATAGGTTCATAGGATAGGAGGACAAATTACAGATGAAGCATTTAACGGGGAATCCATGCTGTAAGCGGTACTAAGTATAAGGGGAGTAGCGTTTGCAACCGGGCGTCCCTTACACTCTCTTGTACCTCCTATCTTCTCACAAAAAGGTGATGACATGTCCATAGAAGCGTTTCAAAGGCTGGTCAGCAATGCGACTTCTGTCTTTGTGGGTACGAACATAGATCAAGCTGCGCTGAATGCGGCCAACGGTACAGGCACGAATGCTGACAAAGTAGCCCGCACCCTAGCTCCTGTGGCATGGCCATTATTGGAGAAGTACGATAATGATAACAGCCTGCAAGCCTATTCTCCTTTCGGGGGTGTTCCCAATCCGGAATACGTATGGAAGCTGCCGGTATCTGAGGGCCAGACGTCGGCTTTTGCAGCAGCTTCTACACCATTTTTGATTCCTGCGGGTGCAAGTGTCTCGTTCAACTTGTTTCTCAATGCCTTTGCCGACAATGCGATGGAGGCGAGAATTGAGCTTTTTGAGGATACGGGCGGTGCTGGGACGGGGCCCTTTGCGAAGTCTGCTGTGCAGCCTGCGGGGTTAGATGACTTCTTCTTGATCGCGGGAGATCCCAATATGCCAGCACTCGGACTACTGGAGACGCAGCCGTATAACTGGCAGGATATTTCTACTCCAACGTCCCCTGTACGGGTGGGAGAGTTTAATGGAGGAAATGTAAATCAACCTTACGGGTTGGTGATAAATTCGTTTGTAGGCTAACGCGGCTTGGTGCGATAAAATGATAACCATAACTATAATTTTCCGTGACTGGTATGAATCTTTGCGTTGCTCAGCCACTTGATTTGACGGAGAAGTCAAGCCGTCAATGACGGCGGCTTTTTGTTCCCTTTCAAGAAGAATCGAAATCCTATTAGAACCTAGCAGATAGAGGGATTTTTCCAATGAACAATGGCTATCAATCCAGAATCGATAAGATCATCTCCTATATAAAAGAAAACAGCCATCAGAAGCTTAGTCTCGATCAGCTTGCCAGCATTGCGAACTTTTCCAAATATCATTTTACGAGAGTCTTTGCGGCGCATGTCGGCATAACGCCTATGGCATTTGTGAATCAAGAGCGCTTGCAGAAGGCAATTCACTTATTGGAGCAAACGGATCACACCATACTGGACATCTCAAGTCTGTGCGGTTTCGAGTCTATTTCCACCTTCAATGCTGTCTTCAAGAAGCACTATGGAAGCACGCCGAGCGCGGTCAGGAGCAAGCTGCGAGATACGCTTCAGCATACAATTCGGGAAAATCGCAATTTGTCAGCAAATCATAGCAATAAGCAAGAAGAGTTATCTTTCTCTCCAGACTACAATAGAAGTCGCAGACATCCATTGCTGCAGAGAGCGTGGGAGAACATGATTGTGATCAAGGAGCTTCCGGATGTAGAAGTGGCGTATGTGCGGCATGTTGGGAGTTATTTGGATACACGAGGTGCTTGGGACAAGTTGGGAAACTGGGTACGAGAGCAGGGGAGTGCCATAGGGCAACAGAGGTTCATTGGCGTGTCGTTAGACGATAGTAACGAGGTTGAGGAGTATGCCTGCCGTTACGATGCTTGTGTCACGCTGCCGCCAGGATTCACCAAGCAGGAACACAAGGACATCTCATATGGAACCCTGCCTGGTGGTAGGTATGCGGTCTATTCGTATTACGATACCGTCCCGAATTTCGTTCTCGCATACGAGACGATGTTCAGGCTGTGGCTGCCAAGCAGTGGTTATGAGGCTGATGATCGACCATGTTTTGAACTGTGCCTGAACGATCCCAAGCAGGATAAGGAAGGCAAGTGCAGAGTGGATTTACATATTCCGATTCGTCAAAGAGCATGAGAAGCATAAACAGAGGGGCGGTATGAAGGTATGATGGAACATGAACATAAGCACAAGCACCATGAGCATGATCTGGCAGCAATAGAGTGGAGGGACAAGCATCAGCATCTTGATCGCATTCTGCAGCAAGCGGGTGCGATTACGATCACTTCCTTGATGCAAGGTATGGAAGCAGAGACCGTTAAGGTGGTAACCGATACGGACAGCTATGTGCTGAAAATATGGAGCAGAGATTCCAAACCGGATATTCGTCTGCAATACCAGTCTCTCAATTTGCTGCATGCGCAGGGAGTATCCGTATCGAAGCCATTCGGTTGGGGGATAAATGCGAACGGTGACAATGTGCTGCTGACTACCTTCGATGGCGAGCCGTTGCGTGATGGCAATGATCAGACTATAAAGGAGATTGCGAATCTATTAGACCGCGTACACCGCATTTCTCCAGAAGAATTCCATACTCAGATACAACTGCCGCGGCATGATTTCAGCGAATATTTCTTCCCAGGTATGCAGGCGCATTCGGATCTGCATCCTCTCCTAGAGCAATTGGTCGAGCTGGCAGCACCGAAGCATGAGCGAATCATCCACGGGGACTATCATCTTGGCAATCTCGTTGAGAAGGCGGGACAATTAACGGTCATCGACTGGACCAATGTGCAATTGGGAGATGCAAGGTATGATTTCGCTTGGTCGCTCACGCTCCAGCAGATCTATATACCGGAGCACTTTGCCGAAGTGTTTCGTAATACGTATTTAGCTATAAATGATATCCAGCAAGAGGAGCTTGATATGTTCCAAGCGCTGGCATGTCTCAGATGGATACTTTTGTATCGCAATGGGGGTATTCCAATGGGGCCAGATACCCTAGACAGGGTGCAGCGGTTGCTGACAAGCAATCCACATCTACACGGGATTACATGCTAAAAAGCTTAAAAGGTGGAACAAGACGGTCAAGGTCAAGGCAGTGATGTTACGATCATACGACGAATACGATTAAGCTGGAAATATGGAGCGGTGATACGATGAACCTGGACGCCGTGTTTGGGCAATTTCCGATACTGAAGTCGGACACACTTACGTTGAAGAAAGTCGAAGAGCATCATCTGGAAGAGGTCTATGACATTTACAGCAACGATACCGTTTTTGAATATTGCGGCATTATTCCGAAGCATAACAAGGCGACCGTCAAGAACATGATCGGGCATTTTGAGAGAGACTTCAATAAGAGGTCGCGCATCAAATGGGGGATATTCACCAATGAGGACAGCAAGAGAGTGGTAGGCATCATGGAAGCGTTCGACTTCAATCAGAAGGTGAATATGGTGACGATCGGGTACTTCTTGGCAGAAACGGAGTGGGGGCAAGGCATTGCTGCGGAAGCGACGCGAATTGTTGTGAAGTTCTTGTTCGAGGACGTGGATGTAAACCGAATTCAAGCCGAAGTTATGCCTACAAATGAACGCTCGAAGCGGGTGCTGCTGAAGAATGGCTTCATCAAGGAAGGGACGCTGCGGCAAGCATCGCTCTGGTCGGGCAAAGGAATCGTGGACTTAGAGATATATGGACTATTACAGAGAGAGTATAAGATCGAGGTTTAGTGAGCAATCCTCCCTTTGTGTTGTAATTTCCTGATAAAAAGGTTCGAGGGGCTGCGGCTTCTCGGACTTTTTGTATTGTTACGAGCCAATTTGGACAATCTGCTTTCTCTACTAAATAAGTACGATTCTCATAAAAAAATGATGGAAACTACTAGATTTAGAGAGCATAGGCTATAGTACAATCAAAATTGTAAGCGATTACCATATCTGCAACGGATAAGACGACTACATAAGCAAAGGAGGACAAACGTAACGCGTAACGAAGAACAACAATCTTTTGTTGGGAGGAATGAGATGAAGCGGTCAAGTAAGAATGTAGTGGTCTTCATGCTAGTCGTGCTAGCCACTTGGATGCTGACACCCTATTATGCAATGGCTTACGACGATGCTAGCAATGCTGTTATGCACGATGTTGTACAGGAGGGGGATTCAATCCAACAAGACACTCCTTCGGTTGTTGATGCCACTTATGGTGGAGAGCAGCTCAAATTTGCATCCATGCCTACTGTCATTGATGTTACTTACTATGGAGCAAAGCCGAATTCGCATGAGGATGCGGCAGTTCCCGTCCAGCGAGCGATTGCTGCTGCGGCGGCTGTGGATGGCCCTGTCGTTCTACATTTCCCGGAAGGCAGATATGATTTTTATGCGGAAGATGCGGAGAAGCGGCCCTATTACATCTCCAATACAGCTTCCGAGAGCGAGAATCCAGATGTAACGAAGACGATTGGCTTGCTGCTTAAGGATATGAAGAACGTAACGGTTGAAGGCAATGGGTCATTGTTTATGCTGCATGGGAAAATGACGACCTTTGTCATCGATCAAAGCGAAGATATTGAGATTCGCAATGTACGCGTTGATTATGAACGGCCGACGATGTCGGAAGTGAAGGTGCTGGAGATCGGCAGTGACTATATGGATGTCGAGGTTAGCCAGGATTCCCTATATGAGATTCGCGGCGGTCAAGTCTATTGGGTGAGCGAACCGAATAAGGCTGGAGCGCGTTATTGGGAGTTCAAGGACGGAATCGCCCAAGAGTATGATCCAGGCCAAAATATCACGTGGAGAACAGGCAACCCCGTATCCAGCGCGACAAGCGTGCAGGAGTTGAAGGCCAATACGCTGCGGCTGCATTATAATCAGGCTCCGAATACTACAGTAGGGAATGTATTTCAAATTCGAGACGGGGTTCGCAGTCAGGTAGGCTCCTTCATTCATAAGAGCAAAAATGTCACGTGGAAGCATGTTACGATGCACTATACGCATGGACTAGGTATCATTGGACAGTTCAGCGAAAACCTGACATTCGAGGACATGACGTTCGCACCGCGCGGGGAAACGGGACGTACTGCGACTGGATTCGCTGACTTCATCCAAGCATCAGGCGTGAAGGGCAAGCTAAAGATTATGAACAGTACCTTCCGTGGGGCTCATGATGATGTCATTAATGTACATGGGACTCATCTCGAGGTGGTGCGCAAGCCGGCACCGAATCAGATCGTCGTCCGCTTCATGCATCATCAGACGTACGGATTTGAGGCGTTCTTCCCTGGTGATGCAATCGAGTTCATCGATAACAGAACCCTTACATCTGTAGGCAGCGGCAAGGTCGCTCAGGCGGCCCGGATCAACGACCGTGAAATTACCCTCACCCTTGAAGAGGATGTACCTTCGAGTATTGGAACAGGCGTTGTAATCGAGAATGCCACCTGGGCGCCAGAGGTCGAAATTAAAGGAAATCACTTCTCGCGCATTCCGACGCGAGGAATTCTTCTATCCACGCGCGGCAAATCCATCATTGAAGACAATGTGTTCGAGCGCATGCAGATGAGCGGAATCCTCATCGCCAGCGATGCGCAAACCTGGTACGAATCCGGGATGGTTCAAGATGTAACGATTCGCAATAATACGTTCATCGAGAACGGGAATCCGGTGATTCAGATTCATCCTGAGAATACGAAGTATGCAGGGCCTGTGCATCGCAATATCAACATTGAAGGCAATACGTTTCAGATGCTAGACAATACCGTACTGTTCGCTAAGAGCACGGACGGCATTCGTTTCTCCGACAACAAGATTACGAGAACGCACCCCAACATGAACCCCAATGAGCAAGCCGCATTCCACCTCTTAGAGAGCAATCATATTTCAATAGAAGGCAATCAATTCGAAGGCGAAGGTGTAAATCGAACCGTTCTTCTGGACAGGACGCCTGCGGATGAGGTCACAATCTCCCCAGAACAGCAGTTGCATGTGAATGATAAGGGGGTGCTGAAGAGTATTTCGATTGCAGCGGGCAACGACCAGACGACAGTGAAGGCAACAGCTTCAAGCGAGGCGACGCAGTACAATGGTGATGCCAAATACGCGATCGACGGCAATCCATCGACGTTCTGGCACAGCCAATGGGTTCCGTACGCACCACTTCCGCAATCGATTACGCTTGAGCTCAGCATGAAATCAGTCGTTAGCGGTTTAAGCTATCTTCCGAGACAGGAAGGGTATAACGGGAACATCACTGCTTATAAAATATATGCAAGTACAGATGGAGCCCAGTTTACTGAAATCGCGAGCGGCAACTGGTCCTCCGATTCTTCGGAGAAATCAGCAGCATTCCCTCCTGTGACAGCTTCGTTCATCAAGCTGGAGGCTACTGAAGGCGTCGGCGGCTTCGCATCGGCAGCGGAGGTTCACTTAGAGAGCCGAGTGGAGCGGGATTATACAGTTGGGCAGAGCTTTCAATTAGGGGTAAAAGGCACGACGGTTGGCGGATACGCTGCAGATCTGACCAAGGCGGTCATTACCTACTCAAGCGACAACCGGGCCATTGCCCGAATCGATAACAACGGTGTCGTGACGGGCTTGCAAGCCGGAACGGCTAACCTTACAGCGACCGTAAATTTACGTGGAAATGTGGCGGAACAGACGATTCCCGTGACGTTCAAACCGCATCAGGGAACTCCTGTGGAGCGAATTATCGTAACCGGTCACAATGGCATGCAAGAGATTACGGCTCCATTCGGTACGCTGCTCATGCAGGCGAAGCTTGAACCGCCGCATGCTGATAAGCAGGCGGTTGAATGGAGGGCGTACAATCCAGGCACGACACCAGCCTCGCACGTCGCCGCGATTGACAGCAATGGCCTGTTAACAGCGAAAGCT
Source organism: Paenibacillus suaedae (assembly GCF_032337355.1). Taxonomy (NCBI): domain Bacteria; kingdom Bacillati; phylum Bacillota; class Bacilli; order Caryophanales; family Paenibacillaceae; genus Paenibacillus; species Paenibacillus suaedae. The sequence continues at coordinate 151,107 of NZ_JAVYAA010000007.1, forward strand.
AACGGGATTGTTGAGGTTCGTGCTGAAGCAACCGATGGATCAGGTGTGTATGGCAAAGCGCTCATTGCAGTAAGCGGCCAACTGACACTCAATTCCGTATGGACATGGATCAGGGAAAATAAAGAGGCTTGGGCGCTTGATGCCGAGCACAACAACATGAAGATCAAGACAGAGAAAGGGAATCTGTGGAGGGACGCCAATTCGAACAAGAATATACTTCTTTATGCGCCATCTACCAAAGATGTTACGTTGATTACGCGGTTATCCTTCAAGCCGACGAAGGCGTATGCCGAGGGAGGACTGCTGATCTACGGCGATGATGATAACTACTTCTATGTGGCCAGAAAGAACCATCCGGGCTATGGAGGAGCCATATTCTCCGTTATTTCTGAGTCGAATGGAGCTCCGCAAGAGCAGGTAACGGCAGATCAGATTCAGAGCGATACGGTATATCTAAAAGTAACAAAGGAAGGCAATCGGTATGCAGGCTACTATAGCACGGATCTTACGACATGGACGCAAATAGGGGGTGCATATGAAAATGCAACGATTGCGAATCTCCATGTGGGATTGTTCGCCAATAATGCAGGCGGAAGCCCAGGTGGGTATGGGGATACTGCTGAATTCCAAGACTTCCGACTGAACGATAGCATCGTACCGTTCACAGGCTATGCCGTTGATCCGACTTCGTTGAACGATACGATCACGCTAGCGAACAAGATCTATCATGCAGCGAAGGCCGGAACTGAACCGGGGCAATATCCGCAGAAGGTGATTGATGGGCTGCGGGCTGCTATCGAAGCAGCTGCTAAGGTTGCTCATGATGCAGGAGCGACGCAGCAAGAAGTGAACAGAGAGGCCGTAACCTTGATGGAGGCTCTTGATACGTTTCATAGCGGCGTCATTCCGGGGGAAATTACAGCAATTCGCATGAACGATCGACTCCTTACGGACTTTGCGCCAGACAAGACATCCTATTATATCGAATTGCCCGTAGGGACGGCAGAAGTGCCTATTGTCAGCGCGGAGGCCAATGATCCACGCTTGCGGGTAAGCGTCATTCAAGCCTTGGAGCTGCCGGGAACGGCTGTGATTCGAGTCATGAATGAGGATTTCAAATTACTGCGCAGCTACTCACTCCATTTCAAGACGGCGACGGTTCCCGAACCGGGTTCCCCATCCGGAGGATCGTCTGGAGGTTCTTCTTCCAGTGGATCTAACGGAGCGTCTACTGGCAGCAGCGGAGCAGATAACGGTTCAGGCAATCAAACGGGCACAGGTGAAGGGTCTGCCAGTGGTTCGACCGGGACGAAGAAAATCGCCCTCAAGGATATTTCCGGGCACTGGGCCCAAGCTGCGATTGAGCAGGCTGTAGCACAGGGGATCGTTACCGGATATGTAGACGCTACCTTCCGTCCGAATGAGCGGGTCACGCGGGCCGAATTCGCGGCAATGCTTAGTCGGGCCTTGAAGTTGGATGGGATTGGTTCGAAGATACTGGATTTCACCGATCTCGACAAGATTCCAGTCTGGGCTCGGCCACACGTGGCCAGCGCCGTCACTGCGGGCATTATTACGGGATATTCGGATCATACCTTCCGTGCAAGCCATCCGATCAGCCGTACGGAGATGATCGTGATGATCATTCGTGCATTAGGATTGAAGGCAGATTCGCAAGTCCAGCTTCCATTCGCTGATGCAGATCAGATACCACTGTGGGCCAGGGAGCATGTATCCGCAGCATATGCGGCAGGTTTTATTCGCGGTCAGCAGGGCAACAAGCTGGCTCCGAATAACCCGGCGACGAGAGCGGAAGCGGTAACTTTACTTGTTAAGGCTATATCAAGTAAACACTAGCTGTTCGCGTATTGCATGCAAGCCGGATCTCTTTTAAATAGTAGTGTTAATAGATGAAGAAGCAGCCTTTTAATCTTAGAAGGCTGCTCCTTTATTTTGATATACGCGAATCAACGACGCTACATCTCCCATTGCTAGCATTTTCATTTATCATCATATCTATCAGGCACTATTTTTGAAAAAAGTTCTTCTGGATATATTGCATAAAAATTGGTAATATTGGATAATGATAAATAAGTTTGTTCTGCTTTGGAATACATGAATGCTTGATTTCTTCTCCTACAGTACAAACCTATCCGTCGATTCTCAGGGGAAGGAAGAACGGTTAGCTTAGCAATAATTACCTATATCTCAGGATTCAATAGACATGTTAAAATCGTTCTTAACCTAAACATAGATAGCATAAAAATTGGTATGGGATGTAAATGTTTTCAATAATTACTGATTGTGTTTGCTTTTGCGTACCAGAGCATAGGGGGAATAATATTGAATAAGCTTTTCCGAAAGAAGTCATTGAGCCTCATGCTTGCGCAGAGCGAGAAAAAAGAATTGGCACGGGCGATGTCTTTGCTCGATTTGATTTTTCTTGGCGTAGGCTGCGTGATCGGGACAGGGATTTTCGTCGTTACGGGCGTCGTGGCGGCAGAATCTTCGGGGCCAGCGATCATGCTATCATTTGTTATCGCGGGTATTGCCTGCGCGCTTGCTGCATTTTGCTATGCGGAGTTCTCCTCGGCAGTGCCCGTCTCGGGAAGCGTATATACATTTACGTATGCAACATTGGGAGAATTGCTAGCTTTCCTTATCGGCTGGGATCTCATGCTCGAATATGTAATCGCGGTTTCCGCAGTCGCTACGGGATGGTCTGCGTACTTTCAATCTCTGCTTGCGGGCTTTAACCTGCCGATTCCAGACATTATATCCTCTGCTCCTAGTATGGGAAAAGGTGGCCTTATTGATTTGCCGGCGGTTCTCATCATTTTGGCAATCACAGCGCTCGTCAGTAAAGGAGTCAAGGAAAGCATTAAGTTCAACACGGTCATGGTGTTCGTGAAATTAGCTATTATCTTGCTGTTTATCGCAGTCGGAATATGGTATGTAAAGCCTGATAACTGGACGCCGTTCATGCCTTTTGGATTCAGTGGTGTGATGACGGGGGCGGCTACTGTGTTTTTCGCCTATATTGGGTTCGATATCATCGCTACGGCATCGGAAGAAGTGGAAAACCCCAAAAGAGCGTTGCCAATCGGGATCATCGTATCTCTGCTCATTTGTACGATTTTATATATTACGGTATCCGGGGTATTAACCGGGATGATTCCATATACCATGCTCAATGTCGGTGCGCCGGTTGCATTAGCATTGGAATCCGTAGGGCAGAACTCGATAGCGGGGATCATATCAATCGGAGCGGTATTTGGCATTACGACCGTAATTCTTGCCATGATTTATGCTCAAGTCCGCTTGTCGTTCGCTATGAGTCGTGACGGCTTGTTGCCGAAAATGTTCTCGCAAGTGAATGCCAAGACCAAAACTCCAATCGGCAACACATGGTTAACCGGGTTCGTTGCGGCAGGCATTGCAGGTTTTGTTGATTTAACCACGCTTGCGCATTTGGTGAATATGGGGACATTGGCTGCGTTTACATTAATCTCGGTCGCTATCATTGTCTTGCGCAAGAAGTTTCCTGAATTGAAGGCTTCATTCCGTGTTCCGTTCGTACCCGTGCTCCCTATCATTAGTGCGCTGCTTTGCCTGTACCTTGCATCCAGCTTGCCTTATATGACGTGGATCTCATTTATGATATGGATCGGCATTGGCACGATTATATACTTTATGTATTCGCGTAAGCACAGTAATCTGAATTAATAAATCATATGTTATGTCACAAAAGAAGCAGCCTTCTATCCAGAAAGCTGCTTCTTCATTATGCCAATTTTCGTGTAGCCGCCGCCGCTCCTTCTGGGCGAGATGGTCGGCCTTTCACCCTCCTTCCTCACCAGCGTACATGCTGTAGGGAAGATGGCCATTTGACAAATGGCGGCATTTCGATGTCACCGTCCCTATTCAGGATGGATGGCATATGTCAGTGGGACAGGGCTTCTGTCTTGACGGGCCGTAGGCGCGCAGTGAAATGCCGCAATATCGGCGGTTCGTAGGTGAATTCTAATCCGGTTAGTGTTCCTGCCCGATCCTTGATTGCAATCAAGGCATCCGCAATAACATCCATATGGTTATTCGTATAGACACGGCGCGGAATCGTCAAGCGCAGCAATTCAAGCTTGCTCTCCAATTGCTCGCCAGTCGCAGCGTCACGTCCCAGCAGAAAGGAACCGATCTCAACCCCCCGTATCCCTGCTTCAAGATATAGCTCATTCGCCAGCACCTGGGCCGGGAATTGGGCCGCGGAAATATGCGGCAGCATCTTCTTCGCGTCTACGAAGACGGCATGGCCGCCCGTTGGCGTCTGGAACGGGATTCCGCCTTCCTCGAGGCGTCTGCCGAGATATTCGATCTGGCCGATGCGATAAGCAAGATACTGCTCGTCGATGCCTTCGCGCAGTCCGCGGGCAAGAGCTTCCATATCGCGGCCGGTCAAGCCGCCGTAGGTCGGAAAGCCCTCCATCGGCACTGTCATCGAACGCGCTTGCGTAAATAAGGTTTCATCCTCTTTAAAGGCCAGCAAGCCGCCGATATTGACAAGCCCATCCTTTTTAGCGCTCATCGTGAATCCTTCGCCATAAGAGAACATTTCACGGACGATATCAATAATCTCTTTATCTTCATAGCCTTGCTCGCGTTGCTTGATAAAGTACGCATTCTCGGCATAACGCGCGGCATCAAAGAAAACGCGAATCCCGTTCTGCTTCGCAATGGCGGATACCTCACGGATATTTTCCATGGATACGGGCTGGCCGCCGGCGCTGTTGTTCGTCACGGTAATAAGAATAAATGCGATATTTTCTGCTCCTTTTTCAGCGAGCGCATGGCGCAGCTTATCCACATCAAAGTTTCCTTTGAACGGGTAAGGCGTCGTCGTGTCATAGGCTTGTTCGGTAACAAGATCAACCGCAATCCCGCCAGCCAGATCGACATGCGCACGCGTTGTATCGAAATGCCAATTGCTCAGGACATACTGTCCTTTTTGAATAAGCAGCGGAAACAGCACCTTCTCAGCGCCTCGTCCCTGATGCATGGGAATTACATGCTGATAGCCTGTAATCTGCTGCACCGCGTCGCACAGATGATAATAGTTGCGGCTGCCTGCGTACGATTCGTCGCCCAGCATCAGGCCTGCCCATTGGTTGTCGCTCATCGCGGTCGTACCGCTATCGGTCAACAGATCGATGTACACTTCGTCCCCGCGCAGCAGGAATGGATTATATCCCGCCCGTTCAAGCGCCTTTTCCCGTTCTTCCCGTGAGATCATGTTCAACGGCTCTACCATTTTGATTTTAAACGGCTCTGCGAATCGCGCCATTCCAACACCTCCGTCATTGAAAAGTTTTTATTCAACGTACAGCTTGGAAGTCCTCTCACATATATCCAATATTTTGAAATCAATTTTATTATACTGGGAAAATATAACGCTTTCAATCAGAGGATCCGGCACGATTCGGGCAAAGTGTTCGCTGTTTATATGCTGTTCAACTCCATAATCTCGCCATTTGCAGCGTTCACAGCGTACGGACAGTCCAGCTTTCCGCACAATACATACTTCTTCAGTTCCGGATGATACACGTAGACCGGCGTCAGCTCGATGAATCCCTTTTCATTCAGCTTCACATAGGCTTCATCCTGACTGATGACAACCTCATCTGCTGCCTGAAAATCATCGAACATTTCGATAAATGGCAGGTTGTCCATTGCATTTACAGTCACAAAGCGCTGCGCATCAATAAACAGAACCAGCTTGCGCTGGAATACGCGTTTGCTTGGCGTCTGCTCCCGCAATATCGCTTCTATATATCCCCGATGACGATGCAAATGCAAAGTCTTCAACACCCATTGTCCGGAGTCGCTCGGGTATAGTTGGCTCATTCCTTCAACAACCGCTGCGACCGCCTTTTCTTGCTCTGCCTCGGTAATCGGGAAGGAGTCGGGATGCGGCTCACACGCTACCGCTTGTTCGACAGTGACCGTCTTCTGCCACTCGATGTCCACCTTTTCCAAAGGCTGTGTTTTAGCCTGTTCCCATTCGATGACCTGATCGATATTCAGCCACGAACCCGCATGGATAATGAATTCGAACGGAATGATGGAAGCTCTGCCGTTCGTCACATAAACCTCTTCGATTCCATAGAGCGGAAGAAGGCGTTGTTCCTCGTACACCGGATATTCGAGCAGCTTCAGCTGCTGCTTGGCAAGCTGCTCGACTTGTACTTGTTCAAGGGAGAGGGTGAACGCTTCCTTTTGAATCAATGACTCGGAAGCATAGAATCCATACTTGGAATACTGTACGAGCTTGTTGGCTTCATCGATGTGGATCTCGATACGTCCGCCAGGAGACAGAGGGGTTCCGTCGACGCATTCATGGAAGATATATTGGCCATTCTGGTGGTGAGAGAGCTGGAACTGCTTGCCATAGACGAGTTTGGTATCTCTCTCAATCCACGCAATGATCTCTTCTAAGTTGATGTTCGGAATAGAAGGGCTGTTCGCATAAGATTTCCCCTGTACAAAAATGAGACTCGTATATTGACCAGCAGTCAGGTCATAGGAAATAACGGCTGTCCCTTCGGGATTTGTATCTTCATCAACAGACTCCTTCACATAGGGCGGATACCACTCCATGCTGAGATAATAGGTTGTCTCATTGAATGGATTCACTTCCCGGTACAATTCTTGCGTGTGCAAGCGGTATTTCTCTAACCCGAACTTATGCTGTGTGGCATGGATGATTTCTTGAATATTAATAGTCATTCATGTTAACTCCTCTAAATATTGTTGCTGATATCATATCATTTTCAATATAAAAGTAGGTGAATGAAGCATAACCGAAAGTGAGAAAGTTATAGCGCTAATAAGATAGTATCAGAAGCAAGATTCGACAAAGGAATGGTTCGCTGTACCTATTGAGCGAAGTAGACGCAATTTCCTATACTAGAGTCGTTATCAATAACAATCTGAATAGGAGGCGTATAATGAATCGCAACTTTCCGTTCTCGCACAAGCTTCTGCTCAAAAGTTTAAGCGCTGTTCTTGGTGCGGCAATTCTTACAGCAGCGCCACTCGGATCATCCTCTACAGCTTATGCGGCAAGCAGCACGAATTCGTCTCAGGTACAAGCTTGGCAGACCAACAAGGCTTACTCTGCAGGCGATATTGTTTCCCATCAAGGCAAGATTTATGAAGCGAAGTGGTGGTCCTACAATAGTAGACCTGATGCAAAAGTAACGAACGAATGGGACACCTCATGGAAGTTATTGAATGACAACAACGAAGATACTACACCTCCTACCGCTCCAACGAATCTCGTATCAACCGAGCAATCCTCCACCTTTATTACACTCACTTGGACAGCTTCAACCGACAATGTAGCCATTTCTCATTATGATGTTCTCCGCAACGGTGCGAAAGCAGGCAGCACCATCGCCAAGAAATTCACAGACTATGAATTGGAAGCGGATACAGGATATCAATACGTCATTCGCGCTGTGGATACATCAGGCAACTATACCGATAGTTCAGCGATAAGTGCAGCAACGAAAGGCGGCCCGGTCATTGATATAGGCGTAGGAGAGAGCCGTGTGCTGACCGACGACCAGATTAGTCAGCTGTGGAATGGCATTAATCCTGCCTTCCTGCCGGATGCGGCTGCAGCGGAGGTACAAGCAGCGATTCCGAAGGCGGAATATGAGTCCACGTTCCCACTGCGCTACGGTACACCGGAATGGGATGCAAAAGCGAAGGGCAACTACTATTACAAGCCGAACCAGTCCGACTATTATTCCTATGACAATCTCGTAGCAGCAGTACGCGAGATTGCGAATATTAAGTATAAGGAAGTCGTCCGCGAGGGCTATCCGAACGTGAAGCAAATTTACCGCCTGGACAAGCAGGCGAAGACCGAAACCTTGCTCTTCCAAGCGCCAGACTTCAATGATGCCAGTCATTCGAATTTGCCGAAGCTGACGCGGATCGTGGATTTCGGCAGTTTCCTGGGTGAGGGGAGCAGTAATGACCGCAAGCGCGAGCTTGCTGGGTTCCTAGCGAACATCGCTCATGAGACAGGCGGCGGCTGGTCTACGGCACCAGGCGGCGAGCTGCGCTGGGCCCTGTTCTTCAATGAAGAGCTGGGCTTCGTCAATACGGACAAAATCGGCTATGTAGATGAGGACAACCTGTTCTGGAAGCCGGTACCGGGCAAGTCCTATCATGGGCGCGGTCCGATTCAGCTTAGCTGGAACTATAACTATGGCTTGATTAGCTCCATCGTATATCGTGATCCTGGTGTACTGCTGAATGATCCAGACAAGATTACAGCAGACGGGAAGCTCGGCTTCATTACGGGGCTGCTCTTCTGGATGACCCCACAGGATCCGAAGCCTTCCAACCATGACATCATGACAGGGCAATGGACGCCTACGGCAGAACAGTTGGCGAAGGGGCTCGTGCCGGGATTCGGAGCTACTATTATGGTCATCAACGGAGGTCAAGAAGCGAATTTGCCGGAGACAGTAGATCCAGTACGCCGCCGCGTCGCACACTATCGTGATCTGACGACTCGCATGGGCGCTAACATTGATGGCGAGAAGCTGGATACAGCGGGCATGCAGCCATTTTAATTTGGAAATAGCGATGAAGGACGAGAGGATGATTTCATCTCTACATCAAGATTGCTATTGCTGGAACGAGATGGGCCACAATTTAAGAAGCTGTCTGACGGGTAGATTTCTACTTGTTGGGCAGCTTTTTTTATGTTTTGTAGGTAATGAAATCCATGTGATGTAGAGATGAATCATAGCATAGGCTTATTACTAATTTATTCAAATAAAAATATTCGATTGTATGATATATTGTGTTTGTATTTCCCTTATATAGCCAAATTGTCGAAGGGAGTGCAAATTGATGGGGGAAAGTAGATGCAGATATAGAATAGGTCGTTAATAGAGAAATGCAGGGGGAATGATATCAAATGAAAATGCGATTAGTAGGGTTTCTATTATTTATCGGGATTATAGGGGCAGTAATAGTTACGGCTCTTACATGGAACGACAGCGTTACGGAAAAGGCGATTAGCAAAAAAGAAAAGCAGCTTCACGAACCAGCGGTTCTAACGAAGGAGCAGCAAAAAGCGATCAAAGACATCGAATTTTTGTATAACAAAATTGCAGACACCCATCCTGCGACCGTAAATGGAATACCAGAGGAACTGAAGGCCCAATACGAACAAGTATTGAAGGAAATTAAAGAAAAGAAAGATCAGATATATCGCAAAGATATTTACTTCTGGGGACAATCCATTATTGCTCAACTGCATGATGCCAATTCAGGTTTTGCAATAACTTCAAGCTTTCGAAAGCGAAACATTCCAATTTTATATAAATGGTATGAGAATGGAGTGTATATATATCATAGTAATGAGGAGGACTTGAAGGTTGGAGATAAAATCATTGCCATTGGCGACAGAACAGTTGAAGAGTTTGCTCAAGAACTTATCAAATATATCCCTAGTGATAATGAAATGTATTTGCTTGCTTCGTTGGAAGTTTCAACCTTATTGGCTGAAGAGGTATATTTAGAGAAGTTAGGTTTGATTGAAAATAAAGATTATGTTGTCTATACCATCATGAGAGATGGGAAAAAGCTGCGGCAGCCGGTTAAGTTGCAGGTGAAGCCTATTTCAGCGGGATATCCTTCGAATTATTCTCAAAACATAGATAAGGACAAAAACATAGCTCTATTAAAAGTGGTTATGCTTAAGTCTGATGACGTGTATGACGCTGAATTAAAAAAGTTCTTCTCTGCTGTTAAGCACAATCAAATCAACAATGTCGTGCTAGACCTTCGTGATCATAATTTCGTTGGGAATGCGAATGCTATCGTGAAACTGCTCCAATATGTGAATGTGCAGCACTATCAATCCTTTGCGGTAACGCGTAATTCAACAGAGGGGAACAGTGGTGAGAACGTAGAAGGAATGGCAGAAATAATTCATTCAACACAGAACAATCATGTTCATGAAGAGCTTGTATTTGAAGGGAAACTGTATGTACTTACCTCCAAAAATACATATGGCGGAGCATCATTGATGGCGGCGATTGTGCAAGATAATAAGATTGGGCAGGTAATTGGAGAAATGCCTGGAGGAAATGCGAACGCATATGTTGCTTCCGCAAAATTCGATCTGCCAAACAGTAAATTTTCCATGTATTTGTCAAGTAGACAACTCGAAAGACCGGATGCTTCCAAAGGAGCAGCGCTTGTCCCTGATTATGTGGTGCCGTCAACCTACAACAAAACAAAACATGTGGATGAGCAGCTCGCCTTTGTCGAACAACTCGTGAACAAGAAATAAATAATGCGTCACCTGTCCCCAGCGCTTCCATGCGTCTGGGGATTTCCATTGCAATGGACAAGGAAAGTGGAGTCTGAACATAAGTGAATAGGTGATTCGAAGCTTCCGCCCATGGATCTTGTCAGGTACAATGAATGAAGCAGCACTTCACAACAATTACCATTCATAAAAGGGGAGACAAGGGATGGTGTATATACGCCAAGCCACAGTGCAGGATGTTCGTATACTTAGTGAGCTTGCTTATGCATCCAAGGCGTACTGGGGTTATGATGAAGCATTTATGGAAGCTTGCCGGGAGGATTTGACGATTACTGAGGCGCATCTTACAGCCGCTCAATTATTTGTCGTCGAGAAGAATCAGCAGATTCAAGGATTTATTGCGCTCGAACAGGATATTTCACAGCAGGACAAGGGCCTAGTAACCTATTTGTTCATTCATCCGAATGCTATCGGACGAGGGTATGGACAAGCGTTATGGAACCGTATGATCGATGCTGCTAGGGATCAGGGAATACGCGCGGTACTCGTACATAGTGATCCGCATGCGGAACCTTTTTACATACGAATGGGGGCTAGAAGAATTGGTGAAATAGCCTCAACGGTATTCCCTGGCAGGGATCTCCCTGTACTAGAAATCATAGTCTAAGCTTCCATTTAGATGGATGCGGAGCAACGGGCGACAAATCATGTGCACCACAACAGTTGTATATAGAAGTAAAGACCAGTATATGGAACGCCTTAGGAACGATATCTACAATTAGAAGTGGGTCTTCAATACACATATTAGGAGGGTCAGACGTGAAAAGAATGCGGAATATGTTATTATCGCTTACGCTTATCTTGAGTCTCGTCGCAACAGCTTGCACAAGCAATACAGCTGATACATCACAGCCAACAACGGATAAACCAGCAGAAAACACAACCGCAGAGAAACCAGCTGAAACACCAGAAAATACAGTAATTGAAGTATCTACGGTTCGTGCGAAGGATCCGTATTTGAAATTTGATGCAGGTGAAACGTATGATAAGAATGCCGTATATGATGCTCTTGAAAAAGACATTGGCGTTAAAGTGACGAATAAGTGGGTTGTAGATGGAGGGAATACCGGTCCGCAGTTCCAAGAGAAGCTCAAGATGGCGATTGCGACTGACGACTTGCCTGACTTCTTTGTGGCTACACCAGCTCAACTGCAGCAGCTCATCGAGGCAGATATGATTCAAGACTTGACCGAAGTATATGACAAATATGCTACGGATGAAACGAAAGAGTTTTTAATGCGCGATGGCGGTTTGCAGATGAAGTCTGGTACATTTGACGGTAAATTGATGGGAGTTCCAGAGTCGGGTACTGCGTTCACTCCTCAATTTGTATGGGTTCGTACGGACTGGCTGAAGAAGCTGAACCTGCCTGAGCCGAAAACGATGCAAGACCTGATTAAAATTATGGAAACGTTTGCAGCAAAAGATCCAGGGGGCACTGGAAAGTCCTATGGTCTGGCAGTGAATAAAGAATATTATGAACCTACAGGTGCACTTGGTCTCGTAGGCTTCCTGAATGGATATCACGCTTACATGAAGCAATGGATTGATGATGGCAAGGGTGGATTGATGTACAGTGATATCCAGCCAGAGATGAAGGAAGCTCTCCGTTCCCTGCAAGATATGTTCAAGAAGGGGCTAATTGATCCAGAATTTGCAGTTAAGGACATGATGAAGGAATCCGAATTGATCTTCAATAACCAAATTGGCGTACTCTATGGTGCGGAATGGACTCCGGCTCATTTAGCTCAAGGTGCAGTCAAGGACGGCAAGGTTATTCAAGAATGGAAACCATTCCGCCTTCTTTCCATTGATGGTACGGAAGCGTCCACGCAAACCGAACTGGGTACCGAAAAATATAATGTTGTCTCCAAGAAAGCGAAACATCCAGAGGCAATGATTAAATTGTTGAACAATTGGATCGTGGTTGACAACCATCCAACAGAGGAACAGAAGGTATACGAGTATGGTAAGAGCAGGAAAGAGAGCGGCAATAACTACTGGCAATTGAGCCCGGTTATGGCGTTCAACCAAGGGAACAACAATGGCGAAATATTGCCAAAGGCAATCGAAACGAAGGATGAAAGCTTGCTGCAAACGAAAGACCAAAGAAGGCGCTATGAACGTGCTATGAAGTATTTGAACGGTGAAGATATTTCGATGTGGTGGGAAATGTTGATTTCCGGTCCAGGCGGAGCGGTATCTAACACTCCATACTTGAAAGAGCACAACCTGTTCCATCGCAACAAATTCTATGGCGCTCCAACGCCTACGATGGTCGAAAAGCAAGAGCTGCTCTTGCGCAAGCGTGACGAAATCTTCGTAAAGATCATCATGAACCAAGCGCCGATCGATGAATTCGACAAATTTGTGGAAGACTGGAAGAAGCTTGGCGGCGATGACATGACGAAGGAAGTAAACGAATGGTACGCAGCAAATAAATGATTTCACGGGGAGAGCGGATATGTTCCGCTCTCTTTTTTTACTGTGTCAGTCACTGTGAATAATTGCAAATGCGCTCATCGGACATGATTCTATTGGATTAAGGCCCAAGAGCATGAGGAATCGCAACAGCTGTATATAGAAGTAAAGACCAGTATATGGAATGGGATTTGAATGGTATCTACAATAAAGGTAGTTCTTCATTCATATATAGGGCATGCCCTTCTTTTTACATTTTACTACAAGTAGGTGGAGCAGAATGAATCGATTATCTCGGATGTGGAAGCGTGAATGGCCGCTGCACTTGATGCTCATTCCCGCACTAATTTTCATTATTGTATTCAGCTATATTCCGATGGTAGGCATTATGATGGCATTCCAGAAATATATCCCGTCGAAGGGATTGCTGGGATCGCCATTCGTGGGATGGAAGAACTTTAAGTTCCTGATGGATTACCCGGATATCGGCCGCATCTTTTTCAATACCATTTACATCGCGGTCATGAAGATTCTTGCTGGATTGTTTGTTCCCATAACGATCGCAATTCTCTTAAACGAATTACGCAAGGAATGGGTGAAGCGAACGTTTCAGACTTTGGTTTATTTGCCGCATTTCTTATCTTGGGTCCTGCTCAGTGGTATCGTTATCGACGTACTCTCTCCTTCTACAGGAATTGTGAATCATTTACTCAGTCTGTTCGGAGTGAAGCCGATCTTCTTCCTTGGTGAAAGCAGCTGGTTCCCTTATGTGATGGTCGTTACGGACGTATGGAAGGAATTCGGCTTCGGTACAATCATTTATTTGGCGGCGCTTACAGGCATTAATCCTGTGCTGTATGAAGCTGCGGAAATTGACGGAGCTGGGCGCTGGAAGCAGACCTTGAATGTAACCTTGCCGGGCATGCTGCCGATTATCGTACTCATGCTTACGCTTAGCATCGGGAACGTGCTGAATGCCGGATTCGATCAAATATTCAACCTGTACAGCCCGCAGGTATACGAGAGTGGAGATATTATTGATACATTCGTATATCGAATGGGAGTCGTGGAATCACAGTATGGGTTTGCAACAGCTGTTGGACTGCTAAAGTCGGCTGTTTCTTTCATACTAATATCCGTATCGTATGTCATGGCCTATCGCTTCGCCAATTACCGCATATTCTAGTCAAGGAGGACGAAACGTTATGAAAAAGTCGTTAGGCCGACGTATCTTCTTAGGTTGCAACTTTGTATTTCTAGCTTTTATCTCGATATTATGTCTATTACCGCTTGTTCATATATTAGCCGTGTCCTTCAGTTCAGGGTCAGCGGCATCCGCAGGCAGGGTCATACTGTGGCCGGTTGAATTCACGACAGCAGCGTACCAGAACGTATTCGGCAAGCCGGAATACTTGCGCGCGTTCGGGATCACAGTTGAGCGTGCCATATTGGGCACGGCCTTCAGCATGTTCTTGACGATCATGACCGCATATCCATTGTCGAAGGATACATCACAGTTCCGTTTGCGAACCGTGTATGTATGGATATTTGTATTCACAATATTGTTCAACGGCGGCTTGATTCCATGGTATATGACCGTTAAAGCGGTCGGTATTATAGATACGATATGGGCTTTAATACTACCGAATGCTGTTCAAGTATTCAACATTATTCTCCTGCTTAACTTCTATCGCAACTTGCCGAAGGAGCTGGAGGAATCTTCGAAGATTGACGGAGCGGGACATTTCACAACCTTGTGGAAAATATATGCACCCTTATCCATTCCGGCACTGGCAACGACTGGACTCTTTACGGTTGTCTGGCACTGGAACAGCTGGTTCGATGGTATGTTGTTAATGAACCATCCTGATAAATATCCGCTGCAAACCTTCCTGCAGTCGATAATAATAAAGCTGGATCTGCGCTACCTCAAGCCTGAGGAAATTCAGCTGATGCAGAAGCTGTCCGACCGTACAAGTAAGGCTGCACAGATCTTCGTTGCTGCATTCCCAATATTAATTATATATCCATTCTTACAGCGATTCTTCATTAAAGGAATTGTGATGGGAAGTGTCAAAGAATAATAGTAGCTGAAACCTCCAAATGTAGGGAGAAAATACGATGAAACTATTATTCCGCATAAAAGATTCTTCCATCTTCATGAAGATTATGGCTGTATTTCTAATCGTATTGCTCCCCCTCATGATGATTACGTTATTCATCAATGAGCGGGGAGCTAATAGCATTCAGCGGGAAGTATCACGTTCTACCTTAAATACGACAAGCTTCTACCTGGACTCGCTCGATAAGGAAGTTGAACGAATTAACCGTTACTTGCCGAACTATGTAACGGACAACGATTTGCTGGAGCTGGCGGCACTAGGGACAGACTTGACCGCCTACGAGCGGGCCAACAACATTACGCTAATTCAGAAGCGATTGGAGCTCATGAAGAATTCGAGTCCGTTTATTAACGAAGCCAGGGCATACGTACCGAAAATTGATCGTACGCTGCTCAGTCAGCAATATGACACGACGCTCAATCGAGAGGAATTTGATGCCATGCAGCATGAGAGTCCTTTCTATAGCAAGCCATTCATATACTGGAACAATCGACTGTTTATTACCCTACAATACCCGACGACTACTTTCAAGGACCCAATCTATTTGGTTGGTGCAGAGTTGTCCGTTAGAAAGATCAAGGAAGCGCTTGATCAGATTGCAGGTTCTCTGAATGGAGAGACGATGCTGCTGAATGTGGAGCACGGATGGGATATTCGCAGCAATGAGCAGTCTACACTGTATGAATCGATGAAGGCATTTATTCAGCAGAAATGGAAAGAAGAAAAGCAAGAAGGCTACGATATCGTAGAGTATAACGGAGAGCGATATTTGACTGTTTACAAGTATTCTGCCGTTTGGAGTTCTTACTCTGTAACCTGCATACCGGAATCAACCGTTCTGGGGCCGATTCAGAAGTATCGGCAATGGTTCTGGTGGGCATGTGGATTGGCTGTTGTGGCAGCGCTGTTTTTCTCTTACTCCTTGATGAAGCTCATGTATCGACCACTCATGAAGCTCATTCATGCGTTCAGGCGGGTGAAGCAGCTTAACTTGACGCCTGTTCCGATTGATCGAGGTCATGATGAGTTCGGATATTTGTATCAGGCGTTCAATGATACCGTGCACTCGTTGAAAACACTCATTGAACAGAACTACGAGCAGCAAATTCGAAGCCAGCGCTCGGAACTGAAGCGGCTTCAATCGCAAATCAATCCCCATTTCTTGTACAATTGCTTCTTTGTACTGTGCCGGCTTATTAAGTCGGAGGACAAAGAGAAGGCCTACCAATTCTGCTTGTATATCGGCGAGTATTTTCATTTCATTACCCGGAACGATGAAGATGAAATTCCGCTAGAGATGGAAGTGAAGCATTCCTCGACCTATGTAGAGATGCAATCAATCTGCTATGGGGATCGGATTCAAGTGTTCCTCGACATCGAGAGCCAGCCAATACGTGTACCGCGTCTTGTGCTGCAGCCGATCATTGAGAATGCCTATAAGTATGCATTCGGCAATATGCGTGGAGCAGGAGAGTTGTGGGTTCACAGCGAACAGGTTGAAGATGGAGTTGTGATCAGTGTCGAAGATAATGGAGATGACTTGGACGACGAGAAGCTGAATGAGCTTTGCAATCGCCTTGCCAATTGTACCAATCACATCGATGAGACGACAGGGCTTATTAATGTACACAGACGGATACAGCTTCGCTACGGAGATTCATATGGATTGAAATTGTCGCGTTCTGAACTTGGCGGACTGAAGGTACGTATACATCTGGGGCTTGAATAAAGGAGGAGATCGGCATGCGACGAATGCTCATCGTGGACGACTTGCCTATTATTGTAGATGGGTTGTTGGAGTTATTTCAGGGCATGGAGCATCTTGAACTCGATATTTTGAAAGCGTATTCGGGTGAAGAGGCATTGGATATGATGCGCAGATCCGCTTCGCCCATAGATATTGTTATCTCTGATATTAAAATGCCTGGCCTGGAAGGGATTGAGCTGCTTCAAAATATTAAGCAGAGTTGGCCGAACTGTAAAGTGATTTTCTTGACGGGCTATAATGACTTCCATTATGTGCAAAGTGCTATGGTTCTTGGCGGATTCGACTATATCTTGAAAATTGAGAGCGATGAGAAGATTATCGCTGCTGTTGAACGGGCCATTGCTCAGCTTAACAAGGAATGTGAGCAGATGCGCAGACTGGAGCAGGCGCATTATCGGATGCGGCAAGCGCTGCCGCTGCTGCAGAGAGAATATGTATGGGAGCTTCTAGAGGGCAAGGCGGAGGTGCTGAGAGGGATTGAGCGGCATTTTCAAGAATATGATATTCCGCTGCGTGCCGATCTGCCTGTCATGATGGTGGTTGGTAAGGTGGATGCTTGGAAGAATTCCTTCAGTTCACTTGATAAATCCTTATTGCTGTATGGCGTTCAGAATATCGTCGAGGAGTATGTCACCCCGTATATGGAATGCTTCTCCTGCCCATTCGAGCATTCCAAGCTTGTATGGCTGCTGCAGCCGCGAATGACGAAAGACGGCAATCATAGCTATTCCTACTCCAGTTATGAGTCTCATGAAGATGTGATGTCCGAGTCGGAAGTGTGGAAGTCATCACAGGCTCGCTTGAACGGAGTTATGGGCATGATCCAACAGACCTGTCAGCGCCTTCTGCAAGTAACGGTATCCTTCGCATTCAGCAGTACATCGACGGAATGGGCGAATGTAGCAGAACGATTCCAGATGCTGAAGTATTGCTTCGTGTCGGGGGAGCGGCTGCCTAACGAGGTTATTTTGACGGATTCCGATATTCTGCAAATGCAGGAGTGTGGAGACGGCACAAATACGCAAGATTACTTTCAACATAACCGAATTCAACTGCTGCTGAAATGTCTGGAGAACAATCATCGCAAGGAGTTTTATGAATTGTTCCTGCGCATTACGAAGGATTGGAACAATGAGGAGGAGAGCAGCTATGCTCGGAAGATGGCGTTGTATCATTCCTTGTCGGCGTTGTTTCTGTCCCATTTGGGAGAGAATCCGAAGTTGAAGCAAGAGGTCGGCGCGAAGATGGATATTAGTTTCTTGTACCAGAAGAAGGAGTCATTCACATGGCTTGATATGAAGAAATATTTCTGGGAACTCGCTGATCATTTATTCGAGCGGCAAGAAGGAAGAGAAGAACAAGTTCCAGGTGAACTGATCAAGCGAGTTCATCGTTACATTGCCAATAATTTAACCCATGATATCTCGCTGATTGCGATTGCGAACGAGGTAGGGTTGAATCCTTCCTACTTATCTAGACTATATAAGCAAATGACAGGCATCGGGATATCCGATTACATCAACGATTATCGCAATCTGCAGGCGAAGGAATGGCTGCTCAATACCTCGAAGAGGGTCAATGAGATCGCATCCGCGCTAGGTTACAATTCGGCGCTGGCCTTCATTCGCTTCTTCAAGAAGCAGAATCAGATGACACCGCTTGAATATCGGATGAAGCTGCAGGAGAAGAACATTAAAGAGGGAATGTCCTAAAGCTCAAGAGCGTAAGAGCGTAGAAATTGCCAAGCAGTGCGGCAAGTGAAGTTCGCAAGTTTGTAAATTCGGAAATCGTTGGCCGGATACAGCTTCCGGCCGCGCATTCGCAATCGGATGCATGTTCATTTTTGCAAGTTCTCTAGACCTTCAGTCATGGCAAGCTTGGCTGGAGGTCTATTTCTTTTTGTTCTGCAATTCTTTTTCCACAATTAGGTTGGCCTCTCCATTGGATGTTATTTATAATGAGTGTTATGCCCGTAAATGGCGGGCCATATGAATCGGAATGCCGTCTTTAGCGGATATGAGCTATACGGAATGTGATGGTTTGGTGTGATAGGTGATAGGAGGTTTAGCGGAATGAGGGGAAAGATCGGTTCTTTTTTGAAATTTTGCGGCGGTTTTCTCATATTTGCGCTTGTACTTAGTATCCTTGGGATGCTTATGGATCGATCTATGTTTCGGAAGGATTATCTAATGATATGTCTGCTTGTATTTCTTCTTCCGGGATTGGTGCTCCGAAAAATTGGGGGCAGTATGAAGAAAAAAGCAGATGAACGCGAGCAATTGCGACAGCTAGGACTTAATCCGCCTAGCATGGCCTTCCAATCATTCCTGCGATTTGCAGGAGGATTTCTTATGTTCTTATATGGGATCGTATGGTTTGGTATGATCGTGAACTGGTCGACGCAAGGAGATAAGTTCATGTTGGCTGCTCTTTTTGCGCTGCTCTTTTTCACACCGGGGGTATTGCTCTGGTGGGCAGCATCAGGATTGGAGAAAAGGTCACAGGAGCGCTTTAGAAGAGAGCATCTAGCTTATTTCGAACAGGAGCCTGTGCCAATGCCTTCGTATGCGCCAACAATTGAGGAGATCGTTAAGGAAGCTCCAGCACAGCCGATTCGTCGTGCAGAAATGGAAGCAGCAGCTAGCTCGACCGTACCACAGACTGCACCACAGCTGCCCAAAATGATTGCATGTTCTAGCTGTGGCGCACAAACGAGCGTATCTCCTAGCTCCACCTCAACTTGTGAGTATTGCGGTTCAACGGTGTCTTATCGGTAAGCTTATCATGACGTAAGATAGCAGCCAGGGGATAAATTCCTTTGGCTGCTTTTATTTATAGGCGATTATTATTTGCATGTATAGTGAATAGTGTTTTATTAGCGCTCTGCAAGTGACTAAATTGTCACCTTCACTGTCACTTGAAAGTCATGTTAGGCAGATAAAATGATATCCATCAGCATAGCTATGGGGGTTTGACAATGGATATTTTAAAAATCGAGCATCTGTCTGAAATATACGGTAAAGACGAGTCGGTGGTTAAGGAGCTTGACGATGTTTCTTTTTCGGCAATCGCCTATAAGGGAGTAAACCATGACTAAACAGCAGCGTAAGATTATATTGGGCATAACCATATGCTATACATTTTTGATTCTTTATTTTATATTTCTAGCTTTCGGTAGAGTAGGTGCCATAGATCAAGAGGCCGGTTTCACCTTTATTCTTATACCGGACAGTTTTTTTAGGCTGCCAAGTTTATCAGATCTTCTACATCCTACTTTGATGGACTTTGTGGCATTTGGAAACATCGCAGCTTTCATTCCTTTTGGCATTTTGATTCCGTTGTTATATCGAACGGGCTTTATTCGATTCATTGCATTGTTCATCCTATCCATTCTCGTGATTGAAACGATTCAGGCACTAACGTTGCTCGGCAGCTTCGATATTAACGACGTAATTGTAAACTCATTAGGCGCAGCAATCGGATTCTGGGCGTACAAACTTGGCTTTCGTACAAATAATATCCGGAAAAGTATAGCTGCCACGGGCATTTTCATTGTTGTCCTTATGACTGTGGTTTGGGGGAGCTTCGGGATTGTTGACAAGGCGTTTACCCAAGAAATGGGTCCCTTTGTGGCGTTGAACGAACTGATAGACAGCACCGGAAATACATCAACGGGCACAAAACCATACCGTTTCAAAATTGGCGGTCAAACCGTAGAACCCAAATATAATGTGTATAGTATCGAAGGCAAAAATAGGGGGACATATACGTATTCGTTAGGCAATAAAGAGCTTTATCTTTCCTTGTTTTATGGAGTTCCCGATCAGAAGGAGTTGCAGGGGAGAGTAAGTGTGTCCGTTGATGGACATGAGTTCCTGTCTGCGTCTGCAGAACGCCATGAGCCGGAAATATTCACAGTTTATCTCGAAAAGGCAAATGAGCTGACGATAACCATTGAAGGAAATGAAACATTGTGGGATGTTGCTTTTAGAGAGATGAAATATTATTGGAGCTGGGAAAAGCGCGAGCAATAAGGCGAAATCCGAATGCTGTACAAGATAAGGTGAATCATGACTAGATTGTACATCGATAGAAGCTCGCCGATCTAAATAAGCAGCCAGGGGGACGAATCCCTTGGCTGCTTTAATTTATATGACGAATTGTATATAAAGTGTGACAGTTACCATTAAATAATCCTACATGCGCAAGGATGGTCTATAAGAGTCATCGCTCAAATCGTATGATGGATTAATGCTTTCTTGCAACAATGGCGAACCGTTGTTCATTCGTACGAATGCCCTTATCTGTGCTATTGTCGGCGACGAATTGCTTGAAGATGCGCATATCGTCCTCGAATTGCCCAAAGTTCGGTATCGTTGGCGTATGTGTAAGGATGAACATCAGATCTTCTTCGGTCTGATAATACTGTGTCAGATTGATTTCATAGGATTGGATATTCATGAATCCTGCTTCGCCAAGCTCTTTCTGATATCGACGCAGCAGGGTGCCGGATTCAACGCCGTTGCTTTGTCCTCTGCCGAATGCCTGCTTCAGGTTGAGCTTGTTGCCTTCACTGATTTGTTGGGTTAGGAACACGCCATCGTCCGTCAATACCCTAGCAACTTCTGTGGCATTGAATTCGGAATGTCGACATGTGATGATGTTGAAGTGTCGATCTGGGAACATAAGCTGCTCTGCATTCATCTGCATAAAGCGTACATTGGGCTTCTGCGCCGCTGCCAGATTCGCTTGTGCCGTACAGACCATGCTTGCAGAAGCATCGATTCCAACGAGCAGAAGCACTTGACCTGCGATCGGCAGCACAGATTCACCGCCACCTGTACCGATGTCGAGCAGGATGTCCGACTTGGCGCACAGCTTGCCAGCCTCATGGAATAGCTCCCAATTCGTCCCCTCTGTAGTTGATTTCACTTGACTGAAATCCCAACCGTTCAGCTTGCCTACTTGATCATAAAATTGTTTGTAATCGAAAGAGTTCATATTGATTCCGCCTTCCAATAGTATGTGAAATTAATGGGCATACGAGTTGTCAGATCGGCAGGAACTGTACAACTGCATATCCTTCTGAATGGATTCCATTTCGTTGCGCGGCTCTCTGTTCCGTTAGGCTCAAAAGGGCAGACTATCCCCTTGATAGCTGGTACGCGTTTTGACCCAGCCCGGAACCTACATACCTCGAACGTTGCGGAATGACATCCATTTCACCTCATTGGAAAGAATGACCGAATTATATCATGGGAAAAGATTGAAGGTCAAAGCATTATCTCTCTTGATCGTTATCTCATAGAATTCAATAAACCATATAAATCTTATATAGCAAATATTGGGTATCGTGTTACAATAATAGATACTACGTGTCTGCTGGCGGACGATGCAACTTCCACGTCCCAGTCAGGCCAGAGCTTCTGGAGGAAACCGTGAAACCGGATTATGCTGGCATTTGTTTGAATCGAAATGTTGTGCTTCATCATTCCTATAAAGTGAAGAAAGTAATCGCTTGCAGCGAGCTGGCCAATGTATATGCGGGACGGAAGCTGGCGGACGGAGCGGCGGTCATCGTGAAGGAGTTCTACCCGAGGCAGGTAGCTCTTCGCGATCTGGACAAGCGAACCGTGCTGTGCCGTGTACCCTCTGTTCAACGGCAGTATGATGAGCTGCGGGAGGCCTTCCTGATGGAAACGCAGATGCTGCAGCAATTGAGCCACTCGAACATCGTTCGCCTTGTGGATTATTTTGAGGAGAACGGGACGCATTATATGATAATGGAGTATTGCAAGGGCATCTCGCTTGAGCGGTTTGTTGAAGAAGGCAGGCTTGTTTCCGTGGCCGATTTCCTGCGCGATACGATACTGCCGCTTGCATCTGCGCTTGAATATGTCCATGCGCAAGGCATCATTCATCGCGATATCAAGCCAGCGAACATTATCATTGGAGAGGACGGTCAGCCGAAGCTGCTCGATTTCGGTTCTGCTATATACTATGAGAAGACGGGTCATCGGATTTTTACGAGCACGGGATATTCGCCGCTTGAATTCTATTCCGAAAAATCGCAGCAGGGAATCACGTCCGACGTATACAGCTTTGCAGCTACGATGTATTTTTGCCTAAGCGGCCGCACGCCGAATGATGTGACTAGGCGCTTGTTCCAGGATAATCTGGAATCGGTCAGAAGCCTAAACCGCAGCGTCAGCCCGCTGATGGAGCGCACTATTCGCAAGGGACTAGCGGTTCGCCCAGATAAGAGGCATGCTTCTATGAAGCAGATGAAGGCCGCGCTGCATGCGGAACGAATTCTGCTGGCAATGGTTGAGCGCTTGCTCGGCAAGCACAAGGCGCGGCAGCAGGATGATCGCAAGCAGGCTTAGAAGTAGGATGTAGGTGCAACTACGTTTGCAACAGGTCATGTTGTACGATTTACATCAATATAGTGTGCTAGGTGGCATTTATAGATGTGTTGCATAGAGCGCAACATGGCATAACGATGCCTTATTAATAAATAATGAGAGGCTGTCCGAGTGTGGGACAGCCTCTTTATTTACTTATTGAAATCTAGGTTCTAATGAACTGAATCGGCCCCTGATTTGTATCTACTTCCATTGTCCCTACCGGTTGCCCATTTCATTTAGCGTGACATTGCAGACGGATCCGCATACGATACAGCGCCCTGTTTAACAGCTTTGAAGCGCAGCTCGATCTCCGTTATCCCATCCTCGAACGTAATGTACAACTTATCATTGTATTCAAGCGTTGCCGTATCGTTCGGCTTAATGGGTGTACGTCCCTTGGCCACCGTACAGTTGGTACGGTGCTTGATTCGAAGCGTTCCGTTCTTGCCGGCCTCGAACAGGATATGGGCGGCTTCCGGCAACGGCTCATTCACATCCAGGCGGGCAAACAGCTGCTGAAGGCTTACTTTTCGTGTTTTGCCGAAGGAAGTAAGTGGCCAGTATTTAACGGGAACCTCGTTGCCGCTTGCCGTATTTAAGAAGTACCCTTCCAGTCTCCCAGTGAACGTCGGCTTTGGACGCAGCAGCACGTATAGTGCGAATAAGGCAATCAATGCAGCCAACGCACAGCCTCCGATAATCCAATAACGTTCCCACACCGAAGAAATCTGCACGTTCAGCTTTCCAGTAACCGTTCCCCCCTCAGGGTCGGTTGCCGTTACGGTTATTTCCGAAGAGCCGGAATGCAGCGGGGACAGGTAGAGCGTCGCACCGTCGACACGTGCCTCCATTCGATTTTTATGATCGCTGGAGACAATCTTGTACGTCAATTCATCTCCGTTCGGATCGGTGAAATAATCCTTGAAATTCAGCTTCGTCTCTCCATCTTCCTTCACGATGCCAATTTGATTCTGTCCGGACAATACGGGCGCTTTATTGACGATTTCGAGCATACTGCCAGCAGTTTCTCTGAAGAAGTGGGGCCCATTCATGATGATTTTCCAGTCGTATTTTCCTGATATGCGGAAACGATGCTCCGCCGAGAAGCCTGTCCCATTGTTCGTCATCTGCACGCGTTCTTTCTGCTTCGTCTGACGATTGGTGATAACAAGCTCTGCCTGTACGTCCGTGTATATATCCTTATCTTCCAATGGCTGCTTGTTCGACAGGGAATACAAGCGAGCCGCGAAGGCTGTCGGCAGTCCTTTCGTCGCTTCCTTGGAAGTCAATTCTCCGCCTGCCCGCATGTTATAGCTGCCAAGCAGGTTCACCTTTATAACATCCCCTGTCATTCCCCTGAACTTCAATAGCAGCTCGCCTTTGCGCGGCTCGGGAATCTTCATCAACGTATATTTGCCGGATTTATAGAATCGCGCATTCTTGGTGCTGTTATAGAGCTGAGACTCCAGCAAAGGGCTCTGAGACAGCAGAATGAGATTCGCCTCTGACATGCTGGAGTTCGGAAGTGGAACCTTTACTTCCTGCAAGTCTCCAGTCGCAGTTAACGCGGCGATCGGAACGAGAACCGATTGGATTTGATCGGCGAAAATGCGGTTGAATATATCAGGCAGCTCTTCTGCGCTAGTCGTGACATAAGAAGTGCCGCCGGTCTTTGCGGCAATGGTCTTCAGCTGCTTCTCATTCACCGAGCCGTCATGATTCAGGCCAATGGTGTAAATACGGTATCCCTGCTTGTTCGCCTGCTGAATGACGCGCTCTACGTCTTGGTTCGAGTCGGCGATTGTTCGGCCCGTGTAAGCATTGCCGAAGTCGGTGCCCCCGTCGGACAGCAGAATAATGAATGGCTTATGGCCGTGGCCAGTACCTTTACCAGCAATCTCGGCTCCCTTCTTCAAGCCGAGGCCCAGATCCGTATACCCATAGCGGCGCAAGCTGCTGATCTGACGCTTCAGCTTCTCCTTCTGTCCAGGCTCAGCGAGCGAAGTTAGCGGCTCCGAGGCCACGATTCTGTCGTTATAGGCCACGAACCCAATACGCGTGCGTTCCGAATCGCTCATGTCCATGAACATATTGACGACTTCCGACGCAATGCCTTCCTTGTCGGTCTCGTTCATGGAATAACTGACGTCCATGACGAATACGGCATCGATTCCTTGTGCTGAATCGGCCTGAGCTAGGGAAGTGCGAATAGGTATTAGGGATGATGACGTTAGAAATAACAAGCAGGTCGTAAGCAGGAAAATCATAGATTTGAAAATATTTCGTCTACACATAAAAGCTATATACCCACCTTTTAACAAAAAATATAAATATTTTTTGTTTCGATATAAAGTATTTGTTAGATTCTACCGAAATATTTGGGAAAAGGAGGAATGGTGTCTGGGATACTGGGCAGTTGGTACTGTCATCCTATCTCAAATCATCGGAAATAAGTACCAAAAAGTGAAGGGCTAACGACAAATTTTTTTCTTGATTTGGGTAAATCAAGGGGATTTATAGCGAATTTGAGCGACAAATAAATAATATTGACAAATTTGGGATGTTCTCTCTAAGATTTAAATAGAACTAATCACCCAAATTATAGAAACTGTATTTGCGAAGGAATGACTTCTCTTGCATATCTAGTGCGAGAAGACTATAGCAACGAAATAGAGAGGAGGAAGCATAAAGTCGTGCATGCCAGTCCTAGCTTATGCGTTCCAGCGTAAGCCAAGTTGGCTGCCGTTTTTTGTGCTGACATTATGGACATTATCAGTCAAACGAACCGAGCCATGCTTTTCGAGGAGATTAACCCGGAAATGCTGGATCTGCTGACCATCGTAGGCGATGTCAAAGGAATTGACAGCCTCAGTGACGACAAGATCAAGGAAGTGAACGAGCACCTGCTTGTTCGGAGCTTTGATGAGTTCCTCGACAAGTTCTCCCCGAGCGTGTATTCGTTCTACAATGCAGCCAATCAGAAAGTGATGTATACGCTGAAGAAGCCGGAGGGAATCGCCGAGGATTGCATCTCAGAAATTAAGATCGACCAGAACAATGATTTTCTGAAAATGCTGTTCACCCTGATCGATACGAAGCGCAGTCAGGGAATTACGAACGTCGATTTCAAGTTCGAGAATCTGCTCGACATGATTTCGCCGAAGAAGGTGATGGACGATATTCGCCAAGTGCGCAAGGAAATCCATTACTTGTATGGCCAGTATGACAAGCTGGATGAAGGGGATCCGAAGAAGCTTGATTTGGGCGATAAGCTGAACGGGATGTTCGAGGACGCCAGCAAAAATTACAACAACGTGATGGCAATGCTGCCGCTCGCGATTGAAGATATCAAGACACGGCTCTTGCTGGGCGGATCGCGGGAGGAGAATCAAGCCGAGGCGATCCAAATCGGCATGCTGACGATCGGCGAGTCGGGCGAATTGAAGATCATTGAAGCGCCGAAGAGCGACAATACCGAGCTGATGCTCTTGGATGACAACAGCGGTACCGAGCTTTCGAACGTGTTCGGCGAAGATTATGAATCCATTACAGAGACGCCGTCTTCATACGTGAAGGATTTGGTAGTGCGTACATTCTGTCCGCTGCCAGCGGTACATAACGAGGTCGATACGGAGACGGAAGTACAAAACTATAATACGTATTTGGAGTTCTACAAGAATGCGAAGGATGACTTTGTAAAAACAGTCAAGCCGCTCGTGGAGAAGATACTGGGCGTACGGATGTTCTTCGATCAGTATGCGACCAAGAACAAGGGAATGCTTCCGTCCATGCTCATCACGAACGCGAAGCTGGATATGACCGTGAAGAGCAGCAATATTCCGCGCTTGGAGACATATCTGAACACGGTGAACTCGAAGAATGAATTCTCCGACACGATCTGGTTCGGGATCGTGCCGTCCGTCGAGCTGGAATCGGCCGGCAAGGTGAAGGTGTCCCGCGAACGCTTCCGCGGCAACGGCAAGACCGTGAAGCAGGAAGGCAACACGATGGAATCGCTGTCGATGCTTCTGCAAGTCGTGAAGGACTATAAGGTGCAGGTATTCTTCAACTTCGAATCTGGAGAAGAGACGACCTTCAACAGTCTGGCAACCACCGGTCTCGACAAGTATATCGACAAGTGCGGCAGCATGGTTCGCAAGGAATACAGCGAGTTCGCCATTCCATGCATCCCGAACTTCACCATTATTCCGAAGGATAAGTCCGGCGTTGTCATCGATAGCCGCATGCTCCACACGGAGGACGGAGTCAAGCTGTCCCAAGATAAGGAAGACATCTTGAAGCTGTGGATCGAGGGCGTGTACGTAGGCGCCGCTTATGTTGCTGCAGGGGTCGTTGCTGCCTATCAGTGTCCGGAATATTTGCGCGAATCGTTCAAGAACGTCAGCCGTGATTATCCGGGCGTACGCTTCGATATTGAAGCAAGCGACCATGCGCTGCGCGCGGTTACGACGATGGCGAAGGAGATTACTGGATTTACGAACAACATCAAAGACGCGATCAACTATAAAAACTTTGGCTTCGTCTTCTCTTCCGAGAATGCGCAGCTTCAGGATAAAGACATCAAGCGAATCACGGTATACAAGGCCAGAAGCATGGCATTGACCGAGAATGGCTTTGATTCCATATACAAAACGCTTGTCAGCACCTATATCGAGCGGATTCTCCGCTTCCAGACGGGTGACTTCAAGCATGAGAACATCGTGAAATTCTTCAGCAATAATCCGAGCAGCCAAAGGAGCAAGTGGCTTGGTACGCGCGGCTTTGTCAACTCGATCATTCAAGACGGGGATGACATGTCCTATGTGATAGACGACAAGAGCAATCTATGCCATATCGATCTTGTGTTCAACGGCAATGTGAAGAATCTCGAAGTCATGATCACGAAGGGCACTACGCCTGTTAAAGCCTAATGATTAGAAGCTTGGCTGGCATATGGAAGCGTATGTTAGAGGCGTGCTTCAAGCGCGCCTTCCAACATAAATCCCGTAAGCATTCCATGCTTGCGGAAACTAAATTATTTTCATTCAAGGAGGCAAAATTCATGGGATTCATACTTAGAGTAGAAGGCGCAGAAACGATCGAGCTCGGCATGGACAACATTCAGAAAGTTGTGTATGACACGGACACACCGAATGATTCCAACGCAAGATCGACGGACGTGGGCGCGACGCTGCGCATTTCCGGCAAAATTATTACGGCGACTGACGGTGACAACGCTGACGACACGAAGAAGCTGGCATTGTGGTCGCTCGTTCCTGCCGAGAAGGCGGACTGCTACCGCAAGGTAACGCTTGAGGTTGTCGCTGCGGATCAAGTGGTGCGCAAAGTGCATTTCCCGAACGCATTCGTGGTTGACTACTCCGAAACTTACGGGGACACGGAAGGCGTAGGTACATTCACGCTGTACATCAAACAAAAGAAAGACAAAACCGAACTGGCTACAATCGACGGCGGTTACCCGGTATAAGCAGGTACGTCCTGTTCTGGTGGCAATGCGGACAACAAATATTAAGAGGCTTCCAGCCTCTTAATATTTTTATCCGGTACACTGGGAAATTCATGAGAAGCATTGCAATATTTTGTTGAAAACCGTTAGAAAGGCAGGGGCGAGGCGAATGACGAACTATTATGAACTTCTGGGCGTACAGCGGCATGCATCGCCTGAAGAATTGAAGAAGGCATATCGGCGGCTCGCCAAGCAGTATCATCCCGACGTAAATGGGGGAAGCAGCGAGGCGGAACAACGGTTCAAGCAGATTCATGAAGCCTACGCGGTGCTTCAGGATGAGGCTGCACGGAAGGCTTATGATGATAAGCTGGATGGCATGGAGCGCGGCTCCGAACGAAATCATGATAATCAGTCTGCTCATTCAAGAGGGCGCAATTCAGCTTCCGGAGAAGCAGCAAGAGGAAGGGCCAACTTCGATCCACAGAACGTGGAAGCCAATTTCGCGCGATTTTTTGGCTTTGATCCGAAAACGAAGAAGCCAATGCAGAACGGCGGCAAGGACGCGGGGAATCCGATAGATACGTCCGAGATGTTCCAACGCTTTTTCGGTATGAACAAGAAAAAATAGAGTGGCTCTGCCGATTGCCCATGCAATTCGGGTACGGCTTCGGCGACTATACGCACGCGGTATGGTATTTTCGGACGAATATGACAAGGCAGAGTGACATTGAGAACAGCTCCGAACAAGCTAGCAAAGCCATCGTTTTGCTTTAGGTACGGTGCTTTTTTTTGATAAAAGGGATGCACATGAGTTGAGCGAGCAACGGAGGAATGAGATGTGAGTAAGCAAAATAGCAGCGATCAAGTTCACCGTCATGCCAATCGGAATAGCGGGTGGATCGCGCTCATTGATATAGGGGTTGCAGCTATTGTGGTTGCTGCTCTGTTATATGTGTACATATGGAACATCGATCCCGTCCTGAAGGCGGCGGTCGGAGTCCTTCTGGCGATCGCGATAATCGCGTATGCGGCGCGGCGTTCCGGTAGTCGTGAAGCAGGCCGGCAGGACGAAGTCGACACCATTGCCAAGCTTGTACTCCTGAATGAAGAGGGAGAGAGTGTAAAGGAATGGTATATCCACGGCGAAACATCCTTGCTTATCGGCAAAACCGGTGCAGAAGGCGAGGTTGACATAGATCTGTCGGATTCGGAATATGCGTCGCTTATTAGCAAACATCATGCGGTGCTCAATTATGCCTCGGGCCATTGGTTCATCGAGGATCTTGATTCCCGCAGCGGGGTGGGCATTCGAAGAGCCGGGGGAAAAAGGGTGAATCAGTTGGAGCCGGAGGAGCCATGCCGGATTCATTCCGGCGATGTCATCAGCATTGCCAACACGCGGTTACTGGCGAAATAACGAACGATATATTGACTTCATGATCATAGGAGAACTATTCAAATTGACGGGGGAATGAAGAAAGATGAGTCTGACAAGATGCGCTAACGGACACATGTTCAGTACGAGGAAGCATGGCAGCATATGCCCTTATTGCAGCATATCGGTGGAACAGCCGCAGAATGTGGACGCGAAGAGGCCGCCGCACGTGGAGGACAATGAGAAGACGATGCCATACCTAGGGGAAACGACCGGCATCGAGCCGGTAACCGGCTGGCTCGTATGCATTGAGGGCCCTCAGCTTGGTCAGGACTATCGGATTATGGCGGAGAAGAATTTTATCGGGCGCGCAGAGGAGATGCATATTCGCATCTTGGGCGACAATGCCATCTCGCGCAGAAATCATGCGGTAATCGTATATGATCCGAAGAAGCGCAATTTCTACCTGTTGCCAGGAGATGCCTCAGGACTTGCTTATCACAACGAAGAAGCCGTTTATTCGCCGGTGGAGCTGGCAGCGTATGACGTCATTCAGCTCGGTCGCAGCAAATTTATCTTCATTCCGCTCTGCGGCATACATTTCGAGTGGAATCACAATATGGGTTAGGGATGATGACCACAATGGATGTACAGAATTGGGTACCGTATCTGATCGTGTTGACTTGTACAGCCGCAATTCTGCTTCTGCTGGGTGTGCGGCGCCGGCTGCTGCTGGATACGGTGAGCCTTGAGCCACCTGCGTCCGGCATGCCGATCGGCAATGGGCAGACGATTGGCGCTCGTGAGGAGCAGGACGATTATTTCGCCAGCGTCACGACCGCACACGGTACGGCCGCCGTACTTGCGGACGGCATAAGCGGCCTGGCGCACGGCAGAATGGCGAGTACGCTCGCGGTAACCGTATTTATTCGAGAGTTCCTCAAGTTAGAGCATATTCGGGAAGTCCAGAGCTTTTTCACGAAGGCGGCCAAGATAAGCAATACGGAAATTTTGCGGAATTTGAAGGGCGCGCCTGGAGGGACGACGCTGGTAGCTGCCGTCATTGCGGATGATCTCCTGTATTGGGGTGCTGTGGGCGACAGTATGATCATGGTGTTCCGGGAAGACAATTTCATCCGGATGAATGAGCGTCATATCTTGGAGTCGGTGCTGCAGGAACGCTGCTTAACGGGGCAGATCACAAGGGAAGAAGCGATGGAGCACCCGATGAAGAGGCGGCTTATCAATTACTTGGGATATGAGAATTTCAAGAGCATCGAGATCGGCAGCGAGCCGTTCAGGCTGCAGCCGGGAGACCGGATCATTCTCTGCAGCGATGGGGTGTACAACACGATGACGGAAGTGGAATTGGAGCAGATTCTGTCCAAGCCGATTTCACCTCACGATGCAGCCGAGGAGATCATCGAAGCGATCGAACAGAAGAGATTGGCCAATCAAGACAACGCGACCATTGTCATCGTAGATAACGCATGAAGCCTGTTGTTCCTGGCTTCGGTAGATTTCTGGGAGAGACAGATCGAATCGACCACTTTACTCGCTTTTGATTGTGTGAAGGCGGGAATTTCCTTTTTGAACACGAGCTCCGTGATAGGTATGCGAATCATGGGACAGGAGAAGCGGGGGTAAGGATGAGAAAGGAGAACAGCGACTTTAAGACCAGCTTCGTGACGGAGGCCGGTTCTTTTCTACATAATAAAGACTATTTCGCCTATGTGGAGCTGGATGATATGGCCTGCTGGGTCATCGCGGACGGCTTGGATTCGGACACGGAAGTCGACAGTGCCGAGATGGTCGTCAAGAGCATTCTTGGCCGATTTACGGAGAAGCCGACGATGTCTTCGCTGCGGTTGAAGCATTACATGCAGGAAGCGCATGAATGGCTGCGAACGGAGAGCAAGCGCGTGCGCCTTAAGGCAAGCCTGATTCTGGTCGTGACAGATTATGCGAAGATTCGCTGGGTGGCAGCGGGGAATGCCCGCCTGTATCACTTTCGCGGCGGACGCTTATTCGGTCGCAGCAGGGATCAGAGCTTGGCACAGTCGATGAAGGATGCCGGAGAAATCTCGGAAGAAGCGATGGAGGTTCATGAGGAACGCCACAATCTTCTTCAGTATATGGGGCAGCCGGAGCGCCTGGAGCCGTATGTTTCGAAAAAGGCTCCTTTGTCTGAAGGAGATGTTCTGCTGCTGTGCACCCCTGGCTTGTGGGAGGATGTCAACGCAACGGAAATGGTCGACGCATTAGCGGATGCGAAGGAGCCAGAGGATTTCACGGATACGCTTGAGGACGTGCTGCTCAGCAAGCAGCGGCAAACGGTGAGCAATTACACGGCTGTTGCTGTGTATGCGAACAAGGTGTTCAAGGAGGATCCGAAGCGTAAATGGCGTTTGCTGAAGAAGTGGCTATTGGCCCTGATCGTGCTGCTGCTGGTTGGTGGAGGCGCGGCCTTCTACTTCATAAAGCAGGCGGCGATCCAAGCGGAGAATCTGGAGAACATGTTCGAATATCAGAAAAGTGCAGACATGTATATGAAGGATGGCGATTATCCGAAGGCCATTAAGGATTACAGTGAGGCGCGCAATATGGCGATTCGGTTGAAGGACAAGTTCCACAGGGACTTTTTCGCGAAGAAGCAGCGCGTGATGCAGCTTATGGTGGACGGAGATGAAGCTTTCAAGGGACAGGACTTCGCGAAGGCGCTGGACAAATACGGGAAGGCGCAGGAGGAAGCAAAGCCATACAAAGAGTTCAATCATAAGCAGCTAGAGGAGAAAATAGACCGTTCCCGCACGTACATGCAGGTTATGAACTGGGTGCAGGAAGGGGACAAGAAGTTCGAGGCACAGGATTATGTTGGGGCGCGCAGTTCTTACCAGAAGGCACGGAAATCCGCGCTTGAGGAAGGGTACACCGACGGAGAGAAGGATATCCGAGCCAAGCTCGATTCAGCGGAAGAGAAGCTTGCTGGTTTGCGGAAGGAGAAGCGGCTGCTGGAGGGCGAGAAGTATGAGAAGAAGGGCGACCAGCAGTTAGCCGGGCAGGATTATCTGGGAGCTATCGATGCTTATTCCGCCGCGCAGCAAATCTATCAGGAAATCGACATGCTGGAACGTGTGCTGGGCATGGAGCGCAAGATCGATAAGGCGCTGGGCAAGCTGAATCCGGCGCCACCCGCTGCACAGCCTCCTGCCGTCGCGAATGGCAGCGGGAACGCAGGCGGCAATGCCGGAAGTGGAGGCACAGCGGGCAATACGGCGGGCGGATCTGCGCCGAGCAACGCCGGAAGCGGAGGCACAGCGGGCAATACGGCGGGCGGATCTGCGCCGAGCAACGTCGGAAGTGGAGGCACAGCGGGCAATACGGCGGGCGGATCTGCGCCGAGCAACGCCGGAAGCGGAGGCACAGCGGGCAATGCGGCGGGCGAATCTGCACCGAGCAACGCCGGGGGCGGAAGTGCAGCGGGCAATGCCGCTGGTGGAGCCGTGCCGAGCAACGCCGAAAGCGGAGCGGCTGCGAGCAGCGGATAAGGGATGCCAACGGGGAATGCTTCAACTGCCGGCAAAGGGAATGAAGCTCCATCCCCTAGCAGGGAGAACAAGGGAACAAGGAAGGAGTCCATCAGGCGCCATGAAGGAACTGATACATGATCGATTGAGCAGGATGGAGGATCTGGAGCAGCGCAAGTTATTGAAAAATGTAATGACTGGATTGTTCCTGAACCTGGTGGAATATCAGGAAGACATGAATCGGAAAATAGAGCGCAAGGTATTCGACGAAATTGAGGATGTCGAGGAAAAGCACGATATTTTCGTATCGATGTGCCGCCGCGATGATGTCGACCCGATTCATGATTTCCTCCGCCCGATGCTGCCGGAGGACACGGCACACAAAACGATAGAAATGGGAAGTCTTGTCGAGCAGATGAAGCAGCAGGGGAAAGCGCTGCTGCTAACTCTGTTTTTGCAGTGTGACTTTGCAAGGCTGCATAACCTGATGTCAGGGAAAAGAACATTCCGCGGAGAGATGAAGACATCAGGGGGCAATTATGCGATTACGGTGCGCTTGTCGCAAAGCCGACTGTACATCAACGAGATCGAGAAGCTATACCGTGTCTTTCAACAGAACAGCGTTCCATGGAAGACATTGAATCATCCATACGCTTATAAATTTTTTGACGTATGGCTCACGGACTGCGACAGTGCTTTGCGGGAAGAGGAGGAGATCAACGAAATTACCGTTAATCTGGAGGAATTCGAGCCTCATAAGCACGTGGATCTCGTACCGCTCTGGAATATCGAGCGGCTTGCCATTCAGAACGACGGCTTTCCCGAGCCTGCAGCCGATCGAATTAATTACGAACATGTTCTGGCGATTCACAAGCTGGGCAGCGAACATGGCTATCTGGTGGAAGGAAATGAGGAGCACATTCGTTATATCAAGCGAACGAGAGACGATTTGACGATTGTGTCGCCGCATGAGAAATCCGGCATGTGGACGGTCGTGAAGATTGCGCAGCCTTCGGAATCCCGGCTTGGAAGCTTGGAATACAAGCTGGTATCCAATCGGAGAGCAGATGGCTTTATCGGCAAATATGCGCGGAAGCAAGCCCAAATCGTGCGCTCCAAGGGCGAGATTGTGCGGCTCGTGAATGCTTTTGAGGCAGCGCAGATGCTTCAACTGGAGCATGTGGATATCCTGGAAGCGAATAACGGCGGGGAACAATCCTATGAGATGAACTCGTTCATTAGCGACAATGTGCGGACGGTACTGGATAAGAAAATGATGCGGCTTAGCTTCCGCGCAGTCGAGGACGAAGTGTCGGAAGGAGAGCAGTTCATTCTGCATGATCTGATGAGCTTTCTCGTTTCCGAGGTGCAGATGCATTTTCCCGAGTATAAGTGCGAAGGGGTATTGGCGTGAATTACATATGGGATTTGGTTATTAAGGCAGAGCAATCCGGCCTGAGTGCGTCGGATTTTTGCTTTGTCCCCGCCAAGGTGTATTCGCCTTATATGGAACTGAGCTTGGAGGAGCTCAACGTTTGGGCGAATGCGGTGCCGGACACAATCGAGGTGAATCCGTATTATCGGTTCTACGATCTGTTCAAGGACATGTTCGACATTAACAATGAAGAGGATGTGGAGCTGCGCCAAACGCTGTTCGATATCGTGCTTCACTTTGTGACGGAAATTGATCGTTATCAGGGGATGAACCGGCGCGAGTATTACATAAAGTTCGTGCTGCGCGACATGGAAGAGGGGAAGTTCGGTTTGCGCGTCAGCAAGGGGATCGGCCTGTTCAATCAAGAGCAGCGCGAGGTGATCGCGGGGAATGTGCTGCGGCTATATGAGACGGGTGAGGCGATATACCTGCTCAAGGATACGATGCGTGGCATCTTCCGCAGCTCGACGATCTATGCGAACTGCGAGGATCGGGACGAGCTTCTCTTCTATGTCGGACAGGAGGAAAGTGAACCGGCGCGAATGAAGCTCGAATTGATTCAGGAGCTGTTCCTGCCGGCAAGATTCCATACGGAAGTGTATTGGCAGGATCATTTCGGCATTATTGGCATGGAGGATACGATGCGGATTGGAAATGTGTCGCTGTATTAACTTATAAAGATAAGAAGCAAGGCTGGACGCGAGGCGGCCGGGAGGGGGCAAAGATGAGCGAGTATTATACATATAGGCTTTATAAGCAGCCGGCCAAGCGGGATGCGGGGCGGAAGCATGTGGAATATACCCGGGAGGAACTATCGGAGATGACGACATTTCAGCTCCGGAACATTTGCCATCAGGAGAAGCTCATTGAAGGAATGATCCATACGCTTGATCGCGACGGATTAATTGCAACCGTCATGAAATACCGGGGGGCGGAGGAAAGCCAGCTCATTCAAACGGCTAGCCCGGGCGGGTTTGAACGGGTCGAGAAGATGGTACAAACTTATCTCCGCATACCGCTGCCGAATGACGGAGGTATTCGGGTTCCGGCCAAGATTACGCTGTACGACGGCTTGAAGCTCGATCGGCATGATGGATACAGGGTGGAAGCGGGAACGGAAATTGCCGAATCGAACGTGCTGCTTGTTAATGAGCATATGGAGCTGTGCGCGATCCTCAATCTGGTGAAGGATAGTCTGCGTCCGGGCAGCTATTGGCTTGCGATGGGCGAGGGAGCGAAAGTGAGGAAGACGGCGAATCGCCAATACAGTCTGCTCTTTTTCCCGAAGCAAGTATCGGAATATGTGTATCGCACGTACTATCGCAGCACCCCGCAGCCGCCTGCCAATCTGTACTATTACAAGATTCCGGTGGCGGATTTGGATATCCGTGAGCTGGAAGAGACGGACGCGGTGTTGGCGATTGACTTCGGGACGACGAATACAACGGCAGGGGCGTATTTGCACGGTGGGTACGTGGCTTCACCAAATGCGACGGATCTACTGAACGGGCGAATCCGGCTTGATCGTATCAACTATGTGTGCTTCCCTGACGGAACATCCAAGGAAGGGGAATGGATCGAGTCGATGCCTACTGTAGTCGGAATCGCAGATTGCTCTGATCCGGAGCGAATCCGGTTCAGCTTCGGCAGCGATGCGCTGCAAGATAAGCGGAAAAGTGGGTACAGCTCCAGCGCCTCCGTGTTCCATGGAATGAAGCGCTGGGTGAACAATTACAAGCGGCTGGAGGAAGTGACGGACGGACATGGGAATGCGGCAACGGTAAGCAGAAGCGATTTGCTGCGCGCCTATATGCGGCATGTAATCCGAACGGCAGAGCATCAATTCAAATGCCGCTTCAAGCATCTCCATCTATCGGGCCCGGTCAAGATGAAGACACAATTCATCGATATGTTCGCGGATATATTGCCGGAGTACCGCATCGAGACCAGGGATGCGCTGGATGAAGGCTTGGCCGTATTGTACAACACGATCGCTGATCAGATGGAGAAGCAGCGGTTTTTGGACGGCGAAGAATATCAAGCGCTCGTGATCGACTGCGGCGGAGGAACGACCGATCTGTCGTCATGCCGGTTCCGCATCGAGGATGGGCATATCGCCTATAAGCTCGATATCCATACATCCTATGAGAACGGAGATACGAACTTCGGCGGGAACAATCTGACATATCGCATCATGCAGTACATGAAGATCACATTTGCTGACTTTTACAGGAAGGCGAGCCTGCCGGACATTGATAGCTTGATCGACATTCCGGCCACGGACATTTATCGGCATGTCGACGAATACGGCACACATGCGGTCTATTCACGCTTCGACGCCCGTTATAAGGAGACGGAGCACTTTCTTCCAACTCGGTTCAAGGAATATGAGAACCATGCGCGCGATGAATATCAGCGCGTGCGGAACAATTTTTATGTGCTGTGGGAGCTGGCGGACGGCATGAAGAAGGAATTTTTCCGCAAAACGGGCATTCTTCGCAATCGATTCCACTCAGGGACGGGAAGCAGGACAGAAAGCGACCTGAATCTTACGGCCGTGGATCGATGGTGCCTGTCACTGCGCGAGAACGGGCAGTTCCGGGACGTATACGAGCCGCCGGACATCGTGTTCAACATTCAAGAAATGAACCAGTTGATTCGTGGAGACATATACGCCATCGTACGCAAGTTTCTGGACGAGTTCTACCGCGACGGTAGGCTGCAGGACTACTCCATCATTAAGCTGACAGGTCAATCCTGCCGCATCGACGTGTTTCGGGAAGCGCTGAAGGAATTCGTACCGGGAAGAGCAATCGAATTCCGACAGAAGGCGGAAGATTCGGGGAAGGTTCCGGAGCTGAAGCTGGCCTGCTTGCGTGGTGCCCTGCGTTACTTGAGCGCTCGGAAGTCGGGACTTATCGAGGCGCAGCTAACGAATCATGCGCCGGTCGTTCCGTATTCGGTCAGTGCCTGGACACATACCGGGTGGGAGAAGATGCTCATCTCCGGCTATGAGCGGCTGGATCAGGCACAGGGCTCGATTTCGCGGCCGCTTAGCGCGCATGAGATCGAGTTCCATATTCGTGGAGGCGACGGGCAATTGAGACACACAGTGACATATCGGAATGATTTTGCCGATTACCGCCCCGCTCTATACGAGGAGATCGCCGCCCAGTACGGCGCCAGCATTCCACAGGACGATACGGATTCGATTGCCAACGGCGAGGCGAAATGGTTCGTTTTTGCGGGCGATGGCAGCTGGGGCTTCAACGCAGTACCAGTTGCGCGGGTGAATGAGCAGCTCCATATCGGGAAGAAGCAGTTCTATGCGTTCGAAAATGATTTGTCGGAGCTGGATTTCTTCGACGGGTTGAAATAAGGAATCACGAATTTTTTGAACAAAGTCTAAGGAGAAAGGAGGGAACGCCTTGTTTACGCACCAAATGCCGCATTTCCATAAAGGCCGGATTCTGAAAACCGCCATGCTGGAGAGCCTGCGCGATTATCCGCGCCAGTTCGCAGACATCATCTACCAGCACTATTCCGACGGTATCATCGCGGGCGGCGAAGTTCAGGTCAATGCAGAAAGCTTGATGATTGCCAAAGGCATCGTCAAGCATGACGGCCGCTTATATACCATGGAAGAGGATTTCGAACTTCCGTATTCCTCGAACGGCAAGGAGACAGTGCTCAAAATTCGCTTTCTCACGGAACAGGCAGCGAGCGACTTCACGACGCTTCCGGGCGAGATCGTGCTTGATGAGAACGACATGCAGGTGCAGACGGACGAGCTGGAGCTCGGTCGGTTCAAGCTGAAGGAGGGTGCCCGGCTGCGTGCGGATTATCAGGGTTTTGCCGACTTGGCGACCGAGTATAACACGTTCAACGTCATCCATGTGCCGTATGCCGGCATCGGAAGCAGCACGCTGTCTCCATTCATTTTGCAGTATTTCGCCAATGAGCTGCTGAAGAGCGGCACGGATCACCCCTATGATGCGAGCTTCGCCATGCTCTGCCTGAACGGCGGCGCCGTGGAACGGAACGTCATTCAGCATTATCTCGGTCAGCGTCTCGGAACGGGATACCGCGAGCTGAGCAATGAGCGAATCTTCGCAGGCCTGCGGAGAATTTTGAGTGAAGCGGGAGGAGGCAGAGCGCTGTCTCCTGATGTACGGCACGGTGGCCGGCAGCGGATGATAGTGGATTGAGTCAGAGGTTCTAAAAAGCAGGAGTTACCACCTGAAGCAGCAGCGGCGAATATTCATCGGCTCACAGACCGGATGTCATTTATTCGAACGACAGCGCTTCGATTCCGATTGCATTTTCCAAAAAGTCATATTTTTTTAAGAAGGGACTACCCTTATGAACTATATGGACGAGCAGATCCTTAGCATCAAAAACAAGCTTAATCAGAATGCTGCATCTAATAATGAAAATACGATCCTATCTCAAACGACTGTAAATAATCACGATAAAAACATAACTGAAAAAAACTCAACGTTATGGCTGGGCGATAAGCTCATTACCTTGGAAATGAGAGCGATTTTGGACGGACAAATGGCGGTTAGCGTCCCGAAATTCTTTAAGCTAATGCCGCTTGCGCAAGCCAAGTTTAAATATCCTTCGGAGCATCGTCCGGAGCTCATTTATACTTCGGAGGATGGAACGGTGAATATCACCTTTAATAGAACCGAAACCCCTTTGACGGACGAGGAGCTACCTGATTTTGTCGAGCAGATGGCAGACGTTCTGCGGTCTGTACAACCGATCCGTAATTGGATGGGTACTCAAGTGATTGTGAATCGTTCCGGTCTATCCATCGGGCAAATCCGTTTTATAGCTGCAGGCGTGGATACGAATTTGTACAACGAGATCCTGTTGTTCATCCATGCAGGACAGGTGATGATGGGGACGTTTAACTGTGTGGAATCGGACATGGAGGTATGGCTGCCTGTTGCGGAATATACGGTACAGTCGCTCCAAACGGTGTCAGTGCCCTTACCTCCTACGTTTGAGAAAGGAGCGTATTCGCTATGAGCATAGGCTACGAAAATATCCAAATCCATCCTTACGAGCTGGTCAAACTGGAGCAGCTTACCCTCACGAAGAAAATAAACGAGCACACCCGTCTCTATTTTACCGGGATCATCCCCGAGGAGCTACGGGATAGCTATGTGGAAAAGACAGAGAAGAACACGGTCATTCAGGTGAGTCAGCGGGACGAATCGGGCGAAAGCAAGCCGTTATTCAGCGGGATCGCACTAACGGTCGAAGTAAGGGTTGAAAGGGATGTTTACTACCTCATGGTTGAGGCCATTTCTCATACCTACCGGATGGATATTCAACAGCGTACCCGCTCTTTTCAATATACGAAGATGACGATTCCTCAGATGCTGGAGATCGTCGGCAAGGATTATGAAGGGCTGGATGTGATTGATGGGGCGACAGGCGGAGAGCCCATCAGCCGAATTGCCATCCAGTATCAGGAGACGGACTGGGCTTTTTTAAGACGCATGGCTTCCCACTATCATACGAGTCTAATGCCTGTGGCCCGTTTTGACAGTCCTAAATTTTATTTCGGCATCGAGGATAGCCCGGCACAAGTGGTGCTGGATCATACCCGTTATACCGTGCGCAAGCAAATGCTGCCTTTTCGTTATTTTCAGGAGAATGAACAGGCAAAGGTGGGCGAGAATGATTTTATTGTTTATGAGGTAGAGACGGACGAGGTGCTGGACTTGGGGGCTCGGTTAGCTTTTAAGGGACATAGTTTGTTTGTCATTGAGGCCTATACGGAGATGAGGCAGGGCTTACTGCGCCATCAATATGTGCTTACTTCGTACCAAGGATTAAGGCAGAAACGATATTATCAGGACAAACTGGCTGGTGCTTCGTTAGGCGGGGTGGTCATGGACGTGCGTCAGGATCAGGTACGTATCCATCTGGACTGCGATGAGAAGCAGGCGGTCGAGCAGGCGCATTGGTTTACCTATTCGGCGGTGTATAGCGGCGGAGGACATACAGGCTGGTATGTAATGCCGGAGAAAGGGGATCCGGTGTCTTTATATTTCCCGGGAAGTCGTGAAGAAGATGGCGTTGCGGGAAGTGCGGTCCGACGTGCGGGTAGAGGAAGCGGACACAACAAGTTCTCCAATCCGCAGATAAAGATCTGGCGAACGCCCCATGGGAAGGAAATCCGTCTGGGACCGGATGAACTGGTCGTGACGGGGAAAGATGGCTCTATTTTTATTAAGCTGGACGACAAGGAAGGCATTCATATTGTAAGCAGCAAGCAGGTAAGTATCTCAGCGGGTGGCAATTTGAGCTTGTCTGCAGGGAAGAAGATGAGCTTGTCCGCAGGCAGCGAGCTGCGTATGGACTGCAAGGGCAGTCATATTCAATTGAGCGGATCAGCCGATATGAAGGGCAGCGAAGTGAAGTCGAATTAGGCTATAGTTCGCGAACGAATGAAGGCAGCTTGATGATATGACCTATGAAGAGCTTCAGATCGTGGGGGAATGTAAATGGAGAAGCCTAA
The DNA here is from genome assembly GCF_032337355.1 of Paenibacillus suaedae. Classification (NCBI taxonomy): domain Bacteria; kingdom Bacillati; phylum Bacillota; class Bacilli; order Caryophanales; family Paenibacillaceae; genus Paenibacillus; species Paenibacillus suaedae. Next base: position 192,588 of record NZ_JAVYAA010000007.1, read on the forward strand.
AGAAGAGCTAGACCCGCAGCAAGCCGCCTCGAATCTGGCGTGGTACCTGATCCGCAGACACTGGGCACTGAAGTTCAAGGCGGTGCAAGAGCAACGGATGAAGGCCTGTATCGAGGACTTTCGGGGATACTGCCGGGATATTCGACAAGAGCAGATTCAAGGTAAAAAGGGGAAAATCGGCTATATTACGTACTCCGCGCTTCGTACCACATGGCTGGAGGAGCGGCCTGCTTATCTTGTAGAAGCTTCAGATGCCTTATGGATGCTTGATCCCCAACCGATCCGATTTGAATGGGATGCGAGCTGGTCATATTCCTATTGGTCCGATTTCCGGCAGCAATTGCAAGGGGAAGTAGAGAAGCGGAGTGTTTCACTATCGGAGCTTGAATGGGAGCATGCCATGCTGGAGGCGGCAGCACATATTCATGCACTCCTTGTAAATATGGTTCGTCTCGCGATGAAGCAGGCCGTGTGCTTGCCGGAATTTCAAGAGTTGGAGCGGGAAGAGACGTTCGAGATTCGTGTGGGCGAATACATGGACCACAGTGTATCGGTGTATCGAGAAGATCACAGAGCCATGGAGGCAGATGAGATTCGGTTATGGCTAGAGGAAAAAGAAGAGCATGCATATGGTTATCAGGCGTTGACCCAAGTCCAACTGTCGGATGGAGATTATAGTTTGCTGGATTTTCGCTATACAGCTTTTCGCCAGATTGAGATGGAGCATAGCCGTCTATATGGCTGTGTTTTAGTAGGAACGGTGTGGCAGGAGAGTCAGTTGAATGGTAGCGACTTGACATACAGCTTGCTTCATGGAGCCGATTTCAGCGGATGCTCGATGAAAGGGGCGATATTGGATGCCGTTATGGGCAGCGCCGGATATGGATCAGATGTTTCTTTGGATTGGGAGCCATTGGGTTTTGCCGGTGTAGATTTCACAGGGGCAAGCTTGCATAAGACCAGCTTTCAAGGTGCGCAGTTGCGTGGAGCCGTATTTCAAAATGCGTTACTTCAAAGAGCGATTTTTACCGGAGCGGATCTAACGGATGCCTGCTTTGCTGGGACAGATCTATCAGGCGCATCTTTTGCCGGCGCTTGTTTGATCGGGGCTGATTTTACGGGAGCTAATGTACAAGGAGTCATTTTTACAGATGTACAGCGTAGAGAAGCCATTGGATTGGATTCGGGAACCTTTGAGAAATCCCATCTATATAGTGATCCATCTGCGCCTGCACAGTCGAGGGACACCGTTAGTAAAAGGGAGTGGCTGCATTGAGATATTTTCGACTGATGGTAGACGAGCGGGTAAAGAACAGAGTGGAGCCTGCTGCGATGTCTCCTTTGCAAGTAAGAGATATCCTGGCAGATCCACAGGGACAGAACCAGCAGGAGGACCCTCTTTTTCTAGCTGTGCATACCAGTCAACAAACGGTGTACCCGGATTTTTTGGAATTTCCTCTGCCGCTGGTGTCGGATCGGATGAAATCATTATTGGAGAAATATATGCCCGGACTGGAATGGAGAGCGGTCATTCTTACCGATTTCAAGCAGGCCAAACAGGACGTATATTGGTTGCTTCGTCCGCCGATGGAAGATTGTTTGTCCGCACAAACGGAATGGTACCCCAATCAGACATTGAAGCGTTTGATACTGAGACAGGGGGAGTTGGAATCGCCTGTTTTTCGGATTAAGGGCTCCATCGAACCTCATATTTATATCCATTTGGCTGTGGCGGAAAGCCTGTTACGACGATTCTTTACAGGCATTCGATTGCAAAGAGTTGAGATGGAGGCATGAAGGGGGAGAAAGCAAGATGGAAGAAACTCAGGTGAAGCCGGGAAGTGCTGCGAAAAAAAGCTATGTCGTGGCAGGAGCGATCTTAAGCTGTAGTTATGGTACGCAGCCTACCCGTCTGAAAAGGCCTTTTAGCCATGGCGTCTACATTAAAAACAAAGCACAAATGAATATTGGAGATTACGTGCCCGGGGTGAACATCGAGTCTTTTGGGAACTGCTCCAGCCCGCTAAATCCAGCCGTGCAGGCCAGTGAGATGGTAGACATCTATGGCGTGAAGAAGGCTCCATGTGTTCCGATGCTGACCATGCCGTGGCTGAACGGGAAAAGTGATGTGAAGATCGAGGGTCAGCCTGCCTTGATGCAGAACTGTACCCTTCAGTGTCTATATTGTGGTCATATCCAAATCGAAAATGACGGGCAGGAGTTGGATTAAGGTTCGGCTCTCAAAGACGTCAGGTTTCGGAAGTGACCGCGGCTTTATGCCGCCCGAAAGGAGAGATGAGCTCATTTGAGTGCATTACATAACGAAATCGGATATGAAAGTCTGCGTTTCTACGGTCCCTTTCAGCCTCAACATATAGAGAAGCTTCAAATTACAAGAACCATCAACGATCACGCATATGTAACGGTAAGCGGCATGCTGTCAGAAGAGCAGGGAGCTGCATGCATTGGACAGAACATGGAAGAGGAACCGATCGTTATCCGCCAGTTGGATGAGCGAGGACAATCGGTAAGACGACTGTTTCATGGGATTGTAACGCGCCTATCCGTGCATTGCTTTCGGGGCGTGTATACCTTTGAGCTGGAAGCCGCTTCGCATTCCTATCAGATGGATATCCAGATAAAGAAGCGATCCTATCAGGATATTCATCGTACCTACGATGATCTGGTCACAACGATGATTCGTAAATACAAGTTTGGAGACGCCATCGATACCGTAACCAACAATACCAAACTGGGAACTTTTGTTTTACAATATGAGGAGACGGATTGGGCATTTTTAAAGCGTCTGGCCGCTCGCTTTGGGTCAGTGCTGGTGCCGGAGGTAACTGCAGCGTCGCCTAAGGTCTTCTTCGGAATGCCGGTAGGCAAACTGTACAAGCTGGAACGGGATGTAAGTTACCAGGTTCGTAGGACGTTCCATGAACTGGAGACGGGGAAGCCGGGGAGACGAGCGGGCTCGTATGTGACCTATGTGTTCGAAAGCCTGCAATACTATGCGTTGGGTGATAGCATCGCGTTACCGATTGGATCTGGGAAAGAGCTCGTTGTTGTTCGGGCAGTAACACGGATGAAGGATGGACTGCTGCTTACCCGTTACGATCTCCAGGCTGAACAAGATATTCGCTATGCCCGCTATGAGAACGATCAAGCTACGGGGATTGCGCTGACGGGCAGCGTGTTGCAGGTACAGCAAGATTTGGTACAGCTCCAACTGGAGATCGACCCTAAGCAAGACCCTGCTAAAGCATGTTGGTTCCCGGTGGCCACTCGCTATGCAGCAGAAGACCATAGTGGCTGGTACGATATGCCGGAGGTTGGGGCGCGTGTGGAGCTTTATTTGCCGACGAGCCGGGAACATGAAGCCTATGTCATGGATTCGCGACAGCATCGCCAGGGACAAGGGGAGCCAGACGTTAAAGTATGGAGACATGCGCAAGGAAGCGGCGTGGACATGTCTGAACAAGAGCTGACGCTGTCTACCTCGGGAGGATTTTCAATTACACTCCATGAAGGGAACGGCATTACCGTCAGCAGCCCGGGAGATGTGCGGATTCAAGGCGGTCACGTGAAGCTGGATGCAGGTCAGGAGCTGTCGCTTACAGCAGGAAGTGCATTGTACCTCACAGGCGGAGCCAGCAGCATGGTACTAGATGGTGAAACGGATATCAAGGCCCCGGTGGTGGATCAAGAGGGAACGGTGAAGGCTCCAGTGTTCGTCATGGATCTTCCTCCTGTGCCGGAGCCGCCACTAATGAACATCAAAGACTATGAAGCAGCACAAGCCGCAGCCAAGAAGGGTTCATCTAACAACACAAATACCCCGACCGCGAAGATCACGAACCCGGCGGATCAAAAACAAGCCGATGGATTGCTGGGTACGGAGTCCAAACTGCTAGGCGCTATTCCGATGATGGGAGCAGTAGCTGGAGCAGTAGCTGGAGCAGTAGTAGGAGTAGCGGTGGGAGCAGCATTAGGCGGATTTGTCGGAGCGGCTGTGAGTACGAGTCTACTAGCAAGCGCTGCTGTTCCTGTTCGAAGTACAGGGACGAGTCATGCTGGAGGTGGAGGCGCAAAAGGTGGATTGCATCCACTGAAATATCTGGCCGGTTTGTTCATGCAAGGACTCATCAGTCAATACGAGCACGAGAAAGCCAAAGATGCCTATTATAGTAAGTGGCTGCTGGGCAAGGTGTTCACAAGTGCGCGTCATATAGCAAGTTCTGGCGGTCTACTAGAGCTGGTTCAAAACATAGCAATAGAGTCAAATGCGATGGCTCAAGCGTATAAGCAGATTCCACCTGAAGTGAGACAACGCTGGAAGGCGAACTACGATCGTAACATGGCAGAGCAGCCGAAACCGAAGCAAGAAGAATCCCGGTCATGGCTGGCTATGCTAGGCGAAGCCCAGATCCAGCAAGCGGAAGCTCAACTCGCGATGGGAAAGAAAATTGCAGATGTGGGCGCGCAGACCGGAGAAGAAATTTGGTCTGGAGTTAAAAAAACGGGAAATAGCTTTGCAGAAATAGGAATTGATTTTTGGAATGGGTTAGAAGTACGTGCAAACAAATCGTTAGATTCTCCATACGACTTTGGCAACTGGTTAACGGTAGGGGCATTTGACGAAGTGAGTAGTAGAATTGAAGGATACAAGACAAGGGCCGACATGCGCAATGAATCCCCATATGACTATGTGAACTGGTTGTCGTCGGGTATTGCAGGTTCCTTCAAAGAAGCATTTAATCCAGATGATCCATTATCTAAGGAGCATTGGATGGGTTCCTTTGACGTATTCACTTTAATTTTGGGGGCGAAAGGAGCTGCACCAAAAGGTAGTGGGCCTACTCTTCCGAAGGTGAATGCAAAGACGCCGGTGCCAAAAGTAAGGGAACAAGGTAATCTGGATGTAAATAAGCGGAAGGATGGCTTTGAGGGGGCAGGTGAAGGTACACGTAAAACTGGTGCTAATAATTCTTCATATAGTGGGCAGACTGGGCAAGGTTTAGGTAAAATAGAAGGAAAGGAACTGAATGTATCTCCGAAAGGTTTAAACATTGTTAAAGAGCATCTTTCACAAAATTTTGGAGACTTCCCTGAGAATTTAGCTATGATTAAAAGGCTTGAAGAAGCTTTAGCTAATAATAAAAAAATATCTGGTGCCGATGCAAGCTTTTACATGCACGAGGTTTCGGAATCAACGATGATGAAAAAAGGAATTGATTATGACACCGCTCATGAGATGGCGCTTCAAAAATATGATGTTTCTCGATTTAGCGTATATCATGCTGATGTCATCAAATCAATGCCAGATATATTTAATAAAAACTGGAGAAAGTTTTGGGGGGTAGAAGAATGATTATATTAGATAATTTAGGACAGTTTCGTCGGGGGAGAATATGGATAAACGATTTACCTGAAATGAGATATAAAGTAGTGGATAATTTAACGTCATCAGTTAAAGTAAAACCAAAAAATTATACTAGGCCTACTAGTTTGGCCCTAGAATTGCTGCTTTCTCGTCGGGACATGAGTAACTACGCCCTCTTAGGTGTTAAGTTTATTCCTGGTAATGATGATAGGGTGAATATTACTGTTAATGTTGGGGAGGATGAGGATGAATTATTAAATGATAATATTGCAATGAAATCAGATAATGTTTTCGTTGGAATACCGCTTGAGTACGCTGAGGCTGTTTTAAATAGTGCAGTAAATGTTATTGAAGAAACATCGCAGTTTCCGAGCGGTGATCTAGAGTTTTATATTGGTGCTCATGGAGAATCAGGCTCCAGCAAATTCTCATTTTCAAAAGTAACTGAGGTAATTGTAAAGCTACTGATAAGTGCGCCTGAATCTAAAAACACTAATGAACTGGAAACTTTTGTTAGTAGCAATCTTTAGCGAATATGAGTCTGTTTCCCTAGAGAAACAGGACTAAGAGTAGAGGAATGAATATTAGTAACGTAAAGTAAGAAACCTGAAATTCTAATAAATTTTCTACGAGGCCAATATGCTGTTGCCAATAGGCTCCGTAGTACGAACGAAATAATTAAATATGAGGGTGAACTGAGATGGATAACGTTAACTCAGAAGGTAATCATTGCATGAATTTTACGAATGAAGAGATTATGAGTTATTTGGTGAAACCACTTAAAAAGCACCCAAATATATGTGTTAAAGCTCTTACTTTAGATGAAAAAGAGGTACAGGATACAAATGAACAAATTAGATATGTAAGCATCGATGAGGATAAAGATTGCTATTTCTCTTTTTTGGGATTTCAGACTTCATTATTCGTATTAGAAGAAGAGTTTATGTTTATAGATGACGAAGCGAAAGAAAATATTGTTTCAAGTCACACTTATGGGAATGTTGTTTATGAAGGAAATTTAAGAGATAAATCCCATAAGGAAATATTAGAGTTGATGTATCAAATATCGAGTATATTAGTAAATGTAAACGAACTTGAAATTGAGGAAAGAAAGGTTTCACAAACAGGAATTCAATATCCGAAGTGTGAGTATAATGTAAAACTAGTTTCTGATGTTGTTGATAAAGGGAGCATTCGTTTTAGTAACATTCTTTTTACTTTTAAGGATAACTTAGATTAACTGTAATTTTTGACTCTAAATTAGAGACTGGGAACTGAGAGTGCAGCAATAAAAGGGTTTATAGATTGTGAACCAAAATCTAATAAACTAAAATAAAAGGTCAGTTTAAGTGGAAGAAATAAACGGATGAATTCGGAAAATTAATGTCAGAAATTTTATGTGAATCAGATTTACAACTCCAAAAAAGAAAAACCTACTTATATAGGCTTATTCCAGCAGATGGAATAGGCTTTTTTGTGCAATTATTAATGGATCCGCACAGAAGATAGGTTTGCGCGATACTGCTTGGAAAAGAATTCACCGACGTGAGAGGCTGGAGAAACTCAGAGACCAAGGAATCGCGAGTACGATTCTTGCTGACTCTCAACAAAGAGATAGAACTGGCGGCGAGCAAAATCCTACAAGATGTCGCCACAGCTGAAAAATGAAATAGCGAAGCTGATATGATAAATACAAGGATGAAAGGAACCAGTGATGGAGTTGATGCATAGTTGGTGCTATTGATGCTAGGAAAGGATCTGTACGCTAGGAAGCAGTATCTAGGAAATTAAGGTAAACTGGAGTCAAGCGACGACGTTTATCGAGGAACACCTGATACGCCGACAGGAAGCCACAGGGTGTTTGAACACCTAGATGACCCTACTAGAAGTCCCCATTTTCCTTATGTGCCAAGAAATGAAAAATAAGTGGGTGAGAGTAATTGAGTTCATTTCTGTATCATGCCTACTTGCAAGAAAATCACGAACATTTTGTTTTAGCAGAACAAGTCATGCAGTTGAACTAAAGGATCCAACACATCATGGCAATTCCGATGACTAATCTTGATCGGCTTTGCATTAGATTTTGATTGCCATCATTAGTTCATTTTATATAGAAGGGATAATGTTTTCTACTAAATCTAATAATCGTTAAGGTGGTAGAGTGAAAATTGAAAAGACTGAAAGTTTAAGACCTTTAGTTACGCCTGATTGGGTTAATTTTAAAGGCCCCTCGCTATACTCTGTGGGAAGAGTGACTTTTTACCCGACCGATTTGCCAGATTGAGATGGAGCATAGCCGTCTATATGGCTGTGTTTTAGTAGGAACGGTGTGGCAGGAGAGTCAGTTGAATGGTAGCGATTTGACATACAGCTTGCTTCATGGAGCCGATTCTAGCGGATGCTCGATGAAAGGTATCAAAACCGAGGAAGCTTAGAGCAAATGAAAATGACTTATTCTGGATAGTTGAATTGGATGCTGATTTTAATATTAGAGGGGTAAGATAAATGAGAGTAAGTCTTATCGAAGGTTTAGAAAAAAAAGAGAATCTATCAAAGAATAAAAAATATATAGTTTATTCTGTGGAAACTAACAAAGATGGCGAGGAATTCTACAGGATAGAAAATGATGCCAATCCAGTTGTCCCTTATCCAGTTGCTTTATTTAAAATTGTATCCGATAAAATCAACTCTGATTGGACATTATGGAATAAGCCTAATAAATGTTCAGCGTTATTACCTAAGCAATTTGCGTATCTAAGCTTTTGGGAGGATTATTATAACGATGAATTGGAGGCTTTAAGAATATTTAATTTAGTTAGAGAACAGCTATTTCTAGAAGAATTAGAAGAGAATGAGATACGTGAGATTTTTGAAAAAGAAAATGAGGATGAGATTGCATTCATCATTAATGCCCTTATTAAGATGAAAGACATTAGATTTATTAATCCAGTAATTCAATATGTAAAATCAAAACTAGAAAAAAGTTATGGAGAAGATAGTGCTACATTACTTGCATTTCGATATCTGAGCCTTTTCAATCAAAGTGAAGTAGAAGATTATTTCATTTATTACTTGACTAACATTGAGTTAGGAAATGACCAATTAACTGCAATAGTAAATGAATATTTTGCTTAAAGGGTTCACAGTCGTCTTCACTCCCATTATCATTGTGGGTGAGGAATAATCAATAATTTTGTGTAAACTTATTTACAATCCCAACAACAAGAACGCACAATACAACCAACAAACAAAACACTAAAAACTTGATCTACACGTTTAATAAACTTTCAAAGGCTTATTCCAACTTGAACGATAGGGAGGATGAGCCTTTTTAATATGTCAATAAAGAAAAATGTTAGTTGTCCTTATCGTGGATCAACAGAGAACCGGAAATGAAATTGTCGAAATACACAGCAGTTAGTATGTAGGAAGAAGTATACAGTTCATCCAGTTTATACACGAAAGAGAACCTTGTATAATTAGAAAATACAGGATTATCGAATATAATGAGGCTTCTTTATAGGGAGACAAAAGGTGGTATCGAATGGAAAGTGATTCAGAATCATTAATTAGAAATGAAATAGAATACTTGGAGGAGACATATGGACAAAAAAATCATCTCAACGATATATGACTTTTGTTTAGAAGAAGATTATGATAGTACTTTGGCAGAAACGCTAAATTTATTAAAAAATAGCTCTGCTATAAATGCATTAGAAAGCGATAGTATTGCTTTTCTTGCTAGCATGATTCCCTTGGTTGAGGATAACAGTACAAAGGCTCAAATAATTGAAACTATTATCGAGTCTCCGCATTATGTTAGCAACGATACTAAACTGTTAGACGAGTATATAAGATTGGTGTCGTTAGGGGAAGTGGTTTTTTCGGAAGCAGTAAGATGTTTTAACTCATTTACAGTTACTGGCGTTACTATGAACGAAATTTTCACGAAATTGGCGGAAACTCCAAATAAAGAACTAGCAATTGAAATCTTAGTGTTAATGTCCGAAAGCGATTGGGGAGATTTACCTAGTCACTTGGAGTCATTCGCTAATGAAGTTAAAACGCTCAAGAGGATAAGATACCGCTCCGGGGTAATCTCAACATTTTTGTTAATTGTTCATCCTTTGTGTTCAAAGTATGCATATATCGGTTCATTGTCATTTGGATATCCGTCTTCTGAAGTAGCGGTAAATGATTGGGCTTGGGAAACACCAGAAAGCACAAAATATATGTTAGATCGAAAAATTGTCAGTCCAAAAGAAGCAAATATATTAGTAGAACTAGGGCGTTTAATACGCAGTGACAAGAACAACCTAGGTGCAGCAGATATGAAAAATTTGTATACTCGTTTTTTTGAAGATAAGAATCCTTTTGATGTGATGTATACTTTGCCCGAATAATATAAGATTTGTAGATAGGGATCAAAACACATTCTGCAGCCAGTCCGAAAATCACTCAGCGACTGGCTATTTTTTTCGTCTGAATGTGAATTGAGTTATAGCCAGGTACTATAGCGGTCACGTGAAGCTGGATGGTGAAACGGATATCAAGGCACCGGTGGTGGATCAAGAGGGAACGGTGAAGGCTCCAGTGTTCGTCATGGATCTTCCTCCTGTGCCGGAGCCGCCACTAATGAACATCAAAGACTATGAAGCAGCACAAGCCGCAGCCAAGAAGGGTTCATCTAACAACACAAATACCCCGACCGCGAAGATCACGAACCCGGCGGATCAAAAACAAGCCGATGGATTGCTGGGTACGGAGTCCAAACTGCTAGGCTCTATTCCGATGATAGGAGCAGTAGCTGGAGCAGTAGTGGGAACAGCAATGGGAGCAGCATTAGGCGGATTTTTCGGAGCGGCTGTAAGTGTGAGTCTGCAAGCAAGCGCAGCTATACCTGTTCGAAGTACAGGGACGAGTCATGCTGGAGGTGGAAGCGCAAAAGGTGGTTTGCATCCGCTGAAATATCTGGCCGGTTTAGTCATTCAAGGACTTATCAGTCAATACGAGCACGAGAAAGCCAAGGATGCTTATTATAGCAAATGGTTGCTGGGCAAGGTGTTCACAAGTGCGCGTCATATAGCAAATTCAGGCGGTCTACAAGAGCTGGTTCAAAACATGGTAATAGAGTCAAATGCGATGGCTCAAGCGTATCAGCAGGTTCCACCCGAAGTGAGAAAACGGTGGAGGGCGAGCTACGATCGTTATACAGCAGAGCAGCCGAAACCGAACCTCGGTCATGGCTGGCTATGCTAGGCGAAGCCCAGATTCAGCAAGCGGAAGCCCAACGCGCGATGGGGAAGAAAATTGCAGAGGTGGGCGCGCAGACCGGAGAAGAAATATGGTCTGGAGTTAAAAAGACGGGAAATAGCTTTGCGGAAATAGGCATCGATTTTTGGAATGGGTTAGAGGTACGTAATAACAACAAGTTTGATTCCCTGTACGACTTTGGCAACTGGTTAACGGTAGGGTCGTTTGACGAAGTGGGCAGTAGAATTGAAGGATACAAGACAAGGGCCGACATGCGCAATGAATCCCCATATGACTATGTGAACTGGTTGTCGTCGGGTATTGCAGGTTCCTTCAAAGAAGCATTTAATCCAGATGATCCATTATCTAAGGAGCATTGGATGGGTTCCTTTGACGTATTCACTTTAATTTTGGGGGCGAAAGGAGCTGCACCAAAAGGTAGTGGGCCTACTCTTCCGAAGGTGAATGCAAAGACGCCGGTGCCAACTGTAAACTGGGGTATAAAGGAAAGATTGGAAGCCTTTCAACAGTCCGCTAGTCAATTGTCCAAGAACAAGTTGGTATACGATGGGCCAAATGCGAACTATAAATCGTCTACACAAAAACCTCTTGAACCGACGAAGAACCAGATTGAGGTGCGGAAATACTATCCGGGGAGCAATCCGGAGACTTCAGCATCGGGTTCTAAAAATAAGAAATCAAGCGGTGAGGGGACGGGTAATGGTGTACCTGTAATAAAGAACAATTTCGAGTATGTTGATAGCTTTGACGATCATATGATAAATGCACAAGGGATCGTTAGAAAAGGGAATAAAGGTGTTGTCGGAGGCCATAGTTTAGAAAGCTTTGAAAAAATCCTGTCGGAGCAAGGCTGGAAGCTAGACGATGTCATTGTCTCAAGAACTCCACATCCTACAGTTGCTGGGGTTTATGAAATAGAGTATAGACTTCCTGCATTAGACAGGGAATTGAAGGTAGTGCCTGGCCAATATAAAAATATACCTCAACCAAAAACAGTCTATGATCCTATTGTAATTTCAAATGAACAAATGATCGTATGGGGTAAAGAGGCTATGGAGAATGGTGTGATTAATGGGAGATTAGTCACTGGATATTCATCTAATGGACTTAGATTTACGGGATATCTTAATGATAGTGGGAACATCACAAATTTCCATCCTTCATTTGAAGGCAAATAGGAGTAAGGAGGCAAGCGTATGTCAAATGAACATATTTCTGAGAATAAGCTGATAGATCTTTATTACTTTGCCATCGGAGATGGGAACTTTATCAAAGCAATGGAAAAGTATTGTAGCAAGCAGGGTTTTGGTAACGAGCATATCTGGTGTTTATTTGCAGGTGAACTAGAAGAGTGGGAAGAAGGGTACTTCGGAGAAGATGGAGTTTGCTATTTTTTTGACTACCCTGCAGTAGACGAAGACCAGACTATAGTTTTGGATTACCCTACTTTCTATTATTATTTAAAAGAAGCAAGCACGGATTATTTAATTCGACATCCAAATGCTAAGGATGAGGTTGAAGCTCGATTAGAGGAAATTAAACAAAAGGTGAACGTCAAATAAGCCTCACCTAGCAGTCAGATTGGGGCTAGCGTATGATCAATGTAGATTGGTTCAGTCGGCAGAAGTCCGGCAACTGCGGAGAAACACCTGCGGCTCTTGCAGATCGGGAAGCTGCGGCAACTGCTAGAACAAGTGCGTGAGATACTGAAACTTATCCAACTGCTAAAGAAGACACGGTAGGATGTTTAGATTTTTCCCAATCTATTTTTTAGTTACTGAAAGCCAAAATCATCAACAAAAACAGACCGAGCAGCAAATAAGCTTTTAAGTGAGATTAAAAGCTCATTTGGACTAGAGTAACTTAAGAATAATAGAACTTTTATACGTGTAAAACTGGAGTTTACTTCCTAACAACAAGATCGCACAGTACAACCAACAAATCAAGCACTGAATTAAGATACACTTAATAAACTTCAAAGGCTTATTCCAACTTAACGCTAAGGAGGAATAAGCTCTTTTCATACCCAGAATCAATGCGAGCATCTTCTTCATTATGATTACCGAACGCCAATTTTTCCCTTTAAACGAGAGCAAGGCGTTATAGTACCGTGGTGTTTATGCTTCGTGTATGTTTCCGCGTGTCTCCACTTTCGGAATCCGGAATCATAACATTTCTAATGCTAACTACTACTTTTTCCTCTTGGACTTTATAAACTCCTTAAATCTTGTTATCTCTTCGATTTCTTCTTGTGTCCAGTCTTCTTCTTTGTCGATATCTTCTGTACTTTCTCCAATCAGTTTTGATACCTTGACTCCTAATGCATTTGCGATTGCTTGAATTGACTCGAAACTAGGATTATATCTTTTTCTTTCAACATCTGCAATATATGATCTGGATAGATTCGCAAGCTCGGCTAATTCATGCTGAGTAAGACCTTTTTCCTTGCGAATTGCCCTCATGTTCTCTGATAAAGCCATTTTAATTCCTCACTTTTGCTTGTATTTCCGTCTTTTTTACTAGTATATCTTGTGAAATGCGAGAAGACAATGCAAGGTATGACGTAAATGCAAGTAATATTTAGAAAAACGACGTATATACAAGATATAATCCTATTATTCCTGTGAAATTATTGAAATTGATTCAAAATAGATATTTGCTAATAATACGTGAATACTGAACATTATAACCAAAATGACGTGATTACAATACAAAGATAATTAGGAGGAGCTGTGATGAAAGTGAAAAGCGAACCATATGCAATGTAACTTATATCGATTTCAGGAGATTTTTTTGAAACGGTCTTCGTCTCGTTAAAGACGAGCTGGAAGGAAGACTCGAGGTTACATATACGTATAGCGAAGCACTGTTACGTAAGAAATAAGAAAGTAGGTGAGTTGGGAGTGAGAAAGGCAGTCATTAAAATTGGGCGGGAACACGATATCATGCATTTCGACGGATACTTAGTCACGGACGATTGTCTTATTGTAATCGAAAAATATGTAATGTGGATGTATAGAGTGTATGTAAAAGACGAAAGCGGAATATTCGTGAGTGATCAAGCCGGGTTATGGCTAGGAAAGATGCAACGCGAAGAAGACGATGAGCAGGTGCTTATATTACGAGTTCTCAATTTCATGCAAAACATGTCCTTTTTTGAGTTTCTTCGGAATCATCACGACTGGTCAATTGACTACGATTTTTGCTTCGTTGAGGCGGTATACCAGGATCCGCGCAGATGTCGATACGAAAGCAGTGGCAGATGCTCTCACCGATGTAGCGATTCGAAGTGTAGTCACAACGATGATTCGAAAATACAAGTTTGGAGACGCCATCGATACCGTAACCAACAATACCAAACTGGGAACTTTTGTTTTACAATATGAGGAGACAGATTGGGCATTTTTAAAGCGTCTGGCCGCTCGCTTTGGGTCAGTGCTGGTGCCGGAGGTAACTGCAGCGTCGCCTAAGGTCTTCTTCGGAATGCCGGTAGGCAAACTGTACAAGCTGGAACGGGATGTAAGTTACCAGGTTCGTAGGACGTTCCATGAACTTGAGACGGGGAAGCCCGGAAAACGTGCGGGCTCGTATGTGACCTACGTGATCGAGAGCCTGCAATACTATGCGTTGGGTGATAGCATCGCGTTACCGATTGGATCTGGGAAAGAGCTAGTTGTTGTTCGGGCAGTAACACGGATGAAGGATGGACTGCTGCTTACCCGTTACGATCTCCAGGCTGAACAGGATATTCGCTATGCCCGCTATGAGAATGATCAAGCTACGGGGATTGCGCTGACGGGCAGCGTGTTACAGGTACAGCAAGATTTGGTACAGCTCCAACTGGATATCGACCCTAAGCAAGACCCGGCTAAAGCATGTTGGTTCCCGGTGGCCACTCGCTATGCAGCAGAAGACCATAGTGGCTGGTACGATATGCCGGAGGTTGGGGCGCGTGTGGAGCTTTATTTGCCGACGAGCCGGGAACATGAAGCCTATGTCATGGATTCGCGACAGCATCGCCAGGGACAAGGGGAGCCAGACGTTAAAGTATGGAGACATGCGCAAGGAAGCGGCGTGGACATGTCTGAACAAGAGCTGACGCTGTCTACCTCGGGAGGATTTTCAATTACACTCCATGAAGGGAACGGCATTACCGTCAGCAGCCCGGGAGATGTGCGGATTCAAGGCGGTCACGTGAAGCTGGATGCAGGTCAGGAATTGTCGCTTACCGCAGGAAGTGCATTGTACCTCACAGGCGGAGCCAGCAGCATGGTACTAGATGGTGAAACGGATATCAAGGCCCCGGTGGTGGATCAAGAGGGAACGGTGAAGGCTCCAGTGTTCGTCATGGATCTTCCTCCTGTGCCGGAGCCTCCGCTAATGAACATCAAAGACTATGAAGCAGCACAAGCCGCAGCCAAGAAGGGTTCATCTAACAACACAAATACCCCGACCGCGAAGATCACGAACCCGGCGGATCAAAAACAAGCCGATGGATTGCTGGGTACGGGGTCCAAACTGCTAGGCGCTATTCCGATGATGGGAGCAGTAGCTGGAGCAGTAGTAGGAGTAGCGGTGGGAGCAGCATTAGGCGGATTTGTCGGAGCGGCGGTGAGTACGAGTCTACTAGCAAGCGCTGCTGTTCCTGTTCGAAGTACAGGGACGAGTCATGCTGGAGGTGGAGGCGCAAAAGGTGGGCTGCATCCGCTGAAATATCTGGCCGGTTTGTTCATGCAAGGACTCATCAGTCAATACGAGCACGAGAAAGCCAAAGATGCCTATTATAGTAAGTGGCTGCTGGGCAAGGTGTTCACAAGTGCGCGTCATATAGCAAGTTCTGGCGGTCTACTAGAGCTGGTTCAAAACATAGCAATAGAGTCAAATGCGATGGCTCAAGCGTATCAGCAGATTCCACCTGAAGTGAGACAACGCTGGAAGGCGAACTACGATCGTAACATGGCAGAGCAGCCGAAACCGAAGCAAGAAGAATCCCGGTCATGGCTGGCTATGCTAGGCGAAGCCCAGATCCAGCAAGCGGAAGCTCAACTCGCGATGGGAAAGAAAATTGCAGATGTGGGCGCGCAGACCGGAGAAGAAATTTGGTCTGGAGTTAAAAAAACGGGAAATAGCTTTGCAGAAATAGGAATTGATTTTTGGAATGGGTTAGAGGTACGTAATAACAACAAGTTTGATTCCCTGTACGACTTTGGCAACTGGTTAACGGTAGGGTCGTTTGACGAAGTGGGCAGTAGAATTGAAGGATACAAGACAAGGGCCGACATGCGCAATGAATCCCCATATGACTATGTGAACTGGTTGTCGTCGGGTATTGCAGGTTCCTTCAAAGAAGCATTTAATCCAGATGATCCATTATCTAAGGAGCATTGGATGGGTTCCTTTGACGTATTCACTTTAATTTTGGGGGCGAAAGGAGCTGCACCAAAAGGTAGTGGGCCTACTCTTCCGAAGGCGAGTGCAAAGACGCCGGTGCCAATAGGTGGGGGGTCAACTGTAAACTGGGGTATAAAGGAAAGATTGGAAAGCCTTTCAACAGTCCGCTAGTCAATTGTCCAAGAACAAGTTGGTATACGATGGGCCAAATGCGAACTATAAATCGTCTACACAAAAACCTCTTGAACCGACGAAGAATCAGATTGAGGTGCGGAAATACTATCCGGGGAGCGATCCGAAGAATTCAGCATCGGGTTCTACTTCGGGAAAAAATAAGAACTCAAGCGGTGGGGGTACGGGGAAAGTTAGTTGGAATCTCGATGATTTAAAAAATACAGAATCTTTCAAAAAAGGAACGACGAGTAACGCACTAAATCATATCTTTGAGGGCGAAATTATAAAGGGACAAGCAGTTGGATTTCATTATGAAGGTATGCCAAATAGTAAAGGGAAAGTTGTTGGAAATGTTGATCCCCCTAATGAGTATGGTGTATACAGAGCCAATATAGAGGTTGATGGAATACTAAAGAAAGCTAAGACTACGTTTTTTCCGAAAGATTGGACACCACAACAAGTAATTGACGAGATAAATATAGCTTTCAACAACAAAGTTGTTTACAAGAATAATAGATATAGAGGGACTGCAAGTACAGGAATTACTATTGAATTTATTATAAAAAGTGGCAAAATTACGTCAGCATATCCGTTGTATTAAGAAGAATGGAGATAACAACATGATTAAATATTTGTATACAATTGAATTTAATGAAGATTTTAATGAGGTTATTTTGGATTTTGGTATTGATACATCATTAAAGAATGGTTATCTGATTAGTAATTCACTAGGTTCGGATATTTTTGGCGATTTTGCTACTGTAAAGGATGAAATTGAAAAATTACTTGAATTACTAGCAGGAAAGACAACTTTATATGAAGGGGGGGGGAATGTAAACTTAATAAAATCAGATGAATTTTTTACAACTATTGAAGATATCTTTGCTGAAGATGATGAAGAGGACAGTACATGTAAGATTGAGACTTTAGAATATACAAAGATCATACTGGTCTGGGCAAAAGAAAATTTTCAGTATAAATGCAAGCGAGGCGTTATGTTAAGAGAAGAAGCAGAAATAGCAATAGACTGGATAAATAAAAAATGCATTGAGGTGTATGAACTAGCGAGTAGATAGAGTCTGTCATAAATTTTATGTAAACTCTTTACAGTCTTAACAAGAAGGTCGTACAAGACAACCAACAAACCAAACACTAAATAATTCAAACACCTGATAAACTTTCAAAAGCTCTTTCACACTTGAACTATGAGTAGGAAAGGGCTCTTTTGCATGTCAAGCAACCTGTCCGAAGCTTAATAAGCCGAAGGAAGGCATTGAGGGGATGATTAAATCTCGGGGGAAATATTTAAGAGAGAAATATGGGCAATTAAGTTCTCAAGAACTGCATCAGCGTATAAACCTAAGGGGAGCTGTCCATAAAGAACTAAATAGATTAAAGAATTCTCATGCTGAAGTAAGAGCTCTAAATAGAGCATTATTAGCTCGTCCCGATGCTGATATAGAAGAGTTCATGATATTCGTAATTTCTGCTAGAAAAATAAATAAGAAGATGCCAATTGGGACTCCGATGCCTCGCTGCCCTCATTGTGAGTATATAACAAAGGGAACTCATTTTATACCGGAGGTGCTAAAACATAATCATGGGAGATAAAGAAATAAATTATTCACTTGAAGAAATTATTGATGAAGGTGTGGATTTTGGGGATTTGTGGTATTCATCATCAAGTGATGAAGTACTAGATAATGCTGAGGACGAGAACGGGAGCCCTTTCAATGGAATTGCTTATGAGACGTATGCAAATGGTATGTTGAGATATTTCAGTATTTACAAAAATGGGTTCCAACATGGATTAACTCATGAATTTTATGAAAGCGGGAAAACAAAATCGAAGCAACTTATGGAGCGCGGACAAATCATTGGCAAGAAGATAAGCTGGTATGAAAACGGGGAGATAAAGTCAATTGGAGAATATGAAAATGGTATAGAATTGAATTATCAAGAATGGGATGAAAATGGAAATCTAGCTGTATCGAGAGTGTTAAGTGAAATTTGTGACAATTATAAGTTGTTAAATTTACGTAGAGAACAAAGAAAGAATGAGCAAACAGATTTGAATTAGTAATTAGTTGTGATAATAAAAGGTTTTTTATGTAAAAATAAGATTAATAAATAATAGAGAGATAGAAGGGGTCAACCCATTCTATCTCCCCTATTTTCTTAAATATTTTCGTACAAGTTGGTCAGCCTGTCGAGTTACCTCAGGTAGTAAAGAGAAACCTTTAATAACCAATCACAAACTGTCGGCAGAGAAATGCGATGGCCAATGGGTATAAAAAAAGTTATCTTGCCTCTATTTGTCTTCTAAGTGAGCTAAATATCTATTTACCAATTGATCTGCTTGGCGAGTTGTCTCGGGTAAACGGAAATGAGGAGCTAGCCGTAAAACCCATTTGCACGCCGTAGGTAATGAGATTCGGTGTCCTACAGAGACATAAATAGGCTTTATATGATCCTGGGTTCTTAATACGATACCAACTTTGTCCGATTGATCAATTAGAGTTGCATATTCCCCTCTTTTTTGACCAGGTTCTTCGGAGTCTCCAATTAACTTGGTTTTACCACAACCTATTGTTGGAATATTAAACAGTACTCCCAAATGACTTGCTAATCCAAATCGTCTCGGATGAGCAACCCCTTGTCCATCACAGACTATTAAATCTGGTGTAATAGATATTTTACTGAATGCTTTAATAACCGAAGGTAATTCTCTGAATGAAAATAATCCAGGAATATAGGGGAAACTAGACCTACCTTCTACTACAGTGCTTTCAACTTGTTTTAGAGTAACGGCATCAAGTATTACAACGGCAGCTACTAATCTATCACTATTTTTACTATAGGCTACGTCAACACCAGCAATATAGTTAACTTGATTTAGTTGGTCTTCCTTTATTACTTTTAAGGCAAGCTCCTTTTGGAGAATAATTGCCTGTGATTCGCTTAAATCCCATGAATGCTGAATAACTTGTTCGATATCATTTTCTCCTTTCATAGATAGATCGGTAGTAGTTTTTTTATTATAGCATGACTCGTATGGTACTATATCGCAAAAGTAAGTTGATATAATGGTGATAGTTATTAGTACGTAGACGTGGGGATCATCTTCTTTTTTTCTGATTTTAAGATTACAACATAGGGGACGGAACAAGCTAAACAAGGTTACCTTCTGAAAAGAGGAGAGTGAAATAGACTTTGAATATTGATACATTTAAACTAATTTCATTCAGAGGTAGAGTTGCCTATGGTATTAGTTGTTTTGAGAATGCACTAATATCATTAAAATACAATTCAGATGATTGGAAGATTGTTTTGAGATATCTATGGGAATTCACAAGTTCAAATAACTTAGAAGACTGTAACTCAGCAACAGCTGAATTAATTCCTGAAAATTTAAAGGAAACTACAACATATGATGAAGATTTTGAGCGGATAAGTGAAGATGAATACCTAAGTTTATATAATTTATATCAAAATATTGATGAATCAATAAATATCTTACTACGAGATATTCATGAACTGGGAGTTAGTCATGCTTATACTAATATTAGCGGGTATGGGGAAAGAAGTATGGATGCATTGGAGACACTTATCAGTCATATGTTAAATAACGACTTTCCATTACCTGATATTGACCCATTTTTGAAATCTTCTATAGAAGAAGACGAAGGGTGGGGAGATGAGTTTAATGGTGTAAAATTATCTAAAATTCTGTAAGGGACAGTCAATAATTTGTGTAAACTTATTTACACTCTCAACAACGAGATCGTACAATATAATGACAAACTCGATTAATACGTTTGATAAACTTTCAAAGGCTTATTCCAACTTGAACGATAGGGAGGATGAGCCTTTTTAATATGACGGATTATAATATAAAGTGCGACAGCTAGAAAACAAAAATGCGCATGTGAGTTGGGTAGACACCATTCCCTCATCGCACGAGAAATCGAACGCGGAAGCCTCAGAGCAGTATACGAAGCCCGGTAGGCTCAACACGCTTATCGTTGCCGCAGCATCTAGTGCTTCTGTCGGCAACGATAAGCCTAAACTTGCAAATGAGCTGACCGAGAAGCTGGTTCAGGTTCGCAAGCGTGCAACCTTCGGCCACTGGGAGCTGGATACCGTTGTCTCTAGCCGTGGCAAAAGCAAAGCTTGTGTAGCCACTTTTATTGAGCGTAAGACTCGGCACTACTTAGCCATGAGGATGCCCGATCGTAACGCCTATTCGATGGAGGCTGCCGTTGGTGTTGTTGCCAGCCAGTATCCTCAAGCCGCCTTTCCAACCGCTACCGTAGATCGCGGGAAAGAGTTTGCTTGCTATGCCAACCTTGAGAACTCTCATAAATCTAAAGTTTATTTTGTAGATCCGTATTCTCCTGGCAACGAGGCTATCTCTCTCATTAATAATCGTCCACGTAGATGTCTAGGCTGGATGTCTGCTCACGAAGCGTTCATGAATGAACTGTCGTACTTAGCTTGACAATCCGTCAAATAAATAAATCCCAGGAATTCACCGTTTCCTGATCAGTTGAGATGGACTCACTTTCTGAATTTGAACAAGGATATCAAATGTTTTACCTAATGGTACATCTACAGTCGTTGGGAAATCTGGACCTACCGTTGTTACTCCGGCAAAAATGGTATGTTGCTCGTTTAGCCAAGTTTTAGTCACTCCGCTTGCCTTACGTAAATCTACAAAAAACTGGTCGTATTTTACTTGTCCAAAGGTATAGTTGAAACTATTCGGGTCATCTAATTTTAATGTTCCGTAGGGACCGAATTCTTGGTTACTGTTGTAAACATTGTAACGTCCCTCATAGACAGATGTTCCAATGGATACATACCGTTTTCCATAATGTTCTGCTAAATGCTGCCCAGCTACTTTAGGGTATACGAAAGGGATCATATTTGTTTTCGAAACGTGCCCATTATGGCCCCACACGATTGTTTTTCCTATATGTTCTTCTGTCCATTTCGCATTCTCATACATGGCAATATCGTGTTTCAAATAAAAGTCTTCCAGGTTATCAGGAAATGCGGCTGTCATTGTCGTAAATTGCTCGATAATACGGGCATTTTGTTTGATCCATGCGAACTCTGGGGATTTTCCATTCAGTTTATTTTTATTTTGCTCTAATAAAGCGCTGATTTGTTTCGCATCTGAAACATACCGTGCTTTCGTTTCTTTCTTAAGATCGCCAAAGGTATCTAAATCCTTCGTTACAGGAATAAGGCCTTTCATCTTTTGTTCGAAACGAGTGACAAGTTTCGGATCGTATTTCTTTACATACGCTAGGATATTGTTATAAACACTCTCGTTTACGGTTTGTATATCCATCCCGATGATCCGTATTTTGGATTTATGCTTTGGAACAGCATTATATTGGCGTATCCATTGAAGCAGATCTATGATTTCTTTCGTGTTAAATACAGGACTTAGATATTGGCTTGGGTCCCCTTTACCCGTAAGAACATAGCGATCGAGTCCCAATGCTCTGTCCCATCCCTCTTCTAACACTAAGGCCTTAAAGCCCATTTCAGCTGTCAAATAATTAACAATGCGATGCTTCATGGTAAAAACTTCGTGAGCCCCATGCGTCGCTTCACCTAAACCAACAATTGTAGCTGATCCGATCATATCCTTAAGCGGACTCAAATCATGAATAGGTGCTGTTGGATCCGTTGTCTTTAATGGCATTGCATGCTCTTCTAACCATTTTATATGTTGAGCCATTTGATTTGTGTTGTAGGAACCTGTAACAGGAACTTCTGCTTTCGAAGTTGCATAAGTACTTCCTGTAAAACTAGTTAGAGTGATAATAGAGGCAGCAATTGCGATACCCATTTTCTTTTTCATAAAATCCTCCTGAAATACTTTATAAGTTGGTTTGTTAAGATAAATATATTCTAGTTCCTAAAAGTCTCTTTTTTCTTACTAGGTTCTTAAGTAAACCTTAAGATGCTTATGTATATACAAAAAACAAAGCAGCTGCAATCCTTATAGTTGAAGGAATATCTATTCAACCTCTTAAATCTGCTGTAAAGAAATCGGCTCCTACGTTTGTGCAGCAGCAGTTCAGGCATATCCATCTCTCGAGGAATACATAAAGAGAGCTTTCCTTAGAAAGTAGAAGATTCTACTTTTGGGAAAGCCCTTTTTTATTGCGTGCGTGTGCTGTTTATTCTATTCTTATGGCTGAATTATCATCTTGATCGCATTAATGAGGCAAGTCGTTGGACACGACGGATTGCAGGGTGCGGTTTCTGTCTGCGTTCAGTTCCCAGAACATCGCGCCGCGTAATCCTTTGGATTTGATGAACTCATTTTTCAAATGAATGGATTGCTCGTCATCATACGAAATAAAGACTTTTGTAGATGGGTTGTAGAGGGATGGAGTTTGCGTCACATTGTTCCAGTAGCGGATATACCCTTGGCCAGCAACGGTATATTTACCTGTGGAATCAGCAGACAGCAGGCCAGTATTCTGCATGTGGGCGAAGTCATACGTCGAGCCGCTGGAACCGCCAGTGGCTTCACCACTGCAGCTTTGGTACAATCCGTTGTTATTTGGACCTCCGTTGCATCCTTTCCAGCCATAGCCATAGAATGGTTCGCCTATGGTTATTTTGTTTGCAGGAATGCCTTTGTTCAAATAGTTGGTCACTGTGGAATTGATGTTGAATTGGCTGCTGCCGTTTGTGTTGGCGGGGTCGTTATACAATGGCGATCCGATGCCGCTTGTCGCATCCCATGGGCCATAGTAGTCGTAGGTCATGATGTTGATCCAGTCCAAGTACTGTGCAGCGTTGGACAGCCAGTTGTTGGTGCCGCCTGCATCGGCAAGGAAGCTGGAGTTCGCGCTGGAAGCAATCGTAATGTAGTAGCGCTTGCCGTCTTGTTGTCCGGCTTTATCAAGAGCTTGGCGAAGGGTTTGCAGCAGCAGGACGTAGTTGGCTTTGTCAGCTGTACGTTGGCAAGTCTGACCCGACGCGCAAGGTACGCCAACGCTGTTCGGATATTCCCAGTCGATGTCGATGCCATCGAATTGATATTGGCGCAAGAAATTGACGGCGGAAGTGGCGAAGTTGCCTCTTGTGACAGGGTCATTCGCGGTGTTGGAGAATTGGTTGGACCACGTCCATCCGCCGACAGAGGCGAATAATTTCAGATTTGGATTGGTGTTTTTCAGCTGTCTGATTGTAACCAATTGGTTGTAACCGCCATCAGCTGTACCGTCTGTAAATGAATCTCCAATTACGATGGAACCGTTCGGCGCATTATTTGGGGTGCCATTGCCGTTTTGACAGGTCCATGTGTTTGGATTTGGATTATCGGGGCTGTTGGAAGGATTGCCATGTCTGCCGTTCCAGCAAATATCAAGGAATGCATAGTTGATAACCGTTACTTTTGTCGGGTCAATTTTGGCAGGCGTGAAGGACGGCGTATCGTAAGCAGCCCAGCTTGGGAAGTATCCTATAATCTCATATTGGGATGAAGGTTGGGAACGTGTTGTAACGGTGAGCGCATTACTGGCGGCGGATACATTACCCGCGGCATCTTTTGCTTTCACAGTAAAGGTGTAAGCGGTGTTGACAGTTAAGCCTGTAACGGTGTAGGAGGTTGTATTCGAAGAACCTGCCAACGTCGTGCCATTATAAATATCGTATCCGGTGACGCCGATGTTGTCTGTCGAAGCAGTCCAGCTTAATGATACGGAGTTTGTCGTTACGGTAGGAGCTGTTAAGTTGGCGGGCGCTGTTGGTGGCTCCGTGTCTATAATAACAGCGCTTGTCGCGACATTGACTGGTGAGCTGGCAGCGGATACGTTGCCGGCGGCGTCTTTCGCAGTGACCGTGAACGTATAGGCAGTGCTGGCATTCAAGCCTGTAACGGTATAGGAGGTAGTTGTCGAAGAACCGGCGAGTATGGAGCCATTGTACACCTCATAACCTGTGACACCCACATTATCCGTTGAAGCCGTCCAGTTCAATGTAACCGAGCTGCTGGTCACGTTGGAGGCGGTTACATTAGCAGGTACTGTCGGAGGTTGGGTATCCGGAATAATAGCCAATGTCGTTGCGCTTACAGGCGAGCTGGCAGGGGAAATGTTGCCGGCAGCGTCTTTCGCTTTAACGGTAAAGGTATAAGTGGTATTAGGCGTTAAGCCTGAAGCGGTGAAAGAAGTGGTCGCAGTCGAGCCTGCAAGTGTCGTTCCATTATAGACGTCATAGCCTGTAACACCGACATTGTCGGTAGATGCCGTCCACCCAAGGGTGACGGATGCGGTTGTGATATTGCTGGCTGCAACATTCGTTGGAGCAGTCGGCGGCTCCGTGTCGGCAGGAGCTAATTGTTTGCTCCAAAGTGCAGGAACGTTTGGCGGTTCCCATCCGACAAGAGAGGTATGTCCTTGTACACATTGGTAGGTATCGGTTCCATAGGTGACGAGGTCTCCTGTTTTATAGGCTGTATTCGGTGCCCATGGTGAAGCGGCGAAGGCAGTCAATGGTACAGCTGTGAATACCAAGATGAAGACAAAAAACAAGATCGCACAAACTTTTTTGGCCTTTCTCAATTTGAACCACACTCCGTTTCATATTGGATTAGATGCATCAGATCTGCAGAATAGGGTGAACATCTCCTTTCACTTATAAATCTATGTAATCGCATTCAAATTTCTTAGAACGATAGATGGATGCTAGGTGGATCAGAATGCGAAATTACAAGCCAGGGTGGGATTGTGAAGCTCACATTAAGGCGGTAGCTAAGACAAACATTAGAAATGGCATAGTCTTGTATGTGATGAAGTTAGTGAAGTGTGAAGAAGGTGTTATTCATCCAAAGAATCCATGTGCTATAAAGAGGGGGAAGAGGTGGAATAAAGCGAATCGCTTTAACAATTTACAGTCATCGTATTACGTATTGCTTGAAATGTGGTAGTTCATAAATATTGGGTCAAGTCGAGGGAACTCACATTTATAGATTTTCCAGATAAACGTTTTAACACGAAAATAAATATATGCACGAAGCGAAGCGAGTATGAACGTTATGATGCCGAATGAAGCACGGGCTAGGGCAGGCCTATTTTTTTGATTTCCATTATGAGGATGGTGTCTGAAGCAGCTGCCTTATATAATAGAAATGGAGCAGATAGAAGAAAGATTAGGAATGCGGACTTAATTATGGATACGTTTTGCAAGCTTCCTCGTAGTAGTAAAGTAGTGAATGTGTATATCTTCATATTAATACAAACAGTTGATATAGGGAAGTAGAAACGATCCCTTTCGATGTGTATGGCTCCATACTATTATTGTCGGAGGTACTGCAGAATATGGCGATTATTGATGTAATCAAATATGATGGTTCACCTGATGTATTTGCATGGAAGTTTCCCAATCATGAGCTGGCAACGTGGTCGCAGCTTATCGTAAACGAGTCTCAGGAAGCGATTTTGTTCAAGGGCGGGCAAGCGCTCGATAGCTTCACAGCGGGCAGACATACGCTTAGCACAGCGAATATTCCAATATTGAATCATATTGTTAACTTGCCGTTCGGAGGGGATTCTCCGTTTACTGCGGAAGTATGGTATGTCAATAAGGTTCATTCTCTGAATGTAAAATGGGGCACGCGAACACCGCTTCAGTTGCAGGATCCTAAGTATCAGTTGTTCGTGAAGGTACGTTCCTTCGGGCAGTTCGGCATTCAGATCGAAGATGCGCGCAAGTTCTTGGGCAAGCTTGTTGGCACGCTGCCTGTGTTCAATCAAGATACGCTGACTGAATATTTCCGCGGCGTGCTCATGATGAATATTCACCAGCTGATCTCTTCCTACTTCGTGCATCGTAAGATTAGTATATTAGAGATCAATGCTTACATATCGGATATTTCCAAGCATATTCAAGAGCTGGTTGCACCGGTGTTCGAGGAGTATGGCATTCGTCTGCTTAATTTCTATGTAGACTCGGTCAATACGCCTGAGGATGATCCAGCCACACAGCGTTTGCGAGAAGCGCTGGCGAAGCGGGCTGAAATGAATATTATCGGATTCACCTATCAGCAAGAGCGTACATTCGATACGCTTGGAGAAGTCGCTAGGAATGATAGTGGAGTGAAGTCAGATCTGATGAGTGCCGGAATGGGCCTTGGCATGGGGTACGGCGTTGGCGGTGCCGTAGGCGGCGTCATGACGCAGATGGCAGGCGAGCTTCGAGTTGATGCGCATGACAAGGTATGTCCGAAGTGCAATCGTGGCAATCAGCGAGATGCCTCCTTCTGCACAGGTTGCGGTACATCGCTGGCTGTAAGTGGCGGCACGGAGAAGCCGGTTGAGGTGAAATGTCAGGCATGTGGGGAGCAGATGCCGCGTACGACCAAATTCTGCCCACACTGCGGGGATCCGTATAATCCATGCCCAGAATGTGGGGCTGACAATCCGCCGGATCAAGGAGCTTGTATCGAATGCGGACAAGCGATGCCGGTTCCATGCCATCATTGCGGCGAATCGGTGTCCAGCAAGTCCAAGTTCTGTCCGCACTGCGGCGAGGTGACGACGCTTACTTGCAGCGGGTGCAACAGCGAGGTTAAGCCAGGGCAAAAATTCTGCGTGGAATGCGGCAATAAGCTGGTATAGGGGGAGAATATCATGAAGTGGGCATCACGGTTCAAGTGGATTACATCAGCGATATTTCTCATTCTAGGAGCGGTAACGGTTGGTTTATTTTTTGGCCTGAGCGATGTCGAATCCCGCGGCTTCTCATGGTGGCTGTCCTTCGGCTCGCTCATGATGGCAGGGGTGATCAGCTATCTATTCTGCATGAGTATGCTCGTCCATCTGTCCAAGCACAAGGATGAGGTTCCTATGAATTTATCAATGGGAGCCATCGCCTTCATTTACAATATTGCAGTTCTTGTACATATTGTGCTGTTTTGGCTCGTCCTGGATGTATCCGAGAAGCTGTACATGTGGATTCACATCATCACCTTTGCATTAGCGTTCATTTTGGCGCTCCTCATTGGCCTCACGCGATTATCTGTTGGCCGCTTGCAGAAGGATGAGAGTAATCGAATGCAATTTAAGAAGCGACTTCAGCTTAGTCTGCATGGAGCACGACTGGAATTGGAAGGCTGGGAGCATGCAGAGCGTGATGTGCTGCTGGAACAGATGGGCAAGCTGGAGGAGCAGGTGAAATATAGCGATCCGATATCGGTACCGGCTATGGTACTGGAGGAAGGACAGATCATGGATCAGGCTGCTCGCCTGGAGGAAGGTGTACGATCTATGGTGCGTGATCGCAACACGGTATACAGCGCTGATGAGCTGCGCGATATGATCCGGCAGTTGTCTAACGGAATGAAGCTGCGCAATGAGCAGTTAGCAGCGGTGAAATAGCAGTGGCAATGAATAGTTACGATGGATAGACAACGACAGATTTAATATGAATGTATGCTCAATAGTTAAATAGATAGAAAGGTGAACTGAATTCCATGGGTGGTTTATTACGCACAATAGGAAGAGTGCTGCTCTTTTTGCAAGTTGCTTTTATTTTTGGCTTTTTCGTAAGCTTATCTCGTGTTACTCCTGCTGATGACCCGGTAGGGAAGCTGGGATTCTCTGTATTTGTATTCGGGATTCCAGGGCTTATGTCGTTCATCGGCGGCAAGTATTTGAAGAAACGTAAGGAAACACGGAAGAGGATGCGGGAGCAGAATCTGATTCCGGCGCGCGATTCGTTAAGAGTGAGCGACTTGCTTCGATTCATCGGCTATATCATATTGTTCGGCATCGAGTGGAAGTATCTCACTGTATTGGCGGAGTGGCCAGTACCTAAGTCTCAATTAACGACAATCTATGGCGTAGGGCTATTCTTCTTCATCCTTGGTATCTTCATGCTCTGGCGGGCTTCTCGAATCGATGCGAAGGCAGATGCGTTGTACATGCAGCAGCAAGCAGAGAACATGAACCCCTCAGACGAAGATAACGAAGACGATGAAGAAGAGAATGAGGATAGGGATGACGAACCGGTACATAGTCGTGCTGCTGCAGAGGTGGCTGCCAGTGCGCCATTGCTTCCGAAGATGGTCAGCTGCCCCGGATGCGGCGCTCAGACCGAGGTACCTCCTCGATCTACTGCTTCTTGCGACTATTGCGGATCTGCGGTTCCGTATGAGTAAGTGTAGCACATAACTAAGCGATGATTGTTGCTGAGCAGTAGAGAAATCTAGAGAAATTCGAGATTGTTAAGCAAAATAGGGCTAAATACAGGGCTATAGATGATTTTAGTAGAATTCAGGAGGAATGGGAGACATATAATGAAGAAAGGCTCTTTTTTAAAAGTAGTAGGCGGAATCTTTTTATTTTTCCAAATCAGCTTTATCCTCTCGTTCCTTCTTAACTTGTCACAGCTTCACGAGATCGAGGATTGGTCCGGGAAATTGTTGTATTCTATATTCGTATTCGGCATTCCAGGAATTTGTCTGTTCCGCAAGGGCAAGCAGCGAAGGACAAAAGCCGAAATCGAGCTGCAGCTTCGTCAGCGGGGCATATTACTGCCTGCCAAGAAGCTATGGAGAGCCAGCAATTTCATGCGAGGCTTGGGCTGGATGATGATGTTATTCGTAGAGCTTGTGTTGCTGGGAAATATGATGATCTGGTCGGATATGCAGGATGAAGTAGAGATGCTGTTTGTTTTTGTATTATTACTGGGTGTTCCGGGTGCTCTTCTCGTGTGGGCAAGCACGAAGCTAGATCGCAGTGCGGATGAAAAAGCTATGGTAGAACAGTATCGGGTACAATTGGTGAATGAGATGACCGATCTCGCTGAATGGGACGATAACTTTAAACCTTACGAACGTGCGGCCGCAAATTCAGCTGCTGCCAACAAGCCGATGCTCCCAAAAGTAGTCGACTGCACGGGTTGTGGTGCTCAGATTAAGGTGCAGCCTGATTCTGTAGCAGCTTGTGAGTATTGTGGCTCCATGATGGCATACGATGCAGTGTAATATTATGGAGCTACTATGATTCAGAAATGATGGTACAATGAATGGGTTCATTTTATAAATAGGTGGGATATCCTTGGAGATGTCGTTACGCAAAGCGCGGATATGCAAGACACCGCTGCTTTTTATTTTGCTTTCATTTCTGTGCATCATTCTTTTTTACATGTGTGGCGTCTTCATGGGCTACAGCCCAGATATGCTTATCCAAGTCCCATTCATTATGGCAGGTTATACAGCTTTTGTATTTATTTTGGCCTATCTAGCTTATCGGCATTTGCATGAGGAACGGGCATTTATCCTTTTTATCGCATGCTTAGCCTTCTGTATCCGGTTTATGTGGGTGCTTGTCGTTGATACGAAGCCGATGTCTGATTTTCAAATCATGTACGATGCCGCAGTGAAAATGTCGGTAGGGGATTTCTCGTATAAGTACAGCGATTATTTCCAGGCATGGACCTATCAATTAGGCTTCACGATGTATCAGGCGCTGATGATTAAGATATTCGGCACAAGCTTGCTGCCCTTGAAAATCATAAATGCACTCTGGTGCGCAGGCATCACGGTGTTGGTATATAAAATTGGACGGAATCTATTCCATGAATTTGCGGCGAAGTTCGCTGGCATCACTTACTGCTTCTTCATTCCCAGCATTGTAATGAGCTCGGTATTGACGAATCAGCATTTGGCGACGTTTCTGTTCTATCTCGGGTTTTACCTTTTGCTCCAAAAACGAACGCCCAACTGGAGAGTAAGCATGGTAATAGCGGTGGTGTTGTCACTTGGCAATCTCATACGTCCATTGGGCATTGTGATCCTATTAAGTATCCTGTTTTATGCCGTTATTTATTTAATCGTGCTGAAGAAGGAGTCTATCAAGAAAGTGATCGGCTTCCTTGTTATTTTCATGACGACCTATTTTGCTGTCTTCTACCTGGTTAGCTTCATTGCGGTAGGAACGGGAATCTCGAATACGGCATTAGAGAACCATGATCCGATGTGGAAATTTGTATTGGGCTTCAATCGTGGGACAGAGGGGGCCTATTCGGAAGAGGACTTTAAAACAGTGTCGCAATATCCGTTAGGAGAAGAGCGAACGCGTATTGAGAAGGAAATGGTGTGGGAGCGCCTGTCCAATGTTGGAGAGCTGTCGAATCTCTTCCTAAGTAAAATTCGGCTTATGTGGGGCGAGGTTGATGCGTTATTCTGGAGCCTGAATACGAACAGCGTGAGCAGTCTATTCGGTTTGATTCATACGTATTCGTATGTCAGTTACTTTGTCATTATCTTACTGCTGTTCTTAGCCGTTGATCTTCTTATTCTGCGCAGGGATACCGAACATAAGTATCTGTTCCTCATTCTATTAATTCTCGGCTATATGGGTGTGCATCTGTTCATTGAAGTGCAGCAGCGGTACCGATACTTCATTATGCCATCGATGATTATCATTGAAGGGTATGGTGCTTATGCGCTCGTTGTCGTCATGTCCCAGTGGAAGGAGCGCATCCCATTCCGCCGGCTGCTGCGACTGCGCGTGAAGGATGCACGACAAGAAGTCGCCGAGGAAGCGTGACCTTGCTTTTTTAAACCAAACTTAAACGTGAGCCATCCTTGCCCTTAACCTTCTCGATTTATGCTGTTTATGCAAGACAACAAAGACATAACCAGAAGGTGAAACAATGATAGGATGGAAGCGAACACTGATTATGGGGGCGGCAGTCTGCATGATTGCCTGCACCTCAATCGCCAACAGCGCAGCAGCAAGCAGCATTGAAGCAGGTGAGGCGGACATGGCAATCAGCCAAGCGTGGAAGCAGTGGGTCAAGGAGCATGCGAAGCCGGTTGCCATTCATGATGAGAGCCATGGAAAGGAACAGGAAACGAAGGAACGATTTCAGGATCTTCAGTTTCTGAAGCCGTTATTGCAGCATAGGCGAATGGTCAGTCTAGGAGAAGCGTCACATGGTGCATCGGAATACAATTCGGCGAAGGTTCGGCTGGTTCAGTTTTTGCATGAACAGCTCGGGTATGATGTACTCGCGTTTGAATCGAATCTGGGCGAGACATCGGCTGCGTTTGCGGAGATTGGCAAGCGCACACCTACAGATATGATAAAGAGTTCGATCTTTGGTGTATGGCAGGTGGAGGAGAACTTGCCATTATTCGAGTATATCGCGCAGCAGAGCAAGACGGCACGGCCGCTTATTCTGACAGGGATTGATGTACAGGGTACTACGGAACCGTTCATTGCATTTGTGGAGAAATGGTTCGCCCAAGTCGACAAGAGCAAAGCGGTATCGTTCGCGCAAACGGAACGATGGTATTTGAAGGTGCATGCCTACAAGGATATGGAGCCATTCAAGCGGGAGCAATCGCTGCTGATTGCGAAGTATCAAGTATTCCAGACGTTCGTGAAGGAGAACAAGACGAAGCTGCAGGCTGTTCACCCTGAGCAACCAGAGCTCGTTCCCATTATGGAGCGTGTGCTGCAGAATCGCATCGATATGCTGGAGACGTACTGTGAACGAATGGTGAAGCTATTCGCTGGGATTGAGCCTGAGCAGCAGATGAAGGAAGCCAGCTATATTCGGGATGAGCAAATGGCGAGCAATGCGGCATGGCTTGCCGAGCGGCTGTATCCCGATAAGAAGATCATCGTATGGGGGCATAATTACCATGTTCGAAAGCATAATTCGACGATGGTAACCGAGCATAATGGCTTTGGCTTCGACAATCACCCTTATCCGACAATGGGGGAGATGCTGCCATTCTCGCTGCGGAAGGACAATTATGTGATCGGATTGTATGCCTATCAAGGAAGCTCCAGCAAGAATAGCAAGGATACCGAGCGCATCACGCTGCCGCATAATGAAGGAAGCATAGAAGCGGTGCTTAGAGCAGGAGGCCACCCTACTCAGTTCTTGGATCTCACACAGGCGAAGCTTGAACCGGGTACATCATGGATGTTCACTCCTCGTATTGCTAAAGCGTGGGGCGTACTTGAGGAGACGATGGTCGTTCGGGATCAGTATGATGGTCTATTGTTCGTGGATACGATCCATCCATCACGACGGATGGCACAATAATATAGGTTGAATAGGGCTGCATACGGGATGCGGCTCTTTTTTTGTGTATGCTGGAGGAGGATTCCCGCCTGCTGATTTCGCCCTTTCAATTGCACATTCGGTATCGCCTGTTTGGTCAATCATGATATGATAGAAGAGAATGGTTTCCAAGCTAACCCAGATTGGATTGGGAACGGGATCAGAGTGGAAGAGGAGGGGAAACCGATGATGCTCGAGCGTCGAGAGTTGCAGCAGAAGCCCATGCCACAGGATGTCCAATTTTATCGCGCTGAGAGCGAGATCGGAACACCGCTGCCTTTTAAAATATATCGTTGGAACCATGCGGGTGGCAGCATACGTGATCATACGCATGACTATTTTCAAATCTGGTATGTCGTGAAGGGCGAGTTCATGCATACGATCAATAATCACACGTATCGGATGGTGAAGGGCAATATTTTTGTAATCCCACCATACGCCGTTCATCGGGTGACATTAGTGGCCGGTCAAGGAATTGACATTATTGGACTTGAGTTTCTCCCGCATTTTATTGACGAGCAGTATCAGCCGCATAATGGAAGCAGAGGGAGGTTCGACTACTCCTATCTGGAACAGTTCATGCTGGATGAGGAACATGTGACCCCGAAGGTGGCATTGTCGGGAGCGACTGATCTTGAGGTATCGAAGATTCTAAATGATATGCTGGACGAATATCAGCAGGCTAATCGTTATTACGAACTGGTACTCAAGGCGGATCTGCTGAAGCTGATGACGATGCTTGTGCGAGAGATGGATCGACAGCGTAATCCCGATGACGTGGATGAACGATTGGGCAAATTCAAGGAATTGATGACGGCCGCGATTCATTACATACATGAGCACTATAATGAAGAGCTGCGCCTAGAGATGATCTGCCGCAAGTTTAATATTTCGAAGACATACTTCTGTGATTTATTTAAACGATTTACCGGTAAGACGTATAATGATTACTTGGTCGATATTCGGATTCACAAGGCGGCCGCGATGCTGCTTGATACCGATATGTCGGTAACGGATATATGCTTCCAAGTGGGCTTTAATGATGTTCCGTACTTTTCCCGAGTTTTTAAGCGCAAGACGGGGGTTACGCCAAGTCATTTCAAGAAGAATGCCTTGTCCGTGTGGCAGCATAGCTAGATGAACTCAGGAGATGTCTATGGCAGGCTCAAACTGTAACCTCTTGCCTTCCGTAGATGAGGGACCAGCATGTAAGGAGAGAAATAGCTCCAAGTGAGTAATGAGCAGTTATTGCTGCATCGTATGCAGAGATATTGATAGCGAAAATAAAAAGAAAGATCGGGTTCAGCATATCAGAGACATCTGACTGCTGAACCCGATCTTTTTTACGTTGTTGTTGGCGAATATGGCCCGACGAATCTAATCAATGTTTCAGATGTGTATCCAAAAACTTCACCATGGCATTGTAGAATTCGATGCGGTTTTCCTCATTGTTGAAGCCGTGGCCTTCGTTGTCCTTCACCATATATTCGACGTCAACGCCTCTCTTCTTGAGGGCTTCGACGATTTGATCGGATTCGGCTTTGTTCACGCGCGGATCGTTGGCGCCCTGCGCAACTAAGAGCGGCGTTGTGATTTTGTCCGCATGGAATACAGGAGATACGGACTTCAGCATGTCTTTGTCCTTCTCCGGATGGCCGATGCGCTCATAGAACATGTTGCGGTTCGCTTCCCAATAAGGAGGCAATGTATCAAGCAGGGTGAAGATGTTGGATACCCCGACATAATCGACGGCTGCTGCATACATGTCCGGCGTAAACGTAATGCCGGCTAGTGTCGCATATCCGCCGAAGGATGCACCGTAAATGCCGACGCGCTTCGGATCGGCGATGCCTTGCTTGATTGCCCATTGTACGCCATCCGTGATGTCATTTTGAATATTGCGGCCCCACTGCTTGTTGCCGGCGTCGATGAATGCTTTTCCGTAACCCGTAGAGGAGCGGAAATTAACCTGCAGCACGGCATAGCCGCGATTAGCCAGCAGCTGAGCTTCCGTATTGAAGCCCCACATGTCGCGGGTCCATGGACCGCCATGCGGATTGACGATCAGAGGGAGGTTCTCCGGTGTCTTATTCTTCGGCAGCGTTAAGTAGCCATGAATCGTCATGCCGTCTCTGCTCTTATAGGAGATCGGGTGCATGTCTGCCATCTGCTCTGGATTGAGCCAGTCACTCAGGTTGGCGAGCAGCGTCAATTGATCCGTTGTGGAATCATAGTAATAATACTTGCCCTGCACTTTGTCAGTGGATAGGCTGACGATGAGCTTGGTCTTGTCTTCATTGTAGTCGTTGATGCCGATTTCGCTTTCTGTTGCCTGCAGCTTGTGCTGAAGTTTTTTGTGCAAAGCCTCGAATGATTCATCAAAATATTTCACATGTACTTTATCCGTTATATATGCAGTCATGAGCAGTTTATCCTGCTTATGGTCATACACCGCTCCTGCCAGATCGACGTCCGGATGGGAGTAGATCAGCTGCTCATTGCCCTGAAGGTCGTACTTGACGAGCGCGGACTTGTCGCGACCTTTGTTGGATACAGCATAGATCGTCTTATTGTCCTTAGAGAAGCCGAGCGGGCTAACATTGTCGCCGCCTGATGTCGTAATGAATGGCTTGAATTCGTCTTGCTCTGTTGCCCGGTACAATACGACGCCCTCGATGCCGTCTGAAGCAACGGCAAGGCGAATTTTGCCGTCATGGTCGGCAATCCACTCTTGAATGTCGCCAGGATTTTTCGCGACCAGCTTCGTTTCGCCTGTCTTGATGTTCAGCTTGTACACGTCGAATGCCTTGGCGTCTTCCTTGTTCATGGAGACGAGAATCTCGTCCTTAACGCCGGACAGTGCACTGACTACGCCGACTCGAACCTTATCGAATGGCGTTAATTCCTTCTCTTCATTGCCGTTGAACGCTGCGGAGTACAGGTGGAAGTTCTCGTCCCCGCCCTTGTCCTTCAAGTAGAGGATATGATCGCCTTTCCAGAAGAAGCCGGAAATATCACGATCCTTGGAGCTCGTTACGCGCACTGGCTCGCTGGAACCGTCCATCTTCTGTACGAAGACATTCGAGCGATTTTCCCACGGTGCTGCATAGGAAATATAATTGCCATCCGGAGACAGCTGATAGGAGAAGCTTCCAGGGTTGCGCATGAAATCCTCGACGGAAATTTGCGGCACGCCCTTATTGTCGATGCCGGAACGGCTCAGCTTCACAACGTTCTCAAGTGCGGATGCAGCCTCGCGCAGAGTTGCTGCGTTATTCTCATGCAGTTTCCCATCGGGGAATCCCTTGAGCAAGCCCAGCGTCTTAGCGCGTTCCGCATAATCGGTCAAGCTCTTCTCGTCTTGCTCTTTGCCAAGCGCACGAACGAGGATGCGGGCAATCTCGCCGCGTTTAATCGGCGCATCAAGAGAGGTGAAGTCCCCATCAGCTACCAAGCCTGCATTCTTAGCAGCCTTCATTGGCTCGATTCCGTGTTGGTACGTGAGTGACAGGACAGCAAGGCGGACGAATTCGTCAACGGAAACCGTAGACGTCAGCTTTGCATGTTCATCCAAAATTCCTTTGGACGTAAGCGCCTGAATCCCATTCTGGTACCAAGTGGCAGCTTCGGCCGGCTTCTGCGCCATGACGGACGTCGGCAGCGATGCTGCAAGCACGGCCGCGAGTGATGCAGCAATCCATTTCTTTTTCAATGACATGAACCCCTTTGTATATGCTCATAATTTTAATTACTTCAAGTATATACGTAAATATTGGGATTACAGGATTCATGTAAAATATAACAGTTCAAGAAATATATTGTTCTTACACATCGCCATACATACAAAAAAAAGGGCCCTTTCTCATGGAAAAGAGCCCTTTTATGGATTGGAAGCTATTTTGTTAAATGGGTATCCAAGAACTTCACCATGGCATTGTAGAATTCAATTCGATTCTCTTCGTTGTGGAAGCCATGGCCCTCGTTGTCCTTCACCATATACTCTACATTAATGCCTCTCTTCTTGAGTGCTTCAACCATTTGATCAGATTCAGCTTTATTTACGCGCGGATCATTGGCCCCTTGTGCGACGAAGAGCGGTGTAATGATCTTATCTGCATGGAACACAGGGGATACTTCCTTAAGCAGCTCCTTATCCTTCTCTGGATGCCCAATCCGTGCATAGAACATATTGCGGTTCGCTTCCCAATACGGCGGCAGCGTATTCAGCAGGGTGAAGATGTTGGACACGCCTACATAGTCGACGGCTGCTGCATACAGATCCGGCGTGAAGGTTATGCCGGCCAGCGTTGCGTATCCTCCGAATGATGCGCCATAAATGCCGATGCGGCTTGGATCTGCAATGCCTTGCTTGATTGCCCATTTCACGCCGTCCGTAATGTCATTTTGAATATCGCGTCCCCACTGCTTGTCGCCAGCATCGATGAATGCTTTGCCATAACCTGTTGAGGATCGGAAGTTAACTTGCAGCACGGCATAGCCGCGGTTAGCGAGCAGCTGAACCTCGGGATTGAAGCCCCACTCATCGCGAGCCCAAGGCCCGCCGTGAGGATTCACGATAAGCGGGAGCTGTTCGGGCTGCTTATTTTTGGGCAGTGTCAAATAGCCGTAGATCGTTAAGCCATCTCTGCTCTTATAGGAGATTGGATGCATATCGGCAAGCTGATCCGTTGTAAGCCAGTCGCTCAAGGCAGCAAGGAGCGTCAGCTTATCCGTCGTTGAATCATAGTAGTAGTATTTTCCCTGCACCTTGTCATTCGACAGACTGACGATGAATTTCGTTCTTGCGTCGTTGTAATCATTGATTTGGATTTCGCTTTCCGTTGCCTGCAATTTATGTTGCAGCTTTTTGTTCAGAGCTTCGAAGTCCGCATCGAAGTAATAATTATGCTTCTTGTCTGTGATATAGGTAGCCATGAGCAGCTTATCTTGCTTGTCGTCATATACTGCACGATCTAAGTCGACCTCAGGATGGGAGTAGAGTAGCTGCTCCTTGCCCTGCAGGTCGTATTTGAGCAGCGCAGTTTTATCGCGGCCCTTGTTCGATATCGCATAAATGTTCTTGTTGTCCTTCGTGAAGCCAAGCGGGTAGACGGTTTCACCTGTATCCGTTGTGATGAAAGGCTTAAATTCTGCGTCCTCTGAATCGCGATAGAGCACTGATCCTTCAATGCCATCCGTAGCAACAGCCATGCGGATGGCGCCATTGTGATCGGCAAGCCAAGATTGGATATTGCCAGGGTTTTTCGCTACAAGCTTGGTAGCCCCTGTCTTCACGTTCAATTTATAGACATCGAATGCTCTCGCGTTATCCTTGTTCATCGTAATGAGTATTTCGTCCTTCACATTGGACAGTGTGCTGACTACCCCGACGCGAACCTTATCGAATGGAGTGAGATCCTTCTCCGCATTGCCGTTGAATGCTGCCGAATATAAGTGGTAGTTTTCATCTCCGCCTTTGTCCTTTAAGTACAGGATGTGATCGCCCTTCCAGAAGAACCCCGCAATATCGCGATCCTTGGAGCTAGTGATGCGTGCAGGCTCGCTCGAGCCATCCATCTTCTTCACGAATACATTCGTCCGGTTCTCCCAAGCTGCCGCATAAGAAATGTAGTTGCCGTCCGCAGACAACTGATACGAGAAGTTGCCAGGGTTGCGCATGAAATCCTCGACGGAAATGAGCGGTACACCCTTGTTGTCGATTTGAGCTAGACGGAGCTTGCGCAGGTTGCGAAGTGCAGAGGCGGCTTCCCTGATAGTCGCGTCTTTATTTTCATGAAGGCTGCCGTCTGGATAGCCAGTAAGTAAGCCAAGAGATTTAGCACGCAGCGTATATTCGGTTAATGTCTTCTCGCCGCGTTCCTCTGTGCCAAGTTCATAGGCGCGAATGAGGATACGGGCAAGCTCCCCGCGCGTAATCGGTGCGTCGAGAGAGGAGAATTCCTCAGCGTCGACCCAGCCTTCATTCGCAGCTGCCTTCATTGGATCGATTCCATGCTGGTAGGTGAGCGATAGTGCGGCATAGCGGATGAAGTCCTTTACCGGGATTGTGGACGTTGGTTTTGTCTGCTCGGGAAGAATTCCTCTGGAGACGAGCGCCTGAATCCCTTCTGTATACCATGATGAGGCGGCAGTAGAAGTAGACTTCTGTTGCGCCATGACAGTCAGCGGAAGCGATGCAGCGAGCACAGCAGCAAGTGTGGCGGATATGACTTTCTTTCTCATGAATTGAATAACCTCCTTATATGTACAGACCCATATATGTATATGATGAAGCTTTTTATTTAGTATTTGGATCAATTGTATGTATTAGGTAGGTTATATGGAATCGTGTGAAATATACGCGAACACCCCGGATAGACGCTGACTGCTGACGTCCGTTCCAGGGTGCTGCAAGTAGGTGTGAAGTTATTGGATGGAGTAAGGAAGCTTGAATGTCCACAGTTCAGTGCCGTTGTCGGACGAGCTGCTGTCCACACCGAAGTCGTTATCATTGACGATTACGAGTTTGTTGCCGTCTACGAGGGATACACCTTCAATTTTCTCATACGGATATTTGAATTCAACTGCATCCAATACAGTGCGCTTCGCAAGCGGCAGAATGCTGTTGGATTTCAGATCAGCAAGAGACATTTGCTCCAGTGTCTTGCCAGACTTCTCGTCGTCATACTTGCCAAGAATATTCGTTGCTGTCGTGAGATCGACCGCATAAATGCGCTTCAATTGAGCTTTATCGCCTGCATTTTTGTCACGTTCGTCAATCAGCAGCGTATTCTCGTTGATGGCTACCACGTCCGAGATGACAATGTCTGCTTGATCCAGACCGGTGAACTGCTTGGCATCCTCTGTCACATATACATATTCAGCCACTGGCTGCAATGTCGCAAGATCGAACTTGATGATGCGTAGTTGACGCGAGTTGTCTGTAGACTTGTCTGGATTGCGCAGCGGGCTTTGCATAGACATGAACATGTACTTGCCGTCTGGCGTAATACCGACGCCTTCAGCACCGCGATTTTGGCGAAGCTTATTGTATACGGATGGAAGAACTTCTCTAGCTGGTACAAGCGGTGTAGAGACTTGTGCAGCCCATCCTTTTGGAACAATGCGCTCAATAATCGTACCGTCGCGCTTCACATGAACGATGGAAGGGCCGTATTCATCCGAGATCCAGAACGTGTCATCCTTTGCGTTATAAGCAAGACCCTCGATATCGAGTCCGTATGGATCGTAGGCTAGGCCTTTTTCCCCTTTGGCATCGAATGGTGCTTCATCTCGACCTTTACTATTCGGAAGTCCGGTAATATGAGCATTTCCCGTTGTCGGATTTTTACCATTCACCTTGAGTGGGATTTGCTCCAATATTTTAATTTCATCTTTATCGATTTGAATCTTGTATAAGCTAGGCGTATAGCTTGCTAACGGGAACGTCCGGCGAGTTTTGCCGCCAACCTCAACTTGGCCGTTCGGGCCACGGTCAGCAGTGGAGTAGAACACATTGTCAGGATCGCCAGGCACATGAGTCAAGGATGAACCAATGCCCATCTTAATTCCTTCAGCTAGATCCGCTGCATTGAGCTTGTACTTGCCAGTCAACTCAGGCTTGTCCGTCAACGCAACACTGCCTCTGAATTCATCCCAATCTACATATTTGCCTGTTACTTCACTAAGTGCGCGAAGAGGCATATACAGACGGGAGTCGATTTCTACAGCCGGCGAAGCAGGCGTAACCGTTTGCCCGTTGCTCGTGTACGTAACGTGAGATGCCGGTACGCTTTCGGCAGCTTGTACCGAAGTAATTCCTGTTCCAGCAGTCAATGTCAATGCGGTTGCTAGCGCGATCATAGCTTTCTTTTTCATTTGTCATGTCCCTCCATAAGACGAATCTATAAAATGTGCATTCTTGTCTGTTCACCTGGATTATAGCAACCGCTTGTTAAGGTTATGTGATGGAAGGGTTAAGGAGATGTAATGGAAAACTTGAGAGTTTGTAAATAGAGGGGCATACAAATAAAAACGGAAATCGGGAGGTAAAGTCTAGCGATAGGCTTGTATGCTTCTAGCATCATTATCTGCTCGATATAAGAGTAAAAATTTATATCAGAAAATCCCAATTTTGAACGTAATATAGTTGACAGTAAAAAATAGACTAGGTACACTATTACTATATTGTTAGCACTCTGTGTAGTGGAGTGCTAATCCATTACTTACTTTAATGATAATGACTACGTGTAAGTAATGACAAGAAAAGATATGAGAGGGGATTTTTATTCATGGCTAAGAAGCAATTCAAAGCAGAATCCAAGCGTTTGTTGGAAATGATGATCAACTCGATCTACACGCAGCGGGAAATCTTCCTTAGAGAGCTCATCTCCAATGCGAGCGACGCGATCGACAAAATGTACTATAAAGCTTTGTCTGATGACAATGTGGTGTTCAATAAAGAAGATTATTTCATTAAAGTATCGGTTGATAAAGAGAACCGTACGTTGACAATAGCCGATACAGGGATCGGGATGACGAAGGAAGAACTAGAGAACAACCTCGGCGTTATCGCGAAGAGCGGCTCCCTCGCCTTCAAGACGGAGAATGAAGCGAAGGATGGCCATAACATTATTGGCCAATTCGGTGTAGGCTTCTATTCCGCATTCATGGTTGCTGATGTCGTGACGGTAATTAGTAAGGCGTTCGGCAGTGACGAAGCGTTCAAATGGGAATCGAAGGGTGTAGACGGTTACACGATAGAGCCTAGCGAGAAGGATGTGCCGGGTACGGTTATCACATTGAAGATCAAGCCAAACACGGAAGATGATCAATATGACGAGTATTTGGATGAATACCGTCTGAAGTCGATCGTGAAGAAATATTCGGACTTCATCCGTTACCCGATCAAGATGGATGTGACGAAGCATCGTCCGAAGGAAGACGACGATAAGGAATTCGAAGCGTATCAAGAAGAAGAAACAGTGAACAGCATGGTTCCGATCTGGCGCAAAAATAAGAATGAGCTGACGACAGAAGACTATGAGAACTTCTACAGTGAGAAGCGTTATGGCTTCGACAAGCCGCTGAAGCATATTCATATCAGCGCTGACGGCGCTGTTGTATATAATGCGATCTTGTACATTCCAGAGAATACGCCATTCGACTATTATACGAAGGAATATGAGAAGGGGCTTGAGCTGTACTCGAACGGCGTGTTGATCATGAACAAATGCGCAGAACTGCTCCCAGACTACTTCAGCTTCGTGAAAGGGATGGTCGATTCCGAGGATCTGTCCTTGAACATCTCACGCGAAATGCTGCAGCATGACCGCCAGTTGAGCTTGATCGCGAAGAATATCAAGAACAAGATTAAGAGCCAGCTGCAATCCTTGATGAAGGACGAAAGAGAGAAGTACGAGCAGTTCTTCCAATCGTTCGGCAGACAGTTGAAGTATGGTGTGTACAGCGACTATGGCATGAACAAGGATGTGCTGCAAGACCTGATCATGTTCTACTCCTCCAAGGAGAAGAAGTTGGTATCGCTGGATGAGTACGTAGAAAGAATGCCAGAAGATCAGAAATACATTTACTACGCAGTTGGCGAATCGATCGAACGCATCGAGAAGCTGCCGCAAACTGAGCTTGTGTTGGATAAGGGCTATGAGATTC
Organism: Paenibacillus suaedae; assembly: GCF_032337355.1. Classification (NCBI taxonomy): domain Bacteria; kingdom Bacillati; phylum Bacillota; class Bacilli; order Caryophanales; family Paenibacillaceae; genus Paenibacillus; species Paenibacillus suaedae. Next base: position 234,604 of record NZ_JAVYAA010000007.1, read on the forward strand.
TGTACTTCACAGACGACATTGATGAGTTCGCGATTAAGATGCTCATGAAGTACAAGGAGAAGGAATTCAAGAACGTATCGAGCGGCGATCTCGGCATCGAGTCCGATGGCGATGACAAGTCTGCTGACGAACAAGACGAGAACAAGGAACTGTTCGAGGCGATGAAGGACATCTTGAAGGATAAGGTGAAGAGCGTTAAAGCCTCGAAGCGCTTGAAGTCCCATCCAGTATGCTTGTCTGCAGAAGGCGAAGTATCCATCGAGATGGAAAAAGTGTTGAATGCGATGCCGAACAACCAAGCGGTGAAAGCCGATAAGGTGCTCGAAATCAACGTGAACCACGAAGTGTTCCAATCTCTGAAGAATGCTCATGCATCCGATGAAGAGAAGCTGAGCCTGTATACGAACCTGCTGTACAGCCAAGCGCTCTTGATTGAAGGCTTGCCGCTGCAGGATCCAGTGGAGTTCACGAACGATATGTGCAAGATAATGGTGTAACGAAGAGGTTCTCTTCGATACAATGAAAGAAATCATGATGGAAGATAACCCGCTGTCGGCCCAAGCGCTGGCAGCGGGTTTTTGCGTTTGGCTATCTGCACTTCAGGAGAACGTCAATGGCCTTGAACATAATGCGAACTGCCTTAGCGGTGGATCGCAGTTGATTCAAACTGCAGATCAGATAGGCATCGAGGGCGGGATGATAGAACATAACGGTTCCGGAATAGCCCCATGCGCCCCACGCATTATATCTTGCCGGGAATAAGATTGGAACGGTTCGAAAGCGGACGATGCCGTACCCATAATCCACGCCCGGCCTGAACTTCGTCCATACTTGCATGCGCTGGAGGCTTTCGTTGGATATCAACTTGCCGCTCGTAAGAGCCTTCATGAATGTCAGCAAGTTCTCTGAGGTCGATATTAAGGCGCCGCCTGCGTATTCCATGCTGATGCTTTTGTAATGGGTGATTGCAGTCTGGCCGGCATATAAGTCGGCCATGGGATAAGGGTCTTCTACTGCCGGTGTAGAATAAAACGCCATATGCGTATGATGGAGTTGCAGCGGTTCGAATAAGTAACGGCGAAATGTTTCATGGAGTGGATTGGATGTAATGTTTTCAATGAGTAAGCCTAGTAAGTGGTATCCGGTATCCGAGTAATGGATTCCCTGTCCGGGAGGGAAATGGGAAGTCAGATGCTCTTTGGACCATTGGATAACCTCCTGCGGCGTCCATTGGCGCGAAGGTTCCGAGGTGAACAGATCGAGCATCCGCGGGCCTTGCTTGGGGCGATCCTCAAAGTAATCGTTCAATCCGGACGTATGGCTGAGCAGATGCTTGATTTGAATTTGAGTAGAGTAATCGGTGCCCTTGTAAACATGCAGCTTGTGCATCAGCTCAGAGGGAAGGTAATGATGGATGGGATCTTCATAGGTGAGCTTGCCCTCTTCGGCGAGCATTGCTGTAAGTACCGAGGTGAACAGTTTGCTAATGCTGGCAATATAATAGCGCTGCTGCGGAAGGGCTGGCTTGCCTTGCGTCATGCCTTCCGCCATGTTCAGATGAATGCCTAGCGGCTCGCAATGTACGAGGAAATAGGCATTGTGAAGCTTGTGATTGCGCTGAATAACGCTTCTAAACTGCCGCTCGATTCGACTCATCGCTTCCTGACGATTCATAATTGCTCCCCTTTCTGCCGCATGCGGGCGGCAGCAATAATATCGGCGGACGTACTGTCCATGACCTCAATGTCATTGAAGCCTTCTGGCAGCAGGCCATTAGCCGTCATAACGGACAGACCTAGCGTAAATATTCTCATCTTAAGCAGAATAGGCATCAGCTCTTCGTCTGTGAAATCCGCGAGCTCCGGATCGGTCTTCATTCTGTCGATAAGGCTGTTCATCTCGCCCGGCTCATGCTGCAAATAGGGGTTCGGTCTCATGACCATGTCGCGGAACAGGAGCGGGTATTCCCGTGCGAAGCGGAGTGTGGCAACGCCAATATCATGGAATGGCTGACCCGTATCCTGACTGAGGAGATAATCGTCGCTGAAAGTAAAAATACGCTGTACAACCACTTGAATGAGCTCCGCAACATCTGTGAAGTTGACATAAATAGGCGCAATTGAGCTTCCCAGATGTTCTGCGACCTTGCGAATCGTAATGCTGTAGATTCCTTCTCGCATGGCAATGTTGAAGGCAGCATCAATGATCGTATCCCGCGAAAATTTCGTCTTAGGCGGCATAGCGGGTCTCCTCCCTAGTAGGCATCCAAATCCATTAGGATATCATCTGATACATATCAAATGATATTTATTTATAATCAGTATATATGTGACAGGTAGATATTCAATACCTCATTAGGAAAAATACGGAAAATATATTTATTTGTACATCTGTTCGACCCTTCTTAATTGGGGAGGTTTGTCATGAACGGCTTTTTGTCCTGCCAAATGAAATGTTGATTGGATGGAACCAACTTCCTTCATATCCAATCTAACGTAATAGAATAAGCTTATTTAAATCTTGAGGGAGGATTATCAATGTGCTAACGGTGGACGAAGTAAGGCTGGCACAGCAGGGAGATTGCGAAGCATTTATTCGGCTTATTACAGGTATGGAGCGCAGTTTATATCGGGTAGCACGTTCCATCTTGAAGCGGGATGAGGATTGCGCTGATGTGATTCAGGAGGCGATATTCAAGGCGTTTCGCGCGATACATACTTTACGAGAACCTGCCTACTTCCAGACATGGATGTTCCGTATTGTAATGAATGAATGTCATCAATTAGTCAGCAAGCAGAAGCGGGTTGTCATTATGGCTGATCTTCCGGCAAAAGCCGCACCTGTTGCGGATAATGAGCATTTCGAGTACTTGGATCTGATGGCGGAGATTGATCGGTTGGAGGATAATCACCGCATCGTCATTTCGCTGCATTATTTTGAGGACATGTCTGTGAGAGACATTGCGGAGCTGCTGGACACAACAGAAGGAACGATTAAGTCGCGCTTGCATCGGGCCCGTGCAGCGTTGGCGAAGGTGATGGACAATCCTTTTGAAAGGACGGGCGACTATGAAACATGTTGATATGGAGCATGTGCTCAAGCAGGCGGCTGCCAATGAGCCGCTCGAAGTCCCTGAAGTGGTGCGGCAGCGCTACGACGCTACCTATGCGCAGCTGCGAGACCTGGCGGCTAAGCGGGATGCTGTGCCAGATGTTGTGAAGCAGAGTGTTGTGAAGTCCGTTCACGCGCTGCGATCGAATGCAGCAAGCCGACAAAAGAGACGCTTGCGCCAAGTCGCCGTCATAACGGCAGCGGTATCTTTTATCGGCATGGGCATTATCGGCTCTGGGTTCGTGTCGCCGGTGATGGCGCAGACATTGAAGAAGATTCCGCTTCTGAATACCGTGTTCACGATTGCGGGGGACTTAGGGCTGCAGGCAGCGGATGAAAAGGGGCTCGTCGATAATGTCAATCAAAGCGTGACGATAAACGGAGAAACGCTGAAAGTATCCAAGGTCATCTACGATGGGGCAAGATTATCTGTGGGCTTCGTTCAAACAGCGCCTGGGCGGAAAATCGAACAGGTAAAGCTGGCGATTGACGGAGAACTCGATCATTTTGCGAGCAGTTTACGGGATAGCATCCTATCGGAAGACGGCAAGACGGTAAACAGTGTCATTAACTTTACACCTAACTGGAATCTGCCCGATGAGTTCGAATTGAAGCTGTTTGTGTTCTTGGAGGGAATGGAGCAGGATCGATTCGAATTCAGCTTCCCCGTGAAAAAGGTTGCTTCGCGAACCATCACATCGGACATGGTAAGAAAGCACGGGGAGTCCGTCGTGAAAGTAGATAAAATCGAAATGTCGGAAGTGTCAACGCGGGTTATTTTGAAACACGAGCATCCACATCGTCCTAAAGAGTTAGAGCCATTGGGACTTAATGTTGCCATCTTCGATGATCGCGGAAATGAACTCCAGCCAATTAACGGGAGGGATGGATCAGGGACATTGATTAATGGGATCGAGCACATTACGTGCAACTTCAATTTCGCACCGTTCCAACATCCATCGAAATCGATTACGTTGAAGCCGTATTTCAGAACATTATCTAAGAAACCACGGTCTCAAAATAAAACTACGGTTAACGAGATGCCAAGCGAAGAGAAGCCACTTATTCTCAGCCAAGGAGCGGCTGGACGTTTGGAAGTGACGCGCTTGGAATGGAAGGGCGACAAACTATTTGTCTATTACAGCAAGGTTGGCGACAATCCGTTTGATAACGGTCGTCGTTTATATTTGGAAGATGAGCAAGGGCAATTGCTCATGGATGAGCAAATCCGGGTGATCGATCCCGAGAATTATCGCTTTGTCGCGGAATATGACCAGGTATCGCCCGATCAGAAACTGACATTCGTGACGGAAGATACACCACTGGTGGATTACATCAAAGACTTGGAAATGACAATCCCCTTAACGGATTAGATACACAGAAAAGGAACACATAAACTGACAATGCTGAAGGGAGCAATTTCAAATGAAATCATGGAACAAAGTATGGATATGCATGACGGCAGCGGCGCTTGTACTGACAGCTTTACCTGCAACGGAATCTTATGCATCGAAGAAGGTCGCACAGGCGAGTGAACAGAACACGATGAAGCTAACAGATGTGGATAAGGAAACCCAAGAGAAAATAAAAAAAGAGGTTCGTGATTTGTCAGGCTTGTCTATCGTTGAGGCCGATGTGAACATGGAAGGAGTGAACTTGACGATTACTTTCAAAGACAATATAGGGAATATGATGATGAACAAGAACACGAAGGAAATCGTGTTTTTGAACCTGCGCCTCACCTTCGATCAACTAGAAAAGGCCAAGCAGGACAAGATGATTGGCTTGCTTAAGGAGCTGAATAATAAACGGAAGTATGCACCGAAACAAGTGGATCTACATAAATCCCCGAATGAAACCCGTATTTCGATGCTGGGTGAGGATTTTGCCGCTTCCATGACAGATCAGGATCATACCGCTTATATCGACTTCTCCTATAAGGATATAGACGCTTCAGTACGGAAAAATGCAGAAGAAGCCTTGAAGAAGTTCTCGAACGGCGGAAATCCAGCATTAACGAGAGCCCAACTGCACAAGTTCGTGAACAACGATCCGAAAATGAAAGAGGATTCTTACGTATGGCGAATTAGCGGCGGCGATGAAGAGCAGTGGATAGGCCTGGAGATCGGTGCTGTTACGGGTAAAATCTATGATGTTCTTATAAAGAAAATGGATGTTCCTGATAAAGATAAAGCATATGCGGATTTGGACATCAAGAAGGTGAAGGCTGCGGTAGAAGCCAAAACAAAATCAATATTCAATATAAACTTGAGCGGGTACGAGGCGAAGCAGGAGTCGAAATACGGAAATAAATTTGCCTTTACGAAAAAAGGAAGTCCTTCGATAGAAGCCAGAGTGGACTTGAAAGGGAACTGCTACGGTATCAGTCTGTTGCCTGAGAACGGCAAGAGAAACTAATGGGTAGGAGGAGGATTTATTCATGAAACGGTGGAACGTAGTTCTATTATCTGTAACCGCAGCAGCGCTGCTTATGGCATCCATTCCGGCACCGACATCCGCTGTGGCAGCTGCGGCCAACTCCAAACAACAAGGCGAGCCGGGATTCACGAAGACCGTTAAGGATTTGGACAAGGAGCTGGTGGAGAAGGCGCAGGAGGCTTTGAAGCCGTTTGTAAATGAAGAAATCGACTTTGAAGGCGTACGGTATTCGTATAAAATCGATGGGAAGAAAGAGCCTACTCTTTATTCGAAAGCCTATCGAACCGTAACGCATCCCGTAAAGGGAGCGGAGAAAATATTTGCTGCTGAGGTTACGATCAAAGCACAAACCGGTGAAATCTATCAAATCAATCTCGACCCTCAGCTCTCTTCCTTGGACGAGGGCATCCGGACAAAGATGAAGGCAGCCATCACAGAAACAGAGAAGAGCCTCTCGTATGACGATATTACGAAATTGAACATTGATGGAGCAAGCGGCGAAATCAGTACGCTAGGTCCTTACCATCTTGTCATCGACGCGAAAAGCGGCAAAGTGCAAGTGGCAATTTATAATGTGCCGAATTCTAAGGTTGGTCAGAGGGCTGTCCAAGCTGCTCAACAATATAAATGAAAAAGGAAAGGTCTTCTTATTAAACAGAGAACTAGTTGCGAAATCAAAATAGAAGACCGAGAATGTTTCGACGGAGAACAGAAGACAGAAGGCAGAAAAAATCAGAGAGGCTGAGTGCCCTCTGATTTTTTTTACATATGATCCGGTTTCTTATGCAAGCCCTACACCATTTGCAGTTCTTGGCTGTGAATATCCACGTACCGTGCGATATATTCTTGGAAGGTGAACTTCTCATCTCCCAGCGAATAGATACGCGCACCTGGCTGTAGAAATCTCAGATCCAAATGCTTGATGACGCTTGGATAAATAGGGTGAATCAAATCGATGAAGTCTGAATCGTAAAAGGCTTGCGCAATTTCCATCGTAGAAATTCCGATTCGCTGCAAAATGTTCATCGCTAAGTAGCGGATAATATGGTACCGAGGATGGCAGACCGTGCAGAATAGATGCTCCTTCTGATAATGCTGCTCGATGAAATTCGCAAGCGGAATATCAATGTCGAATTCGCGTTGGCGGAGATTATACATGAATTCATTGTGGATCATTTGCAGTTCTTTGGCGGAATAGAATTGCTCGTCAGACAATATGGCGACAATTCGCTCCTTGCTCTCTCCTTGCTTCAATAACCGGAGAACGTTCTGATCCTCGTATCCATACAGCGTATTCTTGTTATTGTAAGTAAATTGAGGGTAGTAGGATTTGAAGTAGGCGTTGCCAATGCTAATTTTCTTGCAATGGGGCGGCAGCCTGCTTAACAAGTAATCACTAGACAAGCGCTCGCCGTAGGCATCGCTCGTCTTCATGTAAATGAACAAATCACAATCGTTCAGCACATGATCGCCGATACCGATCTCTTGATTGCAGTTTTGGATAGGGAGCACATCTACCAGCTTATAACTGTAACGGAATGTGTGAGATGCCATCAAATACCTGCGTATGGGAAATACGTGACAATTGCCGAATACAATACATTTTTTCATTCGATATACACTCCCTCATTCTATCTATGATAGACAGAGATAATCGAGCCTCGCGTTCCGTGTTCAGGGGTTACGTGACAGGAAGATAATTGTCAACGGGATTCAGCGGGAAATGATTGAATGGAAGGTGGTAGGTCTCTTTCCCTAGAGTACCGCCCCACTTGGTCTCATAATAGTAGTGGTACAACGGGAAGGTAACGTGATGGAGATGGGTGAGCAGGGGATTGGACTTAACCGTCGAAGCCCCGGCATTATGATGGGTCACGCCCAGTCCGGTTGGAACGATCGGGTATCCTGCCAGCACGACTCTTCGGTACCAGTCCTGATCGGAGAAGTACATAGGAAGCAGGTGGTCCCACGGTCCAGCAGCCCTAATTGCGTCCATGTGAAATGCAGCGAGCGTATCCAAGTTAGTGAAGGCGACGCCCCATCGATGCCCAGTCTGCTGCCATGCTGCTAACGTAGCGAGGAATGCATCCGGAACGCCTTCATGAGCTTCTGCGTCGGAATGCATATAGAGAACTGCGTTACATTGCCGCTCAGCGCCCCATCGATGCAGCATATTTTGCGATTGACTATGTGAGAAGGGAACGGGGGGCTCGTAAATCGAAACGATAGAGGATAACGCTTCTTCATGACGCAGGTCATGGCTGTCTGAATTATCGATGATAACCGTATGCGGCCAGTAGGGCTGGATACTGGCAATGGCCCGATACAATAGATCAAGGCGATTCACATAAAAGATGCCGAGCATGTATTTCATCCTAGCGACCCTCCACAGGTTCATGCACGAAGCGGATAGGAACTGACCTATTGTTAATATATAATGCACGGCATTGGCTATTGGTCAGGGACAAAATGTCCCTATTTGTAAAAAAAAAGCGTCTGAAGCCAAATTTCCCGAATCAGTGAGGGAAAGTGAGGGGGAAGTGAGTGAACCGCACCGCCTTGTACTTCATGCTTTTAAGTGCATGATCGCTGTGGTATGCTGTGATTTACAACTAGACCGCTTACCGACTTCGAAGAAGATAAGTCATACTGCCAGGGGAGGAGATCATGGTCAGACTGAAAGATATAGCAGAGAGGGTCGGAGTCTCGATATCGACTGTCTCACGCGTTATAAATCATGATGACAGCAGGCGAGTAAGTGAAGAGACGAAGCAGAAAATATGGCAGGCCGCCAAAACACTCAATTATCAGGTAACACCTATAGCCAATCCCAAAGCGCGTACCCGAACGCGGCATCACACATCTCCTATGTCCACTCATGCGATTGGCTGCATCCTATCACTTCCTGACAACAAGTACAATCATCCTTACTTTTCTCCGATTATTCAAGGAATAGAAGCCAAGCTGCTTGAGGCAGGAGCTTCACTTGCTTTTTTACATACCCAAGCTGAACTGAGAAGCACCACGTTGTTTGAATCCCTATTGAAGTCGTATCAGCTTAGCGGAATCATTTGTGTAGAAGGAATGGATCCTGCTCAATATAAGTGGCTGAAGGAGAGAGTGCCGAACATTGTTGGGATCGATGTAGCAGATCCGTCAATTCCAGTTATTTCCTATGATCGGATGAATGCGGCAAGGGTGGCGGTTGGTCATCTCATCACGAATGGGCACCGCAAGATTGGATTTATTGGAGGGAAAGGGCTTCTTGGACAACTGGAGCGGGAGAAGAGGTATCGGGGATACCGAATCGCTCTTGAGGAAGCGGGCTGTGTGTGGAACCCGAATTGGGTCATTGACGCTGAATGGGATGCGGATCGCAGTTATGAACAGATGAAGCAGCTAGTACAACAAGTAGATCGGCCTACTGCGATGTTCTGTGCCAGCGATATGATGGCGATTGCTGCGATGCGGGCAGCAGCGGAAGAGGGACTGTCCATTCCCGGGGATCTTGCCTTCATAGGCATTGATGATATTGAGTTCGCCAAGTACAGCTCTCCGCCATTGTCGTCTATTCATATTCCGAAGTACGAGATGGGGTATGCTGCTGCGAAGGCTTTATTGGATGGGCTGACGGATCCATATCCAGCGCCTTTCCGAATGCTGCTCCCTTTTTCTCTGATTGTACGCAAGTCTACCTGAGCGGATGCGGCTGTCCTCAATAGCTGTTAAACAGGAGATCAGTCCTATAAGATAAACGAAGACGCCTTTAAAACCACGGTTTTAGTGGAGAAAAGGCGTCTTTTGTCATGCAATGTTCACCCCCATGTAGGGGGGGCAAAATGTAAGACGGACTTTTGAAGCGGATCCTTGTGTGTTTTACTTCGAGCCTGTCCTATTACGAACGGGAACCGATGATCGATGTAATGAGTTGAGGATACCAGTCCTGAATCGAGTCGAACTTGAATCCGTGCTGTACTGCCTTGCTTGTATTCAGGCCCCATCGATCCGGCACGCCGAACGGAGACAGGTGAGCGGTATCGAATGCTGCTGCCTGCTGTGGATCGGAAGTGTCTACGATTAGCGCGGATTTGCCTACGCCCTCTTCGATAAGCTGAATGATCTGACGGATCGACAGTACCCCGTCTGAGCAGGCATTGACAGGCCCTTCGAAGTGCTGGTTTTTCAGCCAGAATAGGAAGCGGGCTGCTTCATCCGAAGTGATATAGCTCATCTCGGCTTGTGGATTCGGAAGTCCGATAGGAAGCCCCTGTTGTACATGCTCGATGTGGAAATGAAGCCGCTTCGTATAGTCATCCATGCCAAGCACGATTGGAAACCGGACGGCACATACGGGGAAGGAAGCATGCTGGAACAGGACGGCTTCAGCAAGCCGCTTGCCTTCGCCATATGCGATTTCCTGCGGAAGATTGGCTGGAATGGCGTATATATATGGGGAGAATTCCTCTTCGGAATAGCCTATCTGCCCGAAGGGATAGACAGACAAGGTTGAAGTGAAGATGTACCGCTTCACCTTGCCAGCAAATATCTCACAAGCATGGAACGCATCCTGCGGGTGATAGCCGATATTATCGTACACGACATCCCATTCCGTGTCGCCGACAGCCTGCCGCAATTGTTCAGGCACTGTTCGGTCAAGATGGATACGCGTCACTTGATCACCGAAAGAATCCTCCGTATGTCCTCGTGTTGCAACGGTAACATCCGAGCCTTCTTGAATAAGCAGGTTTACAAGCTTCTTGCCAAAGAAGCGGGTTCCCCCGAGTACTAGCACTTTACTCATGTCATCAAACTCCTTCTCTTACCTGTTTATAGTGTGAAGGGGACGATTAATTCTACCTATGTTGTATTCGCCGATTGCACGGATATTCCTGTACGCCGTATTGAAACTGATCAACTCCATGCAATACGGAGAAGCTGAGGGAGATGCATAGTTTGGATATTTGCCCCAAATATTTAAAATTTGGTTGATGAAAAATTCATCCAAAAACGTGTTGACGGAGGAAAGTTTAGCGTAATATAATGACGACAAGCTTGCAGATGAAACCATTTCGTAGTAAATGTGCTCGCGATATTTTTATCCAAACTTCAATAGATTTTACCCCAAATATATTTGTCTTTTTTGCGCAAAGTGATTCAATACCCAAACTTAAGTACTTGGGTAGCACTCATCATATTCCCATCACATGACCATCAATCACGATCATCACATAAGAAAATCCATCACATCAGACACATTTCAATTATTCACCATTCAGCATGGTGCAGGAAGAAAACTCCTTATGAACCCAAGAACCCAATGATCTAGTAGATCTTTGCACCTATGATCCTATGAACCCCGACTCGTATGGATTTTATAGATCTCACCATGAGAGCCGACTAGAAAATATCTGATTGAACGTTAGCCATTGTGCTGCATGCTTTATTGCTGACGCTTATTTCCCCTTACCTGCATCTAGCTGCTGCACAAGAGAACTAGCGGCATCGCGTATTGAAAGCGCTTTACTATAGAGGGCGATGTGCTGCTGCAAGCGGTTGTTTTGCACAAGACTTGCAAGCATAATCGAGAGGAGAATGAGGAAATGAAGACAGAGAAGCAAGTTCGAATTGGCATGATTGGTGCACGAGGAAGAGGGACAATCGCAAAATACTGGCATCAGCCGGAGGGTCGATCCATTGTAGTAGGCGCAGCTGATATTTATCCGGAGCGCCTTCAGGAATTCAAGGACGATGTTAACCCGGATGCGTTCGTCACGACAGACTATCGGGAACTCCTTGCACGCGAAGATATCGATGCGATAGCGGTGACCTCGCCTGATTTCTGTCATGAGGAGCATGCCGTAGCAGCGCTGAAGGCAGGAAAGCATGTATTTTGCGAGAAGCCGCTGGCGATTACGGTGGAAGGCTGCGACAATATTTTGAACGCGTGGAAGGAATCCGGCAAGCATCTGATGGTTGGCTTCAATATGCGCTACATGAACATGTATCGCACGATGAAGGAAATTGTGGATTCTGGTGTAATTGGCGAGATCAAGGCTGTATGGGTAAGACATTTTGTAGGCTGGGGCGGGTATTTCTATTTTCACGATTGGCATGCGAACTCCAAGAACAGCACAGGATTGCTGCTCCAGAAGGGATCGCATGATATCGATATCATTCATTGGATTACAGGGCGCTATGCGATGAAGGTGAGCGCATTCGGCAGCTTGGACTTTTATGGCGGGGATAAGTCGAATGACTTAACCTGTCCAAGCTGTGAGGAGCGGACAACGTGTACGGAAGCGAGCCCAGGGAGACTAATCGAATGTGCATTCCGTGAAGAGGTGAATGTGGAGGACAACAATATGGTCATTATGGAGCTGGAAGGCGGGATTAAAGCCTCCTATCTACAATGCCACTTCACACCGGATTATCAGCGGAACTATACCTTTATCGGCACGGAAGGCCGGATGGAAAATAACGAAATGGAAGACAAAGTATACGTATGGACGCGCAAATCCAATACAGAGCGCGAACTGGCAGATCGCGTGTATCAGATTAAGGAGGCGAAGGGGTCGCATGGCGGAGCGGATCCGAACATTTGCAAGGACTTCGTCGATATGATTCTGCATGGGAAGGAGCCGATAGCAACTCCACTTGCGGGTCGTATGAGCGTGGCTGTAGGTTGTGCGGCAACCGAGTCGATTCGCCAAGGCGGCGGCGTTGTCCCTGTCTCGCCAATCCCGAATTTGGATGCTGCCGCTATCCTATCGGAGGGCTAATCCATGAAGCAGCCGGATAGCTTGCACGTAGACGATGCATCAGGGAGGAAGAAGCGATGAAGGCAACTGAACTTGCAATGCAGCGTTCCAGTGAGCTTGAACCTGGGCGCAACAGTCGAATGGAGCGTATACGCAGGGGGCTGGTGAAGAATTGGCAGTTGTACCTGCTCCTGCTTCCGGTCGTGCTGTACTATATCATCTTTCACTATTTGCCGATGTACGGTATTCAGATTGCCTTCAAGGACTTCATGGCGAATAAGGGGATATGGGACAGTCCGTGGGTTGGCTTCAAGCATTTCGAACGCTTCTTCAACAGCTTCTACTTCGAACGCCTGCTGACGAACACGGTGCTCATCAGTCTGTATTCCATGGCGCTAAGCTTCCCTATCCCGATCTTCCTTGCGCTGATGCTGAACGAAGTGAAGGCCGAGCGGTTCAAGAAGGTCGTACAGACCATTACGTACGCCCCGCACTTCTTGTCGGTCGTCGTTGTTGTGGGGATGCTGTTTATTTTTCTGAATCCGAGTACAGGCATTATCAATCATCTGATCGTGGCGATGGGCGGCGAGCCGATTACCTTTATGACCTCACCGGGCTGGTTCAAAACGCTGTATGTGTTGTCCGATGTATGGCAGACGATGGGCTGGAGCTCCATCATCTACTTGGCGGCTCTTTCCGGTGTCGATCACCAGTTGCATGAAGCAGCTACCATTGATGGCGCAACACGTGTACAGCGCATCTGGCATATTAACCTGCCGACGATTGCGCCAACGATTATCATTCTGCTCATTTTGAATCTGGGCAGCGTCATGTCGGTTGGCTTCGAGAAAGTATTCCTCATGCAAAATTCACTCAACATGAGCAGTTCAGACATCATCTCCACCTATGTGTATCGTACCGGTATTTTGGACGCGCAGTACAGCTTCTCGGCTGCCGTTGGATTGTTCAATTCCGTTGTCAATTTTGCGCTCTTGATTGTTGTGAACTACATTGCGCGGCGTGTCAACGAGACGAGCCTATGGTAAGGGGGGACAGAAGATGATCGATCGTTCGTTTGGCGACCGCATATTTAACCTAATCAATTACACGCTGCTTACCTTGCTCACTCTCATCGTTCTGTACCCGCTCGTATTCGTATTGAGCGCTTCTATCAGTAATCCGGAACATGTGCTGCGCGGAGAAATGTGGCTCATTCCGAAGGGTTTCAATCTTGATGCCTATACGAAAATTTTTCAAAACAAGGACATTCTGCTCGGCTACAGCAACACCATTCTATATACGGTCATCGGTACGGCGCTTAATGTCGTGATGACCATCTGTGCTGCATATCCATTATCTCGCCGTGATCTGGCAGGGCGGGGATTTGTAACCGGACTTATCGTATTCACGATGTTCTTCGGGGGCGGATTGATTCCTACCTATTTATTGATTAAAAACTTGAACATGCTCGATACACTGTGGGTCATGATTATCCCGAATGCTGTATCCGTATGGAATATCATCATTATGCGCACCTTCTTCCAGCAGTCGATTCCCGGTGAGCTACAGGAATCTGCGATGATCGATGGCTGCACGCACATTCAAACGCTGCTCCGTATCGTACTGCCGCTGTCCATGCCGATTATTGCAGTTATGGTGCTTTTTTATGCAGTGGGTCATTGGAACTCGTACTTTAATGCCTTGATTTACTTGACGACGAAGGAGAAATTCCCACTGCAGCTTATCCTGCGTGAAATCTTGATTCAAAGCGATTCCGGCGAGTTCGTGAAGCTGACTTCTGAATCAGCGGTCCGGATGAAGATGAGCGTGGAAGGGTTAAAGTACGCTGTACTCGTTGTAGCGAATTTGCCAATGTTGATATTGTATCCGTTCTTGCAGCGGTACTTCGTGAAGGGCATCATGATTGGCGCATTGAAGGGGTAGATTGCACGGCTATCGGTATCGGTATTCCAATATTGAATAATAAAGGGGGACATGTGATGCGTTCAAGAAAATGGTTCACATTGACGCTTAGTGTGGTGCTGAGCTTCTCATTGCTCGTAACGGCGTGCGGAGGCGGAGGAGGCGGCGGTGCAGCGAACGAGGGCAATCGTGATGAGCGTGTGGCGCTGATGAACAAGGAAGGCATGCCGATCGCGAAGGACAAAATGACGATGACGGCCTTCGCCGGCAAGTTCTTCGCTTCTGCCGATTGGAGCAAGCTGATGCTCTGGCAGGAATACGAGAAAATGAGCAATATCCATATCGAGTGGGAGACGGTGCAGATCGACAGTCTGAAGGAGAAGCGCAACATTAAGCTGGCTGGCGGCGATTATCCAGAGATGTTTTTCGCCTCTGCACTGCCGAAGACGGATTTAATCAAATACGGTAGTCAAGGAACATTTCTCAGGCTGAACGACCTCATTGATCAATATGCGCCGAACTTCAAGAAGATTATGGAGCAGTACCCGATTGTAAAAAAGGGAATTACGATGCCGGATGGCAGCATTTACGGCTTCCCAACCATATTTGATCCGGAGTTCAAATCGCTGTTCTACGGCACACCATGGATGAAGCAGGAATGGCTGGACAACGTGGGAATGAAGGCGCCGACGAATCTGGATGAATTGGTTCAGGTGTTGAAAGCGTTTAAAGAAAAGGATCCGAACAAGAACGGCAAGCAGGATGAGATTCCATGGGGATCCAGGGGCGTCAGCATTATGATCAACTTTTTGCGCGGACCATTTGGATTAAGCAAGAACGGGATAGCCAACCCGAATGTGGATCTTGATCCGGCGACGGGCAAGCTTCGCTTTGTTCAGTCAACTGATGAATATAAGCAATTGCTGCAATATGTCGCTAAGCTATACAAGGATGGACTGCTGGACAAGGAAACCTTCACGATGAAGGATACGGACATTACCTCGAAAGCGAGCGCCGGCTTATATGGGTTCTTGGACGGTGTTGATCCGAAGGCCGTATACAATCAGGATGGTTATGTGGGGATGCCGGTCATTCAAGGGGTGAACGGAGAGAAGCTGCTGACGAATATCGGCTCGCCGCTTGGCAACCTCGGCATGTTCGTCCTGACGGACAAAGCGAAGAATCCAGAAGCCGCAATTCGCTGGATTGATCATTTCTATGGCGATGAAGGCGCCAAGATGTTCTTCATGGGCTTTGAAGGTGTTACCTATCAGGTGAACGACAAGGGTGACTATGAATATCTAGATGCAATTAAGAACAACAAGGATGGTCTGAATCTGGATCAGGCCATCAGCCAATACCTGACGTGGCCGGGCGGCTACTATCCGGGCATCGTGAAGCAGAAGTTCTTCAAGGGTGCGGAGGGCTATCCTTCTTCTGTGAAAAATGCACAGGATGCAGAACCATTCTCCGTGAAAATGGAAGATGTGTGGCCGTCCTTCAACTTCACGCCAGAGGAGCAGGAAGAATTGACGACGATCCAGACGGACATCCAGACGTATATCGACGAGATGCGCGACAAGTTCGCCTCTGGAGCTGCAGGCTTCGACCAGTGGGATGCGTATGTGAAGCAGTTGGAGCAAATGAACGTGAAGCGTTACTTGGAGATCTATGAAGCTGCTTATGAGCGTTATAAGGGTGGAAAATAATCTATCAAATGACCCGCAGTGAGGGCACTTAATAGTGTAACCTACTGCGGTTTTTTTGTGCTTATAGGTCATTTGTCACATAATAATGGAGGTTTCATAGTCAAGTAGTCTGATTTGGTGGTATATTTAAACGATAGAAAAAAGGAGGAATAAGGATGACAAAGAAAACCTTAGCACTAACAATAGCTTCAGGACTATTAGCAGCGTCATTAACGGGTTGTACGAGCAGCAATGCAGATGTGCAAGCGCTAGAGCAAAAAATAGCGGCATTGGAAAAAGAAAATGCAGAGCTTAAAGCGAAGGATAGTAAAAATGTAGATGCTCCTGCAAAAAAAGAAAAGGAAGCTGAGTCTGAAAATACAACAACTGCTGCTGCGAAAGACGACAAAACGATTGAAGCCAATAAAGCAATAAAAATAGGAGATTTTGCTGAGTTTACCGTCACAGGCGCTAAATTCGGAACTAAAATCGTACCCCCAAAACCAGACAGATTTTACACCTACTATGAGGTAAAAGATCAAGCAAATACGTACTTTGATGTAGTTGTAAAAGTGAAAAGCCTGCTGACTATCGGAAAAGGATCTGATGAATTCGTATCGGTAAAAGTCGTTTACGATGATAAATATGAATATGATCCATTCTCGGCGATAGAGGAAAAGGGTGGTGGTGACTTTACATATACGATGATTACGAAGATTGAGCCATTAAAAACGGGAACACTTCATTTTATTAGTGAGGTGCCAGCCGAAATAGCGAAAGATAAAAAACCGATAAAAGTGTTGATTACTTGTAACGGAGAAGAGTATACCTACAAATACCGCTAAAATATCTACTATGAGCCTAGTTTCTTTACAACTAGGCTTATTTTTTATGTGAATCTATAAAATCACCCGGAAGAAAACGCTATCAAAATTATATTGACACTTAAACTAAATGCGCTTAGTATGAAATTGCGGATAATTGGGTCACCCAATTTTGAATGACACGCATGAAAGGTAATGAGCAATGACGATTAAAAAAATTAAGTACCACCGTGTCTATGAAGATGTCATTGAACAAATAGAGAATCTGATTCTCGAAGGCAACCTGGCTCCGGGAGATGTATTGCCAACGGAAAGGGAGCTCGCCCAAGCATTCGGCATTAGCCGCGGAACCTTGCGGGAGGCCTTCCGTATTCTCGAACGAGAAGGACTCATAGAGACGCGCCCCGGAGGCGGACGCTTCTTGAGCAAGAGGCTGAACGAAGCCGAAGACAAGAAGCGCATGCTGGAGAATATCGAACGGGCCACGATCATTGAGCTGCTCGAAGCAAGAGAGATATTCGAGACGGGCATCGTCGAGCTTGCTGCGGAACGAGCGACCGAGCAGGATATTCGGGAGATTGAGCAGGCATTTGAGAAATGGGGCAAGATTGACCGTGACTCCGATGATTCGGATGATTCGAATGGTCAAGCCAATCCGGATCAAGCATTCCACCTTTCCATTGCCAAGGCGACACACAATGTTGTACTCGTCAACCTGATCGATCTGCATATCGATCTGCTGCAGAAGACACTTGCGAAGACGGAACATATTCCGGGGCGCAAGGACGATGTATATAAGGAGCATTACCGCATTTTACAAGCCATTAAGGAGAAAAACCCACAAAAAGCAAAGGAAGCACTGCTCTATCACTTGCAACAAGTTAAGCAGAACATTCTGCTCCACAATGGAAGCTCAAAAGGGTGAGCGCATCGCTTCCTTTTGATCATTAAATTGGATCATCCAATTACCCACATTTCCAATACTCCCTAGAACTCACACCTAGACCCTAAAGAACACCGGATAGCAAGCTGCAAACAAAAAATTACAACACGCATTGCGTACTGTGATGGTGGAGGGTACCTATGACAAAAGAACAATTCAAAATCCTGGCCCCGTGCGGGATGCTGGGCTATGGCTTTCCAAGGGCCTCGTTCATGAACGGTATGGCGCATCATCCGGATGCCATTGTCGTAGACGCTGGGTCTACGGATGCCGGTCCCCATAAGCTGGGTGCGGGAACTGCAATCGTCAGCAAGCAGGCTTGCAAGAAGGACTTGGAGATTATGATCAACGCGGGAATCCAGGCGAAGATTCCGATCATCATCGGATCGGCCGGGGGCAGCGGCGCCAAGGTACATGTGGAATGGACACAGGCCATCATCATGGAGATCCTTGAAGAGCATCGCTTCCAAGGCATCAAAATCGCCACGATCTGGGCAGACATTCCTCACGAGGTGGTTGCTGCGAAGCTGGATGCCGGGCAGTGCGAGCCATTGGGCCTGACGGTTGCACCGCTGACTCAGGAACGCTTGGCGGCAACGACGAACATCGTGGCGCAGATGGGGCATGAGCCAATTGTAGAGGCGCTTCAAGAAGGAGCGGATATCGTTATTTGTGGACGAGCCTATGATCCGTCTCCATTTGCGGCAGTTGCCATGCTTCATGGGTTCGATACTGCGCTTGCCTATCATCTAGGGAAAATACTAGAGTGCGCCGCGCTGTCTGCTGAACCGGGTACGACTAAGGATTGCATGCTGGGCATATTGCAGCCGAATTCCTTTATCGTGAAGCCGCTTAGCGAGGCACGCAAATGCACAGCCGTATCGGTTGCCGCCCACACGTTTTACGAGAAGGATCATCCGTACATTTTGCATGGTCCAGGGCTGACGCTGGATTTGGAGCATTGCATCTTCACGGAGCTTGGTGATGGCAGCGTAGAAGTAAGCGGCAGCCGAATATCGGAGACTCCGGTGTACAAAATCAAACTGGAAGGCGCTATGAAGGTGGCCTGCCGTACCTTCGTCATTGCCGGTGTACGCGATCCGCTCCTTATTGCACGGATTGAAGAGGTAGAGGAACTGGTCAAGCAGCAGGTGTATGAGTACTATGATGAAATTTCAAGGGAAGACTACCACATTCATTTCATTAATTATGGCTTGAATGGCGTGTTGGGAGAGCTGGAGCCAATTCGGACACCTGCTCATGAGCTCGGTGTCGTCATCGAGGTAACTGCCAAGACGCAGGAACTGGCGAATGCGATTTGCAGTTCTGCCCGTTCCACCTTCCTTCATTACGGGTATGAGGGAAGAAAGTCGACGGCTGGCAATCTGGCATTCCCATTTGCACCGAGCGACGTGCCGTTCGGCGACGTCTATGAATTTTCCGTATACCACTTGATGGAGGTTGCGGATGGGCTGGAGATGTTCAAGAACGAATATACAGAGGTGTAGTCATGAAGCTATATGACGCTGCGGCCGTATTTCGAAGCAAAAATAGCGGGCCCTTCGAGATTACGATAGACGTCTTGTTCAAAGAACCGGAGCTCTATTACAAAATGAAGCAGTCTGGTCGAATGAATAAAGAGATGGTATCCAGGTTATACCAAATCCCGCTTGAACATATTACGCAGCTTGTGTTTTTCGACCAAGCGCTCGGCTTCAAAATTACGTTCGCCAGACAGGTGTCCTCAGGCACCGTATTCGATCGGGATGTATATGGAGCGCAGCAGCATGCGCCGCTCATGGAATTGGAAATCAGCTAAGCAACCGTCCGGAGGTGAGTGGAAATGAAAGCGGCTTCGAAATTAAAGCGGGTGTGGGCGGACAAAGTGCTCTATCTCCTGCTGCTGCCTTGTATTGCGTATTTTCTCATTTTTCATATATGGCCCATTATCGGAATGAAGCTGGCCTTCTTTGACTATCGCATTTTGGGTGACCATGTGTTCGTGGGTTTGAAGTATTTCCGCGAATTATTCAGTACGCCCATTTTTATGAATGTTCTGGCGAATACGCTCATCATTAGTGCGATGAAGCTGGTGTTGCTTTTCCCACTGCCCATTTTGTTCGCATTAATGCTTAATGAATTCCGCAATGGGCGCTTTCGCAAGGCGGTTCAGGTTATCTCCTATTTGCCTCACTTTTTATCGTGGGTCGTCATTACAGGGATATGGTTCGAATTTTTATCCCCATCGACAGGTGCCGTCAATGAGCTCATTCAAGTGTTCGGCTTCCCCGCGCATGACTTTCTGACTGACAAGGGCAGCATTCGCTGGGTTCTGCTGGCGAGTGAGGCATGGCGCAGCATCGGATGGGATTCGATTATTTATCTTGCGGCCATCATGGGAATCAGTCCTAGCTTGTACGAAGCGGCATATGTAGATGGGGCGAGCCGTTGGCATATTGTAACGCGGATCGTGCTTCCGCATTTGTATATTCCGATGGTCACGATCTTCATTCTCAATGTCGGCTTCATTATGAATGCCGGGCTGGATCAAGTGTTGAACTTCACGAACGATTCGGTCAACAGCAAGATCGATATCATCGATACTTACGTGTATCGGGTTGGTCTCATTAATGGCCAATATTCGTTTGCAACGGCAGCGAATTTATTCAAGAGCTTAATTGGGGTCATCCTTGTGCTGTCGACTCATTTTATATCGAAAAAAATTACGAACAAAGGCGCCTGGTAAGGAGGGATGCATCTTGCGAAATAAAATAACCGTATCCAAAATGCTGATCGGCCTTATCCTCTCAGCACTTGTCTTAACGATGTTCATCCCGATCATGAACTTGATTGCCAGAGCGCTGTCGAATCCAGACAAGGTTCATATGCTGCGGGGCTATGAAATCTGGCCGCAAGGCTTCTCCCTTATTAACTTTCAAGTTGTGCTCAACAATGCACTGGTCAGCAAGGCGCTGTTGAACTCTTTGTTTATTTCAATTACGGGTACATGCATCAGCGTTATCTTTACCACACTCGCGGCCTATGTGCTGACCCGCAAACATTTAGTAGGCAAGACGCCGATTATGATTTTTCTCATTATTATTATGATCTTCGAACCGGGGATCGTGCAGGAATACATGGTCATTAAGGATTTGCATCTGCTCGACAGCTTATGGGCTATGGTATTCTACCGGATGATCAATGTGTACTACCTTATCATTATGATGCGTTTCCTTGAAGAGATCCCGGACTCTCTTATCGAGGCGGCGAGAATCGACGGTGCCGGACATATTCGAATGTTCGTCAAAATTGTCCTGCCGCTGGCTCGCATACCGCTACTGACAATCGGGATGTTCTATGTGGTTGCCAAATGGAATGAATTTTTCAAATCGAGCATTTTTCTATCGAGCCGCGACAATACCGTATTGCAAGTGCTGCTTCGGCAGTTCGTTGTGGAGCGGGACAGCACGGCCCTAATCGGCACAGCCGATCTGCTGAAAAACAGTAATGTGGCACAGTTGGATTTCTCATCCCTGAAAGCAGCGACGATCGTCATTGCCATTATCCCGTTTCTTATCCTCTATCCTGTCATTCTGAGACATTATACAAGCGGAGTGATGGAGGGCGGAGTGAAAGAATAAACAAGCTATTGTGATCAAAGAAATGCATTTTGTTCAAAAAATGCAGTAGCCTTCTTAGTGCTGAAAACCATCTATGAACACAAAGGATTATAAATATGGGGGAGGAAATGCAATGAAAAAAATGATTTTCCTTATGCTTGCCAGCTTGATGATGCTTACTACAGCGTGTGGTTCCAGTGGAACGAAGGATGCGGGAGATGCACAATCATCATCCGAACAAGAGGCAGTCACGATATCAATTGTCGGCAAGGATCTGCCGCCTGATGCAAGGGTGATTAAAGGGATTGAGGAAGGCATGAAGGCAGAAGGAAAGAACATTAAACTGGAGGTCGTTCCCGTACAGAGCGGAACTTATTCGGAGAAGCTGGGCTTACTGCTGCAAAGCGGCACGATTCCGGACATTATGTACTTCCAAGGCGGGGATTACGCATTTGCCATCACGCAGCAAATCCTTGAAGATCTTACCCCTTACATTGAACAATCCACCTATGTCAAAGCATCCATGAACGTGTTCAATCAAGAACGCACGAAAAACTATCCGTACTTAGTATGGCTGTCGCCAACAAGCAGCCAAATTCCGGTCATGCGCCAGGACTGGTTCGATAAGTCGGCAACAGGCAAGGAATTGCTCGCGAATCCATCCATAGATAACTATTATAATTTTTTCAAAGAAATGAAAGAAAAGAATGGTGCTAAATTTGCCTACACGACAGCGGGCAATCTTGATGAGCTTGATGTGATGTTCGCACAAGCATTCGGTTTGACCTCGACATGGATTAAGGGCGCGGACGGGAAATACGCATTCGGCAAAACTACATCATTTGAAAAGGACAAGCTGGAGTTCTATGCCAAGCTGTATAAGGAAGGTTTGCTTGATCCAGAGTTTCTAACAAAGAAATGGGATACGAAGGAAAAAGCTTTTTATGATGGACAAGCTGCCATTATCGCAGGGACACAGGGCAAGGTGATCGACCTGTACAATAACAAAATGACGTCTCAGAATGGAGTGTCGGCCAAGGTAATGCCTCTCCCGCCAGCGAAAGGCAAGGCGCAAGGCTACCTGCCGATCGATGTCAGCAAGGAAAGCCGCGGCTTTGCGATAAGCAAAGTGTCCAAGCATAAAGATTTGGCTTTTGCTGTACTCGAATATTTGGCTAGCCCGAAGGGGCAAATGCTCGACAAGCTCGGCATTGAAGGTGAAGAGTATGAGATCGTTAACAACAAAATCAAGCTGAAGGAAAAATTCGCGGAATGGTATCCGCTATTCGTCGGCTCTACGATTAACTTCAAGCCGGAACATGAATTCGATCCTGCGACACCATACCTGTCTGAACCGGCAATGAAGTCACTGGAGATGATTGATTCTCTGTCGAGCAAGGATAATGCCTTCATAATACCAGCCGAACTTGCCGGCAAATGGGACGCCTGCAATGAGCTGTACAAGGAATTCGCAGCGAACATCGTGATGGGCAGCAAATCGGCAGCTGACTTCGACAAGTTCGTGCAGGCGTGGAATGATGCCGGTGGCAAGGAAATTACAGAGTACGCGAATCAAACGATCAAATAGGAAGCTCGAAAGCTAGAGCGTATGAGACTGGATATCGGGGAGCGAGGCGACTGCCTCGCTCTTCAGGCAGGAGGGAGAGAAGCGGGATGGTTTCTTTTGCGCAGCGAGTACAAGGAGCAATCTACGGAACAGCCTATGGGGATGCAATGGGTGCTGTCGTAGAGAAAATGACGTACAGCGAAATTAAAGAGAAGTATGGGCGCGTGGAAACAACGCAAACGAAATGGTGGAAGGCGGATTGGCCGGAGGCAGCGAGGCAGGGGAGAATGAGAGGCCAAGGCATTATTACCGACGATACGCTAATGACGCTCGCATTAATGAATGTATATGTTACGGAACGCCGTCACCTGGATGCCTATGATATGGCAAATGAATTCGTGAAGGAGATTGCGTTTCGGCCACGGTATATTCCGGAATTCGGCCGGGAAGCGCTCATTATGGATCGATTGTTCTATCCCGAGAAGCATATTTTCAATCGGCATGTGCTCGCGAATTGTGAACCGCGCGAAGGCGGGTACGGCAATATGGTCAACTGCGGGGCAGCCATGTATATCTCCCCGATCGGCATCGTGAATGCCTGCAATCCGAAGGGAGCCTATGATGAGGCAATTCTGTTCGCATCTGGGCATCAGCTCAGCTACGGCCTCGAGGCGGCAGGCGTAATGGCATGCTGTGTTGCGAAGGCAATGGAGCCTGGAGCGACCGTACATGATATAGCGGATACGGCGCTGCATTATGCGAAGGACGGCACGAAGCGGGCGATACATGACATTTGCGAGACGGCTCTTCTTCTTCAGTCCCGCAAGGAGGATCGAGAGGAAATCGTTCGTTCCTTCCATGAAGTGCTCGCGCGCTATTCACCAATGGGAGACGATGTGCATCGGAGCATACACAAGATCGGCATCCCATCCAATCACTACACGCCAAGCCGATTGTTCGCCATCGAGGAACTGCCGCTTGCACTGGCTTATATCTTGCTGCACGAGGGCAATCTGCTGGAAGCGGTCAAGGACGGGGTCAGCTCGGGGCGCGATACGGATTCCATCGGCGTCATGATCGGCGCTATTCTGGGGGCTATGCAAGGCGTGCAGGCCATACCTGCGGAAGAGATAGCTACACTCGAAGACATCAATCAGCAGCGCATCGATCAGCACTGCGAAGCATTCATGGAAGTGGCAACCGCGATCATTGGCACGGATGCACAGTTACATCGAAAGAGAGAGCAAATGATAGATCAGATGATGTAACTCACTTACAGCATACGAAAATGAAAAACGTTCTTACGTTCTAACATTCTTACTTCATAACATGCAAGAGAATAACGACTTAGAGGCGGTGACAGACTGTATGATACCGAACAATTATGTAGAGAAGATATATGCGGGCTATTTGGGAATGAATATCGGAATTCGCCTCGGAGCGCCGGTAGAGCCAACAATTTGGAGCTATGAGCGAATTCAGAATACGTATGGCGAGATTACGGGGTATGTTAAGGATTTTAAAAATTTTGCGGCAGATGACGACGCCAACGGCCCTTATTATTTCCTCCGTGCACTCTATGATGATGCGGTGGATCGTGACATTGCGCCAAATGATGTGGCGCGTGCTTGGCTCAACTATTCTCGCGAGGGCATCGGCATGTTCTGGTGGGGCGGATATGGCGTAAGCACTGAGCATACCGCGTATATCAATTTGAAAAAAGGAATCTCTGCTCCGCAATCTGGTTCGATTGAGCAGAACGGACAAATTATTGCCGAACAGATTGGCGGGCAGATTTTTATTGATACATGGGGACTTGTGAATCCCTGCAATCCGAAGAAGGCGGCTGACTTTGGCGAAGCAGCGGCAAGAGTATCACATGATGGTGAGGGTGTGCTTGGCGCGAGATTTTTCTGTGCGGCGATCTCGAAGGCTTTCGAGACAGCGAACATCGAAGACATTATTGAAGCAGGTCTAGCGGAAATTCCAAGCGATTCCCTCTACGCGCAGGTTGCGCGTGCTGTGCTCGCCTTCCATGAACAGCATCCGGACGATTTCAGATCATGTCGCGCGATGCTGGAGCGGGATTGGGGCTACGATAAATATACGGGTGTATGCCATATCATCCCGAATGCAGGCGTATGTGTGCTGTCCATGATCTACGGACAGGGCGACTTTAACCGCACTGTGGAAATTGCGACGATGTGCGGCTGGGATACGGATTGCAATGCTGGCAATGTCGGAACGGTGCTTGGGGTAGCTTGCGGCTTAAGCGGAATCGGGGAACATTATCGAGCACCGATTAATGACGGCATCGTCATGTCGGGCATTTCGGGTTATTTGAACATTCTTGATATTCCTACTTATGCGAAGGAACTGGCGATTCTGGGCTATCGCTTGGCCAATGTGCCATGCC
The DNA here is from genome assembly GCF_032337355.1 of Paenibacillus suaedae. Lineage (NCBI taxonomy): Bacteria > Bacillati > Bacillota > Bacilli > Caryophanales > Paenibacillaceae > Paenibacillus > Paenibacillus suaedae. Next base: position 259,893 of record NZ_JAVYAA010000007.1, read on the forward strand.
CGCCCGAGCTGCTGGACAGCTGCAAGGAGAACGAAATCCATTTTGACTTCGAGCTGCCAGGCTCAACACATAATATGCGCGTATCTGATCCATTCTTCTGCCGCCTAAAGCATTCTACAGAACAGGCGTACCAAGGAACGGGATCGCTTGAGGTGCTATTTGATCGCATGACTCGCGGTGAGAGCTCGAAGGTGTTCTACAAGTCATTTTACACTCGGGATGACTTCAACGATGAGCGTTATTCGCCTACCTTCTCGCCGAAGGCTTATTCAGGGCAGACGGTATCGATGAAAATTTACCTTGATCAATGGGGCGGCAATGCGCCGATGACGATTGCCCCATATGTGCGTTTGGCGAAGAGCAAGCGGGATTTGGTACAGGGTTACCGCAAGCTTGTGAACGAGCAGTGGATCGATGTGGAATTTGTCATTCCAGACACAGAGGGAGAATTGATTGATGAAGTTGGCATCGTTCTGGAGTCAGACTCTACGCGCAAGCCGAAGAGCCTTGGACGCATCTTCATTGACGAATTCCGGATTTACGGCAAGGCGGCCTACACAATTGACTTCCACAAGCAGGCGATGAGCTTCGGCTGTGTGACCCCATTTGCTCATAATCAAGGGGCATGGAGCTTGGTAGATGGCAGCATGTACGTGATGACTGCCGAGTCTAGCGAGTCATATGCAGGCAATTATTTTGCGACAGATTACTCGGTTGAGGTTACGCTCAACCCGCAAAGCGGCGATTCACATCTTGTTGCGATTCGGGCTCAAGGCGCCATGCGCGGCTACCATGCGGGACTGAACGGTAAGGGTCAAGTGTCTTTATACGCCAATGACTTCGGCTACAAGAAGCTTGCCAGCTGTGCCTACCCATGGAAGTTGAATCAGGAGTACGACATCAAGCTAACCGCAGAGGGCAGTACCCTTACACTAAGCATCAATGGCGAGCAATTGCTGCAGCACGAGGATGATGCGTGGAGCTATGGCATGTATGGAGTAAGCACGCTCGGTGCGGCTAGAACCTACTATCGAAAACTGACAATAACGGAGCTGTAAACGAGACGAGCGCCATTTTACAATACGAAGAACCCGCGGGATAAGGAGGGCGGGTTTTTCGTATTTTCGACGATTAGGTCGTGATTCTCGGGTGCTGCGTTTAGGAACGCTTATTTCCTTTGGAACTTTTAGCATCCATCGTGTTAAGGAAATCCTTTGTGGTTCGAACCACATACTTGACCTCATCAATCGATCTTTCCATGAGCGTGATTCTATGTAGATCAAGAAGCATCTGCTTGTCTTCGATGCCATCCTCGATGCCGAGCTTCTGGAAGTCAAACAGTTCACTAGGCATAATATCCAGCGCATGCATAAGAGATTCCAATGTCTTCAAGGTTACATTGACTTTCCCGGATTCAATATCGGATATCCGCGACTTGCTCATGCCCTCTTTTCCCGTTCTTTCTGCAACTTGCTCCTGGCTTAATCCTTTTGCGAGTCGAATCATTCTTAGCTGTTCGCCAACAAACTTAAGCAAATCTGACATGATGTTCACCTCAGTTTAGAGGTTATTGAATCGTAGAGGAAAATGAGATATCACTATAACATAACAAAAAGATAAATGTTATACTATAATGGAACTATTATATGGAAAATGATATGAATCATGGATAATTGCATTTCCGTAATCAGTTTAGTAATCGATGTGGAGGAAGAAAAAATGTCTGATTGGGTAAAAGATACCTTGCAGCAACGGTTGGAATTCCTTAGGACACAAGTCGAGATGCTACCGGAAATAACAATACTGCAGAATAAATTAGATGAATTGGAGCATTCGATTCAGCGCAAGTTAGGTCGAAGTGGGCGCAGCTTGCACAAGGAATGGATACAAGTGCAGAACGAGATGGCTTCTATGCAAATGGGATGGATCTATGCAAAGGGTGTACAGGATGGATTGAAGATGCTCATCTTCTTGAACAAGTCAGAGGAAGAATTGGCGATGAGTAATAGCCATCTCCCAATGAACTAGCAAGAACAATGTCATCAGGTTAGACAAGCTCAGCAGTAGGAACTGTTGGGCTCTTTGTATTGGTTTCATTCATAGCTATATTGACGATGATAATCATTATCAATTATGATGAGAAAGATGGTAGGATTCATTAAGATAGATTCATTATGCTCACCGATTTCTTCTATATAAAGTAGGAGGCAGTATGAAAACGATGAATAAACGGAATCATTCCAGCAGTCGCATTTCCTGGAATGAAGCGATCTATAAACTGCGTACAGCAGAATACCGCAAGGATGTGCAGGGCTATCAATCCGCTCAACAGTGGACAAGTACACATCTGTTGATCATTACAACACAAGGGCATGGAACGGTACAGCTGGACAAGAAGGAATATTCCTTGTCTCGTGAAAGTGCGTATTGGTTCGCCCCTGCTCATACATTCGGCATGAAATCAGAAGCAGAAGATGGCATAGAGGCCTATCTTTTTTATTTCGATATGTATAGAGAAGCAGAGGAAGGAGCACTGCTTCATCCCTTGCATGATGAACGGGAAATCGAACACCAGGAGACAATTGCGGTGACTTCAGCAGGAGAACTGACACTTCTGTGCGATGCAGTCGTTCGCATGCATGGCAGCGAGAGTGCTCAGGAACGATTCCGTGCTCAATATGCCTTCCAGGAGCTTATCTATACGCTGCTGAATAAGAAGCCGAACCACACTGATCATGGAAGTTCTTCCATTGAGAGAGCGAAGGCATACATGGAATTGCACTACAGTGACAGCTTGTCGATCGAGCAATTGGGAGCCATTGCAGGAGTAAGTCCGAAGTATTTCGTCGATTTATTCAAAAAGACATTTGGCCTCAGCTCAAACGATTATTTGACAGAACTGCGAATGAATAAGGCGAAGCAATTCCTGAATCGATCTGATGTGAAGCTGCGAGATATTGCGCATCAGGTTGGATATCAGGATGAGTTTTATTTCAGCCGGAAGTTCAAGCAGATGGTTGGTGTTTCCCCTTCGGTTTATATGAAGAGCCGCAGGAAGAGAATTGCTGCATACGGAACTGGAGTAGCTGGCTATCTGCTGGCGCTCAATATTATTCCCTATGCTGCGCCGCTGCACCCGAAATGGACGAAATACTATTACGATCAATATCGCTATGATATTCCTGTTCATCTCAGCGCGTACCGTGTCAATGAGCACTGGGAAGCGAACATCATGAAGCTGCACGAGGCGGCGCCGGATGTAATCGTCAGCATAGATGGGCTTGCCGAGGAGGAGCAAGAGCAGCTTGGTCAGGTAGGCAACGTCTGTCAAGTTCCAAGTACGAGGAATTGGCGAGAGCAGCTGGTGCATACAGCGAAGCTGCTTGGGGAAGAGACGGAGGCTGCGAATTGGCTTGCTCAGTATGATCGTAGAGTGGATTGGGTAAGAGAACAACTTCCATCTGGCGTGAAGGATGAGACCTTCCTCTTCGTTAGAATTTTGAGAAAGCAGATCTATGCATATTGCAATCGTGGAATTGCAGAGGTTGTATTCGATAATCTGCAGCTCCAACAGGCATTCCAATGGCCAGAGCAAGTCTATAACATGGAGCTGTCATTGGAGCAGCTTGCCCTAATCAATCCAGATCGCCTGCTCGTCAACGTCTGCCAAGAGAGTGAGACGTTAGCCGCTTGGGAGCAGCTGCAGGAAAGCTGGCGATGGCAGCAGCTTAGTGCTGTGCGTCGTCAACGTGTTCATCTGATACATACAGATCCTTGGGTCGAGTATTCTCCGATCGCGATGGAACGAATGATGGATACGATGCTTCAATTGCTATCTGGAAATTGTCCATAACAATTCAGGAATTTATCCATTGGAGATTCGGGATAAACGTTCTATCATTTAATAGTGATAATCATTATCAATTGAAACGTTCGAAGGGAGTTCAGAAATAAATGAACAAATGGATGGTTAAGGGGTTATTATTGCTTTCACTTTCACTGGCATTGACAGCATGCGGTGCTGGTGGCGCGAAAGAAGGCGCTGATGCGAAGAACGGTTCAGGCACGGAAACGACTGCACCTGCAGCGTCTAACACAGACAATAAAGATAAAGAGTCGGCACCATCCGGCGAAACAAAAACAATTACGTATTTGGATCAAACGTATACGATCCCTGCTAAAAAGGAACTTCGCATCGTAATTTCTGGTTCTATGGAGTCCATGGAAGATGCGGTTGTACTTGACGCGAAGCCAGTTGGTGCAATTAGTGTAAGCGGGCAGTTCCCTGACTTGTTCAAGAAAGCGACAACGGAAGCCGTATCGGTCGGAGAGAAGATGGAGCCGGATTACGAAGGAATCTTGAAGCTGAAGCCTGACGTCATCCTCGCTTCTACGAAGTTCAAGCCAGAGGCTATCGAGAACTTCAAAAAAATTACGACTACCATTCCGGTATCACACGTGTCTACGAACTGGGAAGCCAATCTGAAGCTCTTGGCAGAACTAACAGGCAAGGAGAAAGAAGCGGAAGAGGCTTTGAACAAGTATAAAGCCGACTTGGATGCGACGAAAGCGAAGTTCGGCGACAAGCTGAAGGACAAGAAGGTACTGGCGGTTCGTGTTCGTAAGGGCGATCTGGCGATCTACCCTGAGGGAGTCTTCTTTAATGCTTCCCTCTATAACGATTTGGGTCTGACGGCTCCCGCAGAAGTGAAAGCAGCGAAGGCGCAAGAATTGATCTCGCTGGAGAAATTCTCGGAAATCAATCCTGACTATCTGTTCGTTCAGTTCTCTCCAGATGAGAACAAGAATACACCGAAAGCACTGGAGGATTTGGAGAACAATCCAATCTGGAAGAGCGTTAATGCGGTGAAGAACGGCAAAGTGTTCGTCAATGTTGTGGACCCGCTCGCACAAGGCGGCACAGCGCTCAGCAAATTCTTGTTCCTTGAAGCAGCAGTAGATAAGCTGTCCCAATAATTCAGATGTTCAAATAATAAACAACAGGTTGGTACGATATGCATAATAAGAAGGCATTGGCGATTGCAATCATGATCTTGTCACCAATTGCCATGGTGGCGGTCATCGTATTATCTGTGCTCTATGGAGCCAAGAACATTGATGCGAATACCGTATGGAATGCTGTGTTCCACTTCAATCCGGACAATGTAGATCACCAAATTATTTTGCACTCGCGCATGCCGAGGGCAATAGGGGCGCTCTTGATCGGGGCGTTCCTAGCCGTATCAGGAGCCATGATGCAGGGGATGACAAGAAACTATCTTGCATCCCCTTCTATTATGGGGGTATCTGATGGTTCGGCCTTCGTCATTACGCTGTGCACGATTTTGGTTCCTTCTGCGTCATCCATTGAAATGATTTTCTTTTCGTTATTAGGTTCATTGTTTGGCGTCGTTGTCGTGTGGGGATTGGCCTCCACAATTCCGGGTGGGTTGTCGCCAGTGAAGATGGCGATTGTCGGAACGGTTATCGGAACCCTGCTCAGCAGCATTTCATCTGCGATCGCCGTTTATTTTCAAATTTCGCAGAATATCAGCTTCTGGTATAACGCTAGGCTTCATCAATTGGATCCCCAGTTAATTAAGCTTGTTATTCCATTTGCTATTGTTGGATTTATTCTGGCGATGTCTGTCACCAGATCAATTACGACACTCTCGCTTGGCGAAGATGTTGCGGCTGGCTTGGGGCAGAAGACGTTTTTTGTAAAGCTGCTTGCAACCGCTTCAGTCGTCATTTTGACCGGTATTTCGGTAGCGCTGGCAGGCAAGATTGGCTTCGTTGGTTTAATTGTTCCTCATATTGCACGTATGATGGTTGGACTGGATTACCGGTGGACGGTGCCTTGTGCAGGCTTGCTGGGGGCCTTGTTCCTTGGCCTTGCTGATGTACTCAGCAGATTCATCAATCATCCATTCGAAACTCCAGTCGGTGTAGTAACAGCCTTAATTGGGGTTCCATTCTTCCTCTATCTCATTCGCAAAAAAGGAGGGGGAGGACGTGCATAGAGATTCATTGCTTCGTTGGTGGGTTGTATTTGGCGTTGGGCTCGCATTGTTCTGTACGGCGGTCTATATAAGCGTGACAAATGGCGTCTTCGATATGACGGTGAAAGATGTCTTCAATACCATCCTGGGCATTGATCCGAAGCCGGATCATGAGCTTGTTATCTTCGAGTTCAGACTGCCGCGCATTGTGCTGTCTGCAATGGTAGGTTTGGGTCTTGGCATAGCAGGTGCTGTTATTCAAGGCATTACGCGGAATGGCCTTGCCGATCCAGGGATTTTGGGTATAAACTCTGGTGCCGGAGCTGCAGTCGTACTGTTTATGTTTTTCTTCCAAGGGAAGATCGTCGGCACAGATTGGTTTGCAGTAATGGCTATGCCTTTGTTTGGACTTGTCGGTGGCTTGCTGGCAGCTATCTTTATTTTTGCGTTCTCATGGCATCGAGGCAGGCTTGATCCGCAGCGCTTGATCTTAGTTGGTATTGCGGTAGCTTCTGGTCTCGGGGCATTGTCTATGTATATTTCATTGAAGATGAATCCGCAGGACTTCGAGATGGCAACGGTGTGGATGTCAGGCAGCGTGTGGAATGCGAACTGGCATTACGTTGTGGCTGCATTGCCATGGCTCATCATTTGCGTCCCATTCATTTGGTTCAAGTCACGGAAGCTGGACTTGCTGCAATTCGAGCGAGACAGTGCGATGAGTCTTGGCGTGGCAGTCAATCGGGAGACAAATTTACTGCTCATAGCCAGCATTGGGCTTGTCAGTGCTTGTGTATCCGTATCCGGCAGCATTGGCTTCGTCGGCTTGATCGCACCGCATATTGCACGGAAGCTGGTCGGTGTGAGTCATCATCGCATGCTGCCCGTGTGCGGAATAATCGGGATGGTTATCGTTGTCGTCTCCGATTATATCGGCAGAACGATTTTTGCGCCGATATCATTGCCGGCAGGTGTCGTTGTGGCGCTGCTCGGCGTTCCGTATTTTATCTACTTGCTCTATCGAGCTCCGAAATAGGTCCGATGTTCGAAAGACATAACATTGACATCGGCAGAGTCATCGGAATTCATTCCGCACAATAGGGGAGGAACCAGCATGAAAATAGCAGAACAACCGATTACGCTGCCGCGTTCTACGGTTTACAATATGGGTTCCACGCATACGCACCGAGATTATCGAATTAGTGTTAGTGTTCCCGAGGGCGAAGCTCCTTCGGAGGGGTACCCGGTTCTGTATGTGCTCGACGGCAACGCGTTATTTCCTCTTTGCGCGGAGTCGGCTCGCGTGTTGAAGGGGCGAGGCATTCGCGGCTTCGGCCCTCTGGTTGTTGTAGGGATTGGTTATTTGACGGAAGGAAACTTTCCTGCGGATCGCTTCTATGAACTGACACCTCCAACGGATCGTGCATCCTTGCCGCCAAGACCAGGCGGGGAGGAATGGCCGCCAACTGGAGGCGGCGACAACTTCCTTCGCTTCATCGAGGAAGAGCTGAAGCCAGCAATCGAAGAGGCGTATCCGATTGATCGTTCGAAGCAGGCTTTGTTCGGTCATTCACTCGGTGGCTTATTCACACTGAATACGATGTTCACGAAGCCTGATCTGTTCCAGACTTATATTGCGGGCAGCCCCTCTATTTGGTGGAGCAATCGCTGCGTGCTGGAGGCGGAGCAGGTATTTACGGCGAACCGAACTGTAGAGCCTGATCCAACCCCTGTGCGGCTGCTCATGACCGTTGGGGAAGAGGAAGCCTCACACCCGAATCGGATGCTGCATAATGCGGAGGAGATGTACCAGCGCTTGAACAAGCTGGAGGAGAACGGCTTGTCCGTGGATTTTCATGTATTTCCTGGTGAAGGGCATTTATCTGTACTTCCCGGCTTGATCGGACGCGCAATCCGATTCGCGCTTCATAAATAAGAAGTAACAAGCAGCCTGCTGACCTATTTCAGCAGGCTGCTTGTTTGTTTGCGGATCGGCGCGCCTATGTTTGCATGTTTTAACGTGACATATATGACATTTATCATGTCCCTTATCTGACGTTTATGACTACTGCGGATGACACGGATTCTCTATACTTAAGATAATTAAGTATGGGTTCATACGATATCACCTATGTTCGTTAACAATTTAGGGGGAACTGACAAGATGGCCGATTCGAAGCTTACTAGCTTGAAGAAGGAAGTAGCGCCTTATGAACAGATCGATATGCGATCGAGCATTCGACAAATATGCAATACGATTTTACCGCTTTTGGTTCTGTGGTATGCCGCTTATGCGAGTCTTTCGGTATCCTACTGGCTATCACTCGTGTTCATGGTCATGGCGTCCGGCTTCGTCATTCGGACATTTATTATATTTCATGACTGCTGTCACCAATCCTTTTTTAAGAGCCGGAAGGCAAACGATATACTGGGAACGATTACAGGGGTGATCACCCTTGTTCCGTACCAGCAATGGAAGAACAGTCACTCTATCCATCATGCCACAAGCAGCAACCTAGACAAGCGGGGAATTGGCGACATGTGGGTGCTGACGGTTGAGGAATACGAGGAGGCTTCCTGGTGGACGCGTCTAGCTTATCGTGTATACCGCAATCCAGTGGTCATGCTCTGCATCGGGCCGATTGCCATCTTCCTGATTGCTTATCGCTTCAATGTTAAAGGTGCGAAGCGTAAGGAGCAAGTGAATACGCACATTACGAATATTGGAATTGTAGTATTATATGCATTGCTGTGTTGGGCCATTGGTTGGCAGGCATTTCTGATGATCCAAGGGCCAATCTTCTTATTGTCGGGCATGCTCGGCATCTGGCTGTTCTATGTGCAGCATCAATTCGAGGAGACGTACTTCGAGCATGAAGATGAATGGAGCTACGTGAAGGCGGCGGTAGAAGGAAGCTCCTATTACAAGCTGCCGAAGTTGCTGCAGTGGATTACCGGCAACATCGGCTTCCATCATGTGCATCATCTTAGTCCGAAGGTGCCGAACTACAATTTGGAGAAGGCGCATGATGCGTCCATTCCGCTGCAGAAGGCAACGACAATTACCCTGCGTACGAGCCTGAAGTCGCTCCGATTCCGACTATGGGATGAAGAGAGAAAGGTATTTGTTAGCTTCAAGGAACACAAGCAGATGCTGCTGCAGAAGTCAGGTCGCATTAGAAGCTCTATCAAGCCGCCAAGAGCGGGGATTCAAGGGGAATAATGAGCACGGCTTGGCATCATTATGGTAAGATACAATTAAATATGGCAAGAGGAAGGAGGAAGACAACCATGCAGAAGTGGTATCACATATTTCACAGGAGTACGGGATTGAGCCCGTACGTGTGGGTTGTCTTTTATATCCTTCCTTTTTACTTTATATTTCGGGCCTCTTCGCCATACGAAGTTGGTATTGGCGTAGTCATGATACTGGCGTTTTTCGGCTGCTATGTGTTGTCGTTTGTATCGAAGGGATGGTGGGTCTACTTTTGGACCTCCTTCCAAGTGATTATTTCCATTACAATGACGGTACTGTTCGGATATGTATACTTTGCATTGTTTCTGGCGTTCTTTATCGGTAATATTCAGCACAAAATCGGCTTTATTACGTTATATACCATCCACTTGATTAGTACGATTGTGACGATCAACTATGGATTTGTAACGAAGAATCCGGTGCTCATCACGCAGCTGCCATTCGTTCTTGTCAGCATGATCGGAGTTATCCTGCTCCCAGTAACGACTTATAATCGCAACAAGCGAGATAAGCTGCAAGGAGAGCTGGAGGATGCCAACAAGCGGATTGCGGATCTGGTGAAGCTGCAGGAGCGACACCGCATTGCCCGTGATTTGCATGATACGCTTGGTCAGAAGTTGTCGCTCATCGGCCTGAAGAGTGATCTTGCAGGCAAGCTTATTCATAAGAATCCCGGACGTGCCCAAGCAGAAATCAATGATGTGCGGCAGACAGCGAGAACGGCCTTGAAGGAAGTGCGGGAACTGGTGACACAAATGAGGGGAACGCGGCTGGAGGATGAGCTGTTTCGCATCAAGCAAATTTTGAAGGCGGCTCAAATTGAGTTTAGCCTAGAAGGCGGCAAGCTTGCGAATATCTCTCTTCTTTATGAAAATGTACTCAGTATGTGCTTGAAAGAAGCGGTTACAAACATTGTGAAGCATAGCAATGCGACGTCCTGTTCGATTCAATTTGAATCTTCGCAAGCAGAACTTAAGGTTAAGGTGCAGGATAACGGTGTTGGGATGGACACCAGCCTTCAGTCGACAGGCAATGGCTTGCTTGGAATGAAGGAACGGCTTGAGTTCATTAACGCAAGTATGGACATTGTATGTGATCAAGGTACGGCCATCATCATACAAGTGCCGATCGTGACGAAGCAGCCAATTAAGGAGGTGGGGACGTGATACGTATTGTCATTGCGGAAGATCAGCGGATGCTGCTTGGAGCGCTAGCGTCTCTGCTGGATTTGGAAGAGGATATGAGTGTTGTCGGGCGGGCAAGCAATGGGGATGAGGCTGTAAAGCTCGTTCATGAGCACAATCCAGATATATGCCTGATGGATATTGAGATGCCAGGGAAGAGCGGGCTGGATGCCGCTGAGGAACTGAAGGGCGCAGGCTGCAAGGTCGTGATCCTGACGACCTTTGCCCGTCCGGGATATTTCGAGAGAGCCGTGAAGGCAGGCGCGAATGGATATCTGCTCAAGGACAGCCCGAGCGAGGAACTGGCAGATTCAATCCGCAGCATTATGGCAGGCAGACGGATCTATGCTTCTGAACTGGTAGATGAAGCATACTCGGAAGAGAATCCGCTGACAGAGCGGGAGAAGGAAGTGCTTTGTCTGATTGCAGACGGCAAGAATACGAAGGAAATTGCCTCAGAGCTGTATATCACGACAGGAACCGTGCGCAACTATATTTCAGTTATTCTCGACAAGCTTAATGTGGGCAATCGCATCGAGGCGATTACGCGGTTTAAGGAGAAGGGCTGGTTCAAGTAAGGCTGGATATCGATAGAAATGGAGGAGTGCGCTTAATGCGCGACTCCTCTTTTTGTGAAACCATTGCATGACCTAAATAGTCTAATGATGGTGAATATTCGATTAAGGAGTGAGTGGCAATGACAGTTACAAATCATACAACAGCAATTCCGAAATTAGGTGTAGGAGCGGTAATTCGCAATCAAAATGACGAAATTCTGTTGGTCAAGCGCAACCGGAACCCGGAACAAGGAACATGGAGCATTCCTGGCGGCAAGCTGGATATGTACGAATCATTAGAGGAATGCGTTATCCGTGAGGTGCAAGAGGAAGTTAACCTGGATATAACGGTGACCCAATTGCTATGTACAGCGGAAACGATCCGTCCCGAAAATGATGAACACTGGGTGTCCCTCATCTACGATACAACAGTACAGGGAGGAGAAGCACGCAATAATGAGGCAGACGGAGCAATTGGGGATATGCGTTGGTTTTCCCTGGACAAGCTGCCCGAGCAATTGGCCTGCTTTACGAAGCCTGCAATAGATCGAATATTGGGAAAAGCTTGAGGCTTGAATCTAGTTTGGTTTAAGTGGAACGTGTGGGAATGAGCGTGGTGCAACATTTTCCGGGAAATAATGTGGCTGAGCGACAAAAACAGAACAAAACTACTTTCAGCAACAGGGTTCTTGTATTCTGCTATTCCTCAAAATTACTGAGATGAAAAAGATATCGCAAGATGTTAGCTGATGGGATTCAACAAAATAAACCATTAGAGGGGGAAGACGTAATGCTTGCTTCAGATGGTCAGGTATCGATTAGAGAAATGTCTTATTCTGATGAAGACTTTGCTTTGTTATATAAATGGCTGAATGATAAAAAAATCCTAAGTTTTATTGAAGGTCCAAGTACCAGATTTACATGGGAACAGATTATAGGAAAATATGGGCCACGGGCAAGAGGAGAGCATTTTGTCACCCCGTGTATTATTGAATTTAATAATGCTTCTATAGGATATTTACAGTTCTATCCGTTACAACAGGATGAAATTCATGAATATGGAGCAAAGCTTGATCAACCGCAATTCGGACTAGATATATTTATAGGAGAGACTGATTTTTGGGATAAGGGAATCGGAACTCTGGCATTGAAACTTATCATTCGGTATTTATTTACCGAGCGAGAAGTTGAGGATATTTACATAGATCCACAAATCGTGAATGTCAGAGCAATCAAGAGTTATGAAAAATGTGGATTTAACAAGATAAAAGTACTACATGAAAGAGAATTGTTTGATGGAGAATATAAAGATACCCAACTAATGAGGATAACATTAGAGGAATTTATGATGCAAAATGATTGAACTAATGGCTGTATTCATTCAATGAACCAGCGGCAGTGTACTATTTTACAACACAAAGCTGCCGCTGGTTTTATAGAGTCGACCTATTACTTTTTTGGAACGATTAACTGAAGCCCCTGCTCCCTTACATACTTGATACATATCCGTTTTCACTAGACCAAGCGAATTTTATTCAAAACAATTTTTCACTCGAAGAACATGCTGCTTTGCTCCTCATCTGCAATCGCTTGAATTTCCTCTGCTCCGATATTGATATAGATATAGCCTTCTTCTTCTTGCTTCTTCAAGGCGCGTTCCTTCGTAAACTTCGGACTTGCCTCTCCCGAATCCTCATCATAGACGAGCAGAATGCCATCTGTCTTGCGGAACAGCAGCTCGTCCCTTGCGATGAACTGCCATTTGCCACTGTAGGGAGCATTACTCACCGAGCCATAGTAATCGATTCCGCGCATAATTTCTTCGAAATAGGTTTGCTTCTCCTCGCTCCACTGTGATTGAGGATTGGCGTACGCCGTAATAATGGAGCATTTCAACTGCGGATATTGTTGTTTCAGCGAGATAGCAGCTTCGCAAGCCCATAAATCGACTCCATACTGGCCAGGTGTGATGACCCATTCTAATCCTTCTCCAATTAGCGGAATAAGGCGAGATTCTATCGCTTTGCGTATATAAGGAACTCCCTGATGCTTATTGTTATAAATGCCGAGTTCGTGAGCTCGGTAGCCGGTAACGAGTAGATTTTTCAATGTATGATTCCTCCGAGAATGTATCTATATATATGATTATAGACGGTATAACTAAAAATGATAAATATACATAGAATGGGACTAAATATCTAGTTCCTTCATCAATTTGACACATGTTTTAGTTCTAAAATCCCTGTTACAGAGACGTATGAATTGGTTAATATGAGTAAGTATACTAACATTTAGGGGGAAAAAGTTTTGAAAAAATGGGTTGCACTATTGTTGGGGGCAATATTAGTAGTAAGCATGACGGCTTGCGGAGATAAAAAAGACGCTGCTGGAGCAAACAGCTCTTCTACAGCACAGACGACAACTGAGACAGAGAAAAAGGATGCTCAGGTTCCATCTGTCGATGAACTTATTCAAAAATCAATTGATGCAAGCAAGTCGCTCAAGAATTTCTCTATGGACAGCCAAGTGAAGCAGGATCTTACAATTAGCCAAGGTGAACAGAAGCAAGAGCAAAATACGGAAATAAAACTGAAAAGCGACATGACTAAAGAGCCTTTCAATCTGTATCAAGAAATGACAATGAACGTAGCGGGTCAAGGTGAGCAAAAAGTCGTTCAGTATATTTCGAAGGACGGCATTTATTCACAAGTGAACGGGCAATGGACGAAGATGCCGGATGACATGAAGGCACAAATTCTTGAAGGTGCGGAGAAAGGGGCAAGCCCAGAGCAGTCCCTGGAACGCTTCAAATCGATAGCGAAAGATTCGAAGGTATCCGAAGAAGGTACTAACTATATCTTGACGGCGGACTTGTCCGGTGACGGGATGAAGGAACTGGCGAAGTCGTTGATGACCCAATCTGGTTCTAACAGTAATCCTCAAATGGAAGCAATGATTGAGCAAATGAAGATTAAAAGCATTAAGATGAAGTTTGGTGTCAACAAGGAGTCATACCAACCAACAATATCCGATGTCGACATGTCTATGGAAGTAGAAGAGCAAGGTCAGAAAGTTGAACTCAATATGGTTATGACAAGCACATTCTCGAAGCATAACGAGGTTGGCGAAATCAAGGTGCCACAAGAAGTATTGGACAGCGCTAAGTAATCGCAATGTATAGACTAGACCGTCGAATCTACGGATTTGGCGGTTTTTTTATGGCATTAATAGTTCTATTCTACTAATTTCTGTTTCGGAATAGGGCTACGTTCACTTTGTCTGTCTATCGATATTGGTTACTATGAGGGAGCATACTAATTTTGGGAGGCAGACGGTTTTGAAGAAGTGGACGGCAGCACTCGTAGCGATCATGGTAGTACTAGGCATTACAGCATGCGGCAACTCAACACCTACGGCAGGAGAATTGATTCAAAAGGCTACGGATGCGGATAAAACATTGAAGAGCTATTCAATGGATGTCCATGTTGAGCAAGTGAATGGGATTCAAGGCGACAGCAGCAAAGAAGAAAAATCGGATATTACAATCAAAACTGACTTTACAAAGGAACCGCTTGGTTTCTATCAAGATACGTCAATTGTGTCAGACCAAACGAACCAAACGATTAAACAATACTTCACCAAAGAAGGAGCATACTCTCAGGTCAATGGCGAATGGGCGAAAGTTCCGGATGAGTTGAAGAGCCAGTGGGAAACGAACATTAAGAGCCAAATGAGCTTGACGCAAAATCTCGATAAATTTAAGCCGTTAGAGAAAGATTCGAAGATTACCGTGGAAGGTAACGAATACATCATGACTACGGATATGTCTGGCGATAAAGGCAAGGAGTTGGCGAAGACGCTGTTGTCCGAGTCATCTGGTGAAGAAGCTGCGGAAGCGCTTGGCAAGATGAATGTTAAGACGCTTACCATGACATATGGCGTGAATAAGGAAACCTACTTCCCAACAAAAAGCGGCTTTACACTTGTGCTCGAAGGGGAAGAGAACGGACAGAAGATTTCGATCAGCATGAAGGTGACGAGCACAATTACGAAGCATAACGAATTGGCCGAAATTAAAGTGCCGAAGGATGTTATCGACAACGCTCAATAGGATACGATTTCGATTGTCTATGAAGAAAGAAAATAAAGTTATAGACTGAGAAAAAATAGTTCCGACGGCATTACTGTTATCACGCGGTACACCCCATAAAAGGAAAAAAAAGCAGAGATCCTATGTGTTAATCTAGGATCTCTGCTTTTTGTGTCATGATGAATATCTTATTGCTCGTGTATCACGCGGTACAAAACGAGTGCCGCCTGCGCTCGAGTGAGCGTTCCCGCCGGATCAAGTTTGTTATCGGTGGTTCCTTTGATAAGTCCTTTGCTCACTGCGTACACAACGGCTGTCTTTGCATCCTGTGAGATGAGTGCTTCATCCTTAAATCCAAGCGAAGCGCTTGAATGGGACAGATCAATTTTCAATGCCCGCGTAAGCATCACGACCATTTTTTCGCGAGTAATCGGTTTACGTGCCCCAGGCTCTGCAATCCGCTGTTCCCAAGTATTTCCGTTATTCGTCAAGCGATCAAGCAAGGTGGCGAACTCCGCTTGGGTAATAACGTCGTTCGGCTTGAATGTGTGTATGCTGTCTTTGCCGCACAACAGTCCGTGAGCTGCAATGACTTCAATTTCATCCTTTGCCCAATGTGCAGTAAGATCATTGAAGGATCTTGCATGCTCTGCAATCGTGTAGGTGCCGAACTGCGTGACCTGGAAGGAAATATGCTTCTTATCAGCTGCCTTCATTCCGGCCAGTTTATAGCTCCAAGCATTTGTTGTTACGCCTTGAGCTTCTGCGTACACGCCTGCCTTACGAATATCCTTTGTAGCTTCCATCAGCTTCAAGGAGATTTCCAACAGGATATTCTTTGCTTCTTGCGGCCCACGGATCGTGATCATCGGAGACGTAAAGGTCGTCTCGCCATGATGCTTGCTAAAACCTTTGTCCTTATGCTCTGCAAGAGACACCACAAGCTCGAGTCCGCTCGTTCCGATGAGTTCCGCAATAGACTTATTCGGAATGGTAATATCGAATTCGGCTGTAGACAGAAGCAAATCCTTGCCTGATTCCTGCAGCAGTTTGGCGGCCGATTTGTCAAGCGTGAAGGAGACTTCATTGTAATCCTTCATGCTTACATCGCTAATATCGGGTTGAACCTGCTTGGCATTTTTGTCCTGCAGCTGTTTTTTCACGGTATTCGCATTTATCTTAAACTCCGCATTCACTGCATGCTCCTTCATCGTCTCTGCCAGTAATCCTGCCTTCATCGTCTTACCGGCTGGAATTGTTCCCACAGAAGTCGAAGGTGTAGAACTAGTAGAACCTCTAGAGCCTTCAGATGAGGAAGACGAAATAGGCAACTCTGGCTTCGGATTCGGATTTGGAACAGACGGCTTGATGACATCAACGGTAGACGAGTGAATGTAACCGATTCGGATCCGTTCATTGTTTGCGTTGAACAGATTCGCATTTACAAGATTGAAGGTATATTTCCCTTCTTGGTCGCTCAAGAAAGCGATGGTTGCTATGTCGCCGTCTCCTTCATAAGCGCCTCCGTTGAGATTGACGGAGTAATCCAATTGCTTCTGGCCATTAGGTAAATCGGTTATGTTCTTTGTCGTGATAAGCGGGACATCCGGATAGTTCAACTTTTGATAGGTAGCCATCGTAACGCTTGGCTTAATATCTAAGAGAGTCAAGCGGCTGTCATAAGTAAGACTGAATGAAGCTGAATATACTGCTTTCGACACAGAATATTCGACCTTTACATCGAATGGATCTCCTGTCAGAACCTTAGATTTGCTGAGGCTAGGAGATACAACATCAGGATCGGGCTTTTTATCGTCGACGGAATTCTGCGTGACGAAGTTCTGTGTGTAATATACATTTGAATTCCCCCCGAAGTACACACCCACCCCTAGATGAGAAAAGTCTCCCAAAATATTCGAACGATGTCCTTTCGAGTTCATCCAGTTCTCGTGAACGAAGATGGCACTCGACTGTCCAGCAGCAATGTTTTCCCCTGCCTTTTGGTATACGATTCCGTCCGCCTTCAGCCGATCGAACGGGGATTTGCCGTCCGGATTGTTATGATCGAAGAAGCTTCTCAGCCCCATATCGTCGCTATGCTTGCGAGCAGTTCCCGCAGCCTTTTCATTCCACTTCAATGGCTTCATGCCCTCGCGGACACGCACAGCATTAGCCAAATCGAGGATTTGTTGCTCAAAGCTTGTCTGCAATCGCTTGCTAGGCGTGCCAAAGTACCCCTTGAACGCCAGTTCCACATCCTGGGCAATAAATTGGACAGCCGTCACCGTATTCCCTTGATGGAGATCATAGAACACGGTTGCATACATACCGCCGACCTTGTACAGGCTATATTGTCCGCTGTTGTCCATATTGTAAATCGTATTGCCTTTCCTAATTTGACTGAGGGAAGATCCGAAGGCTGCCTCTACCTCCTGCTTGGTTGAACCGAATCCAATACTGCCATAAGAATCATTCGCATTCGTATAGAGTGCAACGACCTTGTGGTCCTGAACACCAACTTGTAAGTAATGTTTATAATCCTGATTGTAAATATACCACTCGAAGCCATATTCACTTAGATCCTTGCGAACCGGCAGTCCGATTTTTTGGAATAGTTGATCCTCGCTCATTCCTATGGTGATGCCTTGCAGTTGGTCTGCCCCTGCCTGCGGAGCATTGTTCGTTTTCGTGACAGTAATCATACTACCGACCAGCTTATCCGCTGCATAAAGGGTCGGCTGATAGATAAGCATCCCGGCTAACAGCGCAGCGCTAGCTGTAATCGTCATACGCCGCATTCTTCCTGCTTTAATGTGTTTATGCTGTTCTTGGTACATTGCGTTGTTGGTTGCTGTACAACATGGCCGCATCATTTCATCTCCTATTCTTTTACATTCTGCGATCAAATGAGATGAACACCGGGGACGCTTTACAATAG
The DNA here is from genome assembly GCF_032337355.1 of Paenibacillus suaedae. Lineage (NCBI taxonomy): Bacteria > Bacillati > Bacillota > Bacilli > Caryophanales > Paenibacillaceae > Paenibacillus > Paenibacillus suaedae. The sequence goes on from NZ_JAVYAA010000007.1 coordinate 277,920, forward strand.
CACAAAAAAAGCGCCACCCTAATGGCAGCGCAATAAAAAAAGACGCACGTAATGTCGCAATTAGGGCAACCCGGCTGTCATCGCATTGTGAAATACATTAGACCCGTGGCTTTGCGTCCCCTGCTTTCGCTAGGGTTTGCCATTATCCAAATGTTACAGATTAAATGTCTATAGTAACATGTAAATGAACAGCTTGTATACAACTGTGCCTATAGGTACGCAAAATTCATCAAGTACCAGGTCTATCAACCCAGTACGATATTTATGTTCGTCATGCACCTCTTCAATGAAGCTGCCCCATTTTTAAAAAAGGATCATGAAAGTACCATTAAGACTTCGCTCGAATTTTAGTTAAAATCACATTGGCCGCTTCTACTGCACCACCAGCATTCTGAAAAGTTTCTGACAGTTTTAGCGCATTTTCCTGATATGTCCGATTCGTCAACACCTCAGATACCGCTGCTGCCAAATATTTTGGCTTCTTTCCTTTCAACTGTAAACCTGCACCCAGTTGAGCAACCCGATCAGCCACTAATCCTTGTTCGCTATGTTGCGGAAATAAAACCATTGGAACTCCAAAATAAAGGCTTTCATTCACACTATTCATACCGCAATGGGTAATAAATACATCGGCTGTTTGCAATACCGATATTTGATCCACGACGTTATTCACTGTAAAATTTCTTGGTATGTTGCCAAGAGAAGCAATCTCCGTTTTTTCACCAACTGACATCACAACATCATAGTCCGTATCTGCAAATGCCTGAATAACTTTTTGGTAAAAATCTTGATTTTGATTCAGTATAGTCCCAAGTGAAATGTAGATTCGTTTTCTATCTTTTTTATTAATCTGTATCGACGGAGACTGTCTGATGGATGGTCCGACAAAAGCATATCGCTCAGAAAACGTATCCGCCATCGGCTGGAATTCTTTCGAGGTATAGACAATGGTGTCTGTTTCATTATTATTTTGAACAATCGATATAAAATTCTCAATTTCATATCCATGATTCTTTAACAACTGAATTTTTCTGTTCATTCGGGGCAAACCCACGATCATTCTCCATAAATCGATAAAACCACGCTTCATCAGTTTCGCAGTGTACTGATTAAAAGCAAAGGTAGTAGTCGAACAAACATATGGAATTTCTAGTTTTTTAGCAAATAATTTTCCCCAAAAGCATATAGAGTCAGATACAATACAATCCGGCTGAATTTCCCTTAATTCCTGACATACCTTCTCATCCAAAGCAATGGTCGTATCGGCAACCATCTCAATTAATGCTGTAAAATCTTTGCCAACCTTGCGATCCAATTCCTTTTGTGAAAGCTGGGGCAAGAACTCATCACAAGCAATGAATGCAGCGCCAGCACCTTCTATTTTTTCCTGAAATTCTAGAAAGGAATAGTACCAAACTTGATGGCCTCTATTGACTAATTCGGCTACCACCGGAATGGTTGGATTAGTGTGACCATGCGCGGGTATCGAAAAAAATACAATTTTGCTCATTCTGATTTATCTACCTCTCGCTCCGCTTTTTGGATCATCTCTACAAATTCCATGAAATGATTACTTTTTAAGAGAGCAATCCCTTTTGTCGCATCTTCCCCCAAGACAATCAGCTTATCACCAGCTTGTATCTGATACATTTCGCGTGCCTGTTTGGGAATGACAATCTGTCCCCGATCACCTACCTTCACAACACCAAAGAACTGCTTCCCCGTGGGAGCGAGCTGATTCGCCGCTTCTTCACTCATATCACGGGATAATTGATCCAAGGTTACTTGAAAAAGTTCAGCGAGTATTTTGCATTTAAAAATATCGGGCAAGGCCTCCCCGTTTTCCCACTTTGCTACGGTCTGTCGTGATACGTTTACCTTCTCCGCTAATTGCTCCTGACTGAATTTATGCTTTTTACGCAACACACGAATATTCATACCAATCATATTTTTCATCTCCATATACGTTAAATATATAGAAGAACCAAGGTGAAAATCTATCAACAGTTCGCAACATTTTATGTTAAGAATTGTGGCGAAGAACAGGTCATAGATGAAGCTAACGTCGATAGCGCCGTATTCGATTTTGCGAACCAAAAGATCCTTAGGTACAAGCTCGTCGAAGGAAAACATGGAGGTTTGGGCAAGACGTCCTTTGCAACACATTTTTCGCAATATATCCAATACTTGTGCACTGTTATTTGTCCATATCATACCAAATTAATAGAGAATACAAACTGAGGTGTTCTGTTAAAGAACAAGACTGTCGACAGTCTTGCTGTATCCATTAGATGTATCGATGATGTCTAAATGCTTCTATTTTATTGAAGTAATAGGTTTTAACTTACTGTTCCCTTCTTTATAAATTGGCTAACATGGGTAAAGCAGATTATTTTAGGGGGCTGTTATTTTGAAAAAACGGATAACCATACTACTAGCATTCTTATCATTACTAGGGATAACGGCATGCGGCAATACGATGCCCACTGTAGATGAAGTATTGCAGAAAGCAATTGAGGCTGATAAACGTGTAAAGAGCTTCTCTTTAGATATCGTTCAAACACAAACATTGACAGTAGACCATAAAACACAAGAATCAAAGGTAACTACAATGAGATATGACTATACCAAGGAACCGATAGGTTCATATTTCGAAAGTTCGATATATTCTGATGAAGTGAACCTAACGAAAAAAATGTACAGAACGGATGAAGGAACATATTTTCTTGGATATGATGGTCAATGGAGGAAGTTGCTAGATGATTCGATGAATCCAACTCAAATACAGAAGGATATGGATTTGAGTGAGCTCTTTAGACAGATCAAGATGTATGCAAATGAAGCGAACATTATTTCTGAAGGCAATGATTATATCGTGACAGTGAGTTTGGAAAATGAAAAAGCTAAGGAAGCGGAACATTTTTTGTGGTCGGAGTCACCAAGCCAGGAAGAGGATAATTTAGAAAAGAAAACATCAGAGCAAAAGGGTAATAAGCAAATCATGCTCGATATGAAAAACATAGTAATGAAATATCGGATAAACAAGGATAATTATTTTCTTATTAGTATCACTTTTGAATATACCAAGTCAGGAGAAGAGTCCGGACGAAAAATTGAGGATCATTTTGTAAGTAACTCAACATACACTAGACACAATGTGGTCCCTCAGATTAAAGTGCCACAGCATATTATAAACAGCGCTCAATAAGAAGTTATTTTTCTACTGGTTGATTCCGCCGCATCTTTTGAATGCGGCGGTTTTTGCATATTCTTGACAGGACGAGCTATGATCGTGTATGATTTTCCTCGTAATACCATTTTATGATGATGAGGATTAGAAAGGGGATGGCGGTATTGTCAACTGTTCTTCAACGGAAATTGGCTTAAGACGGGAGAAGTCTGCCCATTTTTAGCTTAACGCCAATCGAAGAACAGTGGATAAAGAACCGATTCCTTTTTTCATATACAAGTACGCGTTCATGAACTTTGGGTGCAGAACCAAGCGGAACGAACAGACAACGGTCTGTTCGTATTGGTCTACAGCACTAAGGATGAATTGAACTACCATTAAGGGCTATTTGTATAGGGCAAGGCGATTCGTTCGCCTTGCCCTTTTTTGCATACACACAAGTAGATACTTTCTTTATGAAGCTGTTCTCTCGCTTGGCGTTGAGCATCATTTACGCAAATGCAAAGGAGAGAATGACATGAGTATGTTATCTGTAGAAGAAGTAACCCATTTTTATGGAGATAAACGAGTATTTCTTGATATTAGCTTCCGCTTGCTACCGGGGGAGCATGCCGGAATTGTAGGCAGCAACGGAGCGGGCAAGTCAACATTGCTGCGTATCCTGTCCGGTGAGCTATTGCCGGATGCAGGGAAGGTGGAGTGGCTGCCTCATGTGAAGGTAGGTTATTTGCAGCAGCATATTGATCTGCAGCCTGGGATGACCGTGCTCGATTATTTGCGCGGGGCATTTGGGCACCTCTATGCCATGGAACAGAATTTGATGGAGTTGGCACACAAGATGGCCGAAGATGCTGACAATCTGGAGTTATGGCTTGCCAAGTATGGGGAGCTTCAGCATCGACTGGAGCATTCGGGATTTTATGAGATTGAAGTGAAACTGGAACAGATCGCAGCAGGCTTAGGGCTGCTTGATATTGGTCTGGATCGGGATGTCGAGAAGCTGAGCGGAGGTCAACGCACGAAGCTGCTTCTAGGAAGATTGCTCTTGGAAGAACCCCATGTTCTCCTGCTGGATGAACCGACGAACTATTTGGATGAGGTGCACATTGATTGGCTGAAGGGCTATTTGAAGGGGTATAAGCAAGCCTTCTTGGTCATTTCCCATGATAATTCTTTCTTAAATGAAATTGCCACGTCGATCTTTCATGTCGAGCACCAGAATATTAAGCGTTATGTAGGCAACTACGAGGCATTCCGCAGCGTATACGAGCTTAATAATTTGCAGCAGCACGAAGCGTATAGCCGACAACAGAAGGAAATTGCCAGACTCGAAGATTTTGTTCAGAAAAATAAGATTCGCAAGGCGAAGCAGGCCAAGAGCCGCGAGAAGATGCTGGAACGCATGACGCGGATTGATCGACCAACTTCTGGTGCGAAGCCGCGGTTTTCTTTCCAAGTTCATGTAGAGCCTGAAGGTAGAATTATGAGGGCTGAACAGCTACAAATCGGCTATGCGAAGCCGCTATGCTCGCCTCTGAATCTGTTGATGAAACGAGGAGAGAAGATTGCGATTGTCGGTCATAATGGAGTGGGCAAGACAACGCTGCTTAAGACGCTGCTTGGAGAATTACCCCCATTGCATGGCAATGTTCGTCAAGGAGAGCGGGTGAAGGTCGCTTATTTTGCTCAAGAGCTGTTCGTATCCGACGATTCCGCGCTTGATCAATTATGCGCATTCCGTACAGACATGACACATCAGCAGATACGCAAGCTGCTTGCGATGACTGGGTTGACGGAGGAGCATATTCGGCAGCCGCTCAGCTCGCTAAGCGGCGGAGAGCAGGCTAAGGTACGATTATGCGAATTGATGCTGACGGACAGCAATGTGCTCGTGTTGGATGAACCGACGAATCACTTGGATGCTCGGGCGAAGGAGGCCCTTATAGAGGCACTGCGCAGCTACACTGGTTCAGTGCTGCTGGTATCTCATGAGCCTGACTTTTATGCAGATTGGGTGACACAGGTGTGGTCGTTGAAATAAGGGCTGCTCGGTTTGCAGCTCGACCATAGTAGGGAGATTGCAGAAAGCTGCAGTCTCCCTTCTTTTCTTGGAAGCAAGAGAACATTCTCACTATTCATATTTTTTAACTGTGATATAATGTTGGTTAAAATAGGAAGGCGAGGTTATATGAATGCCACTTGAAACATTTACTGCTTCTGCACATCTGCAAGAGGGAATGGTTGTAAAGGCGAGATCACGGAATTTCGAGATTACGATTGACGAGCCGAAATCGCTGGGCGGTACGGATACGGCAATGAATCCGGTTGAAGTCGTACTGTGTGCGTTAGGCGCCTGCCAGTCCATCGTGGCAAGAGCATATGCCCGTAAATTCAATATTCAGCTGGAGCAATTTTGGGTGGAGCTTGAGGGGGATTTGGATACAGATGGCTTCATGAACAAATCTGACGTGCGCCGAGGCTATTCTGAAATTCGCTACAACATCCATGTGAAGAGCAATGCTTCCTATGAGCAGGTCGAACAATTCGTGCAGTTCATTGAGCGTACATGTCCGGTTGGGGATACGATTAGTGCTCCTGTTCGACTTGTATTGAATGGCATTATTCTGGAACAGGACTCTCCGCAGGTCACAACATAATGTAGGAGATGCACCGTAATCTTAATTGCGCCCCTGTACAGTAGGGATGATTCCACCTATGATGGAATAGAGACTACGACATGGAGGCAATTCAGATGAGCAATTCAATTCGACTACATGAAAATTTTGAACATGAACAATTGAACACGAACTTGATGTGGTACTCGCCGCCTCGAGCGTGGGAGATCAATCAAGAATCTGCAAAACTCATTGTTCGCACCGTCAAAGAAACCGATTACTGGCAAAAGACACATTATGGCTTTGAAGTCGATAATGGACATTTTCTATATACAGAAATTGAGGGGAACTTCAGGCTGACGACCAAGGTATATTCCTATCCTGTTCACCGTTATGACCAAGCAGGGCTAATGGTTCGCTATTCGCCAGACACTTGGCTCAAAACATCTGTAGAATATATTCCGGATGGGAGCAATAAGCTCGGCGCAGTCGTCACGAACCACGGATATTCGGACTGGTCAACCCAAGAGGTTGATAATGGGGATGCTCCGGTCTACTTCCGTATTTCCCGGATTGGGAACGACTTTTATGTCGATTACTCACTGGATGGTGCCGCATGGAAGCAGCTTCGCATGACCCATTTGTTCGAGCAGGAGTCGAAGCCAATTCAAGTTGGTGTCTATGCATGCAGTCCGCAAGGTGAAGGGTATGAGGCACATTTTGATTACATAACGATTGAAGAACTTTCGGATGATCGAACTCAAGTGTATAAGTAATGGGATTGCTTCAGAAACAGAGTTTATCTTGAAACTCGACCTTTAAATGGTCAATGTGGGGCCCTTCTCAATAAGGGCCTCTTTAGCGTTTGCGCATTTTGGATACTTCTCGAACCTAGGAACTATCTCAAGTTCGGCAAAAGGATGCACTCCGATCAACCCATCAAGCAATCGATATTCACATGTGACGTGTGTACGTTACCCCCTATTCTTCGCTACAATCCATCGTTTTCGGTGATGGAATTCTGCTCTGCCGTACTAGTTCCTGTATGTTCCGGCCCGGATTAAGTTGAATGCAGGGGCGTTTTCGTGCATAGTAGAGGGTGAGGACAGTACGGAACTACTACAATAGAATGGGGAACAATCTTGAAAACGTTCAAAAAAGTCTATATAGAGCTGACCAGTGTATGCAACTTGGCTTGTACGTTCTGTCCGCCGACAGAACGCAAAGCGAACTTCATGAAGCTGGATGCATTCAATCATATTCTAGATGAGATTAAGCCGCATACGAATCATATTTATTTGCATGTCAAAGGAGAGCCCTTGCTCCATCCGAAGATCGATGAACTATTAGACGCAGCCCATGAGAAGGGCTTCAAGGTCAATATTACAACGAACGGTACACTTATACGCAAGAACAAGCATAAGCTGCTTGGCAAGCCAGCGCTGCGCCAGATGAACTTCTCGCTTCATAGCTTCGATGGTCATATTGGCTCGGAGAACCGTGATAAGTATCTTGCTGATATTTTGGAGTTCGTGCGTGAAGCTGAAGAGGATAAGGTTATCTTCTCGTTCCGACTATGGAATTTGACGCAGGATAATAAAACGAACATGGAGCGTAATCGCAACCGTGAGACGCTTGAAATTATTGAAAAAGAATTCAATTTGGACTATCGAATTGAAGAGAAGATCGTTCCGGGCAGCGGTGTTAAGATTGCGGATCGTGTTTATTTGAATCAAGACCATGAATTTGAATGGCCAAGCTTGAGCGCTCCGGAGGATGATGGCAAAGGCTTCTGCCATGCGCTTCGTTCCCAAGCAGCGATACTCGTGGACGGAACCGTTGTACCGTGCTGCTTGGATGGCGAAGGGGTTATTAATCTCGGTAATGTGAACCGTGACTCATTCTCGGAGATTGTTGAAAGTGAGCGAGCGAACAACTTGTTCTACGGATTCTCCCGCAGAGAAGCTGTGGAGGAACTGTGCCGCAAGTGTGGTTATCGCAAGCGGTTCGGCACATAGCTGAATGATGTAAATCTGAGCGACAGCAGCGCATGAAGGTAGGAAGTTCATGCCCTTCTCTCGAATACGTTGAAAGTTGAAGTCCTTATTAATCATGTATGGTTAATAAGGGCTTATTTGTTTTAGTATTGTTGCGATGCTCTAATTGAGGAGGAAGACATTTCAAGGGTTTATCAAAATGTTTCCAGGTTGTAAAATGTTGATATATAAACAACAGGAGAGATATGTACATGGGAAGCAGTGAATGGATGTTAATCGCAGCTGTTATGATAGCCATTTTGCTCGGAGCTTCGATCTTGGTTGCGATTCAAGGAAAGAAGCCATCGAAGAAGAATGGAAGATTACCGCAAAACCGGGCAAAGCGAGGTACTACAAATAGAGCTTCAACACGTTGTCGTGAAGATGAAGCGATCTTATCAAGTAAGTTGGAAGACTTGACGGGTGCTGAGTTCGAGCGCCTGTTGGCCCTTTATTTTCGAGATCAAGGTTATGGGGTCACAGAGGTGGGAGTCGGCGGCAGCGATGGGGGCGTGGATCTTGTGATTACGGATCGACGGGGAGAGAAGACCGCTGTTCAGGCGAAGTGCTATGCCAGTCACCATAAGGTTCCTGTGCAGACGGTTCGTGAACTTGTTGGTGCTAAACGGAATCACGATTGTATTTTATCCTTGTTGATTACGACATCAGATTTGACAGGGCCAGCGAAGAAAGAAGCGGAACAATTCAAAGTGGATTATTGGCACGGTGCACTCATTGAACACAAGCTGCGTTCATGGGGGAAGTGGAATCCTAGGAAAAGGACATCGAAGAAAAGTAGTCGAGAAATGGAAGTAGCAAAAGCAGAGCTGAAGCAAGGTAGTAAGGAAAGCGCAGCATCCGCATCAATGATTTGTACTTGCGGCTCGCCAATGGTGAGAAGAAAAAGCAAGCAAGGACAAGCATTCTGGGGATGCTCAACCTATCCGAAGTGCAGGCATACCCGATCGGTATAATGGTACTCTAGGAACAGAACACATATAACTAAATTACGAAACCGCTGGATGATCAATCATATAATCATAGTTGACGTTAAGCGGTTTTAACCTACCCACACTTTTTTATCCGTAGAATCTATCCCTTCAGAAATTCTTCAGAACTCATTAAGAACTCATTCAGAGCAAACTCCCTATGATCCCAAGACATGTTGGATATGATAATAACAACCAAGGATACGAGCGAAAGGGAGACGTCAAATGAGTGTGAACATGATTCGGGAAAAGCTACTGTTCTTAAATACATTTTTTCGAACGCCCAAACAGATAGGGAGCATTACGCCAAGCTCACGATTTCTCGCGCAGCGCATGATGGATGCTGTGGACTGGCAAGAGGTGCAGCATGTTGCCGAATTAGGCGCGGGAACAGGGGCCATTACGAGATTTATCGATACGGTTAAACGAGATACGGCCAGAGTGATTTTGTTCGAGAAGGATCCATTGTTGCTGGCGCGATTGCAGGATAACTATCCCGAATACGCTGCTTATCCGGATGCTGGTGAGCTAGGCAAGATATTGGGGGATGAAAGTAGGGAGCAGTTGGATTGTGTGCTGAGCGGGCTGCCATTCTTCAACTTCCCGCAGCAGTTGCGTGATCATCTGATCGAGGAAATTTACGCATCGCTTAAGCCGGGAGGTTTATTCGTTGCATTCCAATACTCTCAACAAATGAAGCCGCATTTGGCTCGCTATTTTGATATCGAGAATATTCATTTTGTGTTTCTGAACGTTCCACCAGCCTTCGTATATGTATGCCGGAAAGGGAGCGGGTTGCAGTAATCGGGTATTCGGCCTTCGACTCTCGATCCTTTTGGGAGTTGAATATCATTTCTTTTTCAATTGGATTGTTCATACACTTCTCTTAAGCTTTATACTTGTTCTACAGAAAGGAGAGAAGGATGGGATGAGTCAAGGGATATTAGTAACAGATGATGATGCGGACATACGAGATGTGCTCCGCATTTACTTGCACAATGAAGGCTATACCGTGTTTGAGGCAGCAGATGGGATTCAGGCATTGGAACTGCTGCAGCATGAACATATTGATCTTATTATTCTGGACGTGATGATGCCGAATATGGATGGTATGCAGGCATGCATGGCCATTCGCCAACATACGAAGGTGCCGATTATCATGCTCTCCGCCAAAGGAGAGAGTCTGGATAAGATCACTGGACTTCATACAGGCGCGGATGATTATATCGCCAAGCCATTTCATCCGATGGAGCTTCTGGCGAGGGTGAAGGCTCAATTGCGCAGACAATCTTTCGCGGAACAGGAAGAACGCATCATGCAGGCGCCCCCGATTTCAGATGAAACGTTTATCGAAATAAAGGATTTATGCATATATCCGGAACGGCATCTCGTTATTGTCCGGGGGAAGGAAGTGCTGCTCACCCCTACTGAATTCTCGATATTGGAGCGGCTGGCACGGCGGCGGGGGCATGTATTCAGCATTGATAAGCTTATTGAATTGGTCTGGAAGGAAGACAAATTCATCACGGACAATACAGTAATGGTGCACATCCGCAATATTCGAGAAAAGATTGAAGAGAATCCTAGAGAGCCTCAATATATTAAGACCGTATGGGGAGTGGGGTATCGGATTGAATAGAAGGATATGGGCGATGCTGCATGGTAAGCATAACATCCGAGGACGTTTGTTCTGGTTTGCGCTTCTCAGCTTGTTTTGTACCTTTATTACAATGGCGCTCATGGATACGGTATCGTCCTATTTAATAGGTCACGGTGTCAGTCCATTAGTGTTTCTGTTTCTATACCTTGCATACTTCTTTCTCTTTACACGTGGTTTACTACAAGATTTAAAGAGATTGACAGAGGGGATCTTGTCTATTGCTGAGGGAGATCTGCAATCCCGTGTAACCTTGGATAGACAGGATGAACTCGGCATTATTGCAGATTCTATTAACCATATGGCGGGACAGTTGCAGCGGATGATCGAGAAAGAGCGTCTTACCGAGCAGATGAAGATGGAGCTTATTACGAATGTCTCGCATGATTTACGCACACCGCTGACAAGTCTGATTGGATACTTGAACTTGTTGCAGCAAGAGGAGGCAGCAAGCAAGGAAGAGCAGCTGCGCTACCTTCACAATGCATGCCGGAAGACCGAGCAGCTTAGCCAGCTGATCAATGATTTGTTCGAATATACAAGACTAGCTGACAATCGAGTGGAAATCGAGCGCTCTCGTCTTGATTTGAGCGGACTGCTCCGCCAATTGCTTGTTGAATTTGAACCGTTGGCAAGAGAGGCGTCGCTCACGATTCGGCTTGTCCATGTATCCCAACGTGCGATAATGATAATGGCAGATGCAGAACTGCTTGTTCGAGCAATGGATAACTTACTAATGAATGCGTACAACTTCTCGGTAAGGCCCGGAGAAATTACGGTGCGGCTCTGGGAGCAGAATTATACAGTATGGCTGGAAATAGAGAACTGGGGGCACCCTATTACGAAGGAACAGGAGCAGCGATTGTTCGAGCGGTTCTATAAGGCGGAAGCCTCTCGTAACGATCAACACGATAGCCCCGGGGCGGGTCTCGGCCTATCTATTGCCTATCATATTGCAAGACTGCATCGTGGTCAGCTCAGCATGTCGCATGAGGAGGGGAAGTTCACGTTCCGTCTGGAGCTCCCGCTGGACGGTCAGTAACAATGGATAAGTCTGGTTTCTCCCCTATACCATGGAGTCAATAGAATAGATCTAGTAGAAGAGGGCACATTTCCAGTTCATTTGGGAATGTGCCTTTTATGGTGTGGAGGGGAAGAGGATCACCCAAGGAATCAACAATCATAGAAGCACTCTATTTGATGGATAAAATAACCATAAAAGGATTGCATCGTCTTCACAATACAGGAATGATATGGTATCACTAGCATATGGATCGCGAGAGAATCACTCAGGAGGAAATTATGAATCTAGTACTGCATATGGTGAAGTCACTATGCCTCAGCCTTTTTGCATTGATCATGATAATGCTCATTGTCCTATTTCCACGCAAGCTGGACATCGGCATGGAAGGCTATAAGATGACAGCGAAGTATCAGTTCAGCTGGTCGCAGTATGCCGAGAACATCACAGGATTTATACGCGGTATCTTTGTTGACAATACCTTAGGCGTAACCCGTTACGGGGAAGCTGTAGGTTCTGAGGTGCTGACAGTGATGGGGAACAGCCTAACTATTATTGTGATTGGCTTTCTATTAAGTTTTATATTGGGCTTGTTGAAAGGGATTGCTGACTATAAGCTGTCCAAGTCGAAGTGGAATGTGATCGGGAACGGAACGACTTGGTTGTTTCAATCGGTGCCTGACTTCATGGTCGTGCTGCTCATTCAATGGTTTGTTATTCGATACATGCCGTTTATTCATTTCTTTGAGCAAAAAGAATGGTATGCCTTCCTCATTCCATCTGTACTTGTATCCGTATATCCAGCTATGTATATTGCACGAATTACGAGCGCTGCAATTGCGGCGCAGGAAGGACAGATGTACATTCAGGTTGCCAAAGCGAAGGGAGTGGCGCAGCGAATGATTTTGTTCAAGCACGTTGGCCGCAACAGTATGGGAACGATTTTGTCCCACCTGCCTTCCTTGTTCGGATACACCCTGTCTAATTTACTAATGGTTGAATACTTAATGAGTTATCCTGGTGCAGCTCACCGTTTATTCCAAGCGATTGATTATGATACTAGCTTCGGATCGGGAGTGAATTATGAGCCGGGTGTCATTATCGGGATTGCTTGCTGTTTTACGATTATGGTGGTGCTAGTTCAGTGGATTGCCTTGCTGGCCAAGCGTTCCATTGCGCCGACATCGAGATAAAGGAGTGTCCTCATTGAAAAACTACACACTATGGATCGGTGGGGCAATGCTCGCCTTGGTTTTATTTGTGATGTACCTTGGTCCAGAATTGCCGTTCATAGACAAGTCGCTTACACCCGAAAAGCATAGATGGTCAGAGCAGGGCAAGCTCATGCTACCTCCCTACAAAGCTTCGGATCTGAACTGGATTGGCTCGGATAAGAAAGGCGTCGACAACTTGAGCAAGCTCGTGGTAGGAACCAAGGAGACGGTCTATATCGTCTTCTTCATTGCTCTGCTGCGCTATATAATTGCAGTGCCATTAGGCGTGCTCGCGTATAAGCAGAAGGGAGTTGCTCATTGGCTGGTAACAAGCTTGAATCAGATATTCACGTTTCTGCCTGTTATTTTCTCAGCTATTCTATTACTGAGTATGCCGTTCATCCAATATTCGAGCAATCGTATTCTATGGGTAATCCCAATTCTCGCTTTGCTTGAGGTGGGGCGCGTGGCACATATTGTGCAGCAGCAGGCGAACCATATCTCACACGAATTATTTGTGGAAGCAGGAGAATCGCTTGGATTAAGTGGATGGCGCCTGGTTCGAAATTATTATATGCCGTCGCTTGTACCGGAGATCGTCATTAATTTTTGCATTGATTTGGGCAAGGTCATGCTGCTTATTGGACAATTAGGTGTGTTGAGTATTTTCTTGACGCACAATTGGGCCGAGGTTGATTACTTCACCATGAAATTTGTGAATACAAGCACCAACTGGGTGTCCTTGCTTGCAGAGACGCGCGCGGATATTTATTTAAGCAAGTTCACTTTCGTATTTTATCCCGCGCTCGCTATTCTGTTCACGGTGCTCACCTTCAATCTATTGGGAGAGGGCCTACGACGCCACTTCAACCGCCGTATGGGCTCCTATTTATAGAAGACAGAGAGACGCAATACGATGCGAATTTTGAAATCATCACGTTCGACAGAGACAGAATCCAGCAGGCAGAGAATCGAGCGGAGACAGACAAATCTGACTTGGCGTTATGCAGAAGGATAGCAAGCTTAGCTTCTTCGTAGAGTGGGAAGAGCAGGATGTCTTCATGACATACGATGTTCATAAATAGAGTGGGGAAACGCATTGCTCCGATTGGATATATGCTTTAGATTATAGAATTATAGACAAAGAAAAATATCCCAATCACAACGAGATGATTGCTTAATGGAGGGTGCCGGAGAGATGAGTGTGAAGGCCATCTTGCTAGGAGCAGGAGTGCGAGGAGCAGATGTATACGCACAGCATGCTTTGCAATTCCCAGAGGAATTAGAAATTGTCGCGGTTGCCGAACCGGACGAGGAGAGGCGGGCAGTGTTCGCGCGCGAGCATCATATTCAGGCGGAATATGTATTTTCGGATTGGAAGGAAGCACTGCAAGGGGCACGCTATGCGGATGCGGTGATGATCTGCACGCAGGATCGCATGCATTACGAAGCGACGATGATGGCACTGGAGCAGGGCTATCACGTGTTGTTGGAGAAGCCGATCTCGCCTTCGCCTGAGGAATGCGTCGAGATTGAGGCAGCTGCGAGACGGTGCAACCGGATCGTTCTTGTATGCTATGTGCTGCGCTACACACCATTCTGGTCCTCTATCAAGCAGGTGATCGATGCAGGCAGCATCGGAAGGATCGTGAATATTCAGTTATGTGAAAATATAGGCTTCGCTCACATGGCCCATAGTTATGTACGTGGCCATTGGAGTAAGACGAGCGAGTCCAGTCCGATGATTTTAGCGAAGTCATGTCATGATTTAGATATTATTCTGTGGCTTATGCAGCAGGATTGCAGGCGGCTGACGTCCTTCGGCTCGCTGTTCCATTTCAAGCGGGAGAATAAGCCAGCAGATGCGCCGCTCTATTGTACAGACGGCTGTCCGCACGTTAAAGAATGCTGCTATGCAGATTTGAGATATTACTTAGGAGAAGGTCGTCGTCGTGCGCTGCATTTCACGAAGGATCCTACAGATGAGCATATTCGGGACGTGATTCGCGAGACGCCTTATGGGCGGTGTGTCTTCCAATGTGACAATGATGTCGTCGATCATCAGGTGGTCAATATGGAATTTCGCAACGGAGCGACGGCTTCCTTTACCTTGTCCGCCTTCACGCATGACAGCTCGCGAATGGTGCAAATATCAGGAACGAGCGGGGAAATACGTGGTAACCTAGAAAAGCAGACATTCACAGTATATGATTTTGTTGATGATACCTCACAAGAGATGCATGTCCATGATGAGGGTCGCGAAGGCTGTACGGCCATGATGCATGAATTTTGCCGTCTCGTATCGTCGCAGCCACACAATAGGAGCGACCTATCGACTGTGCTGCGCGGCTCCGTGCAGAGCCACATGATGGCGTTCGCTGCGGAACGCTCCCGATTGCATGACGGAATGCCTATGGATATTCAGCAGCTGACGCGATATTACCAGCAGGTAGTCAGCAATCCTTTGGCAGGTACATGTTCAGAGCGGTAATGTTCCAACGATCACTCGATAAAAAAGAGAAGGGGCTCACCGACGTATGTAAAAATTACGTTCGATGCAGCCCCTTGTTATTGTAGAACGATGATTGTAACCTCTTCATAAGTCTTCCGCAACGTAAACCTGTAATTTCTGAGGATTACATGATTACAACTCTTTGCTTGTTCCTGCGGCCTTCACTGGAACGCGGTCACCACGCTGCGTCCAGAACGCCAACCCCATCGTTGCAAGCAGCAATATACCCGTGACCCAAAATACCATGTGGATGGAGAACACACCACTAATCGCTCCCCCAACGAGTGGGCCAAGCATTCCGCCAAATTGATTCGCGGTCTGATTCAAGCTGAAGGCGCGTCCACGGAAATCACTGTCTGTTGTCCGCACCACGAGTCCGTTCAATGCTGGGAACACAGCGCAGAAGAAGATGCCATATGTAAAGCGGATAATCGAGAACCACCATATATTTTGAAACGGAATTTGAGCGAGCGTACCGATACCGCCCGCGAGCAGGCCGATCAGAAGAACCTTCTGGAAGCCGATGCGGTCGGCAAGCTTACCCCATCTTGCTGCGAACAGAATACTTGCAACGCCAACAAGCGAGAACACAAATCCAGCTACTAATGAGGCGTCCTTCGCGGAATGCCCGATCTCTACAATGTAGAGAGGCAGAACAGGCTCTATCGTCATGACCGAGAATTGGGTCAATAGGGAGAGCAGAAGTACGATCATGAACGGACGATTTACGGATGCGATCCGAATGGTATTGACGATCGAACTGCTGTCCTTCGTTGGAACGAAGTTTTCTTCTTTTACCCAGAAGATGACGAGCAATGTTGCAATCAAACACAAGATGCCTGCACATGCGAACGTCAGACGGCTGTCGAACAGCTTCGATAAAATGCCGCCGAGGAGCGGCCCCATTATTGTACCGGTTGCAGTGGCGGTTGCCATCATCGACAAGGCATAGCCGACCTTTTTTTCAGGTGTACTGGTGCCAACAAGGGCAATCGATCCGGGGATGAAGCCTGTCAGCAGGCCTTGCAATATACGGATCGTTAATAGCTGGTACTGATTCGTAACGAAGGCTAGCATAATATAAGTTACGAATAGTACAATTCCGGCCCGGATAATCATTGGCTTGCGTCCATACTTGTCGCCAATCGCTCCCCAGAACGGAGAAGAAATGGCGCCGGCGAAAAATACGCTGCTGAACAAAATCCCTGACCACAGCTCAATATGATCCTTTACACCAATTTGAATCAAGAAGAGCGGCAGGAATGGGACGACCATGGAGAAGCTTGATGAGACGATGAATGTACCAAACCATAGAATCCATAAATTTTTCTTCCATGTTTCCATTGGACTTTCACTCCTGTAGTTGTTTTCAGCAAGAGAGCGATTCCTTCGGAGTGTGTTGTTCCTAGAATCTCGTTTCTATTTGCCTACTTACTTTAGCAATAAACTATTATACACGACCCGCCTATGAAAAGCTTCCAACGTTTGCATATGCAAACTCGCTGTATCGTATGCGGTGACATGCCGAATGGACAGCATATCCTTTCATAATGGGCATATGATCGAAGAGTCGACAACTGAATAGGGGGGCGTATAGAAGGGACAGATTGTCTTCCTAACTTGAACCTATTCATCTGCTGTCTCCCGTAGGCGCCTAGCGATATATCAGCCAAGTGTCTATCACTGTCGGCAGCGAAAGAAGCAAAGAGAGCGCCCGCGTAATCTGCGGGCGCTCTACTTCGTAATGGTATAATATAGCTAGCGTTCGCGAATCACACTATAGACTACAGACGAAGTGCGGCTAAATCGAAAGCAGGCACGAGACCTTCCTTCGCTGCGCGGCCAAGCAGTGCTTCGACTGCAGCATAGCCGTCTTCACCTAAGTTTCTAGTAAATTCATTCACGTACAGGTTAATATGGGCATCCGTTACTTCAGGCGACATCTCCTGTGCATGAGCTAGGACGTATTCACGCGATGCTTCCGGGTGTGCCCATGCATATTCGACTGATGCGCGTGCCCAGCCGGCGATTGCGTTCACATTAAGCGTGCGGCGGGCGATTATGGCACCGAGTGGAATCGGCAGGCCGGTATCCGCTTCCCACCACTTACCCAGATCGGCAAGCATTGTGAGACCGTAAGACGGATATGTGAAGCGAGCTTCATGAATAACTAGCCCTGCATCAATGTGGCCATCTCGAACGGCCGGCATGATCTGATGGAACGGCATGACGACAATCTCTCCGACCCCGCCTGGCACATTCTGTGCAGCCCACAACCGGAACAATAGATAGGCTGTAGATCGTTCACTGGGCACTGCGACACGTCGGCCAGACAAGCTGGATGGGTCAGCTGGGGTCGAAGCCGATTCCTTCGTCAATACAAGCGGTCCGCAGCCACGGCCAAGCGCTCCCCCACATGGCAGCAGGGCATACTCAGACAGTACCCAAGGCAATGCTGCGAATGAAATCTTGAGCACATCTAACCCGTTTCCGCTCGCTGCAAGGTGGTTCGTGATATCAATATCTGCATATGTTACATCTAACTCCGGGGCACCCGGTATAAGTCCATGCGCCCAAGCATGGAAGACAAACGTATCGTTCGGACATGGGGAATAGGCGATTTTCATGATTACAGCACCTCCACTAAAACTGCGCTGGCAGCTTCCAATGCATCCAGCGCTTCTTGAATCCGCCAAGCGGCACGATTGCGCGGGCCGACGGCATTCGATATCGCGCGTAGCTCCAGTACGGGCAGACCGAAATCCTGCGCCGCGGTTGCTACGCCATAGCCTTCCATGGCTTCAACGGCTGCTCCAGGCACACGTTCTGCCATTTGGGCTGCGGTTGCAGCTGTGCCTGTCACGGTTGCAACCGTGAGCACGGGGCCGGAACGTGCTGGCAGATTCGCTGTTTGCAGTGCTGTCGCTACTTGAGCGACAAGCCCAGCATCGACAGGAATGCGAGCAGAGCCGAAGCCAAGCTCGTCTAGACTGGAGAACCCCTCTGGGGTCTCCGCACCTAAATCTGCGGCAATGATGTCGCTTGCGACGACCAATGATCCAATCTCAGCTTGTCCGGGAAATCCCCCGCCGATACCGGCACAGATGACAAGCCGATAGTTGGATGAACCCTCATTTGCAAGCTTCCGAGCCGTCCGGGCTGCGGCCGCTGCGACACCCACGCCACCGAGAATGACGTCATATTGAGGATGATGCTGAAGACCGCGCAATAAGGCATCCCGCTCTGCTGCGACAGAAGTCACAATTAGAATGCGGCCCTCTGTTGGCTGTTCGGCGGCTTCAGCTGCACTAATGACAGTTGAAACCACTGCTGAGGCATCCTTCATTTCCTTCATCATGTTGGTCGCTCCTTTATGATACAAGACAAGCGTTTCACACACACCGTCTATCGCATCGGAAAAATTATATATCGATTTACTTCCTTCAAATTATCTTCTTCCTCAAATTCTGTAAAGAGGGGATTTATTGTGTAAAGGGGATAATCTATGCTTGCTTCTTATCTTATGTTTATACTAACATATCATAGGATGGTTTATGAATAGAAGCATTTACGATTACCAAGTGAGCTCAGGATCGTGAACAGGTTTCCGCAGTGGAAGCAGCGGTTTAGCAGATCAATATCGGTTATGATATTGTTGGGCATGGAATGACTGATGCAGATAGATGGACTCAAAAGCAGGCAGATGATTGTTCAGAAGGAGTTGATTAGAAGTGGTCTCAAATCGTTGGAGTGAGCAACATGAAGTATCATCTGATAACTGTGATTACAAGCGCGATTGTCGCTTGTCGACATTAATGGAGTGGATGCAGCGGGCAGGTGATTCCCATCTTGCATCGCATGATGTATCCATGGACGAATTGGTAGGCAGCGGCATGGCTTGGATGCTGTTGACCGTGGATTTGGAACTGATGAGAATGCCGAAGTACGGAGATGTACTTCAGTTGGATACATGGCATAAGGGAGCGAGAGGCGTTCAATGGCTGCGTGATTATGTGGTCTACGATGCAGAGCATCAGCAAATTGCTCAATCCCGCACGACATGGGCACTTGTTGATCTGAATAAGCGGCGTATTCTTCGGGCATCCGCATTTCCTTATAATGTTCCTGTCAATAATGAGGATTCTGTGGGGGAGATGCCTGAGAAGGTTGCCATACCAGAAGAATCCACTCTTCGCCTTGCTTATACCCTCCACGTAAGACAGAGCAGTATTGATATGAACGGCCATTTGAATAATGCCAGATTTGCTGATATATGCTTGGATGCGATGACGCTAGAGGAGTTGGAACGAGGTGTGTCGCGCTTCCGAATTACGTACCATAAGGAAATCATTCTCGGGGATCAAGTAGATGTATACCGTTCTACTGGTGAAGCGATGCATGCAGATGATCGCCGCTGCTTTATTCGTGGACAAGCTTCGGATGGCAGTACGTTGTTCGATGCTGAAGTTGTTTATCGAGAAGAATAGCTGCTGGATAGATGGTGCCGGGGATTCGGGAGCGTTAACGTTGCGCTCCTCTTCTCTGTGACAATGACATTAATCGTCAGAATGATCGGATTACGTCGGCTAATTGACATTATTGTCGAAAAAAGACATCGTCCTCAAAAGGATGATATGATACTATATTCCTGAAATTGGATTTTTTCGCCTGGGAGAGTGCAGAAATTGAAAAAAATAATGACAGCAGTTCTAGGGATAGCCTTAACTTTTACATTCATTACACCACATGGGCAAGCTCACGCAGATGCAAGCTCATATGGGGTTATGGATACGAAGGCGTACCGTACTTACGTCCCGATACGCTATTTGAGCGATAAGCTGCACTATCAAGTGACATGGGAGCCTACAAGTAAGCGCATAGAGGTGGTAAGCGACGATAATTATCTGGAGATGACATTAGGTACAACGCAGGCATATGTCAACGGAATGAATACGGAGTTGGAAGCAGCCCCATTCCGAGCAGGGGGGACGACTTATGTTCCAGTTCGGTTCGTCAGCGAAGCAATGAACCTGTCTATGGAATGGGACAAGAACGGATCGCTTGTCCATTTTTGGAATGGGGACAGTCATGTTCGCTTGCCTATTGTCTCGAAGCAGCGGATCAACCAAACATCGTCAATTGAGAAGAGCTGGCGAGCATTCAAGGTCGGGAACAAGCGGGTGACGACCACGATGCTGACCATAAATCTGCTGCATCCTCATATACGTCTCGGCGTAGGAGTGGGTTACGGAGGAGAGGGCTCGGTCGATAACCTCAAGCATATGGCAAAGCGTAATTATGCAATCGCTGCGATAAATGGGGGCTACTTTGATGCTTATTCCAATTCGAAGGTGAAAGTCCCGTATGGCTATGTAGTTAGAAACGGAAAAATGATACATAACGGCTCTGGCGATAAACGAAGTGTGCTTCTGTTCACGAAAGATAATCAAGTAGAGATGATCCCGGGGCCATCATTCATAGATCGATTCCAAGAAGGGGATGTGTACGGAGCTTTGCAGGTAGGGCCGCGTCTTATTACAGACGGCAAGATTACCGTTAATCTGAAGGGCGAAGGCTTTAAAGATCCGAAAATATTGAAGCACAGCAGCATACGCAGTGCGGTTGGTATAACCAAGGACTACAAGCTAATGATCTTGACTACATCCAGCGCTACGATTCCAGAGCTTGCTAAAGTGATGAAGCAGGCTGGCGCTTATCAGGCGATGAATTTGGATGGCGGAGCATCAAGCGGCCTTTATTACAATGGAAGATATATGACATACCCTGGGCGGAACATTAGCAATGCGCTGCTCATTTTTAAATAAAAGAAGTACTGAAAAACAGCCGCAAAATTGCTATATTAGCAGACTGCGGCTGTTACTCTATCTACGAATCAATCTACCTTGGCTCCGTATGCTCTAGCAAATGCAACGGCTTGAATCATATCAATTCGGACTTTGGTAAGTTCCAGTGCTTTGAAGTTCACTCCGTTCATCTCAGCTCCTCGCAAATCTGCACCAGCCAATTTGGTTTTGGTGAGATTTGTACGGGTTAGATCGGCATCCCGTAGGTCAGCCTTCTCCAGCTTGCTTTCAGTCAGGTCTGCCTCCATGAAGCGAACACCACGCAAGTTCTGCCTCGTTAAGTTCGCATGGCGCATATTCGTATACGACCAATCTCCTCCGATAATCGTTATGCCATCCCATAATACAGTGGTGAAATCCGTCCCTACCATTTTGCATTCTGCAAATTTGGCCGCGAATAAATTAACTCCTGTGAACCGGCAATTCGTAAATGCACTGTGCGTGTGTGTAGAGCCATTGAGCACGGCTCCGGTGAAATCACAGTCAATAAATTGACAGCTTGTTGTCACTGCTCCATCCAGTTGTGCACCTCGGAAGCGGCAGGAGGTAAACGTGCAATTGCGCAGCTCAGACTCGCTCCAATTGACATAGCTAAAGTCGTTGCCGTCGTACTGTTCTTCTATATAAGTTGTCATAGGATACTCCTTTGTAGATTTCATACGATATCGTTCATCTATCCCAGTAGTTATCGTAACAAGGAAATCTACCTGTTTGCAATGATGCAAATATTACGAGGGGACACCACGAAAAAATACATTTCGACATTCTTTTTTCGACAGTCATCTCACTATTGTTTGTATATACTTTCTCTATGTCTTTTCCCATCCATAGATCGACACAGAAGTAGCATGAACAGGGATTTTCAACAAGATCCATGAAGATTATTATATTTTATGGAGACGCATATTAGAAATGGTTCAATTTCCAGATTCTAAGCAGGATTTTACATATTTTTGTTGAAGTATTGCCCATATCGGATATGGAATGATCCTTGAATACATACAGGGGTGTGAAATGGGATTTAAAAACTGGTTCACGCGAGGTATTTTCATAGGCCTCATTATATTGGTTATTGGAGCTATAACATCGCCTTCTCTATTATCCACACAACCAGAACCCACTAAAATAACGATTACCCAATGGGATGTAATATGGGAAAAGCAGCAAAGTGCATGGAAGGACATTGTAAGGAGAACAGAGGGATGGGAGACAATTGATCTTCAATCAAGCGTCCCTCTAAAGCCACAAGGAAGCCAATCTGCATGGTATCGAATTTCTCTCCCGCCTGTGCATTGGGATCAACCCGGGTTATACATAAGTATGTTATATGGATTTGAAGTAGATGTATACTCGGATGAAGGTAGAAAGCTGTACCACTCTGCACGTGATTATGGATCTGACGTATATCAAATTCTTGTGCCGATCAGACCATCCTCTAATAGTCAACATGTATATATCCATACGGCTACAACGGTAGAACGAATTGGAATCCAGAAATCAATCATCATCGGCAATTACCAAGAAATCATTCAAGATTATGCGAATCAAGGGCTCATAGATATTTTACTAGGTAGTTCATTGGTGTTTATCTCCATTGTAATGCTTATTTGCGTCTTTTCCCTTCGTAATATTGACGTGCCCAGTTGGTTATCTCTTAATATCGTAATCATGGCTGTTGGTATTATCATGATTACGAACTCTAAGTTTATTCATACTTATTTCGGCGAATATGGGAAACTGACTGTCATCTTATTTGACATCGCCATGCAAGCCCTTTCCCCAGCACTAACTTATTATTTCGAGCAAATTACTGGGCCCGGACCATTCTCAATTACATTGAAAATCAGGAAGTTTCAAGTTGTTTACTCTATACTCATGCTTGTGTGCCTGTTTATAAATATACTATCTAATAATCAGTTCTATGGTTTTTTTTACTTTATAACCGTCAAAGTGTATGCAGTCCTAATTGTCGGGCAATTGTGCTTGCTGACTGGGCTTTCTATCGTATACGCTATCCGAAAAAATGTGGACGCGATATTGTTTGCAATTGGCTTTACTGTTTTTGCTATTGTGACATTAGGAGAATTAGTTTGGTTTCTGCTTCATTCTGGCCAGTATGAACTTACCATTTGGAAATGGGGAGTTATTGCCTTTATCATTGCCTTCATCATGATTATGGGCAGAAGAATCGTTGCGACACATGAACAGGTTATTCAATATTCCAAGGAGCTTGAAATGTACAACGGCAAGCTGCAGCATTCCGAAAAGATGCACATCATCAGCGAACTTGCAGCCTCTGTAGCCCATGAGGTGCGCAATCCGCTTCAGGTAACGAGAGGATTCCTTCAGTTGATGAAGAATCACTCGAATGACAAAGAAAAGGAATACGTGAAGCTTGCATTAACTGAGCTTGATCGCGCATCCGAAATTATTACTGATTTCCTCACTTTTGCGAAGCCAGAGCTCGAGGATGTCGTGATTCTTAATGTTGGGGAGGAGCTTAGGCAGATTGAGGGGATACTTATGCCGCTTGCAAATATGCAGGGTGGTGTTATCGAATTGGAAGTAGAGTCAAATTTATTGATTTACGGCAACTCATCCAAGTTCAAGCAAGTATTTATCAATCTGATCAAGAATAGCATCGAAGCACTGCAGGATGGCGGTATGATCCGAATAGCAGGGTATGAAGAAAGAGGGGGGATCATGATCTGTGTTCAGGATGATGGTGTAGGGATGGA
Source organism: Paenibacillus suaedae (assembly GCF_032337355.1). Classification (NCBI taxonomy): domain Bacteria; kingdom Bacillati; phylum Bacillota; class Bacilli; order Caryophanales; family Paenibacillaceae; genus Paenibacillus; species Paenibacillus suaedae. The sequence continues at coordinate 301,756 of NZ_JAVYAA010000007.1, forward strand.
TCAGGAGGAGATAGCACGCCTTGGCGAGCCTTATTTTTCGAATAAGACGAAGGGAACTGGTCTAGGGTTGATGGTCACCTTCCGCATCGTTGAAGTTATGCAGGGAAGCATCCATTTTCACAGTGAGAAGGGGAAAGGGACAGAGGCGATAGTGCGCTTTCCTTCTGCACTGGAACAGCCACCTATTGCGCTTCATAGTGGTACTTAGACGATTATACAATAGTGAGAAGGGGCATTCCACAAGTCATAGCCTGACGAGGGAAAGCCCCTTTTTAGAGGGAGATTATTTACCAGACGAAACGGCGAACGCCTTCTGCAGGGAGTGTCTCTGCTGGATTTGGAGGTATGACGAGGACGAAGCGATCTTTTGTTTCTTCCTGAGTCGTTAGTTCAACATGGTCAGGAATCGAAATGCCTAGCACTTCTTTAATGGCAGCCTTCGGATCTTTGAGCAAGCGCTCCTTAAATGAAGGATCTTCCCAGGCCTTGTGAATGATTTGATTTTTGAAAAGTTGCTCCGTAGTTACCATGTGCACCCCTCCGTATATGGAATGAACTACACAGATAATGTAACACTTTGCCTGTTTTCTGAACTACTACTTTGTTACCGAATTCGACAACCAATACGACAATCCGCCCATCATCAGCACTTCACGCTGCTGTCGAATATGGTCGGCTTCTTCGACAAGAATGTTTGCTAGTGAATGGTTAAACTCTACAAGTTGAGGGGACGCTTCCGGCATGGCATCCAGCTTGGCTTGAAGTTTCAAAGCTTCTTGACCAAAGGAAGCGAGGATGTCGGATACGGTAATGGCATGTCGAACGAGTTCCTCGGTAAGTGGTTTATCTGTCGGAATCTGTTGAATAGAACGAATCCACGCCAGCAGACAATTATAGCTTCCATCTTGTAGATCTGTCTGCCAATCTGCCCAGTCATCGGTCATCTGCAAACAAACAAGCACAGTATCAACGGCCTCGTTTACATGCGGGAGCTTATCCTCCATACCCGTTAAGAAGAGCGCGCCGCTACTAGACAGCTTGACGAGGGCTGACTTGTGAGCGACCTTGAGGCGATCCGTCATAAATACATCCTGCTCACGCTCGCTAGTGACGCCATGAACCCACTCCCATGTGTACTGCCTGAAGCTGTCCCATAACGGGGACTGGGGAGGGAACATCTGTCTATAGATGTCGAGCAATTCGATATAGCATAGATTACCCAAGGCAAGCTGCTCGGCCTTGTTATCGCAATCATTATCCATGACATCATCTTGGATAAAGTAATAGAGCATGCCGAATATGCTTGCAAGCGCCAGGCGGCGGCAATGCGCTGTCGAGAGTCCAGTCATGTCCTGCATCCAATAAGGGAGGCAGTAGCATATATAATTATTTGTGCTTCGATCGTTACTGGGATTGAATTTCTCTATATAGCGCAATCCTGCGTCATTCAGCGGGGCTGGGAATGCCTCGATGATACACTCGGCATCTTGAAAGACCTGTTCAATCTCGGAGCGGAACGGTTCATACCAATGCATAGTATCCCTTCTTCCTATGTGATTGATGTTGCAACTCTGATATGTATGATGTTCGGACAAGATGAGAAAACTGGCAGGCATGTGCAGCGTTTGTGAGTAGGATGGTAGCAGCATGAATGCATAAGAGCTAGGTGTGAGTGCGGAACTGACACAGAAGATGCAGATGTTGATAGGATATCTTGAATAGGAAGTGGAAGCTAGGAAGTTGAAAACAGTTACCATCAGTATAGAGGAAGATTGGATAAATCGACAAGAACATTGCTGACTATAGGCAGAAGTCTATCTGGTCTTCAGAAGTCACATCTTGCTATGCTCATTTCGTTTCTTCTTCAGCGCTCTCCTTGAGCTCTCAGGGAACGGGATCTCAATCCGGGAAAAGGGACGCAACCTACATGAAGCCATTCCGTATTGGTATAGAAATACATAGTTTAATCTAATGCGGAGACGGAGAGATCAAGAGGAATGGGAGAATCGAGACACGTGCTTCAACAGATGCTGCAAGCGATAGAGGAATGGGAACGCGAGCAGAAGGACTTATCCGTATTCGAGAAGATAGGACGGCTGCCATTCGCGCTGCTGGATCGCTTCACTCCCAAGGGGATACAGAATAAGATTGCTGAATTGCTAGATGAGTTGGGAGGCTATCTCCATACAGGAGGAAGCTACCTCGTCCAGAAGAAAAGCATACTAATGAAGCTTCGTGCAAAGTGGGCAGAAGAAGATCCTGTTTCCCTGGCGGCCTCTACTGCGCAGGGGAATCCACTGGATCTGCTGGCTGTGAAGCAGATGCCTCTAGCTCTGAGCAACACAGTTGCGGATTCGGTACGGGAATCCAATAAGAAGGTAGCATTTGCTCAAGGGGCAACGACGGGATTTGGCGGCATATTTACGTTAGCGGTGGATATACCTGCGGTTCTTGGCATCGCGCTTAAGGTGCTTCAGGAGACGGCGATCTGCTACGGATTTGATCCGGATGATCCAAGAGAGCGGCTCTTTATTGTGAAGTGTATGCAGTTCACGATGTCCGATATTGTAGGCAAGCAGGCGGTGCTGCAAGACATTGGCGACTACGACAACCCGAATAGACTTCGAGACTCGGTGTCTGAAGTACAGGGATGGCGGGAGACGATGGTGTCCTTTACCGATAATTTTGGCTGGAAGAAGCTATTCCAATCCGTGCCGGTTATCGGCATGATATTCGGTTCGTTCATGAACCGCTCTATGATTCATGACATGGCAGAGACAGCGCAGATGCTATACCGCAAGCGGGCAGTGCTGGAACGTCTCAATGCGCTGGATGACTGCTGTTAAGCGCTAGTTGCAGATATTGCTTGCTGCCCCTTCGAACCGATCCTTAATCCTATGGCAAGCGGCTCAAAGGGGCAGTGGTTAGATGTAATGAATTCGGCCCAGCGGCAGCGGCCTGCGGCACAATTCACGTAAAGCAGGCCGCGGACCAGAGAGGCCGATGATGTAGATCAGGAGACGCTCTAGGACATGATTCGCTTCTGTCCCTCTAGTGCTCGAATCTCGCTTACATTTTGCGTAAATTCTAACGTCCCCATATATTGCCCCGACTCATCCCGAACAGCGAAATAGCGAAAATAGACGAACTTATCCTTGAACGGGATCCAGAAATCCTCGACATCTTTTTTTCGCGATTATTAATAAGTTCGCTCATCGTAAGTCTCCTTTGTCATTGAGATCCATTATCAATAAGTCAATGCATGCTTAGATGAAAGCAAAGAACAATACGGGACGATTTGATTGAGATCACATTTTGCTTTGCATAATTTTTGACGCATTTCCTTAAACGAATTGCATTTCCGTACCCAATCTTGGAACAGTACGGCTTATTTGTGCTGGCTAGGCACTTCATTTGTGTGTGGGGATAGGTGTGTTCTCAGTTTGTAAAGAAGAGTGAGGAAGCATAGGTGTTATGTATGTAAAAATATGGTTTGTTAATGGCAGGTATTTCAATTACTATTTATGTACGGATATACACAGTGCGATGTAGAAATGAAGTGCATATCAAGGTACAGGAGTGCCGTAGACAGGCGGGCCCACATGCGGCTGATGAAGAGTCAGTCGATGCCGACATGGCCCAGTGCTGGTTAAACGAATATGAGACGGGATGTGATGCTATTCATGAAGGGAAAGACATTGTTGTTTAGTCATGTCCGTGCTCATCTGCCGCTCTATGTGACAGCTGTAGGCTGCATGGCGTTAGCCAATATCATTTACTCCTTTTTCCCCACCTTGCTAGGGCGATTCACTGATGAGCTGCAGATGCGGGGGCTGACGAAGGGGTCCGTGATTCATTACAGCTTATGGCTGCTTGGAGTTGCTATCGGATATGGCTCCTTGTTTGGAATTGGACAATATTTGAATCATCGCCTAGGACGTAAGTTTGAATTCAACATGAGACAGAAGCTGTTTACTCAATTTACAAGATTAAGTGAGCACTATTATTCGAATCATGGTGTAGGCAAGCTGCTCAGCTATTTCATGAATGATGTTACCTCGGTTCGAGAAACGATTGCCAACGGCGTGAACCAGACGACGAATGCGACGATCCTGCTCCTGTCGGTCATCATTATGATGGGGGTAAGTGGCATTCCGCTATATTTGGTATTCGTGTGCGTGCTTCCACTGCTTACGATTCCGCTGTTTGTCATTTATTTCGGCCCGCGCATTCGCACTCGTTCTCGTGCGGTGCAGGATTCCCTTGCGGCGATGACGGAGTCCGCAGAAGAGCAATTCGGTGGCATGAAGGTGACGAAGACATTCGCAGTTGAGCATGTGGCAGAAGAACGCTTCGGCGCAACAGTGGATCAGATTTGCAGCAATCAATTAGGGCTTGTGCGGATGACATCTCTCTTCCAAGCGCTCATTCCGTTCGCTGGCTCACTTTCCCTCGTTATCGCAATAACGTATGGGGGTGTGCTGTCGATGCAGGGACAATTATCCCTTGGAAGCTTCGTTATGTTAACCCTGTATTTGCGCATGATTATGACACCCCTGCAGCAAATCGGCAATGTCATCAATGTGATGCTCCGCTCACGAGCTTCTCTTGATCGCTTGAACCGGCTGTTGAATGAAGAGCCGGACATCCGTGAATATGCGGGTGCTCAGCCAATCTCGGCGGACGATGCTGTGATCGAGATCAGGAACCTGACATTTGCCTATCCAGAGGAAAGTAGAGAATCATTAGCTGATGTGAATATTCAGATATCAGCAGGCAAGACGCTCGGCATTGTTGGCAAGACGGGCAGCGGCAAGTCGACACTAGTGAAGCTGCTGCTTCGCGTCTACGATCCTCCGAAGGGGACAATTCGGATCGGAGGCCAAGACATCTGTGAAGTTACGCTAGAGAGCCTGCGTACCCAAATTGGGTATGTGCCGCAGGATGGATTCCTATTCAGCACGACTATTCGAGATAATATTGCATTCTATAACCGAAATGCTGAAGACGAAGCGGTTGAGGAGGCGGCGAAGCAAGCGGACGTATGGGACAATATTATGGGGTTTCCCGATCAGTTCTTTACGAAGCTGGGAGAGCGCGGCCTTACCTTGTCTGGCGGCCAGCGTCAACGAACGAGCTTGGCACGGGGAATGATTAAGAACGCGCCCATTCTCATTTTGGATGATAGTGTAAGTGCGGTTGATGTTGTAACAGAGACGACGATATTGAACAATCTCCGGGAAGTTCGAAAGGGCAAGACGAACATCATTATCGCACACCGGATAAGCGCTGTACGCCACGCTGATGAAATTATTGTCCTTGATCATGGCAGCATTGTGGAACGTGGAGCACATGAAGAACTGATCCAATCAGGCGGCTATTATGCCTCGCTCTATACGATTCAAGAGGAGGGGAAGAGAAATGCCTGAACCGACAGCGAACGTAAAGGGCAGGAACAATCATCATCCTGCACAGTCCAAGGAGATAGGCTCACGCATGGCAGGGGCTTCTCCCAAAGAGCGCAGGCAATCGTTTCGCGCTATGTTCGCTTATGCGAAGCCGTATCGCTTGACGTTTCTCGCCATATTTTTATGTACATTCCTTGCAATTGGAGCGGATTTGCTGCAACCTTATCTCGTGAAGATCGCGATTGACGATCATGTCTTGGCCGGGAAGCACGGTGTGGGCACATTATTTCTGATTGGCGGCAGCTATTTGCTTCTCGCGCTGCTTAGCTTGCTGTTCACCTATATTCAGGCGAACCTGCTTCAGAAGGTGGGGCAGGGCATTGTCGGCCAGTTGCGGAAGGATCTGTTCACACATATATCAAAGCAATCGATGTCATTCTTCGATCGCCATTCGATGGGCAGCCTCGTAACGAATGTGTCCAGTGACACCGAGACGATCAACCAGTTCTTTACTCAAGTGCTGTTAAGCGTAGTAAGGGACGGCATGTCGCTTCTCTTGATCGTGGTGTTTATGTTTTCGCTCGATGCGAAGCTTGCGATGTTCTGCCTTATCTTGTTCCCAATTATTTTGGCGATTGCGGTAGCTTTCCGGAAGGCGCTGCGATCTGCTTATCAACGCGCACGGGGTGAGCTGTCAAGGCTTATCGGATTTTTGGCGGAGAATCTGTCGGGTATGGGCCTCATCCAGGTGTTCCATCAGGAGAAGGAGCAGACAGAGCGCTTCACGGCGCAGAATCGGAAGTATTTGCAAGAGAATCTGCGCGAGGTGCGCACGAGCATCATGTTCAACCGCTCGTTCGATGTGCTCGGCAATGTGTCGGTCGCATTCATTGTGTGGCTTGGCGGCATGGCCGTATTGGATACGTCATTGGCGTTCGGAGTTCTGTATGCCTTTATCAATTACATTCGGCAGTTTTTCCAGCCGATCAACCATATTACCCAGCAATGGAACACGCTCCAATCCACAATCGTATCTATGGATCGCTTGTGGCGCATCTTCCGCATTCAACCTGAAGTACAGGATCCGAAACCAGAGCAGGAGCATAATGTAGTTGCCTCTGAAGTGCAGGGCCAAGTCGACTTCAATCATATTCGCTTTGCTTATGTTGATGATCGCGACGTGCTGCATGATCTGGATTTGCACATTAAGCCAGGTGAGTTCATAGGTATCGTAGGCACGACGGGAGCTGGCAAGAGCTCACTTGTGAACCTGCTCGCGCGTTTCTATGACGTCAAGCGGGGAAGTATTGAGATTGATGGGGTTGATATCCGCCGACTGCCGCAGCATACGCTGCATCAGATTGTCGGACTAGTGCAGCAGGATCCATTTCTGTATTCGGGATCCATTCTTGATAATGTCCGCTTATTCCAGGATAACGTATCGCGGGAGGAAGTGATCTGGGCCTGCAAGTCGGTTGGGGCGCACGGCCTGATCAAGCGCTTGAAGCATGGCTATGATACAAGGCTGTCTGATCGCGGGAGCGGTCTATCGGCAGGGGAGCGGCAGCTGATTTCTTTTGCTCGGATTCTCGTGTTCCAGCCCCGCATTCTCATCTTGGATGAGGCAACGGCACATTTGGATTCTCATACCGAACAGCTCATCCAGCAAGCGCTTGAAGTGGTCTCAGAGGGTAGAACGACGCTCGTGATTGCTCACCGTTTATCGACGATTCAGCATGCAGATCGCATTATTGTCATGCGGCATGGCCGCGTTGCAGAGGAAGGGACGAACGAGTCCCTTATTGCACAGAATGGGTATTATGCAGAGCTGATCCATCATTCGCGTTCGTACCCAAGAACAGCCGAGCAACAATAATCTGCTTAATACGATGCATCTTATCTCCTAATAGCAGTTCAGAGCTAGAATGGGAGGTAAGGTGTATTTTCATTTCAGCTTAGCTACTAGTTCTAGCACCCGCGACTTTATTCTAATTCCCGCCAAAGAAGCAGCACAGGATGGCTTCTATCACCAAGTTTCAGTTCTCTCGCGATATCCAGCATCAGTATTATCCTCTCATTCACTATTTAATCCTTGGCCGCATATCATGTGCCGGTACTCACGATTATTCTGTTATTTTATCTAAATTAAATATTAGATTATAATTATTATTGATAAATGCATCTCGGTGTGCTAAATTAATAACACACTTAATAATAATAATTATTATTTAAAACATAAAATAAAAACATGCGGAGGCGATATTATTGAGTAACCCGACGAAACTGACAACAAATCAAGGCGCCCCAGTAGCTGATAATCAAAACTCGAAAACAGCTGGACAGCACGGTCCAGTGTTGTTGGAGGATTACCATCTCATTGAGAAGCTTGCGCATTTCGATCGAGAACGTATTCCTGAGCGTGTCGTCCATGCTCGCGGTGCAGGGGCGTTCGGTGTGTTTCGTCCGTATCAAAGCATGTCTAAATATACAAAGGCAGCCTTCTTGCAGGATCCTTCCATTGAGACGAAGGTATTCGTGCGTTTCTCTACGGTCATCCATGGAGGGACATCTCCTGAGACGCTTCGCGATCCACGCGGATTCGCTGTGAAGTTCTATACAACCGAAGGCAATTATGACTTAGTAGGCAATAACCTGCCTGTGTTCTTTATTCGGGATGCGATTAAGTTCCCGGATATGGTGCACTCCCTGAAGCCGGCTCCACATACGAATATCCAAACACCAGATCATTACTGGGACTTCATGTCGCTGTCTCCTGAATCGACCAATATGTTGACATGGTTATTCTCAGACCTGGGTATCCCGGCGAATTATCGAGAAATGGACGGATTTAGCGTACACGCCTTCAAATGGGTGAATGAGGAAGGCAAGGTTGTCTATGTGAAATATACATGGAAATCACTTCAAGGTGTACGTAGCCTGACTGCAGAAGAAGCGGAGCAAATTCAAGCGAAGGATTTCAACCACGCTACTCGTGATCTGTATGATTCGATCGAAGCAGAAGACTTCCCTGAATGGGACTTGTATGTGCAAATGATTGAACCATCGCAAGGGGATGATTTTGATTTCGATCCGCTTGATCCTACGAAGGTATGGCCGGAAGAGCTCGTGCCGATGATGAAGGTAGGGCGGATGACATTGAACGAGAACCCAGCGAACTTCTTCGCAAGTGTAGAACAGTCTGCCTTCTCGCCAAGCGTACTGGTACCTGGCATTGAGCCATCGGAAGATAAGCTGCTGCAAGGCCGCTTGTTCTCTTATCCGGATACACAGCGCCACCGTCTAGGGACAAACTATTTGCAAATACCAGTCAATTGCCCGTTTGCCCAAGTGCGGAACCATCAGCGCGATGGAGCCATGAATGTGAATCAGGATCCGTCTCCAATTAACTATGAACCGAACAGCCATCCCGGCGCATATGTTGAAGCTGGAGGGCAATACGCAGAGAGCGAAATGCTCCTCGACGGCACGACGATGCGGCGTACAATTAGCAAGACGAATGACTTCGGGCAGGCTGGCGATAAGTATCGCAGCTTAACCCCAGAGGAGCAATCGCGATTGATTGCGAACTTGGTGAACGACCTCAAGCAGGTTAGACCTGAGGTTCAAATGCGCGCATTGTGCAACTTCTTCCGTGCCGATGCGGGCTATGGTGCCCGAATTGCGGCTGGCCTTGGGATTGACGTAAGTGCGCACACACAGCATATGAACTCATAACATGCTCTTAAGTAACGACGAAGACAACGATAAGAAAGGTAGGGACCCCCATGAATCGCAATTCGATGATCTCATTCGTACAATCTGACAGTAAGCGAGAACCCGTACATTTAACACAGCAGAGAGAAGCGGTCTTATCGTTCGTTAATCAAGCCAAGTCCCCCGCAACCGCGATTGAAATTTATATTGGAATGCGTGCGACCACGAAGCGCATTTCACTCTCTACGGTATATTGCAGCTTGAAATATTTTGTTAAGAACGGTATCGTGCGTGAACTGAATGAAGATCACACCTCGAAGCGGTATGAATGCATTGCCAAATAAGTCCTTGAATCCTTGATGGATCTTATCATTTACATGAGGAAGGATAGAGGCTCAGATTATATCTGAGTCCCTATCCTTTTTTTGCGTGACCATACCCTGATGTATTCCTTGGCTGCTCCCAATTAGATTGCAAAAAGAGGCTCTCATTTTTTGGATCTGGGGCATCTGATGATAGCGCTCGAAGACCGGCGATATGGTATATTAAGGGGAGAAATGCGTTTCGCTTGGGTGGCACATGGTCAATGATTAGAAGGAGAAATGGGTATTGATGCTTAATCCAGAGCAGCTTCAGTCGCTAATAGAGCAGATTGAGCTTGTTCTGCTGCCTGCAGCAGACATTCGCAGTCTGAATGGGGACGATCCCGTTCAAGTGTCCAATACACCGGTGGATTGGGAGGTTATTGGCGCAGGGAATTATGCGGTCGTCTTCAGCCATAAGCAATATGCCTCTGTTGCCGTAAAAATGTATGCAGCAGGTAGGAAGGGTTTGGACGACGAAGCGGAAGTATATCGACGTCTGGGCAAGCATCCTGCCTATTCGGAATGTTATTACGTCGGGCAAGGATATTTGATATTGAAGCGGCTACCTGGGGTAACGCTGTATCACTGCCTCCGGCACGGGATATCGATACCACAATCGGTATTGGACGATATTGATGAAGCGCTGGAGTATGCATCCGCACGAGGGTTGACCCCAAGAGATATTCATGGCAAAAATGTCACCAATGATTGTGGCAAAGGGTATGTCGTGGATGTATCCGATTTTCTGATCCCGCAGCCTGACCGCATGTGGGGAGACTTCAAGCAGGCATATCGGTTGTTGTACAAACCGCTAGGCTTGAAGTGGGGAGTGCCGGTTCCGGAGTGGCTGCTTGAGCTGCTTCGCAAAAGCTACCAGATGTACCGTAGACGCGCGGCTGCGACGGGCTGCGATAAGAACTGACTAAGCGAGTGGGAAGGAAAATACATGGGAAGTAGAAGGTCATTAGTACTAGGAATTCATATTTAGCAATGTCCATACACGGTGTCAGGTAGGGCTGGCATGCCTCAGTATGGTGCAATATAAATGTAGTCATTATTGCCGCGAAGGGAACGATAAGATCATGTCAACCGAGAGACAAGGCCTGTCTTCAGACAAGAAGTGGGACAAGCAAACAGTAGTCGTGCATGATTGTCACGATGAACGGCATTTCGGTGCAGTTACAATGCCGATGTATCAGAACAGTCTGTTTACCTTTTCATGCCACAAGGAATTTTATGAGGCATTGGATTCTCCGCTAGAGCACCATCTCTACTCGCGCGGCAACAACCCGAGCGTCAATGAATTAGAGCGTCGGTTGGCTCTGCTGGAGGGAGGGGAAGCAGCACGCTGCTTCGCTTCAGGAATGGCGGCGATCTCTGCGGCCATTATGTCAGCGGTGAAGGCCGGTGATCACGTTATCTGTGTGGATCATGTCTATGGGCCAACTCGTGAAATGCTTGGCAATTACCTGCACCGCTTCGGGATTGAGACGACATTCGTGAATGGGGAATCGATTGAGAGTATAGAAGCCGCTGTTCGGCCGAATACTTCGATGTTATATCTCGAGAGCCCGACAAGCATGACGATTCGACTTCAGGATCTGCGTGCATGTGCAGAGCTCGCCAAGCGAATCGGAGCGACAACGATCATTGATAATACGTGGGCGACTCCGATATTCCAGAATCCGCTGGAACTCGGTATTGACTTGGTGGTTCATTCCTTGACGAAATATATTGGCGGACATAGTGATATTATGGCTGGGGTTATTATCGGTTCCCATGAACGGCTGCAAGAAATCGGACGCCATGAATTTCTGCTATACGGCGGAATCATGACGCCGCAGACAGCATGTCTTGCGATGCGCGGACTGCGTACGCTCCCACTGCGTATGGAGCGGCTGCAGCAGAATGGTCTTGCTGTGGCTGCGTATTTGGATGAGCTTCCGTACATTGCACGAGTAAATCATCCCGGACTGACTACTTATCCGCAGCATGAGTTGGCGAAGCAGCAAATGAGTGGGTACGGGAGCTTGTTCTCCTTCGAGATGGCGCTTCCGCTTGAGCAGGTGCTGACATGGGCAGATCGGCTGCAAATGTTCCGAATCGGGGTCAGCTGGGGTGGCTATGAGAGCTTAGTGCAAGTTGTTCGTCCACTAGCAGGGCAAGAGGGAGAAGAGCTTGTCCTCGTACGGCTGTACGCAGGACTTGAGGATCCTGAACTGCTCATTCAGGATATGCGCCGCTCCTTCGAACAATTGGGACTATCGTAGAATTAGAGGTATATAGGATGAACACAAAAGAACTGGCTGCGCAGATAGACGCGTCCAGTTCTTTTTGCGTTGCAGCCATCATTTTTCGATACAGAGGGTAATGTTGAACTCGCTCTCCTCATCTTCGATGTAGGCTGCAATCTTGCGCAGCAAGGCAGCAGCCTGTGATCCTGAAGCTGCTAAGTCATACTTGAACTTCATCTCTTCTTGGGATAGTACAACTTGGTGAGAAGCCGGAGAGAAGCTGCCCGTTTCATCTCGGAGCGTATAGCTTGCGTTTGCAAGCAGCGACTCGTTGGATGATCGAGGCATAATCGGATTGAATACACTTTTTTTCCCGCATAGATCCTCATAAATTTGTAGCTTCTTCAACCAATTGTAATACATCGAAGAGCTCTTGAACCCGAAGCCTTCTGCCATTTCATGAATACGATTGCTTAGACGCAGCTTCTTTATGGTATCAATTTGTTCGTCTCTCTCAAGGGACTCAATATCCTGAAGAGAAGGGAAATTCATACAATCAGCTCCTTAGTGTGATGAAAATCTCTTGGATTGATTTGGATAGATTATAATCTGTCAGGATCAGAAATACAATGTGTCAATTGTGTTACGAGGAGCAATTGGTTACATGAGAAATGTACGAGCTGAAGCAGAATGTTTTAATAATTGTTGAAATTATTCTTCAACATGGCTCTTTTCGATCTGCGTAAGCACATCCCTATGAGATTCATGTGGAATGATAATTCTATTATTATATCATAAATTGAAATAAAATTTCAAAAGCGTATAATAAGATATAGAGGTCAAAAATGACATGTTCTCTCAACAAATAGGGCTTAATGGATTCAGCAGCAATTATTTATGAAGGCGTTTACATACCGTGTAGTGAATTGGAGTTTCTAAGGAGGAGAAAGGTTGCGCACACGATCATTAGCTGTAAAATCGGAACATATTATCATCGGACTAATGTCAGGTACATCACTCGACGGGATTGACGCCGCAGTCGTTCGCATTCAGGGTGCGGGAGTAGAGTCTCGGGCAGATATGATCGTCTTTCATTGCAAGGAATATGATGATGAGCTTCGAGAGCGACTGAAAAGATTGTGTACAAGAGGCGGTACGAGTACAGAAGAAATATGTATCATGAATGCCTATATGGGGGAAATGCTGGCACAGGCGGCGCGCGAGGCGGCAAGCAATGCTGGAATCTCGATGGAGGACGTCGATTTCATCAGCTCCCACGGCCAGACAATCTGGCACCAGCCTGTCGTAGATAAGGCAGATCGATGTGCGGTTCCTTCCACTCTACAAATTGGGGATATCTCAATCATTGCCAAGCATACGGGTGTCCCCGTTATCGGAGATTATCGGCCGGCGGATATGGCAGTTGGCGGACAGGGAGCGCCATTAACGCCGTATGCGGACTATCTGTTGCTGCGAGACTCGGAAGTGGGCAGAATTGCGCAGAACATTGGCGGAATTGGCAATTGTACGATTCTTCCTGCTGGCGGGGATCAGAGTACGGTGACCGCCTTCGATACGGGTCCCGGCAATATGCTGATCGATCAAGCCATCTATCAATTATCGGGCGGGGCATATGGGTATGACCGCAATGGGGAATGGGCGTCACGCGGCCAGGTGAATACCGAGCTGCTGGATGAATTGCTTGCACATCCATACTACGCCGAGCCGCCAGTGAAGACGACTGGACGTGAGATGTTCGGTACGGATTATGCGCTGCATTGGATCGAGCATGGCAGAATGCTGGGGCTGTCGGCTGAGGATATCGTTGCGACATTCACCGCATTGACGGCCCGCACGATTGCGGATGCCTATCGGCAGTTTGTATTTCCTCAACACCGCATACGAGATGTTATTGTCAGCGGAGGTGGAGCACGCAATGCAACACTGATGCGCTGGCTTGCGGAAGAGCTGCCGGAACAGAAGGTGACAGCCTCTGATGAGATGGGATTGCCGGGAGATGCGAAGGAAGCGATCGCATTCGCCCTGCTTGCAAATGATTTTATACACGGGATTCCGAATAATTTGCCTCGTGTTACCGGAGCTGTGCGTCCAACCATTATGGGCAAGCTGGCCATGCCATAATCCAATCCATAGCTATGCTTGCTATGAAGTGGATGAGAATTTCTCGGTAATAGGACTTACGATTGCGTTCTAAGATTCATCACAATGCTGTGGGGGGATTGGGCGATGCCAGAAGGTCGTCTTGCTGCGAACAACGCACAGTTTCAGGATGCTTGCGCGCTGATTGATGATGCAATAATGAGTGGAGATATTCCAGGGGCCGTCTCGCTTATTTGGTACGGTGGTCATGCGTTCGAGTATGCTAGGGGCCATGCAGTGGATACAGATAAGCAGAGGATACCAGTCACGATTGATACCATATACGATTGTGCTTCCTTGACGAAAATTGTCGTGACACTCCCGTTACTATTGATGCTGGTTGAGTCAGATAAGCTTAACTTGGATGATCCTGTGGCCATGCACATGCCCGAGTTCAGCGGCAATGGAAAAGATTCGATTACGATTCGCCAGTTGCTCGCACATACTTCAGGCCTGCCTCCTCATCGGGATTTGTATTCACATGGATGGTCACCTGATGAGATTGCTCGCTATCTGGATCGTATGGAAGTAGAGTATCCGCCGGGAGCAGGCTGTCAGTATAGTTGTCTCGGCTATATTGTACTTGGCAGACTTATAGATCGCGTATGCGGAGAATCACTGGCTACAGCGGCGGAACGCATGCTGCTGAAGCCGCTCGGCATGGTGGACAGCAGCTTCAATCCTCCGCAGGAGGCTCGTTCACGAATAGCGGCTACGGAATATGATTCGCGGCTAGAGGAGCATTGCTGGGGACGGGTCCATGATGAGAATGCAGCTGCGTTGGGAGGCGTCGCCGGAAACGCAGGGCTGTTCGCTTCTGCGCGCGATCTAGTGCGTTATGCCCGCTTATGGGTAAGCAAGGCTGAGCTGCATGGAGTGGAGGGAAATTTGCTGTCTGACCGCGTCATTCAAGAGGCGCTCCGTTGTCAGACTTCCAATATAGCCAATGCAAAGCGAGGACTTGGTTGGGTGCTGCAAGGAGATACCGCTGATTTTGCTGGAACAGGATGGTCAGCCTCCAGCTTCGGTCATACAGGCTTTACGGGTACAAGCATATGGATCGATCCTGAAAGGGATATCGTAGTGGTGCTGCTTACCAATCGCGTGCATTATGGACGGGATAAGAGTGTATCAGAACTGCGACGCCAATTTTATGAAGCCGTCCTTGCAGCAATCACAGAATAAAGTTGATTTGTCGGCATGAAACGGAGAATTCACGTCCCTTTATCACGATTTTCGTCTAATACCGCCTGCTGTTCGCTTTGAGCGATCGGCAGGCGTTTTTGTCTTTCGCTATAATAGATGAGCCAAGTTATCATTTTGGTTATGCATATTTCATGATATAGGATATAATGGAAATCAGCTGTATGTGGAAATATGTCGTATTTTCAATGTAAAAGGGGTACTACGATGACATTACCGATTCTTTATATGGTCATTCCTTGTTATAACGAGGAGGAGGCCTTGCCAATTACGACACCCGTACTCATCGAATTGCTGAAGGGACTCGAACGGGATCAGCTCGTATCAGCCGACAGCCGTATCGTGCTTGTAGATGATGGGAGCCGAGATGGAACGTGGCAGCAGATCGAGAAGGCCCGCGCCGCTCACCCTGTTATTTGCGGATTGAAGCTTGCTCGCAATGCTGGCCATCAGAAGGCGCTGTTAGCCGGACTTATGTACGCGAAGGAGCATGCGGACTGCATCGTGTCGCTAGACGCCGATCTTCAAGACGATACCGGAGCCATTCGAGAATTCGTACGCAAGTTTCATGAGGGATACGAGGTCGTATACGGTGTTCGCAACAGCAGAGCAACAGATACATGGTTCAAGCGCTGGAGTGCTGAATCCTTCTATAAAGTGATGCGCAAGATGGGTATCCCATTGGTATACAACCATGCAGATTATCGCCTTATGAGCCGGAGGGCTGTAGAACACTTGAGCGAATTCCATGAAGTGAACTTGTTCTTGCGAGGAATCGTACCGCTGATCGGATTCCGTTCTACAACAGTTGCCTATGACCGTATGGAGCGTGTTGCAGGTGAATCGAAGTATCCGCTTCGCAAGATGCTGTCTTTTGCATGGGATGGCATTACGTCGTTCAGCATCAAACCTATGCGCCTTGTTACAATGCTTGGCTTCATCAGTCTGGGAGCGAGTATTATTGCCGGAGGCTACACGCTTATTTCCAAGCTGACAGGACATACCGTGTCCGGCTGGGCTTCATTGATGTTCTCGCTATGGTTCATCGGCAGCATTCAGCTGCTGGCGTTAGGGGTGATCGGAGAGTACATCGGGAAGATATATAATGAAGTAAAGCGCAGACCACCCTATATTGTGGAGACGGTGCTGTCTGACGCATACGTGGTACAGAATGAGGCGCAGCCTTCCTGGCCGGGTGCCCAGCGTGCAGAGGTGAACCGATGAGCCGTGAGCAAGCGGCCAAGAAGGGCTGGCTGGGATTGTTCAGCCGCTATGCGGTTATCGGCGTGATTAACACATGCATTGGACTTGGGCTTATTTATGCACTGATGCACCTTGCTGGATGGGATCACTTCGCATCGACATTTGTAGGGAACACAATAGGGGTGCTGTGCAGTTATGTGCTCAATCGCCGCTTTACGTTCCAATACGAGGGGGCGCAGCTCAGCAGCTTCATTCGGTTCCTTGTTATTTCCTTGCTCTGTTATGCAGCAGCCTACGTGCTGCTTCATCCTGCATTCTCGGCGCTGGTTACGGGGCTGCTAGGCTCGCTGCCGCAATCATGGCAGCAATCGCTGATTGTGTTATGCGAAGCGGGTGCTTACACCGTAACTTCGTTTGTTCTCCATCGACTGATTACCTTCGCCGCACCATCGTCAGCATCTGAGCCTTCATCCCGTGTGGTGCGAGCGAGCGACGGACAACACGGAGAGGACTATGACAACTACCGCAGTGCTGAACGCCAATAAATGAAATGAGGCGCTTCCCCATCTCGGGGAAGTGCTATTCTTTTTAGTTAGGAGAGTGATTCTTGGCATGAAACGAAAAGATTGGGTATCTTGGGGTTCCGTTCTAATCGGTGCTATCATTTTAACATGCATTTTGTTTACTTCGCCTTATATCGGAGTAGCAGATAACGGAGACTTTGATCGTATCGTGCGGAGCGGGGGGATATCGCCGCTTAATGACACGTTTACATATGAGGACAAATATTTCGGATTTAGTCATTCCAAATATGATTACGGCCCATTTGCCGTCAATTATGCGTCTTCGCAGGTGTTGTTTGTCTTCATTGCAGGGCTGCTTGGACGGGTGCTCAATCCATCCTATTTCCCGATGCAGGCAATGGGCATTGTATATTCATTGCTGCTATTAAGCACACTGTTTGTCATTGTCCGCTACGCTTGTGCAGGCAAGCGGTGGCTGCAAATCACAGCAGCGCTCTGTGTACTGTTCATGTTTTTCGATATTGGATATGTCGGTTATTTTCATTCCTTTTTCGGTGAGTCGGTTTCCCTGCTGTTTCTATTGTTGTCCACGGCGATTGCGGTTACTTTGGCAAGGCAGCAGCATCCTTCACTCACTTGGCTAGTCCTATTGTTTGTCTGCGCGTTTATATTGGCAGCCTCCAAGATTCAAAATGCGCCGGTTGGCTTGGTGTTTGCTTTATATGGGCTTCGATTGTACAAAAAGCGGCCGGATCGAGCTTGGAAGCGGGTGATAGCTGGGGGAGCAGCCTTCATGATCGCGACAACAGCGCTCATCTATGTGTTCGCGCCTAAAGAGCTGAAGCAAATCAATTTGTATCAGACGATCTTCTTCGGAATTTTAAAAGATTCTTCGCATGTGTCAGAGGACTTGGATGCACTAGGCATCCCTCAGAAATATGCGGTTCTCGCTGGAACGAACTATTTTCAATCCGATGTCCCGATTAAGCAGGATGCGCCTGAGCTTACTGAACATGTTTACTCCAGACTTGGACATATGGACATTGTTGGCTACTATTTGCGTCATCCAGGCCGGATCATTGACAAGCTTGAGGCTGCCGCTGCGCAGGCGACATTCATTCGTCCTTATTACCTAGGGAGCTATGAGAAGGAATTGGGTGAGCCACGCGGTGCACTATCGTATACCTACAGTACTTGGAGTGAGGGCAAGAAGAAACTAATTCCGAAGAACTTTACCTTCTTCTTCATCTTCTTTGTACTATACATTGGCATCGTGCTGAAGGAGTATATTCGGAATAAATATAAGCGCCAGATGCTGGATGTCACGCTCATCGTAGCCTTAATAGCGATTATCTCGGTTGCGGTGCCGCTTGTCGGCGATGGGGAAGCCGATTTGGGCAAGCATCTATTCCTGTTCAATGTGAGCTTCGATATTATGATCGTATTTACGGTCATTTGGATCGTGTCACAGGTGCGCCGGATATTCGACCGTTCGCCGGAGTTGGAATAGCGGGCGAAATACAGCCATGATATAGCTGCGCATATGGGAAATCCCCTCGGGCCGCAGCTGCACATCGTAAGATATCGATGATGCAGCTGCGGAACTCCGAGGGGATTTTTATACTGCCTAATCTGTTATAGATCCTTAACATTGTTATGCATAATGGACAAGATTCTGCGGAACGTTTCCACTTCTTCCTCTGTTAATCCTTCAATCGTTTTCTGGTAAGCTTCAATGGATGGAGCAAGTATGTCTTCTTTGATTTCTCGGCCTTTGACAGTCAAGTATACACGAAGTGATCTGCGATCCGATTCATGCGTTACTCGATAGATAAAGCCTTTTTTCTCGAGCTTGAACAGCATGCGAGCTACATTCGTCTGGTCTTTATGCAGCCGCTCAGCGAGTTCCTTCTGTGTGATTCCTTCCTGCTCCCACAACACCACTAAGATTTCCCATTGGTCGACAGTGATGTCGAAAGGATTTACAACCTTCTGATAATAATTCGTAAGCTTCAAATCTGCCCGATGAACAATGACTCCGATATACTTTTCTAATTCCAAATGCGGACCCCCAGATTCATTCACATCGTTATTATAGTTGTTCAAATACGCATACTTTGAACAACCCCTATCGTTGTTATGACCATTATAGGTAAGGACAAATAACGTGTCAATGAAGCGGGACAGTTGTCGATTGAGCGACGAATCCGGGTTACTTCCGTGTCCTCAAGGCTGTGCTGCTGCCTTCCCAACAACGCTCATGACGATCTCGGCAGCCCGTTCATATCCTCCTGCTTCGCGAAGAGACTTGCCGATGGCATGGGCTTGCTGCTTATAGGAAGGGGTATGCAGCACTTCGAGTAGTGCGCTCCGCAGCACTTCTGGCGTGAGACCTTGATGATCCACGATAACTCCAGCTCCCCGGTTCTTCACTTGCATGGCAACCATAGGCTGATCGGACGTTAATGGGATCATGACGAGCGGCACATCGTAGTATAAGGCTTCACTTGTGCTGTTCATGCCGGCATGTGTAATGAAGACATCCACTTGCTGCAGCACTTCCAATTGCGGCAAGTAGGGTTTAATAATGAAATTGTCTGGAATCAAGTCAGCAAGCGGCTCCATATTTGTCTCTTTGCCACAGGCTAAAATGAATGTAATGGATTCATTGCGAAAAGCTTCAAAGCATAGCTTGTAAAATTCAATGTTATTGTTCAAAATGCTGCCTAGCGATATATAGACGGTATGTGCGTAAGGAAGCTGGCTGCGATCCAATGTAAAGGTTGGGGCATCCATGCGCGGTACGATGGATGAGCCAGTGAACACATAGCTGTCGTCCAGCAATTCTGCATTCGGCTGCAAATCACGGCTGAGATGCACGACCTTCAGCTCTCCATATGCCTTGAAAATATCAGACATGTCGGGAGTGGATAGTTGATAGCGCTCCGCTAATTGCCCCGCGATCTCCATCGAGGAATCATAGATTGCCTGAATTTCCTGCTCCTCCTGCTCGGTTAGCTGTTGTTCTGCTCCGAGCGGTTTCACGAATACGAACGAAGTGATGGAGCATACAGCAGGGATGCCAAGCCGCTCTGCAATGATTTGCCCGCTCCAGCCACCTAATAAGTAATCATAAATCAAATAGTCGTAAGAGCCCTGCTCAGTGAGAGCAAGAACCTCTGGAATGATAGGTTCAATCATGCCGCGCAGGATGAAATGAATAAATTGGTAAGGATGCATGTAAACTTTCGGCTTCAATATCGGATCATCAGCAAATGATCCTCGGGCGTACGTGTAAGTGATGACTTTTGCACCTGTTGCTTCAATCCGTTTGCGATATTCCTCGGTGCACACATAAGTAACTTCCTCGCCGCACTTCACGAGCTGCTGAACCAAGCCTAACGATGGATTCACATGTCCTTCAGCAGGAGTAATGACAACCAATGCACGTGCCAAATCGTCCACCTCCAATAATGGATGCTACATTGATGAATGTGACTGTACAATGCTGTGGGCTTTCATTGTAATGCGGAAAGACGTAACGAAACTGAGAACAACGAAGCAGAGTTGCAGAACCAATGCCATCATGACACCCGTGAAGATTCCCAATTGCAGGCTTTCACTTAGAGCTACAAGGGCCCCACTTATCCCTATGCTTACAGCTATGCTGAATGAATCGATGAATTGGAGTGTGGCGGATACCTCGCCCTCCTTGCCTTCCTCAGCCAGCTGCAGAGCAACTGCCCCAATTGTTGGGGTGGCTAGCCCGACTCCAAATCCGGTAATGACCTGCGAGATCAAGGCGAGAGCAACGCCGCCGCCTGACAGTCCAATGGAAGTTAGAACAAGCGAGACACCCACAATCATGATGCATAAGCCAACCCGAATTCTCCTCTGTCGGTCTTCGCCTAGGTCCCGTCGGTCAAGGCGAGCTTGTACCCATGCGGCACCAGACCAACTTAATGCCCCAGCGGCTACGATTAGTCCCGCGAGATCCTCAGTTATTCCTCTTACCTTCGTTAATCCGAGAACGACATAGCTCTCCGTTGCGAAATAGCAGGCGATGTAGAGTGCTCGGGTTACGATTATGGCAGGGAGACCACGCGTTACCGTGAATGTTCCCTGAGGCAGCAGACGACGGAGCGGATGTACCATAATGGCAATCCCAATTCCGGTGAGCACTACGCCTAACCAATCCGTAATTCGGCCTAACCCGGTCAGCAGCAATCCTGTTCCGATAGCGAGCAGTATTGCGTATAACTCTTTGCGCCCGCCCCTGATCTCGGAACTGCTTGATTTCTGTATGCTCCGGAAAGAAGGCAGTGTCATACAGAGTGCGAGCACGATAAGAGGGAGCACGAGCCAAAACACGAATCGCCACGATAAATAGATCGAGATGAGGCCTGCGACATAAGGTCCGATTAATGCAGGAAGAACATAAGCGGCTGAGAAAGCTGCCAATATAGAGGTGCGCAGCGAATCCGGGTATCGAACCGTTACAATGTAATAGACACAGGTGACAAGGGAGCCAGCACCAAAACCCTGCAATGCTCTTCCTGCAATGAGCATATACATATGGAAGGAGAGAGCAGCTATGATGATGCCAATGACAAAGATAGAGCAAGAGACGAGAACGGATGCAATTACGCCATGCCGATCAATTTGTTTGCCGATAACCATGGTACCTATAAGTTGAAATAATAAGAAGGTACTAAAGATCCAGCCATACAAATGGATGCCTTGCAGACTGTGTGCGAGTGTGGGAGCTATGGTAGTAATGGCGAGACCCTCGAAGGCGACAGTAGATAAAATGAGTATGATGCCGATTGTCAACGCCCGATACGGAACTTGAAAAATTCCGGTGTCTGCAGAACGAATTCCAACACACCTCCGTTCAAAAGTTATAATTGCCTTGACAATAGTAGTCATAGCAACTAATTGGGTAAAAAGAGACATAACCGTTATGTATGGATGCAATACAATGGTTATGTCTCTTTGTCGTCCTAGATAGTTGCTACGACTATTATATTCACGGCAATCATTTATGTCAATACCTGTAAATTTGAATATTCACTTAGCTGGAGCTGCAGATTACCATCTGATCCACAGGTTTCCCTTCCAAGTCGGGATATTCGCCCAGCGCTTTCCTTTTGCATCATATTTCACTGTACGCACGGTTACCGTCTGCGGCTTCAATTCTCCAACCTTCTTGCCATCAATGGCTTGATAGAGTGGAGTTATTGCTGTTAACTTGACACGCTGGCTTTGTTCTGGATTTAGTATCCATGCTTTGCCTTGATAACTATTGATCTGATACCAGGTAAATCCGGACTCATCAATTTGCTCATTGATAATAGGAAGTGTCTGCGCTGCAAGATTGCCCGTCTGCTTGCCGTTAGGTATGTTATATATGGTTGTATTGGGGCCGACTGCAACGAGTTTGGAGTAGGCATTCGGGTCTTTCATCCACGCTGTACCCATCCATGTAAACACTCGATACCAAGTCGTATTGTGCTCATCCTTCGATGCTGCTTCAATTGAAATCACCTGGGGCTCCAAGAGGCCTACTATTTTACCGCTGATTGAATCATAGAGAGTCGTGTTTTGTTTCAGGTCTATCGACACGATTTCTGTCGTAACAACTCCAGTTGTATCTGTTTCTTGTGCGGCAAATGCTCCTGTTGCAGCTATCGTACTGAACGTTAAAGTCATAGCCATCACTGCCACTAATTTCTTCATTATTGAATTCTCCTCTCTCATGGTTATACAATGGTATGGTTTACTGCTAAGGTGAACATTCCGATTACTGGTTACTGGACTTTGTTGTCAGATACCAACTTTATGTGAGGCTTTCTCTAGGATATTAAAGTTTACGATGAGGACATGAAGGTATCATTTATAGGTGACATAAGGAATGTTCCCCCGCCTTGTTTAGTATGTAACCGGTTTACATGGTAGTGAAACAATATTTTGGAAGGAATGATAAGAGTGAAGACATTGTGGAAATGGCTGCGCCGTGGATTGTTGACGGTCATCGTATTGTTTATTCTGCTTGCTGGAGCGGCGTATTTTTACATTCAACCGACTACGGTATTAGGCTGGCCTCCTCAAGTGGATGTGTCCTTGTCAGAACGTTTGGAGCAAATCGTACACAATCGTTCTCTTACGATACAATTTAGCGAAGAAGAGATTAATGGACTGGTATCCAAGCATATGCAGGAGACAGAACCTTATCGCTCGTTGAAGGAAAAGTGGAATATTAGTGGGATGAAGACAGAGCTTGCGAACAATGAATTGGAAGCAACGATTCAATTGGAGCCTATCTCTTATGTTCAAGCAGAGCTCAAGATTACATTCCAATTGGAGTGGGATGATAGCAGTCAATCAGTACGTGTAGTGCCGACTGATGCCCGCGTGAAGGACATTTCAATCCCTCTCTCATGGCTGTCATTGCAGACGAAGGAATTTTCCTTATCGTCAGAGCTGCCGCATTTGGTTAAAGTAAAAGAAGTGAAGTTCTTAGAAGATGGCTGGAAGTTCCGCTTTGGGCTGAAACTTTAGTACGGAGTAAGATGAGCCTATTTGTTGCCGATTGCTAGGTTCATGTTAGGATTGGTGTGTTAGATAGGACGATAGAAAAGGACGTGACAGTTTGCCTAATCGTGAACAACTGCTCCAATTGCAGATGAATTTCCGCTCTATGCTGCGTGGGATGCGCGCCCAATGGGATCGGCATTTGGAACTGCATAACCTCAATGTGAATATGACTCAATTTGCAGTACTGAATCTTCTATTTCGCAATGGGGCAATGAAAGTAACAGATGTAGCAAAGGAGCTTCGCTTGACACCGGGAGCCGTGACGGGCATAACCGATAAGCTCACCTTGCTGCAATATGTTACACGCAATCGAGATGCACTTGATCGTCGCATTAATTATTTGGAGCTTACAGAAGCTGGGCATGAGAAGGTCAAGGCGGTAGAAATCCAGCGAGAGATTGTGTTCTCACGCTTCTTCGAAGGTATTCCGGATGAAGAGTTGCTTCATTTCATTCACATCTGTCAGCAAGTCAACCTCAATCTGGATGAAATATCACAAGTTGGGGAGTAATAATAGCATCACATGATGCTGGATGGAATTATGGACATGAGAATGTCCGCGCCTCCTGCGACCAAGGAGTGAAATGACCGTGAGCAACGGTTGGTGGTTGATCGTTCATGCTGTTGTTGTGCTTGGACTCCTCTATATGCTGTATGTCATGCAGAAGAGGCATGTGTCCTTTACGAAGCGGGTATTTGCTGGGCTCGGCTTAGGGATTGTATATGGAGCGATTCTCCAGCAGCTATATGGAGCTGGGCATGATATTGTACGTGTGCTCAACGATTGGGTGTATATCGTGGGTGGTGGCTATGTACGTCTGCTGCATATGGTCGTCATTCCGCTGATTATCGTATCTATCATTTCCGCGATCTTGCATGTGACGACGAGAACGGGTGTTGGCAGGATGAGTGCAGTGATTATAAGCATCCTGATCGCGACGACTGCCGTTGCAGCTGCTGTCGGCATCGCATCTGCGCTGGCCTTCAATTTGTCCGCTGTGAATATGGAGGCGGGACAACAAGAGACAGAACGTGGGCAGCACTTGAGTGAACAGGTCGGAGAAGTGCGTGATATGACGATCCCGCAGCAGGTACTGGAGTTCATACCTACGAATCCATTTCTCGATATGACAGAGGGAAGAAGAACTTCTACCATTGCAGTTGTTATTTTCTCTGCCTTTGTTGGAATTGCAGCATTAGGTGTGGCTAGGAAGAAGCCTGAGCATGGGCGCACGTTCGCCTCTATCATTGATTCGCTACACGCGGTTGTTATGCGGATGGTGACATTGGTGCTTCGATTAACGCCGTATGGTGTTCTTGCGTTGATGATTCGCGTTGTGTCTACGACAGCACCAGCGGAGATATGGAAGTTAGGCCGATTCGTAATTGCTTCTTACGTTGCACTGATTGTCATGTTTATCATTCACCTGCTGCTTCTTGGGCTATCGGGGATATCGCCTGCGCGATACGTGAAGCTCGCAACTCCTGCCTTGGTATTTGCCTTTACGTCACGTACAAGTGCAGGTTCTATTCCGATCAATGTGGAGACACAGAGGGATAAACTTGGAGTACCGGAGAGTTTTGCGAATTTTAGTGCGTCGTTCGGCGCTTCAATGGGGCAGAACGGATGTGCCGGCATATATCCTGCCATGCTGGCCGTTATGATTGCACCTACTGTGGGAATGAATCCGCTCGATCCATGGTTTATTCTGCAGCTCATAGCGGTAGTTGCGATCAGTTCCTTCGGTGTTGCGGGTGTTGGAGGAGGAGCTACATTTGCCGCACTAATCGTGCTGTCCTCGATGAATTTGCCGGTTGGCTTGGCGGGACTGTTAATTTCTGTAGAGCCCCTAATTGATATGGGGCGCACCGCGCTAAATGTAAATGGATCCATGCTGGCGGGCGTATTATCCTCTCGTTGGCTAAGACAGTGGGACAAGGAAGCATTTCTCCGTGGTGAGAGCCGTTCACTTTCCGGGGAAGAATCTTAGTTGAATATGATATGAACGGTTAAGCATTACAAAAGGCTAAAGGCTCGTCATACGGACGAGCCTTTTTTGTTATTCTTGTATGTTGCATAGAGCGATATGGCGATTATGATACTCGTCTTCCCGTCACAAGGGAGATGATGAACAGAACGAGGAAGATAAAGAACAGTACTTTGGCGATGGATGCTGCTGCTGCGACGATCCCAAAAAAACCAAACACACCTGCAATTACAGCGATTACTAAAAATATAGCTGACCATGTAAGCATAAGCAGTTCCTCCTTGATAGAATGTTACGAAAAAGGTTTGGGCCGAGCAGCTTGTCTATGCTGCTCGATTGTCGTGGCTTGCATGATGATTACCACAGCGGGAGGACAGCTAAACAATTGGGTATTTTTGTTTCACAGTTCTGCTTTCAGGGTATTTATTCATAATTGGTATACGGAAAAATGTGTTATGCTTGGGAATGCGGAGAAAGGCGGTATTCATCTATGTTATTGGAAATTAGTGCATTACTTGCAGCAGCAGCGTTTGCGGTGCTGGTGTTCTATCTGATTCAAACACTGCTGTCAGCCAAGCGCTCTCTGGAGCGGGCTGCCGATACCCTTGAGCAAGTACAGCAGACCGTGAATTTATTGAGTGGCGACTTGCAAGGTGTCGCCAAAAATGCGAATGAACTCTCTCTAGAGCTGTCTGAGCAATTAAAGAAGATGGAGCCAGTGATGGACTCTGTTCAACATGCCGGTGAAGCCTTGAACGAGATCTCAATCGCTGCGAAGCAGGTATCAGTAGGACTGGTTAAGGGGGTACGTCGAGCCGCAGGGCGATTTGAACGTAAGCCCACCCCTGATAGACGAGTGTCTAAGGAGCATCAGGCAGCAGCGTCTGCGCCTGTATCAGCACCGCTGCAGGCGGATACTGCTGTGATAACACAGGAGCCACTGGGTGAAGCCGAGCATAAGCAAGAACGTGAACAATCACCGCAGGGACAAAGCCATTCCCATTCCACAGCTAGCCAACAGCAGGATTGGAAGGAATGGGTCGATATTGGGACGAAGCTGTGGCAATTGTGGAGACAGCGCGCATAGTGCGGGAGAGCCGGTTAACAGTTTGGTTAACCGGCTCTCGTTTTTTTTCACAGGCAAGTAACAAAAAGAGATGATCTTCTTTGGCCTTTTCCGGTATAGTGGTAGTTGGGAATTATGGGGGGCTATGTCGAAAAGGCACGAACTATATCATAATCGATGAGGGGAGGAGAGTATGATGAACGTTCTCGTCGTTGATGACAATCCGACGAATGTCATGCTCATTCGGGAAATCCTTCGTAAAGCTGGCTATGACGGAGTGCAGACTGCTTCGTCAGCCCATGAGATGTATCAAGTTCTTGGGATGGATGGGCCTCTTGGGCCTATGTATGTACCGGATATTGATCTTATTTTATTGGATATGATGATGCCGGAGATTGATGGACTGGAAGCTTGCAGCACGATCCAACAATACTCTGAGCTTCGGGACATTCCGATTATTATCGTAACGGCGATTGGGGATTCCAATATGCTCGCAGAGGCATTGGATGCGGGTGCGGTTGATTACGTCACGAAGCCGATTAACAGGGTGGAGCTGCTGGCTCGAATCCGGCTAGCGCTGCGCTTGAAGCGGGAGAAGGATTGGCATAAGGAACGTGATCGCCATATTCGCGATGAATTAAGCTTGGCCGCGAAGGTGCAGAGCTCTGTGTTGACAGAGCCTTATCAAGATGAACATATTACGATCAACGCACTATATCAGCCTTCTGAGGAGCTGGCGGGAGATCTGTATGCTTGGTTCCCGCTGGGCCAAGGCAGATATGGAATTATCATAATCGATGTTATGGGGCACGGCGTATCCTCTGCGCTGCTGTGTATGTTCATTGCTTCCGTTCTACGGGACGCCGTTATGCAGATCGAACAGCCGGATCTTGTGCTTAAGCGATTGAATACGAAATTCCATCAGCTTCATATGAACGGGAATTTAATGCTCTATTATATGACGGCATTATATGTGGTTGTTGATACGAACAAGGGATGCATCCAGTATGCGAACGCAGGACACCCTCCTGGCGTTGTCATGATGGAGGATGGTGAGCTCATAACCTTGGAATCTACCGGATATCCAGTAGGCATGTTCCCAGAGCTTGAAGTAGAGACCAAAGAAGTACAATGCGACTCACGTGCTCGAATTGCAATGTATACGGATGGGTTAATGGAAACGGCAGGCAACAGCGTGGAAGAGGCTATGGAGCGCATTGCCAATATTCTTCGACACGAGAAGACGCTGCAGAGCAGTTCATGGGACGAGCTGTTTGCACCTGGTTCTGATGAGGACAGTGAGGATGACAAGTGCCTGATTTGGGTGGATGTTCATTGATTTAGAAGGAGGAGCAGACAGTGAAGTTACGCACGAAATTAATCGCTGGCTTCGTTCTGTTCATGCTTATCATATCCGGACTTGGCTGGGTGTCTTATGATCGCATGAGCAGCTTGCAGCAGGATCTGGATCAGATTTATACGGACAGCTTCCGCAAAGTGGAACTTGCCTTTTTGATTCGGGACGACATGGACAATATCGCCAGCGTGCTGGTGACCGATATGCTAAACCCGAATGTTAACGGCGAAGAACTGTTGCAAAAAGGGAAGGTTTACCGTGATGATATTGTTAAATCGTTCAGGGAGTTGACGGCACAATATTCAACGGCGCAAGAGAAGAAGCTCATCGAGCTGGCGATACGCGATTGGGACAAGTACGACGAATTCGTCAACAAGTCAGTAGAGCTCACCACCAAGAATAAATATGAAGAAGCCAACGCATTGCGAAATAAAGAGGGATTGGAATATCAACGCAACTTGAAAAACAGTGTGGCCGATTTGGCCAATCATCATGAGATGTCGATTGACAATCAGGTGCTGGAAGCGAAGAAGCATTACGAGCAGTCGATTACTTTGACGGCCGGTATCATGGTGCTGGGGCTTGTCGTTTCCTGCGCGATTATGTTGTGGGTCATCCCGAGTGTGACACGGAATTTGAATACGATGTCCATCATGATGCGCAGTCTTGCCCGTGGAAGGCTTCGTATTGTACGTAAGCTTGAGCCGCATACGAATGATGAGATTGGAGAAGTCATTCAAGTGTTCAAGCGGATGGCAGAAGACTTGGAAGCACGCAAGAAGAATGAGGAATTGTATCGGAAGGCTCAAGAAGAGCAGGCATGGATCGATGGAAATGCAGCACGTGTTACAGAGCTTCTGAATGGAGCCGCTACATTGAATCAGGTTGGGCAGATGTTCATTAGCGAGTTCGTGCCGACACTTGGTGGACAATATGGCGCCCTGTATATTCGAAATGAGACGGATCAACCAGATGTATTCGAACTGTTCGGTACTTATGCAGCTACTGACGATTTGAAGGCTGAGCGAACAATGGTTGTTGGGAAAGGCCTGCTCGGTCAATGTGTCGTGGATGAGAAGCCAATCATTATAAGCGACATGAAGGATTGCTCCATTCGAATTGAATCGGGCGTATGTCAATCTCAACCGATTGAGCTTATCTTATTCCCGATTATGTTCGAACGCAGAGTGATTGCGGTGTTAGAGATGGCATCATTGACGAAGATGTCACCTGTACAGCATCGACTGCTCGAAAAGCTCGCACAGAAGCTCGGGGTCATCGTGCATACGATCTCTGGACGCTTGCGTGTAGAGGAATTGCTGCGTGAGTCACAGGCGCTTACCGAAGAACTGCAATGCCAGTCTGAGGAACTGATGACACAACAGGAAGAACTGAAGCGCTCGAACGAGCATCTGGAATCGCACACAGAAGCATTGAAGCGTTCTGAGGAGATGCTCCAGCGTCAACAGGAAGAACTGGAACACTACAATACGGAACTGATCGCGAAGACACGTGCGCTGGAAGAACAGATGCTGGCAACCCAAGAGAAGAACGAAGAGCTCGAAGGGGCGCGAACGATATTGGAACGCCAGACATTGCAGTTGGCCTTGGCTTCGAAGTACAAGTCTGAGTTCCTCGCTAATATGTCTCATGAACTGCGTACTCCGCTTAACAGCCTGCTGGTGCTGTCCCAATTGCTGGCGGAGAATAAGGAAGGGAACTTGGGACAGAAGCAGGTCGAGTATGCGCGTACGATTAACATGTCCGGTTCGGATCTGCTTAAAATGATTGATGAAATCTTGGATTTGTCCAAGATCGACGCAGGCAAGATGCAGTTGAATTTTGAAACTGTCTATTTGAGCGAATTGGCCTCCTTTATGAGCGACAGCTTTGAGACAATTGCAGAGCAGAAAGGGCTTGAGTTCAAGGTAGAGATAGATCCGGATCTGCCAAGCTCCCTAGTAACTGATGGGCATCGAGTGAAGCAGGTTGTACGCAATTTGATTGGCAATGCATTTAAATTCACAACGAAGGGCTCAGTAACCCTTCACATTGCGAAGGCGAAGCCGGAGCAATTGCCTTCCCCGCTTCAGGAAGCGGATGAGCCTTATTTGGCGATACATGTTGTAGATACCGGGATCGGCATTCCGAAAGATAAACAAGATTTGATCTTCGAAGCGTTCCAGCAGTTGGATGGTACAACTAGCCGAAATTACGGCGGCGCAGGGCTCGGTCTGTCCATCAGCCGAGAGTTGGCAAGACTGCTTGGCGGCAAGCTGCAGCTGGTTAGTCGAGAGAAGGAAGGCAGTACGTTTACCTTCTTCCTTCCGATGAAGGCGGTAGAGCCTTCATCAATTCCAGTTAACTCCACCGTTGCTTTGTATGAAAAGGCGATCGCAGAAGCCCAAGCGGCACTAACCGTAGAGGGCGAAGAGGGGCATACATCAGAGGAACGCAGTAAGCTCGTCAAGCCTCATCTGCCGCAGGTATCTGCGAACCATGAGGGTATGCCTCTTACTGCTTGGGAAGAAGCGTTGCTCAAGGAAGTCGCTGTTTCTGAAGAAGTGGACGGACATAAGTGGCCATTTGGAGAGAAGAAGCTGCTGATCGTTGAAGATGATGGTCCGCAGCGACAGTCTCTAATTGCCTTAATTGAAGGAGCGGACGTAGCCGTTACCGCGGTCTCTACCGGGACGGAAGCACTCAAGGTACTCGGGGAAGAGAAGTTCGACGGCATGGTGCTGGATTTGCTGCTTCCTGATATGACAGGATTTGAATTAATGGATGAAATTAGTCACCACTCCCGAATCCGTCGTATCCCGATCATTGTATACACTGGCAAACTGCTGGATTCGAAGGAAGAGACGGAACTGAAGAAGCGCGCACAGAGCATCATTATTAAGGATGTGAAGTCTCCTGAACGTCTGCTGCAAGAAACGATGATTCTCTTGAAGCGTTCGGAGGAAGTTCAGCTAAGCGATGAAAAAGAAAACCAGGGACCAAGTGATATGCTGCTGTCAGGCAAGCGGGTACTGCTCGTCGATGATGATGTGCGCAATGTATTTGCGCTATCAAGCGTGCTAGAGCAGTACGATATGAATATCGTGTATGCTGAAAATGGACGCGAAGCACTTGAAGCATTGGATGGGGAAGAGAATTTCGACCTCGTTCTCATGGATATGATGATGCCGGAGATGGATGGCTATGAAGCGATGCGCCGCATTCGCGAACAGCCTCGATTCGAGAAGCTGCCGATCATAGCACTGACGGCGAAGGCGATGAAAGAAGATCGCAATAAGTGCATTGAGGCAGGAGCGTCAGACTATGTCAGCAAGCCATTTCAGACGGAACAGCTGCTTTCATTGATGCGAGTATGGTTATATAAATAACAGGTAAGCAATATGTTGACATGATGAATGAAGGAGCAAGGATAAGATATGAACGGAAACGGGCTCGGTTTACATGATGAGAGAAGAAGGCCCCAGGATTCGGACCGAGAACGCATTGAGATTGAATTGCTGTTAGAAGGGGTTTATCGAGTTTATGGTTATGATTTCCGGGACTATGCGTATCCTTCGCTCAAACGGCGCATTTGGCATCAAGTGCATGAGGAAAAGGTAGACACGATTTCGGAGCTGCAGGGCCGAGTACTCTATAATCGGGAATGCTTGCAGCGTTTTGTCCGCAGCCTGTCGATCCCCGTTACCGAAATGTTCCGGGATCCCTCCATGTTCTTGGCATTTCGTCAACAGGTCGTCCCTATGCTGCGTACGTATCCGTATATTCGGATATGGCATGCGGGTTGCTCGACAGGAGAGGAAGTATACTCCATGGCGATACTGCTTCATGAGGAAGGGCTGTATGAGAAGACCAGGCTGTATGCAACCGATATGAATCCGCTATCGCTGCAGAAAGCCAAAGAAGGCGTATGCCCGATGGACAAAATGCGCACATACACCAAAAATTATTTGGAGGCGGGCGGGACAAGCTCTTTCTCCGAATATTATACGGCTTCTGGAGAGGGCGTTGTCATTCATCCTTACTTGCGTAAAAATGTAATTTTTGCAGAGCATAACCTGGCAACAGATCGATCCTTTAATGAATTTAACGTCATCCTATGCCGCAATGTAATGATTTATTTTAATGAGCCGCTGCGCAACCGGGTTCATGATCTTTTCTATGAGAGCTTGGCGCCACTAGGTGTGCTTATTGTCGGAGGCAAGGAATCCTTGCATTTTACAGGGAGAGAATCTCAATACGAGGAGATCGATCGTAACGAGAAGATTTATCGTAAAATACGATAGGAGGCACAATTGTGAACACCTTGGAACCAATCAATATTTTGCTCGTTGACGATAGGCGCGAGAATTTACTTGCACTCGAGGCCGTGTTGTCCGAGGAAAGCTATCGCTTGGTCAAGGCTACTTCAGGCGAGGAAGCTTTGCGCCACTTGATGAAAGAGGAATTCGCCGTTATTGTGCTGGATGTTCAAATGCCAGGCATGGATGGGATCGAGACGGCCAAATGGATTAAGGCTCGCGAGAAGACGAAGAATATTCCGATAATATTCGTATCCGCGAACTATAAGGAAACCGAGCATTTATTTGCTGGATACTCAGCGGGTGGGGTTGACTATATGGTCAAGCCATTCGTTCCTCATATTTTGAAGTCGAAGATTCATAGCTTCGTTGGTATATTCCTGGCACAGAAGCGGCTGCAGGCGCAGAAGATGCTTCTCCATCAGAAGACGAAGGAACTTGAGCGGATGAACAGTGAGCTGGCAGCTGCTAAGGAAGCAGCGGAGCGCGCGGCACTTGCTAGAACACAGTTTTTAGCAATGATGAGCCATGAGATTCGAACGCCGATGAACGGGGTGCTCGGAATGGTTGATCTGCTGCTCGACACTGAGCTGACAAGTGAGCAATCGAACTATGCGGAGTTGATCCGCAAGAGCGCCGATACACTGATCAGGACGATTAATAATATTCTTGATTTCACCAAGATGGAATCAGGCAAGCTGGAATTAGAAGAATTTCCGTTCGATACGAACTCGCTCATTACAGAAGTTTATGAGCTGTTCATGGTCGAGGCGAATAAGCGGGATTTGACCTTGTCGTATTCAATGGATGAGGATGTGCCATCGTTATTGTATGGAGATATGCTGCGCGTCAGGCAGATCCTTATTAATCTCGTAGGAAATGCAGTCAAATTTACGAATCGTGGGAATGTCAGCATTTATGTGTCCATCATCGAAACGAAGCGCACGGGGGAAGGCAATAAGTTCCATGTCCAGTTCGATGTACGGGATACAGGAATCGGTATTCCAGTCGATAAGATGGAAGGGCTGTTCCAGCCATTCGCACAGCTTGACTCTTCTATGAACCGCAAGTATGGCGGAAGTGGATTGGGGCTTGCCATTTGCAAGTCGCTTGTCCAATTGATGGACGGGGATATTCGTGCCATACCGGTACCAGAAGGGGCCCTATTTACATTTGACGTATGGTTGAAGGAATGTGGCGAGTAGCCGTCGCATTCTTTTCCCATTGTTTCGATTTAGATGATGAAGGTTATTTACCAATAAAGTACATTTAACAAGTTTACCTATGTATAGGAGAGGAACATGATGAACGGAAAAAAGTTTGCAGTTAAGACGGTACAGCAAGAGGGACAAGTAATTGTCCAGACTTGTGGAGATTTGGATTTGGCAGCAGCGAAAGAGTTTCGTTCCACGATGGAACCGATTGTGAACGATGCGAACACAGAGCTTACCTTAGATCTGAAAGAGCTGACGTATATTGATAGCACAGGGATTGGAATCTTGATCTCGATATTGAAGATGCGTCATGAGCAGAAGTCAGCTTTCCGTATTGTAAATGTACCGACACATGTCCAAAAACTATTTGATATGACAGGTATTTCGAAATTTCTGACCCCACAAGCCTAACAAATGAACGATGAAAGGGACTGAATCAGAATTATGGAACACGCAAGAGAATGGAAGCGCGTTAAGTTATCATTGCCAGCACAAGCCGAATATGTGGAGTTGGCACGGTTGACTTTGTATGGCATCGCAAGCCGTATCGGATTCTCCTATGAGGATATAGAAGATATGAAGGTAGCGATTTCGGAAGCTTGCAATAATGCAGTGCTATATGCGTATGATTCGCAGGGTGGAGTCGTTGAAGTACTGTTTGAGGTTGCTGAGGATGAGATTGGGATCATCGTACAGGATGAGGGAGCGAGCTTTGATGCAGCAAGCAAGACCAGTGGGGTGGAAGGCTTGCATGACAAGCAGCTTGAAGATATTCAGGCCGGTGGTCTTGGATTTTATTTAATGCAGGCGTTGATGGATGAGGTTGAAGTGATGAGCGTCGATGGTCACGGCACCGTTGTGAAGATGAAGAAGCGCCTGCAGCGAAGCGGGGAACTTCTATGAGTGCTGTCCCTCAACAACATTCATCAGAGGAAGCAACACGGCTCATACATGAATATCAAGCTACAAATGATAATGAGATTGCAACGATCCTCATTCAGAGATACGATCCCATGGTCAAGATGGCCGCAGGCAAGATTTCACGCAACCGTCCGGACTTGTATGAAGATTTGATGCAGGTCGGCAATATGGCATTGATTCGCTTATTGAAGCAATTCGATAGTTCGTTAGGTGTTCCGTTCGAAGCTTATGCGATGAAAAGTATGATTGGGCATATGAAGAACTTCTTGCGGGACAAGTCATGGTATATACAAGTTCCACGCCGGATTAAGGAAAAAGGTGCGCTCGTACAGCAGACCATTGATGAGCTGACAATGAAGCTTGAGCGGTCGCCTAATGTAAATGAGATTGCGGAGAAGTTGGAATTGTCCGTCGAAGAAACTGTCGAAGTTCTAGCCGGTCGAGAGTGCTATCATTACGTCTCCTTAGATACCCCATTATCGCAGGATGAGAGTGCTGCGACATTGGGAGAGCTGATTCGCTCTGAAGCCGACGATTATGAATCGGTGGAACGCAAGATGGATCTGATGGAGGCTATGAAGGAACTCAAGCCGGAAGAACAAAATGTATTGGCACTTATATTTAATGAAGGATTATCACAGCGCTCGGCTGCGGATCGTCTCGGCATTTCCCAAATGAGCGTATCGCGCATCCAGCGGCGTGCAACGGAGAAACTTAAGAATATATTGACATCGAATAATTCTTCGTAGAAAAAATGAAGATGCTTGTCTGTATAGACAGCATCTTCATTTTGTGTCTGCTATGATGGTATAGATGCAATTCTCATGAAAGATTAGATACCGTTCACTATTCCTTCTTCAACTCGTCCGCAATTTCCTCTGCTACGTCTGCAGATGCTTCCTTCAACTGATTTGCAGTGTTGGCTGTTGCTTCCTTTACGGTTGCAGCGAACTCCTTGGATGCTTCTTTCACGCTGCTAACGACTGCACCCGCTTTTGATCCAACCGTTTTTACGGTTTCAGCTGTGCGGGATCCAAGATCTGTCGCCATTTCTTTTGTTTTGCCGCCTACTTGCTGTGCCTTATCGCTTATATCTGAGCGCAGCTCGCGTCCGGATTTCGGCGCAAGCAGCAGAGCTGCAGCCGCTCCTATCGCGCCCCCAATGAGAAGTCCCTTTACAAATGTGTTGCAATCCATTTTTGCGTTATTGCATTCTGTGTTTTGACTCATACTAACCTCTCCTTTTGTGTGTAGTCGAAAGTCTTACTAGAGGATTACACAATTTTAGGAGGTTTGAAACAGAGGCACCCATTATCTGTACCTATCGAGCGCTTCTCTTGCGGTCTCTCAGCCACTGCATCGCCATAATGGTAAACAGAAGCCAGATTGCACCTGCCGTGTATCCGCCCAGCACATCGGTTACGTAATGAACACCCAAATAAATGCGGCTAAGCCCGATGCATACAATAAGTAATACCGTAAGCACAAGCACATATCCGGCAGGCTTGCCCTGTTCTTTTAAGTGAACCCATATTAAATATCCAATCATGCCGAAGAAGGCAGTACTAACCATGGAGTGACCGCTTGGAAAGCTGTAGCCATTTTCAACGACCCAGTGTTCCCAGTCTGGTCTTGCCCGCTGGAAGCAGATCTTCAGGCCTTCATTGACCAAGGCGCCTCCCAGCGAGACAGTCAGAAGGCTTATGGCGTCCCATCTGCGCTTGTACACGAAGGCAAGGAGTACAATAAGTATGCCAGCCAACGGTACAACGACACGGCTAGATCCGATATGGGTGATCCATGTGACGACAGTTGTTAAGGTAGGGGAGGCTGCTTGGCGTACCGTATCCGTTACGTAGCGATCGAAGTCAGTCGTTTGATTCAGAAGAACACTTCTAGTGATAAAAAAGAAAACGATAGCCAAGATAAGTGTCGCGGCAGCTCCCCCTAGAAGATTTAGTGCGAACTTGCGTTTTGCTTCTGGCGTAACGCCCCGATATTGTTGTTTCACAGTTGTCAACACTTCTCCTTTAGGTGTATGTTTACATTACAAGATGTCCGCTGATGCTTCTTAAAGCACGAATTATGGACAAAAGGTAAATATGTAATATCAATAACATATTTCCATGCTTTGTTGCAACTGGAAGAAATGAAAGGAAGACGAACATGAATGAACGTCTAGTGGAGGAAACACGTAATGGCTGGCTGGAGTGCGAGCATCGTGGTGCAATCTGTGGTGTCGATCGCCATCTGCAGCCTCAATATGCGCTCGGAGATATATATACACCGATGTTCCTGCGTTCGGCAGGCAAGCCACTGCAGGCGATCCCTGTTGTTCGCAGTGGGACACTTGAGCATTATGGGCTGCAAACTCGAGATTTAGCGTTGATGACAGCGTCTCATCGAGGAGAATCCATTCATATTGATACGATGGAACACATTATGCAGTGTGCGGGACTTGAAGAGAATCATTTGATTTGCTCGCCCTCTTTTCCATTGAACGAAGAAGTGAAAGAGCAGTATTTGCGCGATGGAGGAGAACGCCGGAGAGCGTATCATAATTGTGCTGGCAAGCATTTCGGCGTCCTTGCATGGAGCCATATGATGGGCTGGGATCTGGCGACTTATACGGAACCTGAACATCCCGCACAGCAAGAGATTACACGTACAATCGGCGAGATGGCAGGTGTTGATCCAGAACAGATGCATGCAGGTACAGATGGCTGTGGTTTCCCGGTGTATGCACTTCCGCTTCAAGGACTCGCAACGGCGTATGTGAAGATCGCCTGCCCAGAGCTTATTAAGGATGAACCGACTCGCCAGGCTGCAGAGCGCATTCGCAATGCAATGCAGGAGCATCCATTATTAGTTGGCGGTACGAATCGGGTTGACTCGCTGTTGATGGAAGATAAGAACATCATAGCCAAGGGCGGCTTCAAAGGGATATTTGCCTTCGGACTTCGTCGTGAAGGTCTGGGCTTCGCCTTCAAGGTAGCGGATGGTTCAGATGAGGAATGGGCGCATATTGTTGCATCGATTCTCGAACAGATTGCTTATGAGGAGAAGTCGACAATTGAGCGTATTCGTCGCGTGTTCCCAGGCACAATTCGGAACGACAACGGCCGTGTGGTCGGAGAACAGAAGACGGTATTTCAGCTTCAAGCATTGAAGTGAGCGGTATGATGCGCAATTTCGTTGTAGTATGACATCATAGAAGAGGTGAGCTAATGAATCCCATACTCTTAGAGGTTATCGGTACGACAGTGCAAGAGGTGAAGGAAGCGGCGCTGCATGGAGCAGATCGCATTGAACTGATTACTGCATTTTCAGAAGGGGGACTAACCCCTAGTCTCGGGCTCGTTGAAGAGGCTATAGCTTCCGTAAGTATTCCGGTTAATGTGATGGTACGGCCGCATAGCCGTTCATTCGTGTATGATGCTGACGATCGAGCAACAATTGTGCGCGATACTCGCTTGTTACGTGAAACTGGAGCGAATGCTATTGTTTTTGGCGCGCTTACACCGGAAGGGAAGGTAGACGTTGATCTGCTGGAGAGAGTGTTGGAGGCAGCCGGCGATTTGCCGCTGACCTTCCATCGTGCGATCGATAAGTCTGCCGATCTGCTACAAGCCTTGGATGTTCTGCTTGCTTACCCACAGGTGACTACTGTACTGACATCGGGCGGTCAGCCAAGCGCTCTGCAAGGCCTTGCGTGTATCCAGTCCATGGTGCGGCAGGCTGCTGGCTCGAATCTGGGGATTTTGGCTGGCAGTGGACTGACCGCGGAGACGGTGGTTGATTTCACAAGGGAAGCAGGAGTGAAGCAGGTTCATTTTGGATCGAATGTACGCATGGGCGGTCATGCCCTAGCACCAATTGACCCTGAACGTCTGCGGGCTTTGCGGTCGTCGCTCAATACAATTACGGTATAAATAAAAATAGCTCCCGAGCCGCTTTGCTTATGCACTGTGCGCTAGGAGCTATTTTTCGTTTGGTTGCAACTGGTGATGCGATACGACAAAGTGTTAGGAACGGCGTAATTTGCCGAGCTCAGAGACAATCGCCTCTACTTCACTGATGCTGAAAGCAGGCTTGCTCATAATGATATCGTAAATATCCTTGATGTCGTCATATTGCTCTACGGAGAACGCAGAGGACTGCATCGCTGCTGCCGTAGCCATCTTCAATTTATCCTTGATCACATCAATCATCATTTCTACATTGGCTTGCGTTCTTTCATTGGAAACCATGGTTCTCCTCCTTAGACGCTATTGCGATAACGTCCTATTCAACATGTCCGTATTGTATCACGAAAGCAGTGGAAACAAAACGATATCCTCGCCTAATTCAATGTTCGTCTCCGAGGCATTTCTTATGCTTCCTTCCTTATTGTGGCTTGCTTGGCATCAGTGGAATTGTACAGTAGAATGTGAATCATGAAGCAGATTGAATCATGCAGCAGAATGAATTATGAAGTAGGATTGATCAAGAAGTACAAAGAACAGAAGGAGCTCTCCGCCCATGCAAGTCAACGGCAGTATGAATAAGGTATACGAACAGAGCGGCCAGAGAACGCGCTGCACGATAGATCGTCTCCAAGATTGGCTGCGGCAAGTCGCAGACAAGCATCAAGGTCAGGACGTTATGTTCGTCTGCATCGGTACCGACCGATCCACAGGAGATGCGCTTGGACCCTTGGTTGGCACCCGACTTGCGCAGCATGGATTGCAGGTGGTAGGGACGATGGAAGAGCCATGTGATGCCACGAATTTGCAATCCCGGTTATCTGCGCTGCGGGATCATGTTGTGACGGTTGCAATCGATGCTTGCCTCGGACATCCAGGCTCCGTAGGACAATATCTGGTCAGCCACTCCTCCTTACAGCCAGCAGAATCGGTCGGCTTAGCTATGCCGGAAGTGGGTCAATACAGCATTGCTTGTGTTGTGAATGTGAATGGCCCGAAGC
Source organism: Paenibacillus suaedae (assembly GCF_032337355.1). Lineage (NCBI taxonomy): Bacteria > Bacillati > Bacillota > Bacilli > Caryophanales > Paenibacillaceae > Paenibacillus > Paenibacillus suaedae. The sequence goes on from NZ_JAVYAA010000007.1 coordinate 340,995, forward strand.
CGTATTGGACATTGCAGACGACTTCCTTGCATCACGTCATGAAGATGGCGGACGAAATAGCGGATGCTATCATCGAATCATTTCTTCCCGAGCCAAGCATAAATACCGAATAACCTCCATACAAATGATGTCGTGGGCCAAAAAAAGATGGAGCCGGATCGCCCTCCGCCTCCATCATTCGGGTTCATACAGATGTGCGTGTTAAGCTGTACCGATCCGTTCTGGGGGAACGGATCATTTTTTACTTTCCCGGTCCGTCAGCTTGATGATGAGCTGAACTAACCCGAGAATAAATGCACTCGTGGCAAAGAAAAGTTCGAACCCTTGCATATTGTTCACCCCCCCTCTATTCGAGATCGCAGATTACTGGTGCGGGCAATGCTTGGAGTTGGCTGCTGATTCAGGCATTTATGGGTAGTGTAATATACTATATATGTATGGATGTTTTTGGAATGAAAGAATGCTTTGGACAAGCTTTTTTGAAAATTTTGTGTAATGGTAATTAAAGGTGCATATTTCGGCAGGTTCTGCATAAAATGAATGCTTGCGAATTTGAGAACGTACCAGAAGGAGAGAGGGATAAGCGATGACAAGAATACAGGTGGATGCTAACTTTACGATGAATGTAGAACAGCAAGGACAAGGCCCTGCTGTCCTATTGCTTCATGGCTATTGTGGAAGTTCGAAATATTGGGAAGCGATAATGCCGATGCTGGCGCGGAACTATCGCGTCATTGCTCCAGATTTGCGAGGTCATGCCAAGTCAGATTCACCAGTAGGCGCATATACCATTGAACAAATGGCTGACGATGTGCTTGCGCTTGCCGATAAACTCGAGCTATCGCAATTTGTGCTGCTTGGTCACTCTCTTGGTGGATATATTACGCTGTCGTTCGCTCAGCGCTATAGCAGCCGCTTGCATGGGTTCGGGCTGATCCATTCCACGAGCTTGCCGGATACCGAAGAGGGCAAGCAGAATCGCTTGGCCGTTGTCGAGAAGCTGCAATCGCAAGGTATCGTTCCTGTTGTGGACGGATTAATCCCGAAGCTGTTCGCGCCACAGCATCTTGAAGAGCATGCCTTGCAGGTGAACAGGGCGAAGGAGATTGGATATTGCACACCGCCGCAAGGAGCTGCTGGAGCAGCGCTTGCGATGAGAGAGCGAACTGATCGGACTTCGGTATTGCAAGCAACTGAGTTACCCGTGCTGTTAGTAGCGGGAGAGCACGATCAGATTGTGACAGCAGATAAAGCCTTTACGGCGAGCGGGGACAATATTTCGCAGGTTACGATAGAGAAGGCGGGTCATATGAGTATGATGGAGACGCCAGCGACACTTGCGGATGCGCTGCACACCTATTTAGCTAATGTATTTCAGTAAGAGGCAGCAGAAGTGTTCTGATGTATTAGGGACAACGATGATATGGATGACCACGTCTAGGGGAGCTTCACTTGAGGAAGCTCCCCTTTTTCGCTATACTTGACTTACTTTTTGGATGTCTGAATCCGAATATTATGTACATGAAGCGAGGCTTTGACATGAATGAGGCGTTTAAAGCACTTGCAGATCCGACCAGGCGACAGATTATAACCTTGTTGAAGGATAAGGATATGACGGCAGGGGACATCGCCGATCACTTTAATATGACGAAGCCAAGCATCTCTCATCATCTGAATGGGTTGAAGCAAGCGAAGCTCATTCTTGATGAGCGGCGAGGCCAGCATATATGGTACTCACTCAATACAACCGTATTGCAGGAGGCTCTCGGCTGGTTTCTTGATATCATTTCATACCAGGGGAAGCGAGGGCGGGATGATTAATGAAACTACTGGATCACAGTCTGGAGAGAAGGGCATTTCTTGTATTGTTTGTGTACAATGTGATTGTAGCTGGACTGATGTGGCTGGCATATCCGAAGATTCCAGAGAGGATTGTATCCCATTTCAACTACTATGGCGCTCCTGACGGGACAATGGAGAAGACGATAGTTTTTATCATATTCTCTGCTATCTTAATACTGATCCCCGTACTTTTGCCGTTCGTTCGACGTGCAGATCCGCAGCAGCACAATTACAAGAAATTCGAATCCACATACATATGGTTCGGCTGGGCATTGTCTGTGTTCCTGCAAGCTATATTCGGCGTCGTGATCGGCTATCATCTAATTAACGGGTTTCCGGTGCAATCTCTGATATTAACTACGCTCGGATTGTTGTGGATGTTCCTTGGCAACATGTTTGGACGTGTGCGGTTCAACTATTTTTTCGGTATCCGTACGCCGTGGACGCTTGCAGACGAACAGGTATGGCGCAAAACGCATCGTCTGGCCGGCAAGGTGTGGCTTATATCGGGTTTACTAGCATGTGCTGGAGCATGGCTGCTGCCCCTCCACTGGGGTGGATATATCGGTTTACTTGTAATAGCGGTATCAGTCTTTGTCCCCATGATTTATTCCTACCTTGTCTTTCAATCTAAAATACGGCCGAGGTGATGGTGATGCACCAACGTGATTATTTACTCCGGTTAATTGAAGAGATGACTCGTATGTTTGGTCAAGCGCTTGGACTAAAGGAAAAGAAGAAGCGTGAGCAACTGATTGTCGAATGGGATGAATTGTTGCAGCGCCGTTTTCGGATTAGCGGGGAACTGGCTGACAAGCTTCCGGCAGAGGACATCATACGACTGTTCCGGACGGGAGAGCGGCTGCATGCAGATGAGATCCAAGCATTGGCGATTGTACTGTATGAGCGGGCTAAGTTGGATTGGGAACGAAGCAGGCATGATGATGAGTCGTCGCCGTTTGGCGCTGCCGAAGTGCCGCGATATGGTGAGAGCATGATGGGAACTGACAATGACGAGACAATATATATTCTGCGATTGATGAAGTCGTACGAGCTTTTGCTGGAAGCGACCTCGCAAGGTAGTGATCGGAGGCTGCTTCCGGTTCAAGACTCGATGGAAGCGATATATCAGGTAATCAAAGGCTATCATATTGATAATCGCTTAAGGGAGAAGATGTGGCGCTGGTTTGAGAAGGAGGGTCGTCTGGCTGAAGCAGAGGACTCTTTGTTTGAGTGGTTGAACAGTGGAGAGCGGCATCATCCTGAGCAGGCAGCAAGTCGATATACGCAAGCGTTGAAGTTCTATGAACGACTTGATGCAATGTCGGATGAGACGCTTCTAGAAGGCGGATTAAGCCGAGAAGAGGTCATCTCGGGCAGGGAAGACGTAAGTAAGAGTACAGCATGGCAAATGGAACGGTAGGAGTTATAAGCAGATGGAACAATTAACAGAGTTAGTTGAACGAGTGATTACAGAACAAATCTTAAGCAGTGCAGTGCTTAGCCAACTGCGGCGCAAGCCCGAGGAGGGCTACACCAAGGTGCTGCTCAAGCCGGTGCAGTTGCGCGGGCAGATTCAGATCCAGTTCGAGTATCATTATGATAATAAGGTGACGCATGATAATGTCCCGTTAACAGAAGCGGCTGCGAAGGTGATGTCTTTATTCGAGAGTACATTCAAGCAGGGACTGTTGCGGACAACAGAGGGCGATTACCAAGTGTTAATCAGCAAGAAATTCAAGGTAACGATTCGCAAGCAAGCGGCAGTTGTGCGCAAGGTTGAAGTGTCACATAACCGCAAGAAGCAATATGTGTTGAACGAGGGAGTTCCGGTTCCATTCTTGGTCGAACTAGGCATCATGGGCAAGGAAGGCAATGTGATTGCAGCGAAATATGATAAGTTCCGCCAAATCAATCGCTTCCTCGAAATGGTGGCGGATGTGCTGCCGCATCTGCCGAGCAATCGTACGGTCCGCATTATCGATTTTGGCTGCGGCAAATCGTATCTAACGTTCGCGCTGTATCATTTTCTGCATGTAGAATCCAAGCTCCCTGTTCACATTGTAGGGTTGGACTTGAAGCGGGACGTCATCGAACGGTGCGAGGCGCTTGCTAGGCGCCTTGACTATGACGGACTCTCCTTCCAAATGGGGGATATCGCCCAATATGAAGGTGCCGATGAGGTCGATATGGTGGTGACGCTGCACGCTTGTGACACCGCGACAGATGCAGCGCTAAACAAGGCTGTACGGTGGGGAGCTCAAGTTATCTTGTCGGTTCCATGCTGCCAGCATGAATTGAACCGTCAGGTGGAGCAGAGCGTGCTGGAGCCCTTGTTGAGACACGGCATATTGAAGGAACGTTTCAGTGCCTTGGCGACGGATGGACTGCGGGCGAAGTTGCTTGATTGCGTAGGATATCGTACACAATTGCTCGAATTTATTGATATAGAGCACACACCCAAGAATATTTTGATTCGTGCGGTTCGCGGTGAAGAACCTGCTGGGCAGGTAGAGAAGACTGACCCGCAAATGTGGAACGAGTATGAGACGTTCAGGCAGTTTTTGAACGCAGATCCGTACTTGGAGCATGCCCTGCAAGAGCTGTTGGAAGCTCGTGGCTGCAAGCGCACAGTATAAGTATCTAAGGCTAGAGCCCTCTCCGTTGTGTAGAGGGTTCTTTTTGATGTGGGGGATAGGCAGGCTCATAAGCTGACTTGGTTCTTAGTTATGATCCAACGAATATGGGCGGCTCTCGTTACATCGCATAATGTAGGGCCTGCTCCTTCTCTAGTGAGCTACATACATGAACTCCTTGGTCGAGCGACTCTATCCAGCAGTATGCTTCTCTTCAAATTCCCTCCGTTTTGGACGATATATAAAGGAAGGTAGTATGGAACAGGAACAGTAACAAATCAATGCCCATTAAAAGAATCTATAGCTGCATGGTTATAGAACAGGGCAAAGTGAGTTGTTGCAATAGAACAAGCAGGACGCCTATGTCTGGCTCGATCTTCATACAGCAAGAGCAAGATTAACGTGAATAGTGAAACGAAGCGAAGCGGAGCAAGGGGATAAACTGCGAACGAAGAACCTAGGAGGTTGAACGGTCAATGACGGGAGCTTATGTAACGGATGCTCCAGAGCATTTGTTAATGTCGCTTTTGCACAGTCGTACAGTGCTTGAGGGCGACAACTGCATTGCAACGGGAGTATTGTCTTATTTAGAAGGAGATGTCATGGAGGTAGAACTGCCAGAATTCGAGCGGTTTGAACTTGGAGAGGCGCTGAAGGTGACCATATATTCGCCAGTAGGCATATTTAATTTCCATACTCAGGCTGTGGCACGGCATGAAGGGTCGTTGATGCTTATTCATCCGCCGCATCAACAGCGTAAATTTACAGATCAACGCTTATTTCCGCGAATAGAGGTACGCAAGCATGGATACGTACTGCCTCCACGACCGGCGGAAGGAATGGCAATTACGCCGACGCCAATACCGATTCATATCGAAGATATTAGTTTGAATGGGATCGGTTTCAACATTAAGGGGAACGCTTCATTCGTGGAAGGAAGCGAATTAGAGGCTGAACTGCAGCTTGGATTTGCTGTTCCTTGCCGCTTAACGATTGCTCGTATGGCGAGTCGGGAAGACGATATCTTCTATGGAGCCAAGCTTCAGGTAACCAGTGATCCTGCACAACGATCCCTGCGTGCATTTATTATGCGGGAACAGATTAAATCACATATTGATCGCAAATCAAAAAATTCAATAACAGCTCGCCCATAACATGCTAAAATAGCAATGTACTTCACCATTACATAGAATAGAAATGGTAGGAGAGAAAGGGAGGGAGGGAGCAGCTTGAAGCGCGCTTCTCGTCATGTAAGGAACTTATTAATCGGATGTCTTGGCATCGTGCTCCTATTAAGCGCCTTACCAACATCGACGTCAGCAGCTGGGCTAAATAATCGATACCCGACTAAGGTATTTGAGGTATTCACAGACGTTGCAATGAATCAGGAAGGGCGTCAGAAGATTAAGGCCGAGTTAATTCAGCCATCTGTTACGAATGTTACGTATCAGGAAGTGGTGAACATTGATCCTGCAATTGCCGAAGTAAAGGTAGATTTACCTAACGAAGAATACGTGGTGACGCCGCATAGTCCAGGATCGACTACGGTCGAGTTCAAATGGACCCAAGGGGATGGAACGGTGCTTCATCATAAGTTTGTCGTTGCGGTAGTCGACCCCTCACAGGGTAATATTATTCCTCGGATTAGAGAACCTGAACAGGAAAGTTATGTGCAGCTGGGGTCTTCTGAAATCAATGATTTCCAATATATATTTGAGAATGTAGATTGGAGATCCAACTTACCGGTACCTTATAACGAGCTTCGCTCTGGAAATGGATTCAATAATATAACACCTGTTAATCAGAAAAGATATATTTTCAGCGCTGTGGCTCAGAACGCAGTGGATACTAGATGGGTATTCAAAGTAACAATAAAAGATACGAACGGTAAAGATATATCCGCTACATACTATAAGGACTATAAAATCAATCGATCGCCCAGCCTGAAAAATAATTTCGATCGAACGCTGCATTTGACTCCTGGCGGTGAAGCAAGTCTTGAGCTGTCAAGATATTTTGAGGATTTAGACAATGATGAATTATTCTTTACTGCAGTCTCGGCAAACGGCCTGGTCTCATGCGAGATTAATGGGGATAACCTGTTGTTGCGTGCGAGAGCCGATTCCGCAGAGGGCATCGAGAAAATCACGATTACTGCGGATGATCAACGACAAGGTATTCCTGTGCATGGAACATTAAGCATGTACATCAGCAAACCGCGCGAAGTTGGCATTGCCGGTACTTATCCAGAAGTAGATAACGGCTTTGAAGTGATGCCAGCTGGCTCCGGTGAGTATTACATGGCTCCATTTGAACAGTATCTGCCTTCCTATGCAGAGCTCGAACAGAAGGTTGCATCAGGTAATGCTCGTAAGGGAGAACTGACAAGTGGGGGCAGCCTTACATTCATCATTGATCAACAAAAGGGCCAATCTAAAGGATTTGATGAAGGACAGTATGGTCTCTATCTGTTCGATGGAACGACGGTCACGCTGGAGAGAGCGATTGAACTGTCCGGCAAAGAGAAAGTCATTCTTGAATTGAAGGAGCTGGCTGCCGCAAGAGGCGAATCATCCTATCAGATTGTGGACGCGCAGCAATGGCTGTTCACGAAGGGTGACAATAATTTTGTTCGCGCTAAGATCGTGATGGCGATTCTCGCAGAATAACAAGCAGTATCGTCAGAAGGTCAACCTAAGGGTTGGCCTTCTTTTTGATTGTCCATCATAATAAATATAGAATTGGTAGAATCGGGAAAGAAGGGGGAGTGCAGATGAAGGTGGATTTACAACAAGATGGCCATGGCAATTTTGTTGTTTTGTATGTTGGAATCGGGATAATCTTCGCTGTGCTTCTTGTTGGGTTATGGAAGCAGGGGCTGTTCTATGATCGCGATGTGGGAATGCTATCCCTCCTGCTCTGCGCAGCTTCTGTATGTATGCTTGTCGCATGGAAGTGGGATGCAGTCCTTCCATTGCCACTCATATATCCGCTTCCCCCGCTCATCGGATATTTCATTAGCTGGGTGTTAGGGCCTGCAACCGTATATGGCACAGAGATGCAAATCCTAAGAACCGCGATGCTGCAAGCTTGGATTATACTGCTCGCCATTATGCTGCACAGAGGGGGGGATCAGGCTAAGCGGCTCATTACAGGTTCAATCATGTTAGTCGGATTCTTAATCAGTGGCAGCGCTCTTGGCATGCTCTATGGATGGATACCGAATGAATCAGGTGTGATGGTGAGTCAGAATTCAGAATTGTCGGCGTTTGGATTTCGATTAGGTGGGGTTGTCCAATACCCGAATACGCTCGGTGTACTTGCCGGGGCATTCGCGTTACTGCACTTGAACGGCGCAGCCTGTGCGGCGGCTAAAGCTCGAAGCCAACGGAGTGGAAGTATTCATGTACGGGTAATCTCGACCAAATGGCTGTTTGCGGCTGTGCCGATTGTTCCCCATTTGGTCGTCCTCGGTCTTACCGAATCAAGGGGATCCTGGATCGTGTTCGGTATCGTATTGCTGGTTGGCATCTGGAGCGCTCGTGGGTATCGTGCGGAGTACGTGCCGACGTTTTTGTGGTTCGGAGCATGGTCTTTCCTAGCGGCCGCATGGAGTGCCTCGATGTGGCAGAGTGGGGATGGATGGCTGCCGATGCCTGTTTGGTTCGCTTGGATCGGTTCAATTGTACTGTTTAGTGGCTTGATGCTGGGTCTGTCTCAGAACCTTTGTCTACGGAACGGGTTGATTCTCGTCATACTTCCAACGCTTATGATAGCAGGCATTCACTTGCTGCCTACAGGGGCAAGCAGTCGGATTACGGATCATTATGCTACTGCAGGAGCGCGAACATTGTTCTATAAGGATGCAATTACGCTGTGGAAGGAACATCCTTGGTTCGGCGCAGGCGGAGATTCATGGCGGCAGCAGTTCGCACGCATACAGAGCGAGCCGTATGTTGGCAAGGAAGTGCACAGCAGCGTGCTGGATATGCTGCTTGATGTAGGGCTGGTATTTACAATGCCTGCAATAGGGTTAGTATTAGCAGCGTTGCTGCTAGCATGGCGTCGGCATGCCGGATTCGGATTGGCCGCAGCGATGCTGCTTGCACATAGTCTGATTGATTTCGACATGTCGTATGGGCTAGTGACGCTGCTGTTCGCATTGCTGCTAACGCTGGGCTTGTACGATGAGAGCCTCAATCATGGCTCTCCAAGGATGCGTTTCGCGCTGTGGCAGGTAGGCACGAAGCGCGGGAAGCGTCTCGCGGCACTGCTGCTTGCCGCTCCGCTGGCAGCCGCAATCGTGCTCGCGTCGTGCCACCTCGTGGCACAACAGCTCGCCGCGGCCGCCAGCGCTGCTGCCGACAAGGCCACAGGCCCTGTCGGCATGGCCCGCGCGCATGCGCAGCAAGTGGCTGCGCTGCGCTGGGCGCCCGCGAACACGGCGCTTCGCATCGCCGTGAGCCGAACCTTGCCTCCGCAGGAGGCGCTTGCCCTTCTGCAGGAAGGGCTGCGCTACGAACGCGATGGCAAGGGGCTCTACCGTGCGCTCGCCTTGGCAAGTGCACGCCTTGGCCGCGCCGATGATGCCGCCGCTTGGTGGGAGGCGGCGGTTAGCAGCGACCGCTTTGATCGCGTGCTGCAGACCGAAGCCATTGAGAAGCTGTCGCTTGCGGCGCACTACAGTGCAGATCGCCTTCAAGCGGCCGCATATGCGAACGCAGCAGGCAAGATGTTCCGGCGATATGAAGCGGAGGCACATCATGTCCTTCTCATGCGCAATCCTGCGAACGGCAAGCGTTTCGCAATGACGGAGGAAGCGAAGCGGGCTTACAGCTCGATCGTTTCGTTGATCACGAGGGGACAGTAGTTCATGGACGTTAACCAGAATTCGGAGCGCTGGTCGCCTTCATTTGACGTCACCAGGATACCGGACTTTTCTCATAAAATTGAAGGTGAACTTTGAACATGCTGTGCCTGCCGGCACACCGATAGGGGCGGAATCTTGAGCACTCAAGAAAAAAATCGGTCTCGTCGCAGATAATGCGAACAGAGGCCGATTTGAACTTTCCGCTGAAATTAATATTCGCCACTCCAAGGCGGTACGATCAGATTAATAGCATCGTCCCGCAGCATCCGGTTGAAATCAGCGGTACGTACCTTCGCTAGAGCGAGTATGTCAACGTTGCCAGCACGATAAACAATATGAAAATGACATCCATAAGACGGATAGTTGGCTTATTTTCAGGCTCCATACTGGAGTCTTTTGATCTGCATAAACCGCTACCCGGAAACCTCCTGCATTTCTTGCGGCTGCGTTGATTGGAACCTGGTCGGCCATAATACGTGCTGAAAACTCAGGCATATGACGCCAATGATGAAGACAACTGTTCCCAGCAAGAAAAACACATTGCTCACACCCATTCCACGGATCAGTAAGCCTCCGATTAAAGGCGCACCTACCATCATCGTGCTGGCGGACATATTTTGAATGCCAAAGATCCGGCCTGTCATACCCTCAGGAGTTTCTTTCTGTAGGACATAGTTATAAGTCACGATAGACAGCCCGTTTCCAATACCGATCACAAGTCCCAAGACGATGCTCCATATTTCATGCGAATCCACCCTTAAGAGTCCCATGCTTCCAAAAGCAGCTCCAATCAACGCGGCTCCTCCCCCGATCCCAAGTCCATACCTCACTTTGCCAAGACGGTTCAGCAGCAGGATGGTGATAAACGCTCCGACTCCTGTGGCAGCCACCATCCAGCCAAGCAAAGACTCGTTATGAGGGGCAATTTCCCGATACAACGTCGGAAACTGGAAATCGATCATCAAAATAATCAGCATAATGATCATATTCACGATAAAGCTACTAAAAAGAATCCGGCGCTGCAGCAGCAATGCCCACCCTTGCTTCCATAATTGGGCGAAGCTCATCTTAGTCTCTGCGCCGTTTTCCGAGTCATCAGAATTCTCCCGATTCTCTGCTTTTGCATTTTCATCGATATGCCGCATTGTATATAGCAAGATGCAGGAGAAAAAGCGCGTGATGGCATTCACCAAAATGCATAATTGCGGGGAGATCACTGTTAAGGCTACTGCGCCGAGCAGGGGCCCCGCGATTTTGGAAAATTGATTGACGAGCCCGTTATACGAGGTTGCTTTGAGCAGTTGATCCTCCCGAACCACCTGGCGCGTTAACGCTTGATGCGCTGGAACGCGGAATACTCCCATTGTGGCGCGAAACGCAAGCAAAGGCAGCATCCAGTACATGCCGGGAACAAGCAGCAGCAATATGGTGAACAGCGTCTCGGCTGCATCGGCAAACAGCATGAGATTGACCTTCTTCCAGCGGTCGGCGATTACACCGGCGAAAGATCCGAACAGAATGCCGGGGAGAGCGATCATCACCGGAATCAAGGCGATCATAAACGGATCCGCATGCCAGCGGTATGCCACCAGAATCTCAATCGCAAAGACGTCGAACCATTCGCCGAAAGATGAGACGGCATAAGCCGAGTACATTTTAGTAAAAACCGGGTTTTTCCAAATAGATGTCTGGCGCCTGTTTGATACAGATGTGGTAGACATGAATATTTCCTCCGCAAAATTAGAATTTCTCTCACTTTAACGAAGAAATATCAGAGGATTATCAGACAGAACCTAAAATCCGCTCAATCATCTGTTCTATGGGCTGTTTATATGCCTCCAGCTTATACCCCCGTTCAAATTCATCATATCGAGTCTGGAAGGTCTGCAGCAGTTTGGGATCGTGATACGACGTTTTCAAAAAATGGAGCGTACCGATGATCAACCGAGCGAGCAGCGGTACATGATGCGCCGTTTCACCGGCCTCAAAGCCATATTCGAATGCAGCTGCTGCTTCCTGGGGGCGGCCTTGATGCAGCAGCAATTTCCCTCTTAAACCATGGTAGGCGCTGATTTCCCGCAAATAAGGAGCTTCAGCCAGCATGTCTTCGATCTGCCTAGAGCACCGCTCCGCCTCCTGGATACTGCCTGCGACCAAATGAATATGCATTTCCGACATGGCAATATGAACCTTGAAGGTATCCAGCTTACCTTGCTCCTTTTCAATGATCCGATAAGCTTCTTGCACTCGCTGCAGATCCTCTTCAACACGACCGTTATCTGCATAAAGACCGAGGATATTTAACACTTTCAGCTCACGATGCATCTCAAACGGCAAAATACCCGATTCTATTGTCCGTTCAAAGTAATTCAGACTTTTTGCCGGTTCCATGTAAAAAGAGTAGTAAAATATCAGCAGCCAATATAATTTATCTGGGTTCTCCGCACTGCTTTCCAGAAACCAGTCCAGATCTGCCCGCACAAACTTCAGAAACATTTGATGGGAGGGACTGATATTCACGCCAAGAAGCTCTTGCTGATTGACAAGGGCTAACATCGATTGGCTTTGCCCTAACATGAGATAGGTGTCCAACAACTGCCCGATTTGCTTCTGCAATCCACTGTCCGTCAGCGACGGAACCGCAAGTCCCAGCGTTTCTTTTATTGTGAGGCTGTAGCCAAGCCCCCGCACGGTGATCAGCTGAACTTTTCCACTCCATGGTTTCATTCTTTTTCGGAGCCGATACACATGATCATCTACCGTTCGCTCGCCCGGATATTCCATTGGCCATACCTGATCCAGCAGCTGCTCCCGGCTAAAGACCTTGCCGCGATTTCGGTACAGAAATTCGAGCAGCGCGTATTCTTTCGCAAGCAAGTTGATTGTCTCAGCCTGAAAGCTGACAGAATAATCACGAGGTTCAAACGCAAGCCCGACCACCATAATCAGCATCCTCAGTATTCCTTGTCGTAATCGACAATGCTGCGAGCAGGACGTCCCTGTTCGATATAGGCCTTGAGATTCTCGATAAACAGCTTCGTAGCTCGTTCCTTCAATTGATCGGTATTGCCTCCAATATGAGGGGTCATGATGACATTGCCCATGGACCATAACGGATGATCCTCTGGCAATGGTTCGATGTCGAACACATCGAGGCCAGCGCCCGCGAGGTGGCCGCTGTTCAAGGCACCGATAAGAGCATCCGTCTTCACCGATGCACCGCGTCCAACGTTGATAAACAGTGCCCCTTGCTTCATGGCAGCGAACCTATTTTCATCATATAAGTTTATCGTCTGAGATGTCTTTGGCAGTATGTTGACGACTACGTCGCATTCAGATAGAACTTCATTCAGCTGCTCGAACGTGTACAAGCCGTCGACATAATCAGTCGGTTGAACGGAGCGGCGTACGCCTAGAACACGCATCCCGAACGCTTTGGCAATTCGTGCAACCTCAGCCCCGATTTGACCGATGCCGATAATCCCCATGGTCTTGCCCAGCAGTTCCGTATAATTCCCTTTACTGTCCCATACGTGTCGATCTTGGTTGCGAATCGCTTGTGGCAGATTGCGAGTGAAGCCGAGCAGCATCGCGAATACCGTCTCCATCATGGGGACGGGATGCACACCCCCTGCCGTAGTCAACATTACATCGTGCTTGCGGAGTGTATCCATCGGAATATAATCGGCACCAGCCGTCCACAGCTGTATCCAGCGAAGCGTGGAATCATCATGGAGGCATTCCTCGATGATAGCAGGCGACCAACCGAAAATAACTTCAGCTTGTCGGAATACGTCTCGATCGAGCTCCTTAGCTCGTCCAGCAATGACATTGTATTCGGGAGCAGCGAGGCGAATGCCCTCTAGAAATTCTGGCGGCAAAGCTAGTGCACATACGATATTTTTCAAGATGAGGTCCTCCTTAGCGTCCATTTTCTAACATCATAACTCGAATCCGATTGGTGCGTCTATGAGTGCTCCGTAGGTTGCTGGACATTAGAAATAGGCTGAACGGATGGTAACCCGACAGCCTGCATGAGCGATTATAGCAGTTAGCCTCCGAATGCTTGCCGGAAACTGGAGGATAATTTCGCTTGATCAACATTCCACAGTGCGGCAAGCTCTTCGCAGACGGTCTCGTCCCACCAATCGGACAGCTTCTTGCGGTTGGCACCGTTCTCGTGAATCCAGATCAAGTTCTCAATCACTTTGCGATAGTATAGTTCTTCTCCTTGTTTGACGAGATCTTCGGGAATCCAGACGTTCATCCGCTTAATGGTTCGATACAACTCATTGTTGCAAGCACGGCGAATTCTTCTGGCTGTGGGGAGAGGCCTTGTATGAGGCTCCTTCGGGGCTTTCAATGGATGACGACTCCTTTCCTGCATATATGTTCATCATATGCAGGCATCCTACCCAGGTTCCTTGTGGCCACGCGCTATTTCGAATCGATTACGATATACCCTACCATAGGGCCTTCATGCTGCATATCCGGATGGGTTAAGCAGACGATGCGATGAATGCCTTCTTTGGCAGTAAAGGTGATGACGGTTTCTTTGTCTTTCTCGATGCTGCCTTTTACATTCATGCTCTCGATTTCGAAATCATGCTTTTTTCCGTTGATTCCGCGAATACGAAGCTCTACTCGCTCACCAGCTTTGGCGTGAACGGTACCCGGAATAAATTGATACACTTCGATTTCTTTCCCATTATCCAGTTTGGACTTAACCTCTCCTGTAACCATGTGGAGAATTCGAGTCGATTGAGGTGCTGCCTCAACTGCCCGTTCCGACCGCACGGTTTCATAGCGCCAGAACGCTGCAGCTACTAATATGGCGGAGAAGACGATTGCACCAATTCGCAATTGTTTGCGAGAGACAATCCAAAAACGTGTCAAATTGTGAAACCTCCTTTGCCCAATTGAGTATCACTTATTAGTGCTTGTTCATAACATTTCATTTGCAGGCAGCCATTACTAGAGAAGATATAAGGTACAAGCTTGTGCTTAGTCCAAGTGTATGCATGGCCAGGGTAGCGCATGACTTGTGTTATCCCATGGGGTAAGGAGGCATCAAGATCGAACAAGCCAAAGTCATGATTGGAGTCATGGCGATCCATATGTTAGAATAAGCTGGGAATTAAAAAGGGAGAGAGACGAGCTATGGCATGGATACATGATATGATCAATATGCTGCTTCATTGGGTGCAGCAGCTTGGGGAATGGGGAATAATGCTGGGGCTCATGATTGAAGTCATTCCGAGTGAAATCGTGTTAGCCTACGGCGGATATTTAGTATCGATTGGCAAAGTCAGTTTTATCGCTGCGATTATTTTCGGCACAATTGGTGGTGTCTTTGCGCAACTCATCGTATATGCAATCGGCAGATATGGCGGGCGGCCCTTCTTGGAGAAGTTCGGGAAGTACATCCTGATACGCAAGCACCATATTGAGAAGTCGGAAGAGTGGTTCCAGAAGTATGGAACAGGCGTAATCTTTTCTGCACGATTCGTTCCGGTTGTCCGTCACGCGATTTCCATACCAGCAGGAATATCCAAGATGCCGGTAGGAAAATTTACGCTTCTGACAACGCTGGCTGTAATCCCATGGACCATCCTATTTGTTTATTTGGGGTACGCGCTTGGAGATCAGTGGGAACATATTAATGAGAAGGCGGCACCTTATGTTCAGCCATTTATTTTGGTTGCACTTGCTGGCCTTACCCTATATTTTGTTATCAAATATATGAAATCCAAGCGAAGAGAGGGGAACCCGAAATGAGCAAACATGTAGCGAATGTGATAGGTCAAGGAATTTCACCACAAGCATTTATCGACTCCATGCAGAAGAACAAGGAAGCCTTCATTTCCTGGTATGATCAATTTGCTTGGTTCAGTGAAGAAGAGAAGGAGTTTTTCGAATCGCTTCAATATCGGGACGATATCCGCTGCTTAATCTTGGCGGCAGATTGGTGTGGAGATGTGGTACGTAATGTGCCTGTTGTGTTCCGAGCTATGGAAGCAGCAAGAATTGACACGGAAGTCTTAATTATGGAACAGTTCCCTGAGGTTATGGATCAATTCCTGACGATGGGCGGACGCTCCGTTCCAATCGTCATCTTCGCTGATACGGGCGGTTATGTTCTCGGTCAATGGGGACCTCGTCCGAGTGACGTGCAGGCACATATGATCCGATTCAAGGAAGAGAACCCGGATCGTGAAGCTCCGGATTATCAAGATAATTTGAAAGTAGTCAGACAGCGTATTCTCGAACAATACGGCGAGGGAACGGGCTATCATGCTCGAATTACGTCTGAATTGAGAGAACTGCTGTCGGGCTTTTAATATAGCAAGGAGCTGACAAGACATTGTTTACGATTCAAAGTTTCAATTTAGGTCCTGTCCAAACAAACGCCTATCTATTGACAAATGAAGATACGAAAGAAGCGGTTGTCATTGATCCAGGCATGAATCCAGATCGGCTGCTGCAAGCGCTTGATGGACTAAACGTTAAGGCAATATTGTTGACACATGCGCATTTCGATCACATTGGCGGTGTGGATCTTGTGCGTAAGGCACATCCGTGCCCGGTGTACATTCATGAGCTTGAGGCGGAGTGGCTGACAACACCGGAACTTAATGGCTCGACCATGTGGCCGCAAATGTCTCCGCCAATGTCCATGAAGCCTGCGGAACACTTGCTGCAAGATGGGGATACACTGGAGCTGATTGGTTATTCCTTCTACGTCATGCATACACCCGGCCATTCGCCGGGCAGTGTGAGCTTCTTGCATGATAAGCACTTGTTCGCAGGTGACGTTCTTTTCCGGGAAAGTGTGGGGAGAACAGACTTGAGAGACGGCAGCATGAAGACACTGCTGAACTCTATTCATAAGAAGCTGTTCACACTAAGCGACGAAGTGACGGTATATCCCGGACATGGTCCGACTACAACAATTGGATACGAGAAGAAGCACAACCCATTTGTCTAATACGATTTTGCAGTACATAAGCGCTTGGCACTCCTGATTCCTGATGAACAGGGAGACCGAGCGCTTTTTGATGCTCACTTTATCCAATATCCATAGATCCATTTTGCTAGCCAATCCTCGCTCGTGATATGATCAGGGAAGCATACAGCAACGATGGGACTGCCTACTACTATGTATCGCAGTCCTTTTTTTTTACATAACAGATACAAGTGCAAATAAAACGGCAGATATCATTTCCTAATACGAGGAGGAGTCAATTGATGCATTCCGAACAGCGAATAGATGCAGCAATTATCGAAGAGCATCGCAATCGAATCGCTCGCCTGCAGCAGAAGATGGAGCTTGCTGGTATCGATTTGTACTTAGTTACACACAACGTGGATATATATTACTTAACCGGCTCCATGCAGACCGGCTATGTGCTCGTACCGAGATGCGGCGAACCTGTTTATTTGGTGAAACGCAGCTATCTGCGTGCGCAGAAGGAGTCGATCATTCGCGTTGCTCCGCTCGGTTCATTCCGTCAGCTTGGTGAGACGATCCGCTCATACTATGCGGAGCTGTTCCAAGTTAAGGAAGCTGTCGTCATTGCTACAGAGTTCGATGTTCTACCTGTTCAGCAGTATGAGAGATTGAGAACGGTCATTCCAGATGCGAATTGGACAGACGGATCGATCCTATTCCGGGAACTGAGAATGATTAAGTCCTCTGATGAACTGGATCGCATTCGGGTTGCCGCAGCTGCTGCACATAAGGTGCTTGCTGCTGCTGCAGATTACATCCAGCCGGGAATGACAGAACTAGAACTCATTGCGTACATTGAACGAGAATTCCGACTGCAGGGCCATGTTGGAATGATCCGAATGCGCGGCTTCAATCAGGAACTAATAACTGGCATGGTGGCATCAGGAAGTGCAGGCGCAGAACCGACTTATTTCGACGGTCCCGCTGGAGGGCTTGGACTGACACCTGCAAGTCCACAAGGATCTAGCCGTAAGGCGATTGAAGTGAATGAACCTATTCTGATCGATTTCGGCTGCTGCATCGATGGATATGTAATTGATCAGACCCGAACCCTTGTCATTGGGGAACTGGACGATGAACTCCAGCGTGCTTATGATGCTTCGGAAGCGATATTGCGTGCAACTGAGGAACACTTGAAGCCGGGAACGGTATGCGAGACATTGTACGAAGACGCGGTTGATATGGCGAGATCGTATGGATTGCAAGAGCATTTTATGGGGTATGGTGAGGATCAAGTCAAGTTTCTTGGACATGGAATTGGTATGGAAATTGATGAATGGCCTGTCTTGGCCCGCGGGTTCAAGCAGCCGCTTCAGGAGGGGATGGTAATTGCTATCGAACCTAAATTCACTTTCCCGGGACGCGGTGTCGTAGGTATAGAGAATACATACCTCATTACTGCTGATGGATATGAGAAGCTAACGACTGCGGAGGAAGGATTGCGAATCATTTCTTTGTGAACATAGACAATAGCTAGAGTCGGATGTACAGCTTTTATCGTATGCAATATAGAGAGGCTGCTTTTTGTGACCAATTGCGATACTCGTACGTATACATTTACAGAAACCATAAATTCTAGTACCATATAGAATACATCTAACGGATGGGAGGCATGGACAATGCTGCCTTTGGGAGAGAAAGTAGTCATTGTTGCCGACCGTTTCGAACAACATTTGCCTATCGGGGAATACGGCTATATTATTGCCTATGACCGCAATGCAGACAACGCATTCGACTATGTCATCCGAGTTCCGAGAGCAAACCGCAACTTTTTCGTGCCAGCATCCGATGTCGATCAAGAGGAACGGTTGCTGCAGCAGGAAGCGGACCGCATCGAACGGGAAGCACTTATCGATTATGCACTGGCGACCCATAATGAATCATTATTCCGTCGAATTATGAACGCAGACGCAGAGCCTGATAGCGAAGAGAGCGAACAGGACGGAGCAATGTCACAAGAAGAGTTCATTCGCCAAGTGAATTTAAGAGCTTGGATTTAAAGAAGACGCCGATCACCGGTCATTCCGGTGCTTCGGTGTTTTTTTGCATCCATTACTTTATCAGAATGACGCGTTGAGTTGATTCCGCTTCTAAGCTATAATAAGGGGATGAATTTGGCCTTGATGGCGCAAGGAGGAACAGGCTGCCGATGAGCATTCACGTACAAGACGTCGAGCACGTTGCTAAGTTGGCAAGACTCGACTTGAGCAATGAAGAGAAAGAGCGTTACACGGAACAGCTGAACGCGATTCTAAAATATGCAGAAAAATTAAATGAATTGAATACCGATGACGTCACGCCAACGACTCATGTTCTACCTATACGGAACGTGATGCGTGAGGATGAAGCGCGTCCTTCACTGCCGATAGAGAAGGTAATGGCTAACGCACCGGAAGAAGAAGATGGTCAGTTCAAAGTACCGGCCGTTCTGGAATAAAGCGAATAAGGGAGGATGCCCGCATTGACACCACTTGAGATGTCATTAACGGAAGCAAGACAAGCAATACAAGAGCGCAAGCTCTCCGTCTCTGAATTGGTGGACGCGTCATTCCGACGCATTGCCAGCACGGATGAGCAAGTGCAAGCATTTCTTACTATGAATGAAGAGGGTGCCCGTAACGAGGCAGCGGCAATCGACAAGCGCATCTCGGCAGGAGAACAGATCGGCTTATTGGCTGGTATCCCTGCAGGGGTTAAGGACAACATCGTAACGGAAGGAATGCGCACAACATGTGCAAGTAAATTCCTTGATAATTTCGTACCTGTATATGACGGTACGGTATCCCGCAAGTTGAAGGAAGCGGGTGCCATTACAATTGGTAAGCTGAACATGGACGAATTCGCAATGGGCGGATCCAATGAGAACTCTGCTTATCGCACGACTCGCAACCCGTGGGATTTGGAACGTGTTCCGGGCGGATCTAGCGGTGGTTCCGCGGCTTCCGTAGCAGCTGGACAAGTTGCGTTCGCGCTAGGCTCTGATACAGGCGGATCAATCCGTCAGCCAGCTTCCTATTGTGGAGTCGTTGGCTTGAAGCCGACATACGGTCTCGTTTCTCGCTTCGGCTTGGTTGCATTCGCATCTTCATTGGATCAAATCGGTCCAATTACGAGAAATGTGGAAGATGCAGCCCTTGTGCTCCAAGCGATTGCAGGCCACGATAAGATGGATTCCACTTCGGCGAAGGTAGAAATTCCGGATTATGCAGCACAGCTGACAGGCGATGTGGCTGGTCTGCGCATTGGCGTGCCTTCTGAATATATTGGACAAGGTGTCGATCCGAAGGTGAAGGAAGCTGTGCTCGCTGCCTTGAAAGTATTCGAGGATATGGGTGCGACATGGGAAGAAGTATCGATGCCGCATACCGAATATGCAGTAGCGACCTACTACCTGCTTGCTTCCTCGGAAGCTTCCTCCAACTTGGCGCGCTTCGATGGAGTTCGCTACGGAGTGCGTGCGGACAACCCTGACAATCTGCTGGCTCTGTATCATCGTTCTCGCAGTGAAGGCTTTGGACAAGAAGTGAAGCGCCGCATTATGCTGGGTACGTATGCACTAAGCTCAGGCTACTATGATGCCTATTACTTGAAGGCGCAGAAAGTCCGCACTTTGATTAAGCGTGACTTTGACGAAGCATTTAACAAGTTCGATATTTTGCTCGGGCCGACAGCACCGACTACGGCATTCCGTATCGGCGAGCAAATTAATGATCCATTAGCGATGTATTTGAATGATATATTGACGATTCCGGTCAGCTTGGCTGGCGTTCCAGCAATTAGCGTACCATGCGGGTTGGCGGATGGATTGCCGGTTGGCTTGCAATTGATTGGCAAGGCGTTCGACGAAGCGACTGTGCTTCGTGCAGCCCATGCGTTCGAACAACGCACGGAGTTCCATAAGCTGCGTCCGCAGTTGTAATTGAGGAGGCTTACGACATGCCAAGTACGAAATATGAAACGGTTATTGGCTTGGAAGTGCACGTTGAGCTGCACACCAACTCGAAAATCTTTTGCGGTTGCTCTACCGAATTCGGAGCACCGCCTAATACGCATACTTGCCCGATTTGCTTAGGGCATCCCGGCGTACTGCCGGTATTAAACCACCAAGCGGTAGAATATGCAATGAAGGCTGCTATGGCGTTGAACTGTGAAATTGCTCCGGTAAGCAAGTTTGACCGGAAAAACTATTTCTACCCAGACTCTCCGAAAGCATATCAAATCTCTCAGAACGATCAGCCAATTGGGCAGAACGGCTGGATTGATATTGAAGTGAACGGAGAAACGAAGCGGATCGGCATTAACCGACTGCACTTGGAAGAAGATGCAGGCAAGCTGACGCACGTAGATGGCGGTTATGCTTCTCTCGTCGATTTCAACCGTGTCGGCACTCCGCTCGTAGAGATTGTATCTGAACCCGAGCTTCATTCACCAGAAGAAGCGAAGGCTTATTTGGAAAAGCTGAAGGCAATTATGCAATATTGCGACGTATCCGATGTGAAGATGGAAGAAGGCTCCCTTCGCTGTGATGCGAACATCAGCATACGCCCGATTGGCCAGAAAGAACTGGGTACGAGGGCAGAATTGAAAAATATGAACTCCTTCCGCGGCGTTCAACGTGGTCTTGAATATGAAGAGGAGCGCCAAGCTGACATCCTGGATGAAGGCGGTAAGGTTGTTCAGGAAACTCGCCGCTGGGATGAAGCGCAAGGGCGTACGCTCACGATGCGCAGCAAGGAAGAGGCGCATGACTATCGCTACTTCCCGGATCCAGATCTCGTTACACTCATTATTGATGACGAGTGGAGAGAGGGTGTGCGGGCATCGATTCCAGAATTGCCGGATGCACGTAAAGCTCGCTACACGAGCGAATATGGCTTGACGAGCTACGATGCAGAAGTCATTACGGCATCGAAGAAGCTGGCTGACCTGTTCGAGGAGAGTCTTCAATATACGAAGGATGCCAAGGCAGTAGCCAACTGGATTATGGGTGACTTACTCGGATACTTGAACGCGAATGGCCTTGAAGCGGATGCTTCAAAAGTTACTGGCCAAGGCTTGGGCGAAATGATCGGCTTGATTGAGAAAGGCACGATCAGTTCCAAAATCGCCAAGACGGTCTTCAAAGAGATGCTGGAGACGGGAAAAGCTCCTCAGGCTATTGTTGAAGAGAAGGGACTTGTCCAAATTAGTGATGAAGGCGCCATTAAATCTGTCGTCGAGCAGGTAATCGCGAACAATCCGCAGTCGGTGGAGGATTACCGCGCAGGCAAGCAGAAGGCAATCGGCTTCCTTGTTGGACAAGTTATGAAGGAGACGAAGGGTAAGGCCAACCCGGGTCTTGTGAACGAATTGCTTGTTCAGTGCTTGAGCGAGCTGTAAATGTAAGCTATAGATAAAAAATGAAGAATCGATTAGGGCTCCGTAGGACGGATGGGTAACATATCTGAACGTTGGAGCTAGGCATGGAAGCGGAGTGAATCTCCGCTTTTCGTGTAGATTCAAGTTATTTTCATGTAGTCGTATACTCTGTTATTCCGAAAGGGTAGTGAAAGACATGATACGTCAGTTGGATATGAATGATGTTGCAACATTGGATCAACTCTGGAACCTGCAACAGGCGGCATACCGGATTGAGGCGGACATGATTGGCTTTGACAAGATCCCCCCTCTGATGGAAACGGTAGAAGACCTGCATAATACCACGGAAACATTCTATGGCTGGTGGGATGAGAATCAGTTGGCTGGAGCGGTATCCATCGAAATGACAGGGCCTGTAATTATGGAGATTTGCAGATTGATGGTTCGGCCGGATTATTTTCGGAGAGGGATCGGTGCAAGTTTGTTAGGTCATGTACTGCATATGCCAGATGTTCATACGCACCGTATTGCAACGGGAGCTCGCAATCTTCCTGCGCTGACACTGTATGAACGCGAAGGCTTCCGATATGTGCGCGACGAGGAGATTGCGCCGGGCATATCGCTGCGTCACCTGGAAAGAAGGAGGTAGTCGGATATGGAATTGCTCGCGGAGATACCTGCAAATAGTCCGTGGGTAATTGATGATTTTTCATTAACGCTTAGATTGCTGCTTGCGATGCTGCTTGGCGGCTTGATTGGATTGGAGCGAGAACAAGCGAATCATCCAGCGGGGCTGCGAACACATATATTAGTTTGCGTTGGTTCGGCACTTATCATGCTGTTGTCCATTTATGGCTTCTCCAGCTTCGTGTACGAAGGAAATGTCCGTGTGGATCCTGCTCGTCTCGCTACAGCAGTAATTACAGGCATTGGTTTTCTTGGCGCAGGTACAATTATTTTTACGGGCAAATCAATCGCAGGACTTACGACAGCGGCCTCTTTATGGGTCGTTGCGGCGATTGGACTGGCAGTAGGTGCTGGATTCCAATATGCAGCTGTGGTGACGACAATCCTAGTTATCGTGATTTTGTTTGGATTCAACAAGGTAGAACAGCGTTACTTCGGTGGCAAGCGCACTCGCGTTTTAACATTAGATGCGGATTCTACTTCTGAATTTCTTCATGAGCTCCATGTCTTCATGGAAACCCGTGATGTTACCGTCAAGAAGATGATGTTCCAACGCTTATTGAATCAACCTGGCGATCCGATGGTGGAGAAGCGAGCAGAATTGCAGCTCGTTCTTGGCGTCCCCAAACAGTTCGACATGTTCGTATTTGTAGAGCAACTCGAGCGAGTGCAAGGGGTTCGCACTGTTACCTTAGAGTAAGAGTCCAAAGCGATCCTAGACTAAAGTCGGTGAAACCTTCCTAGACTCAGGAAGGTTTCTTTCATTTCTGTATCCAACGTACAATGAATATAAGCTTAATACGTACGGTAGAGCGAATTCGCACAATGAATTTTGCTGGGTAGAGAAGGGAAGAGACTATGGTGTATCGTAAGACAACTCAATTTTCGGATGAACTGATCGTCAGTCAAGTGCAGCAAGGTAACGAGGAAGCAATGCGTATTTTAGTGGAAAGACACCGTCCATTTGTGATAACGTGTATTTGTCAGACGGTACAAGATCGTTATTTGGCGGAAGATATCGCCCAGGAGGTATTCGTGAAGGCGTATCGCCATATTCATTCATTTCGGGGTGACTCGAAATTTACGACATGGCTGTATCGGCTAACGAAGAACCAGATGATTGATATATTGCGCAAAAAACGGAAAGAAGGCCGGGTAGAACGGCTTGAGCCGCACCATATGGCATCCTTTCAGCTTCATGATGTTGCTGATATGCCGGAAGAACGCGTGATGAAGAAGGAAAAATGTGAAGAGGTTCACGAAGCACTTCGGGCATTGCCAGAGAAATATCGTATGGTCATGGAGTTGTACCACATGCGCCAGCGGACATACGCAGAAATTGCGCAGATGCTCAAGATGCCAGTTAGAACGGTTGAAACTAGATTATATCGCGCTAAGATGCTGTTTAAGCGAGCGTGGCAGGAACATGCCGGATTAGGAGCTATGTAAGGAGGGAAGGACTTGGCTGATAGAAAAGATGATCAATTACATGAACCTCACAATCAAGGATTCCGTGAGCAGTCTGCTAAAAAGGAGCAGGATGAGCAGTTTTTGCGTAAGCGTCTGGAACAATTAGCGCGGAGAGAACGCATGTCTCATGCTCATGAGAATCATCAAGGATATGGCCCAGGCCCAGGAGCGCCCATACCACCGCCTCCGATGTATGGAGCAATGCCGCAGAAGAAGAGCAAGTTTCTTTCTTTGTTTTTGTCCTTCATTTTCCCTGGAGCAGGTCATTTCTACTTAGGGTTAATGCAGCGCGGGCTGCTTATTATGATGATGCTGGCCTTGGATATCGTAGCTATCGTGTATTTTACAGCAATAGATGCGAAAGTGAATGTACCGCTTGTCGTATTGTTAGGATTAATGCTGCCGGTGATTTACTTTTTTAACTTGTTTGATGCCTTGCAATGTACGGAACGTGTCAATCATCAAGCGATGTTTGGTGGCATAGAGCCGACCAGACAAGGGCCGCTCTTAGGGCTTTTTCTTCTGTTCGGGGGAATAGTTATGCTGCTATTAACCGTAGATCCAGCGTGGCTTCGTTGGTTCTTTACGTATGCGGGATCCTACGCGGGAGCGGCTCTTCTTATTGGTGGCGGTATCTTTCTGCTTGTGAAGGAATCGAATAAGAGACGCTGACGGACAACCGAAGGAGATGGTCTTCAGTGGTTAAGGTAGGGAGAATTACTGCTTCGCTGCTGCTTGTCGCTGTCGGAATCATGCTGCTCAGCGATCAGTTGTTTGGATATCATACATTGCGATTGTTATTAACATGGTGGCCCTTGTTATTTATTATATGGGGGATCGAATATATTTGGACTGGCGTGTACCACAGCAAGCGGGGGGATAATCGTCGTCTGCGCTTGGATTTTTTAGGCATGTTCGTTTCTGTTTTTATTGCAGTCTCCGTCTTCATGATTTCTCAGCCTTCCCTGTTCCGGGATTGGGTACGAGGCATTCAGTTCGACTTCTCCATGATGAAGGAGATGGCAGGTGATAATGGGATAAATGTCCGCTTGCCGAAGCTGGAACATTCGATATCAGGGGATATATCGAAGCTCGTTGTTCGCAATAACAATGGGGAGATTCGGATTCAGACTGGGAATGTAGAGAATATGGATGTTGAGCTAAGTGCAATTGTAAGCGGAGTGGATAGAGAGCAGGCGCAATCGCTGGCTAACCAATCTGGAGCATCCATCGATAATAAGCCTTCCGAACATACATTGACGATTACCGCGAACGGCTCGAAATTTGCATTAGGGAATCGGCCAATCCGCATTGATATGATCATCACCATTCCGGCTCATGTTATGTGGAAGACGGATGTGATGACGAATAATGGGGATATCGCGATCCATGATATGAAAGCCGAAGCAGTGGCGAAGAGCAACAATGGTGATATTAAGCTGCTTAATATTGAAGCCCCAGTACAGGGAGAGACACTGAATGGTAATCTCTTTGTGCAAAATATACGCGGTGATGCCAAAGTATCTACCATGCGTGGGGATATTACGATGTACGACATCAGTGGGAAGTCGATGGCGGATACGAAATCAGGAGATATCGACATTCATGAATCGGCTGGTGCAGTCCAAGCAGAGACCTTGAGTGGAGACATGCTTGTTGAGTCAGAGAACATCGGCGGCAACTGGAAATTGCAGAATATGGCGGGTGATACCACCATTGGCATACCAGAGGGGGCTGATGTTACATTGCAAGCGATGAATCGTTTTGGAGACATCGATATAGATTCGGATTTTCCCTTCCATGTCGTAAAGAATAAAGTAGAGGGTACAATAGGAAATGCTACGTATCAAGTCAATTTGGACACGAATGGTGACATAAGCATACGAAAACGGTAACAGCGCGACGTATTAAGGATTGACAAAACAAAAAACTTCCACGTACAATGGACATATAGAGATTATTTTCTGAGAATCGTTACAATCTACGATTTGTTGGGATAACCCGTATAGAACTAATGTGAGCGTAGAAGGCGGTGGACAAGATGAAAACGCGGGTTCAACATGCATTGGGACATCTGAAAATGTCCGGAGTACGCATCACGCCACAGAGACATGCGATATTGGCTTACTTGATGGATGCGATGAATCATCCGACAGCAGATGAAATATATCGAGCACTCGAGCCGGATTTTCCGAGCATGAGCGTTGCTACCGTATATAACAACTTGAAGTTGTTTATTGAAGCGGGGCTCGTTCATGAGTTGACATATGGGGACAGTTCTAGTCGATTTGATGCCAATGTAACAGATCACTATCATGCCATTTGCGAGCGATGCGGCAAAATTGTTGATTTCGCTATTCCTGAATTAATGGAATCGGTGGAGAAATCGGCTGCAGAGGCTACTGGTTTTAGCGTACGCGGACATCGGATGGAAGTGTATGGTGTATGTCAATCCTGTGTGGAATCGACTAAGGAGCAATAGGTGATGGTCGATATTCAATACAATGCAGAAATGTAAATGCGCGCGGCAGTTCATGCTTGCGCGCTTTTTTATTTTATCGAATCCAATGATGCAGTCTGAAGAAGTAGGAGTTGACTATATGAGAAGCAATGGAGTGGGGAGAGGTGCTCCGCATTATCGAACCGGCGGAAAGAACCGTAAAAAAGGGAAGGGAGGAGGATGTCTCTTTATTCTGATTGGACTCGCCATCCTGGCAGCGAGCGTGTGGAAAGGATGGGATGGTATCAGGGATTGGTTACCTGGTCAGAATAAGGCTGACTCCCAGATCTCTCAGGTAGAACAGCCCTTGATCTGGGATGGTGCCTGGACGGGATATGGGACGAAAGGCAAAGGTGAGAATTTGCTCATACCTGTTCAGGCATTGTCTGATAAGCTTTCTATTGTGTATGAGAATAGTTCCGAAACCGTCATTATGACAAGTTCTAAGGACGTTGCTTCAGTTGCGCTTGGACACTCAACGGGAAGCTTGAATGGTCGAGCTAAACAGTGGTCAGCTGCTGCTGAACAAATTGGCGGCGACATTTATGTTCCAATGACTGCGTTGAAGGAAGTATACGGCTTGCGTGCGAAGCAGTACACTTCGAATGGTGCGGTTCAACTAAGCACACCGGGGCAGACTCTTCAACAGGGGATCGTCATTCAGCAAAAGGATGATGCCAAAATAGCCTTGCGTGAAAATGCTAGTTATCAAGCTCCCTCCTTAGAGAAGCTTGCAAGTGGAACGCAAGTCACGGTCTGGGGTGAAGAGGGAGACTGGCTCCGGATTGAGGCGGAAGGCGGCAATGTCGGTTATGTTGCTAAAGACGAGATTCAGCGTAAGGGAAGTGTAGCAGTTCCTTCAATCTCGCCAGCGCCTGTTCCTGCGTTTGTAAAGGAGAAGCGACCAGTAAGCTTGGCTTGGGAAGCTGTGTACTCGCGTAATCCGGATCCAACCAAGCTGCCCGCGATGCCAGGGACGAATGTTATTAGCCCAACGTGGTTCAGCTTGGCTGACAACGAGGGAAATGTAGATGAGAAGGCAGATCCGCGTCTTGTACAATGGGCGCATCAGAATGGGAAGCAGGTATGGGCGCTGTACAGCAACAGCTTTGATCCAGACCGAACTATAGCTTCGCTTGCAACCTTCGACAAACGTAACCGAACGATAGCACAATTGGTTAAGCTCGCAGAGAAATACAACGTTGACGGCATTAATATTGACTATGAGAACGTAAATGTTGAAGATCGTGATAATTTAACGCAGTTTGTACGAGAGCTTACTCCTCGTCTACATGCGAAGGGTCTTGTTGCATCGATTGATGTGACGGCGAAGTCTGGGAGCGGCAGATGGTCGCAATTTTTGGATCGGGAACAGCTGGCGCGTTCCGTCGACTTCATGATGGTTATGGCTTACGATGAACATTGGGCGACGAGTCCAACTGCTGGTTCTGTTGCATCCTTGCCATGGACAGAGAATGCTATGAAGCGAATTATGGAAGAGGATAATGTGCCTCCGCATAAGCTCGTGCTTGGAATGCCGCTATACACACGGATATGGACAGAGACAACAGAAGGCGGAGAGGTGAAAGTATCCTCTAAGGCTGTTGGTATGCAGAAAGTTCAAGACTTGATTCAGGATCGTAAGTTGAAGCCTGTTTATTCGGAGAGTGCAGGTCAGCACTATGTCGAATATGAGGAGGAAGGCGCAACTCAGAAAATATGGATCGAGGATAAACAATCGATTCAATCCCGCATTCAAATGGCAGAACGTCTAAAGCTCGGCGGAGTCGCTGTATGGGCCCGAAGCTTCGCCAATGAAGGCATATGGAACGTTCTTCGATATCGAAACTCTTAATCACGCAATGATACTTTTTATAAGTTAGAAATAAGAAAACCGTCTATCTAATCAGATAGGCGGTTTCTTCGTTAAGTCTGTTATATTCGGTTCACTCTTGCGAGTGAGGCTCGTGAAAACATAGATGTCTGGTCATGGTGTTGTGGGAATCAACGAGTCAATGCGTGAGAAATCTCTTTGTAAGTCATTCTTCCCTCACTTTGATACGGTAACATCCTTCTTACTGTCTTGATCTAAGTTGCTTTCTGGGGCGATGTTTTCTGCGGTTGCCTTGTCCGGATCAAGGGTAAGAATCGTTCTACAGAACATGCAGCGATCCGTTCTGCCGAGTATTTTGGTCTGGCGACCACACTCTGGACATTCAAGAATTACAGCACTAGTGGACAACATGCCAGCCCAGAAGTAAATCGCGACACTTCCCAAGAGGAGTATCATTCCCAGTACCATGAATACTCCAGCGAAGGGGCGTCCTTGTATGCCCCACATGAGAATGCCGGATGTGCCGAGCACCATCATTCCCATTCCGGCTAATGTAAGTACAAGTCCCCACAATCGAAACTCATTGATTTTACTTGTTCTAAAAAGACGTTGTTTCATCGCAGCCTCTCCATTTCAAGATTGAAAATGTTTTCGAAGGAAGAAGGAAAGAGAGTTTCTATGTAGAATTATAAACTATCATTTGATGTAAAAGAAAGCCAAAAAAGCGTGGGGTCGAGAATGAAACATGTATTGGATAACTCCATAGATCAATTAATTGGTGCGACTACAGTCAGCGGTCTTTATATATTGGATCGCAGCCAATTGGATGCTGATATGCACCAATATATTGATTGGGATCGCTATGTGCTGGTTGTTGATGAAGCGTGTCCGTCCCATCCTTTTGAGTCGATGGAAGTATCGGCCGATGACAGCTCAGTTGCACGCTGGATTTGCATCCACCCAGATAGGTGGGAGGAATGGATCGTTTCGGATGAGGCGAGGTCACTGCTTCCGTTTTACGGGCGTGGCAATATTCGCGTAGATCGCGATGGATTGCTTGCAAGTTGGCAGGAAAGATTGATTCAAGAAGAGAAGACTCCGAACCAGATGCAATACATGAAGACATATGCGCTGTTTTTGGAGGCATATAATCAAGCGAAGCATTTACGGAAGCTGGAATACATGCTAGACGCTTATCGATGTGTGGATTTCGCATTCTATTATTGGGCGTCGCTTGCCATAATGGAGCAAGGAGAGATGCCTAGACAAGCGTTATGGCAGCAAGTGAAGAAGTTAAATCTAGGTGTCTATAAGATGTACGAAGAATTCACTGCAAGCTCTGAGACGATGCCGCAGCGAATTGAACTTGCGTTGCTTGCTTGCGAGTTCTCTCTCTCATCGAAGAGTGTAGAATGCTGCGCACCATTGCTGAATTGGCTGAAGCAAGCGAAGGGGCCAGTTCCGATATCGGATATTATGCAGCACAAAGAATTCAAGTGGATGGCCGGTTATATGCCAGCTCTACTAAATAAGCTTACACATCGCGGTTGTGTAAAGGAACGTTTGATTGAGCATGCTAGTCCATATGGCAAGCTAGGGTATACTCGGGCCTATGAATGGGCTGGTTGACGGATGCACAATCACAGAAAGTTGAGTCGCTGCATGACAGCTCATGCAGCGTTTTAACTTTTTTAAAATAAAGTGTTGACTTGGGTTTGAAATATATGATACATTAATACTCGCCTCTTCGAGAGAAGCACTTCGAACGAAAGCTGAATAAGCAATCATTCGAAAGCTCGAAAAAAGAATTTAAAAAAAGTGCTTGACTCTAAGAAGTGAACATGATATATTATAAAAGTCGCCGCTGACAAAGTGGTGAGAAAAAGAAAGTAACTAAGAGATTGGTTACTGACTGAAATTGTTCTTTGAAAACTGAACAACGAGCAACGTTTGTGAATGAGGTAGTAATACCTCGTCAAAAGATATGAGCAGTTCAAACTTAACTTTAACGGAGAGTTTGATCCTGGCTCAGGACGAACG